>NZ_JBYEZL010000001.1:0-1213450 GCF_057624735.1 Bacillus sp. LQ01 | reverse complement strand
CCCGTTCCGCCTCCTGGGTTTCCTCCGGTTCCGTTGTCTGTTCCCGTTCCGCCTCCTGGGTTTCCTCCGGTTCCGTTGTCTGTTCCCGTTCCGCCTCCTGGGTTTCCTCCGGTTCCGTTATCTTTCCCCGTTCCGCCTCCTGGGTTTCCTCCGGTTCCGTTGTCTGTTCCCGTTCCGCCTCCTGGGTTTCCTCCGGTTCCGTTGTCTGTTCCCGTTCCGCCTCCTGGGTTTCCTCCGGTTCCGTTGTCTGTTCCCGTTCCGCCTCCTGGGTTTCCTCCGGTTCCGTTATCTTTCCCCGTTCCGTCTCCTGGGTTTCCTCTGGTTCCGTTATCTTTCCCCGTTCCGCCTCCTGGGTTTCCTCCGGTTCCGTTGTCTGTTCCCGTTCCGCCTCCTGGGTTTCCTCCGGTTCCGTTATCTTTCCCTGTTCCGCCTCCTTGGCTTCCTTCATTATTGCCTGTTGTGTTTTCCATTTTTTTGATAATAGGCGTTTTAGCATTGTGTACTAACGGCATTATGCCATACTGTGATTTATGAACCACATTTTCCACCTTGCTATTTTCCGTTTGTGTTCCTTTATCTTCTTTGTTAGGTTTTTCTTTTTCAGGACTAGTTTCTTTTTTATGAGTCCCACTCAATTCCCACTGCCACATTACAGGAGAGAACACATCTATATTGATGTTTGGATCTTTTAACTTCACATGCAGATCAATCTTTATATCCCCTTCATTACGAGGAGCTATTGTAATTTCTCCTGCTTCGCTTTGAAGAAAATCACTTGTACGATCCTCACCATCAATATGTAAGAATCCTGTACTTCCATCTAGTTTAAATTCTTCTGGAATCTTTATCTTCAAAATTTGCGGAGATTCCATTTTAATTACTTTCGCAGTATCACTAAATGTAATTCCCTCTGTATAAAGTCTATCCTTTACTTCTTTAATAGCGTTTCCTAAAGATATTTTATTTACAGGATCATAATAAAAATTATTTTCTTTATTATATTTTTTTGTAAATTGAATTACATTTTGCAGTTGTAATTTCGTTGTATCTGGCAAATCACTTTGACCGATTTCTTCCATGTTTAAACTAGGTAATTTCGCAATTAAATTCTCGATTTGTTTCTTTATTCGAGCATCTGGTTGTTTCATTAATGTATTTATGAAGATTTCTTGCTTTCCATCATTCGACATAGATTGCTTTAACTTCTTAATTACCGTCTCTTGAATATCACTTTCTAACTTTCCTGCAAGTTCTGTATCATATTCAGACACTTGTTTTTTTACATCTGCTAAATATTTTTGAATCGCTGCAGCATCAGTTAAAATATTCGGTTCTTTCTCTGAAAACGTAAATTGATTTGAAATAATTTTATTAGCGGATTCCAATGCACTTAATTGCTTTAAAGCATCGCCTGTATTCATATCATTCATATATTGATTGAATTGATTTGTGAAATTATTCGCTAACAAATTGTTATCAGTTTGCATTTTTTGAAAGTTATTAAAACCATCTAAATACGTACTGTTAGATTTATTCCCTTCATCTAACGCTTGACCGAAACCTTTTAAAACATCCTGAAATCCTTTGAAACTATTAACAGAAACACCTGTATAATCCTGTACTGTTTTAAATTGATTTGTGTAATTTGCTAACGGACTATGTATATCTTTTTTATACATAGTTGTTTGAACGTTTCCTTTTTCAATTATTTTACCTATATTATCTTGTGCACCTTGTAGCTTACCGATAATACTCGCAAAATAAACGTCGATTATTTGCTTATTGAAATCTTCTAAAATAACAGAAGCTGTATTTTCTGCCTCAGCTTTCAAATCCTTATTCCCAGTTGCATTTACTTTGTAGTTTAACGTTAATTTCTCTGGAATCTCTGAATCAATCGCAACTGCCTTCCTAGAAAAATCATTTGGAATAACAATCATCATATTGTAATTATTATTTTTCAATCCATTTTCCGCTACCCCGCGACTAACTACGTACCATTCTTGTTTCGTATTTTTATTTACATTTTTAACAAATTGATCTCCAAACGCTATTTTATTGCCCTCAAATACAGTGCCTTGATCTTCATTTACCAACGCAACTGTCATTTTTGGTGTAGTATTCTCATTAGCTTTCTTAACATTTTGATTTAATGCTAAATAGGAGACCCCTGTCGATAGTACAAGAGCTAAAATAATAAACAACAAGATGCTCCATTTGAACTTTTTCACTACTTATCACTCCTGCGACTGCGAGTCTATCTAATGAAAGACTTCGTATCTTACTCTAGTTTTAAAGTAATTTAGCCATACAACGTATGGTTGCATGGCTAAATTATATATTTCTTTTTATCTGTCTTATTGTAGACCGAAATTACGAGAAAGATCTTCGTCATGTCTAGCAACAGCTTCTGCAGTTTTATTAAGCTGCATATTAATTTCTTGTAATAGCTGTGCGAAGTTTTGTACTTTTGGCTTTAATTGATTGAACTGTTGGTCAAAACCTTCGAAAGCACGACCTTCCCATTCTCCTCTTAATTCATTTTGTAAGTTTTGTAGTTGACGTAAAATGTCCTCAATTTGATTTGCACCTTGTCCATATCGAGTCGCTTTCGATTTAAGCTCCTCTGGTGACATACGAATTTGTCCTGCCATTATTAAATCCCCCTTAAAATTAAAAAATAGTAAAATTAACCAATAATCAATTCTACAAATTGATTATATCAATAATTTAAAAATTTCTAAACAAAAAAATGATATTTTTCCAAAATTTCTCTTTTACTATAATAACGATATATTGTATAATACTAATTTATTTGTTTTTTAAGCACACTCTATAAATCGACTATAAAATAAAGGCAAACCATCTATTTTATACTTTATCGCTTTAAATTCCAGCGATAAAGTAGCCACTAAATCATTATTTTCTCTTCTCTCATTCAGACTATTCTACTCACTTCAAAGTCATAATTACCTGCCTTTCAACAAACCCAAACTCTTCGTACATCTCTTTTGCAAAATTCCCAGCAAATACATTCAACCGAATTTCTAAATACTTCTCCTTTAATTCCTTAATACCAGCTTCCATCAGTTCTCGCGATAATCCTCTCCCGCGATATTCTGGGAAAACGTACAATTCATATATAAATCCAAGTTTTTCACGAGAAAAATAGTCTGTATTTTCCCCTATTAATATCCATCCCATTACTTTATTTTTTTCTTTAACGATTAAATAGTATGCTCCTTTTTCTACAATCGGCTTTGTAATTTCAATCGCTTTCTCGGTACTTAATTGACAATTGCCTCTCGTCCCTTCAAAAAGCGATTGAGCGGCACATTTTAATATTTCATTGGTATCTTCTTGATTCGCCTTAATTATCATTTTTACAACTCCCCTTGAATAATAGGCATTACTATCGCTTGTTCAAGATTCTCCGCTTCCATAACAATTGCTGTTAATCCGTGTTCTGTACTTGTTTCATGGAGCTCTCCCTTTTCCCAAAACACAGCTTGTCCCGCCTCTATCTTTATCTTTTCTTTATTTACCCCACATACATATCCAGCTCCTTCCACAATAAGAAGCAGTTGAGATACAACTGCTTCATGATTACCGATGATTCCATTCTCGTGTAAATGCATAGCACCGATATGTATATTTCCTCGATGGTTTACTATTTTCGACATGATGAAATTAGATTGAAATACTGATAGGTGCTTTCCTACTTTTTCACTAAAATCAAAAATTTTCATTACTAGTTCTCCTTATACGTATAAAACCATCCTTACTGTCTGCATCATATGTCCTTCAAAGTCTTCTTCAAATTGCTCTAATTCAGCAAAACCTTTCGCTTCATAAAAGCGTTTTCCTTTTTCATTTGCTGCTTCTACATGTATGTACAATTTCCGTATCCCATTTAATGCTTTAATTCCTTTTTGTAATAAAGCACTTCCGATCCCTTTTCCTTGCTGATCTGGTAACAAATAAATCGCACCTAATTCCGCTTCATTTTGTAGTCTAACAGGTGAAAAGTTCGCAAACCCTATTACTCCTCCTTCTTCTTCCGCAACGAATAAATGCGTATTTTTAAGACGATATTTCATTTTTTCATCAGAATATGCCTCGTCTAAAAAACTGTCTTGAATTTCTCTTGGAATAATGCCTTCATATGTATCATGCCAAGCTATTTTTGCTACTGATTGTACAGCATGAATGTCTTCTTGCTTCATTTCTCTAATTATATATGTCATCTCGATGTCTCCATTCTCTTTAAATTATATTCTGCTAATATACTAGAAGAAACGGCAAAACCATTTTCATAATTCACCTTAATTAATTTTAATTTCTCAATTGAAGCTGTTGCAAAATCAAACTTTCCATAAATATATTCCATTACACTTAAAAACTGCTTTGTATGTAATCTATTTGCAATTGTACAATGCGGAACCCATTTTCCCGGTACGTAATATGAATTTGGGTTGTCATGAAAAGTTTTAAAATAATCATGATAAGAATAATGAAGTTTTAACAATTCATCGGTAACGGTCGGCGCTAGAAAGACCGTTCCATTAGTAGGAAAAATTCCAACAGAAAGAAAAGTTACTGCGTCCATATTTTCTTGAATAGCTACAAACTCCCCTAGTTTCTCAGTATACAAATGAACATCTAACTCATTATAATCCGCAATCGTTATATGAGGTTCTACTCCAGCTAGTTGATTTGTTCCAATTACATTTGTTAATTCATTTTGCAGTTCTGTAATTTTATTAGTAAACACACGATCAAATGTAGCAATAATAGCGTACAATCTTTCTCACCCCTTCGTTACACATAGCGCTTCCCATTCTTCACGAATCATGCCCATTCGAATAGAATCATAGTATGTTCCGTTATAATAACGACACTTTCGCATTCTACCTTCTAAGCTCATTCCTATTTTCTCCGCTACTTTCATCATTCGTTCATTACCAGACCAAGTCGTGAGCCCTACTCTACCAATTTCCATCTTTTCAAATAATAAATCTCGATATAACGTTAACGCTTCTGTACCGTAGCCACCATTCCAGTAAGTTGGATTATAAATAACAATTCCCATCTCCAACCAACGCGTCGGTTTATGCTCCCAATAAAATCCGACCGTCCCTATAATTTGACCGTTATTTTCTATAATTAAATTTGACAGTGGTTCTTCTTGCAAACGAGTTTGCATCTTTTCCTTATAGGATGAGTATTCTTGCATTGAAAACGGAAAATACGGTGCATCCCATTTTTTCCATTCTGGATTTTCTTCTTTAAACACGAGATTCCATAATGTTTTTATATCTGATTCTTCAATTGTACGAATTGTAACTTTCTTCCCCATTAATACAACGTTTTGCATAATTCCCTCCTGCATTCCTCTTTATTTCATATATAATTATAATGTTTTTTCAGAAAAATCAAAACTAATATCATTTATTATATTGTATAATTTTGTTATTAGATACCAATTATTGATTTAGAAAGCTGGTGATTCAGTGAAGAATCGATTTAGTATTGCTTTATTTCTCACTATTGTTACGACAAATATTATTCTCTATTTCTTCTTACCATTAAGTATTGTTACGAAATGGGACTTTAATGGAACGCCTACATCAACAATGGATAAAAGCACTTTTGTAATCGTAAATATAATTATATGTTCCTTCTTATTCTTTGTATTTTTAGCTTTATCTAAAGCAGCGAGTAACCAAAAATTTCTCCATTGGATCGGCAACACAATGTTACTATTCTTATTTTTTGTCGATATTGTCATCGCCCTCATCGCTCTTGGCTTTTCACTTCCTCTTGATCATTTCATATTTTTAGCATTAGGGCTTTTATTTATATTAATAGGTTATTTCAGTTCCAAAATTGATACGACTAAATCAACCGTTTCATTAGAATGGAATGATAAGCACCTTGAAAAAAGAGCTTCAAATATTAGTAGTATTTCAATGATGATAGCAGGTATTTTTTTAGCGATACTTCCTTTTATCGTTTCTGCTCCCTATAGAGGTTATACTATACTAGCAATTCTTTTAGGAATGACGCTTATCATTCTGCCGAGTACGATTTATTTACTTATTAAAGACAGCAAGCAATCTACTCCTTTAAAAAAATAGGAGGTTATATCCCTCCTATTTCAGCTTAATGTTTTATTTTTCACTTTTTCTATCTCAACTAAAATCCCTTTCTCTATCCAACCCTCTACGCCATCTTTTTTAATTAAATCATATCCTGAACAGCTATCATCAATGAGAGAAACGATATCTCCCTTCCTAACGCTTATTTGCGCACAAGAAATATCGGTTTTCACTGTATATTCACCTGACTTAAGTTGTTTCATATATTCATTTTTTACAGTGAGCACATTATTCGTTTCCTTTTGTTTACATACGGTGTAATCTTGCATCTTCTCGATAGGCTCTATGTAATAATACGGATATGTCACTCCGCCCTGCATTTCTGAATTCGCATTAAAATCCGCTATTACTTCGTACTCTGGAAAATAGTCTACATATGTATAAGAAAACGTATCGCCCGTTTGTTTCCTCTGAATAATAAATACGTTTAATTGCCCTGCTTCTTTAATTGCATTTCCTCCATCAATTGCAATAATTTTTTTCTCCTTATCAATAACTGGATTATTAGACGGTGCTTCTTCAGAATAGTTCACGACAGGCCAATGACCGACTATTACATACTTATTTGCTTTATGTGATTGATTGAAAAACTCCGGCATTGCTATCGCATTTTTGCGCTCAGTTTCTTTCCAATCTACTCTATCTTCTAGACCGGCATGCACAAAAATATAATCTTCTGTTTCAATCGCTGTTGGCAACTCTGTTAGCCAATATAGTTCTTGTGAAAATTCACTTAACAATGCTTCTTTCACTTCACGAATTGAAGTGCCCTCATGAACTGAAAAACCCAATTGCTCTAGCCATTCATTAAAAATTGAATGCTTCCTCGTACATAAATAATTAATAAGACCAGGATTTTCATTTAGAAGAGCATCAACTAAAACTTCACAATTCCCTTCAACAACGTGAACCTTTGAATTGTTCTTTACAAGATTCATAACGTAGTTTACTACGCCTACGCTATCTCGTCCTTTCTCGCAAAGATCTCCATTAATAATTAAATAATCTTCATCTTTAAAGTTAACTTTATGTAGTGCTTCTTTTAAAAGATTTAATTCTCCATGAATATCAGATATGACAATAACTCTAGCATCATTAGGGATTGATAGTTTCTTTATTTTTTTCAAGTATAAGCGCTCCAATCATCCTCTTTATTAAAAAACAATTCGACAAAATACACTATATAACCTTTTCAAATACATATACCATAACTTACAACCTATTTACGGTTCAATAATAACTTAAAAAATAAGAAGAAGCTGTTCCCAACTTTTGCGGGACAACTTCTTCTTATTTTTTATAATTCTTTATGAAAAGAATAACTCACCTTATCATACCCTTCTCTTTCATAAAAACGATGAGCATCAATTCTTGAAAATGCTGACGTGAGGACAATAGACTCACATTCGTTTTCCTTTCCCCAGTTCTCTATATACGAAAGTAATACTTTCCCATGTCCTTTTGAACGATGTGCTTCTGCTGTTACAAGGTCATATACGAAAACGTGTTTCTTATTATAAAAGTTCGTACAAATCGCTACACCTGCAAGGCTAACAACTTCACCATTCTCATTACGCAGCGAAAATAGTTTATAATTTTCTTCTTTCATATTTCGAAATAAAGAGCTTGTTTCCTCTTTTGAAAGTTTCGTTCTTAATTGCTGTAAAACAGGTAATACTTCATGTAATTGCTCTTCTGTTACTACTTCTTTAACATTCATTTTTAACTCTCCTCTAACTATTTATTTAATTTTCTAAATGTTATATCATTATTATAGAAAGTAACTGCCCTTCACTTAAGTGACAGTTTAAGTGTTTTTTATAAGGCCAGTTTTAAAGGAGAGTTTTATATGGATTTTACTATCCCATTGCAATTACAAAGTAACACACCTATTTACTTGCAAATTTACGAATATATTAAAGCTGAAATTATACAAGGGACTATTTCTGTCGGCACACGTCTACCCTCACACAGAAATTTAGCATCACAACTTAATATTAGCCGCATTACTGTTGAATCAGCTTATCAACAATTATTAGCTGAAGGTTATGCAGAAAGTAAACCGAAACGTGGTATTTTTGTAGCAAATTTCGATATTGACGTTATCCCAAATAAAAAGCCAAATGCAGCAAAGAAGACGAGCAATTTGATAGACGAAAAATTTGAATATGATTGTAGCCAAGGACTTATTGATCAAAATACATTTCCGATTACAAATTGGAAACGAGCATTACAAGAATCCATACTTACATACGAAAATGCACTATTTGCCAAAGAAGACCCTCAAGGTGAATTCGCTCTTCGAGAGCATATATCAACATATTTATATCATTCTCGCGGTGTCCATTCTTCACCTGATCAAATTGTGATTGGCGCCGGAACGCAGCCACTTCTCTGGCTACTACTTCAACTGCTTGGCCCTACAAAAGAATACGGCATTGAAAACCCTGGATTTCACCGTATACACGCAATCATTAAAAGCTGTGATAGACAAATTCATCCCATACCATTGGATGAAAAAGGGATTGATATTTCTAGTTTATACAATACAAATTCCAATGTCGCATACGTTACACCATCACACCAATTTCCGCTCGGGATTATTATGCCTTTATCTAAAAGATTAGAATTGTTAAAGTGGGCTAATGATTGCAGCGGATACATTATTGAAGATGACTATGACGGAGAGTTTCGCTACGCTGGTAAGCCGATTCCTTCTTTACAAAGTCTTGATTCAAATGAACGCGTTATTTATATGGGAACTTTCTCAAAATCTTTTTTATCTTCTTTACGAATGGGATATGTTGTTTTACCACCACACCTTTTAAAAACATATCAAGAACTGCATGGAATTTTCAAACAAACAGTCGCTACAATACAACAACTTGCTTTTGCTAACTTTATACAAAGCGGGAATTGGGAACGTCACCTTAATCGGAGTCGTACACTATATAAAAGAAAACATCATGCGTTAGTAAAATCCATTATGAAAGAAATGGGGGCTAATGTTCAAATTCTTGGCGAACAGTCCGGACTTCATATTGTTTTATGTGTCCATAACAGTATGAATGAAAATGAACTGATTGAATCCGCTAAAAAACAAAGCGTTAAATTATACCCACTTTCTCCATATGATTTCGTGAATGATTTACGTAAGGAATCATACGTATTACTCGGCTTTGGTAGTATTCCAGAAAATAAAATTGAAACGTTGGCTACATTATTAAAAAACACTTGGTTTCCTAGTTGCAAGGAAACTTTTTAACAGTGGATTTAACTTGTAACATGTTAACAATTCAACAAAATAAAAAAGAAGGCTGTTCCAAAATAACTTTTTGGACAGCCTTCTTCTAGTTATTCACCTGACCTAGCTTTCCTTCCCGGACGTTTCACACCAGTCGTTTCTGTTGAATAGGAAGCTTCGATTATAGCGGCTGGATCTACAGAGAGAACGAGATCTTTCATTTTCGGATAAATGAATCGGTTTGTAATGCAATAAATGATTCTCTTATGCTCCCCTAAAAAACCACCTTCTCCATGTAGATACGTAACAGATAGTTGCAATTCTTTCATAAGTAAATCGCCTATTTCTTTATTCTTCCCAGAAATAATCATAACGCTCTTACCTTGATTAATACCATCTAATATAAAATCAATCATCTTCGTAACAATATAGAAAATTGCTAATGAGAACATCGCTTGTTCGATTGAAAATAAAATGGCAACAAAGATGAAAATAACTGCATTTACTGCAAGTAAAAATGTACTAATCGGTACATTAAAGTGTTTATTCATCCAAACTGCTAACATTTCCGAACCGTCAATTGCTCCACCCATTTTAACAACAATCCCAACACCAATTCCAAACAGTACTCCACCATAAAGTACAATTAATAACTCAGAAGTCGTAATTGCTGGAAATGGTTTTAAATAAATTAATCCGAGTGTTGTAACTACATTCGCATAAGATGTACGGATAAAAAATTTCTTTCCCATTACTTTTGCAGTAAATAATAAAATTGGGATATTAATTCCTAAGAACACACCATAAAGCGGCAATCCTGCGACTTTATTTGCCATAATAGCAATAGCCGTTACCCCGCCATCTACTAATCCATTAGGTGCTAAAATAAGCTCTAATGAACCTGCTACTATAATTGAGCCAATTGTTAATAATACGTATTCAAATACTTTCTTCATTCATTACCCCCAAAACTTATATATTTTCTTAGTATTATTTTAACGTAATTTTACTACTAATTCAAAGGTATCGATTTATATACACAAAAGTTTCTCCTTTATCGCTATTTTTATGTAACACATGTAACGCGTAATACTAAAAACACACTTACAAATTAAAAGTAAGTGTGTTTTTAACATCTATTTAATCTTTACGTACGGCTTCATTTTTAATTTGAATATTTCCTCAACTGCCCTTTGATATCCACCGGCATTTCTAAGCGACTCTCCCACTTTACGACTATTCTCCTTAAACGTCACATCCTCCATTACTTTCTTTACAGTCTCACGTAACAATTCAGAAGTTAACTCGTTGCGATTAAGTCTTATTCCTGCCCCTACTTCAGTCAATCGTTTTGCAACGAATGGCTGATCTCCTGTTACCGGAATTACAACTAATGGAACACCGTAATATAACGCTTCACTCGAACTATTCATACCACCATGTGTCACGAATACATCAGCATGCTGTAAAACTTCTAATTGCGGGACATAATTATACAACTTAAAGTTTTTCGGGATATTTTCAAATTGACTTATATTTATCTTCTTACCAACGACTAATACGACTGTCGCATCAACATCTTTAAACGCTTCAAAACATTTTTCATACAAAGCAGGTTGTTCATTAAAAACTGTTCCCATAGAAATGAAAATCACTTTTTCATTTTTTAAATCTTCGGTAGGAAAACTCCCCACTTCTTTTCGAGTAGCAATTGATGGACCTACAAATTTATACGATTCATCAAATACCTCTGAACGTGGCTGATATTCTTTTGAAGTATATACAATCGTAATATCACCAGGATGGTTCATAATATCATACATACTATTACATTTCATTCCATACTGCTTATTCCATCTTTCCATTCCCGCTAAACAAGATTGATATAATGGATCCATTTCATCTACTTGTCTCGCTTCTTGCTCATCATGAAAATTAATGTACTGATTAACAGCAAACGTTGTACAGGATGAAACGCTTGGTAATTGTAAAATATTCGCTATAATACGTCCTACTGGAAAATGATTATCATATATTAAATAATCATATTTTTCCTCTTTTGTTTCTTCTACAATTTGAGTAACAATACGCTCTGATGCTTCAATCATATGAGATAGCATCGTCAAAGGGCTCCCACCTTCATTTACTCGTTCCATAATATTAATTTGAGAGAGAAAATTCTCAAACACTCGGAATTCCGCACCTGTTGCTTCAACCTTCTTTCTATAATCTTCAATACAATAAGAAACAACTGTTTCCCCTCGCTGAATTAACTCACTTACAACAGCTAAAGTCGGATTAATATGACCTTCCCCAGGAAAATTTATTACGAGTACATTTGCCATAACATTCTCTCCTATCCAATTAATATAATAAAATTAACAATTAATTATATTAATTAATTTAAGTCTATTATAAATGAATGCATTCTACTTCTTCATGCTTTTCTCTTCATTTTATTATTGAGAAATATTTTCTATAGTCTACATTATTGTGATTCACAATCTTATAAATGAATGCTTAATTTTACTTTTACTCTTCATAGATTTAAAGATACCAGTCTTACATTCAAGTATTACCACCATTATTTTTAGACAATTCATACAAAAATAGAGAAATATAATATTTTTAATGAATTTTCACTATAAATGTAAGTATGCTTTCAATCTTTTTATCTTTATCCTCATAACACATCATCTGTTATATAATGAATTTATGGAATTTACAGAAAAAGGAGTCTTTTCATGTTACAACAACTATTCAATTCACCTATTCTATCCGTTCAAGCCTTGCACCCAGGTTATGAAGATCATGCAAGTGATGTTTTTCTCGTTCAAACAGAAGATACAGAAGTTATCGTTCGTGCTTCTAAAATGAATGAAGAACCAAATAATGATTTTTGGTGGGGATGTAAAAATCTATTTGGAATTGATCCAAGGAACGTCCATCATTTAGAAACTGTACATACATTGCTGCAAGAACATACGAATCTTCCTATCCCAACAATATTAGAAAAACATGTTTTAAATAGCCGTGAATTTGTGGTGGTCGAAAAGTTAGTAGGTAACACAGTTCAATCTTTTATCGAGCAACCAGATTCTATTTTATTCAGCCTAGGAAAAGGACTTGCAGAAATACATAAATTTAAAGCCGATTTCATAGGAAATCCGTCAGGCACGTTCCAAGTTCCACTAGATGAATTCCAATCACATATTTTAAACGTGAGTAAAGAGCTTGCGAATATGTTTTATTCCAATGATGAAAGCATAAAAAATGCATTCCCTACCTTTGAATCACAACTTTCTTCCCTGTCCGTACCAAAGGAATCTACACTCGTCTTAATTGATATGGATCCTACTCAATTTTTATCTGACGGTACAACTATTACGGGTTTAGTAGATAGTGAAGCTTACGCTGTTGCTCCGCGAGAACTTGATTTTATCGGACTAGAATATGTACTTACCGAAAAAGAAGCACATGCCTTTAAAAGTGGTTACGAAACAATTATGTCTATTCCTCAATTAGAAGAATATAGACAGCCTTATCGTTATTTATACCGACTGTTATCTGTGCAAGGTAATGTGGAATTAAAGAAATGGTTAAGTCACCCATCCTATTTTTAAATACAAATGAGAGGGAGTATACAATGGATATTCAGAAAAAGCGTTATGTAACAGAAAGTGAAATACAGCAAATGAAGGATTTGGCTTATATTTGTGGGCAACAAGACAATCTTGATTACTCTTCAGATTTACATATCAACTTTTTAAAAAATCGAAATGAAGATTATATAAACGATTTTCTTCTTTATAACGGTACTCAATTAATTGGCGCTTTAAATATGTATGATTTCGAAAGACCAACAAAGCTTGAACTAATAGGCTTTGTACATCCTCATTTTAGAAAACAACGTTTCGGAACTATCCTTTTACAAACTGCAATGAAAGAAATACAAAATAGAGAGACAGATGAAGCTCTTCTTATTATTAATGGGGATTCTATTTCTGGGAATGAATTTGTAAAACATATGAAGTTACCATATTTATATAGTGAATATAGTATGGAGTTCAAAACAAACGAATTTCAAAAAACAACAGATAATAATATACAGCTTACTCTTGCACCTTCAGAATCACTTCTTGATCTTATTGAAATTTCTAGTAAAGCTTTTGGTGATTCAGTAGAAAATACGGCTACATGGTTACAAAAAATGATGAATTCATCTTCCCATCAAGTTTACAGTGCCCTTATTGCTGGAAAAGTGATAGGAACAATTACAGTTTCTAAACAAGAGCAATCTACTACACTATCAGGATTCGCCGTTCATCCTTCTTATCAAGGTAAAGGATACGGAAAAGATATTCTTTGTAATATAGTACATACTCTTATTACAGAAGGAGTTTCAACAATTGAGTTAGACGTCGAAACGAAAAATATCCACGCTTTAAAACTATATACACAATGTGGTTTTGAAATTAACACGAGGCATGACTATTATAATTTAATTAATTTTTAGGTGAATACATATGTTAAAAAAACAATTTATTCTAATTATGATATTTTAGCAGACATCTATAATAAACATTGGGGACATTTTGTTGAATACTCCTATCCAGCCTCGTTTTACAAGATGCTCTTCCCTACTCTCGTATATTAGATCTTTGTTGCGGGACTGGTCATCTCTGCCGGTGATAGTTTAATTTAGTTGAACTAAAAAGTGTGTTTCGCAAAGTTTACTCCGTATTACATAACGAGGGTATATTCGCATTTGATATGAATAAAAAAACTGAATCGAAATGATTCAGTTTTTTCTTAATATATTTACAACTGCAGTTGTTTCGTCATTTTCTTTATAGACACGCGGAATTCTTCTATCTAGCATACATGTAACTTCATAGTTTATTGTACCTAACATATCCGCTATTTCTTCTACTGCGATATTTTCTTCACCTTGTTTACCGTAGAATACTACTTCGTCTCCTACTTGTACTGGCATCGCTTTTGAAACATCCAACATTAACTGATCCATACAAACACGGCCAATAACAGGTACTCGAACCCCATTAATTAACGCATAGCCTTTATTAGATAATTGACGATTATAACCATCAGCATAACCAATTGGTACAGTCGCAATCCATTCTTCACCAGTTGTTACATACGTATTCCCATAACTTACACCACGATTCTTCTTCGCATGTTTAATATGAGCTACTTTTGATTTTAACGACAACGCAGGCTGTAAAGAAACGACTGAATGATCCACTTCTTTTGATGGATACATACCGTACACTCCTATTCCAACGCGTACCATATTTTGAAATGTGTTACTTAATTCCATTGATCCCGCACTATTTGAACTATGAATATATGGTATTTGAATTCCTAATTCTTTCGCTGTATTAACAGCTTTTTCAAATAAATTTGTTTGCATATTCGTATATGATTTATCGATTTCATCTGCCGTAGAGTAATGCGTAAACATCCCTACTACCTCTACATACTCCATACGGTTTAATTCTTCTAAAAATGGTTTAACTTCTTCTTCTTGTAAACCGATACGACTCATTCCTGTATCAATTTTCACTTGAATTTGTACTTTCTTTTGAAGACGGTTTGCAATTTCATTTATACCATGTAAATCTTCTACTCTATAAACAGTCATCATAACGTCATATTGAATTACATCTTCTACAGCCGCTACTGGTGTGTATCCTAAAATTAAAATTGGTACAGTAATTCCTGCTTCTCTTAATTCTATTGCTTCATCTACAAATGCAACTGCAAGTTGATGTATTCCCGCTTCAATTGCAGCTTTGGCAACTTCAACTGCCCCATGGCCATACCCATTCGCTTTTACAGCAGCCATCATCTTAATTTCTTCATCATTTACATGTTTTTTAAATTCTTTTACATTATGTTTTACAGCATTTAAGTCAATTTCTACAATTGTATCTCTTCCATATTTCAAACTCATTGGTCTAACTCCTAACTCAATAATTGCATTCCATTCTATTTCACGTTTCATATGACCTTTTACAATATAATACTTTTCATTATGCTAGTCAAACTACTAGAATTTTCAGAATTTTTAGTATGATATAATATCCTCAAGAAACTATTATATACGGAGACGAGGAGAATTACAATGTTTGTTCAATCTGCATTGCATCAACTAAAAGTTGCTATTGATACTTCTATTTATATGCTTAACCAATATAGTGAAAACGATTTAAAAATACAACCGATTCACTCAAAACGATCATTATTTGAAATGTGTGCACATCTTTCTCTTATTTGTCATGCTGATTTACTCATTTTAAATGGTATTTCAGAAAAAGAATTACATACCTTTTATATAGAACATACGCCCGTAACAGTTGCTCACATGCAACAAACGATGATTGAAGGATACAACCTTCTCTCTAAAACATTTCTTTCCTACTCCCAAATAGAATTAGCAGAAGTTATGACTGCCTATTGGGGGATTTCTTATTCGCGCTTTGAATGGTTACTTGAAATCGTTGCACACTTTTATCATCATCGTGGACAAATTCATATTTTATTATGCGAGCATATGAAAGATCCTAGCATTCCTTTATTTGAGTGATTTTCCACTCATTCATTAATTAGCTACAAAATCAATAAAAAGTATCATTCCTAATAAAATAAATGTTTGAGCATAACCTCCTATTTTCATAAGATAAATAGAAATGATAGGTCCTATACTAGTACCTAAAAATAAAATAAAAGTATATTCCCCTTGCTTTCCCTCCTAATTGACCTCCAAGAGAAACTAAAGACGGAACGGATATAGCAATACCTATTACAAAACAAACACTCATCATTACAAGTAGAGATAGATCCGAAACAAAGCCCATTGAACTTAGACTAAAAATAACAATCAACAATCCTCCTTGAAGAACTTTCCTTACTTCAAACCTCTTTGTTAAAAGACCTGCAAGTGGTGACAGCAACATACCAAACAGCCCTGCTAAGCGAAAATAAAGGATTTGTTCTGCAGTTAAATTGTAAGTAGGAGAGCTCAAATAATTCCCTAAAACAGTATACATATTAACAAAAGCCATTATTAAAACAGGATTTTTCACACTGACTAACTATTAGTTTTAAATAATTCGCAACTTCTTTAAGGCATAAGAAATTCCGCCTTCACTCGCCTTCGTTGTAACGAAATCAGCCCTTCTCTTCAACTCCTCTCCACCATTTCCCATCGCAACTCCTAATCCTACATACTGCAACATCTCAATATCATTTCCACCATCGCCAAAAGCAATGGCTTCTAATTTACTAATATTTAAATGTTCCAATACTTTTTGAATTGCAGTTAGCTTCGATACTTTACTATCTTCCAATACATTTATAACGTAACCATGAAAACGCTCAAACGTAAGTGCTGGATATCTTTCAATGAATTTTTGAGCTTCTGTATCATCAGCATACAGACATATGCAATACATCTCATCTGATAAGTTTCTAACTTTGTCAGGATACCGCTCTAAATTTAAAGTTTCATTTAACGCCCGCATGACACGGTCATCTTTGGAAACAATATTATTCATTGCAAATTCTTCTGTAAAGTAAGAAACACTGTGACCATGTAATTCAGCAAAATTTGAAATATCATGAACGATTTCGCTTGAAAGTACTGATTTATGTATAACTTCTTCCCCACATTTTATATGTGCACCATTTGCTGAAATAAACGTATTTATACCTAGTTCCTTAAATTGTGAGCATAAACTATACGGTCTTCCAGTTGTAACAACTACGTGAATTCCTTTATCTATTAACCTTCGTATCGCTTCTTTTGTACTTTCGTGCATGCTTCTATCAATCTCACTTAATAACGTACCGTCAACATCGAAAAATACAACTTTGTACATAAGTCTTTACATCCCGTCCAAATGATTCGTATCATTAATGAAATGCACCGTTTTTTGTTCACCCTCAATTTCAATTAAACTTATTCCCGTATCTCCCATTTTGAAATAGTAGTCCATTGAAATTGGCATTTTGAAAAATGCACGTAATAGACTATTAATTACGCCTCCATGGGCAACAATTGCAATTCGATCATATGTATTCTCTATCATAATTTTAGAAAAGATTCCTTCTATTCTCATTCGAAACTCAATAAATGATTCTCCGTTTTCAAAACGGTCATGAAGAAACTTTGGCTCTGGATATTTCTTTGCTTCTTCAAATGATAAGCCTGCTTGCACTCCATTATTAAACTCCATTAATTCCTCTTCTAATTGAATTGGACAACCAATTGCTTCTGCTAATGTTTCACCCGTTTCGCGAGCGCGTTTTAATGTGCTTGCCCAAATGAAATCTGGCGCAAAATCTTTTTTCACTTTCTGTACAAGTCTTTGTACTTGTTGTCTCCCTTTGTCAGTTAACTCAAAATCAGCTCGACCTTCATGCACATGTAAAATATCAGCTTCTGATTCTCCGTGGCGTATTAGTAGTATTTGCATGTTTCTCTCCCCCTTTATTTAACATTCATAAAATTCCATTATATCACATTTTAAGATTCCAAAATAAAAAAGGAACGGTCTCCCGTCCCTCATCCATTCACTTTTTCCGCATCATTCCAATAATATTTACTAAACGCTTCTGTTAACACATCAATTGTGTTATATAATTCATCTAACGTATTATCAACACCACCAACTTCAATTAACATCGCATTTTTCGATAAATCTTGGTTATAAACGCCATTTCCATCTTTTTTATACTTTGGAAAAATCCCTCTACTTAATCCGTAATAGTTTTCATCTAAATAACTATTGATCGCTCTTGCAATTTTTTCATTTTCAGCACGGCCTTCATTTTCCATCCCAATTATAAAATATAATCTTGCATACGATTTTCCGTTAATTACTTTTGTTGTTACTTTCTTACGCTGATCGTCACGGTGTATATCAATCGGAAACCCAATTTTATTATTTTGTGCTAATGCTTCTTTTACATATTCATGAGACGCTTTATATGACTGATACCATACCCACTTTTTACTCGCTAATAAATCACCCATATTCGTTTTATCATGAACTACCGGAATTCCTTGTCCTTCAAGTTGCTCTTTCATACGTTTCCCTAGTAAAGACACATTTACATCTGGGCTAGATGGATCAGTTGCCCCTGGTAATAATGGAAAGAAGGATTCCCAGCTATGTGTATGATAAATATATACTGCACTTTCACCTTTTTTCGCTCCGTTCTTTTTCTGAACCGGATTATTCTTTTCCGCTTCTGTAACTTTATCTTTTGCTATTTCCCGTTCTTTCGTTACTTCTTCAATCGGTACACTAGATTCATTTGGGATATTCGTCAAGTTTGTCCCTTCCCCAGCTACGATAATATTAGAATAATACTTTGACATACCAGGTACTTCTTTACCGACGAATGTTCTTAAATCTTTAATTTTCAAATCTGTCGCAATAGAGAACATTAAATTCCCAACTGACTCTCTTTTATTCTTCTTAAAATAATCAAATCCGTAATAGCGATTCTCACTTTCTATCATTTGAACAAAACCTTGCATCGATACTTTTCCAAACCATTGATTTGCATAATTCGATTTCATTGTATGTAAAAATGACGTCAAAATCGACGCTATCATAATTACTATTAGCGCATATAAAAGGAGTAACGAAATCAGTTTCTTCCCATGTATTCGAGTTGCATACTTTTTCACTGCATCACCTTCTTTATACATGGATATGTACAAGCTTTTCGGAATATACGCAAAAAAAAAGAGAAATGGTATCCCATTTCTCTTCCTCACTTTTATTGTTCTTTTCCTGTATCATTTGAAGGTAGTTTCTTCGCTTGTTTTTCTTTAAATATTTCTCCAATTGCCCCAAGAGTACCAAGTGTTTCAATTGCATTAGACGGAATAAAGACTTTATTTGCTGGTCCTTTTGCAACTTCAGCTAATGATTCAAATGATTTGTAAGCAAGTATACGCTCATCCAAATTCGCTTCACGAAGCAATTCAATACGATTTTGTTCTGCCTTTGCGATTTCTTCAATTGCCCTTGCTTCCCCTTGCGCTTCTAATTCTTTTGCTTCTTTTATACCTTCAGCTTCGCGAATACGCGCTTCTTTATCCCCTTCAGCCATCAAGATTTTACTTTGCTTTTCCCCTTCAGCACGAAGGACTTTATCTTGTTTTGCTGCTTCAGCTTCTAAAATAATCGCACGTTTATTACGCTCAGCCTTCATTTGTTTTTCCATTGATGCTTGCACATCTTTTGGCGGGTTAATATCAACAACTTCGACACGTTCAATACGTACGCCCCATTTTTCTGTTGCTTCATCAAGCGCTAAGCGGATTTCTGTTGAAATTTTTTCACGACCAGATAACGTTTCATCCAGTTCCATTTTACCGATAATTTGACGCATCGTTGCTGAAGTAATATTACGAACACCATATTCATAGTTTGAAATACCATATGTCGCAAGTTCTGGTTCAACAATTTGATAGAAAATAATAGTATCAATTTCTACTTGAACATTATCTTTCGTAATTACCTTTTGCGGTGGTACATTCGTTTGTTGAATACGTAAGTCATGATATACACGAACACGATCTACAATTGGTATTAAAATATTTAACCCTGGGTGCATGATACGTTGAAACTTACCAAATCTTTCAACAACCCCAACTTTTTGCTGAGGAATAATTTTAATTGTTAATGCGATAAATGTAACTACAATTAGTGCGAATATAATCGTTAACGTTAATGCTACCATATTTATTCACTCTCCTTTTTCACTTGTAATATAGTACTATGCCTCTTTATAACAACGACTTTTTCTCCAGCATCAATTGAAGAATCTGCAATAGCTGTCCAAGTATCTCCATCCACTTTCACAATACCACTCGCTTCATTTGTAATCGCTTGCATAACAATCCCTTTTTTACCAACAAGCATATCTACTGTATCAGTAAAACCTTTTGCTTCTCGAAAGTTTTTTGAAATTCTTTTCGTAAAGAATGTCAAAGTTAAACTTACAATTGCACCAACAGTAACTTGTAACAGTAGTGCATCAGGAGCAAACAAAGCAATAAGACCTCCGACAACAGCTCCAATTCCAAGCCAA
Organism: Bacillus sp. LQ01; assembly: GCF_057624735.1. Taxonomy (NCBI): domain Bacteria; kingdom Bacillati; phylum Bacillota; class Bacilli; order Caryophanales; family Bacillaceae; genus Bacillus; species Bacillus sp. LQ01. Next base: position 1,192,909 of record NZ_JBYEZL010000001.1, on the reverse strand, counting down.
AGCATGTAAAATGTAATCGACAACATTTCTGCGATAAATAAAATACCAGCTATTATAAACCAAATTACCCAAGCAGCCATATGCAACCCTCACTTTCTTTCTCATTTTCTATATGTATATGAAGAAAAGAATGGTTTATCCGCCCTTTCTTACACTTGGGCGTTTGCTACAAGCTATTGTACATACTCACTGTTACAATGATCATTAATATAATACTATATCAATATATTCTTCATTATACATTAAAATCCCTTTCAAAAAGTGACAAAAAATTAAATTCTTTAAAAATTTTAATTTTTAAATTACAATTATTCTAATTACTAAATACTATTTTTTATAGAGGTGATAATCTTATTGAGAAACCTGTCACTAATCTACTATTTAGGTTCCAAAATATGCATTACTCTCGCTGACATCGTATATGTAATGATTATTACAACTCATATTTATATAGCAACTAAATCAGCTACTATTACTGCTCTTTTTCCATTATTACAAGTTATCACAAATCTAATTGCTAACATCTCTGCACCACTTATAATAAATCGTTTTCCATCTTATACGCTGTTATATACGCTCCAATGGCTGAAAACAGTCTTTTTACTATTATTAATGATTTTGTTCCCGGTCTTATCCACAAACATTATAGCTCTATTAACTTTTATTTTTGTCATTTCATTATGTAGTGGGTGGAGTGCTCCGTTATTATACGGTATTCTCCCGCGCCTTACACCGAAAGAAAAATTAGTAAAAGTAAATAGTATCTTTTCCTTTTCAACACAAATTGTGCAAGCCGTTGCTTATTCATTTACGAGTATTGTCGTTCTTCTCATTGGCGCTACTTCTACACTCATGATTAATAACATTTTAATGATTTTCGGATGCATTGCATTACATTTTTCATTACGTTCCATACATACTGAAAGAATAGCAGATTCTCCCTCTTCCAAAAGTACTGTTTTATTGGAAGGTTGGAAACTCCTATTTCAAAATCCTTCTCTCCGTACCGTTACATATATGGACTTAATCGAAACTTTCGCAGGGACAATATGGATTGGTGCTATTACGATGGCATACGTTACGACTATCCTTCATAAGGGCGAAGAATGGTGGGGATATATTAATACAAGTTATTATGTTGGCACGTTAATCGGTGGTCTATTAGCATGGAAAATGAGTTCCTATATTCAAAACAATTTAATACGATCTATGTCGATTGGCTCTCTTATATTTAGCATTCTTACATTTTTATATGGTATGACGAGCAGCGGATTTATTGCGCTTTTTCTATGTGTTCTAATGGGACCATGTTATCAAATTAGAGATATTTCCCAAACGACTGTTTTACAATCAAGTGTCGCCCCTGCTTTATTATCCAAAATGTATACAGCACATGGTGCACTTCTTTCAACAGCCTCTGGACTATCTATGCTTAGCATTGGCATTATTACTGATATGTTCGGTGTTCGTACAATTTATATCATCGCTTCTATTCTTATTTTATGTTCCGCTTGTTTATCTTTTAGTTTATTAAAATATCATAAGACAGAGCAGAACGATATTTCAATTTAATCACTAAAACAAAGAGGACAGGGATTCCTGTCCTCTTTGTTTATTCTATTCATGATAAGTTGGGGATTTTTCTATGCTTTGTCGCTTATTCAAAAGCATAAGCTAATTTAATTAATATCCCTTCACTAAAGGCAGTGCTTGCAATGGTAATTCCAAAAGGCCTCCCGCTTTCCATATACCCTGCTGGTATTGCTATAGACGGATAACCCGCTTTTGCACATATAGTAGAACCTATATAGGAAGGAAACAGTATCGCATCAAGATTATATTTTTCCAATGCAAAATCAATGCCTTGTTCTTGAGAAAAATATATATCTTCTAATCTCGCATTTAAATATTCTGGATTTCGTAACGTATTAGGAAAATCTTTTCTTCCCTCTAACTTAGTTTGTCCATATTTTAAAGCACTTTCTGCTATGTTTTTATTAAACTCCATTAACTCCGAAATAGAATGTACCGGGATAGTAGAAGGTAATTTAGAAAGATAGTTATCTAAACTATGCTTCAGCTCATAAAGCGGAACTCCCCAGTTCCATTCTCTATGAAAAGAAGGAATATCAATATTTTCTACTACTGTCGCTCCTTCATTACGTAATACTTGAATCGTTTCCTTAAACAAGATTTCATCATACTCACCATTTTCGTAATAATCTTTTGGTGCATCGTTAAACACACCAATCTTCGCTCCATTTAAACCATTTGCATCAAGGTAAGATGTATAATCCCGATATGCCCTATTTTCACTTTTTCGAGTAACTACATCTTTCTCATCCACTCCAGTTAAACTCCCTAGCAAAATAGCAGCATCTGTTACCGTTCTAGCAAATGGTCCAGCTGTATCTTGCGAATAAGTAAATGGAATAATTCCTCTACGACTAATTAAACCGACAGTCGGTTTAATACCTACTACAGAATTTTGAACAGCGGGGCTCAAAATAGAAGCATCGGTTTCTGTCCCAACAGATACTACTGTAAAGTTAGCAGCAACTGCTATCGCAGATCCTGTACTAGATCCGCCAACAAACATATGATCCTTGCCCGTTCCGTATGGATTGATTGTTTGACCACCTCTTGCACTATATCCAGCCCACATTTCAAAAGACATTGCATTTGCTAATTCTGTCATATTCGTTTTTCCAATTATCACTGCCCCTGCTTCTCGCAGTTTAGTAACAAGAAATGCATCTTCACTGCTTATATTTTGTTCTAGAGCTATTGTACCTGCACTTGTATGCATGGAGTCATTCGTTTCAATATTATCCTTAAGCAAAACAGGTATTCCATGTAATGGACCCCTTATACCTTTTGTCTTTCTTTCATAATCTAACGCTTCTGCAATAAAAATTGCATCTGGATTGATTTCTAAAATTGAATTGATTTTCGGTCCGTTTTGATCATACTTTGCGATTCTATAAAGATAATACATCACTAGCTCTTTTGAAGTTAACTTTCCTGATTCCATTTCATTTTGAATATCTTGAATTGTTAATTCCTTTTTTAAGATTGGATTAAACTGAATTTCCATTTATATTCTCCCTTATATGAACTTTTTTAGCGTATACCCCTTACTTTTTCATTTTTTTCACCTCAACACATCCTAAATTAATATTCCTTTAAAGAAATTCACTTTCCTTATTTAAACACCTTTAATTTCCCGAAAAATAAAAAAAGTCTGAAACGCATTAACCTTCGCTTCAGACTCTTACATTACTGTGCGTATACTTCATCTAACAAATGTAAAAACTCACCTTGTTTCCCAGCTAATTCAGGGCATTTTGCAATATCAACCCATTCGTAGCAAAATACTAATCCTTTATCTTCCTCACCAGCACTTACAATATGTTCCCAAGTATCCTTTACATCTGTTAGTAAAGTTACATGAAAAAAGTGGCGTTTTTCATATTCCTGTTTTTCTTTCATATGTATGATGTAATCTGCTAAAAAACGTTCTATGCATAAATGACGCAATCCGGATTCTTCCTGTACTTCACGCAATATAGCCGCTTCTAACGTTTCACCTTCATCAACCGTTCCTCCTGGCACTTGAATACCAGCTTCATGTATATCACGATGTTTAAAAACAAGTAATTGCATAACCCCCTCTTTTTCTCTTGTAATATATGCATGTACTTTTTTCTTATATAACATCGTCATTATACGTCTCTCCCCTCAATCATTTACTCTGTTACTTCTTCAAGCGTCAGTTGATTATCATACAAATATGTAGCTTGTGGATTTCCCACATACCTTACGTGCCATGGTTCATACCGATAGCCCGTAATCGTTTCTTTCGCTTTTGTGTATCGAACAACAAAACCAAATTTATGGGCATTTTCAGAAAGCCACTGACCTTCTTTCGTTTCCCCAAAAACCGTCTCTAACTGAAATTTAGCAGATTGAGACGTAATATCCATAGCTAGTCCAGTTTGATGCTCACTTGTGCCAGGAACCGCGCTAGACATTGCTGTTTTTGCTTCCCCGTCTTGTTTTTTATACATCGTATTTAATGCTTTTTGTCGATCAAAAGATCTAAATCCAGAAACTGCAAAAAGAAAAATACGCTCGTTGTCAGCCTGCTGAAACATATCCTCAAGCGCCCTCGCTGCCTCTTTTCTCATCTTTTTCTTTTCTTGATCACCTTCACTAGAGTAGCGCACTTTCGGAATAACTAAATCTGGCGGTCTATACCCATCTGGTAAACGCCTACTTTTATTTACAAGTACAAGCATTGAATTCGGATTATTAATTACCGCAATATCCCCATCCATATTAGCAATCGTTTCTTTCGCTTTCGGAAATATGCTATTTACACTTACTTCCCGCGCCTGCTTATCCTTATACATTTTATAATTGATTCCTGCTACTCCAATAATAATTATTGCAGCTACAATACCAAGTAGTGCCCATCTTTTTTTCATATAACGACCTCTTATTTTAATAATTTGGCCATTTCATACTCATCGATGCCCTTTCCATCGATAATAAGAGCAGCTTTTTTGACACCTTCTTTCTCAAATCCAGCTTTTTTATATAGTGCCTGAGCTCTTGTATTGTGGGCCATTACTGTTAATTCTAAACGCCATACATCATGTAATTTTGCCCACTTCTCAACCTCTTTAAACAATCTCGTTCCAATACCTCGCCCGTTATACTCTTGCAAAATACCAATTACAATGCTTGCCACATGCCTCTTTCTTTGAATGTTATTTCCATTCACTAATATAAAACCTACTATCCTCTCATCTTCAACTGCTACAAATATTGTTGCATATTCATTTTCCATAAATCGATGGATCATTTTTTCTTGTTGCTCAGCTGTAGTTTTCCTTTCTCCTGGTTCATATAGCATAAACTTCGTTTCTTCATCTAATTGCTTACTTAATTGCAAAAATGATGCTGCATCTTCTATTTCGATTTCCCTAATCACTTCAATCACCCTACCAGTTTCATAATAAAAAGTTTTCCTTATAAAAAGATTTTCTCTACTTTCCCGAAAATTCCTTTGTAAATCTCCTACTATAAATTGACAAATTTCGATATTACTATAACAACGACAAATTATGTCTATTCTGTGACGTCTCACCATTACAAAGAAAAAACGCAAGCATTACACTTACGTTTTTTCAAGATTGAAGTGAGCTAATAATTATCGATAGATGTCCTGGCTAATTCACGTTTCACTTTATCCATTCACTTTTTCTGCCTGCCAAAAATATTCACCAAATGCTTTAGCAAGTGCATCAATTGATCGATTCAATTCTTCCTCTGTATTATCTACACCGCCAACTTCTATTAATATCGCTTGTCCTGATAGGTCTTGATTATAGATTCCATTTCCTGTCTGGAACCCTTTTTGAATGACCCCACGGCTCACTCCTGGATATTTCTTATTAATCGCCTCATGTAAAGCTGTCGCTAATTGTAAGTTTTTTTCATAGTTTTTATTTCCTTTCCCTACTACAAATGCAAGCTTTGCATATGATTTATCTCCAATTGTTTTTGTCGTTACATTCTTTCGGGCACTATCACGATGCAAATCAAAAAAGTATTGAAGATCTTTATTTCCAGCCATAGCTTGCTGCACAATTTCCCGTGACATTTTATACGAACTATTACTGTTTAAACCTTTACTTATTAACTTTTGACCAACATCACTCTTATCGTTAGTAGCTCCAATCCCTTCACCTTCTAGTTGTTCACGGAAACGATCTCCTAATATAGAAATATTCGATACAGAACTCGTTGCTTTATTCGGATTCGGGTCATTCGTTAAGTTAAGTAAAGGTAAATAAGATTCCCAGCTATGTGTATGATAAATAAACGCAACTTGTCTCTTCCCAGTCGTTTGGGACGGCTGTTTTTTCTCTTTACTCGTATCTTGTTTAGGTACTTGTCCAGTTCCACTAGTCCGTTCCTTCACCACTTCTTCAAGAGGAACACTCGACTCTATCGGTAAGTTAGAATAATTTGTACCCTCACCCGCAATAACAATTTCTGTATCGTACTTACCAAACCCCGGGAGCTCTTTCCCGACGAAACTGCGTACATCATTAAAGCGAATATTTGTAGCCATAGAAAAGAGAAAAGAAGAAATTGAAAAATCTTGATTCAAATTTCGATACTCCTGTGTAAAATAATGATTCTCTTTTCCAAGTACATACATGTAACCATTCATCGATAACTCATTTAACCAATTATATAAATACGTTGACTTTGTCTCTTTCATAGAGGTTACCATCATACTAATAAGAAAAAAAGTCGCTAGCATTGTAGTAATAACAAATAAAACTAACTTACGCATACTTGTAAACTTCATAAAAAAAAAGCCCCGATTCATACTATCACCTCTCTATTTCAAGTTATGTACAAGCCCTAGAGAATAGACCGTTAAAATTTCGGCTATATTGTTAATGAGGTGAAATGAATTGAAGCTATTAATAGGAATATTACCAATCACTCTATCATTCATTTTTTATTTGTCCGCTAAGCAACCAAAAATCGCTATTGTGCTACATATTTCTGCGTACTTGGCACTGTATGTACTCGGTATAATTATTTCCATTAATATATACGATGTTTTAATACAAGATTTAGTTTTCATGACGAGCATTCATGGAATTTTACTGAATCCATTTTTCCTTATTGCAGGAGCGTATATAGGAACATACACTTTGTACCTACTTTTGTCTCACATTATTATGAAAATAAAAAATGGAGCGTAATGAAATGCAACCACCATTTATCTGTCATACATGCAAAAAAAGAATTGTGAGAAAGAAAGACCTTATTACAGCCACATGGTACTTCCGCTTTTATTTATTTCACAGTGATTGTTTTAAACGACAGCAAGTGTTTATCTCACGATTTCTCCCTGTGAATACACTTTTCAATTTCTTTCTTATTATATATGGACTTATTTTTGGCAGTATTCTTATGATTACAGAACCATCTATTATTTGGCTGACTTTCTTTTTTCCCATTTTTTATCGGTTTCTTTCTTATTATTATGTTGAACGTTTTTTCTCTACAGAACGCGTAGACTGACCTCTCGGAATACTTAAACATTCCCACTCATTTTCTTTTAACATCTTCCCAATGTAAATAATCTGACCAATATGCAATGCATAATGAGCAATTTGCCTTTCAATTGCTTGCATGACAGTATGTGCTTCACCGCGAATGTATACCGTCTTCAATAAGTGTTCCGGCGTTAAAGTATTCATCGTATTAAAAACATATTTCCATCCTTCTTGCCAAGCTATAAGGGTTTCTTCTTTTGAGTGATAGCATCCTTCAAATTCACCATCTCGATTACGATCTGTTTTTTCACCATCAGACGTTAAAAAATCCGTCCATCTAGAACGCATATTACCGTGCAGATGCTTAATAATAATCGCTATACTATTTGTTTCTTCATGAGAAGACCATTGTATTTGTTCATATGATAATTGAGAAAGTGCCCGTTCCCCTTGTTTCTTTGTTGCTTTAAAGTTCGAAATCGCACATTGCAAATATTCTCGTCCGATATCCATATTAGCCCCTACCTTCACCCTAGCTAATTTTTGTTCCATTTGGCAATTCCATATTAGGCTGAAGTAACACAACATCATCAGCTTCAGGAACACCACCAAGCACAAGTACTTCTGATTTGAATCCAGCTACACGCTTTGGTGGAAAGTTTACAACAGCAACGATTTGTTGACCGATTAAATCTTCTGGACTATACCTTTTCGTAATTTGAGCACTTGACTGCTTTATCCCGATTTCTCCAAAATCTATTGCTAGTTTAATCGCTGGTACTCTCGCTTCTTTAAATTCCTCTGCATATATTACAGTTCCAATTCTCAAATCCAAATTTAAAAAATCTTCAAAATTAGCCATTTATCATTCCCCCCCACTTATTACTTAGACAAAATACAAAAATCCCCTTCAAAAAAAGAAAGGTGCCTAAGCACCTTTCTTTTGTAATTCACTTGATTCATTTGATTTATAGAAGAAGAAACCGAGAATCCCGCCAATACATGATGGAATTAACCATCCGATTCCTTCGTTATATAACGGTAACATTTGTAGTACATTAGAAATCGCGTCAATTTTAATTTTCGCACTTTCTAAACCGTTAAAGAAACTAATTAACAATGCACCTAAAATAGCTCCAATATAAATTGTATTACGCTTCCCAATCCACTTATGGAAATACGAAAGTACAATTAATACAATTGCAACTGGATAAATGATCATTAACACAGGTAATGTTACTGCGATTAATTGCGTTAAACCTAGGTTAGATACAATTAAACTAAATACACATACCATTGTTACAATCGTTTTATGCGAAAGTTTTGGGAATAAGTTTGTAAAGAAACCCGCACACGCAGATGTTAGCCCAACAGAAGTTGTTAAACAAGCAAGTATAATAACAAGCCCTAATAAAATTTTACCACTCGTCCCATATAGCTCATTTACAACATTCGTTAAAATAAGACCACCGTTTTCTGAGATACCAAGTGATGTACTTGTTGAACCAAGATAAGCAAGTGATAAATAAATTAACGTTAAACCAAGTACAGCAATAATACCTGATACTACTGTTATTTTTGCAATTTGACTACTCTCTTTTATCCCTTTAGAGCGAATAACTTGTACAACGACAATTCCGAATACGAGCGCGCTAATTGCATCCATCGTTAAATATCCTTGAATAAATCCACCAAAGAAAGCATTTTCTTTGTAAGCAGCTAACGGCGCAGCTGGCTCTCCAATTGGATCAATAATTGCCTTTCCGACAATAACAGCGACAATTAATACTAATAATGGTGTAAGAAACTTTCCGAACCAATCCACTAATTTAGATGGATTTAATGATAAATACCACGTTATTCCGAAGAAAACTATCGTGAAAAGAAATAGCATGTACCACTCTGAAACCATTGCCTCTGATAAAAACGGCTTCATACCCATTTCAAACGAAACAGCTCCAGTACGAGGAATCGCGAAAAATGGTCCAATTGCTAAATAACTAATCAATGGGAAAATAAACGCAAATATAGGGTGGACTCTAGAAGATAACGCTTTCAAGTCCCCCTCTACAAACGCGACAGCTGTTACAGCTAGTAGGGGTAATCCGACTCCCGTTACAAGGAATCCTATTGTAGCAATCCAAACATTCTCTCCTGCTTGTTGACCTAAAACTGGCGGAAAAATTAAATTTCCTGCTCCTAAAAATAATGCAAATAGCATTAAACCAATTGCTACCGTATCACCTGGCCTTAAACGTCCCTTCATGCTCTTCATTTGCATAGCACTTTTTCATTGTTTATCTCTATATTTTACAATATGCTATGCATCCTCCTCTCTGCTCAAGATGATAAAATATGCCCCTTACAAAGCAGTGTCTTTCTCCATAATTTCTCCATTCCCCTTATTTTTACTCTAATCATTAATATAATTATTATTTTAATTTTTGATTTTTTTGAATTTTTAAATCATTAGAGTGTTATTACGTGGAGTGTAGATGTCAGACCTCTTTGTTTTTATCACACATATAGTAACATATTTAGTTGCAAAATAAAAACATATTTTCAAATTGATTTTTTTGAAAATCGAAATTATCTACATTTTTTATTCTCTTACACAAATATTGTTATAATCTCACCTATTATTCGATCGTTATTTTCAAATAACTTTATACACGTAACATACAAAAGCCATCTAATATAATTTAGATGGCTTTTGTATGTTACTCTATCGTTTCAACTTCACGTGGATTTTTCATCTCTTCCACATACACAACTCTAAATCCGTGATCTTCTAAATCTTTCAATAATGTCTCTAATTCACCGTCGTTAAACTCTTCTCCTAATGTAAACATAATTCTACGAACTAATAAGGCATCATTATCAAAAGTCATCAAACTTTGAATACCAGTGTATTTCTTTAAAACTGTCGATAACTTTTGGATTGCTCCATTATAGTCTTGCGTTCCAATCATGACAGAGTATTTACTAGAGTGAACACCCCATGCATCCTCTAATAACTCAAAAACTTTTTTATGCGTTAAAATTCCAAGGAAAACCCCTTTTTCATCAACTACTGATAAATAAGGCAATTTTTTTATTGTAAAAAATACTTTAAAGAAAGATGAATCTTCTCTCACAAATCCTTCTTTATCGTTTAATAATTGTATTACACTCTCATCAAGTGATCCTTTATATTCTAAAATATCTACTTTATATATATTCCCTAAAAATTTCTCTTTTTTTTCATCTAAAACTGGTACACAACGATACCCCGTTTTATTTAAATGCTCTAACGCTTCCCCTATCGTAATCGAACTTGAGCACAGTAAAACTTCCCTTTTCGGCACGTAATTCCCTTTAATCCTCATAAAAAGCCTCCTTATGTTAAAATACTTTCTGTGCCATAACTATATTATATTTTCAGAAAAAAATAAATAATTTATTTTATTTTTCTGAAAATTATTCATTTTCTTGTCATAATTTATTCATGAATCCTTCACTTGCATATTTTTGCTATCAAATCTTCTCTCTGAATTACTGAATGAAAAATATATTGTAACTTCTTTCAAAAAAAGCTAAAATAAGAATAAGAATTTTCTGAATATTCTAAGAGTAGGTGGTTATATGTCCTTATTACGCTCACATATATGTAAATTTATAATTGGTATTATTGTTATTTTTGCCATAAGTCCTATTCCAGCTCTTTTTATTACACACAATTATTCTTATCAAAATGGATTTATTAGCATTTTTCAAAACTTCGCACAGCTTTCTTCTATATCAATTCCAAAGGTTGATTGGATGCATGAATCTATCTTTTTCTCAGCAAACCAAATGATACATACTTCTAATCATTCAACACCATTATTCCCTTACATATGGGAAATATATTTTATATCGATTGTTCGTTTTACTTTTACCCTTGCGATCGGATTTTTCATAAGTTTGGGTATCGGCCATTTATTTTTCAAAGTACCTAATTCGTTTAAAAAGTTTACTACTGTATTGAAATGGATACCTTACTCTTTTTGCACTGTAGTATTACAATGTTCAGTCTTATTACTACTTCTATACATCGCACAATTTATAAACCTTCCTTACTACTCATCATTTATCATCGTATGTAGTACTTCCATGATTATCGTTATGCAAGCAGTAAAAAAATGGATTCCTTTCTTAAAAAACACAAATGAATATGAAATAAAACATGATTCTTTTCTTGTGGATACATTGTTTTTGGCGCTTACTTCGAATCATAAATCAATTTTAGGTTCCATTATTCTTTCATTCGTTTTTATGGAATGCGTTTTTCATGCAAATGGACTGTTACAATTTATCGTTCAATTTGGCGGAAATTCACCCATAATTGTTACAATCGGCTTATTACTACTCTATATCCCATATAGCATACTTTCTTTCCTTCAAACACTATGGACCACAAACTACTCCAAGCAACAGTCATACACTTTAACGAGAAGTGTTCCAAAACCTTAATTTAAAATAACCCTCTATAATCTAAAAGTAGGGGGTTATTCCTTTTGTATAGCGGACAAAATAACAGCAAATTCAAAAACTATTACAGAAACATACCAATATTTACCCTTTTCCTTTGACTATTCTTTTCATTTGGATTTATTATAAAAGTATAACATAATTGCAGGAGGTGACATCTTTATTCCAAACCTTGGAATGGAGAACACGCTTGGACATATTAAATATTTTTCTCATCTTTGTACTTATTCTTATTTCTGGCTTTTTCGTTGCATCAGAATTCGCTGTTGTAAAAGTACGAAAAAGTCGAATTGACCAACTTGCAAATGAAGGTAATAAACAAGCTTTAGCTGCAAGAAGCGTCCTATCTAATTTAGATGTTTATTTATCAGCTTGTCAGCTCGGAATTACAATCACTTCTTTAGGGCTTGGTTGGCTTGGTGAACCGACTGTGGAACATATACTACGACCGCTCTTTGAAAAAATTAATATTACTGGAACAATGGCTAACACTTTATCTTTTGTTATTGCTTTTAGTGTTATTACATTTTTCCACGTTGTATTAGGTGAATTAGTTCCAAAGTCTTTCGCAATTCAAAAAGCAGAAGCAATCACACTCAAATTTGCAAGACCGCTTATTTTATTTGATAAAATTATGTACCCATTCATTTGGCTACTCAATAGTACAGCTATATTTTTCACAAAATTACTCGGATTAGAACCTGCGAAAGAAAGTGAACTTGCTCATTCTGAAGAGGAATTGCGACTCATTTTAGGTGAAAGTTTTAAAAGCGGTGAAATAAACCAAACCGAATATAAATATGTAAATAACATTTTTGAATTTGATGATCGAGTTGCAAAAGAAATTATGGTTCCTCGTACCGAAATGATTTGCTTATCTACTGAAAATACGTTAGAAGAAAATATGGATATCGTCGCTACTGAAAAATATACACGCTATCCAATTATCGAAAAAGATAAAGATGATATCATTGGGATGATCAATACGAAAGAAGTATTCCATGATCAAACGAAAGGTATTTATAAGCCACTTGAATCTTATATACATCCTGTTCTAACTGTATTTGAAACAGTTCCAATTCGTAAAACGTTAGTCCATCTTCAAAAAAATCGCGTTCAGATGGCAATCGTTATGGATGAATATGGTGGTACTGCCGGACTTTTAACGATGGAAGATATTCTTGAAGAAATCATTGGAGAAATTCAAGATGAATTCGATGCGGATGAATCACCTATGATTGAAAAGCGTACACCTAAGCTTACTGTTTTAGATGGAAAGGTGCTTATTTCTGAAGTAAATGATATGTTTGGCCTACATATTGATGATAGTGATTTAGATACAATCGGAGGATGGCTTCTTTCTCAAGCAGTTGACTTAAATATTGAAGCTGGCTATTCCATTGAATATGCTGGTTTTCAATTTAAAGTATTAGAACTTGATGGCCATCAAGTCAAAAAAGTTGCTGTACATAAACTAGATATTAAAAAGGAGCTATAAAGTGACTGTTTTATTAACAATTTGTATCATTGCCTGTTTCGTTGTTTCATTTCTCGCCTTTATTTATCCAATTATCCCTGGCATACTAGCTGTCTGGGCTGGATATTTGATTTACCATTTCGGTATAAATGGAGGCGAATTAACAACTTCTTTTTGGATTATTCAAGTCATTTTTACTCTTTTCATTTTCGTTGCTGATTTTTTTGCAAATGGATATTTCTTAAAAAAATACGGTAGTTCTAAATGGGGCGAACGTGTCGGAATGATTTCTATCATTGCCGGATCGTTCTTCTTCCCACCATTCGGACTTATTATCATACCGTTCTTATCAGTATTTATAACAGAACTAGTGCATAAAAAAGCGCCAAAAGATGCCTTTCTAGTTGGAGTCGCTACTGTAGTTGGTTTTTTAAGCAGTACAGTAGCGAAAGCAATTCTCCAAATCATTATGATTATCATCTTCTTGTGTTATATCATCTTTTAACCATCCCGACTTCGGGATGGTTTTTTAATATGCAATACCTACTCGACTATTTTCATATATGTTTTTCTTACATAGATCCCATGCAAAGTGTGCTGTATCACCCACTGTAATTTTTGATCCACCCTCTGGCAATATATCTTTTTCAGTTCGATATACCTCTGTCGCCTCACCATCTATTAAATGTGTCGGACAAACAACTGTCCAACATAAATTATTACTATTACTTAGTACTTTATATGCAGCCAAATGATCTTCCGCTGCCGTTGTCGTTTTCCTTTTTGATTCCGTTGATTGAAAACGATATAAATTTAGATCCGTTCTTGCTTGTAAAATACCAGCTGTTCCTATTGTTATGATTCTACGAACCCCTTCTTCTTCCATTTGCTTAATGATTTGTGGCATACTCTTCCCTAATGTTCCATTTTGATCCGTTCCAAGTGCACTAATTACTATATCGCTTCCTTCTATCACTTTCTTTATATCATTTTCGTTCAATACATTACCTTCTATCACTCGTAGCCTTTCATGTTGTATTTCTATTCTATTTAAATCACGCGCTAATGCAGTCACTTCAGCTGAATCCTTTAATGCTAAATTAATTATGTTTGAACCTACTCGTCCTGTTGCTCCCAATATACATACTTTCATTTGTTTTCCCCCTCTTTCATTCTCTTTCTATTTTTCAATAATCTCAGTCAATTTACAACAAAAAAGCTTCCTCATATATGAGAGGAAGCTTTATTATTACTTTATTTCTTTTCTTTAGAATCAGTAGACTTCTCGGTTCCGCTTGTTTCTTTATCCTTTTTATCCTCTTGTTGTGTTGTTGTGTCGTCTTCTTTCTTCTTGTCCTCACCTTTACTACAACCTACCATTAATAAAGAACTTGCAAGTGCCATAGCAGTTAATGATTTAACCCATTTATTCATTTGCGTTTCCTCCTTGTGATAGAATATGTACAACCTCATATTACTCTCTATTTTTAAAGGAGAGATTGAAAAACAGTAAATATACGGTAAATTTTTGTAAATCTTCTGATAACAAATCCTAATTTTAATTTATATATTTCATTTCCAATCGATACACAATAAAACTAGTTTTTTCTCTCAATGGACGTAAAAAAACTAAGGCGCATACCATTTCGCCTTAGTTTCTCATGCAAACTTTTCATTTTCATATAGATGTGTAATCTTATATTCCTTCTTCATAACATATTGCCACACACTATAAGCGTAACGGTTCATTTTCAGGAAACAATTTTCCAAAAATGAGCGAAACTCTGGATTAGCAACTTCCACTGCAACTTGAGCAAACTTTAAAGCTAATCGTTTCAAGTGCGCAATATAACTGGTTGCAATATGAATATCCCCTGTATATTTACTAACTGTTTCCTTTTCCATTTCATGCAAATCAAACTCCGTTGTTTCACAGGTTATATGTTGCACATTCTCTCCTTCTTGAAAATTTACTTGTTCATTATATGCTTGTAACATATATGGTAAATGGTGCTGTAATAGATTTTTTAATTCTTCGTCTCTGACCTTTCCAGCATACTCTCCAACCTTGTATATTAGTATATAACTATATCTCATTAATTCTTTCATACAGTCCATTAAAGCGCCTCCCTTCTCTTTTGTCCATATACTATAAATATGATGCTAAAACATTCGCTATTCTTGCTAAAAACCAATCCCATCTACTAATTTTCTCAAAATCTTCTTCAGAAAATCGTTTTGATTTATGAAAGTCTACCTGTAATCGACTCCATACTTCATCAACAACGGTTTTATCATATATGATACAGTTAGACTCACAATTTAAATAAAAACTTCTATTATCAAAATTCGCTGTCCCAATATCAACAATTTCTCCATCAATAATTGTTACTTTCCCATGAAAAAATCCATTTCGATATTGATAAATCTCCGCTCCAGCATGTAACATATCTTTCAAATATGGATAGGCAGCTTGTTTTAACAATATGGCATCACTTTTAAATGGCACGAGAATTTTCACATTAACACCACGATTTAATGCAGCTTTTAACTCTTTCACCATTTCTTTACTTGGTACAAAATATGGTGTAGCGATAATTAAAGACTTTTTAGCCTGCTTTAATAGTGCTCCATATTTTTCCCATAAGCCTTTTCCATTTGAAAATAAATATTGATATTTCACATTCCCTAATGTAGGTATACTTTCATGTATAGGCATTTTTTCTCCTGTATCTTCTTTCCAATCTTCGGCGAACTTTCTTTCCATATCCACTGCACCCTCACCATGGATACGCACGTGATAATCACGCCATGGCCCAAACTTTGGATCTTGTCCAAGGTACTCCTTTCCGATATTAAAGCCACCGACGTATGATACCTTTCCATCTATCGTAACAATACGTCTATGATTTCGTTGATGCAAAGAATAGAACATATTTTTCAGTTTCGGTTTTTTACTAAATGTAAACTTCACACCGTTTTCTTTTAATCGGCTAATTACCTTTTTCTTCAGCTTATATCCGCCTACCCGATCGACTGACAATTTCACTTCTACTCCGCTAGATGCTTTTTTCTCTAATAACTGTAAAAACTCTTGGCTTATTTCGTCTTTTCCTACAATATAAAAATGGATATATATATACTTTTCTGCATCGTTTATATCATCAAATAATTTTCTATATAACTCTTCACCGTTCGTATATAGTTGAAATTCACCTAATCGAACTTGTCCTAATTCATATTCACTAGCCATTTCCTTCCCCATTTCCACATCGATGTTCATCCAAATGAATACACCTATTAAACAAAGAATTATAGCGAAAAAGTGCTTCATGGATAAATTCCTTTCTCCACTTACTGTTATTTCTATATCTTCCCTTTTTTATTACATTATCATTCAAGAAAATATGTCATTGCATGATATATGTCCATATCAAACAATAGCTCATTTGCATATTGTATGTTGTATCTTAAAATAAAAGGAGGAAATAACAATGGGCTTCGCACATGGTAATGGATTTGCGCTATTAGTCGTATTATTTATCCTCTTAATCATCGTCGGTGCTGCTTGCTTCTGCTAAGTAGCTACTGTCATATGATATGTGGATGAAAAAACTATAAAAGCGGACACCTATTTTTAGGTGTCCGCTTTTCATTTTAAAACCATTTCCGACTGCTATAGTAACTTAAATGGCTAAATATTCATCTCAAAAGGTTAACAATGTGGCTACTTTCTTACTCTCTGCCTTACGTATATGACGCTGTTCTGCACGTAACACAGCAATACGATGTAATTCTTTCTCTTCTTCGGTTTCAGGGATAACACGCGGTACTGGAACTGGATTATTTTCCTTACTAAGTGCCACAAAAGTAACGAATGACGTTGCCGCTATACGCTTCTCACCTGAAATTAAATCTTCAGCCACTACCTTCACAAACACTTCCATCGAAGTTCTTCCCGTCCAAATTACGAAAGATTCATAACTAACACAATCTGAAGAACGAACAGGATGTAAGAAATCGACCCAGTCCATAGATGCTGTGACACATTCCTTTCTTGAATGTCTGGATGCTGAAATGGAAGCAACCATATCCATCTCCGCTAATATCTTCCCACCAAATAGCGTGTTATGATCATTTAAATCTGTTGGGAAGACTCGGCTCGTTTTGAACACCCTTGACTCATTGGCTGTTTTCCCCTTTACTTCTGTCATTGTTATCACCCCTTTAATGATCTATCCCTAATATTTCAATAATCACTATACTAAATGAACTACACGTTTAATATTAACAACATTCAGAACTTTTAGTCCACAAAAAAGAACCGATTTTATCAATCGGCTCCTCTAAATACATATTGTTCTTTCGGCTGTTCAACTTTATTCCATTTTGTTACTTCTAATACAGGAATATTCGCATGAAACGGCTGATAAAACTCAGTAGTTATCTCTCCTTCTACTTGAATCCAGTCATCATTATTCCACTCTACGCCTTCTGGTTTTTTCACTAACATACCATACACACCAGAATCTGCTACGCAATGTATAATACCGAAACGGAATAAGAAGTATTGTTCTTTTTTAGAAGAATCATCTCTAAAAACAAACCCTTTAAAAGATAATTTTTTTCCAGTAAACTCGCCAGGATAATTATAAATTGTTTCCATACCCTTTAGGAAGTCTTCATCTTTCAAATTAATATTATCTTTCGTAACAAACTCTTTCTTCCCTTTTTCCATTACACCGCGGTATCCTTCTTTCCCGTAATAAATACTCGTATCAGGTCTTAGAAATTGTCTTGTCATAAATGGATCCTTACTTTCTGCTTGTGCAACAGGAAAGTGAAACCCTTTCGCTTTAACAATATCCGAATCTAGCGTCGCAATTGGGAAAAATAACCCTGAGATAATTGGAAAACAAAACAATGAGTACGAAAATGCTTTTTTCCACCATGTATTCTCATCTTTTGAATGATCATGTCCGCAATGACCATGGTCACAACTACAATCATTTTTCTCTTTTTCCTTTTGGTGTTCTTTTTGGAAAACGACGATAATTTGTATAATCGTTAAGAAACCTAAAATAATTGCTGCTGTTGTTGATAAATAGGCATACTTCATATTGATATACTTCGTAATGTTACCGGAAATATGCAGTTGCGCAATTAATATTGTAAAACCTAATAATATATATGCTCGAAACATAACCTACCACCCCATCGCATAAATGAGTAGTGAGCTTGCATAAACAACAAGAGTAACTGTAACTATAACAACAATTACAAATTTCGTTTTAAATGTCGCAAGCATCATAAACATATTTTTAATATCCACCATCGGTCCGTAAACGAGGAACGCGACAAGTGAAGCTGTTGAAAACGTACTTTGGAACGAAGAAGCGATAAATGCATCTGCCTCTGAACAAAGTGATAATATATAAGCAAGTCCCATCATAACAGCTGATGAAGAAAACGGACCTTGTCCAATAGCAAGAAGTGTTGAAGTTTGTACAAACGTTTGTACTGCTGCTGCAATTAACGCACCTAGTACTAAATATTTTCCCATTGAGAAGAATTCCTCAACAGCGTGTGTACATACATCCCACATTTTTTTACGCAGTGGACGCTTATTATTCACTTCTGGGAAGTGATCATCTCTTAATTGATGTTCTTTAAACATAAAGGATAATATAATTCCAACGATAATGGCTACGATAATCGCTACAATAGAACGATACCATACCATGTGCATACTACTCCCAAAGGCAACATAAGTAGCAAATAATACAACTGGATTAATAATAGGTCCAGTTAACATAAATGCAATCCCTGCGTATGGTGGAACGCCTTTTCCAATTAATCGTCTTACAATCGGAACAATTCCACATTCACAACCTGGAAACAACATGCCTAAAAAAGTAGCTAATAAAACAGACAGAAATCGGTTCTTCGGCATCCATTTTGCCACCATATCTTCTGTCACAAACATTTGAATGAATCCTGAAATAAATACACCAATTAGCACAAACGGAAGTGCTTCGATCAATATGGAGATAAAAATTGTATTCATTTGCAGGAATGCTTTCGGTAATTGAAACAATTCCATGATGTATTTCCTCCAACTTTTCATTAACAATATGTAATTTTAACCCCATTTCATTAATTGAACAAGGCTTATATGGAATACATACCCTTTATATACATTACATTGTACAAGTTATATTCTATTCAAAATTTGAGATTTCATAGCAAAAAAGCTGCTCTAGCGTAGTTGTATAACTATGCTAGAGCAGCTTTCTTATCGTTAAAAGTAACGTTTCTTCCAAAAAACAAAAGCTAACGTGAAAGATAGTGTTACACATATGATGAGTACAATTACAAAACCGTGGGCTTCTCCTTCAAACGGAACCTTTACGTTCATTCCAAAGAAACTAGAAACCATCGTCGGTAAAGATAAAATGATCGTAATTGACGTTAACAGTTTCATAACACTATTTAAATTATTTGATATAACGGAGCTAAAAGTATTCATCATTCCACTTAAAATGTGACTATATATTTCCGCCATTTCAATAGCCTGTTTATTTTCAATTAATACATCTTCTAATAAATCTTGATCGTCTTCATACATTTTTAAAAATGTACTATTACGCATTAACTTTTGAATTACAATTTTATTAGCCTTTAATGACGTTGTAAAGTATACTAAACTTTTCTCAAGGCCTAACAATGTGAAAATCTCTTTATTTTTCATTGACTGATTTAATTGATGCTCTAAATCAATTGTTTTTCGATTTATTTGCTTTAAGTATCTTAAATAATAAGTAGAAATTGTATATAAGAGCTGAAGTGCAAAGCGCGTCTTCTTAAACGTATAAAATTCTTTAATACGTTGATTAATAAAACGTTCAAAAATTGGATTCTCTTCTAAGCAGATTGTAACAAAACAATCCGGCATCACAATCATACCTATTGGAATCGTGTCATAAATCGAATTTCCTTCTTCGTCATGTCTAACTGTCGGAATATCGACGATAATTAAAGTATTATTGTCTTCCTTTTCAATACGAGAGCGTTCTTCATCATCCAAAGGGTCTTTAATGAAATCTAAGTCTACATTTAAAGTTTGTACTAGATATTGAATTTCTTCTTCTGTTGGATGAAGTACATTAATCCAGCACCCCTTTTGCATTTCCTCAATCTCTTGTAGTTTTCCGTTTCGGTCTGTTAAATATATATTTAACATACTATCACCCCGATTCTTTTTACATGTAGGAATCTACCTCTCTTAAATCACAGTTTTTAAACCGCCATTCTCAGCATATGAAACATACGTTTAAATTTCAATAGAAAAATTATTTTGAAAACGTTTTTATAAGAAAAATATTATAAAGTGAAACTTTAATCAGTGGGGGCTTCATCCCCCCCACTGATTTTCAGCCCTCACCAATCGGGCTTTTACAGGCTGCCCGCCCCCAACCAAACTTCTTTTCTTTCGCTGAATTTTGAGATGAGGATCTTACTGCCCGTTAGAGCGGGATAAACATAGAAAAAGACAGAGTGCTCTCTGCCTTAAAAGCTTATGTTGCCTTTATAACATATTTAGAAAGCATCCACAAGTTAAACCCGACTGAAATCGTATAGCCCGCGTATGTTGAAATGATAAAACTTACATAATCGAAATACGGAAGCAATACAATATTTAAAACTATCTTCACAATAATTCCAATCACTAGTCCTAGCACCGTCTTCTGCTGTTGATTGATTCCTTGTAGCATAGCAGCCGTTACTGTAAAAAGAGAAAATAGTATGCAAGCAGGAGCATAATACTGTAAAATGATTCTCCCCATCTCTGGATCATTTCCAGCACCAAATAAAAGGGTATATACAGGCTTGGCTAACACCATCATTCCAATTGCCGCCGGTACCGTAATTGCTACTACTAATACATTTGTTCTCGTAAAATGTTTGTACAATAGCTTCGTATTTCCTGCTGTGTAAGCTTTCGTCATCTCTGGTACGAGAGACATACTAAAAGCTGTCGCAACGGATACCGGGATAAGCACAACCATTTGAACAAGGCCAATTATCGCATTAATTTTTTCCGCTTCGCCTTGCATATACCCTATCTGTATAAGTAGTTTATTAATTGTAAATGTATCAATCGTCTGATACAACGGAATTGCTAAGCCTACTACAACAAAAGGAATAGAATATGTAAAGAGCTCCTTATAAAGTGAGAAAAAAGATTTCGTTGTTTGTGGTATACTTGCCATTTCTTTTTTCTTTAAGTGCCTTCTCCTTCTCATATAATACGCACTTAAAACAGTTAATCCACCTACAGCTCCCATAAAGGCACCGAACGTTGAAATACCAACTGCTAGTGAAACAGAAGCTTTTAAAACATATAAAACGACAAAGCTTCCTATTAAAATGGTTAAAACACGAAAAAATTGCTCTACAACTACACTTAATGCAGAAGGCCCCATCGATTGGAATCCTTGAAAGAAGCCCCTTAATAAACTCATTACTGGCACAAGTATTAACGCAAAACTTACAATTCGAATATTAGTAGTAACCGCTCCTACACTATTCCCCGTTTGATCATTCCCATCGATGACAAGTTTAGCTAAATGCGGAGCTAGCATATATAACGTAAAACACGAAATGACTCCCATTATAAACATAAACACGATTCCACTTTTCAACACTCTCTTAACCGTATGATAATCATTCAGTTGATCATATTTTGATACCATCTTTGAAACAGCTAGCGGTAATCCCATTGTTGCTATGCTGAGCATGATGGTATAAGGACGATATGCATATGTGTATAGAACGTAACCACTCGTACCGACCATCGCTGTAAATGGTATAACATATATAAACCCTAACATTTTTGATATCATCGTTGCCATCGTTAAAAATATCGTTCCACGTATAAACGGTGACCCTTTCATCACATTCCTCCGCTACGCTTTATTATTACACATTATGGACAACTCCTTTTCTTTAGAACCGAAACAAATAAAAAAGCCAATGAAAAATCATTGACTTTAACGCGCTGCTTTTTTCTTTTTGAAATACTTTAAACCAAAGTATAGAGCAATAAAAAGAACAGCTCCTATAATTATGTAATGTGTGTAATCAGATGCATACTCTTTAATTTGTCGCCAATTCCCACCAAGTTTTTCACCTAAGTATATAAATAGAATTGACCATGGAATGATCGCTACAACCGTATAAAGTGTAAATAGTTTTAATGGCATCTTAGCTAGTCCTGCTGGAATAGAGATCGCATGACGTACTACTGGGATAAAGCGCGCAGAAAATATTACGCCTGCTCCATAACGCTTAAACCAACCTTCCGCTATGTCTAAATGATGTTTATTAATAAGTAGATATTTCCCATATTTCTCTACAACCGGACGCCCTCCGTAGTATCCAAGCCAGTATAAAAAGATTTGCGCTAAAGTACCACCAATCGTTCCGGCGATAACTGCACCCACAAAACTAATTTTACCATTCGCTACTAAAAAGCCAGCATACGAAAGTACAATTTCACTCGGGATTACTTCAATCATTAAAGCAAGAGCTACTCCAAAGTAACCTAAGCTTGCAAAAAATTGCAATAACTGATCTATTATGTTTGCTAACATGTTCTTTTTTATCTCCTTTTTTCTTCACATACCATCCCATTATTACATAAAGGCTGCAATCTGCCAATATCTTCATTTTAACAATATGTACAATTCAAGCAGGATTAATCTATTAATTTCTCTTTCTGCGGGTCTTTCATGTAGGCAAACATCTCTTTAATTTGGTCTTCTGTATTTCTAGCAATTGATAAATTAGGCAATTCATTTTCACCAAAAAACTCCACCTCTTCTGTTTCAATGCTAGTTTTCTTTTCTCCACCAATAATCTCACATCCAATGAAAATCTTATATACATGCGTCGCCGATGGAGATGGTTGATGTTTTTCTTTATCAAATATAGCTAGTAACTTAAAATGAGCTACCTCATAACCAGTCTCTTCGAAAACTTCTTTTGCTGCAACTTCGGTTGGCGTATAACCGACATCAGCCCATCCACCTGGCAATGCCCATTTCCCATCGCTTTTTTCTTTCACAAATAATAACTTTTCATTTTGAAAAACAACCGCTCTTATATCAACTTTAGGTGTTTGATAGCCTGTCTCACTTGCAAATAACTTCTCTACGATTTCCCAATCTGTTTTCGTGTAATGTGACATCATTGAAATAGAAATATCTCGTAATTGCTGGAAACGTTCAATATCATACACATCCTTAGAATACGTTAAACCTGCTTGAGCTATAGATTGTATTTGTTTTACCCAATCAATCCATTTAATCGTCATATATCCGCATCCCCATTCTCTATCAAATATATTACTTCATTTTTATTGATACATCTTTATTATACAAAAAAAAAGAGATTGATAACGTTTCAATCTCTTTCAAAATTAATCCAATTCATGTAAGTGGTCTTGTATATACTTTCTTCTCTTATTTATATATTCATAAATCATATCAGCCTCTTGATCAAATGTTTCTAATTTTTCTTTCATGTATGGATCTTGTAGTAAATATGGACGAATCAATTCACACAACCCTTCTACTTTCGGCCTCATAAACGAAACTGTAAATTGATCTTCTAATATTTCTTCCAAAATACTTCGATACTGCTTTCTAAATACAGGTATGTCTAGCAATCTTGCACTTAACGTATTATACCCTTGAATGCGAATATATTCATGATTAAGTGGTCTCCCTTGTACATCTCGCCCCCAAGTCGCATCATAATCCCACGGTATAACTTCAAATAAATTTGTTTCATCGTTATGATATAGTGCATAGTTATGAACGAAACCATCAAAGTTTTGCGTAAAAATAACTCCTGCTAACCATCGTAAATATTTATCTACATGTAGAAACTTCCCAATCTCTTTTTCATAGGCTTCCCTCGTCAAAGTATTCGCTTGAAATACAAATTCACTCAGCTGTTCTTCACTATTTTTATTCGAATATTTAAATTCATAACCCGCAAAGAGCTCTGTCTTAACATCTTTATCTCGTTCACTCATTAATGAAAAATTCGCATCATCATCTATCGCATAATAAATAGAACCACTCGGTAATCCTCTATTTTTTAAAAAATTTTCATCAACCGATTCTAACTGTAAATACACACCTTGAATTTGACCATTAATTTTTATAAATACATGTTGTGATTTTGGCGAAAGTACACCAATATCATGAAAAAAATCTAAAGATAATTTATTTCGTATGAGAGACGGATCCATAAACTCCGAATTCAAATGAAACTCTTTCGCACCTTGAAATTTTTTAGGCTTATAAAACATAACATGATAAGACTTTTTCTCAAATTCGCGAATATGAGCTCCTCTGTATACGATATCAATATCATACTTCTTTTTTCCATAAGTCAATTTTGCTGGTACTGGACTATCTGACCAAATGTCCTTTTTCAATTCCACTAAGTACATTGGATGAACAAAAAAATCATATGAAGGCAGCATGTTTTCTCATCCCTTCTCAGTTCTCTTCATTCAATGTATGCGCCTTGTCTTGTCCATACATCCGCAATCATCTATTTATATAAAATTACACTCTTGTCCTGTTCAGAAAGATGCCTACATACATATCATGTTAAGGAAAAAGAATACCTTTTCACTTTAATACATGATAAGGAGGATTTCTATGAAACGTGATATTAGAAAAGCTGTCGAAGAAATCAAAAGTGCTGGGATGGAGGATTTCTTACACCAAGATCCAAGTACATTTGAGTGCGATGATGATAAATTCACTCATCATCATTGTACAACTGGATGTAAATGTACAACTGGGGGTAAATGTCCTAGAACAAGATGTACTCGCGTGAAACATTGTACGTTCGTTACAAAATGTACGCATGTAAAAAAATGGACATTTGTTACGAAATGTACACGTGTACGTGTTCAAAAATGGACGTTCGTTACGAAAGTAACGCGTAGAAAAGAATGCGTATTAGTTACAAAACGTACTCGCAGAAAACATTGTACATTCATTACAAAATGCATACGCTTTGAAAAGAAATTTTTCTGGACAAAACGAAGTTTCTGTAAAAAATGCGAATTCTTCCCTAACAGACACGGTCACTCTTGCGATGATTCATGTGATCATGGTAAAGACTGTCACGATAGCGGACACAAATGGAATGATTGCAAAGGCGGACATAAATTCCCATCTTGCAAAAATAAGAAATTCGATCACTTCTGGTATAAAAAACGTAACTGCTAGTTTTTATACCACCCAAAAAAGGCCGTTTTGCGGCCTTTTTTACATTTATTGAAAGTGACTTATATCTGCAAATTGTTTCACTTTACCAATACCCTCTTCAAATTCTATTATGCTCAAACTGGCACTATGCATAAATGGATCATCCCACACATTTTCTATTTCAATTCCCGCGAAATGCCCTACAAGTAATTTTGCTGCTGCCGCATGAGAAACAATCAATATGTTTTGTCCTTTATGCTTCTCTAAAAGAAGCTGCATCCCTTCAATTACTCTTTCATAAACGGCCTCAAAATTTTCGCCTGATGTTGACTGAAAAAGATGTGGCTCATTCCAAAACAGATGTACTTCTTCTGGAAATTGCTTTTCTATATCCGCGATTGTTTGTCCTTCCCATATACCCATGTTGATTTCATAGAAATGCTCATCCGCTATAATAGGTATATCACGTTCCCCCTTTATTAACTCTGCCGTATGAAGTGTTCTTTCGCTCGGACTACTATAAATCGCATGGATTGGTAAATCTTTCATTCGATTCCCTAATTGTTTCGCCTGAACTATACCATTTTCAGTTAAAGCAGAATTTTTCCGTCCCTGCATTCGCTTCGCTACATTCCACTCTGTTTCACCATGCCTTGTTACATATATAGTTGTTTTCATTTCTTACTCCCCCTCACCATGTTGGTCGTAATTCCCACGGTTCAACTCTCCCTACAATCCACTCCGCTCGTTTACTTTCAATCCCTTTTATAACTCCATCAGCTATCTCTTCATGAGTAAGCCATCTTCCATATGTATCTTCTAAAATAAAACCTAAAATAATTCTATGATAAATACATCGCGTACTCCCTATTTTTTGTGCAGGCATACGTGATGCTTTACTACCTAAAATATGAAATAAACTATATGTTTTAGACGACAAATCTAGTTCTTTACAAATATTTGATAGTGCATGCTTTGCACTTGTGTGTACCCATGCAACAACTAATGTGATCGGGCCATTTTTCTTAATTGTACTTTTAATAGCTAGCTTTACATCTTCATCATTATGATAATCTAACGAAAGGCATGTAATATTTTCTGGTGCAGAACTCATTCGCTTAACATTTTCTAATTTCACTTCATCTCGCCCGATAATAGAAACATAAAATCCTTTCTCACAAAGCCACATAGAAACTTTCTTTAGCATTCCTGTTCCACCAATTACAAGTGCATGCAAATGCTATCCCTCCCTAATAAAATGTCATATGAGGTTTCTCATCTCTATAATAATTTAAACGGTCTTGCAGTGTCCCTGAGTGAAACTCAAATTTATGACCGTCAGGATCAACAAAGTATATAGATTCGCAATCTCTTACATCACGTTCTCTTCCTTGTAAAATATGAACATCATTTTCTTCTAATCGCTGTATTAGACATTTAAAGTCTTCTTGTTCAACAGAAAATGCAATGTGCGTATAAGATTGATGAATCTCATTTCTCGGAATATGCGTCTCTTCATTAAGCGCTATCCATACTCCACATATGTTAAAATAAGCTAATTTTCTTCCTTTAACTAGTAATTCTCCTTCTAATACTTTTTCATAAAACATAATAGAGTTTTCTAAATTAGATACCGAAAAACAAATGTGATTGATTCCCCTTAACAACTATAATTCCTCCTTATACAAATAAAAGATGAGCGAAAATTCACTCATCTTTTATTATACTATTTTTTTGTAATATATGCCCATTTATAACTGAAGTCCCCGCCAAACGTATGGTTAGCAATGCCTTTTACAAATGGCTTCTCTAAATAAGCTGTACTTTGTTGGTACGTAGGAGAAATTGCTGCGTCTTGACCAATTAAGATTTTTTCAGCTTCCGCAAGTGCATTCCAGCGTGCTTTATCATCTTTTAATAGCTCTCCTTTTGATTTCGCTACTAAATCATCATACTTCGGATTAGAATAATCCATTTCATTAAATGAGCTTCCAGTAACAAACATATCAATATAAGTCATTGGATCCGGATAATCAGGGCTCCATGCAGATAATGAGAATTCATATTGGAATTTCTTTTCTAAATCTAGCTTCTGCTTGTATGGTTGCTGTTTCAAATTCACTTTAATACCAGGCAAGTTTTTCTCTAGTTCTTCCTTAATAAAGTCGCCTACTTTTTTACGGCTACCGTTATCATCGTTTAGTAATTCAACCGTAATTGTATCTTGACCAAGCTCTTTCTTCGCTTCTTCCCATAATTTTTTTGCTTTCTCTGCGTTATCTTTACTATCACGGAAGTTTTTATTTACAGAGCGGAAATCTTTTCCATCCGGACCTGTCGTGAATTTTTCAGGTACTAAGAAATATGCTGGCAATGAACCGTCATTTAAAATGACATCAGCAATTCCTTTTTTATCGTATGCTAAATCAATCGCTTCACGTACTTTTTGGTTTTTAAATGTTGCATTTTTTTGGTTAAAACGTAAGAAATATATGCGCGGGTCTAACTTCGTTTTAAATTCATCTGGTTTATTCTTTTTATATTTATCAACAAATTCAGAAGTTAAAATAACTCGATCTGCTTGATCACTATCATATAAATTTACTCCCGTGCTTGTTTCCTTCACAATACTTACATTAATTTCGTCTAACTTTACAGTATCTTTATCCCAATAATTAGGATTTTTCTTTAACTGATAATTTTGTTCATGTTTCCATTGACTCATTGTAAATGGTCCATTATATACTAATTTATCTGCTTCTAATCCGTATTTATCTCCTTGCTCTTTCACATATTTTTCATTTAATGGGAAAAATGTAGGGAACGACGTAAGCTCAAGAAAATAAGGTGCTGGTTGCTCTAATTCTACTACCAACGTTTTATCATCCTTCGCTTTAACACCCAATTGATCTGCTGGTAATTCACCTTTATTTACTTTCTGTGCATTTTTCACATCAAATAAAATGAACGCATATTCTGCCGCTGTTGCTTTATCTAATGTACGTTGCCATGCATATACAAAATCTTGTGCTCGAACTGGATCACCATTTGACCATTTCGCATCACGTAATTCAAATGTATATGTCTTTTTATCTTCACTAATCTTCACATCTTTTGCCATACCTGGTGTTGGTTTATTATCTTTATCTAGACGATATAAACCTTCCATTGCATTTACAAATACACGGAAAGATACAGAATCCGTTGATTTAGATGTATCCATTGAAGGAATTTCAGCTGTTTCTAGCAAATTTAAAACTTGTTTATCGGCCATTCCCTTATTCGATTCTTTCTTCGTTGTCGAAGCCTTCTCACCATTCCCACACCCTGCAACCAATACACTCGTCGTTAACGCAAGTGCAGCAATTGTTGTTGTCTTTCTCTTCATTCTTCCTTCCCCCAATCTATATGTATAAGTTAAATCCTATATAATATATTTTATTATACAAAAGATTCTGATTATTTTAAATATTTATTTTAACAAACATAGAAAAAAGCGATCGGAAATTTCTTTCCAGCCGCTTTCTTGAATAGCATTTACTTGTAATCCATCCTCTATATCCAATGGATTTTGAACTTTAAATATTTCTTCCATTAGCTTCAAAAACTCTTCTTCAGTTTTAGATTCACCATTAACCATAAATGAGTATGGTTCCACTTCACCTAATTTATAATCGACAACAAATTGAATCTTCACCTTTTGTCTTGGCGTTCCGGTGTTATATCCTTGGAATTCTACTAATTCTAACCCTTCCGTTCCACGATAATATATCCAACCTGAATTTTGAAAATAATTTTCGAAAGATTCACCTATTGAAAAGAAAGGATATTCATAAAGCGAGCTTGTACGAACCTTTTGAATAACGTCTCGATCAGTCGGAAAAAAGAAATGACTAAAAAATATGCTAGCAACTGCTAAAATAGTAACAATTGTCGCTCCCATTTTGCTCGTTCCGCCGCTATCATTGATTAGATAGTTTTCAACTGATTTATCTTTTATTTCTCTTGCTTTTATTCGGTATATACGTCTTTCCGCAAATTGATAGTACAATCCATTTGCAAAAATCCCCATTCCAAACAGAATAAAAATGAGTAATAAAAAC
This sequence comes from Bacillus sp. LQ01, assembly GCF_057624735.1. Taxonomy (NCBI): domain Bacteria; kingdom Bacillati; phylum Bacillota; class Bacilli; order Caryophanales; family Bacillaceae; genus Bacillus; species Bacillus sp. LQ01. The sequence goes on along the minus strand of NZ_JBYEZL010000001.1, from coordinate 1,163,427 downwards.
GTAAGAGGCACCATATTAATGATTGGCAACGCTACATTAAATCCCATATAATACGAAAATGCATCACACGCTACTAATAACAACATAAATAAAGCAGCTGGTACATAATACTTACGATATCCTAGCCAGCCTATATTGAAAATAGCAGCCCAACCATTCCAGCTCCACCTAGCAATCCGCTTATTCTCAAGCTCCCATTTCCTTTTGTAATACGGATATTGTCTCCCTACATATACTTCTAGTTCTTTATCTATTAACGAGCTACCTTCATCTTGTTCATTATCCAAGTTTCGCTGACAACTTGCACAATTTAACTGTTCCTCCTCGCAAGGTTGCCCACAATTTATACATTTCAAAACAATCCCTCTTCCCATCCATACGTCATTTCAAAATACCTTCGTGTTTTAATAACCACTCTTTCCTCCATAAACCACCAGCATATCCAACAAGCTTTCCACTCTTCCCTATTACACGGTGACATGGAACAATTATTGAAATTGGATTCCGACTATTTGCCCCTCCTATTGCCCGTACAGCTTTTGTATTTCCAACTTTCTCTGCAATATCTAAATATGAAGCACTTACGCCGTATGGAATAGTATAAAGTGCATCCCATACATTTTTTTGAAATGCTGTTCCCTCCGCAGACAGCGGGACCGTAAACTCTTTTCTTTTCCCTTTAAAATATTCATCTAACTCATTTATACATTGTTCTATCATTTCATTTTTATTTTCTTCTTGTCGTTCATCAACAAATATAACAGACGTAATTCCTTCTTGATTCGCTGTAATTTCAAGCAAACCTACTTCGCTTTCATAATAAGCCTGGTACATATGCCATCCTCCAATTCAGTTCATATTAGTCATTGTAACACGAATATACAAAATTTTTCGTATAAGCGTTTTATTAGAGAAACAAAAAAGAGAATGATACAATGTAAGAAAATTCAATCTAGGAGGCTATTGGATGAATTCCGAACTTTTTTCACCTTATACAATTAAGGACGTTACATTAAAAAACCGGATTGTTATGTCACCTATGTGCATGTATTCATCGGAAAACGGGGATGGCCAAGTAACGAATTTCCATCTCATTCATTATGGAACAAGAGCTGCCGGTCAAGTTGGTTTAGTTATGATTGAAGCAACAGCCGTGTTACCTGAAGGTCGAATTTCAAATAAAGACTTAGGCATTTGGGATGACAACCTAATTGAAGGCTTACATAAAACGACTACTTTTATACATGATAATGGTGCAAAAGCTGCCATTCAACTCGCTCACGCCGGAAGAAAAGCAGAATTAGAAACAGATGCGTTAGCTCCTTCAGCCATTCCATTTAATGAAACAATGAAAATGCCAATAGAAATGAGCAAACACCAAATTAAAGATACTGTATTAGCTTTTCAGCAAGCTGCAGTACGATCAAAACAAGCTGGATTTGATGTTATTGAAATACACGGTGCTCACGGTTATCTTATTAATGAATTTCTTTCTCCGCTTTCCAATAAGCGGACTGATGAATATGGTGGTTCACCTGAAAACCGCTATCGTTTCTTACGCGAAATCATCGACTCTGTAAATGAAGTTTGGGACGGACCAATATTTGTCCGTATTTCAGCAAATGATTATCATCCTGACGGGCTAACGATTCAAGATTACGTTCAGTATACAAAGTGGATGAAAGAACAGGGAATAGATTTAATCGATTGTAGTTCTGGCGCAGTTGTACCAGCACATATTGATGTGTATCCTGGTTATCAAGTACAATATGCCAAACATATTAAAGAGCATGCTAACATTGCAACTGGTGCAGTTGGATTAATTACGACCGGAGTACAAGCAGAGCAAATTTTAAATAATAACGAAGCAGATTTAATTTTTATCGGACGTGAATTACTTCGCAATCCGTATTTTCCGAGAATAGCGGCCAATGAACTTGGCTTTGAATTGCAAGAACCTCACCAATATAAGCGAGCACCAGGAAAAATTCATACGAATAAATAAAACCGAGAAGTCATTCTTCTCGGTTTTATTTATTCTATCGTTGTAATTTCATTTGAATTATAAGTATGGATACCCGATTCTTCTCGCAGCGCGGTTATATACATCCCTTTCGCCACATCTTTAGCTGAAATTGGTTTATATTTTTTGAAAGCTCCTTTAAAGATAAACGGAATAATACGAGATAACTTTTCAGCCATTCGTTCGCCGAAACGAAATTCTTGTCGATTTCCTACTAATAATGATGGTCTAAAAATGTGAATACCACCAATCACTAACTTTTGCAATTCTTCTTCCATTTTTCCTTTCACTTGTGAATAAAAGAAGAATGATTTAGGATTCGCTCCCATAGAAGACACGACAAGGAAATTTTGTACCCCTTGTTTTTCAGCTAAACAAGCAGCTCGTAACGTATATTCATAATCTACTTTTTTAAAATTTGCTTTTGTTTTTGCTTTTTTTATTGTTGTTCCTAAGCAACTAAAAACATCATCCACAGCAAAGAACTCTTTATATTCCTCTAATACCGAAAAATCAACTTGTTTCTGCTGTAACTTCTCATGTTGCAATTGCATTGGCTCTCTTACAAAAATAGTAACCGAATCGTAGTAATCTGATTCAAGTAATAGACGCGTTATCTCTTGTCCAACTAAACCACTTGCACCGAGTATTAACGCTGTTCGCTTATTCATATATGCATATACCTCTTATTTTACTTTTCTCTCCTTTAGTAAAATACAACCTTTAGGAGTTTCCTGCTCTTATTTTACCACAAGTAAAACACTATGCGTACGCATAGTGCTTTACTCACTCTTTTTTCTCATCTCTCTCTTGTAATTTCGTTATTGTTGTAGCGTCCCCTAAATTACTTATTAATCTTCTTAAAAAAATTAATACGAAAGATAATGGCAATACTACCGCTAATATTAATAAAATAGCTTCCATTAAGTAACCCAAGCGCTCATCCCCCTCTTTACCTCCTTTTCAATATATGAAAACAGCGTTGTCACATATGCATGCATTTGCAAAAATAATACCCCTATATTTGACAACTTTATAACAAAAACAAATCGGAATGATTATTATTTATTGCAACTTTATTAAAGATGTATTATACTAAGTTCGCAAACTAAAACGTAATTATTCCGTTTTGCATTAAAATGATATTTTTCTTCTATTATTGGGGAAAATATATCCGTAAAAAAGAAAAGAGGAGAACTTCATGCCTAAAAGATTGACTATATTTTCATTCTTACTTATTTTTACCTTAATTTTCGCTGGCTGCTCAAATAAAAAAGAAAGTAATGCCAAGAAAGATGGAAAGCTAACAGTTTATACAACGATTTTCCCACTTGCTGATTTCGCAAAGAAAATCGGTGGCGACTATGTAAATGTTGAAGCGATTTACCCACCTGGTGCAGATTCACATACATTTGAACCAAGTCAAAAACAAACGGTACAAGTTGCAAAAGCCGATTTATTTGTTTATAACGGCGCTGAATTAGAACCATTTGCTGAAAAAATGGAAAAAACATTACAAAAAGAAAATGTTAAAATTGTAAATGCATCTAAAGGTATTGAGCTTCGTGCTTCTACTGAAGAAGAACATCATGATCATGGAGATGGCCATAAAGAAGATGAACATCATCACGATAAAGACCCGCATGTTTGGTTAGATCCTACTCTAGCAATGAAACAGGCAGAAAAAATTAAAAATGCACTTGTAGAATTACAACCTGAACATAAACAAGAATTCGAAAAAAACTTTGCAGCACTTCAAACTAAATTTACTGATTTAGACGATGGATTTAAGGCAGCTGTAGCGAACGCAAAAACGAAAGAAATTTTAGTTTCTCATGCTGCCTATGGTTACTGGGAACAACGATACGGCCTAAAACAAATTCCTATCGCTGGAATTTCAGCTTCTGATGAACCATCTCAAAAGCAGCTTGCTGACATTACAAAAACAGTAAAAGAACATAATCTAAAATATATTTTATTCGAAACATTCTCTACTCCAAAAGTAGCATCCGTAATTCAAAAAGAAACTGGTACAAAAGTTTTACGCTTAAATCACTTAGCTACTATTTCTGAAGATGATGCAAAAAATAATAAAGATTACTTTACTTTAATGGAAGAAAACGTAAACACATTGAAAGAAGCAACAAACTAATCCATTACACTTTCTAGGCAGCTGAATTTGTTATTCAGCTGCCTTTTTATGTATTTATCCTTGACTTGACCAAAATAACAAGTAAAATTATCCATATTAGCTTTAAAGCTATATTAATTTAGAAGGTGAGTTGGAATTATGAATCTTCACATTTGTGAAGTAACAGCAAAAAATTGGCGTTCAGTAGTTGCTTTAGACGTCGCAAAAGATCAGCAACAATTTATTGAAAGTAACGCGTTTTCTTTAGCAGAATCATTATATGAAGGAAACGGAACGTCAGTAGGTTTATATGATGGAGAAACACTTGTAGGATACGCAATGTATGGATGGTATTCAGTAAAACATAAAAGTGTATGGCTCGATCGCTTTATGATTGACCAACAATATCAAGGAAAAGGATACGCAAAACGTTTCCTTCGCTTACTCATTCAATTCTTACAAGAAAAATTTGAATGCAAAATAATTTACTTAAGTTTACATCCAGACAACAAACTTGCAATGGGACTGTATGAATCATTTGGTTTCCGCTTAAATGGGGGTATTGATGATGAAGGTCCAGTTGTAGGTGTTGTAATGGAGTTACTAATAGACGAAAATACAAGCCTGTGAAAACAGGCTTTTTATTATACATTTATCAATTTTTAGTTTCTCTCCCTTATTTAATTCTGTTTTGCAATCTAATAGAATGCTCATAAAAAATAAGCCTGCAATTTACGCAGACTTATTTCACACACTCCTCGAAATGTTCTTGGAACCACTCTTTATTAATATCTCTTCCGATAAAAACTACTTCACTTACTCGCTCTTCTCCCTCTTGCCACTCTCTATCGTACGAAGCAGCAAATAACGTATGTACACCTTGGAAAACGATACGTTTATCTACTCCATCTATCGATAAAATTCCTTTGTAACGATATAAATATTCCCCTAGCTCTTGAACGACAGCTGACATCCACTCATTAAGCTTTTGTAAATCCAGCGGACGTTCTTCACGTAATACAAATGATTTCACACCTTCTAAGTGGTTATGTTCTTTATGAGGGTAAATTTGCAACGTATCTTTCGTTTTAAACGTTTGGATTTGTAATAAAGATGGTATATCTACCTCACAGTTAGTCGCCTCAATTAACTTTGCAGTCGGGTTAATTCCTTGAATTTCATGCAAGAGATTTTCTTTCTCATTCTCTTCAATCAAATCTAATTTATTTACTAAAACGACATCAGCAAACGCAATTTGCTCTTTTGCTTCTAATCCTTTTTCAAAATGTTTATGTATATGATAACTATCTACCACCGTTACAACACCGTTAATTTGGTAAGCAGATTGGATGACTGGATCTAAAAAGAATGTTTGAATAATCGGCCCTGGATTTGCAAGGCCAGTCGTTTCAATTACTAAACCATCAAAATCCATTTTCCCTTCTGCTTTTACGTCCAATAACTGTTTTAAAGCAACAAGTAAGTCTTCACGTACAGTACAGCATAAACAGCCATTTGTCATTTCCATAATTTCTTCTTCCACATTCATAATCAACTGATTATCAATGCCAATTTGCCCTATTTCATTTACAATCACCGCTAATTTCTTACCGTGATTTTCTGATAAAATACGATTTAATAATGTCGTTTTCCCCGATCCAAGAAAACCAGTTAATATTGTTACTGGAATCATTTCGTACATCTCCTTATAGCTATATGTTTCTACATTATAGCATATAGAGAAAATCGTTTTTGTAGCAAAACATATTTATTGTCTGTACACCTAATTAACTATATAATAACATGTAGTAAGAAAGCCTTTTCAAAACATTATTATTCTTCTAGGAGGTACTTATAATGGAGCGAGTTCAAATGGCTGAGACGCTAGAATTTTCTCGTATTATTCAAGGATTTTGGCGTTTAGCAGAATGGAATATGACGAAACAAGAATTACTTTCTTTCATTGAAGATTGTATGGATATGGGAATTACTACTTTTGATCACGCTGATATTTACGGCGCATATACGTGTGAAGGGTTATTTGGCGAAGCTTTACAATTAAAGCCTTCCTTACGAGAAAGCATGCAAATTATTACAAAGTGTGGAATCGTTCCCCCATCACCGAAATTTCCAGAGCGATATGTTGCTCACTACAATACTAGTACAGAGCATATTATGCAAAGTGTAGAAGCATCACTTAAAAATTTACATACAGATTATATTGACGTATTACTTATTCATCGTCCCGATCCTTTTATGGACCCAAATGAAGTGGCAAAAGCATTTTCACAATTAAAACAAGAAGGGAAAGTTCGTCACTTCGGTGTATCTAACTTCTTACCTTCACAATTTAATATGTTAAGTTCGTACTTAGATTTCCCGCTTATTACGAACCAGATTGAAGTTTCTGCATTGCAGCTTGAGCATTTTGAAAAAGGGACAATTGATTTATGCCAAGAAAAACGAATCAATCCAATGATTTGGTCACCTCTTGCTGGTGGGGAGATCTTTACTGGTCAATCAGAACGCGCCGTACGTGTACGTGAAACTGTGCAAAAAGTTGCTACTGAGCTAGGTGTTTCTAGTATAGATACGGTTATGTATGCTTGGTTACTTGCTCATCCAGCTAATATGATGCCAATCGTTGGCTCTGGTAAATTAGATCGCGTAAAAACTGCCGCTCTTGCTACAAAAGTTAACTTAGACCGTCAACAATGGTTTACAATTTTCGAAAGCTCTAATGGACATCCTGTACCATAATGCATAAAAAGAAGAGCTGTTTTCTTACAGCTCTTCTTTTTCATATGTATTTCTAGTCATGGCAAATACACACATATCTCTTAATCCATTTCCATCTACCGCAACACTCGCACTTTCTAACGTACCTTCTAACTTAAAACCTAATTTCTCAGGTATCGCTCTACTCTTCTTATTGAAAGAATCACAACGAATTTCTACACGATTTGCTTTTAATTCAGAAAAAGCGTAATCCGTTATACCTTTCGCAGCCTCTACCATATAGCCTTTTCCGCTAAACCTTGTATCAATCCAATATCCGATTTCAAATTGAGGTATATCCCAATTAATACGATGTAATCCGGCTGAAGCAATAAATTCACCTGTTTCTTTCGAAAATACTAGTAATCTTAAATCCTCACGTTGCAAAAATTGAATATGTGATTTTCTAATACTTTCTTCTACTTCTTGCTCTGTTTGCTCTGTTTGTGCAAACACCATCCAAGGTTTTAGTTCTTGTATTGAAGCCTGAATTGCATCATATACAACTTTACCATCTCCTGGTTTCGGCATTCGAATAAAAAGTCTGTCAGTATAAAATTCAGAAGGAAAATCGAATAATAACGGATTCACTGTAAACACTCCCTATATTTCTTTTATATATAATAATATCCATCTGAAGTTATATAGTAAAGAATTTTCTGAATTGAAAACCTTTTACTCATTCACTTCCACCGCTACACGAATTCCAGATTCAATCGCACCTTGAATCCATCCGTGATATAGCGTTGTATGATCTCCAGCGAAGAATATTCTCCCCTCTGGTTTGACAATCGCTGGTTGCAGCTCAGATTCTTGACCTGCTTGAAAAAGTGCAAATCCTCCAAGCGCATACGGATCCAATGTCCAGCTTTTTGAAATTCCAGATATGAACTCATCATACACTTGACCACCTAATATTGTTGCTAAGTTGTGTAATGCGTAATAAATACGATCCCCTTTTGATAAACCATCCCATAACAACGCGTCATAAGACCATGTATAGCTACCTAACATCATAGCCGGTCCTTCCTCCCCAATTCCATAACTTGGATAATAGGCATAACGAATTGGCAAATCTGTTATAATTCTGCCACCTAATTGTCCTTGTTCTTCCCAAAATCGGCTTTTAAATTGAATTCCTATTTTCGTCGCAGGCATATAATGTAATTCACGAATTGCTTTCCATTTTTCATGAGATATAGAATCAAACGGATCTACTTCTACAAAACGCATTGTCGAAAACGGAATGGTAACAATAACTAAATCTCCTGTAATACTACTATATTCAAAAGTTTCCTCGTTCCGATAGAAAGCTGTCACACCATTATCGTGTTGATGTAACTTCATTAATTTTTGATTATATATAATATTCTCTTCTAATTGCGGTAAAAATGACTTTGGCAATCTATCATTCCCGCCCACAATTTCACAAAATCCGCTCTCCTCTTGCATAATGTATAGAAAGCGTAAAGTCTCTACAAACGACCGTTCCAAAAAACCTTCTAAATCTAATAAAACACCAATCATCTCAATTGTTACTGGCGAAAAGTAAGTATTATACTGATAAGGATGATACTTTAAAAATTGTCCAGTAGAGTATCTCCCAAAATCCTTTACAACAATATCCCAATTTTTTTCTGGGTTCTTTTTTATAAAATTTATAATGGGCTGTACCGCTAACAATAATAATTCCTCTGACGTTTTTCCAACTTCATTCATTTCCACAGGATATTTTAGAATACTTGGATCTTTTTCATATTGTTTTAACGTCGTTTTCCGTCCATTTACGTATATAATATCCGTCTCATTCCTATTAATAAAAGGACTCACCTGTAGCCCAAATTTTCTTATATATGCCATCGTTAATGTATGCGAATACGGAATTCTCATTGCTCCAACATCTAAATATAATCCGGTATCTTCCATTCTCACTGTTTCTATACGGCCACCTACCCGGTTATTTGCTTCAAAAATTTTCACATCATGTCCTGCAGCCTTTAATAAAGATGCTGAAACTAACCCAGCCATACCAGCTCCCACTACAATAATCTGTTTTGGGCTTATCGTCTTCTTCAATCCTTTATCTATAACTTTTAACGCTTCATCCATTTCAGTGTTATACATTATATCTTTCTGCACAATTCCACCCCTTACTTCATCAAATGGACGTTAGTGGTTTAGTGCATTTTATTCATAAATCCCCATAAACATAACACCATTGCAATTTGAATATTCACTAAAAGTACATAAGAGACAGATCTCACTTTTCTTTATACTTCGTATAATATAGCAACTACAAAGAAGGAGTGGTTAAAAATGAAACATACTTATGACTACGATGCTACAAAAAAACATTTAGAATTAAAGAAACAAAACTTATGTAAAAAACTTAGCAATATGACACTATCTGAAAAAGAACGTGAACAACTAAAGCGTGAAATTGACAACTATGAATATATTTTAAATCTAGTCGAAATGAATCATTATGAACGCGGATTTTCTCGTTAAAAGCGGAAATAAGATTATCCGCTTTTCATTTTGAGCATTTCACTACGCATTTTTCATAAGTAAATATATAATAGGATGTACATTAAGATTGAGAGGTATATTCTATGATCAAGTTAAGTGTATTAGACCAATCACCTATTTCAGATGGTAGCACAGCAGCCCAAGCTTTTTCACATACAGTTACGCTTGCACAAGAAGTTGAAAAACTCGGATTCACACGTTTTTGGGTATCCGAACATCATAATTCCGTAAGCTTAGCTGGTTCAAGTCCAGAAATACTTATTTCTCATATTGCCGCAAAAACGGACCGTATTAGAGTCGGTTCAGGTGGTGTTATGTTACCGCATTATAGCCCATATAAAGTTGCTGAGAATTTCCGTGTTCTAGAAGCATTGTATCCGAACCGCATCGATCTCGGTGTTGGTAGAGCACCTGGTGGTATGCCAATAGCAACTCGCGCACTTCAAGAAGGGAAAATGGTCTCACTTGATCAATATCCAGAACAAATTGCAGACGTTGCAATGTACTTACATGATCAAATACCAGAAAACCATCACTATGCAAACTTAAAAGCCACTCCAGTTATCCCAACATCTCCTGAAATGTGGATGCTCGGTTCTAGCGGAGAGAGCGCTAAAATTGCTGCAAACAACGGAGCTTCTTTCGCATTTGCACAATTTATTAACGGCTTCGGAGGCCCTGAAGTTATGAGGGCTTACCAAGAACAATATGAGCCTTCATTTTTAGGAGATAAGCCTAATTCAATCGTTGCCATCTTTGTTATATGCGGAGAAACAAATGAAGAAGCGGAAAAAATTGCTTCTAGTTTAGATCTATCAATCTTATTATTAGAGCAAGGAAAACGAACTACTGGTACACCTTCTATTGAAACTGCTCAAAATTATTCATACAGCGCTTATGATTTATTCCGTATAAAAGAAAATCGTCAACGTATGATTGTTGGTGATCCGTCTTCTGTAAAAGAAAAAATAATAAACTTAAGCAAAGCATACAATACTGACGAATTTATGATTGTCACGATTACTCATCAATTTGAACATAAATTAAATTCTTATCGCTTACTAGCAAATGCTTTTAATTTATAATTCTAAAAAGAGATGCATCACATGTGATGCATCTCTTTTTCTTACTACTTATTGTTTTCATTTCCTATATATTCAATAGCTTCTTTTAATAGCTCTTCAAAGTTAATAGGATAATCATGATCTAAGTCAGGCACAACTTTATACTTATGTTCTATATTTTTCTCTCTTAATAGTTGTACAAATTGCTGCGTGGATTCGAAACAATCTTCATCTTGATCCCCGCATACTATATATCCTTTTATATGTTTATCCTTCAGCACTCTTAGCAACTCATCCCATTCTTCAATCTCGGGAAGCCATGGTGCCATAAAAACAAAACCATCTACATTTATATCTTGTTGTAAAATCGTATATAAAGCTACTCTCGCCCCTGCAGAAAAACCACCAATGATTACACTTTCTACTGTATGATTTTCTATAAACTTATTGTAATGCTCTTTTAATTCCTCTTTCCCTCTCTCTATATCCTCCCAAACAAATCCATCTGAAAACTCAATTTGTGAAGACTGTGGTAAAGCTAACATATAATCTTGTATCAAAACAGATTTCCAATATGGTTCTACTATTTGTATATTTTCTTGGTTACCATGCAATGTAAGTAGTAGATTTCCCTCTTTCTTACTGTATATATATTTCACATCTGGTCTTTCCTTTTTATGTGCTAATTCTTCTCTTTCTTTACATAATTGCACCATTGTATGAAATTCTTCAAATTTATGTAGTGATTTTAAATCTTCGTCGGAAATTAAATACTCATTTCCATACCAGAATCCCTTTTCTATAATGGCCTCTCTCATTAAATGTAATGCTTCTTTTTCAAGTCCCGATGCACTTGCGAGTGCATACTTAAAATTATATATTTGCGCCTCATTCCCTATTACACCTGTAGCGTTTTCCATTATATAATTGTACGCTTCAAAACTTCCTTTATTTGCATAACAACGTAACGTTTCATTTAATAATTGAATGTAAGTCATACTATTTTTCATGTACCAATTCCCCCGAAACCTTTTATAATATTTGTTTGCGAATGTTTATACCACTTTGTATAACCCACGCTAACAATACCTTATTCTCAGAATGATGCTTAATAGTTGCTCTTCCCTGTCCAATACATTTAGTATAAATAAGAATAGACTGAAAAATCAATATTTTAACAAACAAAAAAAGACAACAATATATGTATTGTTGTTTTCATTACGTCTACCCACTCTTTTGTTTTTTTCTATCTGGTTTACTTGAAACTAAATAATGTTTTTCTGAAATATATAAGTCTCTTTTTAAGCTACGATTTAAGTAAGGTCCTAATTTCATTCCACATATGAGGCGATCTTCGCTACCTTCAACAATTGGGAACATTTCTTTTTCTGTTACGTATTGATCTACTGCTTTTTGTACGACATCAATTTCTTTCACTAGGTTTAAATTTTCTGCTGTATGTTCAAATACCTCAAGCGTTTCCTTCGTTATGAGAAAAACATTTGTTGGAAATGCAGGTAAATATGGTTTTAACAAATCATAATTTACTGTATAATCATCATTTACTAATACTGTATAAACGATATTAGCATTCGTTTCTAAAAACTGAGCCATCGCTTGTTCTAATTCATCTTTCGTAATTTCCCGCTCTTCTTTTCCAGTTCTGAAAAAGCGAAACATCGCATCGCCTCCTTTTTACTATATTATAGCATAAAAGAAAACTGAAAAATCATAAAAAAACCCATTGAAATAATTTTTCAATGGGTTTCTATATATTTATCGTTATTTTAAGAATGCACTTAGCATCCATACATGCTGTTCTAATGTTGTATGAATTGCTAACAGCATGTCAGCTGATGTTTCATCGCCAGCTTCACCCGCAACTTCCATACCTTCTTTTAATTCTTGAATAAGTGCAGAATAATCATTCACTAATGTTTGCACCATTTCTTCTGCAGATTCTTTGCTTGTCCCTTCGCTGACACTAGATGTTGCGAGATATTCTTTCATTGTCGCTAATGGTTTACCTTCTAAAGCTAAAATACGTTCTGCTAACTCATCAATATACGTTCCAGCCTCATTATAAAACTCTTCAAATTTCTCATGTAATGTAAAGAAGTGTGGCCCTGTCACATACCAGTGATAATTATGTAATTTAACATATAACACATTCCAGTTTGCTACCTGCTTGTTTAATACTTCAACAACATTTGTTTTCGTACTCATACAATCACTCCTCTTATCATTTTGTAATGTTTATCTTTTAATTACTTAATTACATTTTACCATACATTCCCTTTCCTTTCGAACAATTGGCTTATATGTAACAAAGTTTTAACACCTTTAATGCTTCCCTAATATCATTTAATTCATGTATTTTTTCAACCACTTCATACGTCTAATTGTCCAAGCTCATACATATGCATAATAGTACATCAAGCTCATCATAGTAGAAAGAGGGATAACATGGACAATCAACAATGGCAAGTAGCAAAGAAAGTAGCTGCTACTTATATCGGAACTGTCGTTGGAGCTGGATTTGCTACTGGACGAGAAATTGTTGAATTTTTCACAGTGAATGGATTATACGGGACAATTGGCATATGTGTAAGTGGATTTTTTTTTATTTGGCTTGGTACAAAGATGATGTTACTTTCATCACAAATCGGGGCATTTTCAGCGCAAGAATTTAACAAATATTTATTTGGGGATGTATTTGGGAATGTTGTAAACACATTATTATTACTCGTTTTATTCGGCGTAACGAGCGTTATGTTATCAGGGGCCGGTGCAGTATTTGAAGAGCAACTTCGCTTACCAAGACAACTCGGTATTCTCATTACAGTTATCGCTTGTCTCATTATAAGTAGCCGCGGGTTACAAGGTGTTTTTGAAGTAAATACACTTGTCGTACCTATTATGATGATTTTTATTATCGGACTTGCTATTACAACCTTTTTTCACGGTACACCTCTTATTAATAACACTATTCCTGCAGAGAGCTGGAATATGAAATGGATTACTAGCCCTATTACATATGTCGCCTTAAACCTTTCTCTCGCCCAAAGTGTTCTCGTCCCATTAGCCAGTGAAGTAAAGGATCGAAAAGCCATTTTTTGGGGTGGGATTTTAGGTGGTGCTGGACTTTCTTTAATTTTATTATGCAGCCATTTAGCAATCTTATCAGTCGATCAATTTTATCAATATAATATCCCAATGGCTGAAGTCATAAGAAGATTTAATGCAACTTTTCACTTCTTCTTCGTTCTCATTATTTTCGGTGAAGTTTTCACAACTTTAGTTGGTAATGTGTTCGGAATGACAAAACAGATGCAATCTATTACTGGGTGGAAAAATCACAATATTATTTTCTTCATTTTACTAATTAGTTATTGCTTTAGTTACATCGGTTACAGTGACTTACTTCACATTCTATATCCTATCATCGGATGGGTAAGTATTGTTATACTTCCAATCATTGCGTTTAAACAACTTCAAAAAACATAAAAAAGCATCCATGTTATTGGATGCTTTTTTATGTTCATTCACAATCATCACATACTTCCCAGTACGGTCCCATTTCTAATGCTAAATACGGCTTTAACTGCAACCGAATCATTCGACTAGGCATGCGTTCTAAAACAAATTGAATACCTTCTTCATCTTCGTCTAATTCAACTTTTGAAATCGTAATTTTTTGCATAGTCGTAATGGGAATTCCATCTTTATATAAAGTGATTTTCACCTCATCGTATTCATTAAAATACAATTCGACACTCATTTGATTTTTCAGTATTTCATCACCAATTTTAAATGTATCATTTTGTTCTTGGATTATATATTTCCATCCGCCTCTATCTTCTTTCGGAGCTGTTTGAAATAATGTCTCCAAATCCTCGTATAGCATAAGATAACCCCTCTCTTACTAAAAAACGATGAGTATTTTATATACCCTTTATCTCTATCACTATCCATAGCTATTGTACCATATATCACCGTTCTTACCGTATTCATTTGCTTCATACACACTTATAAAATAACTAATTCTATCTCCATTATTATGTATATTACCTCATTACTCCATACACTCTTACAAGTTCAAATAACGACAGACTTTAATCCATGCAAATATTGTCTACTCTCCGCTTTTATTAGCTCACAGCATTCACACTTTTACATATAGTAAGACTACCACAAATAAAAAAGGAGAGTGACTTATACCACTCCCCTTAAAAGAACTTCCCTATAGCTGCTAAAACTAATACGATTATTAAAATTGCAAATAATAATGAGACAATGAAACTAAAAATAGGTAACGCTTTCTTTTCATTCTTCTTAAATAGTAACTTTAAACTAAGAAAAATATTTACTGGTACAAGTATAAAATAAAAATATTTAACAATTTGCACCGAGCTATTCGAAAGTGTTTTTAATATAAACACTTCAATTAGAAAAACAATAAAAAATGAAATACTTAGCCAAAATGAGACGTAACTAAGCCAAGAATGTCTTTTTGTCCCCCAATACACTCCCATAATACTCTCCTTTTATTTGTATTCTATAGGTTAATAATTATACACAAAGCTAACAAACACCTCTATTTTTCGACAAATATTATGCAAAATACCATTTTAAACGTCATAAAGGAAGTTTACATCTCCATTTGATTTTACATAATAAAACAGACTACCCTCTAGTGTCATAATGCTACTAGGGGGAGTCTGTTCTCTATTAAACTTTAAATCTCTCAATTAATACTTGCAATTCTTCAGCCATTTGAGATAGCGTACCCGCCGCTGATCCAATTTCCTCCATCGAAGCTAGCTGTTCTTCAGCTGAAGCCGCAACATTTTGTGTGCTTGTCGCATTATTTTGTGCTGTCATTGCAATTTGTCCTACTGAAATCGATACTTCATTTGCCCCTTTTGACATTCCATTAGCCGTTTCAACCATCGTCTTAATTTGATTAGCTATTTCATTTGTAGATTGTAAAATTTCAGCAAAATTTTGCTTCGTTTCATTTGCAATAACAAGTCCAGATTGAACTTCTTCATTTACATGATTCATTGATTTGACTGTCTTACCCATATCGTCTTGTATTTCGCCTATTAATTTACTAATTTCACTGGAAGATATGCTAGACTGCTCTGCCAATTTACGTACTTCATCTGCAACAATTGCAAAACCTCTTCCATGTTCACCAGCTCTTGCCGCTTCAATTGCCGCATTTAAAGCTAGAAGATTTGTTTGATCTGCAATGTTTTGAATTACTTCCAATATATCACCAATTTGTTTTGATTTATTATTTAATAACTGTATAACAGCATCTGATTGTGAAACCGATTCTGCAATAGACTGCATCTGGTTTACTGTTTTTCCTACTAGTTTCCCACCATCTTCTGCTTTTTCACGAGTATGAGCAGAAGCGATATTAATAGATGATGAACTATTTGCTACATGCTGAATTCCTTCCGTTACATCAAACAGTAACATAGCACCATTTTCTACACTTGTTGTTTGCGTCGTTGCCCCACTTGATATTTCATCCATTGCTGTTGTAATTTGCTCAGTTGCTTCACTCGCTTGTCTTACACTTGCAGTTAGTTCTTCTGATGCTGCTGCAACATGTCCTGCCGAAGTGTTAATCCTTCCAATTAACGTCCGTAATGAATTTGTCATCTCGTTAAAACCTTTCGCAAGTTGACCAATTTCATCATTAGAATGAATTTCAATTGTTTGCGTTAAATCCCCTTCACTTATTTCTTTAGAAGTGATAACTAATCTCTTTAAAGGCTTCGTAATTGAAAGTGTCACAAAATAAATAAGTACTCCACCTACTACTAACGAAATAAGCATAACAATTAACATATTATAAAATACAGGTTGAGCAGCTTCAATTACTTCAGTTGCGTACATCGTCCCACCAATTTTCCAACCTGTTTTTACGTTTGTAGCAAATACCATATTCTTTTCACTACCACCATAAGAATATGTAAAAGCACCATGATTATCTTCATAAATTTTCTTTGCCCAAGAATCAGCTGCTTTATCCCCTGATTTTTCTTGTGGATGAGCAATGATTTTTTGCTTTCCATCTAAAATGAAGGCATATCCTTTTTTACCAATATTGATTAACTTTGTTGTTTTTAATAAATTGTCTAAACTTAAATCTAGCGCAACAACCCCATTTTTATCTTCTGTTTGTTTTGCAATCGTTACGACAATATGTCCATTTCCTTTTGCCTTATATGGCTCGCTAACAACAATACCACCTTGTTTTGCCACTGCATCTTTATACCAAGGTCGTGTTGTTGGATCATAATCTGCTGCCATTTGTATATTTGGTTCCTGTACAAATTTCTTATCATTACCGGCAACATACACTTGTTCAACATCTATATTCAAATTGATATACTGAGATAATGTCTTTCTTAGCTCATCCTGATTATCCCCTTGATACATATTCCCTTGAATTACTCGTGCAAAGTTATTCACATCGTTAAATTTTGCTTCAATCATTTGATTGATTAAATTATCTAATATTTTTATATTATCGTTAGCACTACTCGTAATTTGTGATTCAAAATTCTTTTTAGCAGTTTGATAAGACATGCCCCCGATTATAGAAACGGCTGCAATTAAAATTACAAAGAATGAAATTAATAGCTTTTTTGCTACTTTCATATCACGAAACAAATTTAATAGTTTACCCATTATGAACCTCCTAATTTTCAAATTTAAAAGTTAAATTGAGTTAATTATGAATATTTCCCGTTCCCTAATTATTATTTTCATAACCTATTATGGTGAATACTTTGTAAAGTTTAAACAATTAATTTCCTTTTGTCTATATATACGAATAATATTATTATAAAATTTACAAATAGAAAAAACCAAAGGGGCCCCTTTGGTTTTTACATTTTTTTATGTTGTTTAGAAATTTTCTTCCATTTATCACGCTCTGCTCTGGCAAGGATTGCATCTTGTTTCCTCATAAAATACGCCAGTTCTCTTTGTAATTTTTTATAGCTTTTCAAACGATCTATCGTAATAAGTCCATTTTCAATTGCACTATACACCGCGCATCCTGGTTCATTCTCATGCTTACAATCACGGAAACGACATGTTGTCGCAAATTCTTCAATATCAGAGAATGCTGTTTGAATCGCTTCGCTGCCTTCCCAAAGTTGCAATTCCCTCATGCCAGGCGTATCAATCACGAGAGCGCCACTAGGCAATTGGAATAATTCTCGATGCGTTGTCGTATGCCTCCCCCTACTATCCTCTTCACGTATATCTCCCGTTTTTGCTACATCAATTCCTATTAGAGCATTTAACAAAGTTGACTTTCCTACCCCTGATGATCCAACTAAAGCAATTGTTTTCCCTGAAGAAACGAATTGTTTCAACGAATCTATACCTGTATGCTCTAAACTATCAACAACGAAAATAGGAACACCAATTGCTATAGCTTCCGTTTCTACAATTTTCTCTTCCACATCATTACATATACTACTCTTTGTTAAAACAATAACTGGCATAGCGCCGCTTTCATACGCTAATAATAAATAACGTTCCATCCTTCTAACATTAAAATCATGATTAAGTGCATTCACTAAAAATAAATAATCTACATTTGCTGCTATAATCTGTTCTTCTGTTCTTGTTCCAGCCTCTTGTCTTGAGAAAGAGCTTCTTCGCTGGAAAATACGATGAATAATCGCTTTCTTTTCATCTTCTATTTTCTTTATATACACCCAATCACCAACTGCTGGATAATCGCCTTTCGTAATCGCTTCATGCCGAAACTTCCCAGACAGTTCTGCCATATATTCACCATCATTACAAATAATGCGATATATATGCTTATGCTCAAGTAAAATACGACCTACTTCATAATTTTTCTCTGTAACTTGTTCTTCAAAAAATGAATCCCAGCCAAAAGATTCTAAAATATTTTGATTCAAATAAATATCCTCCCTAGTTTGTACTAAGTGGAAGGATTGCGAATTACCTTATATAATATCGCCCTTTCCATCCACCTTTGTATTTGGTTGATTATTCATATAAGTTATTTTCGCCATAATACATCACCCCGTTCTTATTTTAATTATTCTCATTATATGGAATTCTCCTATAAAAAGCTACATTATTTTACGTAATTTTCAAATAACTTGTTTTTGAGCATTCTAATTTGTCCTCGATGACTAATTTCATCTTCTAGCACATGAAACCATAGATAGTGCTGGTTATATGCTACACCGTTAGGCCACTTTCTTTCTGACATGAGCCACTCATCACCTTGTTCACTTAAATACTTCAGAGATTCTTCTCGAACACTTTGTAGAAGTTGTACATAATACTTTATTTCATGACCACGGATTGCTCTACCCGCTTCCCCTAAATACAGTGCATCTTCCCATATTTCTAATTCTTCTTTTGTAAAGTCACGATCTTGAAATGAAATAAGCTGATGAACTTTTTCAATAGCTGCTATATGCTTTAATAAGGCGCCAATTGAATTTCCGCTGCTTTGCATAATTAAATCTAATTGCTCAACTGATAAATTTTTTACTTCGCCTAATGTTACAGCTCTCGTATGCTCAAGCAGGCTTACTAATTCCCCTATTTTTTTTGTATAACCATCTACACTTCTTATTCGATAATCTATATTCATATCACGCACCCCTTTCTGCATTCATATTATTGTAAAAATGATTCATATAATAGACTGAAATCTATCTAAATTTTCTGTTATAATTAATTTGAATACAAAATATACCCAAACAAACTTTCTCAATATGCTTATATGAAATATTAAAAGGAATCAATATAAAATAATCGAATCTTATTCACTAAAAGGAGTGGATTCGATGGAAATGTATCAATGGCTAACCGCTGTTCTCGTTGGTGGCATTACCGGCTTCGTTTCCCATCTAATCAATAACCAAGGTAAGTTATTGCTTCCACGCCGTTTGAAAACATTTTTTCATTTTGGATTTTTAACTGATATTTTTACTGGTAGCCTAGCCGCACTTCTTGGGCTCGTTTTATTCGATGTCACCGCAATAAAAGAAATTATAAAAGTATCCATTGTAACTGCTATTTCCGGTCAAACTTTTTTACTACATCAAGCTCTTGGTGGCGAACAGGCTAAAAATACGCAAATTGGGAAAGCTGATGAGAAGATTCAAGAAATTGACAAATTATTGCGACGTTAGTGTATACTTTCTTTTAAAATTATTGTTATAATGAGAAATAAATATTTTCTATTGCGTCGTTTGTCAGGAGAAAGGGTGTTTCGTATGACAAAAAAGAAAATAGAAGATTTCTTAACAAACTCCGAAAAAGAGGAACTGCTAGAAAACTATAAATGTTTACGAGAAGCCCGCACAAAAAGCGAAGCTAACTATTTTGGCGAAGCAGTAAACCATCTATTAAATAAAGCAAAACAACGAATTATAAAAGATGCAGGTATACATGATGAAAATGCTGCAACTGTTCAATCAAAGAGAAAAGCACTGTTTTAGCTACATTAGCTAAAACAGTGCTTTTTATTTAGAATTTTTTTCTTTCCATGCTATATTCTCTCTGCCTTTATCTTTCCATTTTTACAGTTTCAAAAGTCATCTAGACCTAAAGATCAACCTAATAATATTAGCCCACGCAAACCATTTTAATAATAGATAAAATAATTGAACTAGTAATGCTACAAACTAAATAAGTTTATTAAATCGCTTCTTTTAAATCTGAATGCGGATTTGGTCCGTATTGATTGTCATTTTCTTCACTTTCAATGATAAAAAATACAAGTAAAACAATGCTACCAAACGGTACAAAATTTAATAGTTGCCACCATCCCGTTTTCCCAATATCATGTAATCGTCGTGCACCAACCGAAAAACTTGGTATAATCATTACTAACATAAATAGCAACGCAATAATAGCAACTAACACCTCTGAAAATGATGATAAAAATAACAGTAGCCAAAAAATTACGATATTGGATAAACTAAAAATCCAGTACTCTTTTCGCGTAGCTCTACCACTAAAATCCCCATAATTCTTTAGAGCTTTCAAATACCATTGCATTTAAACCTCTCCCTTTTATCCCCAATAAAATTAAAATATGTAATTATTAACAGATAAGTAGAAATATAACACAACATTTATGTAAAATCCATATCCCCATCTAAATTGCCCTCTATTTAAATAGTTTTTTCCTTCGGCATTTTTCACATTACTTTCACATCTATTTCACAAATATAAGTAGTCCGATATGCTAAACTAAGTATATCCTTTTCCAAGGAACTATATGCCGATATATAAATCCCTATCTTTATAGGGATTTTTATTTTTTGATTCCTCATAACTTTGTTACAATACATTTCTTCTACTATCTCTATACTTTTAGTAACCACTTTAATTAAAAGCACATTCATGTATTCACACTCTTATTAATTCTGATTTGCGAAATATTTATACAAGCTTTATGATGCAATTCCTGTTTCACTATTTTCAGTAAGTTTTTCACTTTTTCTAAACAAAAATAAAGCTCCTATATATAGTAACGCAGTAAAACTACCTATAAGTATAAAATTGTGAGATATTGCAAATAACATTCCAGCTATTGCCGCACCAATCATTTGACCAATGTACATAGAAGCATTTGCAAGCACGGCTCCTGTTCCTCTTGCTACACTAGACATGTTTTGTAAGTGCCTCATCATTATTAATACAAACAAAATTCCTGTCACAAAAAATAAAACAAAGAAAAAGTATTCAACAACAATAAGACTCTTTAAATAGGGAAGTATTACATACGACAGAGCCATATTAAAAAACATCTCATATGAATATGAGATGTTTTTTAATATGGCTATTCTTTTAATAAATCTATTAATCCATTCCCTTCAGATGTACGTTCGTACCCTAAAGGTACAGTTCTTTTAATGAGTTGTGCATATATTTCCGGCTCCGATAACTTTCGACCGTATTCTTTCTCACACTGTTTAATGAGCAAGGCGAGCGCTCCAGCAACATGCGGCGTCGCCATGGAAGTTCCACTTAACACAGCATATTTTCCTTCTGGATACGTAGATAATATTTCATCACCTGGCGCTACTAGATCAATTTCTTGATTTGAATTACTAAAACATGCAATCTTCCGCTCTAAATTAACGGCACCAACTTCAATTACCTCAGAGTACGCACCCGGAAAGTCTAGTTCCTCTGTTTCATCATCGCAATCTCCATTATTTCCAGCAGCACATACAACGAGAACATCCTGCTTTACCGCATTTTGAATTGCTTCATGTAATTCTGGAACATCTTGCGGACCACCAAGTGACATTGAAATAATTCTCACTTTCTCTTGATTCGGCCCTCTCCAATTTACAGCATAATGAATTGCCTCAATAATTTGCTCATAACTTCCAGAACCATCTCCCGCTAAAACTTTTAATACTAACATTTTAGCAAGTGGTGCAACTCCTAATACACCGACACCATTTTCAGTCGCGGCAATCGTTCCCGCAACATGAGTACCATGTCCGTTATTATCAAGATACACATTTGGATCAGCTTCATAATCTTTTGTGAAATTTCTTCCGCCGATAATACGATCTTTTAAATCTATATGATTAGTATCACACCCTGTATCTAATACGGCAACGACTACATCTTGCCCCTTCACACTCTTTTCCCATACTTGCGGAGCGTGAATCAGTTGTACACCTGGTGGAATTTCATTTACTTGTTCTACCACCTTATTTACGGTAAACGGAATCAATTGTATACCTTTTTGTTTATTCACTGTACTACTCATCGTAATCCCTCCTGAAAATGTATTATTTTCATTTCAGACCACTTTTGAATACGTGTAAATGTAACATTCGTTTTATTCTTTTTGTTTTCCTTCTTTTCAAATATTTCTCAACATCATTTACTACCTCTATAATACTTCTTTATTTTCCCTATGATTTGTAGGAAGTAACAACCCGAGTCGTTCAACTAATAACCAAAATAAGAGGACCAATTAATGGTCCTCTTACAGTCTTTTAAAAGAATGATATGTATTTGAAAAATAATATAAATTAAGACTAAACCTCACTCTTGTTTAAAAACTTTTCTATTTCTTTTACTAAATATTCCGCTCCCTCTATGCCAACTGTAATATTTCCATTTGCTAATGTAATATTCTGCCCTGAAACATCACCTGTGATTTGGCAAGCATTGTAAGGTTGATATTTTTGTAAAATGATTTTATCTGCTTCTACAAAAATTTCAAGCGGTGATTTGATTTGTATTCCCAATACATCGCGTAATTCTTTAGGGATAACAATTCGTCCTAATTCGTCTACTTTTCGAATAACTCCTGTTGCTTTCATATTTCTCCCCCCTTACTCTCTATTAATTTTTTCACCTCGCTTTTTCCATTTTATCACTTTTTGACAATACTTGCCTCTTTTTAGAAAATTTTGTACTCGAGTTAAAAAAACACATTTAATGCATACGTAATCTCTCTTTTAATTGTTTTACATAACGGGATCTTATAAGTAAGAAGTATACAACTTGAATAACTATGAAAATACTTAATACAACTGTATTTTCTTTAAACAATGAGTACTCAAACATTTGCCCTAACGCCGTTAAGGCTACTGCTCCATGTAATGTTGCAACACCAATTGGAACGAAGAATAAAAGCGCCAATCGAATTGTAACTACCTTCGATAATTCCCTACTTGTCAATCCAACTTTACGAATCATTTCGAACAAACGAACATCATCCTCCAAATCGGAGAATAAACGGAAGTAAAGGAAACTTCCTGCGCAAACGAAAAATACTATACCAATAAAGAAACCTACAAATAAAATCGGTCCTGTAATTTGTAAACTTTGGTTTTGCTCGTACTCTTCCGCACTAAACGTTGAATATTCTTGATACGGTTTAATTTGATGCGTAAGCTCTTTACCAATTTCAATCTCATCTTTCGTTCTTTCAGTTTTATACATATAATCTTTTGTCTCTATAAACCCATCTTGTAATGAATCATATTGACTATTAGAGATTACATAAACATTTCCTCTTAATATTTTCCCCAATGAAGATGAGGTAACTTTTTTCACTTTTAAATTTTCATTCATATTAGGTAAAGTAATTTCTTTTCTTTCTTTCATCGTTGGCCCTGGTATATTAGCTGACAAAAATACAACTTCTTTATTTGCTACAGTATTAAATGGTTCTTCTGTTAACTTTGCATATTTCTTATAGTCTGATTCTTTTATAAAAATGGCGCTTCTTAACGACTGTTCCTCCGTTTTCTTTGTCGAAATATTAGTTTTTGAAGCTGCTATACTATGTTTCTTTAATCCTTTGTCAATCATTTGTATATGCTGTGATTCGTTACTATTCCCTTGCTTAGAATGGTAATGAAACGAAATCGGTCTCTCCATTATCCCTTTCGTCATGGATGCGAAGCCAACTAATGTCCCTATTGCGGAAAATGCTACAGTAGAAATAATGGTTACAATAAAGAACATTCTTGCGTTATCTCTCATGCGATACGCTAAATCTGATAACGTAATAATATTAGTCTGTGTCCAATAGAAACGTTTACTTTTTTTACATAATCGAATAATAAAGACACTCAGCTGCTTGTACAACAAATACGTCCCAATAATAACTACCGTTGTAACAGGAATCATCATAATAAATACCATTGCTCCATGTGATAGAAGAGCTCCTACATAGCCAGCACTAAGCAATACTACTGCTAATATGGAAGAAATGATTGATGCTTTCGGTTCCGGTTTCGCCTCTGCTGATCCTCTAAACAACTTCATAATCTTATTTTTACGAATCATTCCTGCACTAAACAATGATATGATCATAAATAAAATAAAAAACATAATACTCGTTACAACAATTGCTTTCATCGGTATGTAATAGGATAAGGAGATATCTAGTTTCAATATCATCGGAGCGACAAATAGTAATCCCCCTGAAAATAACATACCTGAAAGAATACCAAAAATAATTGCCCCTATTCCAATCATAATATTTTCAAAAAAGATCAGACGCTTTAATTGATATTTCGTCATACCTAGCATCATTAAAATTCCTATTTCACGCTTTCTCGTTTTTAAAAACATTCCCATCGAATATAAAATAAAGAAGAATGTAAATAAGTAAATAATAGACTGTGCAAAAGACATACTTACGAATATGTACTGACCTAATTCTCCTGCACTTAATGCCGGATGAAACGCAAAAAATGAATACACAAAAAAGGCCATAATTGCAAATGCACTACTCAAAAAATAGGCTGAGTATGTCCGTCTATTTCGGGTTACATTCCGATATGCTAGTTCTCTAATGTTCATATTACTTCTCCGCCCTTCTACTATCTATGTTTTTATATTAGTAAAGTGCGGAAATACCTTCCATCGATTCAAATGACAAAAACCTTACATTTTTGAAAGGTTTAAAAAATTGCTTATACGTAGTACTTTATTTATAATGACTACATTCATATTCATACACACATCCTATTGTATATTCGTTAATTTTGCGAAATAATAAAGGATAGAAGTATGTACCATTATACATATAAACTTAATTACCGCTTTAATATGAATAGGAGGAAACATAATGACATTACAAGAACAGATTATGAAAGCATTACATGTTCAGCCTGTAATTGATCCAAAAATTGAAATTCGTAAACGAGTTGATTTCTTAAAGGATTATGTAAAAAAAACAGGTGCAAAAGGATTTGTACTTGGTATTAGCGGCGGACAAGACTCTACATTAGCAGGACGCTTAGCACAACTTGCAGTTGAAGAAATTCGTAACGAAGGTGGTAATGCAACGTTTATCGCCGTGCGTCTTCCTTATAAAGTACAAAAAGATGAAGATGATGCACAATTAGCATTACAATTCATTCAAGCAGATCAATCTGTTGCATTTGATATTGCTTCAACTGTTGATGCTTTTTCAAATCAATATGAAAACTTATTGGGTGAATCATTAACAGATTTCAATAAAGGTAACGTGAAAGCACGTATCCGTATGGTTACTCAATATGCAATTGGTGGACAAAAAGGGCTACTTGTTATCGGAACAGATCACGCTGCAGAAGCTGTAACAGGGTTCTTTACAAAATTCGGAGATGGTGGTGCAGATTTATTACCATTAACGGGATTAACGAAGCGCCAAGGACGTGCATTATTACAAGAGTTAGGCGCAGACGAGCGACTGTACTTAAAAATGCCAACAGCTGATTTATTAGATGAAAAACCAGGTCAAGCTGATGAAACAGAGTTAGGTATTACTTATGATCAATTAGATGATTATTTAGAAGGTAAAGCAGTTCCAGCTGACGTTGCAGAGAAAATTGAAAAACGTTACACAGTGAGTGAGCATAAAAGACAAGTACCAGCGTCAATGTTTGATGATTGGTGGAAATAAATTAAACATAAAAAAGAAGCTAATCTTCATTTAGCTTCTTTTTTATATGTTAACGATATACCCCTACTCTTTTCTCCAATAAATCTTGCAGGCAATCTTCATGTTGTTTACAAAATAACGGTGGCATGTCGTCTAACGGGAAAAACTTCAAATCCAACGTTTCATCACCATCTACTTTTTTGTCACCTCCAACTATTGAGAATGAAAAGAACATCACAATTGACTGGGCCTTGTCTCCATTTGGATATGATTGAAAATATTTTGTATACACTCCAATAAGCTCATTTATTTCTACATCATACCCGGTTTCTTCTTTTATTTCTCGGATTGCAGTTTCCGCAGCTGATTCTCCTATCTCCATTGCACCACCTGGAAATCCCCAAGCGTTAAAGTCTCCTCTTTTTTGCAGTAATACTTCTCCTTCTTTATTAAATACACAACCACCGGCAAAGTTTAAGAAAACATAATCATGTCCTACTTTTTCACGTAATTCTTTTATATAATTGGCCATTCTCTTTCCCCTTTTCATACCTCTTCTATCGCTATTTCTTATCTTTTTCAAGCAATTCAATGATTCGATCTAGCTTCTGGTTCATATTAATCACGTGGTGTTTCTTTGCAGCACTGCTTTGTAATACTCTTCTAATAAACAAAGTAAATGATATGAAAAACAAAACGATAAGTCCGATTACTAAACAAGTATATATCAATGTAAAAATATTACTTTCGAACAAGTTCATTCAGCATTCACATCCTCTCCTTTTTATTTTATCACATAATTCCCCAAATTTTAAAGTGATCGATAAATATAAAAAGAGCATCTTTTACAGATGCTCTTTCTCATTGCTTAATACGTAAATGTAATTGTCGCTAATGAATAACCCGCCAATGCACTGTAAGGCGCTACTTGATAAGACACACGCTTTGCACCTTTTGGCCAATTTATTTCATTTAATACTTTCTTTATATCTTGCATCGTCCCATCCATGGACTGCTTATATCGTACTTCTACTTTTTCTGGTTTGGTTGCAAACTTTTGCTGCAACTTTTGCTTAAATTCATTATAATTTTCTGCTCCGTATTCTGCAGATAAGTATTGTAAATTTGTTTCTTTTAACATCTGCTCATATACGACAGTTTTTGAGCTACCAGCTTTTATTTTATTTGTTAATTCACCAAAATAACTTGTAGTTGCCGCTGGATATTTGCTACGATCCCATTCATGATCTTTACTTAACTGTTCGTCAGACATATTAAAATATGAGTAAGTTGCACGCCCTGCTTTATCTGGTACTGGATCATCAAATGTAGTATCTAGGTGATACCATTTGTTTTCAATGTTCACTAAATTCCACGCGTGAGCTTGTCCGTTTCCTGTGCCTGTTACAATATGATTTTGAATACCTGCCTCTTTTAACAACTCATACGTCAATAATGTATATCCTTGGCAAACGGCAGAACGATTCGCTAATGCTTCATATGCTGTATACGCTTGATAAGACGTATCATAAGACACATGCTTAACAACGTAATCGTGAATAGCTTTTACTTTCTCATGCTCATCCATCCCTGGTTTTACAATTGATCCAACAATTGATTTCGCCTGAGCTTTTACATATTGAGTTTGTTCTTTTGATTCACGGTATTTTACTTGCAGTGTAAACGTATAGTCCCCTGGCATTCCTTTAATGGAATATCTAGTAGATGCTACATTATATTTTACATACTCATCAGCATCTACAATTTTATTAAACTCACCATACAATTGATCCATAATATTTCTAGCATTTCTATCTTTTGTTTTATATGTGATTGTAATATTTTCTTCTCGATTATCAATCTGTTTTTTTAATTCTTTTCTGAAATCATCTAATAACTTTACATCTGATTGTGCTGTCACTGTAGTCGGATTTGTAGCTGCATAAGATACAGATGACGCTTGTAAGCCTCCCATTACTATAGTTGAACAAAGTGCGGCAGCTGTCACATACTTACTTGTCTTTCCCATCTTGTCACTCCTTATATTCTATAACTATACGAAAAAGTATCGTATAGTTTCAGAGTATACAATACTTTTTCGTATAGGTCATATGAGATTATGCATATTAACTAATTCACATAAAAAGGTTGTTCTTTTAAAAAGAACAACCTTTTTTCATTAGCATGTTTGTAATACGCAGCATGTATTTTCAAAACGTTGATTTTTCAAATCTTCATTACTAATACAGAAATATAGCATCCCTAGTTCTCCCCAAACCATATTACAATTTTTATGATCTGAATCAATTTGGAATAAAAGAGTCATTTGCTGCGGGTCTACTCCCATATATTCTCCCGTCTCATATAACACTTCTTCTTGTACAGAGAATGGCTCTCCAAACATTTGATGGTTATCGTAGTTATCCGGAATTAGCTCTTCAAGTAATTGCAAGAAACGATCTGAATCAGCCTCATCTTCAATGAAAAGTTCTGGTAATTTGTATGTCAGTTCAAAAGTAATTGCACACTGGTTATATTTCGCTTGTACTTCATTTCCTCTTCGTAATTGCTCTACAGGAACATCATAATAAAGTACACGCCCACCCTCTGTTAGCTTCACATTTTCTTCAAAATAATTTTCAATGCAAAAGAAATACAGCATCCCCGTCTTAGGAAGATTGTGATCCATACCAACGTTTTGTAAATCACTTAAGTTAAATTGCGCGATAAATTGTAGTGGATTTCCTTTATGCTTTGGATATTCAAATAAAGCTGGTAAATCAGGAACTCCTCCCATTTTCGAACTACCTATCGCAACAGTTTCCTGCTGCTTTGGCACAACTTTTATACAAGGAAATACAGTATTAATAAGTTCCTCTTTCAAGTGTGTTAGTTCATATTTATCAATTAATACTTCAATTTTTTTATTCATAAATTCTCCTTACATTTACATACTTATTTATATCATAGTACAAAGATTATACTTCATTCTTTACAAAATCAACAAGCCTCCAAAAACGGGCTTATCCTTCGTACGCGAACAAGTTTAAAAAAGCATACTATACATTGTTCCTACAAACACGATAGTTCTTTAGTTCTTCCAGTACATTTTCCCCTCGTTCATTTTTATTTTTAATATAAGGAGGAATTCCACATGGGTTACGGATATAGTTGCGGCGGTTACGGTTACGGCGGTAGCTGTGGTGGTTGTGGTTACGGAGGTTTCGCTTTATTAATCGTTTTATTCATCCTTCTAATCATCATCGGAGCTAGCTGTTGGGGCGGCTTTGTAGGCTGCTAGTAAACTTAAAAACCATTGTAAAAAAGCACGTACAATACGTGCTTTTTTGCCATTTCCAAATCTTTTATTTGAAAGGAAGTATGTTTAATGAAGATTGATGGTGTTTTTGAAGGAGGCGGTGTGCGCGGTATTGCGCATGTTGGGGCAATTTGCGCGTTAGCCGAAAAAGGTTATGAATGGGAACGTGTAGCTGGAACATCAGCTGGTGCAATTATCGCGGCACTTTTAGCTGCAGGATATTCTTGTTCAGAGCTAAAAACCATTATAACTGATATCGATTATAACAAATTTACGAAGAAAACCTTTATTGACAAAATCCCCTTTATCGGAAAAGGACTAAGTGCATGGACTACTCTAGGTATATACTCTAATGTATTTATAGAAGAATGGATTGAAGAATTACTTCGAAAAAAAGGTGTTCATTTATTTACTGATTTACCGGATCTAAACAAACTCAAAATCATCGCTTCTGATATTAGTAATGGTAAAATGGTTGTCTTTCCTGACGACTTACCAAACTATGGATTTTTAAATTATCGCTTCTCTATCGCTAAAGCGGTAAGAATGAGTAGTACAATCCCCTTCTTCTTTGAACCCGTAAAATGGAGAACTCCAAAATGGAAGCAGCCTTGTTATATGATTGACGGAGGAATTCTAAGTAATTATCCAATTTGGATCTTCGATTCACCTACCGCTCCTCGCTGGCCGACTTTCGGATTTCATTTTGTAAAAGATGAGATTCAAGCTGACCCTGCTCACTATAACGAGCCTATTTCTATGTTCAAAGGACTATTTAAAACAATGATGCAAGCTCATGATTTACGTCATTTAGATAAAGAATCAAAAGCAAGAACGATTACAATTCCAACAGGAACGATTACAAGTACTAATTTTGAACTGACGAAGGAAGAAAAAGACTGGCTTTACAATTCTGGTTATAACTCTGCTAATAAATTTTTACAAGCTTGGAACTTTAGGCAATATATTGATGAGTATAGAAAAGGAAATCAAGACCGAAAGACAAATCGATTTTTTCGTCAACTTGACTCATAATATTATTACTTTGCGTATAAATACGAGAACGTTTAACAACTTAATAGTAAATAAGCCTAGTAAATTCTTATATTACTAGACTTATTTACTTCCTATATAATCTCATACATTGTTTAAGGATACGTTAAGCCTTCGGCTTCTTCTGCAGTTATAACTATGTAACGATTTCCCGTTCTTAATCCTAACAGTTCTGCTTTTTCAATCGCCTCTTGCTTCGTCTCCGCATAAGCAGCTAAATATTTTTCTCCATTGATCATTTGGCAAATTACATATTGTTTCATTACTTTCTCCTCTTACTTTTTCATTAGTTGTGCAAGTTTTTTTATACCTATTTCAATTTCTTCTAACGTTGCGTATGAATACGATAGGCGCAAAAATTGATTTGCACTTCTATCATATAAAGTACCTGGGTTTAATAAAACCTTTTCTTGCAGAGCTTTATCAAATAAACTGCGATATGAAATGGGTACTTTTATATGTACCCATATATAAAACCCGCCTGTTGGTTCATGCCAAGTTGCTATTTCACGAAGATATTTATCTAACATTAGTAACATAAAATCTCTTCGTTTTTTCAATTCACTTCTTACAAATCGCAAATGCTCATCATATAGACCATTTGTAAACCACTCTGCTGCAATTTGCTGGGATATAGTGCTTGAACCATAATCTGTTTGCATCTTTATGTCTGACAATCTTTGAATTACTGGCTCGGGTCCAACAATCCATCCAATTCTTAAACCTGGACTAATTACTTTGGACATGCTTCCAATATGTAGTACGATTCCATTTTTATCATAGGCTTTTAAAGGTTTCGAACTAGGTGCATCAAACCATAAGTCTTGATACACTGCGTCCTCTATAATAGGTAATCCAATTTCATTACATATTTCCATCACTTCTATTCGTTTCTTCGCATTCATACTAAAGTTCGTTGGATTATGAAAAGACGGGATTGTATATAAAATAGAGGCATTAAATTGCTTCTTATATTTCTTAATATATGATGTATGTAACCCGCTTTCATCCATTGGGATTCCAATTAAACGTACTCCTGCTGATTGAAAAACATTAAGCGAATATAAATAGGATGGTTTCTCTAATAAGATTGATGCCCCTTTCGAAAGAAGCCCCATAGAAATAAGTTGCAGCGCTTGAATTGCTCCTGAAACAATTAATATAGAGTCAGGAGATACATATACGCCATGCTCCTTTAAGTATTCGGAAATCTTTTCCCTTAAATAAAGATTTCCTTTCGGCTCTTCATACCCAAGCGTCACATTTGACTTTAAAAGGTTATTCATAATTTCTTTCATCTTTTTCTCAGGTAAGAGACTCGGCGCGAGCTCACCTGTTCCTAACCGAATTACATGTGGGTAAAATTCAGCTTGATTAATCTCTTGAATAGCTGGGAGATTCGGATAATGAAGTCCTGTTTCTACATAAGACTGCCAATTAGGCGGGGGTGCGTAAGTTGAAACATTCTCATTATTATTTACAACAATTGTTCCTTTCCTGCCATTCCCTTCAATATATCCCTTCGCAACTAGTTCATCGAAAGCCATTACAATTGTGCTTCGATTCACACCAAATGTATGGGCCAAATCTCTTTGTGAAGGTAATTTCGTTCCAACGGTCCATTCTCCATTAACGATCCTTTCTTTTATATACGTTTCTATTTGTTTATACAGCGGCGTCGCTAGAGACATATCCGGTTTCCAAACGAATCTTTCCATCATATCACCTTATATTCTTTTTGGTTGGTAACCTCCCCAACCATATGGATGGATACAAATTTTCATTTCTTCTATACAATATACACTATCATAATGAATTAAAATAGGAGGTAATATGATGAGTGAAGCAATTATTCATGGTATCATTCTTGCATTTGGACTTATCATTCCATTAGGTGTACAAAATGTTTTTGTCTTTAACCAAGGTGCGAGCCAACCAAACATTTGGAGGGCAGCCCCTGTAGTATTAACTGCCTCTATATGTGATACGTTACTCATATTGATTGCAGTGCAAGGTGTCTCCCTTGTACTCCTTACTTTTTCTTGGCTAACTAACTCATTATATATAATTGGATTTTTCTTTCTCCTATACATGGGCTTTGTTATTTGGAGAAGTAGCCCTTCCAACGATGTAACACAAGAAAAAAGTATGCCCTTAAAAAAGCAAATCCTTTTCGCAGCATCAGTTTCGTTATTAAATCCACATGCTATTTTAGACACAATCGGTGTAATTGGAACAAATTCTATTCAATACATAGGAAGTGAAAAATGGGCTTTCACACTTGCAACTATTATCGTTTCTTGGATTTGGTTTATAAGCTTAGCTTTAGCGGGGAAATTTCTAAAAAGACTAGACTCAACCGGAAAGACAATTTTATTATTAAATAAATTTTCTGGTCTCATCATATGGGGTGTCGCACTTTATATGTTAAAACAAGTTATTTATTCTTAATGAACGAAAGAGAATTGCATGTTACTCAAAACATCATGCAATTCTCTTACAAATTATGAAGTAGGTTCCGGTTTCTGTTTTACCGCCTTTGCATCCTTTGCTGGTTTAATCCAAATGATTGCTATGACAGCACCAATGGCAGCGAAAATACTAGTCAAATAAAACACTTCATGGTCCGCCCCTTTCATGAAAAAAGAATATAAAGGTGGTCCAGCTGCTACACCGATAAATCGCATTGAACTGTAAAATGACGTAACTGTTCCCCTTTGCTCCTTTTCAATTCCTTGTGTAATGAGGGCATCTAAACATGGGAGTGCCATACCAATCCCTATCCCCATAATAACGAGACAAAGAAGTAGTAAATAAATCCCTTTTATAAATAAAGGAATGATGACTGATGCAGCTGCCATTAAAAAACCAATATAGATACACTTCTTCATAACATTTTGATTATCTCCAATTTTTTTACCGGCCATATATGAACTAAGTGACAGTACAAGTAACGGGATAGCAAGCACACACCCTTTCCATATACCATGAATGTCATACTTTGATTCCAGTATAGTCGACAAATAAAAGAGAATTCCGAATAAAATAAGCATAATAATTGCACCTAATGCAAAAATGGCAATTAACCATCTTCCTTTTTCTCGAAACGTAGACAGAATAGATTTTATAAACTCTTTAAGTGGTGGTACTTCTCCTTCTTGTTTCTTTGCCTTTACTAGAACAAGTAATAAAACAATTGATACTACGCATAAAATTGGAATCGCCCAAAATGGTAAGAACCATACAACGGCAGCAAGAGCAGACCCTAAAATAGGGCTCAGCACTTTCCCAAATGTATTGGATGTTTCTATGATTCCTAAACCTGTACTAACTTGTTTTTCGTCTTTGTATAAATCACCAACACACGGTATAACAACTGGCATTGCACCAGCAGCACCAATACCTTGAATCGCTCTACCAATCAATATCCAATTGTAGGGATTATCAACTTTCCAAGATACCCAACCAGTTATCGCTCCTCCTATAGCTGCAATCAGCAAACTCGGAACCATTACCATCTTTCGTCCCCATCTATCTGATAAATAACCAGCAATCGGTATAAGTAGAATGGCTACGATAGAGTAAATTGTAATAATCATGGATACTTGAAACGATGAAATATGTAATTTCTTTTCAATAGTCGGCAGAATTGGGATGAGCATTGAATTCCCTAATGTCATAACAAGTGGAACTGATGCAAGCGCAATTAAACAACAGTTTTCTTTTTTTAACATGTTGGCTTCGAAACCTTTCATCATATATTTCTTACCATATAATAGCCCCGCTGGAACGTAACTTTTCATTCCACCAGGGCTATTACATCTTTACTACTTCCCATTCACAACAAAAGAAATTGGGGAAATTATAGTATTATTCCTATTCTTTGAATCCAGTTCACAATATATCCATACCAATTAATTGAAAAAAAAAGAAAGGAAGAATCCTTCCTTTCTCCTATAACCTTCTACAATTAGCGAGTATATCCGCCACCAAGTTGTTGTTCTGCCATCGCTACAAGGCGTTTTGTAATTTCACCGCCTACAGAACCGTTTGCACGTGAAGAAGTATCAGCGCCAAGTTGTACACCAAACTCTTGTGCAATTTCATATTTCATTTGATCTAAAGCTGCTTGTGCTCCATGTGATGCTAATTGATTAGAATTACGATTTCTAGCCATTACCAATCACCTCCTTATTTATATATAAATTGTGTTAAATTCAAATTAAAATACATGGAAATTTTTGGTTATTTTTTACCATAAAAAAAGAGCCTCTAAAACGAGACTCTCACATCATTTCACATTACGAAGTTACTACTTCTAATTTTCTATTTATTAATACTTTCATTTCTTCTTTTAATATCTCTTTTGCATTATGTCCAAACCATTCTAAGGAAGCAAAAAGATCCGTACCTCTCACTTCCTGAATAATCTCATCATAATTTACAATACCTTCAAATAACGGAACCATACCAATACGACTTCCTGCTGCAGCATATACATTGTTAGGTTCAAACACATGCAAATAATCCGCTGAAGATATATTCTTAAAATGGTAATGTAGTGTCCACGGCTTTAATCGATGGAAACTGTCTATTGGATCTGCGCCAGACTCCCATATATGAAGAAAATCAAGATTTATTTTTAAATTCGGATGATTTACTTCTTCTAATAGTTCTATAGTAGAAGGCAATGTGTCCGTTAGTGTATTGGGATGTGTTTCTAACAGCACATACATATTGTGCTGAGCAAACACATCACAAATCTTACGTATTCGCTTCACATACTCTTTTCTCTCTTGTTCCGAGAAGTCCTTGCTCCCTTTTTGCCCAGCAAACGTGCGAATTTTATTCGTATTAAACCAATTAGCTAGTACTACAAGTTGTTCACTTTTCTCTATCGTTTTTTCAAAATCTGCTGATAATGATATATCTAAGTAATCACTTATCATCGTAATTTCTAAGTTTTTATCCTTTAGAAAAGTCAATTCTCGTTCTGTCGTTTCGCGTTCTTGTATATACAAATTTTGTGCATGAGTCCCCCACAATTCAATTCCTTCAAAACCGTTTTCATATGCAAATTGAACAATATCAGTAAATGAAATTAATTGATGACGAAATGAAATGGTACATAGCGAATATTTCATAGCATTAAACTCCCCTATCTTAAATTCAGTTAGCTTATTAAAAAGTTGCGACAGACTGATTTGTTTTCATACCTTTCCATGATAGAAACTGTCTCTCTAATTCCTTCTTAATTTGCAGTTCAATCGCATTCATTTCATCCAGTTTTTCAATAATCGATACTAGCATACCTTTATTATTCGTCATTGCCATTTTAATTGCACGATACTGTACATTTGTAAATCCTTGTACAATATCCTCTACCCGATCACACCAATAATCAAATTCTTGCTCCGAATATTGCAACGTTTCACGGAAGTATGCAAAGGCATGCTCATAACTATATTTACGAATTGCAAGTACTGGTATTTGTTTTACTGCTGCTACAAGTCCAGAAAGCGCATATCCTTCTTCCTCATTTGCCATTTTTACAATTAAATTTTTCAGCTCCATAGTCAGTTCATTGTCGTTCTTTTTGAATGTTTCTGTGAAATAACTAGCTACTGTTTCTTGCGTTGGCTCCCCAATTCCTTCTATATCAATGAAATACCCTCCACCAAATGGGTTATCTTGAATAGAGTGAAGTACTTTTTCTCTTTCCATATTTCCTTCCCAACGAAAATCAGGATCTAGCATGAACCACTCTTCTTCTTTCTCTGTTTTTGATATCATTAAATAATGTGGAAACGGTTTTTGATGAAATTTATTTTCCCTCTCTGGTAATAGAGACATATCAACCATTACAATGACATAACGATTTCCCGGCTTGTTTTCTACTAATTCTAAAAACGTTTCTACATTGCTATCTTTATCTTTTGCATGATCATACCATTCGTTTACTTTAATACCGTACAATTTTTCAAACCAAAGTAAATAATGATCATGGTTAATGTTTTCAGAGTGATATGAAATAATTCCGCCTTCTGTTATATCAAAATCTCCATCCCATAGTCCAAAATAAAATGGACGAAAATCAATGTCGCTACGCCTTTTTATAATTTCACAAAAACAACTCACTAAACAGTGCACTTTTATTGAAGTCATACTCTCATCCACTTTCCTAAAGGTTAGTTATTCACATTTACTTCTTGTAACTCCTCCATAAAATCAAGCAAAGATCCTACAGTAAGAAATGCCTTTGGATCTACCTCATCCTCTGGAACGCATAGCTTTATATCCATTTCTATGTATACAATAAGCTGTAACATCATTACCGAATCCATATATAAATCTTGATTTAAGCGCATCGTTTCTTCTAAATGCGTTACATTTTTCAGTTCCATTTTTTCTATCATAATTTTTAACACGGCATTCTTTAACGCTTCCCGTCTCATGTTGTAACCTCTCCCATCTCTAGTAACTTTCTACTTACTTTTCCAGTTTTATTTTTAGGAATTTCATTTACACTTTCAATTTCATGGGGAACTTTATAAGAAGGTAAGTGCTGAATACACCATTCTCTTATTTGTACTGGATCAACATGAGAGATCACTTTCGCTTTAACTATTTCGCCCATGACAGGATGTTTCCCTCGATATACAATTGCCTCTTGAACACCTTCCAATCGAAGCATCGTTTCTTCTACCTCTATAGGAAAGACTTTTAATCCCGAAACATTAATTACATCGTCCATACGCCCCATAAAATGAATGCCACGCTCAGATTTATACCCTAAATCTTTCGTGAAGATTTCCTTATCATTCATTTTCACGACGATTTCTTCCGGTGCATTTTCATCTGAACCTATGCTTATACTCGCATGAGGTAAAGGGTTTCCTAAATCTAAATGGCTCTTCA
This sequence comes from Bacillus sp. LQ01, assembly GCF_057624735.1. NCBI lineage: Bacteria > Bacillati > Bacillota > Bacilli > Caryophanales > Bacillaceae > Bacillus > Bacillus sp. LQ01. Next base: position 1,126,161 of record NZ_JBYEZL010000001.1, on the reverse strand, counting down.
TATCATGACATATACTAATACAACCTGCTTCAGAACAACCGTATTGCTGCATCATATATGTTGTCATTTCTTTTAGTTTATAAAATAGTGCTTCTGGCAAAGGCGATCCTGATGTCATAATTTTATGAAACTGGAACGTTCCTAATGGAAAACTCCCCATAATGTGTAACATAAGTGGTACTGCATATATAATATGTTTCTCTGTATTGCGAACTATATTTAATGCGAATTTAGGATTTTTATTCGTAATGATTACAGGCTGGCTCCCCCTCTTAATTGCTGATAAAGTACCACATATTAGTCCGTATGAATGTGAAACAGGAGCCATAACGATTGGAACTTCATCTACTTCACAGTTTAAAGCTTCATTATAAGCGGTAATTTCCGTATCAACTTCCGTCCATGCTCTACGAATTAGTTTCGGTTCCCCTGTAGTTCCAGAACTATATTGCAATAAAGAAGGCTCTTCTAGTAAAAAGTTCCCTACTTCTAATTTTGTAAAATCGCCATATTCTCCATATAAAATTCCTACACAATTTGCACGCTTTGCCATTTCAATAGCTGTTTCTTTTGGTGTATCTTCATGTATAAGTAATACTGATGATTTCTTTTCTTTTAAGAAAAACACAATCGTAATAATATCGAATGGATCTTTCAGACAAAGTGCAAATCTATTTCCTTCTGCTTCTTTAAATTGTTCCATTTCCTCATAAACTTGTAATCTCGATTCAAAATCACTTTTGCTATACTCTTGTTTATTAACGATTAGCATAATTTCCCCCTGTAACAGCTGATTTTTGTTTCATAAGTTGTCTTACTCTATACAATGGATTTGGAACTTCATGAACAAGCGATTCCAGATCCATATATAATCGACGTTTCGTTAATTGTTCAGCATAGAATGTAGGTGCATATAATTGAATATTTTCAAATCTACCTTTCAAATGTGGATATATTCTTAAATGATTTTCAATTTCTTCAACAACCATCATCCAAAAATGTTCTTCTTTCAATCCATATTCATCCGCAAGTACGAATGCTAATTCTCCTAAATTAAACAGGAATAGTGCATCTAACACCATCTCTTGCAAACATTCAATGCGATCCATTTCAAAGAAATCATTCATTTTTCCATTCGCATATGTTTTATGCATTTTAGTAAAGTCGGGACATTTGTCAACCGTTTTCAAATATGGACGATAAAACTCAAGCCCTTCATGAAAATCCTTTAACGCAATACGAACAGGCACCCCTTCTTTATGGACTAGAATCATATTTTGTCCATGTGATTCCAGTGCGATGCCATGCTCTACAACAAGATGTATAACTGGTATTATCGCTTTTTGAATAAGTAATTGTAGCCAATCCTTCATTCCATATTTATTCAACCACGCATCAATAATTGGTGTACCATTTTTCTCTTTAGCGTATAAACCATTAAAAGGAATTGCATCTTCTTGTGCATCTAAATACTTATGAATGCTTTCGCGCCAAATACATCCTAATGAACCATATATAGCTTTTTTATTCGTGTCATACGTTACACTTGAAAACTCACTTAACAAGATTAAACGTGCTTCATCCATTAAATAGGCGTCATTACTTACAACATCATTTAACCAATTTGATATTGCTGGTGCACTCACAACAGAGTATGGTTTCAGCGTACGAAGTGTTGAAGTGTTGAGTAAATTCATCGATAATTTAACGTACGGTTTCTTTGGACTCGTAATATTTCTTAATGTTCTCATTGACTGTTGCGCGCAATAATCGTCCTCAGATGTTCCTAAATAAATAATAAATTTCCCCTGTATATGATCCGCATAATTTGAAATGATGAAATTCACCCACTGCCATGGGTGAACAGGTATAAACACGTACTGTTTTGGATTACATCCCTTATTACGAATTCGTTCCATAAACTCTTCTAATTTACGATCGCCAATCTCCTCTTTTAAAAGGTTGTTATACATCACTTCATTCTCATAACCTACAGTCGCATAATTCTTATGCGCTGCAATCCATATGAGTTTTATTGGCTGCATAAATTCATAACCATATTGAAAATTGTCACGATATTGAAATCCAACACGTGCTTTATAACTAGGATGATATGGATGGCCGTCTATTAAATGGCTTTCAAACTCATCGTAAGATTTTTGAGTATATTCTCTCTTATTATTTCTTTCATATTGTGCAATCGTGTCTTTAAATATTGTTTGTTCTAATTCGTGTATAAAAGAATCTAATTTAGCTTGTTCTACACTAGTAACCCGAAAAACTTCTTCTAGGAATTGCGAGACAGATTGTATTTCTTGCTGTTCATCTTGAACTCTTACTATTAATGAGTCTAACGAAATACGTCCAAATGTCATCCGTTCCCTGCCATAGCATTTGTACGTGACACTTTTGCCTTCTTCATCAAGTCCTTGTATTAGAAAAAGAAGTTGTTCTTCTTTTTCTATGCGAACCGGTGTAATAATCCCCTCATAAATTAACGATTCTACTAATTGACGTAGCACTCTTCTTCGTACTGAAATGTAATCTTCTGATTCGAGCGCCTTCAATACTTTCGTATGATACATGTCCACTCTCATAAAACCCTCCACCTTATGACAAAATACCATTATTTGTATTACGTGAAATTTTAACGTTACTTATGAACGAACAGCCACTTCTCTAACGAGTGGATTATGTACTTGCACATAAATAGCTTGCTCCAATGGATTACTTAACTCATCGACATCGAAAAATCTCGTTAGTAAATTTGCTTTACACGCTAACTTATCTTCGTCCAATAATTCTCTTAAAAATGTAGAAGGTTCCCGGTTATATGGAAGGAATGATTCAAGTACAGACCTTAATTCCGAGAGAAGAATTTCCTCCTTAATTAATCCTGCTGTGCCAAAACCATTAATGAGGCCAAACATATGATTGAAAATTAAGTAGTAACGAAATCTCTCATCCACAATATAGTCGTCATATAAATTTCCAGTACGTTCTCCAATACCAGCTAATTCATTATTAAGCATCTCTTTCATTGAATTACAGAAATAAAATCCTTGATTATCACGGAAATAATATTTGACCGGATAACCATCTTTTAGCTGAACAACGCTATTTTGCTGATGAGCTTCTAATGCAACACCATACTGTAAATACATCCATACCATTGGCTTTAAAGAAATATTCATATATCGTCTAAACCACTCTAAGCTTACTTCTTCACAGCTTTTACTTTCTAAATCTGCTAGGCGATGAATAATATTCGATAACCGCGTACGCTCCCCAGGTATAGCGTCTTGAACTAGCCCAGCAATTAATGTTGCGTCGTTTGCATGTTCACTATAAAAAGGATTCTCACGAATAATCACTTCAAATCCAGATTCTTGTGTTCCATAATTTAATGTAATAAAGGCTGGATCACAAATAAAATCAAATCCTGGAAATCTTTCTCGTACTTCACCAATAGCCGTATTTAACATTTCCTTCCCTTCAAGACCACTCTCAAGTTCTTTCAGTTTATTAATACGCATTGAATTCGTTACTTTCACCGGAAATGAAAACTTAAGCATATACTTCGAATTGGGATGATATAGCGTCCTTAGTGATGATGTTGCCATATAATACTTACCTACAGGACCAATATACTCAAGCAATTCTTGAATTATCCAATCTTGTACGTAAGCTTGATGCAAGAGCCATTCTGCCTGAAGCGGATGAATTGGAATTAATGCATATTGATCTTCCTTACAGTACTTCGCTATAAATTCCTTACTAACCATCTCATCATTACTTAATTCTTCTTTTATAATCGTTGTTGTAGAATCTGATAATAATGATTTTTCATTTACTATACTTTTATGTGCCCGAAAATAATGAAGCTGACATTCCCCTTTTAATTCTGGAGAATACATTGCACTTTTCCAATCCAATATCCCCTGTCTACTCTTTGGTGTAGGATGAGTTAAATGCCCAAATAATAAAGACTGCTCCGCTTCTATAAAAGTTGTATGGAAACCGTATAATGCGGATGTATCTTCTATTCTCTCTTTTGTAAATTCCTCAATATTTTGACAACTGCGGATAACTCGAAGCATAAGTTCCGCAGGATTCGTTCCTTCTCCGTAGTTGATCGACATCTCTTTTATTAAAAACGTAATAACTGTAACGTAATCTGCTGTAATAACGGAATTACTATCTCCAATTTGATAATAAAATTGTTCTCCAAACAAATGGCGATCTGTTGATGATTTATATATAACTTCTCCATACAAAGTAACGTTCTGTGCCGATAGCCGACAACATAAATATGTGGGGACTGTATCTCTATTCAACGTATTACTGAAGATACTTTTCATTCTTTCATCCTCTGTAATCCATTCTCCACTCCCTGTTTCTCTTAAATAACAGTTTAAAAAGCTTTGTAATGTTGCATGTTCTGCGATTTGTTTCGCATGCTGCATGTTGGTCCTCCTCTTTATATTAAAGCTATCGAAATTTTATATAATAAACGATAATTGAATATCGTTATCAATTCTGATTCTAATTGATAATGATATTCAATTCAAGAGTATATTTCGGAATTTTTTATCAAATTAAATTTTTATTTTTTTCTTTCTTTTCTTTAATCTAGTTAAAAGTACACTAGAAAATTTCTTGCTTTCAAACTAATTACCTACTATTTTTTATTAATCCATTTTTTGATGGATTAATAAAAAGGTACACCAAATGAGGTATACCTTTCCCTATGATATGTTTACATAATATTATTATATGTATAAATCTATATAGCTGTTTGTTTTTGTAACAAATTTAAATCTCTCCAACAATACGCTGTTTCTTCTACCCTTACTCTCTCTAAAAATTTCGTATCAATTTTTTCAGGGTTAAATTTTTCATAAAACTTTTTAGAAGGATTATTCGTAACAACCCAAACTAAAAGTGATTGCATATCATTGTTTATACAATCCGATAATAAAGCTTGAAATAACTTTTGTCCTATTTTCATTCCTTGATACTGTTGTAAAAGGTAGATTGCATATAATTCTCCATCACAATTATATGTACCAGTTCTTTCTACTCCCCCATCGATGAATCCAACTATTTCTCCATTTAAATTCTCTGCTACAAATCTAAATTGATGATTACCTTCTTTTTGAAAAATATCTTCCCATTGTTTTTCTCGTTTCTCATATGCTATATTATCTAGAATTTCGTCAGCAAATATCCCTTTATACGCTGTCTTCCAACTATCAACATGCACCTTTGCTATACCTGGTATATCATCCTTTATTGCTCTTCTAATATGTATTCCCATCATTTCTCCCCCCTTATTACTCATCATTATATCAATTTCATTCCTTAAAAATCCAAATAAAAAAGAGTGAATTTGAACTTCACTCTTTTTTATCACAATTATCTACTTTCCACTTCAACTGAAACTACTCGATCAATCTCTTTCAGGGAACTATATAACTCTGTTGTATATAAATCTTCTGGAGCTAAAATAACCATCTCCAGTTGCTGAAATGCTCCACTATCTATATCTTTAATTTTCACGCGTTTCACATGCATGCCTAAATTTTTAATTTGCTTAAATATACCATCTAACTCATGATGCTCTTTAACAGTAATTTTTATAGATAAATCCTTTTGTCTTAATGAATACGGTCCTGCAATTTTCACAAGTTGCGGAAGTACATTAATCGCTAAAATAATTAAAACCATAGCAACTGTCGCTTGTAAATAAAATCCTGCACCAATTGCGATCCCTAAAGCTGAAGCAGCCCACACCATAGAAGCTGTTGTTAATCCAGAAATAACGTCATTACTTCTTCGTAAAATGACACCTGCGCCAAGAAAACCAATTCCACTAACAATTTGAGCGGCCAGTCGCATCGGATCCATATTTGTATGTCCTGGAACAGAATATACATGCACAGATTCAATTGAAACCATCGTAATTAAACAACTTGCTACAGAAATAACCATACTTGTTTTCACACCCAGTGGTTTATTCTTTAGCTGCCTATCTATCCCGATGAATAATCCTAAAAAGAGTGCTAAACCTAATTTGAGTAAAAATTCATATGACATATTCCCATTCTCCTTACTTTACAATGTTTCCCTTAGAATAACTCACTATAACTCTTTTATGATATCAATTCCAGTCTTTTCTATTCATTTAACGTAAAAAACCGAAAAAACATTTATAACGATGTTTCTCCGGCTTTTTATTACACTTTAGATTCTTCTTTATTTCTGATCTTTAATCTTAATTTCTGCATCTTTGTAGAATGCTAATTTACTGTCATTATACTCTTTTGTAAATTTGTTAAACTGCTCTTTCGACTTTTGTGCTTCCACATTTAATTCATTAACAGTTTTAACTTTTTCACCGATTTCTTTTAATTTCGTTTCTTTTACTTTTAATTTTTCATACAGTTCTTTTTCAGTCGCTAACACTTTCGTGTAATTTTCATTCATCTTTTGGAATGCATCATAACGATTCTTATACGACTCTTCTACTGCTTTTGCTTGTTTTTGTAACTTCTTATCTTCAATCTTCTCTATATTACTTTGAACAGATTTCGTTTCCTTCTGTGCTTTTTCTAGCATTTCTTTCTCACTTTTCAATACTTTTTCACGATCATCTACATTTGCAGTAGCTTGCTCTATTTTCTTCACAACTGCTTCATTATGATCTTTACCTTCTTGCAAAATTTGAGCATATAATTCTTGCCCTTGTTTCTCTAACTGCTCTAATTTTTTTGCTTCATCCACTAAAGATTTTTCTTGTGTTGCTGCTGTTTCAAAAGCTGTATATAGATTTTCTTCTGGCTTTTCACCGAAACAACCTGTTAAAAGTCCTACTGATAATGCTCCAACTACTGCTACTTTTCCATACTTCAACGTTCATTCCTCCATTACATACGGTTATCATGCCAGAAGTTCACTGGGAAGTGACTTTCTTCATGATAAGCTTCGAACTCATAACCTTTTTCTTTTAGCCCTTTTAAAATTGCTGGCACAGCAGCAACTGATTGCGGGTGAATATCATGCATTAAAATTACTTCTTGTGGTTTTGTTGCGTTTGTTAATACATTTTGAGCAATTTGTGCTGCAGCTGCATCAACTGGCATTTTATTGTATCTCCAATCTAATGAATCAATTGTCCAATCCCATACTTTAAATCCGCCTTCTACCACTTTATTTCGAAGACCTTCATTTAATCCAGGCATCGAACCATATGGAGGACGTGTTAATTTAGGTGATTTCCCAATAATATTAGCGATTAAACCTTGATCTTCTTTCATCTCATTTACATACTCGCCATTTTTATATAACTTTGCGAAATTATGTGTCATACTATGCATGCCTACATAATGACCCTCAGCATTTTCACGTTTCACTAAATCAGGAAATTCTTTTACATTCGCTCCAATTAAAAAGAACGTCGCCTTCGCATCATGTTGTTTTAGCGTATTTAATAATTCAGCCGTATATTTCCCTGGCCCATCGTCAAATGTAAGATAAGCAACTTTTCTTTCTTTTCCATTAAAACGACTTGGTGCCGTTTTATTCATTTCAACTTTCGGCTGTTCACTTGCAAGCTGCACTACATTTTCTTGTTTCGCAACAGCTTTTGCTGGTGAAGTAATTGATTGAAACATGTAATACCCAATAGCTACTGCGGCAATCGCTATTAAAACGACTACTATTTGTTTAATTTTTAAAGCTTTTTCCATTCTATCGAATTCCTCTCCCTATTAATCTTATATATAAATCGCCCAATATAATTATACATCTATTTATTTTTATTTCACCATATAAATAGATTTTATTTGTATTATAATGGGAGTTTTATCAAAATTGTTGTTCCTATTCCTTCTTTGCTTGTAACACTAAGCGCACCGCCATGAAGGTCTACCATTTTTTTAACGATAGCTAAACCAATACCTGCACCTGCAGCATGATTATTAATTTGGTAAAATGATTGCTCAATATATGGTAAATGTTCTTTAGCAATTCCAATCCCTTCGTCTCTTACCTTAATCACTGCTTGTCCTTCTATTTTAGTCGCTTCAATGTGTATTGTGCTTTTTTCATGTGAATACTTAATTGCATTTTGAACAATATTCAAGAAAACTTGCTTTAGCCTATTTCGATCTCCCATCAATTCAATTCGATCTATAGTAGTAATAAATTGAATTTCCTTCTCTTCCGATTTAGGAGTTAATTGCCAAATCGTCTCCTCTAGTATATCGTACAATTGCACCTTTTGTTTATATAAATTAAAATGATTTGATTGTAATCTTGAAAAATCTAGCAATTCTTCTACTAAATGAATTAACCTATCTGTCTCACCTGAAATAATGCCCATACCTTGCTTTATTTCTTCTTCTGTTAAATGATCTACTGTTTTTAACGTCTCACTCCAACCTTTAATTCCTGTTAAAGGCGTTCGTATTTCGTGCGAAATAGAAGCAATGAATTCATTTTTCATCTGCTCAGCCTTATCTATTTTATAGGCCATATAATTTAAACTATGTGCCAAGTCACCTAATTCTCCAGGATAATCTTCTTTAATTTTTTGCTTTAATGTGCCTTCTGCAATTTGTGAAGAGGCTTGAATAATGGATTCAATTGGCTCAACAAATGAATTTGCCAAACGTCTACTAATTAAGAAGGCAACTCCTGAAATAACAATACCTACAGAAATAGTAAACGTAATGATTTCAATAATCTTTTTATTTACATTTGTTAAAACAGTCGTATATTTTAAAACACCAATAGTTTGTCCTTGATGTATAAGTGGGCTTAGCACCTCTAGTTGTTTTTTATTACCTTTCGTAGTAACTTGATTATACATTTCACCTTCTAATAATGATTGTGGAATATTCACTTTATCTTCTACCTTTTCACCAATTGAAGATTGTATAACCGAGCCGTGACGATCAATTAACTGTAATTCTGTTCCTTCTAATTGAAAGCTACTAATTATGTCACCACTATATTCTTGTAATCGAATAAAGTATAGTGAATTGTATTCTGAAAAAAAACGTGTACTCGTTTTCGCATGAGACTCTATATATTGCACAATACCATTATAATAGTATCGATAAATTGAGACTGAAAATACAACTTCAAATAATACAAGCATAAGTGTAATGACCGTCATAAAATATAGAGTCACTTTCCGTTTCATCTTATACTTTCCTTCCACACATATCCTTTTCCCCACACCGTAAGAATAAATTCAGGTTCTGATGGATTACATTCTATTTTTTGACGTAACCGTCTCATATTTACATCTACTACTTTCGTTTCACCTACGTAATTGGTTCCCCAAATCATATTTAAAATTTCATCACGCGAAACTGGCTTTGAAGCCTGATTCATTAAATACTGTAATATCATATACTCTGTAGGTGTTAAATCGACTAATTGTCCATCTTTATACAATCTCTCTTCTATAATATTTAACGAAAATGGACCTGACGTAACAATATTTGTTTTTTCTTCATGTACTTCTATTCTTCTTAATAAAGACTGTATACGTGCAGTTAATACTACTGGACTAAACGGTTTTGCAATATAATCATCTGCCCCTATTCCTAGTCCTTGCACCTTATCTTCATCTTGTACACGTGCGGTTAACATAATAATACCCATTTTTTCATTTTCTTTCCTGATAGCCTTACAAACTTCTAAACCATCAATCCCCGGTAACATAACATCCAGCAGTGCTATATCAACAGTTTGTTCACTCAAAATCTGTAACGCTTCTTCTCCAGTAGTAGCTTCTATTACATAAAATCCAGCACGTTTTAAATTTAAAACAATAAAGCTACGGATTGTTAATTCATCTTCTAAAACTAAAATTTTTGACATAATTCCCACCTCCTACTCTTGTTGATAATCCGCTAGCGGTTTTATATATGCTTTCACTTTTTCAAATTTCGATTGCTTCGGTACTGCATATACGTGAGAAGCTGTTTTAATTGCTGCGCTGTAGCCTTTTATATTGAACCATTCTTTCCGCTTAAAAATATGAACTTCAAGCCATATTTCATTTGTTCTTGTATCCAAAAACTTTTGAGAATTTGATTCTTTTTGCTGATCTGGTATTGTAATTTTCCCTATTAACTCTTTAGGAATTTTCACATAATACCCTTTTTCTATATCTATATATCGTTCTTCAATTGGTTTAATTCCAGATTCACTCCACTGTATGTAACGTTCAAAAAGCGGACTATCACCATGTGATTTATCTTCCCAACCTTTTGGACGTACAGTACGAACAAATTCAATAATGCCGTCTTCATTAACATCTTTACTTTCTACAACATATTCATTAAATAAATCTTCTTTCCCATCTATAGGTAATACTTCATAATGATCCTGATCAAATTTTGCTACATAAGTTATACCTGAATGAGCGCCAACTCCTGCATCAATTACTACCGCCTTTAGTGATTTAGATATACGACCCATTTGTATTCTTTGAATACTATTTATAAATGGATCGTATGACACTTCAGATAAAGTCTTAAATTGTTCCATGAACTCAACTGTCAGCTTCTCATCTTTTTCAAATGTAACAAGGCTTATATCTTTCAGTCCATTTTCATTTAGATCCTCTATGAATAACTTCGTATAACTTCGATTATATATTTCCTTCATCTCTTCATTTTCTTCTGAAAAAACATACATAACATGTTCTAACGATTCACGATTTACAGAGATTCCGATTAACAACTCTCTCTTCCCGTTCCCTGTAAAATCACCGACTTCAACGATATCTACATCTCCACCATCAAATTTATGTGTGGACTTTATTCTCCAGCCATTTCCGATTTCTTCATATACGGCTAAATATACGCTATGATCTTCATTCGGCAATTTATAAAATAAGATGGCTTCTTTCTTATTATCTTGTTTAAAATTCATTGACCAAATCATCTGTTTATCTTTGTTAGACATTGGAGTAAGTAAGCGATAATTAACAGGTAAATCTTTATCAATTTGTTCCTTTAATTCATTAATCCATTTTTCATTTGTAGGAGCTTCCATTAGACTTGTTGGAGCTTCAGACATTTTACATCCAGTCAATATAAAGATAATTCCCATCATGCTTAACCATTTCTGCATATGATATCTTTCCTTACCACAAATTTTGAATATGTCCTTTTACCTTTTTACCTATCCATTATACTCATACATATGAGTATAATTTTTCTAAACTAAAAAATCGTTACAGAAAAGTTACAAATACATTCCCATAAAAAAAGATTGGCAAAAGCCAATCTTTTTTTATTATTCGTTTCGGACTGATTTTGGCGTTACACCTAAATGATCATTTAATTTTTTGGAAATGTCTTTTACATTTTTTTCATTTGGAATGTAATAATAAATACCACCGATACGTTTATCTGTACCTTCTATTTGCATTTTTTCCATTTCCAAATTAGATCCTGCCATATTTTTTGTAATGGCCAGCATATCGTCAAATGTTAAGTTCGTTTTCATATTTTTATCAACCGCATCCAGTAAAGAGCCCATTTTGCTAATTGATTGAACAGACATCGCTTTTTTAGCAATTGCTTCTATTACAAGTTGCTGTCTCTGTCCACGCATTGCGTCACTATCAATTTTACGCGTTCTTGCAAGTGCAAGTGCTTGTTCTCCATTTAAATGTTGGTAACCTTTTTCTAAATGGATCATACCAGCTTGGTCTTTACTATCTTGTTCAGTGAAAGTAACTGGTACATCAATATCAATACCACCAATTGAATCGACAATTTGTACGAATGATTCAAAGTTAAACTTCACATAATAATCAACAGGGACATTTAAAAATCTTTCCACCGTATCACGTGTGCTTTCTACGCCACCAAATACGTGAGCATGAGTAATTTTATCTAATTTTTTTCTAGTTGGAATGTAAACACGTGAATCACGTGGAATACTTACTAGCTTAACAGACTTATCATCTTTATTAATTGTTGCTAATAAAAGTGCATCTGTTCGAACTGCTTCGCCATATTGGCTTTTTCTCATTTCACTTCCATCTACACCCATGATTAATATTGAAATATTATCCTTTAAAGGTTCAACTTCTTTATCACGCTTTGATGACTTATCAATTTTTGCATACGCATCATTTACAACAGCTTTTGCTTTATTATATATAAACGAACCATATCCTACTCCTCCAAAAATAAGTAGGAAAAATGGAATTAATATGAACCATTTTATTGACTTTCTTTTAGAACGCTTTTTATTACTTCTCGTATTTTGTTCTAATTCAGAGCTCATACCCATTCGCCTCTCTTTCTCTTTACCAAGTATAATGTAAGTCTATTTATCTTCATATTGAATTTCCTTTCACTAACCTTACAATTTTGTAAGGTTACTACTTAAACCCAATACGTATTCCATTTCACATTATACTCTCGTACTTATTTTTGGCAAGTCACTATTTACCAATTTCAAAAATTTAGCACTTCGCAACATACGGATTTACAAATTTATTAACTCTTTCATTTTAAATTAGAATGTCTTTTTCCTAACAAACGATATGAATAAAGAATCCAGCTAATTATAAAATCTCTATGAATACAGTATATTTAACTTTATTATTTCTCAAACGGCGTATACACACTTTTCTTCCCCTGATTATCAATGTAAGCCGACTTTGCTTTTATTTTCGTTTTTTCTACTTCCATGTCTTCATTTGAGAAGTTCACAATGATTTTAATATCTTTTCCATAAGAAACAGATTGTACTAGCTTATCTTCTGACAAATACGCAAAATTCGTCATCTCTTCTTTTACTGCTTTTTCATGAACTTCATTCCAAACTTTTAGATGCTCTGTAATTTCTTTTTTATGCTTATTCCACTCTACTTCATCTAAATGGTACAACGGAGGAACATTATACAATAATTCAGACAGCATTCGATTTCCAACTTCATCTTTTACCTTTAAACTTCCCCATTCCCAATGATGCGTTGTAATAACGGAATCATTGTATACTAATTTATATAATGGTACCGAATATACTGGGTTTAAATATACTTGTTTATATTCTTCTTTCAATGGTACTTGTTTTGCATATTTTTCAGGCACATTTTGATTTGGTGACCAATATCCACCGACATAATACGGACTTGTTTTATTTTTCCGCATATCTTCATCGTCCCATTTAATAACAGGTGTTTCAATTCCGTGTGCAAATGCAATCGTACTACTAGCAAAATCATTTCCGCCTTCAGAACCAACGACCATACCCTTTTCTTGCGCAATGTAGTCCATTCGTTTTAAACGTGCTTTTAAATCTTGCTCTTGCGTCGTTATATGTTTCGCTGAATAGTCATCGTAAATTTCACCTGTCGCATCACAATCAATAAACCATGAATTATATTTAGGACCATTTTGTAATATATCATTCATGCGTTCCTTTACACTAGGCAGCGATAAAGTCGGATTTAACTTGCGACCTCTTCCTAAAAAGCCTTGCACCTTTTCTCCGTTTTTCTTCGTTACAGTAGCCTCTTCGTATAATGACGGGTCATTAAAGGATGCTGTGTTCCAATTTTTATCACTTTTTTCGTGAATGGAATGATACGAATCATACGGACCAACTAAATACCCCATTTCCTTAGCTTTTGTCACGAAATTAGGTTGCATAAATCCTTGTTCCCAGTTCGGCAGACCAATCCACGCTTTTTCTATTCCTGCCTCTTTCATTTCCTTTAATATATCCGTTCCATCTGCATTACCCCATTTACTTACCTCTTCAACCGCATCACCAAGTAGCGACTTTAATAAATGCTTATTTAAGCTATACAATTCTGTATTCGTTAAGTGACCTACACCTTTCTTTAATAGCACACTAGCTTCCTGATTAACGTTTTGAAAAATATCCTCTTTATAAAATTCCTTCATCGATAATACTTCGTTTATATAACGTAAAATAACATTTTTTTGATACTTATCAATGAAATCTTGTTTACTTACTTGATCCAATACATTCAGTTCCCCAGGCTCGGAACTATTCTTTTGAATAAGTTCTTTTATATGACTAAACAGCGGGCTATTTATTTGCTCCCTTAGTTTTGGCCAATTTATATTATTTTCTAATAAACCATTTTGATTCCAAAAATAAAAATGCGCCGCTCCATATAACTTTTCGATTTCTTTATTTTTTCTAGCCTTTTCTTGTAATGTTTTAAATTCACCTTTTCGAACAATATCATCCTTATACAGTTTAGCAATGCTTACCGCATCATTATTTGTCACATATAATTGAAATCCATATGTTTTATTTTTATTTATGCTCGGAAATTCATGTGTAAAATCAAATCCTATTTTCGGATCCGAATGAAATTTCAATTCATTATTAAACATATTCGTTGCAATATATACAATTGAATATTTCGAACCATTTAATGCGAAAAACTTCATAGAAAATGATTCAGCAAATGAATATGCATCATCCTTTAAAAACTTCTTCCAATTCTCATCATTGCTCGGAATTTGCTTACCCTCCCATAACGGAAGTGTATAATTTTCAGCTTCTACTTTCGGCCATGTAAAGCTTTCTGCACCAGTCGATTCCACTTCAATGTTTAAGTGGTCTTTTTTCTTTTCTAATTTTATTTTTACTTTTTGATCTGGATATTCCCACGATGTACGATCCTTTTCTTTTTTTACATTCGATACCTTCATTTTCGGTAGGGGTTGTGATGCCTGTTCCTTTGCCCCCTCATGTTCTACAGTTAATGTGAATGTTTCTGGATTTACATCATAAGTAAAATCTTTATACGTCGCTTTCTTTATTTTAGACTCTTGTACAGCATTACTACCTTTTACGTCACAACCGACTAAAGTCGAAAACGACATAGTTGTAAGAAGACATATCGCTATCATTTTTTTCATCCTCTGCACCTCCACCAATGAATATACAGATGCTTTGTTACAGGAATGTGGCAAAAAATAATAGAGCTAGCATTTTGCTAGCTCTGTTTGGAGTATTAAAAGTTGATATGAACAACTATAATTCGCTTAGAAGATATGTAATACAGTAACTACATTTTTTCTCAACAATTATGAAACTAAACAAATCAAAATTTTAACAAGCATTCTTCAACTGAAAAAATAAGTGTATACAATGTATCCTAAAAGTAGTACTAAAATGATTATTCCTGTACCTTTCCAATTCATACCGCCTGCTATATCAACTGGACTACCCGTTTCCGCTCTATTGAGTCCGTCACGTAAAGAACCCGTAGGATTACTTTTTAATTCACTTTGTCTCATACGCTCTCTTTTTTCTTCTGGTGACTCTTTATTCATTTAATCACCTCCAAAATGAATGCACTCTTTACTTACATTATTCAAAATCAACATTTGTTTTATATTTTTCCGAAAAAACCTAATTTAAAATAGGTTTGCAACGTAAAGAAAGCTAGCCATGCCAGCTTTCTTTACGATCCAATATGCTCTTCCTTATTTACAATAATACCTTTATGGTCGATTTCAAGCTCACATACTTTCATATCTGTAAATACTCTCGCTAATTGCTCAGCGATTTCTTGACGCTTCTCATATGGCGTTAATATAAAAATAGATGGCCCCGCACCACTAAGTGCTGTGCCGTACGCACCAAATTCTTTTGCGCATTTACGAATAGATGGTAATAATGGTACGAGTTCTAAACGATATGGTTCGTGAAAATGGTCTCTCTCCATCATTTCACCTACAACTTCCCACCGCTTTTGACATAATGCAGCTACTAATACGTTACTTATCGCACTAGCTTTAACTGCCTCATGAAACGGAAACATCTTTGGTAATACAGATCGACTTTCATCTGTATTTAATTCTGCATTCGGAATGAGAGAAATTACACCCAATTCCTTGCTCTCAATTCTTACGACGGAAACATCCTTTCCATCAAGTGCTCCAATTACAGTTCCACCTAATATAGAAGCAGCAACATTATCAGGATGTCCTTCAAAATTTGTAGCAATTTGAACTTTTTGATCAGCAGTTAAGTTCAAATTGCCTAGTTGATTCGCAAGCTCTATCCCAGCTACAATCGCTGATGCACTACTTCCTAGCCCTCTCGTTAATGGGATATTACTAGTAACTTCTATTATATGGGGTGATATAGAAGGACATACTTTACATGCCGTGCTAACGATTAAATTTTTATCGTCTGTCGGAATTGATTCTTCAAAGGAATGGATTACTTGCCATTTATCAGCTTTTTCTTTAACCACCACACCTAAATACAATGACAAAGCTATTCCAACTGAATCAAATCCAGGACCAACATTCGCCGTACTAGCAGGGACACGAACGCTAAATGGTATCACGACATAATCACCCCTTTAATATGATCTTTAATTTGTTCTATATCATTTGACACACTTGCGATGTCTAGTTGATTTGAAGAAATAGCGATATCAGGATCCTTCAAACCATTTCCAGTTAATACCGCAACAACTGTTTCTCCCTTTTTGATTTTCCCAGATTGAACATGTTTAATTACGCCGGCTAATGAAGCATTTGATCCTGGTTCAGCGAAAACTCCTTCAGTTTTTGCTAATAACCTATACGCATGTAAAATTTCTTCATCTGATACCATATCTATTTCACCACGAGACTGCTCGGCAGCCTCTACTGCATACGACCAACTTGCTGGGTTACCGATGCGAATCGCTGTTGCAATTGTTTCAGGCTCTTCAATTACATGCCCTTTTACAATTGCAGCTGCTCCTTCCGCTTCAAAGCCATGAATTCTTGGCTTTTTATAACCTTTTTCTTTCTCATATTCACAGAAGCCTTTCCAATACGCTGTAATATTCCCTGCATTCCCAACAGGGATAGCTAGAACATCTGGTGCATTTTGCAATTGGTCACAAATTTCAAACGCTGCTGTTTTTTGCCCTTCAATTCGATAAGGATTTACTGAGTTTACTAACGTAATCGGCTCTTCTGCAGCAATATTTCTTACAGCCTTAAGCGCATCATCGAAATTCCCTTCTATTGAAATAATTTCAGCTCCATAAGCGACCGCTTGCGCTAATTTTCCATGTGCAATCTTTCCTTCTGGTATTACGATAATGCATTTCATCCCAAGACGTGCCGCATATGCTGCAGCTGACGCTGATGTATTACCTGTTGATGCACAAATGATTGCTTCTGAACCTTCTTCTTTCGCCTTAGCAACTGCCATAACCATACCACGATCTTTAAAAGAACCTGTCGGATTCGCTCCTTCGTACTTACCATATAGCTGAATCCCTAATTGTTTTGATATATTTAATAATGGAATAAGTGGTGTGTTTCCTTCCATTAAGCTGACATCAGGTGTATTTTCATTCACCGGTAAATAAGACGCATACTGTTTTAATAGTCCTTTATACATATTGTTTTTCCTCCTCAATAATGTAGTAACTGTTTATTTCACTTGCGACAGCTTCTATCGCTTCTAAAACTCGTTCAAATTGATACTTGGAAGTTCGATGTGTCACAACAACGACTTCTGCCAGTTCACGGTTTAAAGGTAATTGAATAACCTCTTTTAAACTTACAGAATAATTAACGAAACATTCTGTTATTTTTTGTAACATCCCAGGCTCATCTTGTAATGAAATACGTAAGAAATATTTCGAAACTACTTCTTCATCACCTTGTAATTCATAAGGAACTGGTTCTTTTAACGCACTTTTATTTTTCGGAACTTGATTCATATTTTTAACGATTGAAATAATATCACTTACTACAGCAGAACCAGTCGGTAACTTCCCAGCTCCGGGTCCATAAAACATCACTTCTCCTACCGCTTGGCCATGGACATATACCGCATTAAATTCATTATTCACATTTGATAATGGATGCTGGCTCGGTAAAAGCGTCGGTTCTACACTTAAATGAATGGCTGGTCCTTGTTTTTCAGCTTTACCAATTAACTTCATAGTAAATCCTAACTTTTCAGCCATTTGTAAATCTTCTTTTTCGACCTTTCGAATCCCTCTTACTTGCACATCATCTAATGAAACATTCATCGAAAAACCTAAGTTTGCAAGAATTGCTACTTTTCTCGCCGCATCTAGTCCATCTACATCTGCTGTCGGATCCGATTCTGCAAAGCCTAATTTTTGTGCTTCCTGTAAAGCCTCTTCATAAGACCATCCATTTTGACTCATTTTTGTTAACATATAATTTGTTGTACCATTTACAATTCCCATTATTTTTTCAATTTGATCTGATGCTAACCCATCAGTTAGTCCTCTTAACACTGGAATACCGCCCGCTACACTCGCTTCGTAACATAAATCACAATCATTATCGTTCGCCAGTTGAAGAAGCTCTGCACCATATACAGCCATTAAATCTTTATTTGCTGTTACGACATGTTTTTTATTTCGTAAAGCCTTAACAATATGCTGTTTTGCTTCTTCAATTCCGCCCATTACCTCTACTACAATATCAATATTTGAATCATTTAGAACTTCATCTGCATGACTTGTTACTGCAATTCCATCAATACAAACATCGCGTTCTTTTTCCAAATCACGTACAACGACTGTTTTCACTTTCACTTCGTATCCTGTATCAAGTGCGATTTTTTTATAATGTTCTTTCAAAATATGAACAACACCACTTCCGACCGTACCTAAACCTAATACCCCAACATTTATAACGTTATTCATCTTCTAATCTCCTCCTAAAAGTTTAATTGTTACATCTATAAATCACCTTACTCTGCTTTTTTGTCATGCAGGTGGTGGTTATTTCCGTACTTATAAATCGTTTCATATTACCGCACCTCCTTTCAAAGTAAAAAAACACACCCATCCCTAGGAAAGGGACGAATGTGTTTTCGTGGTTCCACCCTTGTTCCAATCTAGACGTATTTCCTCCTAGATTGCTCAAGTTCAGATAACGGCTGATACCGCCAATAATTACTAGATTACTCGTTCACTATTGAAGTTCAAAGGTGGTAAAATCATTTCTCGTGTTAGGAAGCTCACACCCTTGGCTTCCCTCTCTGTAAACCGTAAAAATGATTTCGTGTCCTTATCGTTACTTTTTCGTTCATGTTTATTTGTTAACTCATTATACTCGCATAAAAAACAAAATCAATACTATTTTTTAATTATTTTAAATTTTCAATCTCTTATACCATAAAAAACACACTCATCCCTAGGAAAGGGACGAATGTGTTTTCGTGGTTCCACCCTTGTTCCAATCTAGACGTATCTCCTTCTAGATTGCTCAAGTTCAGATAACGGCTGATACCGCCAATAATTACTAGATTACTCGTTCACTATTGAAGTTCAAAGGTGGTAAAATCATTTCTCGTGTTAGGAAGCTCACACCCTTGGCTTCCCTCTCTGTAAACCGTAAAAATGATTTCGTGTCCTTATCATTACTTTTTCGTTCATGTCTATTTGTTAACTTATTATAGTTATCAAATTTTTAAAAAGCAAGCCTATTTTTACTAACTATTTTCAAAATAATTTTTTATTATATTTCACAATAGCATTATGCAACTGCCACTCAATTTACCTATTTTGTCATTTCTCCAGTTTATAAATCAACGGTTCATATATAAAGTGAAACTTTAATCAGTGAGGATTTTGTTCATCCCCACTGATTATTAGCCTTCACCAATCGGGCTTTTACGGGCAGTTGATCCCCACCTAACTTCTTTGCTTTCGCTGAATTTTGAGGTAGGGGTGTTACTGCCCGTTAATGCGGGATAAATCCCCATTCTAAAACCCGTACATACTCACCTTACAAAATTATATCAATAAAATTTTTAATACAATCTTTTTGTATAACTTTCTTCTAAAGAACGTGCAACATCTTCTTCTGAAGCATTCACTTTCGCATGCTCTAACAACATTTTTGCTGCTGAAGGTAACTCTTTTTTATTTAACCAAGATTCTGGATCCCATATCTTCGAACGAATAAACGCTTTTGCACAATGAATGTAACACTCTTCTATTTCAACAACAATTCCAAGCAACGGATTACGTCCATTCGCCTGCATTTCTTTCAAAATTTCTTCGTCGTTTGTAATATACGCTCGGCCATTTATTCTAAGTGTCTCCCCAAGACCTGGAATAAAAAAGATTAGTCCTACACGTGGATTTGAAATAATATTCAAAATGGAGTCTATACGACGATTTCCTGGCCTTTCTGGAATGATAATTTTATTATTATTGAGTACGTATACAAATCCAGGTGCGTCTCCTCTCGGCGAGGCGTCACACTCCCCCAACTTATTTGCAGTAGATAATACTAGAAAAGGAGATTTAGAAAGGAAATCTACACAATGGTGGTCTAATGATGAAATAACTTTTTTCAATGCTCGCTCACTTGGTTTCCCCAATATTTTCCGTAACTCTTCCTCTGTTGAAATAATCGATTTTATTTCCATACGCTCTATCTCCACTTATAATCGCCCCTTTTTCTTTATTTTCCCAAAATTCAATACGAATATTGTATAATAAAATTTGCAGAAAGGGGAATTAAAATGACAGAGTGGTTAACAATATTTGATTCTGAAAGAAATACACTTGGGAAGAAATTACGCGATGAAGTGCATCGTGACGGTGATTGGCACGAAACATTTCATTGTTGGTTTGTAGAAAAAGATGCTAAAGATATATTCTTATATTTCCAATTACGCTCTAAAAATAAAAAAGAAGCTCCACTTATATGGGATATTACTTCAGCTGGACATATTATGCATGATGAAGATGTACAAATTGGTGGTCTTCGTGAAATCGAAGAAGAATTGGGGCTTTCCTTTCAAACTACTGATTTAGTATACAAAGGAATCTTTAAAATAGATTATGAAATTTCAAATCTTACTGATCGTGAATTTTGTCATATGTATTTTCACAATGTCATCAATCCACTTCCATTCGCACCAGGTGAAGAAGTAGACGATGTGATGAAAGTACATGCAACTTCTTTTCTACAACTATTAAATGGTGAAATTTCATCTTTTACAGCTACTTCTGTTTTGAGCAATAAACCGATAACGATAACTTTTGATGATATTTATCCATATGATCTTGCATACTATGAATTTGTTGTTGAACAAGGAAAAGACTTACTAGAAAATAATAGTTTATAAATAAAATAGGACTCCTAGCATTATATTGCGTGGAGTCCTATTTTTCATTATTGCTCAAGTGCCTTCAATCTTTTCTCTACTCGTATGAATAAGCGAATGATTAGTACTAGCATAAAGATCATTATAGCTAACGTTGTATGGGAGTATCTAAACAGTATACTAATAACACTTCCAATTAACATCATGATGAATCCATTTTGCTTCATCACTTCTGCACTATACCTGTTACCCGCACCCCATAATTCCTTATTTTTCATAGATCGTTTCGTACGATAACCATATGCCGCATTAATATCGGTCGGTGGATTTTTTTGAAGAATAATTGCCGCAAGTACAAAAATAATACCAATCAATATACTTATTCCTATGTTTACTAGTGCATAAATCAATTATATCCCCCCTAACTTACACTTTCATTATACGACATAAACCTTATTTTCCCAATTCATAACACATTCACTTTCTTTCTTTTGATGTCTGGAACATACTTGGAAGTGTTACAAAACGTGCCCCTTTCGTTTTTAACTGCGGAATGATTTTGTCTAGTGCATCTACAGATCCTTGTAAATGCCCACCTGGTGTTGAATGTTGGAGGATGACACTTCCAGGAAATGAATTCCCTAACACATTATTTGTAATCGTATCAGCACTCACACCTTTCCAATCAACCGTATCAACACTCCACTGTACAATCATAAAATTTTGCTCTGTGGACCATTTTAATTGATTTTCAAGTATTTCACCGTATGGCGGACGTATAAACTTCGGTGCATAACCAGCTAAACGATTTAATATTTCTTCCGTTTTTATAATTTGATTACGGTACTCATCCTCATTTACTTTCGCTAAGTTCGGATGACTATACGTATGATTACCAATTACATGCCCTTCATTTGCAATACGCTTTACTACGTTCGGAAATTTTTCTGCGTTTTCACCAAGTAAGAAAAAAGTAGCTTTTACATTATGTTGTTTTAACTTATCTAATATTTTTGGCGTGAATTCTGAATCTGGTCCATCATCAAATGTAAGAGCTACTTCCGCTTTATTATACGGTCCTGAAAATGCGTACGCATATTTTTCAACCCATGAAAATGGTGTCCACGATCCACGATCATCTGCTTTCATTTGTACTTCATAGCTTTGAGGGATATATGCGTATGGCAATGCGCTTATATATTCTCCATAATAAAGTGAGTTATATGGCATATAAGCATACGAAACATCTCGTTCTAGTCCCCATTGATATGGAGTAAACATTTGTGGCGAATAAAAATAATACATGATAAAAAACCTCCCTAAATTTTCATATGTGATTCATCTGCACTTTGTTAGAGAAATTGTTATTCATAAACAAAAATAAGACTGTCCTTAATTAGGACAGTCTTACTGCTTTATATTATTAATAAATTGATGTACTATCTTTTGGCAAAGTTTTCACATGTTTTAAATAGTTCGTCACTTTATCATCATCTTCTTGCGGATATTGATATTCATACGTGTTAGCGATTTCGTTCGCCACTTCCCTAAATAAATCACTCATGACAAAGAATGACTCCCATATGTTTTCATATTCAGCATTAGAAAATGTCCTTTTAAATTGCTCCCACATATCTTCTTCAATATATTGCTCGAAATGCTTTCCAAACTTCCCTGTATTAACTGTAAAGTCTGTTTTCATACCAATATGCCATTCTAGCATTACGATGAACATATCTCGCACTGGTCCTTCAAGCATTCCTTTTGCATAAGAAAGTTCCTCTCTCCATAACCCTTTTGCCACATTTGTACTACACCACCAAAATTCATTACAGCAATCCAAAAACTCTTTTTCTGTAGGCTTTTTTATTAAGTAATCCTTATCGCTTGCTGGCGGGAATCCTTCCATACAATTATCTTTATCAAGAAGCAGTTTACTTAAACTATCTTGTCCAACGAACTTTTTTATTAACTCAACTGGAACTAGCGTTAAATCAATCCGATTCCCATCCATGAACTGCATTAAATATGGAAACTTCCCATCTTCATCTGGTTGAACTAACGACATTTCTTCTGGCATTTGTACTATCATTATTTCTCCAAATCTATGAATCCAATTATGATTAGACGTAAAAGATTGTATATCATTTACAACATACATAATATCATAGTCTTGAAAACAATCTCTTTTCACATTTGGATTTACACGCGATCCATTCATGATAACTGCTCGAATTCTTTCATCCTCTTTTGCTATATTTATAATTACGTCTAACATTTCTTTTTCAGTTCTCATCTACTTATATCCTCCAATTTTTTAATATATAATATAGTGTTATGTATATTGGAGGTCCACGAGCTAATCTCGTTATACACGATACATGTTATAATTTTTGAAACTTCTTTTTCATCCCTTTTTCCTCCTTACATCACTCTTTTACAACTGCCATCCCTTTCAATTTCCCAATGCTTTCTACCATTCACTTTTAATTATACCGAAAATTCTGTCTCGAATACAAAAAATAAAGAAAGGACATCTACCCCTTACAGAATAGATATCCCTTCTTTTAAAGTTAAATTTAATTCCTATGGATTAGTAGACCAAAGCCCAGCAGATTTAATAAATGTACGTTTATTTAATTTCAGCTGCGCTACGATAAATTCTGCAATATCTTCTGCTTGCATTACTTTATCAGGGTTTCCATCAGTTAATCCTAAATCTACAGCCATATCAGTTGCTACTGTACTTGGAGTTAAAGCTGTTACACGAATGTTATGTTTGCGAACTTCCATCGCTAACGATTCTGTTAAGCCAAGGACACCAAATTTAGAAGCACTATATGCACTTGTTACAGGTGCACCTTTTTGTCCTGCTGTAGATGAAATGTTAATGATATCACCAGATTGTTGTTCAATCATGCTCGGTAAAGCTGCACGAGTTGCATAGTATACACCCATTAAGTTTACTTGAATGATTTTTTCCCAATCAGCAACGTCTAGTTCTAAAAACTTACCGAATTTAGAAATACCAGCGTTATTAATTAAAATATCGATAGATCCTAAACCATTTTTTAACGTTTCAATCGCAGTTGTTACTTCTTCGCATGAAGAAACATCAGCAGTTGCAATAACAGCTTTTACACCTTCTGCTTCTACTTCTTTTGCTACAGCTTTTAAGTTTTCTTCTGAACGAGCTAATAAGCCTACATTTACGCCTTCTTTCGCTAATGCGATTGCTACAGCGCGACCAATCCCTCTACCTGCTCCTGTAATTAAAGCATTTTTACCTTGTAATAATTCTGCCAAGTATAACACTCCTTAATCATCTCAGTTATGTATTATATTAAAATTGTATCTATGTTTATGTAAAAAGGCAATGATGCACTTTCATGTGCGTAGGTTACTTGTAGGTAACTATAGAAAGTTTTTATTTATAAGTTTCATTTTTTTACCATTATTCATGTAAAATAAAAACAAATCCAGCATAGGGGAGTGTATGAGTATGAAAAGCGAAGGAAAAGCTTATCAATATAATTGCAGTAACAGTAAATGCATTTTTAAAGAGAAATAGTGTTAGAAGGTTCTCCTTCTAACACTATTTCTCTTCATGATTCGGCATACGCACAATAAATTCAGTACCTTTTCCTTCCTCACTCTCCACTTTTATCTCTCCTTGATGAAGGTCGAGTACTTTCTTTACAATAGCTAAACCTAAGCCACTTCCTCCATAGGCACGATTTCGTGAAGAATCCGCTTTATAAAAACGCTCAAAAATATGTTGTTTCTGTTCTTCTGATATACCAATTCCTGAATCACGGATACGCACTTCCACTACTGTCTCATGTTCCTTTAACTGAATAGTAATCGTACCACCGCTTGGAGTAAATTTAATACTATTATGAATTAAATTAATCCACACTTGACTCATACTTTCTTGGTCAGCAATAACATATACTTTTTCTAAATCTAGTTCTAACTCAATTTCTTTTTCAGCCCAGAGTGGTTCACTATTTAACACAATTTGCTTTAATTGTTGATCTAATCGATAGCTCACTCTTTCTGGTGTATACTCTTCTGATTCTAAAAGAGTTAGCTTTAGTAAATTTTGACTTAGTTTAGATAATCTCGTTGTTTCAGTTTCAATAATGGTAAGATAATGCTTTCTTTTTTCCTCCGAAAGATTATCGTCTTGTAGTGCTCTAGCAAATCCTTTTATAGAAGTTAACGGTGACTGTATTTCATGAGAAACATTCGATACAAACTCTTGTCTCATTTTCTCCATCGTATTCAGTTCATCTGTCATATCATTTATACTTTTTACGAGCACGCCAATTTCACCATCATACTTTTCTTCATTTCTTATTTTTACGGAGAAGTCTCCTTTTGCAATTTTTTGTATCGGTTCAATAATAGTCCAAATCATCGCCTCTCGTTTTGGTCTCATTAATATTCCAATCAATGTCCAAATAAGAATAATAAAGACAAAACCGACCATATCACTAATTAGAAAAGCAACAAACGGCGATACGTTTACGTCAAAAGCATTCAATATACTAGTTGCTACATAAAATGCGATAGACCAAATTATGGTAAGAAAAGAAAAGAGCGCTAATACCGCTCCAAATACTTTCAGCATCTTCAACTTACTCATTCGTTTTCTTTTTCTCATTTACTTACCTCTAAGCGATACCCTAATCCTCTTATTGTTTTAATACTAAATTTCGACTGCTCTTCTTGAAACTTCTCACGTAACCGATTAATATGAACGTCTAGTGTACGTTCATTCCCTTCAAAATCATATCCCCATATTTCTTCAATTAATTGCTCTCTCGAACAAGTTCTTCCCGATTTAGACCCTAAAGTAAAGAGCAGCTCAAATTCTTTTAACGGTAATGTAACCGTTTGTTCTCCAGATGTAACTTCGAATGTTTTACGATTTAATAATACATTTCCAACTTGAATCGATTGGGAAACTGTAATTTGGTAACGTTTCAATAATGCCTTTACTCTCACTACTAATTCTATAGGGTCAAATGGTTTTACAAGATAATCATCTGTCCCAAGGTGAAATCCTTTTACTTTTTGTGATGTTTCCCCTTTGGCAGTTAGCATCAGAACCGGGATATCATAGTATTTTCTTAATTCAAAACATACATCAAATCCATCCATATTTGGCATCATGATATCAAGAATAACCATATCGACTTTTACGTCATCCATTTTCTGAAGTGCATCTACTCCATCAATTGCCTCATATGTTTGAAAACCTTCTCGTTCTAAAAATACCGAAACGAGTTCTCTAATGTGTGGATCGTCATCTACTATTAAAATTTTAGGTATCAAAGGAACCATTTCCTTTCTACTTAGCATCTAATATATTTTTTAAAAAAGAATCATCAGTGGAGTAAACTTCCCGCTGATGATTCATTTTATAATGCACCCTCTTTAATTTTCAATTGTTGCGTTGCAAACTCACGATACATATCATGCGTCTGTAATAATTCATCATGCGTACCACTACCTGTAAGATTCCCTTTTTCAATAAAGACAATTTTATCTGCATCTACAACAGTAGAAAGTCTATGCGCAATCACTAACGTTGTTCTGCCTTTCATTAAGTTATTTAACGCTTTTTGAACGACAGACTCAGATTTACTATCTAAGCTTGAAGTCGCCTCATCTAGCATAAGAATTTGCGGATTTCGAAGTAACGCTCGGGCAATGGCAATTCGCTGTCTTTGTCCCCCAGAAAGCTTCACACCACGTTCTCCAACTTCTGTTGCATAACCGTTTGGTAAGTCATGAATAAATGCATCAACATATGCCATTGCTGCTACTTTTTCAATTTCTTCATCCGTTACTTCGCCCTCGACGCCATAACAAATATTATCACGAATTGTTCCATCAATTAACGGACTATCTTGTGATACGTAACCGATTTGACGTCGCCATGACTGTAATGAATAACTCGTAATTGATTCTTCCCCTAATTTAATGGCGCCACTAGTTGGCTCATAAAAACGTTCCAGTAATGAGAATAACGTTGTTTTCCCACTACCACTTGGTCCTACAATCGCTGTCACTTTTCCAGATTCAATTGTGAAATCAATATTTTTCAAAACTTGCTCTTCTTCGTTATACTCAAAATGTACATTTTCAAGAACGATCGGTTGCTTAGCATTTGTCACTTTCACACCAGTTTCATGATCTTCTACTTCATATTCTAAAATCGTACTAATTCTTTCCGTTGCACCAATTGCCTTTTGGAATTGTGTAAAGAACATAGATAATTGACTCATTGGCATTACAATTTGAACTAAATACAAAATAAACGCTACAAGTTCACCGGTTGTTAATGCACCGCTAGAAACTCGCATCCCGCCATACCCTACGATAATAACAAGTAGTGCCATTAAAACAAACGACATAACTGGCGAAATTAATGCTTGCACTTTTCCTTCTTTCAAACCAAATTGTAATAACTTTTGTATACCTGTATTACCCGTTTCATATTCTCTCTTTTCTGTATTTGAAGATTTCACTAAACGAATTTCTGATAACACTTGCGTTAACACACTTGTAAAAGATGCAGTTTCATCTTGAAGCGCTTTTGAAATCTTATACATTTTTCGTCCAAGTGGAACTAAAATTAACACAGACAACGGAATAACCGTTAAAAGTAACGCAGTCATTTTCCAATCTAAAACAAATAATACAATTAACGATCCAACAATTGAAATACCACCTGTTAATAAGTTTGACAAATGCTCAGAAATTAACGTTTTCACAACACCTGTATCATTCGTCATACGGCTAATCGTATCACCTGTTCTATTTTGATCGTAATAAGATACCGGCAAGATAAGTACCTTTTTCCACAAACGTTCTCTTAGTCCCGCTACAATCTTCTGCCCAATATAATTTAGTAAATATATAGACAACCCTGCCGCAATAGTTTGCATTACAAAGAAAGCAATTAACCCAACAATTTGTCCTGCACTAATTGAAGAAAGCGAAAAATTATCTACTAATCCTTTTGTCAGCATAGGAATAAATAAACTCGCTCCCGTAGAAAGCAAACTCATTAACAACGCAAAAACTAAAATTCCTTTCGGAGGATTTGTATCTTGAATAAGGCGTAAAAACTGCCTCCAACTCCCTTTTTTCTTTATTTCATTTCTAACTTCCATTCCTGTTCATCTCCTCATGTTAAACAAAACTGTTCTTTCTAAAATTAGAATACGATACAAATGTAAACTGAATGTAAACACACTTTTTCTATTTTTACAAAATATACATAAAAACTCATCTTTACAACAGATATAAACATCTGATATTATTACCTGGTACTTAATATTATTCTATGTAAATTATAGATAAATAATTTAAAACACGATATAAATCTCCAGTTAGTGAAAGGAGTATCCTTTTTGCAAACAAATATACATTCTGAAAAGGAAACAATTATTTTTATTCATGGATTAGTTGGCAATCGTCGCGCCTTCAAAAAAGAGCAAAAACGATTTTCTGCCTCCTACAGCATTATAACTTATGACTTATTAGGTCACGGTGATGATAAAGGAGAAGCAATCGACTTTTCATTACAGCGCCTCGTAGATCAATTATTAAACTTATATGAACAAGAAGGTATTAAAAAAGCACATATTTGTGCGCTAAGTTACGGCTGTTACATCTCTACAATTTTTGCACAAATGCATCCAGAAAAAGTATTAAGTATTTGTCATATTGGAGGACATTACAATAACCCTTCTCGTTTATATAATGTATTTCAAAATTTTTGGGAGAAGCGAGGAGATGAATACTCTAAATGGCTCTCTCAATACGCAAATACTATTTTTCCAAGCGGTATATTAAAAGCAAATCCGTTCGCAGTCATTTCAAGAAATATTTACTACCGTTTCGGATTACAATTACATTCATCCATAATTGCCCAGTCATTACGACATCGGTTAGAATTCGATTTAAAATCTAAATTAAAATCACTTCCTCACCCTATACTATGGGTAATGGGAGAGCATGATCATCTCTATAAATCTTGTCTATTTGATTTGAAATCTATTTTGCCTAACGTTCTATATAAGGAAATACCGTTAGCGGGACATGCAGCGAACTTATTTCGTCCTAACTATTTCCATGACTTATATGATCGATTTTTAAATGGAAAGTTAAAATAAAAACTATTAAACTTCCAATTTATTCAACTATAAAAAGGCTTTCCAAGTTTCCTTGGAAAGCCTTTTCTCTATACGAAAAGTATATAAAACTACTTTTTCTTAGTATGCTTTTGTGTAACCTAATAGGTGCTTGCTCCAGTAAGAGTTACTTACAGAACTAATACGTACACCAGTTGCATCTGTTTCTGCACTAATGAACTGACCGTTTCCTAAGTAAACACCCATGTGAGAAGGACCTGATTTATAAGTATTTTGGAAGTATACTAAATCACCTGGTTGTGGATTGCTAGTTTTTGTTTTAGAGCTCCAGTATCCAGCAACTGTTTGACGAGCGCCTTTATGACCAGTTTGATTTAATACGTAGTGAATGAATCCACTGCAGTCAAAACCAGCAGGTGTTGTACCAGCAGTTCTGTATGGTGAACCATTTAAAGATCTAGCGAATCCAGCGATTGAAGATGTATCTCCACCTGTTGTTGGTTTTTGTACGTCTTTACCTGGTTGTTGAACGTTATTTGTAACATTATTGTTATTTGTAACGTTGTTTACTCCGCCTTTTACAAACTTAACGAAGTCTGCACTTACGTAACCTGTGCGGCCGTTATGGTTAATTTTGTACCAACCATTTTCAGCACCAGTAACGTTTAATACTTTACCATTTGTTACTCCACCGATTACAGCGTTGTATGTAGCTGGGCCTGTACGTACTTTTAAGGCACCAGTGTTAACAACATAAGAACCACCAGTTTGAACTGTTGTAGTATTGTTGTTTGTAGTTGGTTGTTGTGTTTCGTTAGATACAGCAGAACCACCTTTTGTTACGAAGTCTTTGCTTACGTATCCAGTTCCACCATTGAAGTTGATTTTAAACCAATCTTGCACTTCACCTACAACTTGTACTGTTTTACCTTTGTTTACAGAACCTAATACTGTATGAGATGTACTTGGGCCTGTACGTACGTTAAGTGAAGAAACGTTTACTGTGTAAGTACCTGTTCCTTGTTGAACAGTCGTTCCTGTTTTGCCACCAGTCGTTACGAAGTCACCACTTACATAACCTGTTTGACCATTTACGTTTACTTTGAACCAACCATTTTCTTGTCCAACTACTTGTAGCACTTGGCCTGATTTTACTTTAGAAATAACGTTATGTCCTGTACCAGCACCTGAACGAACATTTAATACATCAGCAGTTACTGTGTATTTTAATTCAGAAGTTGTTTCTACAGTTTTTGTTTCAGTTACAGTCGTTTGAGTTTGAGTTTGTCCATTAATTTCTTTTAGCGCTTCATTTGAAACTTGTGCATGAGCAGAATCCATTCCTGGAACTGCAACGCCAGCTACAGAAGCTGCTGCTAAACCTGCAATTACTTTTTTCATAAGTTGTCTTTACTTCCTTTCCCTACTATCCTCTTAAAAAAAAACTAAAACTTTAATACTTTACAATATTATCAAAGTAAAATATTCATCCAGTTCCATTTTTTAGCAAGAGTTTTATTTTTCACACAGAGTTCATTTTAAATGAACAAAGTGAAATCCGTGTGAACTTCATGTGAACTTTATCATTAAACACAGTGTTTTTGCAATGGTTTTTTCAAATTTCTTATATATCGCATGAAAATTCGACATTCTATTTAATATTTTAATATAAAATATCCCTTTTCTATCTATTATAAAAAATTCTATTAACCTAATACAAACTCAAGTATGTATTTCCTTATAAAGCTCCTTACATGAAGTATACTTTCATCATGACAAAAATCACTCTATTTATCAATAGTATAATATTTTTAGAAAACTAAATTTCTATACTATCTACAATTTTGAAATAATTTGACGAATTGTAAGATTTATTTCACAAAAGCCATTTCTCCTTTAAAGAAAACACACACTATATCAACTGTTCTCTTTTTCTTATAATGGAATTTATAGGATATTTATAGTGTTATATACATATCTTAATAAACAAGAATTTTAGCGAATTAATTAAAGTTTCATTCCCTTATAAAATGAAACTTTAATCAGGAAGGGTTTTATACATCCTCCGCTAATTATTAACCCTCACCACTCGGGCTGCCCATTAATGCGGAGTTTTATTGGAATAAAAAGAGGAGGCATATTTGTGAGAAATATAATAGATGATCCAATACAAAAAAACATAGAGCTATACTATGCTTTTATTCAATTCGTTTCAATAATAACATTACAAAAAGTATCAGCTATTGAAACACGTAAAAACGAATTAAAAAATCAGATGAAAAATGCCGGACAAAAAAACCCTTATTACGTATAAAAAAAGGTGAACAGGTTATATTCCTGTTCACCTTTTTAAATTATTTATAAATTTTCACACGGTCCTCTAGCGGTTGGAATTCTTTTTCACCAGCATGTACTACCGGTTTACCAAATGGCATTTGCGCAATAAGTTTCCAATTCTCTGGAACATCCCACTCTTTTCTCACTTCTTCATCAATTAGCGGATTGTAATGCTGTAACGTAGCACCAAACCCTTCAATTTCTAAAGCTGTCCAAATTGCAAATTGTAACATTCCTGATGATTGCTGAGACCAAGTTGGGAAATTATCTTTATATAATGCAAAGTTAGCTTGAAGGCTTTCCACTACTTCACTGTCTTCAAAATATAAAACCGTTCCATAACCACTTTTAAATGCATTCATTTTTTCTTCAGTAGGTGCAAAGTTATTTTCAGGTACAATTTTTCGTAACGTTTCTTTCGTAATATCCCATAATTTATCATGTTGTTCTCCTAATAAAACAACAACGCGAGCACTTTGAGAATTAAAAGCTGAAGGTGTATGTTTTACAGCATGATAAATCACTTCTTGAATTTTCTCATCAGAAACTACTTGCTCTTTACTAATTGCATAAATAGATCTTCTGTCTTCAATTGCTGAGTAAAAATCTTTTGCCATCATAATTCCCTCCAATTTTCAATTGAGGCTATTTCATATGTATATATCATATTACGCCCCTCAAACTTATTATTAATAAGCTTATAACTTTATAATATCACAGCAACAAACAAACTCAAATAATAACACTTATATTTAGAAGCTTTTTCCTTTTTAAAATAAAAATAAAAAGACTGTTTGTTGTTATCTAAAATTAGTAACAACAAACAGTCTTACTTATGTAGCGATCTAGATTCGTATTTTACTTACTTAATTAACTAATCCAAATGCATACGACATTAACTTATTTGTCTCTGTAAAACGTTTTGTTTTACTTGATGTCCCCATGACCACTGTAATAATTCGATTATCACCTTGCTTTGCAGTCCCAGTAAAACAGTATCCTGCACTATCTGTAAATCCAGTCTTTAGTCCGTCCATTCCTTCTATATATAAACTTTTATTATTTTTGTTTAACATGTCGTTTGTGCTTATAACATTAATATTATTAAATGCTAGCTGACTTTGGCGTAAGTGAGTCACTTCTAATATTTCCGGATAATCTTTTATAAGATGATACGCTAATTGTGCTACATCACCAGCCGTCATTTTTGTTTCACTTCCATCTGGCTCTTGTAATCCAGAAGCATTTGCAAATTTAGCATGTTCCGACATTTTTAACTGTTTCGCTTTTGCATCCATAAGCTGAACGAAATCTTTCTCCGATTTTGCCATATGTTCTGCTAAAGCCACAGCTGAATTATTAGCTGACTCAATCATTAATGCATGATATAAATCTTTAACAGTTAATGTATCATTAACTTGTACTGGGATTCTCGCTCCCTCTGTTTGTGCCGCCTTCGCACTCATTTTCACTGGATCTTCCCAGCGAACTTTCCCGTTATGTATACTCTCTAGTAAGAGATACGCTGTCATCATCTTAGACATACTAGCCGGTGCAAAAGCTTCATTTTCATTATATTGATAAATAATATCTCCATCACTCGCATCGATAATCATAGCTGCTTTTGCGTTAATTTCTGGTGGGATGTACTTTGGCGGGACTACTTTTTCAGTAAATCCTGCTTTAGGTAGTTCTGCCACTTGCAAAGGTTGTCCCTCTACATTCGCTATGCTCTTTTGATTTCCTTGGAATAAGAACCAACATATCCCTAAAATAATGACTAATAGGACTGTCATCCTTCCCCATTTTAACCGATTCATTTCAAAACTCCTTTAGCAAACCTTTTATACGCTCACATTTAACCTTAACAACAATTCCTTTATACAGTCAAGGTAAAAGGTATATTTATTCATAGTACAGCAATGATTATTTTAATTTATTTATGTTAAACTTACAATATTGAAACGTAAGAATATTCAATAATAAAATCTCGTAAATAAAGCGAAACTTTAATCAGCCCCCCAATCGGGCTACCCGTCAAATAGCGAGATAAACTATTTAATAGAAGGGATTCATACAAATGCTACTTCCAAAATCATTAAAATACGGAGACACAATTGGGATCTACTCCCCTTCTTCACCAGTAACCTACACTTCTCCAAAAAGATTTGAACGAGCAAAATCTTACTTACAACAGAAAGGGTTTCATATATTAGAAGGTTCATTAACAGGTCGATATGATTTTTATCGTTCTGGTAGTATACAAGAGCGTGCTGAGGAGCTAAATGTCTTAATAAGAAATCCTAATATTTCTTGTATTATGTCAACAATTGGTGGGATGAATTCAAATTCAATATTACCTTATATTGATTATGATGCTTTTCTAAAGAACCCTAAAATAATGATTGGGTATTCAGATGCAACTGCTTTATTACTAGCAATTTACGCCAAAACAGGAATCCCTACATTTTATGGACCAGCTCTCGTCCCTTCCTTTGGCGAATTTGAACCTTTTGTTGATTGCACATACAAATATTTTGCTGAAACTTTACTACATGATCATTCTCTTCCTTATCATATAAAACAACCATTATTTTGGTCAGATGAATTTATTAATTGGGAAGAAAAGACGAAGGAGAAAGAACTTCGACCAAACGATTGGATTTCAGTAATTGATGGAAAAGCTACTGGGCGTATTATTGGCGGGAATTTAAACACGATACAAGGAATTTTGGGTAGCCCCTATATGCCACATATTCAAGAAGGCGACATTCTCTTCATTGAGGACAGTTCAAAAGATGCAGCTACTATTGAAAGAAGCTTTTCATTACTTAAAATTAACGGTGTATTCGATAAAATTTCAGGTATCATTCTTGGAAAACATGAGCAATTTGATGATTGTGGTACAAATCGAAAACCTTTTGAAATACTATTAGAAGTACTTCAAAATCAAAGAATTCCTTTTCTAGCTGACTTCGATTGTTGTCATACACATCCCATGATTACTATGCCTATCGGTATTCAAGTAAAGTTGGATGCAACAAATAAAACGATACATGTTGTAGAACCTTGGAAAAAATGAATGCATAGCTTCTATTGTTTTACAATAAAAGCCATGATACTATATAATTTGGAATGTGAAAGATTAAACAAAATACGTTCCAATATCTATTATTAGGAAAAGATAGATATAAATATATATTTATATGTAAAAGAGAGTGAATAAATGAAACCAACTATTAAAAATTACGTATTTTTACATGTAGCTTTTTTGATATATTCTATCATTGTGGTTTACATGAAATGGGCAGCTAAGTTTCCCATTGCTTCCATCTCATTTTTTATTGCTTATTTCGGACTAGTTGTACTTTTATTCGGATATGCAATTTTATGGCAACAAGTAATTAAGCATTTCGAAATATCGAAAGCATATTCACATCGCGGAATTATTATACTGTGGTCAATGCTTTGGTCAGTAGTTCTATTTGGAGATACGATACAGTGGAATCATTTACTTGGTGCGGCTATTATTATCGTCGGAATTGTGGTGGTGACAAAAGATGAATAGTTATATGTTGTTATTGATCTTTGGAATCGTATTGGCCAATTACTCACAAATTTTATTAAAAAAGGCTACTTTACAGCAATATGATTCTAAATTAAAAGAATATGTAAATCCATATGTAATCATCGGTTACTCTTTATTTGTACTTAACGCAGGATTCAATATTATCGCCTTAAAGGGACTGACAATAAATCAAGTCTCTGCATTAGAATCATTAAGTTATATCATCATATTAATTTTCGGTTGGTATTTTTTAGGTGAAAAAGTAACGAAAAGAAAAGTAATTGGGAATACTATCATTTTAATGGGTGTTGTGGTGTATTTTATTAAGTAATCACTTATACAAAAAGCTCCGTTTATCACAAACGGAGCTTTTTACTATTGACCTAAATTTTGCACTTTATCTTTCAAATCTCGAACTTGATCTACCGTCTGCATAAGCTCAGAGTTTTTAAATTGCTCTACATCCACTTTGCCTTCTTCTATCTTTGTCTTCGCCGTATCAATTAACGTATTTAACTTTTCGTTATATCCGACGATTTGTTGATGAAGATCCTTTGCTACATCAGGTGGCGTTAATTCATTGAATGCGGGTATATCTTGTTTAATTTCACTAAGCTTCGTTTCTAATTCTTTTCGAGCCTCGCTATCATTAACGGCCTTTTCTGCTAATGCTGGTGCATCATTTGCAAATGCACTTATTTCATTTACATAGTCTGTCGCCTTTTGAGCATAATCTATGGAGTTCTTTCCTTCTTCCACTATTGAACATCCCATTAAACCAATTGAAACTATGAATACTAATACAATTGATTTTATTTTCATTTTAGACCCCCTTCGTCCTTATAATTGTCTGTAATTTTCTCTATACATAACTTCTAGCTAAATTGTTTATAACCTTTTTCAAATAGCTATTTACCCTCTTACATGCCCTATTATCGTTACAACATCTATTTCTATATGTACACTTATAATATCTTCAATTATATCCATATACCCTTGTCCTATAGCTGTTCCATAGTGTAATGTAAGCCCCTTCTTTTCATACACTGACTTTGGCACTGAAAAAATAAATCTCCTTAAGTTTCTTTCATCAGCTGGTTCCATAATTAAAACAATCCCATCCTCATCAAACATATACGCTCGCCCTCCAACTTTACATTCACTATGGCTCAGTATTGCCTTGGTCAGCAAAATTTAAAACATAATAAGTTAAGATACACTCTGCTCTATCATAAAGTGAAACTTTAATTAGCCCTCACAAGTCGACTCTTTATCGGCAAATAGCGGGATAAAAATAAAAAGCATTCATTCTTTTTTGTTAAGAATGAATGCTTTTTAAAAAATCAATTTCTAACTCTAGCATCTTTTTTTGACGAGGTTTTACTTTCCTTACGGGAACTCCAGCGTAAATATACCAATCATCTAAACTCTCTTTTACCATACTCATCGCACCGACTGCCGTACCTTCTCCTACCGTTACATTTGGAAAAATAATAGAATTAGCACCAATAATCACATGTTTTTTAAAAATAACTTTTTCTGCTTTCACATTCCTATATTGATTCGGGACGGTTGGCCCCATTAATGTATTTCCACTGAAATCATCAAGTACTGCATATACGATTGTTTTAGCTGAGATGTTTGCAAAATCATGCATTTCAATTCCAACTTCCCCTCCATATAACGCTGTATACGCTGATATGTGCGAATAACTTCCAATTGTGATTTTACCACTTAAAATGCAAAAATCATCAATTCTTACATGATTGCCAACTGATATAGCACTCGAATTATATATACTTGCTTTTTTACTAACCAATACATTTTTCCCAACAGATAAAAATCCAATTTTCTTTAGTTCTTCTTGACTATAAAAACTATTCATCTACCGACACCACCTTCTGCTCTAAACAGATTACAATTTGCTCTACTAGTTCTTTCGTCATTCCTTCCCATAAAGGTAAACTTACGATTCGTTTTGCTATTTTATTCGTTTTTGTTAAATCTGTCGACTTATAGTTTTTAAAAAGAACTTGTTGGTGGCAAGATGGTGAAAAGTATAATCTAGCTTCTATTTTCTGTTTTTTCAGTTCTTCAATTACTTGTATGTTGCGAACTTCTTCTGGACAAATGATAGGCATAAATTGGTGAATAACTGCTTCTGTCTTTTGGACTTTCCACCCTTTTTTCATTAACCCAGTATTTTGTAACAACTGTTTATACCATTCAGAAATACGGGTACGTTCTTTTAATTTTTGATCCCACTTTTTTATAGTCGCAATCCCAATAGCTGCTGCGTATTCAGACATTTTACAATTAAACCCCATCATCGTACATTCACGATTTTTATCAAATCCGAAATTCCCCATTCTTTTAATACGTTGTATATCTTCTTCGTTTTTACTATATATGAGCCCTCCTTCACCAATTCCGAACGGCTTTGTTGCATGAAAGCTATATACGATCATTCCACTAAAATCTTGACCGTAATGCATCCCTCCATTCATTAATCCAAATCCCGGCGCCGCATCTACGACAACCGGAATCCCCTTCTTCTCTAATTCTTCATATTCTTCTAAGTTCATCCATGATCCAAAAGTGGCGTACGGGACAACAATCGCAACCTCTTCTTTTAATTCTTCTATCTTATCCAAAAGTACGGTTTTATCCATATACCAATCATCTATTGAAATATCAATAAAGTAAGGTTCCAATCCACACCAAATAGCGGCTA
This sequence comes from Bacillus sp. LQ01, assembly GCF_057624735.1. Classification (NCBI taxonomy): domain Bacteria; kingdom Bacillati; phylum Bacillota; class Bacilli; order Caryophanales; family Bacillaceae; genus Bacillus; species Bacillus sp. LQ01. Next base: position 1,088,195 of record NZ_JBYEZL010000001.1, on the reverse strand, counting down.
AGGCAGTCGCAGGGAATGTAAAGCTAGGCATGAGAGCATACTTTCCCTTTCTTCTTTTCTTTAGTTGAATAGCCGCCATTAACCCTAACGTTGCGTTTGCTACTGTTGTAACAGCTCCCCTGTTTTGAAAAAATGACGACATAATTGTTTCCTCAAAACGTTGATTTATAGGTCCATAATTCGTATATATGTGAGATGTATCAATTTCCTTCAATTCGTCCAAATACTCACTTACAGGTACAGTTGAAGCACGTAAAAAAGGAATATTCTCCATATCTATCTATTCCTTCCTATCATTTTCGGACAATATAGAGCATATCTGTTTCAGATAATCCAAATTTCCTAGCACTTTTCATTCCTTGTTTTTCCGCTATGTTATATAATTCTACCTTAAATCCTGCATTCATTAATCGTTGAATAAATCCCGATTGATTGTAAATTCTCACATGATCTTCTTGACCAAAAGCTAATTTCCTCAATTGTGGTGTTACAATTAATTCATTCTCTATAATAAAATCTACATTCATTACGATTGGTACTTGAATAACTCCCCATCCATTTGGCTTTAACACTCTATATAACTCTCGCATTGCTTTGTCATCATCAGGAACGTGTTCTAACACATGGCTACATAATATTACATCAAAAGTATTACTATCATATGTAATTCTTGTAACATCAATTTCCTTCATTAATGGATCCTTTGGTTCTAAGTCACCACATACATACGTAATATTTTTATACTCGTTAAACCAATCTCTTAACTTTGCTTCAGGTGCAATATGAAGCATTGTATAGTTTCTATTTAACAAGTCCGTTTCCGTTTCAATGTACGCACGGTACAATCTTTCACGATCCATCGAATTACAAACTGGACATATCCCTGTATCTTTATTCCACATTTCAAATTTATATTTCGGAAAATCATAATGTGCTGGCCAAGGTGAAAATTTTTCAAATTGTTGATTGCAATATTGACAATAACAACATTCTTTCTCGAACATATGAGCAACTAACTTGTTTAAGCCTTTTTTTATCTTTTCATTATAAATTTGATCTAGTTCGCCATTTCTTACTGCATCCTTAACTATAAATCCCGCATTTTCTAAACAATAAGATAAACTCTCTTTATACTCACTTTCGGAGCTTAAAAACCCACTATTATATGCATCTATAATTAATTCAATCCACTCTTCAATTGTCATTAAAATAAAATGCATTTGTTTTTGATTTTGTCCACTATGCTGTCTAAAATAACTAAGAGGTTCATGTATATAAACTACTTTTCCTTTCCTCATCATATCTAGCCAAGTTACAATGTCATTAATAGCAGAATAAGCCTTTCCTTTAAAATATCCAAACTTCCCGTCAAACAAATCCCGATTAAACAAAACTGTTGTCGGCTCACCAACTACATTTTTCAAGTTTTTTAACATATAATTTCCTAATTCTTTTCCTTCAAAAAGTGTAGTTTCTTTCGCGATTTTCATATTTAATGTTGAAGGTGGTAATATCTCTCCATTCTCATCAATCAGTTCACGATATGACGTCACAAATGAAATATTTTCTAACGTCAAAAAGTATTTCATCATTCTCTCGATCTTTTCATGATGAAATAAATCATCATCTAATAAAAAGTTTATATAGTCCCCATTCGCAAGTTCTACACACTTATTAAAGTTTTCGGCAACTAACGGCGTTTCATTTTTAACATATGTAATACACTCATATTCACGTAAGTACGGTTGAATCATAGCATTGACTTCATTATTTGTACTGTCGTCAGAAATAATAATTTCAATATTTTCATATGTTTGATTGAGAGCGCTGTTGAGTGCTAATTCCAAGTAATAAGGTCTATTGTACGCAGGAATAAGTATACTTACTTTCGGTAAAGAAGAATTATTATTTATATGTTGTTTTTTCTTTTCTATGTTTATTTTCTTCGCTCTAATTTTTTGGTAATAGTCTAATGTATATAATATCGATGATGGAACTATCCTTCTTGCATAATCTAGAAAATTAGTTATCGCTTTGTCTAACTCTCTTTCAGTGGATAAGAAACCATATTTTTCACCTACTATAATACTGTGCGAAAAATCTTCTAACCCATCCATCATTTTATTAGATTCATTTAACTGTTGATCTGGATGTAATCGAAAGTAACTAAGTGTCTCTGCTATATATACTGCTTTTCCTTTACTTAATAAAGATAACCATGAAGCTATATCTACGTTACATAAATACCGCCTCTTATCAAAAATCCCATATGGTTCTTGTAAATCATTTTTACGAAATAAAACTGTTGTCGGTTCTCCAATATAATTTTTTTGATCCACAATTACCTTATTTCCTAATTCTGTTCCCTCTATAATGGTATCCTCTTCAAATAAACGGACAGTCGAATAAATATGTCGTAGTTCTTTCCCTTTATCATCAATGACTTGACGATGAGATGTTACAAGCTTAATTTCATTATCTAAATCATTGAAAAAATACTTCATCATTTTTTCAATTTTATTTACATGAAATACATCATCATCCATTAAAAAATTTATATACTCACCGTTCGCTTCATTAAATAACATTAACGCATTTTCAAACTGTCCGAGAGTTGATTTATTTTTTATATAAATAATATTTGAATGATCACATAAGTATTTTTGTAACACTATTTCTGTTTCATCATTCGTGCTGTCATCTCCGACTATAATTTCTATATTAGGGTACGTTTGTTCTAACACACTACATAACGCCTTTTCAAAGTAACGAGGACGATTATACGTAGGAATTAATACACTTACCAACGGAAGTTGCTCTACCACCTCTTCAGTTCTTTCAATACGAGTTCTCATTTTAACTCTCTCACCTCTTCGCATATTATTTATATACGCGACACAAAAATCACATTACTTTAACTGTATGGAGCCTATATACTTTTATGCAAACATGAAACAAATTATCATACTTTTCGTTCCTGAATAAACATATTTAATAATGCGGACATTTTATTTGCACCTTTTTTATTCATATGATCACTATCATAAAAATCATCATCACAAAATAATGGTGAATCAAATAGATCTATAATTTGAAAAGAATATTGAGTTTGAAAATCATTTATAACTTTATAAAAATCTTCTTTTAATTTCTTACTACTACAATTGAAATAATGTGAAGTAACTGGGAATACAACAATTAATGGTTTTATATCATTTTTTAACAGTAATTCTAAATATTTTTTAAAAATTATTTTATTTTCAACTAAAGTTTGAGGATACGCCAATTTAGCATGTGAAGCTGCTCTTATTTTCCCGTGTTCTTCAAAAGGAATGTGAAGAGGAGTGGTATTCCACTCAGCATTTATCCAAGGCAGTATCAATGATTCATCTTTTAGTTCATCTAATAAAATATATTCAAAATGCAAATTAAAAATAGAAAGAAGTGGTTTCGGAGTATTTAGATGTGAGAATCCATCAGTGGGTAGAGGAGAGTGAACTACAGTATGATGACCATCTTGAAACAATGGATAATATACTTTGTGAATTCTATATGATTCGGAGGATAACGACATATCAAAGTAAAACGAGAAATAGGCTATTCCTATTAAACAATATTGAAATGAATGATTGTTTGATAAAAGTTGTGACGCTATTAAATAATCATAGTATAGATCTTGCGATGGAAGTGTTAATTTTATTGACTTTTTTGAGAGAAGCTCCGTACTTATGCCACAATGCGGATAAGACAAACCGGTAGCAAACAATTCATACGTCGGATCACTCTTTGCTTTTTTCATAGAAATGTATAAAGACATAAGATCCGGATTTATTTGATAGATAGAAATTAATTTATCCTTCCATTCATACATGTATTTTGTTAAATTAATAATTTTTGAACTTTGCACGCCCCGATTTATCAAGTCATTTGTAAGTTTTTCTGCGTCCCCTCTCCAAATGACTATATATTGAAAAGAACTTTCTATACGAACAACATCTGAAACGTCCACAACATGAACTATTGTTTTACATTTATTTTTGTCTAACGTATTTCGAATCCTATCCCCTGATAATTCATCACTTAAAACAATGATTTTATATTGCTCCTTCATGTACATCCCCTCCATTATATGTATAATATGAAATTCATTTTTAATTCGTAACAATCATATACACCTGCAATCTAACAAAAAAAATAGCTCCACCATTAGGCGTAGCTATTTTTACAATTATTGCTTATTCAAATTATATTCCTTTATCTAACTCATAAAGTTTACGATACTTTTCATTTTCTTTCAGAAGTTGTTTATGACTACCTTGCATGACAATTTGGCCACGATCAAGGAATATAACTTCGTCTACATGTTCTATTCCTACAAGATGGTGCGTAATCCAAATAACCGTCTTTTCTTCCGTTGCAGAAAACATTGTTTCAATTAAAGACAATTCTGTTTTTGGATCTAAACCGATAGTCGGTTCATCAAGTACAATAATTGGTGTTTCTTGCATAAGAGTTCTAGCAAAAGCAACCCTTTGTCTTTCCCCACCAGAAAACCGCTTTCCCATTTCATGCATTTTTGTTTGTAATCCGTCTGGAAGAGAAGTAACATGTGAAGCTAATTGTGCTTTCTCTAAAGCTTTCCATATCTCTTCATCCGTCGCCTCTGGTTTGCCAATTCGTACATTATTTCCAATTGTCGTATCAAACAAATGCGGCTTTTGATTTAATACAGAAATATATTTAGATAAAAGATTCGTATGAGCTCGTTCACCATTTAGTACAACTTGGCCATTTACTGGGCTTAACGCCCCTGTTAACAATTTTAGTAAAGTAGATTTCCCTGTCCCACTTCTCCCTAAAATAGCAATTTTCTTCCCTGTTTTTATTTGTAATGATACATCTTTTAATACAATCTCATTACTATCTGGATAACTATACGATACGTGATTCAGTTCAATATCTACATGTTTTGGTTCAATATAATCTTTCTCTCCATGCAAATCCGTTTCATCATGTAAAACACTATCACTTTCTACGCCATTAAGACGATGGGTAGATTCTACATACGACGGTATTCGATCGATGGCATCTGCAATAGGAATAAGCGCGTTCGTTACAGATAAAGTCATTAATACGAAAGCTGCGATAACTGTAGGAGCAATTTGTTCACTTGCCGCTTCATTCCCAGTCCATATGATCATCGAAATAACTACAATACCTACTACTAATTGAATGATACTGTCCCGAATATGATACCAGCGTTTCACTCTCTTTTCGATTTTTAACAACTGATCATTTTGTTTTACATACTCATTAATAAATTCATCTTTACGACCACTTGCTTGCCAATCAGATAATCCAAAAACAGCATCTGTCAGTTGTTGATACAAACGGTTTCGTCCTTGCTTTAAAATAACATGATGTTTCTTCATCAAAAGTAATGATACAAACGGAAGAAGAAAAACGATAATAGCTAACATACAACCTACAATAAGTGCAAAAACAAAATCAAATGCACCGATAACAAGTACGAAGATACTATAAACAACTAGCGCTAATATGCTAGGAAATATTGTACGTAAATATAGGTTTTGCAAATGCTCTATATCTTCGGATAACACTCCTAACATATCACCCGTTTGAAATCGAGAACGGAAAAATAACGCCTGTGGTTCTACTATTCTATATAGCCTCGTTCTCATTTTTTCTAATATACGTAGTACGACATCATGTCCGACTAAGCGCTCTATATAATGAAATACAGCTTGCCCTATACTAAACGCTCTTGTTGCAACAATAGGAACATATACAGCCATTACATTTTCTGGTCTAAGGGCAGATTTTGAGATCAAATAACCTGAAATAAAAAGTAACATCGCTCCTGAACTAACTCCAAGAAGACCAAGGAAAATAGTTAAAGTCATTCTACCTTTATTTTGTTTTATATAAGGTTTAACCCAGTTACTCATTTCTCTCCCCTCTCTTCCCTATGAAAATGTAATGTCTCATTCTCTAAAAGTTCTTCATACGTCCCACTTTCTTTCATTTCCCCTTTATTTAAAATAAGAATATGGTCCATTTGTTTCATCCAATGTAGACGGTGGGTTGCTAAAAATACTAACTTTCCATTAAATAGACGTAACATCGCTTGCTTTATTTCAAATTCGGTTTCAATATCAAGATGTGCCGTAGGCTCATCTAATAAAATGATTGGTTTTTTACTTAAAAGCGCACGCGCCATAGCAACACGCTGTTCTTGTCCGCCACTTAGCATACGTCCACCTTCTCCAATTCTTTCGTGCATCCCATTTGGAAGTGATGTAACGAGTGAACGAAGGCCGACTTCATTAATAACTCTTTCAACTTCTTCATCTGTTGCATTTGTTTCATAAAAACGAATGTTATCCTTTAATGAAAGCGGAAAAATATAAGGTTGCTGCGGAATATAAGCGATATTTTTTTGCCAATCTTCACGAGTAGATCCATCAACTTCTACACCATTTACTAACATCTTTCCACTCGAAGGAGATAAAAAACCTGCTAATACGTCGATTAACGTCGATTTGCCTGCACCACTTTCACCAATAACACCAATAGCACCGTTACCTTCCCAAGTAAAATTAATTCCTTCTAATATAGCCTTTTCAGATTCAGTATTATTAACTTTGATGTCTTGTAATTTCAAGCTACTAGAGGCATTCCATACTATATCTTCATTTAAATCTTTCTTTTGTATTCCTTTTTGTTGTTGCAAAATCTCTTCTATTTGCTCCATCGCAATTTGTCCATCTAATGTCGCATGATAATTTGCTCCCACTTGTTTAATCGGCAGAAAATATTCCGGAGCTAAAATCAAAATTGTAAGGGCTGGTAATAGTATAATCGTTCCATCTATTAAACGTATCCCTAATCCAACTGCCACAAACGCAATTGATAAACTCGTAAAGAAATCTAATGCAAAAGAAGAAAGAAAAGCAACTCGCAAAGTACGCATCGTTGCTTTTCTATACCTTTTACTTACTTTTTCAATCTTTCCTTCGTGCTGTTCACTTTTCCCTAAATACTTTAATGTTTCTAAACCTTTTAACGTATCTACAAAATGGTTCGAAAGTACACGATATATCTCGTACTGACTATCTGCCATTTTTTGCGCTGCTAATCCGAGAAGAATCATAAATATGATCACGATAGGAATCGTTACAACTAAAATGATTCCAGACTCAATATCTAGCGTAAAAACATATAGTACAATTAGACCTGGAACGATGCTACTTCTAATCATTTTAGGAATCGTTAATTCAATATATGTTTTAAATTTCTCAATCCCTTCAATTGATAAGGTAACCAGATGACCAGTCCCAACAGTTTGAACATACCTTGGACCTAATGTGAAATATGCCTCTACTAGTTGTTTTCTTAGTAACGACCCTGTTTTTTCAGCAAAACGTTCCACTAATATTTGTGATGTTCGAACTACTATATGACGCGCTGCAAACGCGATACCAAAATAAACAATTTCACTTAATATTGTTTGTACTGTCTCTCCATGAAATAAAAACGTAATAGCTCGTGCTAAAAAGATTGTTTGCGCAATAATACTAAAAGCTTCTAAAATACTAATAATCGTTAACGCTACATATAAAATACGGCTACCGGGATAAGACGGAAGTCCTCTTTTTCTTTTCATTAGTACTCCAAATCGTTGTCTGACTTAACAGGTTGTCTAAATACATAATAACTCCATATTTGACTTCCGATAACGAAAGGCAAAATAGCAATCGCAAAGTAAGTCATAAGTTTTAATGCATAAGCTCCTGATGCTGCGTTGTAAATTGTCAAATCATTCATTGCTCCTAAAGAGCTAATCATAACACGTGGGAACATACCGATAAATACACTCGCACTTAGTAAAATGATTGTTAAACTCGTCATAAAGAAAGCCCAACCATCTCTTCTTCTTTTATTTAATAAAGTGGACACTAATAGTGCTACAAAAGCTCCGATTGGCACCATAATCCATTCTGTTCCATGAGCAGTGAAAATGTCGGTTTTCCATAACCCCACACCAGCAAAAACAAGAAGTGTAATTAATGAAAATGGTGCAATTTTTATTGCAGCAATTCGTGCACGTTCTCTCAATTTACCAGTTGTACGTATCGTAAGAAATTGTAATCCGTGAACAATACATAGTAGGAGAAACATTACTCCTCCAAGTAACGCAAATGGATGAAGTAATTGCAAGAATCCACCTACAACATTTTTACTCTCATCAATAGGTACACCTACCATAAAGTTTGCAATCGCAACTCCCCAAAGGATAGGAGGTAACATACTTCCAATAAACATTCCCCAATCCCATGCACTCTTCCATTTATGATTATCTATTTTCGCACGAAATTTAAAGGAAACACCTCTTAAAATTAAAGCAAGAAGCATAAATACAAACGGAATATAAAAACCACTAAATAAAGTTGCATACCAGTGCGGAAATGCCGCAAACATCGCTCCACCAGCACAAACAAGCCATACTTCATTCGCGTGCCAGAACGGTCCTATTGTATTTAAGTAAACTCGTTTTTCAAAATCATTCTTTCCTAAAAACCTCGAAACCATTCCTACCCCAAAGTCGAAACCTTCCAGTACGAAGAATCCAACAAATAAGATTGCAATAACTAAAAACCATAACTCATTAAGAGATAACATACTCTTCCTCCTTATCAAATGGATCATGGCTTTGATAATCCTTTTTCGTTTTCTTATTCTTGTGGCCCTTAATGGTACGAACAAATAAGTACACACAAATTCCACCCATAATTAAATACATTGATGTGAATGAAATAAGTGAGAATAATACTTCACCGAATGTTACATTTGGTGATACAGCATCTTCTGTTTTCATTACACCAAATACAACCCAAGGTTGACGACCCATTTCAGTCATAATCCACCCTACTGTATTACCAATGAATGGAAGAGAAATTGCATACACCATTAATTTTAAATACCACGTTTTTTCCGCTAAACGATCTTTTCTTGATAAGAACCATCCGTAAGCTCCTAGAAGAAGCATGAATGTTCCACTCATTACCATCGCTCTAAAACTCCAAAACATTGTATGCACTGGAGGAATATAATCTCCAGGTCCATATTTTTCCTCATATTGTTTTTGAATTTGATTCATCCCTTCAACTTGACCGCTAAACTTATCATACGATAATAGACTTAGCATATAAGGGATTTGAATTTCAAACGAATTTTCTTTCTTCTCTGTATCAATTTTCGAAAATACTGTAAATGGTGCTGGATCCTCACTTGTATTCCATAGCGCTTCAGCTGCCGCCATCTTCATTGGATGTGTCTTAATTAATTGTTGCGCTTGTGCATGACCGAAGAATAATACAAGCGCCGTTGTAATTGTTCCAACAATGATAGAAATTCGGAAAGATTTTTTAAATACTACAGTTTCTTGTCCTTTTGTAATTTTCCATGCACTTACACCAGCAATAAAGAATGCACCTGTTGCAATTGCCGCTGTAATTGTATGCGGGAATTGTACCCATAGTTGTGGGTTTTGAATAATGGCTAAGAAATCATTCATTTGCGCACGACCATCAGCTGCCATTTCATACCCGACAGGTGACTGCATAAATGCACTTGCAGTTAAAATCCAGAATGCTGATAACATCGTTCCAATTGAAAGGAGCCAAATACACATTAAGTGAATTCGCTTCGGTAATTTATCCTCACCGAATACCCATAAACCCAGGAATGTAGACTCAATGAAAAATGCCAGTAATCCTTCAATCGCAAGTGATGGACCAAATACATCACCTACAAAACGTGAATACGTTGACCAGTTCATACCAAACTGGAATTCTTGTAAAATACCTGTTACTACACCTACTGCAAAGTTAATAAGGAATAATTGCGTCCAAAACTTTGCCATCTTCTTATATACTTCTTGCCCTTTTACCACATACAACGTTTGCATGATCGCAATAATAAAAGCTAAACCAATTGACAGCGGAACAAAAAAGTAATGGAAAATCGTTGTTGATGCGAACTGTATTCGTGCCAATTCGAGCGTTTCCATACTAAAATCACTTCCTTCATAGTTTTTATAATAAAAGTTAATTGAGCAATCTTATCAAACTCAATTATTAAGAAATACGAAAAGACAAAAACATTTTGTATGTATTGTCGAAAAATATGAAGTTTCAGTTTTTCAAACTATTGTAATGCTATTTTTTACCTTTTCACTATTTCTGTAGTGTTTTATTCGTTAATCGAATTGTATAATATACCTGCATAGTAAATTCAGGTTATTTTTGACGTATTATTGACATCATTTTGTCTGAAATATGTCTTTTGTCATTTTTTTGAATCAGATTTTTCTCATTAGCAAAATGTGTTTTTTCAATATACTTCTTACTTTTATATCTATAAAACAATCGTTTTTCTCTTCATACACTTGACTTTTACCCGAAAAAATGTCCTCGAAACTACCCTCGATAAACGCTTGTTTTTTGTCAAGTGAAAAATGTATTTTTAAAATTCAAACTCGAAATAATGTTATTCAAAAATAGAAAATAACTTCCCTCTTCCTCGACTAAAAGTTCATTTTTTTGTCATTTTTCCAGAACAAATAAAAAAAACTGAAAGTCGATTAGACTCTCAGTTTTTTTTATTTATTTTGCTGTATGTTTTCTAACGGCTGGTAAAATTTCAGTAGCAATTAATTCAATATTTTTCTCAATTTTATCAAATGGTACACCGCCAAAATCAATTTGTGCCATAAAGCGTTGTTGGCCAAATAATTCATATTGGTACAGCATTTTCTCAATGATTTGTTGTGGGCTACCAACCATTAAAGCATCACGGTAATCTATTGCATTTGTAAATTGCTGTTTCGGATACCCACCACCGCGCAGTGTAAGCATACCAGCATTAATGTGAGGGTAATATTCACTAAGTGCATCTTGTGAATTTTTTGCCGTATAAAATAAACTCGTTGTCGCAACTGGTAAACTAGCTGAATCAAATCCACTTTGTACAACCGCCTCGCGGTAAGCATCTACTGACACTTTAAAGTTAATTGCTGGACCACCAAGTGTTGTTATCATCATTGGTACACCCGCGCGTCCCGCTTTAATTGCACTAGCTGGTGGACCTCCAACCGCACGCCAAATTGGTAAGTTATTATTTTTCGCTCTCGGAATAACCGATGCATGTGCGAGCGGTGCTCTGAACTGTCCATTCCATGTTACATGTTCCTCGTTATTAATTTTTAATAAAAGATCCATCTTCTCTTCGAATAATTCTTCATAATCATTCACGTCATAACCAAGTAAACTATATCCCCCAATACGAGATCCACGACCAGCCACAATTTCTGCACGTCCATTAGAAATCAAGTCAATTGTAGCGAAATCCTCATATACTCGAACTGGGTCAGATGTACTTAATATCGTTGCTGAACTTGCAATTTTTATATTTTTCGTAGCTTGTGCAATAGCTCCTAAAATAACTGTATGAGCTTGTGTTGTAAAATGCGTTTGATGACTTTCACCGACAGCAAACACATCAAGCCCTGCCTCATCTGCTAACTTAGCTGTTTCAATTAGTTCGTGAATTCTTTTCTCTGGCGTAATTTTCTCCCCATTATGTGGATTTAAAACATGATCACCAATTGAATATAATCCAAACTCAATTCCTTTTCTTATATCTATACGGTATTTTTCCATAGTTACTCTCCCCTTTAATAAAGTAGTATTAGTTTTTTTCTAAAAACGTTGGTAAGTCAGGTATATCTCCGTATTACCTACGCCTTCACTTGATTAGTCAATTGATAGTGTAAAAAAAATTACTCTTGCGGTAATTCTTTTTTTTCACTATGCTTATGAACTTTCGTCATTAGCTCGTATAATATTTTCTGCTCTTCTTCATTTAATACATCATCAAAAAACGAAGATTGAAATGCAAGTTGCTCTGGCAATGCTTTCTCTAAGGCCGATTCCCCTTGCTCTGTAAGACTAATTGTTTTCGTTTTCCAATCTTGTTTTCGTACAATATATCCTTCTTTCTCAAGACGAGTTAACATTCGAGAAATACCACCTTGTGTAACAGTTACCTTTTCAGCTAACTCCATTTGTGTTAGTGGCTGATACGTACGTATTTGCAAAAGCACATCAAATTGAGCTGTCGTTAAATCAAAACGTTTTAAAAACTCATTTGACATTTGATTACTTTGGTTCGTAAATCGTATTAAACGTAACCATATTAATGATCCTATCGTATTATCACGCATGTTTTGTCACTTCCTAGCGTTCATCTTACTATCACTTTACTACGCAAGTGATAAAAAAGCAAGAAAAAATGTAATAAATATATCGATAGAGTATTGCATAAATAATGATAAGTAAGAATTCATATAAACATGAATTCTTACTTATCATTATTCTTAACTTTGCCTTTCATTCATTACTATATTTAAAGCTGCCATAGCTTTTGGCCAACCAACGTAAAAAGCCATATGTGTTATTAATGCAACCAATTCATTCTCCATAACCCCATTTTGTTTAGCTAGCTTCAGATGAAATTGTAATTGTTCTGTATTACCGAGACTGATTAGTGCTGACACAGTACACAAGCTTCTTTCTCTTAATGTTAAAGTGGCATCCCGCCACACTTCCTCAAATAATATCTTTTCACTATAATGAGCAAATGCAGGTGACATTTCTCTCATTTTCTTTTTAATATGTACTTCAATAAGTTCATTTTTTTCTCCCTTTATTTTCACCATTTGTGCTATTCCTTGACCAAATGACCAGTTTTCAGCAGCTGTCTCATTTAATGTAATAAAAATATCCGAAGTTTTAACATCGGAATATTCCGTAATTTTTAAGGATACCGATTGATACAAATCTTTTTTCTGTTGCACTGTTCTTCCCGGTCCACATGTAATAGAAACATAAATCATATTCTCTGTTCTCTTTTCTCCTCTTTCCAACAAATAATATGGATTATATAAAAATTTGTTTTCTTGGTAAGGTAAGAACATTTGAAAATAATCATTTTCAGGGATGTTAAAATGTTCAATTAATGAAAGATGGATACATTCACCCATTTTTTCCAACTCTTCTTCATTTAATATGTTTTCAGGATAATAAATCTTCACAAAAGGCATAGACTTTCATTCCTTTTCTTATTTTTAATATGCAACAAAATTTCATCGTGAAATGTGTAAAATCTCATATACTGTAACACCTTTATTCACTGCAATTTCAGGCTTCTCCTCATAAAAATTAAACCTACTATACCCCCATTTATCCGGATTATAAACGATTACATTCCCTAAACACTTTTCGTTGTTTTGTACATCTTCATTCATAGTGCTTAATTGAGTCCCAATCAGTGTTTTACTTTGAGAAATACTTCCTGCATATTCAACAACATATCTACTTTTCTTAAATCCATCACTTAGATTAACCACTAATGGAACACCTATATGTATTTGTTGCCATCCAAAAGATTGTAAAATGTTATCGTAATACCCTTCAAAGATAAATTTATTCATCCCTTCATGACCATTCCAAATATATAAAGGTGCATAGCAGTTATAAAAATTCCCGTCTTTCTCCGTTTCCGTAATTAAATAAGCTTTAAAATTTAGTGCTTGGAAACCATCAGTTTTATAACCATTATCCTTTACCCTTTTCTTAATAATTTCCATGTCATAATCCTTTGGCAAAATGACCTTATATTGCATTCCAATCATGTTTATCACTCGCTTTCAATCTTATATACATTATGATAAATCGATAAGTAGCTAACGTAAAATAGGTATAAATTATGTTTGGTATCATTTATAATGATAGTGCATAAGGGGCTGAGATATATGGAAATAAATGATCTTATTATATTCAAAACTGTAGCCAGTGAGGGTTCTATTAGTAAAGCTGCTAAAGAGTTAGGTTATGTTCAACCGAACGTAACTGAGCGAATCAAAAAATTAGAACAAGAATTAGAAACGCCTTTACTACATAGAGATAACAAAGGCGTTTCCTTATTACCTTCTGGTGACATTTTATTAGATTACACGAATCAAATATTAACTCTATTAGAAGAAGCGAAAGATAAAATTAAAACAAGTGGGTCTTCTTATATAATCGCGACGTCACAATCGATTTTGACTAATTATTTAAGTAAGCGTATTAAAGAAAATTTCATGAATTATCAAATATATGTAGAAAATAGTAGTCATTTGCCAAAATTACTGCAGCAACAAAAAGTTGATATGGTCATCACTTATGAGGATGATTCTGGTGCAGGTTTTAAAAAAGTATTTACTACTTCAATTTCTATAGGCTTACTAAAAGATCAAGAAAAATGTATCATTGACTATTCAAAGGAACTCTTCTTCGTTAGTAATGACAAAAAGTGTCCTTTTAGAAATAAGACGATACAATTTCTAAAAGAAAATAATTTATCTCAGCGTCAACTTCAACAATTAGATTCTTATTCGCTTATGGAAGAGTTTATTGAGGACGGAAAAGGGATAGCCTTTTTGCCGATTAAAAATGATAAATTGGTACCAATTGAAGATGTTCCAGTTGAGAAATTAGCTGTTCATTTTTTTACAAATCAAAACTCTTTCAAACAAATCCCTGATGAACTATTTGGTTAATAAAAAAATCCCTCCTTTATGAATCTAAAAGAGGGATTTTCATATTCTATACAATTGATTTTTCACACATTTTGCTCCACTTCTGCACTTTTCTCCTTCTTATTCCGTTTCATATTCTTCAGTCCCTTAACCGTCCCAACCAATCCTTTCGGAAAAACGAGTAGCACGATAATATACAATAAACCTAGAATAATCGTCCATCTTTCAAAAATCGGATATTCCGTCGCTAGTTCTGATAAATAATATTTTAGGGATTCAATAATCCCAGATCCAGCAATAGCTCCAATTAATGTTCCGACTCCTCCAATCATTGTCATCAAGAGTGCATTTAGTGTCATTTCAATTGAAAATACAGTCGTATTGACAAAGCGTAATGTAATAACAAATAAACCACCGCTAATTGCAGCTACTATTCCTGCCACTACACTTGCGATTATTTTATAATGGAGGACTTTATATCCAAGTGCTTCAACACGTTGTTCATTTTGTGAAATTGCCTTTAATACTTTCCCAATAGAAGACTTTGTAAAAAGACGTAATAGAATAAAAATGAAGCATAAACATACAAGTGATACATAATAAAAAGTAAAACGATCACGGAATATTTCTGGTACCCCAAATGTAAAACCATCTCCTCCGTGAGTGAGCCCACGCCATTTTTCAGCAAGGACGAAAAACAACTGTGAAATAGCAAGTGTTAACATTGCATAAAAATGACTTTTCAATCGTAAAGAAAGCAAACCAATTATATAACTAACGATTGCTGAAACGATAATTGCAGCTACTATTCCAATTAAAAAGTTCGTTATTGATACGCCTTGTCGATCAAATAAAAGCGCTACCCCATATGCTCCTATCCCAAAGAACATACAATGACCGAACGATACAATTCCTGTATACCCAAGCAATACATCAAAACTCATTGCAAAAATAGCAAAGATGAAGATTTGAGTGAACAAAATTAACAGGCTCCGTGAATCATTTACGAACGGAAATACACTTAAACAAATGAGCATACATACTCCGAAGTATACTTTAATTCGGTCCGATGTGTTGTTCACCATTTCACCCCTTTTCACCAACAAGTCCAGTTGGCTTCACTATTAAGAAAAATAGTAACATTAACATATTAATTGCAAGTGATAAATCTGGTATAAAATACGCTGTAAAAGCACCAGCTAATCCGACAATTAAAGAAGCAATAGCTGAACCTTGTACGCTTCCTAATCCACCGATAATTACTACTATAAAAGCTAAAATTGCATACTGCATGCCCATCTCGGCGAAAATAACGCCCGAATACGGTGCTAATAAGAATCCTCCCAAAGCTGCCATCCCTGCTCCTAATAAAAAGACGAAAGAAAATATCGCTTTTACATTAATACCAAGCGCTTGAACCATTTCTTTATCCATTACACCTGCACGGATCATAAGACCTATCTTCGTCTTTTTGAGTAATAGTAGTAGTGCGATGTAAATAATTATCCCAATCAAAATAACAAATAGACGATATTTAATTAATATAATACCTCCGAATGTAAAACTTCCTTGTAACCATAACGGTAATTTTGCACTAATAGGGTTTGGCCCCCAAAATATTTTAATACACTCACTAAGAACGAGCATTCCTCCAAGCGTAACGAGCAGCTGTCGAACATGATTTCCATATACCGGTCTAATAAGAAACCTTTCTAAAATAAATCCTAGGAACATTCCCATGGCTACTGCTCCAACTAAAGCTAATATATAACTTCCTGTCATATTAAATAACCAAACACCTGTAAATGCTCCCCATGCAAATAAACCACCGTGTGCAAAGTTTAAAACGCTCATTAGACCGAAAATAAGTGAAAGACCTGATGCTAACAAAAAAATGAGCATCCCTGTTGAAATCCCATTTACAAATAAATTGATTAACACATCCATCCTTTTCACCTCGGATTCATGTTAAGAGATTCCTAAATATTTATGACACATTTCCTTATCCTTTTTTAATTCATTCATAAAACCGTTATGAACAATTCGTCCGTTATCCATAATGTAAAAATAATCACCAATTTGACTAGCCATCATAAAATTTTGCTCAACAAGTAAAACTGTTGTTTTCTCTTTCATCTTCAAAATAGCTACCATTAATTTCTCCACCATTATCGGGGATAGCCCTTTGCTCGGCTCATCAATAAGTAATAATCCATCACTATTAATAAACGCTCTTGAAATAGCCAACATTTGCTTTTGCCCTCCGCTCAAGAGCCCACTTTTCTTATTCCAAAACTGCTTTAAATCCGGAAATAGTTCCAGCATCCACTCTATTTTCCCTTCTACTTCCTCACCTTTTCCCCTAGCAAGAGCGAATGTTTCTTCTACTGTCAAATCATGAAAAATACCTTGATTTTCTGGTACATACCCTATTCCTTTCCTTGAAATTAAATGTGTAGGTAATCCACTTACTTTTGCACTATCATAATAAATTTCACCATCTGCAATGCGGTGAAATCCCATAACTGAACGTAATGTCGTTGTTTTCCCTGCCCCGTTTCTACCAAACAGTACAGTAATCGTCCCTTTCTCAACAGCAAGAGATACTCCTTGCAAAATATGAAACTGATCTAAATACGTTTCTATATTATTCACTTGTAATAGTGCCACTATATAATCCCCCTAAATAAGCACTTTGTACACGCTCATCTTTCATAATTTCTTCTGGCAATCCTTCAGCCAATAACTCTCCATGAAATAAAACGATAAGATGATCTGACAAACCTAGTATCATATCCATTTTGTGTTCGATAAGTACAATTGTGCTCTCTGGATGTTTCTTAATATTTTCAATCACTTGTAATATAGCAGGGACTTCCTCAACCGAAATACCTGCCGTCGGCTCATCAAGTAATAACACATCCGTTTTTAAAGCCAATAACATCGCAAGTTCTAGCTTTCTTTTCTCTCCATGTGCCAAATCTTTCGCTAATATGTTCTCTTTCTCGTGAAGTAATACTGTTTTTAAGAAACGTCTCGCCTCTCCAACTTGTTGCTTTAATTTTGCTGAACTCGGGAAAAAACTATAGTAATCTTGTACGAATGATTGAACACTTAAACGGACATTTTCAAGTACCGTTAATTCTGGGAATATGTTTGTAAGCTGAAAAGAGCGACCGATTCCTAAGCGTGTTCGATCTGGAATCGATAGTTTTGTAATATCTTGCCCTTTAAAATACACTTCACCTGTTGTAGGTGAAATCTGTCCACTTAGTAAATTAAATAATGTTGTCTTCCCCGCACCATTTGGCCCGATAATAGAAATGAGCTTTCCTTTTTGGACAGTTAAATTTACATCTTTAATAACTTGATGTTCACCAAAAGATACACTAAGATTTTTCGTCTCTAGCAAATGTGTCACGAAATCCCTCCCTTTAAAGCCGTGAGTATGAAGGAAATATGTATAAAGAGGGTCCCCCCTCTTTATACAAAAACAACAGAAAATTCAGTCTATTTATTTTGAACTGGTGGTTCTGTTTCTTTCATCGTTAATTCTCGCTCTAACACTGGCACCGGATAATCAACACCATCTTGCTTTTTCAATGTGATAGAATACAGCGTCTGCATCGCTTGGTGGTCCTTCTCTCTAAACTTCATCTTTCCTTTCGGTGTATCAAATTCCATTCCTTCCATTTTCTTAATCAAGGTATCTACATCTGTATCACCTTTTGTTTTCTTTAAGGCTTCTACAATAGAAATTGCTGCTGACATTCCTCCCGCTGTAAACAAATCTGGCACTACACCATTAAAACGTTTTTTATGCTCTTCAACTAGCCAATCATTCACTTTATTTTTTGGAAGTGTGTGATAATATACAGAAAAACCTTGCATACCTACTAATGCATCCATTGTTTTTAATGCTGGTATATCTGGCGCACCTGTAGAAATTTTAATACCTTGCGCTTCCACATTCATATCTTTCAACTGTTTCCAAGGTGAATTTGCCCCTGCCCAAACGATAAATAAATAATCTGGTTTTGAACTAATGATATTTTGAATATTCGCTGTAAAATCTGTTGAATTTGTATCCGCGTATTGCTCATTCACAATGCTCGCACCTAATTTTTTCGCACCCGCTTTAAATGCAGCAATCCCTTCACGACCAAAAGCGTTATCTGGGGCAAATGTCGCAATCTTTACACCTTTTTTCGCAATTGCCGCTGCTCCTGCAATCGCATCTTGTGAGGAACTTCTTCCAGTTCTAAAAATATATTTATTCCAGTTCTTCCCGGTAATACTATCCGCAACTGCCGGTTCTACAACCATAATCTTTTCATATTCCCCGGCCAGTGGTAAAACCGCTAACGTATCACTTGAACTAGACGATCCAACTAAAAAATCAACTTTCTCTTCTTCTAATAACTTCGTAGCTTTTTTAACTGCTACATCAGCTTTCGTTTCTGTATCTTCTACAACAAACTTAATCTTTTTCCCATCTACTTTCCCAGTTCCACCAGTTGCATAGTCTAACCCTAATTCAAATCCGTTCACTGTTTGTTTTCCATACGATTCTAGCGGTCCTGTTAAAGAAGCAAGAACTCCTACCTTAATCGTTTTTTCATCCTCTGTACTTGTTTTCTTTCCTGAACAAGCTGCCGTTATTAATAACGAACCTAAAACACAACCAGTAAACATTGTCTTTAGCCACTTACGTTTTTTCATCGACATTGTGATCCTCCCCATACTTTACTTTCTGATAGAATCAAACACGCCAAAATCCCCTGTCCGTAATCATGACTAACTAATTCGATAGATAATGGAAAACTCTTGTAGTACCCTCTACATTCGGCACAAATATATAATCACCTTCCTATGTAATGGAAACGGACATACAATCAATATATATTCTGCAATCCAATTGAAAATACTGTTTCATTTCAGTAATGACCATACAAAAAGACTAACTTATTTTTAAGTTAGTCTTTTCCCCTTAATTAGAGTTAAGTTCGACTTTCTCTAACCCTTCAGCCAATTGTTTCTTATCTAGTCCTTCTCCTATTACTACTAAGTTTGTCGGGAAACCGAAGTCTTGTTCTAATAAAGTTGGTACTCCGAACGAATATTGGAATAGGTGAGGGTATTTATCTCCACGGAATTTCACAAAACCTTTCACTCGATAAATACTATCTGGTAAATTCGAAAGCCATTCATATAATTTGTCTTGATCAATCGGTTTCGTAAATTGATATGTCATCGTTTGTATATGTAAATGCTGTTTGACATGTAGTGTCTCATGTTCCTCATCATTTGGAAATTCTGCTTCTTCTATATCTTTTAAAGATATATTACAATACTTTGTCTCATACATTTTCGCATGATCATTTATTGCCTTTACTTCTTCAAATACTGTGTTCTTATCTTCATCTGTTAGTAAATCTGCTTTATTAACAAGAATGTGACTACCAAATTTCAGTTGCTCATGCAATAGCTGTTGTACATTTGCACTTAATATACTTCGGTTTAACCACCTTACTGCATCTAAGACGACTACAATTGATTTCACTTCCAGAAAAGGAGCTAAAATTGGCGAGACACACGCGTCTAACACTTCAATTGGATGCGCAACACCTGTCGTTTCTATATAAATTACATCTGGTCTTTCTTGTTGGTATAACGAATGTAATTGTATTTCAAGCTCTTCTTTTAACGTACAACAAATACATCCTTTAAGAAGTTCTCTTAAAACATTCTCTTTTCCAATAATATCTGTATCTACTGAGTATTCACCAATTTCATTCATTAATACTGCAACTTTTCTATTCTTCTTTTTCTCTGCTAACAATAAATTTTGTAATAATGTTGATTTTCCACTACCTAAAAAACCACCTAATATATGAATCTCCACTTTATTCATTCAACCGACCATCCATTTCTTTACTTCAAATGTATTCAAAGCGTAATAATTACGATTTATACTTATTATTTTATTAAAAGAATGACCATTTGTAAATATAAGAGATTCACTGTTCATTTACTTCATATGCAACTCTAACTCCAGACTCAATTGCCCCTTGCATCCACCCATGTGTTAATGTCGTATGCTCTCCTGCAAAGTGTACTTTTCCAGATGGTGGTGTAATATACGGAAATAACTCGAGCTCTTGGCCTGGTTCGAAAGCTGTAAATGCACCGCAAGAATACGGATTTTTACTCCAGCTAAAAGATGTTCCAGTGACAAACTCACTATAGACGATGTCACCGTATATTTCCGCTAAATTTTTTAATGCGTAACGAATACGATCTCTTTGCGGGAGACTATCCCATGTTAACGCCTCATCTGCCCACGTATAACTTGCTATAACGATAGCTGGTCCTGGAGTATGAATGCCATAACTCGGATAGTATGTAAAACGTATCGGTAAATCAGTAATAGATTTACCTCCACACTGTCCCGCTTTCTCCCAAAATCTACTTTTAAACTCTATTGCAATTTTAGTTGCAGCAATATAATTTAATTCACGAATTGCTCTTTTTTTAAAATAAGAGAATAAATAGTATGGCTGAACTTCTACAAACCTTAACGCTGAAAATGGAATTGTAATAATAGCAAAATCACTTGTTATTGTAAATTGCTCTAACGTTTGTTCATGATTTCCTTGTAACATTACTTTATTATCTTCTTGTATAATTTTATCAACCTTATACTGCATTAAAATATGTTCCCTTAATTGTGGTAAGAATGCATTCGATAACTTATCCATTCCACCAGTTATTTCATAATATTTCGTTGTTGAAGTAAAGAAAATCATTTCACGTAATACTTCAATTAAGGACATTCCCATATAAGCTTCCATATCAAGAAGTACCCCAATCATATCTATTGCACCATCTGAATAATACTCCATTAAAAATGAACCAAGCGAATACGTTTTATACTTTTTTTCAACGATAAGCCAGTTTTTATCAGGATCCTTCTTAATATAATTTAGTATTGGTTCTAATACCTCAATCATTAGCTCTTCTGCCGTTTTTCCTCTTTCTTTATCCAAAACCGGATATTCAAGTACACTTGGATCATTTTCAAACACATTCAATCTCGTTTGAATGTTATTCGTATAAATGATATCTGCAAAAGTTTTATTTATAAAAAGGTTTAAAGGTAGTTTAAATTTATGAATATACGCTAAGGTTAACTTATGGGTGTCAGGGATTCTCATCGGTCCCGCATTAAAATATAAACCCACACTAAATGGTTCCCGAATCGTATACACTCTGCCACCTATTCTGTTATTTGCTTCTATAATCGTTACTTCGTGCCCAGCCTCTTTTAATAAAGAACCTGCAACTAATCCAGAAATCCCTGCACCTGCAATCGTAATCCGTTTTGGGTTATTCTTTGTAACAAGCCCTGCATGAATAATATGAAGCATTTCTTCCATTGTTAATGGGTTCCCCATACCATTTCCCCTTTTACAAAGGATTTTACTGAATTATATTCGGTTCACTGAATTCCTATGTTTTGTTCGCAGATTTGCACGGATACATTTTCAAATACTTGAATATCTTTTATAAAATGTAATAAACTAGATATGACTCTATAGAAGTAAGACGTATTATCTTACATAACAAAACCAATGAAATTGCGAGGAATTTTGAAATGAAAAAAGGTATTAACCGTGTTGTATTAGTAGGAACAGGAGCAGTTGGATGTAGTTATGCTTACTGCATGATTAACCAAGCCGTAGCTGAAGAATTTGTTTTAGTCGATGTAAATGAAGCAAAAGCTGAAGGGGAAGCAATGGATTTAAGTCATGCTGTTCCATTCGCCCCAGCTCCAACTAGAGTATGGAAAGGCAGCTACGAAGATTGTAAAGATGCTGACCTTGTAGTTATTACAGCTGGATTACCACAAAAGCCAGGCGAAACACGTTTAGATTTAGTTGAGAAAAACGCCAAAATCTTTAAACAAATCGTTCGCAGTATTATGGATAGCGGATTTGATGGCATCTTCTTAATCGCAACAAACCCTGTAGATATTTTAACTTATGTAACTTGGAAAGAATCTGGTTTACCGAAAGAACGTGTAATCGGTTCTGGTACAACGCTTGATTCTGCTCGTTTCCGCTATATGTTAGGTGAGTACTTCGATATTGGTCCACACAACATTCACGCTTATATTATCGGAGAACACGGCGATACTGAACTTCCAGTTTGGAGCCATGTTTCCGTTGGTATCCAAAAACTACAAACACTGCTTGAAAAAGACAACACGTATAATCAAGAAGATTTAGACAAAATTTTCATAAACGTCCGTGATGCAGCTTACCATATTATTGAGCGTAAAGGCGCAACTTATTATGGTATCGGTATGTCACTTCTACGTGTTACAAAAGCAATTTTAAACGACGAAAATAGTGTATTAACTGTATCAGCTTACTTAGAAGGTCAATACGGTCAAAAAGATGTTTATATCGGGGTACCTGCTGTTTTAAATCGCGGCGGTGTTCGTGAAATTTTAGAGGTTGAATTAAGTGAAGATGAAGAATTAAAATTCGACCACTCTGTTCAAGTATTGAAAGAAACAATGGCTCCGGTTCTTTAATTAAGATAAAAAGCAATCCAATTTATTTTGGATTGCTTTTTATTTTCATTATCTCCTATGACTTTTTAGTGATTTTCTATCATTTCTTATTTTTTAGTCGCATCCTCATTATTTATATCAAGTACATCTAATAAAAAGATAAAGATTGGTATCCCGATAATAAGCCCCCATATTCCGAGGAAATGCTCTGAGAAGATAAGAATCATAAATGTGTAGAATATTGGTAAATTTGTTTTTGCAGACATAAACTTCGGATTTAAAAAATAACTTTCAAGAGCATGGATTACTGTTATGAATACGAGTATGTATACTACGTACATAACTCCGCCTACGTTGTAAGCAATGATACAAAGTGGAAACAAAGAAATAATCACACCTGCAACAGGAATCAACCCTAGTAAGAAAATCATAACAGCTAATACAAGTAGCTGTGGAAATCCTAAAACGATTAATGCAATGACAGTAAGAATACAATTTACAACGGCAATTAAAAACTGAGCCTCAATTACTTTGCCGAACGATCTTGCAAATCTTTCACCAAAATATGCAATTTCCTCATAAAAGATTTTTAACTTACTATCTTTAAACTTAGATGTAAATGTAATAATACGCTCTTTTTCTAATAAGAAAAATAAGCTTAAAATTAGAGATAATAATATTTGTAAACTTACCTTCCCTATATTTGCTATCGATTGATAGATGACATCTACACCTTGTTCTATATATTTTGATACTTCCATCCCATTAATTGTCGAAAGTGCATATTTAACGATTTCATTATCAGGTGGATTTTGAAAAAATAGTTTAAACTGATAAATTAATTGTGAAATTTGTATCGTCAGCACAGGTAAATATTTATATAACGTTGTGCCTATAAAGGAAACCAATATTATATATAAACATGCAATAACAATTTTCCGGTTTACTTTCAATTTTCTTGAAATAAAACGTTGAAATCGATCCATTAAAAACGTCAGTATAAACGTAATTAATATTAAATTAATCATACTTTTTAATGCGTATAATACAAGCGCTACTATTATTAAAACGAGAAACCGTTGAAACCCTCTACTTCGAAAAAAACTCTTTACTTCATTCATTAAGAATTAACCTCCCCCTTCAATGGATGGAAATTGAATATATTACATTTTATGAACTCCTATAGACAATCTTTCTTACTAATTGAGAAGAATCCTTTTTTTCTTTTCATATTGTTAGATTCCAGTTATTTTTCATATAATCTTTTATAAACTAGGTAATTTTCTATTTTTAGACTGCTGTTCATACGCATATCCAATATTGAAAAGCTCTTTTTCACCAAACTGTTTCCCTACAAACACTACACCGATTGGTTCTCCATTTTTATCATATCCAGCAGGAACCGCTAATTCCGGATAACCAGCTACAGCTGATAGAAGAACTTCATCGTTATTAATCATAACTAGAGCATCCAAACCTTTTTCTACTAAATACCTATCTAGCTCTTTTCTTGCATTTTCTTGACTCGT
The DNA here is from genome assembly GCF_057624735.1 of Bacillus sp. LQ01. NCBI lineage: Bacteria > Bacillati > Bacillota > Bacilli > Caryophanales > Bacillaceae > Bacillus > Bacillus sp. LQ01. Next base: position 1,063,420 of record NZ_JBYEZL010000001.1, on the reverse strand, counting down.
TTGCACTACGTTTTCAAACTCTTCTTTCGTTATAACAGATTTTTCAGACCCTTCAATTAATGTTTGTCCGTATTTTATTCGTCTTTTACTATCCTTTTTATTAAACGCTATAATCTCTTCTAACGATTTTACCGGTACATTCTTTTGCTGTGAAAGATAGTCGTTTACATTATGCTTGAACTCATATTCTAATGTTTGCAAATTATCTACACCCTCAGCACTTAACTGGATATTATCAGTTAATATCGCACCTGCATCTTGAAGGTCTTTTCTAATTTTTTCTGCTACTGCTTTTCTATTTTCATCTTGTTGGTCTACAGAAAAAAGAAGCCCTATCTTTTTCCCTTTTAATTCATCTATCGATAAATCCTTTGTATAATCAATTCTTTCTTTATCTTTCATTTTTTCTATCATAACATCTTTTTCGTCATAACCTATCATTGCATTAAATAATGTTGCTGCATCTTTTACCGTTCTTGCCATAGGTCCTGCTGTATCAAGAGTTTCAGCTAACGGAATAATTCCTGTTCTGCTTACCATACCTAAAGATGGACGTAACCCAACTACTGATTGCTGCGCCGCGGGTGCAACAATCGATCCCGTCGTTTCTGTTCCAATTGCAAGCGGTGCAAAATCTGCTGCAACTACTGTAGCAGATCCTGAACTTGATCCTGAAGTATCGAATGTAATCGGACCGTACGGGTTTAAATTTTGTCCTTTCTTCCCGCTATACCCACTTGGCATTGTAAAAGATAAATAGTTCGCCCACTCAGACATATTCGCTTTTCCTAAAACAAATGCTCCTTCTTCTTTCAACTGCTTCACAATTGTTGCGTCTTGATCTGCAATCCAATCTTTTAATACATAAGTTCCTGCACTAGTCGGCATCACTTTTTCCGTCTGTACATTATCTTTTACAACGACAGGAATACCATATAAATTCGAATTTTTGTTTCTACCCCGCTCTTGATCTAACTTTCTTGCTTCTTCCATCGCATTAGGATTTATCTCTGTAACAGAATTTAATGTTATTCCATTTTGATCATGTTCTTGTATTCTAAAGAGATAAATACTCGTTAATTCTTCATATGACAACTTTCCATCATCAATCATTTTTTGAAGCTCATCTACAGTCGCATTTACGACTTCTTTTTCTTTTATCTTTACATTTTCTATATTGATTCCTTTAAGCTGATTATGTATCGGTTGTAGCACTCTTTCTTTATCATATACAATACGCTCAGGTTCCTTTGGAAAATAATTTTTATACACGTAATATCCACCAGCACACGCTAATAAGACAATGCCTCCAGTGATAGACAGCGTTACCTTTACCCATTTCTTCATGTTGCTTCCTCCACTCTATAAGATGCTTAGCTATACAAAAAAGAGAGTTACCTTTTACTTAACTCTCTCCAATCAAAATGCTAAATGAAAAAATGAAAGATTTCAATCTAATTACTTCTTTTTTTGCATTTGCTTTGCTAACATTTCTTTCGCTTGATTATACGTTAACCCTGAATTTTTATTTAAACGCTTTACTTCCTCAACATCAGTACCTACCACTGTATATTTTTTCTCATCATTCATTTTTCTAATTCCCTTCTCACCGTATTATTTCTTATATTTCTTCCCTAAATACGCATAAATTAACACCACTACAAAAAAGGAAGCTGTTTTTAAGCACAGCTTCCTTCTCGTTACATATTGTATTTCTTAATAAAATTTCACTACATCTTCAGTAGGTAAGAACGTTCTTTCTGCTGGTTGTTCGTTTGGTTCACCAAATGGCATTTGACCTACTAAGCTCCACTCTGCCGGAATGTTCCAAGTTTCTTTCACTTCAGCATCTACGATTGGGTTGTAATGTTGTAATGACGCTCCAATTCCTTCAGCAGATAATAGCATCCACACAGTATGTTGTAACATCGCATTTCCTTGATGAGACCAAAATGGGAACTGATCTTTATATAATGGGGCATTTTCTTGCATTTTTTCTACAGTTGCTTGATCTTCAAAGAATAGAACTGTTCCTACACCTGCATGGAAGCCTTTTAGTCTTTCTACAGTCGCTTCAAAGTTTTCTGCTGGTACGCGGGCTCTTAGTGTTTCTTTAACGATATCCCAAAACTTTTCATGCTCTCCATCCATTAATACAACCATACGACCACTTTGCATATTGAAAGATGTTGGTGCGTGTAAAGCTGTTTTTAACACTTCTTCAATTCTTTCTTTCGTAATTGCATCGTTTTTTGCTACTTTACGAATTGAACGGCGGTTCACGATCGCTTCTTTTAAGTTTGTTGTAGTTGCTGACATTTTAATTCCTCCAAATGTTTGTTTTATAATTTATTTTGTTATTTCATAACAAGCGAATTAGCAATATCCATCGGTATTACATTGCATACCTTCAAATGAATTTGTTTTATCCTTTTCAATTTCTTTATCAATGACCCTTTCTAGTGTTTCTTTACTAGCAAGCCCTTGAATGACTTCATCTCCAATCATGACAGTTGGAACAGCCATAATATTCGCTTCATCATATGCGTGTTGAATTGCTTCTTGATGCTTTTCTTTATATTTACGAGTTACTAAAGCATCTTTAAATTCCCCCTCAGGAAGTCCTACTTCTACCGCTAATTTTGTTAACACATCAATATCTTCAATGTTTTGCTCTTCTTGGAAAAATGCTGTGAATACGCGGTGATGATACTCATTACCTAGTCCACATTCTTTCGCAAATTGACATCCTTCGAAAGCTAAATGTGTATATGGATGCGGTGAAACACGTGGCAAGCGCATATCAATTCCTAACTTCTTCGCTGTCGGAAGAATGAAAGCATCCCATGAACCTAATTTTTCTGGTTCATTCCATGGATCTATTTTTGAATATGGACTTGGACGTAATTCAAATGGCATCCATTCAATCTCTACATCTTTCTCTTTCGCTACCTCATCTAATGGACCTTTTGCTAAAAAACAAAACGGACATATAAAATCTGAGTATACTTTCATTTTTACAGTCATAACTTTTACACCTTACCTTTATTGTTGTAATCAAATCGGTTACATTAATGACAAAAAAATATAAATATGATTTAAGCATTCATTTTTTCTTGCAAAGTTTCAAACAACTGCCCCATTGTAATATTTCTCAAAACTTCTTCCATCGCGGATTGTGCTTGAATTAAAATGATTTCTAACACCGCTTGAATATTCGCCCCAATTGGACAATCTGGATTCGGTTGCTCGTGAATATGAAATAGCTTGTCTTCTTCGACTACGTTCACTGCATGATACACATCTAACAATGTGATTTCATATAAATCCTTTAGTAATCCCGCGCCACCCGGTCCACGATTTACGTAAACAAAGCCAGCTTGTTTCAAGTACGACATGATTTTACGAATGACTACTGGATTTGTATTAACACTCTCAGCCATATAGTCTGAAGTACAATGTGAAGATGGATTGTTTTTCAAAATAGATAAAATATGAACAGCTATGGAAAAGCGGCTACTAATTTTCATCGTAATCACCACCTCGATGTAATCATTATAGTTACAACTAAAAAATAAGTCAATCCTTTTCATAGATTTTTTATAAGTAAATTAAAAAGTGTCCCATTATGATATATGAGACACCTCTTTTTATTCTGCAAATAGCGATTGAAATTCTTCAATAAATAGCTGCACAGCGATTGAAGAATCCTTTAATGAAGGAACAGCTAAAGCAATTTCTCTCCATACTTGTGGTTCCAATTCTCTCGTTTGCACATTTTTTGGTAAATTCGTTAAAGATAATTCAGCTAATATTGCAATGCCCAATCCTTCTTGAATCATATTTAAAGCTGTAGTAACTGTCGAAATTACATATTCGGCCCGAAGTGGTACGTTTGCTTGTTTAAACATATCAATAATGGGTGGTTCGTATCCACCCTTACATAATATGATCGGTTCATTCTCTAAATCACAAATTGTAAGAGCGTCCTTCTTACAGAGAGGATGATCCTCTCTTAAGATAGCAACCATTTTCCCCTTCGTTAATGGAACAATCTCCATATCTTTATTAGGCAAAATAACAATCCCTATATCAATAACCCTCGATACTAACCAATCTTCAACTTCTTTAATCGTCCCTTCACAAAGAACTACTTCTAAGTTCGGATACTTTTCCTTAAAAAGGTTTATCATTTTGGGTAAGAAATGTGCAGAAGCGCTCGGAAAACTCCCAATTCGAATCGTCCCAACTTCGTGTCCTTTCTCCATCGCAACTTCTTGTTCAATCTTCGCTACACCGTTCAAAATCTCTCTAATATGTACAAGAATCCTATTTCCTACATCCGTAACGAGTAGCCCTTTTCGTTTATCACGTATAAGAATCGTAACTCCTAACTCTGACTCAATACTTGAAATCGCATGACTAACAGCTGGCTGCGTCATATTTAACACCCTGGCAGCCTTCGTAAAACTACCTAAATCAACAGTTTTTATTAATACTTGCAGTTGTGTAATGGTCATAACTAATCACTTATACTCCTCATAAAAAAGATTCATTTTATTTATTACAGTCGATATCATATCATAGTGAAATGAATAACAACAAGGAGGTCTTTCAGTGACACAGCTTTCTCGAACTAAGACGGCCATCATCCTTACCTTTCTCGTTTTCATGTGGGGAATCAATTGGCCTTTATCAAAGTTTGCCCTGCATTATACACCACCTGTTTTATTTGCAGGCGTTCGAACTTTAATTGGAGGATTCATTTTACTTCTGTTCGCATTACCGAAATACAAAGAGTTACATTTAAAAGAAACGTGGCATTTATACGTTATTTCTTCCTTACTTAACATCATTATATTTTACGGATTACAAACTGTCGGCCTTCAATATATGCCTGCTGGGTTATTTTCCGCCATTGTATTTCTACAACCAGTTTTACTCGGTATTTTCTCGTGGATATGGCTTGAAGAATCAATGTACGGCTTGAAAATTTTCGGGCTTGTTCTCGGATTTATTGGTGTAGGCGTTATTAGCTCAAGCAGTTTAACAGGACATATTTCTGTTATTGGAATCCTTCTCGCGTTAGGATGCGCTATTGGCTGGGCACTTGGCACAGTATTCATTAAGAAGACTGGTCACCGTGTTAATGCCATTTGGATGGTAACACTTCAGCTTATTATTGGTGGTCTTTGCTTAATTGGATTTGGTTCAGAGTTTGAAAGCTGGTCTAGTATCGCTTGGAGTATGCCATTTGTTAGCGTACTTCTCTTTATTTCATTCTTTGTTATTGCAATGGGGTGGCTTGCATACTTCACACTTGTTGGAGCTGGTGAAGCAAGTAAAGTTGGGGCTTATACATTCCTCATTCCACTAATAGCTATTATTGTAAGTTCAATTTTCTTACATGAGGCTATTACCATTAGCTTATTCATCGGACTATTATTTATTGTTGTGAGTATTTGTTTTGTAAATATAAAACCGAAAACACTTGCTGTAAGGCAGCAAGTTGAATTGAAATAAACGTAAGAAAGAGCCTACTGTTTGTAGGCTCTTTCTTACGTCTTACTTTTTACGACGTACTACAAAAACACACGCACTTACCGACGATACTATGGCAAAAATAGATAAGACAATTGCTATCAATTGCATATTACTAGTACCTTCATTTTTTTCTACACTAGACACTTCACCATGTTCTCCTGTTAATGACGTACCTTTTGCAATTGTAGTAAGTGAATGCGGTTTTTCAGCTTTTTCATCGCCTGTCCATTCAACAATTTCTTCATCTTTATATTGTTGATATGCGTCCCAAGCTATTTTTTGCTCTTTATCCGGATTTTTAGCGACGAAAGTAAATCGCTGGAACTGACCGGGTAAGATCCCTTCTCCTGTTGCTTCCCATACTACAGTTTTAACTTTTCCAGCTGTATCTTTTTGCTCCTCAACTTTCCATCCTGGCACTGGTTCATACTGCTGGAACTCTACTCCAGACGGTATTTTCAGTGTAACTTTTGTTGTTGCTACATTTTTTTCAACTGGTACTTTTATCGTATATGTCTCCCAAGAACCAACGTCAGAAGTTGCTGGTTTTACAGTGACGTGCGCACTAACAGGTAACGAAAACATTCCCATTGCAATAATTGTTGCGATCATTGTTGTTCCTAATTTTTTTATACGTTTCATTTTCTATTAGCTCCTTTTCATACATAGCTTCTTTTTATCTGCCACCGACAATAAATTTAAAATCTGTATCGAGACTATCAAGAGATTTTGTTAATCCATGAACATGTATATTCCAGTTTCCTGTCATATTAATATACATACCTTCTGTTTCATATTCTCCTGGTGAAACTACTGAAACTTTAAATGAACCTTTTCCCATGTTCATATCTAATGATTGAGTCGTCAATATCATTTGTTCCATATCAGTAACAGGCTGTCCCTTTTCGTCCTTTAGTGTAATATGGAATTTATTTTGTCCTACCTTATTCGGACTTACATTTAGTGTAAGTTCATATCCATTATCTAATTGCTTACTCTCTGTAAATGGTCCAGTAGGAGGCATCGGTGGTGTTTGTACGTTTGTCATAAAAGCTACGATTACGAAAATGATAATTCCAATGACAAACTCTACTTTCACCGTAGCTCCTAATCCTTGCTGCGCTCTTATTCTCCCTTTCACATAATGAATAATTCCCAATATCCCCATGAAAATAAATAATAGTATCTTTGCTAATAAAGCCAATCCATACTTCGTATCAAATAACGAGTGGATTGTTGGAATAAAAAATGTACTATTAAAAAGGCCTGTTATTAAAATCACAATGACAGCACCTGTTGCCCACGGTGAAAAACGCTTAATCATATCCCAATACATATGCCACTTATTATCCTCTTTACATAAAAGAAGAATAATAGATGATAAACCACCAACCCATAATGAAGCTGCTAATAAATGTAGAAAATCCATAACGACAGCAATGTCTTTAAACTTTAAACCGTATGCGTGACTATTAAAGGCCTTCATAACAAGTAGCCCTATAAACAATAGTATTGGAATACTGCATACTTTAAACGACGAAAACTTCTCATGCTTCACCGCAAAATACGTAACAATTATAAGCGTACTAATGAGAACCATTTGAGTAATCCATACATAACCAAAAACAGAAAGCTGTAATGTTTCTTTTAATAGTAAAGGATTGAATGCTTCTAGCCATGAAACATCAGCATTTATTTTCGCTTGCAGTGGTAGATTGAATAACAAGCTAATCAATATCCCAAATAAAGAGATCCATATTATGTTCTTACTCCTTGATCGAACCGAGGTTGCATTGCCTTTATACATAATAAGATTAAAGAATAGCACTCCTATAAATAGTGAGAAACTTGTATATAAAATTCCACGTTCCATAATCATATCGATTTGTGGGACGTAGCCCATCTCTTCCACTTGTATATCGTCTGTTTCCGCTTCCGCTAATCCAACCCGGAACGGGATAACTCCTTGAATTGGATGTCCATCAGCTGAAATAGCTTTCCACTGAATAGAGTAAAGACCATTTTTGAGATTGTCTTTTAATCCAGCTTCTAATAGCTTTTTATTTTTTTTATCAATATGAGCATCTTTTAAATCGACCCTTTTACCTGATGTATCTCTCACGTACAATGTATTAAAACTTGAAACTTGTATGTCCTCATCGAATTCGATTTTTACAACAGATGGTGCTTTCTTCAATGTTTCATTTTCAGTAGGGTTTGATTTCACAACGTACGCATGAGCAGATGCACTTTGCGGTATCAATATGATAAGCACACACACAAGTAATAGCCATGTCCCTAATCTTTTCATTACTTTCACACTCATTTCACTTCTTTCTTCCTCATTGCTCTATTTTCATTACTTTAACTTCCGAAGTTTGATTCTCGGGCGAAATATTAACCTGATTAAATATAAACTTCTATAAAGTATAACTCTTATTTCTCTTCCACCTCTAAACTTCTAATATAATAGTAACTATCACGATAGATACAACTTACATTTTTAAAGCCGATTGTTATTATATCATAAAATATATTTATGTAAGTTATCAAAGAAGAAAAGTTATCGTGAATCATTTGTGAAGAAAATGTGAAATACATAAATAAAAAGGTATTACGTTATTACGTAACACCTTTAAAAAAATATCCCTCTTCTATTTCTCTTCCGGATAATCACAATACTCGATAATCGTTCCTTCTGTATCCGCTGGGTTAAGATAAATTAACCTTCTACCGTGCTTATTAATGCGTAGTGTATGCTCTAATGTCCGAATACCTTGTTCTTTTAACTCTTCTAGAGCCACTTCTAAATCATCGACACGATACGCAACGTGATGAACACCTTTACCTTTTTGTTTAATAAAACGGGCAATTGGAGATGTTGTATTATTTGTCGGTGCAAGTAATTCAATTCTATCTCCAGCCACTTCAAGAATGGCTACTTCACTTTCCACACCAGGAGCTTCACTTACGTAACGATCTATTAAAGTTCCTAGTAACACATTTTCATAAAAACGTATCGTACTATCTATATCTCGAACTGCGATTCCGATATGATCAATTGTTTTTTTCATTTTATTTCCCCTACTACTTTATTTTTTCTCATTATTAATAGTAACAAAAAAAGCTATAGAAACAAGTCTATAACTTTTTTTATTTAACCTATTTTCTTATCCGCTCTAGTTGCTGGTTGAACTTGGTTTTTCACTTTTAAAATGCTAATGCCATATCCGATAAATCCACCGATAATCGCTGGGAAGATCCAGCCTAATCCTACTTCCTGCATCGGAAGGAATTTAGTGAACACTTGGCTTACTACTTCAATGTTAACTCCAGCTGCACTTAATCCATCAAATAAGCTGATGATAAATGTTACGATTAAGCTTACTTGATAAACTTCAGCTCTTCCTTTAAATAATGAATGGAAGAATGTTAAGAAAATCAATACGATTGCTAGTGGATAAATTGCTGTTAATACTGGAACAGAAACTGCGATCAATTGTGTTAATCCTACGTTTGCAACAATTGCACTAAATACACATAGCGTAATTGCAATTGCTTTGTAAGGAACATTTGGGAATAACTTATGGAAGAATGAAGAACATGCTGATACAAGTCCCACACTAGTTGTTAAACAAGCTACTGTAATCATTAATCCTAATAATACTCCGCCATATGATCCGAAATAGTAGTTAGAAACTTTCGCTAATACTTCTCCGCCGTTTTCTAAATGTCCAAGCTTTGCAACACTTGAAGCACCCATATAAGAAAGTGCTGTATAGATAATTGCTAAAATAGATGCTGCAATAATTGTCGCTTTTGCACAAACGACCATAATTTGTGTTTTCGTTTTCGCACCTTTTTCTTTAATAGCATTGATAATGATAATCCCGAATACAAATGATGCTAGCGTATCCATCGTTAAGTATCCTTCTTGGAATCCTTTAAAGAATGCATGTGATGTATAAGCTTCCACTGGTGCTTGCATATCTCCAATCGGATGTATAAAAGCAACGATTACTAAAATACCGATGAAAGTCAACTTAATTGGCGTTAAGATTTTTCCAACAATATCGACAATTTTCGCGGGATTTAGCGAAAAAAAACAAGTGATACTAAAGAATATAATTGTGAAAAGAATTAAAGGTGTAGAACCTACTCCTTCTGGCATAAACGGCTTAAGACCAATTTCATAAGAAACATTTCCTGTTCTTGGTATTGCAAATAACGGACCAATCGCTAAGTATAAAACTGTTGTAAACACAATCCCAAACACTGGGTGAGCACGACTAGCTAACGACTGCAAATCATCTTTACCTGAAAAACCAAATGCTAGCACACCTAGTAATGGTAATCCAACACCAGTTACTAAAAATCCAGCGTTAGCAATCCATACATTCTCTCCAGCTGATTGACCAAGCATCGCTGGAAAAATTAAATTTCCCGCTCCAAAAAATAGTGCAAATAACATTAATCCAATAACTACTATGAACGAAAACGGTACTTTATTCGCCATAATATAACCCCCATTCAAGTTTCCTTATCTCATTTTCCAATTTTAACTAATTGAATTTTCTGAATATTTAATTTAAGTATCAACTATTCTTGAATTCATTATAGTTTGCTATATAATATTTTGCAATACTATTTTCGAACTTTTCTTTTATTTTATAAATATACATTTTTTAACATGAAAAATAGACTAAAAAACCAACATGGTCATCCATGTTGGTTTTTCCATTTACTATCATGAATTAAAATTTTGCTGCTACTTTTTTAACGTTTTCTAGACCTTCTTCAACAATTTGTTGTGAACGATCTGGATATTGATTGTGTCCTTCAATTACAACTGTCTCTGGATTTGTAATTCCCCAGAATCCAAGTACAGTTGTTACGTAATTAACTGCCATTTCCATAGGAGCCATTTGTTCTGAAGAGTAATCTGAACCACGAGCACCTAACACAACTACTTTCTTACCACCAACTAAACCTTCTGGGCCATTTGCTGTATATTTAAACGTTTTTCCAGCTTGAGACAAGTATGAAATATATGTGATTAATGGTGCTGGTACTGTAAAGTTCCATAATGGGAATGCAAATACAACCTTATCAGCTTCTAAAAACTGATTTAAATATTGATCTACTGTAGCAACTGCCTTCTCTTCTTCAGCTGTTAACTCCATGCCTTGGCTACGTTTATATCCACCTGAAATCGCGATATTTCCGTAATAAGGAAGATCTAATGCAAATAAATCTAATTCCGTAATTTCTGTATTTGGATTTGCTTCTTTATAAGTACTTACAAATGTTTCATACATTTTTGAACTAACTGCTTGCTCCGCTGGACGATCGTTTGCTTTTACAAATAATACTTTTGACATTTTTTTATTCCCCTCTACATTCTTATTTTCTTCTTTTTTACCAAATAATGAGCTAAATAGTCCCATTTTCTTCACCTAATCTTTCTTTTCATATTCATTATTCATCATCATAAAAATTCTTATTCTAAGAAAAAGTTCCAATAGATACCTTAAGTTACGCCATTGCAACTTTTTGTTATTTAATTACCTTATATAAGTGATTGTAATATAGTAACTTACTTTAGTCAAGTAGCTTTCAATAAAAAATATTATCTCAATTTAAAAATATTAACTAAAATACAATTGAACACCAAATACATCTTTATTACTTGTATAATAAACTTAGAGAGGAAAATTCATATATAGAAAGGATTTATTCATGAGCACTATAGAAAAGATTCAAGCTTTTATTATTCTTTTTGCTGTTACATGCGGCATCGTACTCGGACAATTTAATATGATACATACGTATTCAGACAAATTTATTGTCCCCTTCTTATTTTTCATGCTATATGGATTATTCCTCAGCATCCCATTAAAAGAAATAAAAAAAGGATTTCGCAATTTAAAATTTGCTGGAACAAGTCTTACTATTAACTTCTTATGGACACCTTTACTCGCTTGGGGGTTAGGGGCACTATTTCTTTCCGATCATCCAGCACTTTGGGTTGGATTTATAATGTTAATGGTTACTCCATGTACAGATTGGTACTTAATCTTTACTGAAATAGCGAAAGGTAATGTAGCACTTTCTACTGCAATTTTACCTGTAAATTTAATTTTGCAAGTTCTACTCCTTCCCATTTATTTATTTTTATTTGCTGGTGTCATGAAAACTGTAGCGGTTTCTGTTTTAGTAGAAAGTATTGTTATCGTAATCGTCTTACCATTTATACTTGCACACGCTACAAAATTCATTATGAATAAAATAAAAAAAACTGAAACTCTCGAGAATAAACTCATTCCGTTTTTTAGCTCTGCTCAAATTGTATTTTTAAGTTTAGCAATAGTAGCGATGTTTGCATCACAAGGTAAATATTTACTACAAAATATGAATGTTGTTTTATTATTACTCGTCCCTGTTCTATTGTTCTTCATCATTAATTTTTTACTAGGACAATTTATCGGGCGCATGATGCATTTATCTTACAAAGATACAGTAAGTCTAAGCTTAACAACGTTAGCAAGAAACTCACCTGTTGCACTCGCTATCGCTGTGACCGCTTTTCCAGATGAGCCTCTTATCGCACTTGCACTCGTTATTGGACCATTGATTGAGTTACCAGTACTAGCTTGTGTGTCACAAGTTTTGTTGCTTATTAAGAAAAAACGGCAATACGCATAATAAAAAACGTCCCATTTTGGGACGTTTTTTATTATGGAAAGATTACATACAACACTTATTTCTTATTTATCATTACAAATGAAATTACCGAAACTACAAACATAATACTACCAATTATAAATCGATGGGCTCTAAAAATTTTATATGTTATAGAGAATTAACCTTTCGTTACATTAACAGATCCTTTCTAATTAAAAATGATAGGAAACGTAAATATAACGAAAGCTGCCCAAAGTCCGTAGATTGGCAAATACTTCGTAATGGCATCTTGGATAGCTGTCGGTCCTGATTTGTTTTGCAAGAAACGCATATAGGAAAACATAATCCAAATTAGATTTGCCCAGATCAGTATGTTTACACCTAAAACAGCTAGTCTATTAGGTGTAATCCCGTAAGAAGAAAGTCTGAATACTATGGCTGACAATGCGACAGTGTCAATAATAAGCGCCAGAACAATTAAGGAAAAATTTATATAATCTGAAATGTTCTTTTTCTCGTCCGAGTCACTCTCAACGATAGAAAATATAGTAACAGCCAATACACCAAGCAGTATTCCGTTGAATGCCATTAGGAAATTACGATCCAAGAACGGGTTTTTCCCGACCAAAATTATCGTTATAAGATAAATAAACAATGTGACCAGGACAAGCGGACTAAAGATTTTAGATATGTATGGTGTAATATTTTTAGCAAGCTTAAGATTCATTGATACTAAGTATGCAGCCACAATAGCGAGAGCCGCTGCTCCAAATAAAACAACATTACTAAAATAGAATTCTCCTATATCTAAGTCAACAAAGCTAAACAAACGCATGGTGAATATTGCTAGTATCATTCCGCTCACTGCCATGCTCCCGTAGAGAAGACAATATTCTAAATTAAATTTAATATAGGCTAATCTTGTACCGCCTTTTGAATATTCATTTCCTGTAAACGCAAGCCCTACTAAGACCCATAAAAATATAGGAAGATGTAAATAAGCAAGTATGGTACTGTCTTTATAATTTATTGGCAACGTATTAAGATACACCCCGGAAACTAGGAATAACGCTATAAGGGAATAAATAATACTTTTTTTCGGCTTATTATTGTAAACAAAATAAGCAGCAATAAAGGGAATTACACCAAAAGCCAAGTTTATTGGAGCAATTGCTTCCTGCTCAACAAAGTGGAAAATGATCCTGGTGCTTATGCCGGCCAGAATAGCTAAAAGGCCCATGAATAAGAAACCTTTTTGAAACAAAGATGTTTTTTCTTTATTTACTTTCTCCTTGAAATGCAACCTTTCATACCAAGCAGCTAGAATTTGAGAATCAGGGTTTTGGTCCCATGCTTGTGAGAATGCTTTTTTAAAAGCTTTCGGATCTTTTCTATACATCTTCTCCAACTCATGGGGGTTATCCATATGTTTAACAATCAAATTGTTACTGTTCATAATTATACCTCCTCTAATTAAAAAAATAAGATTGTTACCTTTTAACAAAAGTACTTCACTCATTTATTATGATTTTAATACAAAATTTATCGTTTTACAATAAAAAATTATTATTTAAAGGATTTTTTTTATTGTTAAATTTTATATAAAAGAAAAAACAAAAGAGCATGACAGTTTTATGTCATGCTCTTTTAACAAATTAATTCTCAAATACAAAATTAATCTTATTATCTTTCCACTCTAATTTCGCATCAAACGTTTTCTCGCCCTTTTTAAAGCCTTTAATTAAATCAGTCTTTTCACCTTTTAAGAGCTTTGTCATATTCTTTTGCGAAATTGTTTTACTTAATATCTTCTTTGAAATGGTGAAATCACATTGCGTTGTATTATAGTTAGAACAACCGTAAAACGTTGACTTATCAATTACATCGCCATCACATTTTTTACAGCTACCAACCTTTTTACCCGTTGTAAATTTCGATCCTTTTCGTTCAATCGATTCAACATGTAGTCCCGTGAAATCCCACTTCTCAGACATTTCCACTGCGTCTTCAATAATTTTAGCTGATAGCTTTTTCGTCTGTTCCATAAATGTAGCTGGTGAAGCTGTACCTTCACCAATTTCCGCAAGACGTTGTTCCCATTTCGCAGTCATTTCCGGTGAAGCTAGTATTTTGTCACCAATTGCGGTAATTAATACTTTTCCTTTATCAGTCGCATACACTTGGTTTTTCTTTACATCTATATATTTACGGTCTTTCAGCATCGTAATAATACCCGCGCGGGTCGCTTCCGTACCTAAACCTTCTGTTTTCTTCAATACCTTCTCTAGCTCTTCATTCTCTAAATACTTACCGGCTGTTTTCATTAACGTAATAAGTTGTCCTTCTGTATAACGCTTCGGTGGCTGTGTTTTTCCTTCTTTCACTTTCACCTTTACAACTTTTCCTTCTTCACCTTCAGCTACAATTGGAAGAATGGTTTCGTCATCTTTATCGTCTTGGAAAATAACTTTACGCCAACCTTCTTGAATTTGCTGTTTTCCTTTTGAAATGAATTCAGCACGTTCATCTACAAGCGTTACAATCGTTGTATAGTCAAAGATTGCAACTTCATAATGAGCTGCAATAAGCCTTCTTACGATCATATCGTATATTTTCTTTTCATCACCTGATAGTCTGCTTGGGTTTGTAACTTGCTCTGTCGGAATAATTGCGTAGTGATCTGTTACTTTCTTTTCATTCACATAACGCTTATTGTTCATAATGGATTCAATTGGCGCCGGTAATAAGCCTTTATATTCATCAAATTGACTTAACTTCTGTAAAATATCAGGGAACGTCGCTGCTTCTCCTTGTGTAACATAGTTAGAATCTGAACGTGGATAAGAAACAATCCCTTTTTGATAGAGTGCTTGCGTTATATCAAGCGTCTTTTTCGGTGAAAACTTAAAGGCTTTATTTGCCGTTGCTTGCAGTGATGATAAGTTGAATAAAAGCGGCGGCTGAAACTCTTTACGCTCCGTTTTCATTTCCTTCACAACAGCCGGTTTCCCTTGGCAAAATGCCGCAATTTTATTCGCCATATCAGGGTCTTTTAAGCGGGATTCATTATCCTTCTCCCATTTCCCGTCATATTTCTTTCCTTCTATATTAAAGGTTGCAAACACTTCCCAGAAAGGCTCTGACTTAAAGTTTTCAATTTCTTTCTCACGCTTTACAATCAATGCTAACGTTGGTGTTTGGACACGACCAGCAGAAAATACATCATTCATTCCTTTTTTCTTTAGCAAAATACTAAACACACGTGATGCATTCATACCAACAACCCAGTCAGCACAAGATCTTGTGTATGCTTCGTAATACGTATTAATTGTATCTGATTCATCAAGTAAATTTTTAAACCCTTGATAAATAGCTTGCTTCGTTAAAGACGAAATCCATAGACGCTTCATCGGCTTTTGCACATTACAAAGATTAATAATATTTCGTACGATTAGTTCCCCTTCACGCCCAGCATCGCCTGCGTGAATAATTTCTGTTACCTGTGGATTATGTAACAGCTGTTTCACAACGTTAAATTGCTTATACTTTGACTTTGTTACTTCAAATTGAAAACGCTCTGGAATCATCGGTAATGTATTAAGTGACCATTTTTTCCACTCTGCGTGATAATGCTCTGGATTACATAACTGCGTCAAATGACCAATTGCCCATGTACAGTACGCTCCATTTGGAAATAACTCATTTGCTTCTACTTCTAAATATCCATCTTTCCGGCGATATTTAAACTGTGAAACAAGAGCCAACCCTTGATCTGGTTTCTCGGCAATAATTAATTTCATTTTATAACTCCCTATCTGTATTCCAGTGTTACTTTCATTGTCTATATGTTTAGAAGCGATGATAAAACAACAATCTTATTTATCATTCGCGGTTTGTCTCGCAAATGTGAGACCTATAATATTATACGCTTATTCTTTATGGCTTCACAATAGAAACTCATAATATAACAATTTCTTTCACATGCTTACAATTAAAAAAGACGCCCTAAAAAATCAAGCGTTCCTTTGCTTACATCTATGAAATTGTGCAGATAATATGCAGATATAAATTATCATAAGTACACATATGATGAAATGAACGATAGGACAAGGAGGTATCATAATGTTTGCTTATACGTTAACTACCTTAACACTTTGCTGTACCTCAATTCTTATTGTATCCAATATTTCTAAACGTAAGGGTACCCTAATGGAGTATATGGTATTTATTATGTCTTTTAGTATGAGTATCGGTTTAAGTATTGGTTTTTATTTAGGCATTCTCTTTAAGGGGGAATTACTATATTCTACTTTACTTGCTATTTTAATTAGTGGTTTTATCGGTTTTTTAGTGGGTCTACGTTTTCACCTATATACTGCTTTAGAAGGAATGTTCTCTGGATTAATGGCAAGTATGATGGGAGCAATGATTACAGAAATGTTAAACGCTCAACAAGCTCATAGTATATTGTTCATTAGCCTTTTACTTACTATAACGATTACTATGTCCTGTGTGATTCAATTGTTATCGGAGAACTTTTCTACTTTTATCCAACGTCGTTTTTTGTTATTCCTTTCAATTAGTGTAGTAATTATCGTTGCCGTATTCGCGACATTCCCAGATCATACTCCTGCACCTTCACCTTCACCTGGGCATAATCAACATATACATTAGTACTTGCAACAAAAATGAATAAGCAGCTATCCATAGGATAACTGCTTCCTATTATTCTGGCTTATTAGGAATGTTTTGGTTTGGAACATAGTCAGATTTATAATCTGTATAGTTCACTTCCGTTACCATCCCTGCTGAAGCATGATGTAGGTCGTGACAGTGGAACATCCACTCACCGGGATTGTCTGCTACAAAGGCTACTTCATATTCTTCTCCTGGTTTTAAGTTCAATGTATCTTTTACAATTGGAGAACCTTCTACCGGTTTTCCATCTTTACTCAACACCTGGAAGAAGTGACCATGTAAATGCATTGGGTGATCATCCATTTTAGAACGATTTACCAATTTCACTTTTACTAAATCACCCTTTTTCACTTGAATTGGGTCAATATCCGGAAATACCTTTCCGTTAATTGTATATACCATTTCATTTTCATTCATTTGCGTATTTAAGTCCATATTATATGTGGCAGTATACTCTTGATTTAACGTGAAACTACCTAATTTTTTAGCACCATATTTCGTCATATCGAATTTCGCTAATTTTCCCTTTTCATCTGTTTTATCTTTCATCTCTTTGCTGCCATCATACTCAATAACAGCTTTCATTCCTTTTGCACCTTTATTTTTTGAATGGTCCTCAACATACCACTTCCCAGGATTATTAGCAGTAAATTCAATATCATAACGTTCACCCGGTGCGATTGAAATTACTTTATCCTTTATAACTTTTGGATTGTTTATTGGTTGACCATCTGTCGCAATTACTTTTATATCATGACCGTGAACATGTATATCATGTGATAGATAACCAGCATTAACAAGTCGAAGACGAACTTTATCTCCCTTATTCACTTTCAATGGCACTACTAAATCACCGCTTTTTCCATTGATTGTGAATAAATCATACATACTCATATCATGACCTTCCATCTTCATATTTCCATGGTCCATTCCTGCCATATTGCCAGAGTCTTTTTGATCACTGCCCATGTCCATACCAGAATGATCCATGCCGTTCTTATCATCATTCTTTTTCGTATTTTCATCACCTTTAGATTTATTACCTATTTGCCCTTTTGTCATTTCTTTTAACTGCTTTTTAATTTCTTCTTTATCTGTAACCCATTCATCCAACAGTAATGTGTAATCTTTATCATATTTTTCCTTTGTATCCTCTACAATGAGCGCTCCATACAAACCTCTATCTAATTGATTTACAGAATCTTGATGCGAGTGATACCAGTACGTTCCTGGTACGTTCGCTTCAAATTCGTAAGTGAAACTTTTTCCTGGTTCAACTGCATCTTGTGTCACGCCCGGAATTCCATCCATGTTATTTGGGACAGGATATCCATGCCAATGAATAGATACTGGTGCAGATAATTCATTTTTTAATGTCACTTTCACCTTTTCACCTTTTTTCACCCGAATTTCTGGACCAGGAGATGAGCCATTAAATGTCCAGACTGGAACAATAACACCGTTACTTAATTTTTGCTTTTCTTCTTTCGCTATTAAAGTAACTTCTGGCCCTTTTTCAACCTTCAATGGTGTTGTAGCTGTTTCAGTCTGTAGTGTTTTGTTATCATTCATATTTTTATGATCATTTGTTGTATTTGTCGTCACAGAACAGGCAGCAATTAAAAATATTACAGAGACAGTAACGGCTGCTAATACAACTCGCTTCATGGACAATCCCTCCTTATTCTTTTTCAAAATCATTATAGAAGTTGATTTTCAAGAAAATAAGGAGATGTAATTAGATCTTACGTAAGCTAATTGGAAAATTACTAAAAGCAGAGACATTATAAGAGACGAATATTTTAGTAATACAAAATGCTTTCCTTGTAGCGACTACATTAGCCGTTCTCGTATTTGTTTTGACGTTATTTCTTAAGAAACAATAACACTGCTATTATTAAATAAGAAAAATGTAGCTAAAATGCTCTTCACAAAAGAACTTAGATTTTTGTATAATAAGAACTAATGTTCCTCACAGACAATGGACTCAAATTACACAAATATATCAAATAGAAGAGGATTGATATACGATGAAAATTGATAGACCAAAAATTTCACCAGAGTTATCTTCAAAGAATTTTCAAGATATTTTTTATGAAGAAGATCCAACATTGGAAGTGTGTGAAATTATAGACTCCACTTTCGAAAATGAATCTGTAGATAGAGTGCGGTTATATGATGCGGTGATAAAAAACTGTAAGTTTACTAATACAGACTTTAGCAATATTGATATTACAGATGTTTGTTTTGAAAACTGTGATTTATCAAATGTTAATTTAAGCAATTCTTCTGTTCACAGAGTCGAATTTAAAAACAGTAAATTAATCGGAGTAAATTTCACAGAATCTAGCTTAGGAAATGTTAAATTTGAGAATTCAATTTTGAATTTAGCGGCATTTGGAAATTCTAAACTAGAAAAAATCATCTTCAATGAAACTTCATTAAATAATGCAGATTTTTTTGACTGTAAACTTAAAAAAGTTGAATTCCAATTATGTAGTCTTGATGAAGCTAATTTTGATCAGACATCACTGAAGGGGATAGATATTAGTTCTTCTACCTTTGATACACTTACAGTTTCAGTGAGCGATTTAAGAGGATGTAAAGTATCGACATATCAAGCTGTTCAGTTTGCTACTTTATTAGGATTAATAATTAAAGATTAGTATTTCGAAGAAAAGAACCCTATCCCGAATCATGGATTTTTTAATTGTCCACGATTCGAGATAAAGTTCAAATAAATTAGTGATGACTCTTTTATTATTTAGCTACAGCTTGGTTTCCTTTTACATGTTCATTATTTACACTCATAAATTCTTCAATTTCTTCAACTTCCCTAATGATATCTTTTGACAAGTTTTCATACCCGTCTTTCGTTACAAGAATGTCATCTTCAATACGAATTCCAATTGATTCTCCTTCAATATAAAGACCAGGTTCAATTGTTATAACCATACCTTCTTCTAACACTCTATCTTTATATGTTCCTACATCATGTGTATCTAAACCAAGGAAATGGCTGACACCATGATAATAGTATTTTGATAACTCTTCATCTTCTTGAATTAAACCAATTGCTTTACACTCTTCTGCCAGTACCTTTTTTGTATGCTCATTTAATGCAGCGAACTTTAATCCTGGCTTAATAATCTCTGTTGTTTCTTTTAATGCTTTTAATACAATATTATAAATTTGTTTTTGGCGACTAGAGAATGTTCCATTTGCCGGGAATGTATAACTAATATCAGCGTTATAGTAGTCT
Source organism: Bacillus sp. LQ01 (assembly GCF_057624735.1). Taxonomy (NCBI): domain Bacteria; kingdom Bacillati; phylum Bacillota; class Bacilli; order Caryophanales; family Bacillaceae; genus Bacillus; species Bacillus sp. LQ01. The sequence goes on along the minus strand of NZ_JBYEZL010000001.1, from coordinate 1,043,232 downwards.
TTTTGAGCACCTAAATCTAGTAATACTAAGTCACCATTTTGAATTTGTGCATCATTATCTTCATAATGAAGAACTGTAGCATTTTTCCCACTCGCCAAAATTGTATTGAACGCATGGTACTTAATGCCAGATGACTTCAGTGTAAAATCAAATTGTGCTTCTAATTCATACTCCATCATGCCTGCTTTTGCATGCTTAAGTACGTTGTAAATACCGTCTTTCGTTATAGCAATCGCTTCTTTAATAATTTCAATTTCTTCCTCTGTTTTAAATACTCGTAATTCACAAATGTTCGGATATACATTACCAATTGTTACGTGTGGGTATTTTTCTCTTACATGTTTAGCAAATGCTAATGTTTTTGTCTCCGTACCATTCCAATCACGACGTTCTATATCTAAATATAGATGCTTCGCATTTTCTGTAAAAAGTATATTTGACATTGTCTTTTCAAAGCTATCTAAATATATAACTTTCTTTATACCTGAAATTTTCTCTGCTTCTTCGTTAGAAACTGTTTTACCGACCCATTTTTCCATTACTGGATCTGCCTTTTCAATGAAAAGTGTTTCTTCAACACTACTTCCAACCTTTTTCAGCATAAAAATAACATTTGGTTCATCGATTCCCGTTAAGTAGTAAAAATTACGATTCGGTACAAATTTATAATGTGCATCAGCTGACATATGCGGTGCTTGTCCCGCAAATAAAATCGTAATAGATCCCTCTGGTAATGTGTTTGCTAATCGTTCTCTATTTTGAGCAAAAAATGTTGATTTCATGATAATCCCCCTAGCGTTCTATGTATGATTAAAAAACTAATGATCTAATCAATTCATTTTATTATTGTTACAATTTTTCGTCAATTAATAGTACTCATAGAAAAAGGAAAATCCCCCCTTACTAGTGCCCATCTAATCTACATTATGCATACCACTCCACAATTTCTTGACATTTATTCCATATACTTAAAATCTCATATATAGGAAAGGAGCCACAACTTTGAAACATTATGTAGCAACAGGGTTAGCAATTACTTCCTTATTCATAATTACTGGATGTTCTAGCAACACCGAAACAGCACCCGTGAAGAAAGAAACGGTGCAATCTGAGTCAAAAAATATAGAAACAGCAAATACGAGTCCGCAAGACTTCTATAAAGAAATTACATCTGGAAAAATCGAGCACATTCACGGAATTGGCTATGCAGGAAATATATCTGGGGTTTCTATCGCCACTCATAGCGGGATAAAAGTTTATCAAGATGGAAAATGGCTTGAAACTAAGACTGGATTACATGATTATATGGGGTTTCAGGCAACGAAGAACGGGTTCTTTGCCAGCGGTCATCCTGAACCAGGAGCAGATTTAAAAAATCCTTTAGGATTAATGAAAAGTTCTGATGGCGGTAATACACTTGAAAAGCTAGCGTTTTACGGAGAATCTGATTTTCATAACCTTGCTGTCGGATATAATACAGAAGCAATTTATTTATACAATGAGCGTCCAAATTCTAAATTACAACAAGGTTTTTATTTCAGTACGAACAACGGACAAGATTGGGAAAATAGTAAGTTAAAAGGTCTTTCAAGTACGATTCATTCCTTTTCCGTACATCCGAATCAATCTAGTGTAGTCGCAGTAAGTGCCAAAGACGGTGTTTACTTATCTACAGATTACGGAAATACGTTTGAAATATTCGCTAAATCACTTGAATCGACCGCAATTACATTAAGTAATGAAGATGTTATTTACGCGCCTATCAATAAGCAAATCGTAACGAAGAAATCAATTGCTACAAATGAGGAGACAAACATACAAATTCCACCTTTAGATCCTAAAGATACAATTATGTATATATCACAAAACCCTCAAAATTCAGCTGAAATTGTATTTGCTACAATGAAAGCAAATGTGTTCCTTTCTACGGATGAGGGTAAAACATGGAAGCAGCTTACTAAAGAAGGAACATTCCAAATTAATTAGAAGGGTGAATATAACGTGTTTTCAATAATTAGTGAATGGAGCTATCAACTCATGTCTCCTTTAATAGATGTCGCGAATGCTACGAAATCAGTACCTCTTTTATTTGCGTTTTTATTAGGCATTGTAGGTACACTTGCTCCTTGCCAATTAACAGGAAACATTAGCGCTATTACACTTTATGGAAATCAATCTTTACAAAAGGGACATACCTGGAAACATATACTGTTATTCATTTTAGGAAAAGTAATAGCTTTTACGACACTTGGACTTTTAGTCTGGTTATTAGGAAAAGAAATTCAACAAACATTAACTTTGTATTTCCCATGGTTACGCAAACTGATCGGACCTTTATTAATAATAATAGGTCTAATATTATCAGATATTATAAGAGGAAGAAATTTCTTCTCTACCCTTTTCCCTATTAAATTTATTCGAAAACAAAATGAAGTCAGCTCATTTTTACTTGGTTTTTTCTTTTCTTTAGCTTTCTGTCCGACTATGTTTGTGCTATTTTTCGGAACGTTACTCCCTTTATCTTTACCCTATAATTACGGGTACTTGTTTCCTACATTCTTTTCGATAGGAACTGCTCTGCCTATCGTCGTATTAATGTCCATCATCTCCTATCTAGGATTAAATGGGGCACTACTTAAAAAGAGCCGAAAAATAGGAAAAAACATTCAACGTATAGCCGGTGTTCTCCTTATTTTAATCGGACTTTATGATACTGCTCTATATTGGTAATACATACAAAAAGGTAAGTTCAATTCATTTGAACTTACCTTTTTTAAAAATTATATTTAACTCTTCTACATGTCCTTTTGCTTCATCTCCCACTTTTTATACAGTAGTACTGTACCAAATAAAAATACTCCCGCAACAAATGGAGCTACTGGTAACATTTTTATCATTTCATCAGGAAATACGAGTGGCAATAATGGAAATGCATACGCTGCTGGAATACGTACTCCAACGATTTTTAATAAAATAACCATTAATATCATATTTAATAACGTGACTACAATCCATGAATCAATTGCAAAATACAATAAAGTTCCAACAGTTGCCGATGCAGTTAATACTAATATTTGTTTAAAAGCCATTTTTTCATTATACATCGGCTTTTGAAGTGATTCATACACAACAACTAATATTGGTGGAATAACTGCTAATTGTTCATAACCAGTTATCCAGCATAAACTGATCCATACGAAATTTAGTATTAGAAATACAGTCATATATTTATACTGTATTTGCACTTTTCGCTCAATACCGTTGTTCAATTTAAATATAAGAACACCTATCATTAAAATAAATGTTAAAGCAAATACCGCGATAACAAATGACCATTCCGTCGCATTTGTTACTAACGGTAATAAACCTGTCGCAATGGATGGTGCTAAATTGGATTGAATAACACATAAAAACAACATCATTAATATAAGTGTTAAGCTAACTTTTCCTATATAGGAAATATCCATTTGATTCACTGCAAAACCAATAACAGCTGTTATTGACGGTGCAATAAAGATTTTTTCTGGTTGTCTTAACCATCCTGGCTCGCGATACGCCCATAAAGCAATTGCCATCGCTGCTATTTCCGGCAAAATGACTTCCGGATCATTTAATAACACACCAGCTGTTACCATAGCTAAAATAAATAAAATAGCAATCGTATATGAGATGATTGTTTCTTTCTTTGAAATTACTGCATTCATTATTGCATACTCCTTTTTACTTATTACTTTCATAATGTAAAACAACAACTCTTTATACCCTACCATAGTATTGTATATTAGCATCTTTTCTATTTCAAGTATTAGTATTCATTTACATCCTCTCTCATCCATACACATACAAAACAAAGCATTTTATAGACATTGACACTTATTAAAAGATAGGTTACAATAACTATACATTAGTAAGTAGCTAATGTAATTACATCTAACTAGAGGTGAAACAAATGAAAAACATTTTATTCCGTATTAACGAATTGTCAAAAAAAGAAAAAGCGAATGGATTAACAGTTGATGAAAAACAAGAACAACAAATGTTGCGCCAAAACTATACACAAACATTTCGTGGAAGCTTAGATTCCATTTTATTAAACACAAAAATTGTTGATCAAAATGGTCTTAACGTTACACCTGCTGCATTACAAGATGCTCAAATACGTTTAAAATTAAGCAAATGAGTTCCGCGCTAAAGAATTCTAATAAAACATAAAAAGAGCTGGATTTCCTATATAGAAATTCCAGCTCTTTTTATTGTCTTTTTTAATTTAGTAAACGAGCGATACATCGCAATTCTCCACGACACAATCATCGCAAATGCAAGTAAGAAAAACATGCCGCTTAACTCTGCCAAATCAATTGATTGGCTTAAATATGACTTTAATGCCACGCGTACAGCTAATAAGCCTACTAAAATAAATATGAATGCTTTTGACGGTTTCATAAATATATGTTCGCCTTTTATTTCGAACTTAGTTGTTTTAATAAGAAAAATAGAAAAGATAAGCCCTATACTAATTGCCTCAACTATTTCTAACGATGTTAATCGAAACTCTGGTAAAAAGTACATCGTTGCGCCTGTACTCATAAAAATTGGCGGCAATATAATTTTCTTTTTCGTTACCGGCTTTTTCGCTGCTTTAAAGCGCAGAAACATGACACCAACAGCCATACAAACCGCTAAAATACTTGATAAAAGTGCTATCATACTCTTCCCACTCCTATCTATTTAAAAGACTTTTTGAGCAAAATCATAAACCAAACGAGCCCGACACTTATAATAACATGACCTAATCCAGCCATATGGCTTAAACCGTAAAAGTCAGTTCCATTTACTTGTAGAAGACCTCTCCATAGCATTGTAGCAATAGTAAAGATTACTCCTACATTATAAACAACAAACCATGCACAAAAGCTCTTTGTTTCTTGTACATGAAACACTTTACATAAGGCTAAAGCAATTAAAAAGAATACAAAACCGAGCACTAATACATGTGTATGCACTAATTGCAACATTGTGGATCCTTTAATTCCTTGTGCTTTCGAATACTCTCTTGCAAATACACCTGATAATAAACCAATAATTAAGTAAATAAATGCCGCATTATATAATTTCTTCATTCTATTCCTCCTGTTGTAAACTTTCTATATTCGCTGCAATTATTTTAAGCAAAGTTTATGAACGGAGTATGAACAAAATATTACATTCAATTTTTGAAAATAAAAAAGCCATTCCACAAATAATAATTGTAGAATGGCTTTTCAATTTATTTTAAATCTTCTATTGAGAAAGCACCTGGCAGTAACTGCTCAACAGTCACTTCTTTTTCATCACCTTTTACATTCGTTAATAATACAGGCATTTTCGGATCACAGAATTCAGCAATTACTTGTCTACACGCACCACATGGTGAAATCGGTCCATCAGTTTCTCCTGTAATAACTAAGTAACTAAAATCGCGCTCACCTTCTGATACTGCTTTAAATATTGCTGTTCTTTCTGCACAGTTACATAAACCGTAAGAAGCATTTTCTATATTACAACCAGTATAGATTTTCCCTTCTTTCGTAACTAACGCTGCGCCAACAGGAAATTTAGAATACGGAATATACGCTTTCGATAACATCTTGTTTGCTTCTTCAATATATTTTTTCTTACCCATATTATTTCCCCCTCAAAGTAAACGAAATGATGATTAGTCAGTAATAACTGTATGAACTAATTTAGGAGCCACTGCTGTTTCAGCGATAGAGATGTTCTCATAAATTTTTGCTTTTACATCTTCTACATTTTCACGATTTGCGTAGATTGTTACGAATGGCTCGCCTTCTTTTACTGCATCGCCAACTTTTTTACGTAACATTAATCCTACTGCTAAATCGATTTCATCTTCCTTCGTTGCACGACCTGCACCAAGTAACATAGCTGCAATACCAATCTCATCTGCAACAATGTTAGAAATAACACCTGAAGTTTTTGCAGGTACATCAATTACATACTTCGCCTGTGGCATTTTTTCTGGATTGTCTACAATTGAGCTATCTCCGCCTTGATTGCTTAAGAACTCTTTAAACTTCTCAGTTGCTTTTCCGTTTTTCATCACTTCAATTAGCATTTCACGAGCTTCTTCTAACGTATTTGCTTTTTTCGCAAGTACGACCATTTGGCTACCTAATACAAGTACTAATTCTGTTAAATCTTCTGGACCTTCACCTTTTAACGTATCAATCGCTTCTTTTACTTCTAGAGCGTTACCAATCGCAAAACCAAGCGGTTGTGACATGTCTGAAATAACAGCCATAGTTTGACGTCCTACATTATTTCCGATACGTACCATTGCATGTGCTAATTCTTTTGCATCTTCTTCTGTTTTCATAAATGCACCAGCACCTGTTTTTACATCAAGTACGATTGCGTCAGCACCTGCTGCAATTTTTTTACTCATAATTGAACTTGCAATGAGAGGAATTGAGTTAACCGTTCCTGTTACATCGCGTAATGCATAAATCTTTTTATCTGCAGGTGTTAAGTTTCCTGTTTGTCCAATAACAGCTACTTTGTCACGGTTTACAATATCAATGAACTGCTCTTTCGTAATTTCAACGTGGAATCCTTCTACCGCTTCTAATTTATCAATTGTTCCGCCTGTATGTCCTAAACCACGACCAGACATTTTTGCTACTGGTACATCTAAAGCAGCTACTAATGGTCCTAATACTAATGTTGTCGTATCACCAACACCGCCAGTTGAATGTTTATCTACTTTAATTCCTTCAATTGCTGACAAGTCGATCGTTTCACCAGACTCAACCATCGCCATCGTTAAATCTGCACGTTCGCGATCTGTCATATCTTTAAAGAAGATTGCCATTGCAAGCGCACTCACTTGATAATCAGGAATACTTCCGTCTGTATATCCATTAATAAAGAATTTGATTTCTTCAGTCGTTAATTCTTTGCCGTCACGTTTTTTTGCAATAATATCTACCATTCTCATTACAATCACCATTCCTTTTTATATGATACGAATCTATTAAAATAATAAGCCAACGATTGTTGCTGATAAGAAACTTACTAATGTTGCACCGAATAGTAATTTCAAACCAAATCTTGCGACTACATTCCCTTGCTTTTCATTTAAGCTCTTAACCGCCCCTGCAATAATCCCAATTGAAGAGAAGTTTGCAAATGAAACTAAGAATACAGATATAATCGCTGTCGTTCTATCTGAGAAATTAAAGTTTCCTTGTGCTAAATCTGTCATAGCGACAAATTCATTCGATACTAATTTTGTTGCCATAATATTTCCGGCATTAACTGCTTCATGCCAAGGTACACCCATAATAAATGCAAATGGTGCAAATACATAACCAAGAATTTCTTGGAATGAAATACCGATTACACCTTTAAATACTGCATTAATGAATGCGATAAGAGCAACGAAACCGACTAACATAGCTGCTACTGTAATCGCAACTTTAAATCCATCAATAATGTATTCCCCTAATACTTCAAAGAAAGTCTTTTTCTCTTCTTCTTGTACTTCTAACATATCTTCTTCCTCAGTAACTTCATACGGGTTAATGATAGAAGCAATGATGAAGCCACCGAATAAGTTAAGCACTAAAGCGGTTACAACATATTGCGGTTTTAATAACACCATATATGATCCGACGATAGACATTGAAACGGTAGACATTGCAGATGCACATAATGTATACATTCTTTTCTCTGGCAATAACCCTAATTGTTTCTTAACTGAAATAAACACTTCAGATTGTCCTAAAATCGCAGAAGCAACTGCATTATATGATTCTAGTTTCCCCATTCCATTTACTTTACTTAATGCTAGACCGATAGATTTCACAATAATAGGTAATACTTTAATGTGTTGCAAAATACCTATTAAAGCTGATATAAATACGATTGGCATTAATACACTTAAAAAGAACGAAAACTCTTTTTGATTTACTAATCCACCAAATACGAAATTCACACCATCAGCGGCATATTTTAATAACTCTCCAAAACCATCTGCTATTCCGCTAATTAATATATTCCCTACACTTGTATTTAATAATAAAAACCCCAAAATAAATTGTAATATAACCATCGTTATGATTGGGCGATATTTGACTTTCTTTCTATTATTACTAGCAAGCCAAGCGATACCTAAAATCAATACGAGGCCAAAAATACCAATTAAGTATTTCATAAGCCGTCTCCTCCCATTCGTATCCGCTTACATTTTTTTCAATTATTAAAGCAATAGATACACTTTACTTTGTGTATCTATTGCTCTTCACTTCATTAATGATTAGTAGTTATCTGTAGCACCTTTTGCATCATTTAATACGATTGCAACACTAGCACTTGCTCCAACGCGAGAAGCTCCAGCAGCTACCATTTTGTCTGCATCTTCACGTGTACGAACACCGCCAGATGCTTTTACACCAACGTTTGGTCCTACTGTTTTACGCATTAATGCGATATCTTCAGCAGTTGCTCCGCCAGTTGAGAATCCAGTTGAAGTTTTTACGAAGTCAGCACCAGCTTTTACTGATAATTCACAAGCGCGTACTTTCTCTTCATCTGTTAATAGGCAAGTTTCAATGATTACTTTTACAAGAGCTTTTCCTTTTGCTGCTTGTACTACTTCATAAATGTCTTTTTCAACAAGTTCGTTGTCACCATCTTTTAAAGCGCCTACGTTGATTACCATATCAACTTCAGTTGCACCTTTTGCAATAGCATCTTTTGTTTCAAATGCTTTTGTTTCAGTCGTGCTTGCTCCTAATGGGAAACCGATTACAGTACAAACGTCTACATCATGTCCAGCTAGTTCATCAGCCGCTAATTTTACCCATGTTGGGTTAATACAAACAGAAGCGAATTTATATTCCTTTGCTTCTTCGATTACTTTCATAACATCTTCTTTAGTAGTATTAGCTTTTAAAATTGTATGGTCAATTAACTTTGCAATGTTCATTATCTTCACTCCTCATATCTTTTAACAACTTCATTCTAACTCTTAGTTGAACAAATGTAAATACACTTTTGAAATTTTGTTCATTCTTTTTTAAAAGGAATTTTCTTGTAGTAAATAAAGCGCATTCTAACAAAGAACATTTCAAATATATAATCAAAATTTTTATGTTAACAATGGTAGTATGTATCTCCATATCCATAATTATTTTTAAAAAGGCAATTTGTGTTCAAAAAAACTCCTATCATTCATACATAACAAAATAAAAGGCGTTCTCAAAATTAACATCTTGAGAACGCCTTTTATTTCTAATCTTTTTGATAATGTAACAATTCTTTTGCTGTATGCTGATCGATAATTAATACATTTGCATACCCGCCACGTAACGCACCATCAATTGCTTTGATTTTTCTATTACCACCTGCAACTAAAATAGAGCGTTTCTTTAATTTCAGTTCTTCTAACTCAATTCCAATGGTCCGCTTATTAATTTCTTCACTACTAATATTTCCGTCCCCATCAAAGAATCGTGAACAAATGTCACCGACCGATTGTTTTTTGAGCAAACTCGTTTCATCCTTATCAAAATAACCTAATCGGAATAATAGCGCTTCGTCTCGCACTGTTCCTACAGTAAAAATTGCAATATTCGCTTGTTTCCCCATTTCGATAATGTGATGAATATGTCGATCCTGCTCTACTAATTCTTTTGTCACTGCATTATCAAATATAACTGGAAGGGGGAGATTTCTTGGCGTCGTTTGAAAAGCATCTGCAAATAAAGCGATTGTTTCATTCGCATATGTATTTACACTCGAATGACTAATACCACCTTTTAACTGAACAACCTCTACCCCTTTTACATGTTGCGGTACGATTTTTCTAGCGATTTCATACATCGTCATTCCCCAGCTTACACCAACAATATCACCGTTTTTAACCGTCTTTTCCATATACTCAGCTGCATATTTGCTAATATACTCTGTAATCGTTGCATATTCCGGAACTGGAGAAAATACAACATGTGCCTCTAATAAGTTATACTTTTCTTTCAGTAAATTCCCGACGTTATCTAAATCCGCAAATGGATCAGCGATGCTAATTTGAACAAACCCTTTTTCTTTCGCGTACTTTAACAATCTAGAAATTGTTGGTCTTGAAATATTTAATTTGTTAGCAATTTCTTGCTGACTATAATCTGATTGATAATATAATCTTGCAACTTCAACGCTTAATTGTTGTTTATCTTTTTCCATAGTAACTCATTACAAATCCCTTCCTGTATTTCCCTTTCGTTACAAGCATTATACAGCTTTATGCAAAAAAATTCGACTACCGAATTTTATCTATCTGAACTTCTACTACACTTAATATATAATGAAAACTTATTGTGTAGATTTACAAACTCAATATAGATACGCTTGAAACATGTAAATCAATTAACATTTAATTCACATTTTTTCTGTAGTAACGATAACAAAGCCGTTCAATAAGAAACATGAAACATCATCTAAAAACTATTCAAATACCCCTTATAAACAGAAGTTACTATTTATAAGGGGTATTTACTCAATTTAATTTTATAAAAATTGGATGGAAACAATGCAAGTTCTCACTTATTTAGAATAAGTGAAAAGATGATGTTTTATTTGTTCAATAAAATAATGATGGTGTATATTATCGTTAGATACTCGACTTGCCATAATAGCCCCCTCCATTGAAGAGGCAAGAAAGGAAGCGAGTGATATAACCTCTATATCTTCTTTAAATTCTTGTTTCTCTATTCCTTCTTTTATGAGAGAAGCCATTAACATTACTGTATCATCATAACCTTTTGCTGCTGCTTTTTGTAATTCTGGAAATACTCCAGTACTTTCAATGGCACTATTAAGTAATGGACAGCCTCCAGCAATAGGAGGATTATTAGCTGCATCTTGATATACAAGGAAAATTGCAAGGATTTTATCAATTGCTGTCTTTTTATTTTCCATTGCTTTATGAAAATGACTCCACATAATCTCACCACTTTTGTCGTAGGCAGCAAGGACAATTTCTTCTTTACTTTTGAATCTACGATAAATAGATCCTTTAGGTAGTTCAGTAGCTGTCATTATATCCTGGATGGATGTGCGAGTTATCCCATTAGTATTAAATAAATATAAAGATGTTTCAATAATTTTTTCTTTAACCTTATCAACTTTAGTCATGCTTTGTAATCCTCCTAATGAAAACGATCCTAATATTCTAGGTAATGTTTACCCTCTATTTTCTTAATTTTTTTGTAAGTATAAATAAGTTTGGAACAGAAATATCTTATCAATCCCTATCTTATGGAAACCTCAAACAATACAGTTTGAAAAGAAGTTAATCAAATTGTATTACCTACATAAATTAAGTGAATTTTCCGTCAAAACAACATGACCAATTGTTTAATTCAGTCATATTATACAACTAATTTTATCTAAAATCGTAGAGGTGTAAAAATATATAGTTAATTTTAATGTATAGACATATGATTATTATATATAATTTTTATCAATATGTTTAGCTAAAGTGTTTGAACTACTCCCACTTTCACTTCATTCTATAAAAGATTAACCATTAATGATTACTGGAATTAAATTGTAACAAAGCAACTGAAATATAAATATATTTGCTTTTTTCCATTTTGATTTTGTTAATACTTTATAAAAAGGGTTTAAAAAACTAGAAACTTGTAGTATCATTAGATTTCGATTCAGACCGAACCGTCCGGTTTAGAATCTTATATAAATATATTTAGAAGGAGAGCGTTATGCAGAAAGAAAAATCAAAAATTATAGGTAATTTAATTATGGGGGCAATACAGTGAACTTTATAAAAATGAATAAAAAAGAAATCATTATGCTAATAATCTTTACACTGTTTGTACCATTTCAAATTGGCTTGTACATACTATTTGGCATATCACTTTTAGCTAATGTCAATTTAGTTGAATCAGAATTTGTTCTTAGTGCCATCGGTTTTACTGTACCTGCTATTGTAGGAATCATTTACTTTAGGAAAGAAATTATTGAAAGTTTTACTTATTTTAAAGAGAAGACAATTTTGAAAATAGTAAGTATTCCTATGGTAGTTTTATTTACGTTAATTGTGGAACAGTGTGTTATGCATTTTCTAGCAACTGGTCAACCAGAGAACCAAGAGCAGCTCCTTGAAACGGGTGCAGAGGTACCTCTTGTATTTACATTGCTTGTATTTGGTATTCTGGGTCCAATACTTGAAGAAATTGTGTTTCGCCACATATTAATAAATCGTTTTTCTTACCATATTGGTACTGCTATTGCATCTATCATTTCGATTATGATTTTTACACTTCTTCATACGAACCAACTTTCGGATATTGCTATTTATTTACCTGGATCGTTGATACTTACTGCGGCTTATCTTATTTCTAAAAGATCCATTGCATATGTTATAGCGATACATATGTTAAACAATTGCCTTGCTTTCATTCTGTAAGAAACTAGACTTGTTTCTGATGCCAAAAATATTCTATGTTTCTATCAAGCATTTTTGGCACCAGAACTACTTTTTCTATGACATAAGAAAGCTAATCAAAAATTATAAAATATTAGGAGAGTGTCAGTCATGATTGTAACAACAACTTCTGGAATTCAAGGTAAAGAGATTATTGAGTATATTGATATTGTAAATGGTGAAGCTATTATGGGTGCAAATATTGTCCGCGATGTATTCGCTTCCGTTCGTGATGTTGTAGGTGGCCGTGTTGGTGCTTATGAAAGTAAACTAAAAGACGCTCGTGATATTGCAATGGGCGAAATGAAAGAACTTGCAAAAGAAAAAGGTGCGAACGCTATCGTTGGTATTGACGTAGATTTCGAAGTTGTTCGTGATGGAATGTTAATGGTTGCTGTCAGTGGTACAGCTGTGCGTATATAAGTAAATAAAAAAACGGTTCCTCTTGGAATTTATACTTTGAGGGGAAATCCTGATTCTGTTGCAGATTTTAAAGAATAAAACGAGAAATAATCAACTTTTTTATTTCTCGTTTTATCTACATATTTATTTTTGGAAAAACAATCTAACTCCAAATACTAATAATACGGCGCCTGTAATACCCTCTATTGTACGGTTCACTCTTTCTTTTCTTAAAAAAGTTCTTAATTGACGTATGAGTGAGATGTAAAGTAAATACCATATTGCTGTCAAAGTCGTAAATGTGAGTCCTAACAAAAGAAATTGGAAGAAATGATTTTGATTACTCACAATAAATTGGGGTAAAAAACTAAGGAAAAATACAGCGGTTTTTGGATTTAAAATTGCCGTAGTAAATCCTTGTCTAAAGCTTTTAATTGCCCCAATATCCTTAGAGTCCATTTCTGCTGAACCTGACATATCTTCTTTTTTATGTAAGGCACTTTTAATTGACTTTACAGCTAAATAAATTAAATAAACAGCCCCAGCATATTTTATAAATGTAAATAACATAGCAAATTTCATTAAGATAGCAGAAAGTCCTAACGTAGCCATTATTGTATGAATCATCATTCCAGATATCGTTCCTAAAACAGTCTTTATCCCGCCATTTTTACCATGCGAGATAGTATTTTTTGTAACTAGCGCAAAACCAGGACCAGGCATGATTATGATTAACATTGCTGTAAGGATAAATAACAAATAATTTTCCATGTTGTAGTATTTCCTCTCCAATTTTTAGTTTTGCTTACAGTATAGCTTTTTTCATTAAAACATTACATATAAAAGACTTGATCAGAAATTTATTTAGGTTATTCGTATCAATTTGATTAACTATTACCCAATAGCCACATTGATAAAACACATGACAAACTTATATATAATTGCAAGCTCAACTCTCACAAAAAACAGGATAAAAAATAAACAGCAGAACTAGTCCACTGTTTACTTTGCCACACCTTCATGTAATTTTTCTGTATAATCCTTTACATCTTTCCAGCTATCTTTCGCTGTATGTAAATCTTCTTTTATAAACGTAAACTCTTCCGGACTAATTCCTTTTACGTTTTGTAATAAATTATTATACTTTGCACCTACTGTATACCATTGATTTGATATGTTTTGTAGTGCTGTAATTGCTGCATCAATTGTTTCTGTCATGTTTGTTGTTTTATTTTTTACATCAGTCAAAATTACGACTTCTGCTTGTGCTCCTGAAATTCTATCTTTTAAATTGGCGATTTCTCTTTCTGCATTTGCGATATCTTTTTTCGCAACCGCAATCATCGGCCCGCCAGCAAGACATGTTATTAGAGCTACGCAAAGTACGCCACCAGCAATGACCATATCATTACTCTTTTTAATCGAATCGTTATATGTATTTATTTGTTGCTCTAGAGCTGGAATACCAGCATTCGTACTTGCCAATATCGCTGTTAACTGATTTGTATCCTCTTTGAAACTATTTGTATCTTTCGCCATTCTATCGCGAAAAGCTTTCAAATTTCCTAATAATCCATCTACCTCATTTTGATTCTTTACAATATCCGCATACAACTTTTCTAAATCCGCTTTTAATTTTCCACTATCCTTTTGATCAATCGCTATTAACATGTCATTATAATACGATTGAAAAGTATTATTGTAATTTATAATATTTTGATCTGTTTTCATAATTTGAGGCTTCATATTATTTAACCAATATGCTGCATTAATTTTTGCATCTCTTTGATGCTGAATCATATTCCCTTTAAATTCACTATTAATCGAACTTATTTTACTTAAATCCGTCTCTTGTTGATTTTGAATTAATTTTGCATATGAATCCATTGCAAATATGCTTGATGTCGTTTGTGCCATTACATCTTGGAATCCTGCTGGTCCAAGAGAATAGTTTTTCACATTTTCTTGTAGCACCGTTACATTTTGTTCTGCTGCAAAAGGATGTAAAGGAAATGCGTTACTCGTTGCCACCCCAGCAATCATTACCGCTAAAAGACATTTTTTATAAAATCGTTTCTGCATATTTTTCACCTATTCTCTTTATAAGGATATCAAAAGCTCCTGCTCACAACTGAACAGGAGCTTCAAATCATTCATCAACACTTAACGCCCTAACGATTCGTATTCGATTATGCTTTTTTCGTATCTACTACTTTAATATCTTCAGCATAAATCTTTTCTGCATAGTCTTTAATGTTTTTCCAGCTATCTTTCGCAATGTTTAAATCTTCTTTAATGAAAACAAGATCGTTTGGACTAATTGAATCCACATTTTGAAGTAAAGAATTGTATTTTGATCCCATTGTATACCATTGGTTTGAAATGTTTTGCAACGCTGTAATTGCAGTATCAATCGTATTTGTTAAATACTCAGTTTGTGTTTTAATGTTCGTTAACCCAGCTACTTCTAATTGAGCAGTTGTAATTTGTCCAGTTATTTTTTGAATTTCAGCTTGTGCATTGTCAAGTTCTTTCTTCGCTAATACGATACCAGCTGTACCACCGCCTACAGCTGCTGCACCACCTGCAATTAATGCGACTCCTAGCGGTGTTCCTGCGCCCGTAGCAATAACTACTGCACCACCAATAATTGCAATTGGTCCTAGAGCTGTCGCAACAGATGAACCGATAATAATTGCATTATATTTACTAATTGCTTCATTGTACGTTGTAATTTGATTTTGCAGAAGTGGAATCCCTGCATCTTGACTAGCTAATATAGATGTAATTTGATTTGCATCACCCTTGAAGTTTTGCGTATCCGACGTCATTTTATTTCGGAATTTTTTCAAGTCTTCTACTAACTGATCCACTTGCGCTTTATTTTCATTAATACTACTTGATAATCTAGTTAGGCCTTTCGTAAGAGTCGCTTTATCTTTTGCATCTACCGCAGCAACTAAAGTATCATAATAGTTTTGGAATTTTGTATTGTAGTTAATGATGTTTTGATTCGTTGAAATAAGCTGTGGCTTTAATACATCTAACCATTGCTTCGCATTTCCTCTAGCTGTATCTTGGTGCTGAATCACTTTTCCTTTTAAAGCTGCATCAACAGTCGATACATTTCCAAAGTTAACATTACCTTGTTTAATAATTGTTAAAGCATACAGATCCATTACTAAAGCATTTGAACCTGTTCTTTCCATTGCATCTTTCAAGCCTTCTGGTCCTAATGAATATTCTTCATAGTCATTATAAGCTTTTGCTACCGCATGAACTGGAGCTTGTTTCACTGTACTTTCAGCTGCATACGTATGAGCCGGCATAATATTTCCTGCTGCAAATACTGCCATAAGTGCTGATAGAGCCATTACTTTATATGGTTTTTTTGTCATTTTTCTTCTCTCCCTATATCGCTAATTATTTTTCTATTTAATGTACTTCAACGTTTGTAACGTAATCTTCAAATTGATTTGTTTGCTTATTCATTTCATCACTTACTTTTTTAATTTGATTAAAATGTTTTTGAAGTAAACTACTGTCTGTATACGTGCCTTCTTCAACATTTGTTTGAATTTGAATCATATTATTATTTAAAACTTTCCAATCCGTTAATAACGTTTCTAAAGTTGTAATTTGACGATCAATTAATTCTGTAAAGCTATTTACTTGATCTTCAACGAATGTAATTTGAGTCGCCTCTGCTTCAGTTTGTGATAACTTTTGAATAAGTGGCAATAACTCTTTTTGCTTTTGCTGAATGCGAAAAGCTGCTTCTCTCGTTTGACTATCTGCAGCATTTACAATTTCATTACTTAAAGTACCGATAGAAACAAAATCGATTGTTTTCGTTTGTGCAGTTTGATTTGTGATTGTAAATACTTGTTTACCGATATTAATAGAACCTTTAATGATTTCTTGAGGTCTATTCAAAATAGTAGTTAGTTCAGCTTGAATTTCCCCTTGAATTCTTTTAATATCTTCTCTTAATTTCACAATATCTCCACTTGATCCTTGCAGTGTTTTTATTGCTTCATCGGCTTTAATTGATAAGTTGTTACTATCTTTGTCTAATACTGTTTTAAATCGATTTAACTCTAATAAATCTTGCTCCATACTCTCTTGGATGCTCTGTACTTGCAATTGTAATTTTCCATATGCACTCATAAAATCTGTTTTTGCTTGCTGATCTTCATTTACATTTCCTGCTAGTTCATAGAGCTTACTATAATAACTATTGAATCTAGTGCTGTATCTCATCATCTCTTGATTTAAGTCAATTAGCTTCGGATTATATTCATCAATCCACTCTCGTACATTCGCCTTTGCAAACTTTTGATGATTCGTTAAGCTACTCATCGCATTTACCTTAATGTCTGGCTGTTGCAAAATAATTAATCCGTATGCTTGAATAAGCGGTGATTGTGATCCTAACATTCTAATTGAATTGGATAATGTATTTGGAGCAATTACATTTTGCGCATATACTGTTTTCACTTCCGTTTGCCCCTCCTTAGCGTAAGCGCTTACAGGAATGAAGCAACTCGTAGATACCGCTGTAACCAATAACCCTGTAATTAAAGTCTTTTTCACTTTAACTCCTCCTATGTATTAGCAACTATTACTATCGCATTTTATTATTCTATTTTCTTGCCCATAATTTGAGATGGTTAAAATAGAGAACGTTCTCAACGTGATCTATGTATGAACCACCTCTCTCGTATTGCTACAGTACTTACTTATCGTCACAAAACATTTCATTATTTTTCATATGTGTTTAGTATGAATAATATTGTATAAATTTTCTATTTCATCGAAATTCCCACATTCACACAGTGAATATATTACATAAAAATATTATTCATTTTAAACTAAACAACATACGTAAATATGAAATTTCATTTTGTTTTCATATAAGTTTTGTACTGTAAGGTCATTTAAACACAGCTGTTTATATATCGTAAAGAAGTATTTTCATTCCCTTTATTTTCAAGCTTTCATGTCCTTATTTCAAAATATAATCCGATTCACTTTATCGATTGAAATATCTACATATCACAACAGAAAACACTACTTTCAAATAACCAATGAAGTTATATTAGTATAATTTTTAACCCCATATGCAATTATGCATAGCATATACACAAAAAGGATAGCTTCATTTTCGCGAAGCTATCCTTAAAAAATTTTCTTATTTTTTCAAATGATATGGAACTGTCGTAATAACAACATTTCTTTTATAAAGTAAATACGCACGTATAAGTAAACTGGATTGATTATGAAGAATGTTATGCCAACCTTTTTTCGGAATGAACTGTGGTATAACGACCGTAACACGGTAATTCGATTCACTTGCCTTATATTGCACTGTATCGATAAACTTCGTTAGCGGCTGAATAATACTTCTATAATGAGAATGTAATGTAACAAGCCTTACTTCAGGTTGCCACTTCTTCCATTTCTCCTCAAATTTCTTTTCCTCTTCTCTGTCAAAAGCAACATATACTGCGATAACTTGATCTGCCGAAAGCGATTTCGCATAGTTCAATGAATTTTCTACTACATGCGTCATACCTGCTACAGGAACGACAATTACATTCCCCTCAATTGGAATAAGAGGCTCGCAAGTTTTTAAACTTAATTGATCACCCACTGCATCATAATGCTTCTTAATTCGATGGAATAAGAAGATAATAACTGGTAAGAAAATAAGAATCGACCAAACTTGTGCAAATTTAGTTAAAAAGAACATGCTCATTACGATAAAACTAATAACTGCACCAATTAAATTAACCGTTAATCTTAAAGCCCATCCTTCAGGCTTTTCGCGAAGCCATTTTAATACCATCCCTGTTTGAGAAAGTGTAAATGGAATAAATACACCTACTGCATATAGTGGAATTAAATGTTCTGTTTGCCCTTGGAAAGCTACAATTAAAATAATCGAAGCAACTCCAAGTATAATAATACCGTTTGAGTAACCTAGGCGGTCTCCTCTAATCGTAAACATTCTCGGTATGAATTTATCTTTTGCAAGGTTAACCGCTAATAAAGGAAATGCAGAATAACCTGTATTAGCAGCAAGAATTAATATTAAAGCTGTTGTACCTTGTATGAAATAGTACATGAAATTACGTCCAAATGTTTGTTCAGCAATTTGAGAAACAACTGTTACTTCTTTACTCGGAGTCACTCCGTAATAATAAGCTAAAAATACAATTCCTGAAAATAACACAGCAAGTAATGCACCCATTGCAAGCAATGTTTTTGCAGCATTGTTTGGCGCAGGATCTTTAAAGTTCGGAATTGCATTTGAAATTGCTTCAACACCTGTTAAAGCAGAACTACCTGATGCAAATGCTCTTAGTAATAAAAATAAACTAATCCCTGCAACTGGTGTACCAATTGGCGCATGTAAAGTGGGTGAAACATGACCAGTTAAAATATTATATATGCCCACACCAATTAATATAAATAGTGCTAAAACGAATAAATAAACAGGATATGCTAAAACGGAAGCTGATTCCGTTACTCCCCTTAAATTTAATATCGTAATTAATATAACAAATATAACCGCAATAATTACGTTGTGTGCATGTAAGCTAGGAAACGCAGACGTAATTGCATCTGTACCAGCGGACACACTTACCGCAACAGTTAAAATATAGTCAACTAATAAAGATCCTCCAGCAATTAAGCCTGGATTCATCCCTAAATTTTCTTTTGATACAACATACGCTCCCCCGCCATGCGGATAAGCAAAAATAATTTGACGATAAGATAAAATAAGGGCTGTCAATAATACTAATACCCCAACAGCGATCGGAATGGAATACCAATAAGCGATCGCTCCAACACCTGCTAAAGCAATTAAAATTTGCTCTGGACCGTAAGCAACTGATGACAATGCGTCAGAAGATAAAATAGCTAAAGCTTTCGTTTTATTAAGCTTTTGTTCTCCAAGCTCCGTTGATTTTAACGGTCTTCCAATTAAAAATCTTTTAATAGATGAAACCAATGCTGTCCACTCTCCAATAATTTTGTACGAACTTTTCTGCTTGTTGCAGCCAGTAAACTATTTACTCAGAAAACAAAAAATGTCTACAAGCCATAGCGAAATAGACTTGTAGACATTATTTTTTTTGTCGCACAAGCTCCACCTTCCTTCTCAATATAACGCTTACGAGGTTAGCTGTCGGATTCGGGCCTATGAGTAGCCCTACCTTTTTTAAGGATTCACCCCATCGGATTATGTACTAATCCGTAAAAACGGGTCCCCCGTACCATGCGGTTTCAGCGATTTAGAAAATTGAAACTGTGGATTATAATACTCCTTTATTTTCAAAAAGTAAACAAAAATTTTTAATAAGAAAAAAATTAAAATGATTGTGCATAATCCACTGAGAAATATACATAATGAATACTAAAAAATCCGCAAAGGAGACCCATATGTCTAAAGAAAAGAAGCCTATTTTTTCCGATTCATATTTAGATGCAGTAGCAAATGAAATTAATCAGTTATATGGTAAACGTGAACAGGAAATAAATTTGACAGATAGAACGAAAAGAAATAAATAATTTGTCATACAAAAAAATAAAAAAGATAGCAATACACTTATATATTGCTATCTTTTTTATTTTTTCATACATCTAATTCTATTACAGATCTGTTAAAGGTCATCTCTTCATACACCTTTAAATTTTGATATATAGTGCCTAATAATGGTGCCGCTATAGAAAATTGCTCTGCTACATCCAGTAAATATCCTTGCAAGTGCTTCCCTTCAATAAACGAACCCTTCTCCATATCACGTTGCATCGATGACTTCATATCATACGAAATTTTATCAATTGTTTTCATATGTTCCTGGGCAATATTAACCTTTATTGGAGCTCCTAATACTTTCATAATTTGTACAGATTCCTCAAATACATTACGGATAAAATCACGGCCGCCTTCACTTTCACGAATTGGTCCAATTGGTGCACGCATTAACGTTGTCACACCGGACATTACAGTAATAAATAAATATTTATGCCACATATCTTGCGTAATATTTTCACTTAAAACAAAACTAGATTTCGTACCTGCAAATGCTTTAGAAATATGCTTTACTCTCTCTGAATTTTGAGACTTAATTTCTCCAAACACAAGTCTGTTGGCAGCGCTAGTTTGTACAATTTCTCCTTGATCGTTTAACGTCGTCTCGATAAAGCATAAACCGCCAAGTACTTTTTCTTCGCCGAATTCTTTTTGTAATAGTGATAAATGAGCGATACCATTTAACAATGGAATGATTACAGTACCTTCGCCAACAAACGGCTTCAAATCTTGAATTGCCTCGTTTAAGTGATACGCTTTTGTTGAAAATAAAATGACATCAAATGGAGAAGTTCTCTCTTCCTTCGTTATTAATTTCGGTTGAAAGGAAAAATCCCCGTTAACACTTCGGATTACAAGTCCTCTTTCCTCTAATTGTTTTTTCCGTTTACTACGAACAAGAAATGTAACATCTTCTCCCTTTTCGACTAATCTGCCACCAAAAAATCCTCCGACTCCACCAGCGCCTAATACTAAAATCCGCATACAGCATCCCCCTTTTCAAAATACAATTTTATAACTTTTAGTATACATAACATTATACATGTCCTCTGCTAAATAAGCTGAATTTTCACTCTCAATCGAGTATAAAACAGTGGTTATTTTCAAATAAATTTGGGCATGTTGTTTCTATAGCATATATGGAAAGGAAACAATGTAGATGGAGGCAATACAAGCAATTGAGGAAAAAGATGTAGCAACAGCTATATTTCAATTTATATTCCCGTTTTCGTTTAAAGCTGGATATGAACAAAATATGTTCCCTTTCTTACAAAAAAACGATTTCCGTCCTTTTCGGCTCGATCATCTCTATGATGAAAATACATATTATGGGGAGTTTAAAGTTTCACATCAAAATATGGAAGCATACTATCTTTCATTTACAAATAAAATTCTCTTTCCTCACTCAGAGCATCAAAAGGGCTTGCAACGTTATTCAAAGGACCTTAACTTAACTGGACATTTAACAACAAACCTTATCTCAATCCCATTCAAGATACACTCTATTGATATAACACTTTGTCCTTATGAACTTGGCTTCTTAACAATTCGAACAGAAGTAAACACTGCTCCAAGCATGACTTTATCTGAAGCAATCGAATTCGCTGCTCGCTTCCGTGTACTTGAAACTAAAAATGATACAAATGAGACTATTTGTATTGAATGTAACGGAAAAAAGTATTCCCAAGTTGAAAAATTCATTTTTGGTTATTTATTTCATGGCGTAACTGATTTCTTTGAAAAGAAGAGATTACGAAGTTCATACTTTCAAACCTTCCCTTTCTTCGAAGACCAAAGAATGTACGTCCAAACTTTATTGTCACTAAAAGAAGGTATGGAACTTAATGAAGTGGATGTTTATCGTACTTCTAGTCTTTCCGGATTAACAAGTGATGGTAAGCCATATGTGAGTGCAAATAACCTTCCTTACATTCATGACTATTTAAAAAAACACGCTTACCAGAGATGGGCTCCAAATCGTTATTTCATAATGGAAGAACATATTTTTACATGTGTAACAAATGAAGGAGAACGCGAAATCGCTAAACTTGCTAGTCAAATGTACGGAGAATTTTATTACGCTTTATTATTAAACCTATTCCATAAAATTGTTTTATTAAAAATGGCAAACGCCTATGCTGAGCTAAACATTGAACAAGATACTAATGAAATAGAGAAATTAATTTATTCGATCAATTCGTTCACTGCTAATTATTTTTCTTTAGAATTAGTATCCCAATCACAAAGTGAAGATATTTTCTTTCGTTTAAGAAAACTTTTTAATATTGAGGTTCTATACTCGAACGCGAAACAAAATCTTGATAGTTTGTTTAAATATCAAGAAAATGTCGCCTCTAAAAAAGATAGCCTCTTATTATTAATTTTAACGCTCTACTCTGTAGTGGGCCAAATGTTAGGGTTTACTATGATTGACCTTTTAAGAAACACCGATTCAAACAAAATATCGTCACCTCTTGAATTTTTCGCTCTATTAATTGCGATTAGCGGCATTGTCATTTCACTTATTTTAGGAGCTCAAAGTTTATACCAATGGGGTTTACAGCATAAACGAAGAAAAGCTTGGGTAAAACAAACTGTACTTTCTGCCGTTAAAGAGAAAGAAGATAAAAATTAAAGAAGGTTATTTTCAAATTCTTGGCGCGCTGCAGTAAGTGAAATCTTTATCAGCGATTTTCCGATTATATCGGCACAACTCGAAATATATCAGCGATTTTTAAGATATATCAGCGCAACTCAAAATATATCAGCGATTTTCAAGATATATCGACTTACCGACAAAAACCGACAAATGACAGAACCGTATAATAAAAAAAGGGTGCTCCAAAATAAAACTTGGAGTACCCCTTTTTATTATACGAATTCAATTTATTTCCCTGCTTCGATTTGCTCTAATGCAGTAGCTACTTGCTCTTCCGTTAATTCATGTTGTATTACGTAGCGGTTACGTGGACTTACACGACATTCATGAGAACATGCACGTAAATATTTCGCTTCGTTTTCTTCAGAACATAAAATTTTCTTATTACATTCTGGATTTGAACAGTTTACATAGCGCTCACAAGGTTCACCTGTAAAGTGGTCTTTACCAACGATAACATGTTCTTTTTGGTTTACTGGTACAGCGATACGCTCATCGAACACGTAACATTGTCCATCCCAAAGCTCACCTTGTACTTCTGGGTCTTTTCCGTACGTTACAATTCCGCCGTGAAGCTGACTTACATCTTCATAGCCTTCACGAACTAACCAACCAGAAAACTTCTCACAACGAATTCCGCCTGTACAATAAGTTAAAATCTTTTTACCTTCAAGTACTTCTTTGTTTTCACGAATCCAATCTGGTAATTCACGGAAGGATTCGATATCAGGTTTAATCGCACCTTTGAAGTGACCTAAATCAAATTCATAATCATTTCGTGCATCAATGATAACTGTATCTTCTTGTTTCATTGCTTCATAAAAATCTTTTGGCTCTAAATACTTCCCAGTTATTTCGTGCGGGTTAATGTCATCTTCTAGACGAAGTGTAACTAACTCTGGACGAGGACGCACGTGCATTTTCTTGAATGCATGACCATCAGCTTCATCTATTTTAAATACGATACCGTCAAAACGTGGATCATTGTTCATTGCTTCCATGTATTTCTCTGTTTGTTCTACAGTTCCAGAACAAGTTCCGTTAATACCTTCTTTTGCTACAAGAATTCTTCCTTTTAATTCAAGTGAATTACAAAATGCTAAATGCTCTGCCGCGAATTCTTCTGGGTTTTCAATTGTTGTGTACATGTAATATAGTAATACTCTGTATGGTTTTGTAGTTGCCAATGTATTTCTACCACCTATCTAATTTTTTAAATCATGTATAAGTTAACGTTCATATCAAAACATATATAATAAGAAAATGAATCCCATTTTCTTTTCTTTATACTATTTTCTATCAGTTAACAAAAATAAAAAACAAGATTACACACCAAAACACTATGGTTATGTTGTAATCCCAATATATTATATATCATACAAATGCAATTCCATCAATTAATATGCTGTATTATCGGCTTTATGTTCACATAAATTTCAAAAACAGCCCTTTAATTCACTATGTTTCCCCACGTCATCACACCATAAACTCCCAATTCATTTTACGTTATCACACCATCCATTGCATAAAGGCATATAATTTGCATTAAGGAAACTTTCGTGTTCAAATGAAATTACCATATAATATATTTAAATGTATTGAAATAATGAGTAAGAATAAATACAATAATTTCATCAAGTTAACATTTTAAAGGGGAAAACTACTATGAATAAAGATATAACAAAAGATGAACATCTCCCTTCTGAAAGTACAACTGTACAATCAGCTCACTTAGCTTTAAGTGGAGAAACAAAAGGCTGGAAAAGACTGTTACCATTTTTAGGACCCGCTTTTATCGCGTCCGTTGCTTATATTGATCCTGGCAACTTTGCTACAAATATCGCAGCTGGTTCACAATATGGATATTTACTATTATGGGTTATACTCGCTTCTAACTTAATGGCTGTATTAATCCAAACTTTATCAGCTAAATTAGGAATTGCTACAGGAAACAATTTACCCGAAATAGCTCGTGAAAACTTTCCAAAGCCTGTGTCTATCGGCTTATGGATACAAGGTGAACTAGTTATTATGGCTACAGATTTAGCGGAATTTATTGGAGCTGCTTTGGGGCTTTACTTACTATTTGGAATCCCGATGCTACCTGCCGCTTTAATTACTGCAGCCGGATCATTTATTATTCTTGAGTTTCAACGTAGAGGATTTCGTCCACTAGAAGCTATTATTACAGGAATGATTTTCATTGTAGTAATTGCTTTTGGGATTCAAGTTTTTTATGCAAAACCAGAATTAAGTCCCCTTCTTTCAGGACTATTTATTCCAAAATTCCAAGGTGTAGACAGTATATTACTTGCAGCAGGGATTTTAGGTGCAACAGTTATGCCACATGCAATATACTTGCATTCTGCATTAACACAACGCCGCGTGGTCGGAACAACTGACGAACAAAAGAAAAAGATTTTTCGTTTCGAATTTATCGATATTATTATTGCAATGGTTATTGCTGGAGCAATTAATGCAAGTATGTTAATTGTTGCTGCTGCACTATTCTTTAAAAACGGCTTGCACGTTGAAGATTTAGATGTTGCTTACACTCAATTTACCAATTTAGTAGGTCCTGTATCGGCTGCATTATTTGGGATTGGACTTTTATCAGCAGGACTATCTAGCTCTTCTGTCGGTACAATGTCGGGTGATATTATTATGCAAGGTTTCATTCGCATGCATATTCCGTTATACTTACGCCGATTTATTACAATGATTCCACCATTAGTTATTATCGCTTTAGGTGTAAATCCAACTTACGCTCTAGTCATGAGCCAAGTCGTCTTATCATTCGGTATTGCATTTGCGCTAGTACCACTTATTATGTTTACAAGTAACAAAAAGATTATGGGTGCACTCGTTAACCACCGTATAACAACATTTATCGCTTGGATAATTGCAGCACTCGTTATCATTTTAAATATCTTCTTACTGTATCAAACATTTGTAGGATAATGAAAAAGGGTATTCCAATTTTAATTTGGAATACCCTTTTTTCATTATTTGTATTAATCCTATAAAGTCTTTTTAAAATAAATTTTATAATCTATTTCCAGCCAATAACTTCCTTACGCCTTGAATAATCTTTATTTTCAGATTAAATTATATAATAACAAATACATTCTATTTTCATGTGAAAAGGAGCGAAAATATGTTTCCTTTATTAAAAACTGAAAGACTCATTTTAAGAGAACTTACCGAAGAAGATGCACCGCGTATACTACAATGCTTTTCTAATACTAATGTACTGCGCTATTATGGCCAAAAACCGTTACAAGATATTGATCAAGTGAAGCAAATCATTCATAATTTTAAGTTGAGTTACAATGCAAGAAGCGGTATAAAATGGGGAATCGAATTAAAAGACACGAAAGAACTCATTGGTACCATTGGTTTTCACGATTGGTCTTCTGAGCATAAACGAGCCAATATAAGTTATGCCTTTTTGCCTGAACACTGGGGAAAAGGATATGCGACTGAAGCTGTTTCTGAGGTTATATCATACGGTTTCCATACGATTCATTTAAAGCGGATTGGAGCAATTGTATTTCTTGAAAATGAAGCTTCCAATAAAGTACTATTAAAATTAGGCTTTGAAAAAGAAGGCGTTCTAAAAAATTATATGTATCAAGATGATGTCCCATATGATACGAATTTTTACGCTTTATTAAAATCGGTTTAATAGAATTCATGTGTAAAAAACCTTACTTTTAAAAAGTAAGGTTTTTTGTATTTATTCATTAGCAATATAAGCATTCTTATAAGTATAAATACCACCAAATTGATGCTTTTCAATTCCTTTTACATAATCCTTTTGTACATATGCTGAGCCAATATGATAAAGCGGCGCTACCGCAGCATCTTCTAATAATACCTGCTCGGCTTCTCGCAACGCTTCCCATCGGTTTTCCGTATCTAGTACAAAATCCGTTTTCGCTTTCTTTATTAATTCATCGTAATGAACATTAGAATAATTCATTTTATTATTCGGATTCCCTGTCGTAAATAACTCTAAATAACTAATTGGGTCTTTATAGTCAGGTCCCCAATTTGCCATAGTTATATCGTAATCACCTGTTTGTTCTAACTGTAATTTTTGCTTAAATGGCTGTTGTTTAATTTGTATCGCGATTCCTTGCAAATTCTTTTCTAAATCACCTTTTATATATTCTGCCATCCGTTTTGCATTATCTTGTTCAAACGTTAAAAACTCGAGGTTTACTTGCTCTACTTCAAGCTCTTTTTTCGCTTCTTTCCAAATCTTTTGCGCATTTTGCAAATCATATGAAGAAAGATCTCCGTTTTCTTTTCTAAAATCTTTACCGGTCACTTCATTTACATGACCAACTGGTACAAGCCCGCTTGCAGGTTTTGCTCCGTTATTAATAAAGTGAGCAACAAAATCATCTTTATTTAACGCTAATGAAATAGATTGACGCACTTTTTTATTTGCTAACGCGGTATTTTTTTCATTAAAACGAAGCATGGCAATTCCAGGATCACTCGACATATGTAATTCCTTATTCCCTCTATACTTGTCTACAATTTGCGAATTAATAGGTACTCGATCCAAATCTCCGGCTTCATATAAATTTACAGCTGTCATTGTATCCTTTACGATATGAAAGTTTATTTCGTCTAATTTCACTTTCTTTCGATCCCAATATGCAGCATTCTTCTTTAATTGAAACTCTTGTTCATGCTTCCATTTTTCTAATACAAATGGCCCGTTATATATGAGATTACTAGGTTCCAATGCATAATTGTTTCCTTGTTCTTTCAAAAATGATTCATGCTGTGGTAAGTATATAGGTAGTGCTAACAACTGTAAAAAATACGGAACTGGCTGTTCCAGTTCAACTTCTAACGTATAATTATTTATTGCTTTAACCCCAAGTGCATCAAGAGGCATTGTTCCCTTATTAATCTCTTTCGCATTTTTCACATAAAAGAGCATGTATGCATATTGAGATGCCGTTTCAGGGTTAATTGCACGTTTCCATGCAAATATAAAATCATTTGCTGTTACATTATCTCCATTTGACCATTTTGCATCTTTACGCAAGTTAAATGTATATTTCTTACCATCTTCACTTCTTTTAAACGATTTTGCTACTGCTGGAGTAGGCTGATCTTGATCATTTAATACATATAACCCTTCAAATATGTTTTGCATAACGTGTGCTGATGTACCATCCATCGTTTTCGCAGTGTCCAGAGAAGGAATTTCTTCTGATACTGTTACATTTAACACTTGTTTTTTAACCTCTGTATCACTTTTATTCGCTTTATTATTACAAGCTGTTAATAATAAAGATGTAACAAGTGCCATTACCATTAAATGGCTCTTTTTTCGCTTCATGAGTTGTTCTCCTTAAGTATAAAATATTATAAAGCGTTATATATTATAGCAGAAATATGAACAGAAAGATGCGACATTCTTTTGAATATTTATTCGTTCAAGAAAAAAGCTATCCTTTTAAAAGGATAGCTTTTTCAACTGCCACATAATTAGTTATCTTTGCAAACCTCGTTTATAACGACTTGCTTCAAATATAATACGCTCTTCATCTAACGTTTTACATTCGCCATTCCAAACGACACGTTTTCCGTTAATAATTACATCGCTTATATCTTTTCCACTAGCAGCATATACAAGGTGTGATAACACTTCATCCGCTGGTTGTAAATGAGGCTTATTAGACGGATCAATTGTAATGAAATCAGCACATTTTCCAATCTCAAGTGATCCTGTTTGTTTCATCCCGATTACTTCAGCAGCTCCTTTTGTCGCAAGTGTAAGAGCTGTTTCAACTGGTAAAGCTGTTGCATCTTGGTGAATACCTTTTTGTAGTAAAGTCGCTATGCGCATTTCTTCAAACATATCTAAATTATTGTTAGATGCAACACTATCTGTTGCAATTCCTACTTTTATTCCTGCTTCTAGCATCGCTTTTACATTCGCTATACCAGAACCTAGTTTTAAATTACTATTCGGATTATGAGCTACTCGAACGTCATTTTCTGCTAAAAATGCACGCTCATCTTCATTTAATACTACACCGTGTGCAATAACTGTTGGGCGTTTAAACAATCCGCAGCTCGCTGCATATTCTACTGGACGTTTTCCATATTGTGCTTCAATATCACGTACTTCACGCTCTGTTTCAGAAAGATGGATATGAACCATCGTTTGATTCTCTACTGCAATCCGTGCGCACTCTTCTAACAATTCTGTACTACATGTATATGGACTATGTGGTGCAACCATCGTAGTTAACATGCCACTTTCGTTATAGTAACGCTTCACATATTTCTCAGCTTCTTCAATCGCTTTCTTTTCATCGTCTTTCGTTCCGAAGCTAAATAAAGTCCTTGAAACAGCAGCTCGCATCCCGCTCCTTGATACCGTTTCCATAATTG
Source organism: Bacillus sp. LQ01 (assembly GCF_057624735.1). Lineage (NCBI taxonomy): Bacteria > Bacillati > Bacillota > Bacilli > Caryophanales > Bacillaceae > Bacillus > Bacillus sp. LQ01. Next base: position 1,013,631 of record NZ_JBYEZL010000001.1, on the reverse strand, counting down.
CGTCTTGATCTACTCCAATTGGATTAAACATGTCAGAGAATGATGTTGTACCACTTTTCACCATCTCAAGTAATCCTAATTCCGTACTAGCGACCGCAATTTGGGGAGTAAATTGACTTTCCAGTGGCCAAATTCTCGTCTCAAGCCACGGCTGTAATAACATATCATCGCCAATACCTCTTAGGAGACTCATTACAACGTGTGTATGTGTATTTACAAGCCCTGGTAAAATCCACTTTCCTTTCATGTCAATTACTTCATCTACTTCAAAATCATTAGCGAATTCTCCGCTCTTTACATCTATAATTTGATCATTTTCTACAATGATATATCCATTTTCTATCACTTCGTTTTGTTCATTCATCGTTACAATTGTAGCGTTTACATAAGTTGTTTTCAAAAGTATTTCCCCTTTCAACTCTATGAAGTTCCCTTTAATAAGTTACCACCATTATAGTAACTTATTAAAGATTAAGAGTCAAAAGATAATTTTAATTCTTTCGTTATTTTTCCCTTCAAAATGCTATATTGCTTTTCATTTGTATCTGCAAATGCTTCTTCCCGATTTGATTCCACACCCAAGTAATTCAGGTTTTCATTGAATTGAGACTCTGTAAAATCAAACCTCTGCCCATCTATAAAGTTATAAAAATGCCACACGCCCCCTATTTTTGTCTTTATAATTTTCCCTCCACATATATCTTGAACGACTAGAGCCGTTACACCACACTGTCCCTTTGCTGGATTTTCAATTGTCCACTTTGAACTTGTTTCAATCGACCACGATTTTATTAGTGCTTCATATATTCTTTTTCCCTTTACATCATCCATTCTAATCTTCCCCTACTATTAATAGTTTTACACATCATATTTCAAAAGAGGCAGTACACGACCCTTAAAGACAGTTGATGGTGTCTCTCCTATTAACTGTGCCCCCATTTTCAAGTAATATCCTTTTGCATTCGGATCACTATCAATTGTAAAACTTTTTAATCCTAGTTCATTGGCTTTTTCTATTACGTACTCCCAAAGTATTTTCCCGTAACCTTTTCCTTTGTAATCAGGATGAATGTACAAGAAATCGAGAGCTTTATCATTACGTAAAAATGAGAAAAAACCAATCTTCGCATTATCGTTTTCTAAAACATATACAAAATTATTTTTTATGTATTCTTCTGTAATTGTTAAATCTTCCTTACAAGCAAGTATGAATTCTTCACTATAATCCCACGTTGCTTTTGATTGTAGTGCGAATTCACTTAATTCATTTGCTTCACTTAATAACGCTTCTCTTATCTTCATGATTCTTTCTCCTCACCTTCGATATGTAAACTACTAAATTGATTCGGAAAGCACTTCAAAAAACCTTTTTTTTCATAAATTAGAGGTTATTTTTATAAATCTTTATTATAACCAGTACAATTTTTTTAAAGAAAAAGAACACCATCCCTAAAAGTTGGTGTTCTCTTTTTCTAAAATTTAATCTTCAAACTCACTCATTCGTTTTACTATTTCGTACGATACAAACCTATACAGTTTCTACTACCGCTTCAAGCATTGTTCCATTTTTAGCATAATTCGTATGCCAAGAAAAAGCTTTTTCTAAAATATGAGGAGTTTGTCCACCTCTTGTTTTTGCTTCTTCGTAATAAGCACGTAGTTGATCACGATACATTGGATGTGCGCAATTCTCAATAATAAGTTCCACTCTTTCTCTTGGCGCAAGTCCCCTTAAGTCGGCATACCCCTGTTCAGTAACAATAACATCTACATCATGTTCAGTATGGTCTACATGAGAAACGAAAGGAACAATACTTGAAATGTTACCACCTTTCGCAATCGATTTAGTAACAAAGATAGCTAGGCGTGCATTTCTTGCAAAATCACCAGACCCACCAATTCCATTCATCATTTTTGTACCTAAAACGTGAGTAGAGTTAACATTTCCGTATATATCTAATTCTAATGCAGTATTAATTGAGATTAATCCAAGGCGACGAATGATTTCAGGATGATTGGAAATCTCTTGCGGACGCATCATTAATTTGTCACGATATTTTTCAAAGTTAGAAAATACTTGTTGCATTTTCTCTTCAGAAAGCGTGATAGAACAACAAGAAGCAAAATTGACTTTTCCAGCATCCATCAGATCAAAAACTGCATCTTGTAAAACTTCAGAATACACTTCTAAATCTTCAAATTCTGAATCTAACATTCCATGCAATACTGCGTTAGCAACTGAACCAATTCCTGATTGTAACGGCGCTAAACGATTTGTTAATCGCCCTATTTTAACTTCTTCTCGAAGGAATTCTATTAAATGCTGTGCCATAATGACCGTTTCTTCATCCGGAGGAACAATTGTCGATGGCGAATCCAATTGATTCGTAAACACAATTCCCTTTACTTTTTCAGGATCAATTGGAATACCGATTGTTCCAATTCGGTCATCTGTTTTCACAAGCGGAATTGGAAGCCTCTCCCCTGGTTTACCTGGTTCATATAGATCATGTAGTCCCTCTAATTGCGTGGATTGAGCCATATTCATTTCAATAATAATAGACTTAGCATTTAAGGAAAACGCTAAGGAATTTCCAATTGAAGTGGTTGGAATAATCATTCCGTCCTCTGTAATCGCAACCGCTTCCAAAATAGCGAAATCTATATCCAGAACGTCAGCGCGGAGTAACTCTGCTGTATGAGATAAGTGTTGATCCACAAATAAAAAGTCTCCGTTATTAATTCCTTTTCGCATCGTCGCGTCAGCTTGGAAAGGTAATCTTTTCCCTAAAATTCCTGCCTCAGCAAATAATTTGTCTACATCCGAGCCTAAAGAAGCCCCAGTATAAACATTTACTTTAAAAGATTCATCATTCTTAACTCGGTTTACAAGCGCAAATGGGACTGCTTTTACATCACCTGCACGTGTAAACCCACTTAAGCCTAAAGTCATTCCACTTTGAATCCAGGAAGCTGCTTCTTCAGGTGTAACTACCCGATCTTTTAGACGTTGATCTCTGATTCTATCTAAATTATTCTCCATATGTAATCCCTCTCTCATTGAATATTCATAATTATTTTACACATTTACACTATCAAAATAGGGATTTTAGTATACAATGCCGAAAATTCAGACAGAACAGCAAATTTAGGTTCTAAAGCAGAAAAATTTAGAATCCTAGAAGCTTACGGAAATAACTAGCGTATGATTGACTAACTGGTACTCTCTCACCATTATCCATCGAAAGTACAAAAGTAGAATGGGTATCAGGATAAATCGCTTTAATATGATTAACATTTACAATAAATGAACGGTGACATCTAATAAATGAATCTTTAGGAAGCAAGTATTCGAATTCTTGCAGAGAGTATTTATGTGTTCCTGATAACTCTTCTGAATTCACGTACGTCTTTTTATCTTTAGCCTCTAAATACATAACCTTTGAAAAAGGAACCGGAATCCAGCCATCTGTTGTTTTTAAAGTAACGACTGACTTTCCATCCGTTAAAGCTGGATAAATTGCCGTTACGCACCCTTCAAGCTTTCCATTGTTTGAAAATGGTACAGCCATTCCATGATAAGGAATACCAAAAACATCCCGATTCATAAACTCAGATGTTTTTTGATTCATCACCATCGCTTTATGAGCAATCGTTCCTTCCTTTATAGAATCCCCAGCGCTAATCTTTAAATCAATTCGTTTACTTGGCCGATAGTAAATATATTCTTTCGTATTCGAAACAGCAATTGAAATTTCATCTGAAAATAATTCACCAACAACATCTAGTAATAAACCTAATGTTCTATCTTCCATTCTATTAACACCTCATTCACTATTATACTACTATTATGAACGAGCATCTGTTGCTTTATAAAAAGTTTGATTTTAAGTTACTTTTAAAATTAGTTTTATTCACTATTACTTCGTTACTACAAAAAGCCTCACTTCAGAAAAGTGAGGTTTCCTCTCATACAATATTTCTTTATTTTTTAACGACTATAGAATAAGATTTATTTTTTATTAAGTAAAGTGAATTTAAGAATTTATTGCCCGTATTTCTGTAAAATAAATAATCCCAAACTACAAACAGTTTGGGATTATCTTTCTCATTTATTATGCGCATCTAACCAAGAAATTAAATCTTTAAATACTTCATCCTTATTTACTTCATGAAACATTTCATGCCTACCATTTTCATATAAACGTAGTGTCACGTCTTTCACACCACATTTTTTATAGTTTTCATATACTTCTTTTACACCTTTCCCCATATCGCCAACAGGATCGCGATCACCAGAAAATATATGTATTGGAAGATTCTTTGGCGTCTTCTTGTATTCTTCTAGTTTATTTACTTCTAATACACCAGAAAATAATTCTCGGTAAAAACTTGTCGTACAAATGAAACCACATAACGGATCCGCAATATATTTATCAACTTGATTATTATCTGAAGATAACCAATCAAATTTTGTACGATTTGGCTTAAAGTTCGAATTGAAGTTTCCGAAAGATAAAAAGTTTAGCATTGGACTTTTCGTTTTTGCCCCACGCAATTTCATTTCGATTGTCGCTACTTTATGACCAACGGCTCCTAAAAGCCCTGGATTTCCACCTGTTCCTGAAATCAGAAATCCATCATATAGTTCACCTCTAAGTTGTACAGCACGTCTTGATAAAAAAGAACCCATACTATGTCCAAGTAAAAACAAAGGACTTGACTGCTCTTCTTTTATCCTTTCTGAAACAAAGATAACATCCGATACAACTTGATTCCACCCTATATTTGGTTCAAAATGACCATAATCTTCTTCTTTTTTTACTGTTTTCCCATGTCCTTTATGATCATGCGCATAAACACCATACCCTGCTTCCAATAAAGCATCTACAAATTCTGTATACACCCCTGCATGCTCTGTCATGCCATGTGCAATTTGAATAATTCCTCTCGGATCTCCTTCTGGTAACCATTTACGCAAATAAATTTCCGATCCATCCAATGCCGTAACGAAACTTTCCTGTACATTCATTTCGTCAGCCCCCAAATTTATTATGTATACCTTTAAGAAAAATGAATATCCATTCACTTTTCTTATTTTATATTATATGTAATTGCTTTCATTATGACAAATGATGTATTTTTCAGACTTGCTTTCAAACTAATCTCTTGACGAACCAAAAATAAAAATATATAGTCACTTACATAAAGTAACTATATATTTTTTAGGAGGTTTCTACTATTATGATGCCATCACTATTTTTAGCACATGGTTCGCCTATGCTCGCTATTCAAGATACAGACTATACACGATTTTTAAAAACACTTGGAGAAACATATAAACCGAAAGCAATTGTTATTTTCACTGCTCACTGGGAAAGTGAAGTATTAACGATTTCCTCATCAGATAACGAATATGAAACAATTTATGATTTTGGAGGTTTCCCCCCTGAGTTATACGAAATCAAATATCGTGTGAAAGGCTCTTCTAGCATTGCATCTATGTTAGAAACAAAATTTAAGAACAAAGGTATTCCAGTTCATCATAATATGACGAGAGGTTTAGATCATGGTTCATGGACACTTCTGCATCGTATGTATCCAGGAGCAAATATTCCTGTCGTGCAAATATCAGTCAATCCATTCCTTTCTGCAAAAGAACAATTTGAAATTGGAGAAGCACTTAAAGGACTCGGACAAGAAGATATTTTAGTAATCGGTAGTGGCGTTACCGTTCATAATTTACGAGCACTGAAATGGAATCAAACTACACCTGAAAAATGGGCAATTGAATTTGATGATTGGATTATTAAACATATGCAGAATAACGATAAAGATGCATTGTTTAATTGGGAGGAAAATGCTCCTCATGCACAATTAGCAGTACCAAGAGCAGAGCATTTTGTTCCTTTATTTATCGCTATGGGAAGTGGTGAATATAGCGGTGAAGTCATTCACCGTAGTTATGAGCTTGGTACATTAAGTTATCTCTGTCTTCGATTTTAAAGAAAAAGGATGAAGCACATGTTGCTTCATCCTTTTTCTTTTTCATTCACTTAGTTAACTAACTTCCAAACGTTGTTCCTCTGATACTTCTTCGTTCTTATTATGAAAATAAACCCAGATACACGCAATAAATAATAGTGATGATGTAGAGAGGAAAACATATTGGAAGCCTGCATGCGCTGCAATTTGTCCCCCGAGCACTGGACCAATCATATTTCCTAAAAACTGAAACGACTGATTATATCCAAATATTCGTCCCGTAACATGGGTTGGTGTATGTTGTTTTAGTAGAGTTTGTACGGAAGGCAATAATCCTGCTTGTGCGATACCTAATAAAAATCGAAGAATTAATAGTTGCCAAGCTGAGGTTACAAATGCTTGCGGGATAAAAATAATTCCTGCTGCAAACAACGCTACAACTAACGTTTTTTGAGGACCGATATGATCTGATAATCTTCCTAGTCTTGGTGCTGCCAAAATAACTGCTAATCCTGTCGCTGACATAACTGCACCCGCAATTGTTTCAATATGTGCAGTATGAGGACCTACTAAATTTTTTACGTACAATGTAACAATTGGTTGAACTGACATATTAGCAAGTTGAATAATAAATGTTGTTACAAATAAACTAATAATTAAATGCTTCGCTGGGACCATCGTCCATACTTTTTTCGGCTGTGTTTTTTTTGCTTGAGCAGAGTGATTTTCTTCATGCAGGAAGAAAAAAACGATGAGAAAGGAAAGGAATAAAAAAGCTCCTGTAACAAGAAAGACATGACGCATTCCAATTAACTCAGACAAATAACCTCCAAGTAACGGGCCAAGTAACGAACCGCTCACACCACCAGTTGAAATTGTGGAAATTGCCCAACCTGAATGTTCTTTCGGAGTTTCTGCTGCAATAAATGTCATCGCTGTTGAAAGGAAACCAGATACTGCTCCCATTAAAAATCTTAGTGCGACTAGTTGATACACATCCGTTACAAACCCCATAAGCGTCATAATAATCGCCATACCGAGGCTAGCACGAATAAGCATCAGTTTCCGTCCATGTATATCACCAAGCTTTCCCCATATTGGCGATACGATCGCACCCATTAAAAATGTTACACCAAATGCAAGTCCCGACCACTGTGCAATGCTTGAAGTGCCAGTTACTCCTAATTCCTCAATATAAAAAGATAAGAAAGGAATTACTAAACTCATACCGGCTGCAGTGGTAAAACAACCTAGCCAACAAATCATTAAATTTCGTTTCCAGCTGGCCATTTTCACACCTTCTTTCTTTAGATACCCATTCTACACCCTTTCTTGTCAAAAGTTTAGTAATTTGCTTTATATGCAAGATTTACTACAAAACCCGCTATTTTCTAGTAAAAATCACTACATCTCTACATCATTTTCATAATAAAACCAACTCCTCTAGATGAAGTTGGTTAATTATTATCTATCGGTATTAAACGAGCATTACAATTTCTCTCGTAAAACTCAATGGGACCTGCTTGTCCAATAATCGCATATTCATATCCATCTTGCTTCATATTATATAAACAATGATGCAATAATTCTTTTCCTACACCTTTCACACGATTTTGTTTCGCTATGCCCATTGGACCAAACAATCCTTTCTTTCCTCTCACTACATCGTAACAGGCGAAACCAACTATTACTTCCTCCTGCTGTGCAATATAGATAGGTAACTTTTCATTATATGTCCGAAATCCGTAATCAACCGACTGTAACCACCGTTCACCAAATTCAGCCGCCACAAATCGTGATAACTTATCAAAATCAGAAGGACTAGCTCTTCTTACATGACAAAATAATGTATTATAAATAGATTTAAAACTATTTAAATCAACCGCTAAGTCTCTCGGTGCAGCTGTAATACGTAATATATCTTTTTGCATTTGTGTATGTATAAATTCACCAATATCTGTATCTACACGAAATAATGCATACATAACATGTCCTTCATTGATTACTACTTGCTGAAAGCGTTCCATACGTTTCTTCGCTATTTGTAAAATTTCTATCGCCTTATAAGATAGTTTATATTGCCCTATTTTTTTATACTCTTGATGATGTAAATCGAATCGTTTTCGTAACGAAAGTTTTTCTAAAAAATCTGGAACGACTTTATGAAACAAATACATAAATAACTCAGCGCAAACTCCTGTACCTTCTTTACACATACCTATGAACAGATGGACTGGTTGAATTATGTTATACTCACTCTCTTCTGCTGCAATCTCCAATATTTTATGCACACGTTTTGTAAATTGAAATTCCTCCATATGTGTTTCCACCCTCTACTAATTTACTAACAAACCGTAACCATAAATAATTGAAACAATTACACCTACTACCAATATACCTGGAAGTAAATTTGCCACCTTGATTTTAATAATACTAAGCAAGTTCAATCCAATAGCAGATATCATAATGCCGCCCGTAGCCGTCATCTCCACTATAAATTGGTTCATTAATTCTTCCGGGACAAAACTATTAATTTGTGTTGCAAAAACTGCAATACCACCTTCATATAAAACAACTGGAATCGCCGAAAATACTACGCCAATTCCTAGAGTTGTCGTTAATATAATAGAAATAAATCCATCGATAATTGCCTTGGTAAATAAAATATTATGATTTCCGCGAATCCCACTGTCAAGTGCACCAAGTATCCCCATCGCACCAATTGCAAAAATTAAAGTAGCTGTTACAAAACCTTCTGATATGCTTCCTTTCCCCTTCGATCCAACTTTATTTTCTAGCCAATCCCCTAAATTTTTTAACTTTTCTTCTAATTGTAACCATTCTCCAATTACCGTACCAATCACTAAACTCAGTATGACAACAAGAAAGTTTTCACTTTTTAATGCCATTTGAAGCCCAAGCACAGTAACCGCTAAACCGATTGCGTGCATTATCGTCCCTTTCATACTTTCTGGAATCCTACTAAATAATTTACCAAGTAAAGTACCAAATATAATACAAATTCCATTTACAACTGCTCCTAATATAACCATTTCTCATTCTTCACCCTTCGAATTCTTTATTTCTATATTTTGGTTTATACATTGATTTACAGGTTATCTATATGTTAACTTAATATTGAGAATATTAACAAATGTTTTCCACTACATAACCCGCTGTTTTTTTGTAACTTTAATTACCTTTAATAGATTCATTGTTAATTTAATTGCGGGATAATATTAAAAGGGAAGGTATATATGAAAACTTTACTAAAACGATTTTTGTTAATAGCCTTTTTCATTACACCGATTGTTTTATTAATCAATTACTCTTTTATTTCAAAAGCAAAAGACAAACCCGATTTACAAAACAAATCTAGTAAAACCGCTTCAAAAAGCGAAAAGAAAATAGAAGACCAAGAAATCACACTCACCTTCTCTGGTGATACAATGTTTGATTGGCAATTACGTCCTATAATCGAAAAGAATGGGGCTGATTACCCATTCCAACATGTAAAAGAAGAAATAAAAAAAGCTGATATTTCTTTTGTGAATTTAGAATCGGCATTTACAACGAAAGAAAAGAAAGCACCTGGGCAACTGTTTTGGATTAAAAGTGATCCATCTACACTACAAGCTATTAAAAACACTGGATATGACATCGTAAATATTGGGAATAACCACACACTTGATTATGGGCAAGATGGATTATTAGATACGATTTCTCACGTAGAAAAATTAAAGTTCCCTTACATTGGAGCCGGAAAAAATGCGAAAGATACATATACAGCACGAGAAATGACCGTAAAAGGGAAAAAGTTTAAATTTCTTTCCTTCGTTCGATTTATGCCTGATTCTAATTGGGTAGCTGGTGAGAATAAACCTGGCGTTGCGAATGGCTATGATTTAAATCTTGTAACAAAAACAATTAAAGAACAAAAACAAGATGCAGACTATTTAATCGTCTATATGCATTGGGGCGTTGAAAAATCAAACCGTCCGGTAGAATACCAAAAGCAATATGTACCTAAAATGGTTGAAGCAGGAGCTAACGCGATTGTCGGAAGCCATCCACATTGGTTACAAGGGTTTGAGTATTATAATAAAGTTCCTATCGCTTACTCATTAGGTAACTTTTTATTCCCAAGTTATGTGAATGGAAAAAGCGCCGAAACTGGCGTATTAACTTTAACTTTTAAAGGAAAGGATGTCCAAATGTCATTCAATCCTTATATCATTCGCAACAACCAAGTTTCCCCTGTAAATGAGGAAGAAAAGAAAAAAGCTCTTCAATATTTACAAACAATTTCAACTGATGTAGAAATTGATGATACAGGGAAAATAAAAAATAAACGAAACTAGACAGCTCAAGATCTATTTCTCTGTAATCTACTTTACAGAATAGGTGATAAACATGCTGAAAAACTTATTAGAAAATGTAAGTTTGTTAGAAAATATTTATAAAATGTCTATAGCCGTTCTACTTTTATGTTCAGTTTTTTCTGTTAGATTTCTAAAAAAAATAAAACGCGAACGAAAACTTACTACCTTTGAATTTACTATATATGTAATTATTCGCATTGCGATATTTTTTTGGTTAACTAGCTTTATTCTTCTTGAATTTAATGAGTATCTAGTTTAACTATAAAAAAGATAGAACAAGCACTATATTTCTTTGCTTGTATCTATCTTTTTTATTTAGATGCTTATTCTTCCCTTCTATTAAATAAGCAAATCAAACAAAACAGGGTTTTTATTAAGCTCCATAAATTGAATATTATTTTCTTTAAAGCGAGTAATTAATTGCTCATAATCTTCTTTATGTTTTAACTCTACTCCGACTAGTGCTGGACCATTTTCCTTATTATGTTTCTTAATATACTCAAAACGAGTAATATCATCTTCTGGCCCCAATCCTTTATCAAGAAATTCTCTTAACGCGCCTGAACGCTGTGGGAATTCAATGATGAAATAATGCTTTAACCCTTCGTAAATGAGAGATCGTTCTTTCATTTCTTGCATTCTATCAATGTCATTATTTCCACCACTTAGCGTACATACAACTGTTTTACCTTTTATTTCATCCCTGTATAAATCAAGTGCTGCAATAGAGAGTGCACCAGCCGGTTCAGCTACAATCGCATTTTTCTTATACAGTTCTAAAATCGTCGTACAAACTTTCCCCTCTGGTACTAAAACGATGTCATCAATTACATCTTTACAAGTTTCAAAAGTTAACTTTCCTACCTTTTTAACCGCTGCCCCATCAACAAAACTATCTATTTTCTCTAATACGACATTATCATTTTGAAGAAAAGCCTCTTTCATAGAGGCAGCTCCCATCGGTTCTACACCAATAACCTTTGTAGTAGGACTAACACCTTTTACATATGTACCAACACCTGATGCTAATCCACCACCGCCGATTGCCGTAAAGATATAATCAACCGGTTTCTCCATATCATGCATAATTTCAACTGCCACTGTCCCTTGACCAGCAACTACATACGGATCATCAAACGGATGAACAAATGTCATTCTATTTTCTTCACAATAACACTGTGCTTCTTGGAAAGAGCTATCGAATGTATCACCAACTAATACAATCTCTGCGAAATCACCACCGAAAAATTGTACTTGTGATACTTTTTGTTTCGGTGTTGTTGTGGGCATAAATATTTTCGACGGAATCTTCAATAAATTACATGTATAAGCAACTCCTTGCGCATGATTACCAGCACTTGCACAAACAACACCGTTTTGTAACTTTTCTTTAGGTAAACTTTGAATCAAATTGTATGCACCACGAATTTTGAAAGAGCGAATTAATTGTAAATCTTCTCGTTTTACATAAACGTCACAATCATATTTCTCAGATAAAACTGTATCACGTTGTAACGGTGTTTTAATAACGATATCTTTCATGCAATTATGAGCCATTAAGATATCTTCAATTTTCACTCTCTCCTTTACCTTTTGCACCATTATATATCATCCTTATCTCTTTTAAATTGGCTCAATCAAAATGTGGGATTTTCAGAACAGCCCCTGTATTCGCCGATGTTACCATTTGTGCATAACGTCCAAGCCAGCCAGTTTTCACTTTCGGTTCTGGTCGTTTCCATTCTTTTTTACGCTTATCTAATTCTTCATTACTCACTCTTACTTCTAGCAAGCGTTCTTCAACATCAATACATACAATATCCCCTTGTTCAAGAAGTGCGATCGTTCCACCAGCTGCTGCTTCTGGTGAAATATGTCCTACTGAAATTCCACGTGAAGCTCCAGAGAAACGTCCATCCGTTAATAATGCAACCTCAGCACCTAATCCCATTCCAGCAATTGCTGATGTTGGTGCTAACATTTCTGGCATACCAGGGCCACCTCTTGGTCCTTCATAACGAATGACAACTACATCTCCTTTTTTCACTTTCCCAAGCATAATGCCAGCAAGTGCCTCATCTTGTGAATTAAAAATAACGCAAGGTCCTTCAAAACGCTTTACCTCTGTTGCACCGCTTTTAATAACCGCTCCATCTTTCGCAAGGTTGCCTTTTAATATACGCAATCCTCCTTCCTCACTATGAGGGTTTTCAAGAGAGTGAATAACTTCCTTATCTTTAATCTCTGCCTCAGCAATATTTTCTCTTAATGTTTGCCCAGTAGCAGTTATTCGATCAAGATGAAGTACTCCTTCTTTCCGGCTCATCTCTTTCAAAATTGCACTAATCCCGCCCGCACGATCAATATCTTCCATATGCCAATTGGAAGCAGGGCTTACTTTACATAAATGTGGTACACGTCTTGAAACGGCATCAATACGGTTCATATCGTAATCTAATCCAGCCTCTTGCGCGAGCGCCAATGTATGCAACACTGTATTTGTTGAACCGCCCATCGCCATATCAAGCGCAAACGCATCATCAATTGCTTCTTCCGTTACAATGTCTCTTGGTTTAATATCTCTTTCAATTAAAATTTTCAATTTCTCTGCTGCTTGTTTAATTAACTCTTCACGTCTTGGATCAATTGCTAAAATACTCCCGTTACCAGGAAGAGCTAAACCTAACACTTCACATAAACAATTCATAGAGTTCGCGGTAAACATACCCGAACAAGAGCCACAAGATGGACAGCCATGATCTTCAATATCTTTTAATTCTTCTTCTGAAATTTTCCCAGATTGATAAGCTCCTACTCCTTCAAAAACGGAACTCAGATCAACAACTTCTCCTTTAGATGTTTTTCCTGCTGCCATTGGGCCGCCTGAAACAAACACAGTCGGAATATTAATACGTAGTGCAGCCATCATCATACCTGGTGTAATTTTGTCACAGTTTGGGATACAAATCATGCCGTCAAACCAGTGTGCATTTACAACCGTTTCTACTGAATCTGCAATTATTTCACGACTCGGAAGAGAATAACGCATACCGATATGTCCCATCGCAATACCATCGTCAACTCCAATTGTATTGAATTCGAATGGTACCATACCTGCCGCACGAACTGCCTCTTTTACAAGTTTCCCAAACTCGTTCAAGTGTTTATGCCCTGGAATAATTTCAATAAAAGAATTACAAATCGCTATGAAAGGTTTATCAAAATCTTCATCTTTCAAACCAGTTGCTTTTAATAAACTACGGTGCGGCGCTTTATCAAAACCTTTTTTAATCATGTCACTTCTCATCTTGTCAAATCCCCTCTTACATATTTTTCATTTATACTCTCTTACTCTATTTCTTTACTAATTCTTTCGGTGCATGAATCCAACTCATCATTTCACGAAGCTCTGCTCCCACTTTTTCTAATTGATGATTTTGTTCTGCTTTTTTCATTGCGTTATACGTCGGACGCCCTGCTTGATTTTCTAAAATCCATTTCTTCGCAAATTCACCTTGCTGAATTTCTGTCAGAACACGCTTCATTTCCTTCTTCGTTTCATCTGTAACAATTCTCGATCCTGTTACATAATCTCCAAATTCTGCCGTATCTGAAATAGAATGGCGCATATTCGTTAATCCACCTTCGTACATTAAGTCAACAATTAGCTTTAATTCATGCAAACATTCAAAGTATGCAATTTCAGGACGATATCCACCTTCCGTTAACGTTTCGAACCCGGCCTTCACAAGTGCAGTTACCCCGCCGCAAAGTACAGCTTGCTCACCGAATAAATCCGTTTCGGTTTCTTCTTGGAATGTCGTTTCAATTACACCCGCACGTGTACAACCTACACCTTTTGCATACGCTAATGCTACATGTAGCGCTGTTCCCGTCGCATCTTGATGCACTGCGACTAATGCCGGAACACCATTTCCTTCTTGATATACACGGCGAACGAGATGACCTGGACTTTTTGGCGCAACCATTGCTACATCTACGTAACTTGGCGGATTAATTTGGCCGAAGTGAATGTTAAATCCATGTGAGAAAAGTAACATTTGTCCTTCACGGAGATTCTCTTCTACTTCTGATTTATATACATGTGCTTGCTGTTCATCTGGCAATAACATTTGTACAACTTGTGCGGTTCGAACCGCTTCTGAAACAGACATTACTTCAAATCCATCTGCTTTTGCTACTTCATACGATTTACCAGGTCTAACACCAACTACAACTTCCACACCTGAATCACGTAAATTTTGTGCCTGCGCATGCCCTTGAGATCCATAACCAATTACCGCAACTGTTTTCCCTTGTAATAACTCTACATTTGCATCTTTCTCATAATACGTTTTCATACTCCATACACCCCTTATAATTTATTTACTTGCAGTACATCAATTAATTTTTTCAACTGACTAACAAGTAATGTCGCTTCATTTTCAGTACAAACTGCTGTGAGTTTCATTTCAGAAACGCCACTCGTATCTCTTTCGTTTAAATGTAAAGAAGAAATATAATAGCCACGCCGAGCAAAAATTCCACTTATACGTAATAAGACACTTGGCTCGTTATGAATAACGAGTGAAAAAGTATGACTCATTCTTCCCACCTCTTCATAATCATTTCGTTATTCCCTTTGTTTGGCGGAACCATCGGAAATACGTTTTCACCTTCTTCTACACAAAAATCAACTACGACAGGACCTTCGTGAGCAAATGCTTCTAACACCACTTGTTTCGCCTCTGTTGAATTTGTCGCCCTTAATCCCTTCACTCCATAAGCTTCTGCCACTTTCACAAAATCTGGTGAGCCAATTTTTGACTCTGATAAACGATTTTCATAAAACATTTCTTGCCATTGCCTTACCATCCCTAAAAATCTGTTATTTATAATAAATACTTTTACAGGGATGTTATTTTCAGCAATTGTTTGTAGTTCTTGAATGTTCATTTGAAAAGAAGCATCACCTGCAATACAAACGACGAGTTCTTCTTCTTTTGCAAGCTGAGCACCAATTGCCGCTGGGAACCCAAACCCCATTGTTCCTAATCCTCCAGAGGTAAGGAACGTCCGAGGTTTTCTTGCTTTATAGAAGTGAGCAGCCCACATTTGATGCTGTCCTACTTCTGTTGTGACAATCGCTTCACCATTCGTTAATTCACTTACTAAGTTGATCACATGCTGTGGTTTTAACTCAGATTCTTTTTGCTTATAAGAAAGTGGATATTCTTCTTTCCATGCCTTTACTTTCTGAAGCCATTCATCTGTTTGTGTATAAATAGACATATGTAACAACATGTGTAACGCTTTTTTCACATCACCAACAATCGGATGCTCTACAGTTACATTTTTATGAAACTCAGAAGGATCAATATCAATATGTACTTTTTTCGAGTGCGGAGAAAAAAGTTCTAATTTCCCTGTTACACGATCATCGAAGCGAACACCTAATGCAAGTAGTAAATCACATTCTGTTACCGCCATATTAGCAGCGTATGTCCCATGCATACCAAGCATCCCTAGAAACAATGGATCTCCCGGTGGATATGCACCAAGTCCCATTAAAGTTGAAACGACTGGAATACGGTTCTCCCTTGCGAATTCGAAGAGTTCATCGGATCCACCTGAATGAATGACACCTCCTCCAATATAAAGAAGTGGACGCTTTGATTTTGAAATTGCTTTAGCCACCTCTCTAAGTTTCATGCTGTCTGGTACAAGTTCTGGTTTGTACCCCGGAATATCAACTTCTTCATTAAAGAAACTGGTGACTTTTGCATTTTGAACATCTTTTGGAATATCGATTAATACTGGTCCCGGTCGTCCGCTTTTGGCGATGTAAAAAGCTTCTTGCACAATTCGTGATACATGATTTACATCACGAACTTGGTAATTATGCTTCGTAACAGGTACTGTAATTCCGACAACATCCGCTTCTTGAAATCCATCTTTACCAATTAAAGGCGTTGCAACTTGGCCGGTAATGACAACTAAAGGAATCGAATCCATATAAGCGTCTGCTAAGCCCGTAACTAAATTTGTCGCCCCTGGGCCAGAGGTAGCAAAGACTACCCCGACCTTCCCAGAAGCTCTCGCATATCCTTCAGCCGCATGAATGGCAGCTTGTTCATGACGAGTTAAAACATGTTTCAAACCACTTTCGTATAACGCATCGTATACTGGTAAAATCGCTCCGCCTGGATAGCCGAAAACGGTCGTTACACCCAATTTCTTCAAACCTTGAATCACGTGCCCAGCGCCTGTCATTTCTTCACACTGTAACTTCTCATACGCTGTATACTGCTGCTTCATTTCAATTAACTCCTCTCCTTATTTATGCTAAGCTTTCCGTCAGCCCGGGAACACGTACTCCTCTTTCTCTCGTTAATTTTTTAAATTCTTCGGTCAATTGTTTCGTTACACTTCCTGGTTTCCCATCTCCAATTTCTCTCGAATCAACTTTTACAACTGGAATTAACTCCGCTGCTGTTCCTGTTAAAAATACTTCATCCGCTACATATACGTCATGGCGAGTGAATGGTCTTTCCTCACACGGAATACTCAGTCGTTCACATAGCTCGATAACACTATTTCTCGTAATACCTTCTAATGCCCCTAAATAGGATGGCGGGGTTAATACTTTTCCATCTTTCACAACGAATACATTATCGCCAGAACCTTCACAAACATATCCTTGTTGATTTAACATAAGAGCCTCTAACACTCCTGCTTGTGCCGCCTCAATTTTTACAAGTACGTTATTTAAATAATTCATTGACTTAATACGTGGATCTAACGCGTCTGGCGTATTACGTCTTGATGCAACAGATACAACGCTTAGCCCATTATCATAAAATTCTTGTGGGAATAACTTTAATTGTTCTGCAATGATAATTACGCTCGGCTTCACACAACTTCTCGGATCGAGTCCTAAGTCACCTTTTCCTCTTGAGACAATTAAGCGAATATAAGCATCAGCGTATTCATTTTTTTGGAGTGTATGTAAAACTGCTTCTTCCATTTCTTCTACCGTCATTGGAATTGTTAGTAAAATAGATTTCGCTGATTCATACAATCGTTTCACATGTTCTTTTAAACAAAATACATTTCCTCCGTAACTACGAATCCCTTCAAATACACCGTCTCCGTATAAAAAACCGTGATCATACACTGAAACAACTGCCTTTTCTTTTTCTACAAATTCCCCATTCATGTAAATGTACTGGTTTCCCATCTCACATCGCTCCTCTTTTTTCTCTATTTTTGCAATCTATTTCTACATCGATTGCTGAGATGAGTAATTTTAACAGAATATTCAGTATATAAACCTTAAAAATATACTCGTCTCAACAATCGATTACTTACATACTTGTAGCAATCCATTGCTGAGACGAGGGAATCGTGGTACCACTCAGCTTCCTTATACTTCTCACGAAATATAAGCTCTGCAAGTCCAATTAGACTTTTGTTTTTCTATCGGGAACAACCCCGCTACTTTTTACTAGTTTTCAAAAGTAGTGCTCCAAGGTGATTTTCAATGAGTGAATTGTTACCACCCTCACAGCCTCGGGGCAGCTCTCTGAAACAATCTTTATCATTTACTCTCCTCTTCTACGCATTCTCTTCTTCTATTTTTAAAAATAAAAACTCTCGCCTCAGCAATCAACTACTACAATTTAGTAGCTTTGATTGCTGAGGCGAGAGTTTCGCGTTACCACTCAGCTTCCTTATACTTCTCACGAAATATAAGCTTTGTAGGTCCAATCAGACCTCCGTCCTTTTACCGGAGACGATGCCGCCGCCCTCTACTCAGTTTCCCTTTCGCAAGCGATGCTCCGAGGTGATCTTCAATGATTCGATTGTTACTACCCTCACAGCCTTGGAGTAGCTCTCTGAAACGATCATAATCATCTACTTTCCTCTTCTTTGCATATACAACATATAAAGTTAGAAAATTCTTAATTAACTTTTATTTGTTACACGTATTATAGGACGTTGTTCTTTTCGTTGTCAACATGTTTTCTCAAAAAAATCAAAATTCATTCTATTTATTTTTTCTCAAATCAAAATTGGAATGCATTACTTACATACACTCATATATTACTTAAGTATGTTTGCATTACTACATAAAGAAAAACTTATAAAGTTTATGAGGAGATGAGGAAACTATGTTAAAAGGGAAAGTAGCGTTAGTTACAGGAGCAAGCCGAGGAATTGGACGAGCGATCGCTAAACGTTTAGCAAATGACGGTGCATTGGTTGCTGTTCATTACGGTAATCGAAAAGATGACGCTGAAGAAACTGTTCAGGAAATTCGATCAGATGGTGGCCAAGCTTTTTCTATCGGCGCAAATTTAGAATCCTTACACGGTGTAGAAAACCTTTATAACGCTTTAGATACTGAATTACAAAAGCGCACTGGTGAAACACAATTTGATATTTTAATAAACAATGCTGGCATTGGTCCTGGCGCTTTTATTGAAGAAACGACTGAACAATTTTTTGATAGAATGTTTTCAGTAAATGCAAAAGCACCATTCTTTATCATTCAACAAGCACTGCCACGTTTACGTGACAATAGCCGAATTATTAATATTTCATCCGCTGCCACCCGCATTTCTTTACCTGATTTTGTTGCATATAGTATGACGAAAGGCGCTATTAATACAATGACTTTTACGCTAGCAAAACAGCTTGGAGCACGAGGAATAACGGTGAATGCAATACTTCCAGGATTTATTAAAACAGATATGAATGCAGAACTCTTGAGCGACCCGATGATGAAGCAGTACGCTACTACTATTTCCGCTTTCAATCGCTTAGGTGAAGTAGAAGACATTGCCGATACTGCTGCATTCCTTGCTTCTCCAGACAGCCGCTGGGTAACTGGACAATTAATTGATGTGAGCGGAGGATCTTGTTTATAAAAAACATATATTTTCAAATCTTTTTTATTGCGCAATAAAACAATTTATATAATACTATATAAAACATATACATTTAGGAGGATTACAGCAATGTCCGAAAAAACATACGAACTCGCAACCTTCGCAGGCGGTTGCTTTTGGTGCATGGTAAAACCATTTGATGAACTTCCTGGTATTCATAAAGTACTTTCTGGCTATGCAGGAGGTCATGTAGAAAACCCAACATATGAACAAGTAAAAGCTGGAACATCTGGACATTTAGAAGTTGTTCAAATTACATTCGATCCTTCTATTTTTCCTTATCAGAAATTACTAGACTTATATTGGCCACAAATCGATCCAACTGATGATGGCGGACAATTTTTTGACCGTGGTCCATCTTATCGTACCGCTATTTTTTATCATAACGAAACACAAAAAGGGCTTGCTGAAAAATCAAAACAAGCTCTTACAGAAAGCGGTATGTTTAAAGATCCAATCGTGACTGAAATTCGTCCTGCTGCACCTTTTTACGCAGCAGAGGAATACCACCAACATTTCTATAAAAAGAATCCAGAGAAATATGCTACTGAGCAAAAGGAATCTGGTCGTGAAGACTTTATTAAAGAAAATTGGCAAAAAAAATAATAAAAACGCATCGTGCTTTTTTAGTACGATGCGTTTTTATTTTTGATAAAAGTACCATACAATGATGAAAACAACCGCTGTTAATGCCCAAAGCGCTACTTCATTTTTCACTCTACTCTTTTTCTTAGTCATTTCATCTCCTCCTAATAGCAATACAACGTATTCAAGATTTCCTCTGTTTCATTGTCCACCTTATATACATAAATACATCCTTACCAATCCTTATAACAAGACCACCAATAATTCCGATTGCAATTGAAATTACTAACATCTGTCCAAAACTAAAAGAATTTGTGTACGTTATGTAGAGAACGATACATATAAGTAAAACATCCGGTAAAGAAAGCAAAAACTTTTTAAGCATTTCTTTATCTCCTCTATACTTTATTTATATCTTCTACTGTAATTTTGAAATATAGTTTGTTCAAAAATTCCATTTAGACCCTCATTTTATGAAAAATAATAAGAATCCCTTTTCAAAAGAGATTCTTATTCAGTAGATTTAAGTTTAATTATTTTCTACATATCCTATTCCATAATTACTCCTAAAATAGAATAATATTACTAATCATTTATTGTAAATTGACTATTTGCCAGGCAACCGAATGTCGCGCCAGCTACCTACATCGCATTGGCCAAATTCATTATTACCTACCGCGACTACCGTGCCATCCGATTTAAGGCCAACAGTATGACAACGCCCCGCCGCTATCATATCTTTGGGCCATCGCTTCACTTTTTCTTTCGATAAAAGGTAATCCATGTTTTACCTCCTTGCATATAAGCAACTGTATCATAATAGATATTTTTATCAAATTTCATTATAAATCTACATTTACAAAGAAAGCTTATTTTACTTCTTCAAAAAATAAAAACCTCCAGTTTAAATACTAGAGGTTTTCTCGTTATTTCTTCAAGCGGTCAATAAAATCGTTCAATTTATCTAGCGATTTCATATTCTGATTGCAAGCTACACCATCTTTGCAAATGTAGTTTCCCTTTTTAACGAAAGTTCCTGGTACATCGCCTTTAATTTCAACTAAAAACATTCCTACTTCTTCATGCCCATGACATAATGAACAAATGCTTTTTTTATTTAAACTTTGGAACGTTCCTTGCAGACCAACAAATTTATTTTTATCATTTTTCGCTATAATAAATTTCCTGCTTGATCCCTTATCAATCCAACTTAAATAAGATATTTCTTTCATATCCATTTCTTCCATATCAGGAAGTTTTAACTTTTTCGCCTTAGGAAATAACTTTTTTAATGTTTGTGCTGTAACTTCTTGAAACGGAATTACATACGGATTTATTTTCATTAAAAATGACTCTGCATCTTCTCTATTTTGAACTGTTAATACCGTATCAATTAACTCTTTCTGTTCATCCGTTAAATTCTCAAATACATGTATTATCTTTTCAATCGCAAGCGATTTTAACGCTTGAATTACACCTCTATCATTTGCCGTTGCATGCCCGTTTGCTAAAATATAAGCTTGTGATTTTATAAAATTATATTGATCACTTCTAATAAACGCTTCCATCTTTATCACTCCATACAAATTGTTGATCTAGTTTTATTGTATACAATGATTACGTTTTTTGATATGTAAAAGATAACTTAGAAACAAACATTACATATATCACTTATTCTCTACCGCCGCATTTCCTGACAAAAGAAGCCATCATCTGTTTTCCATTCCGCATATAATACGTCTTCAAATTTAGTAATTCCTTTTTGCTTTATTTGTTTATAAAGCCACCCTTCATCAAATCCCGCTTCCCTCAAATTATCCTTAACTACTTTTCCATCACTAATTAATGAAATTGGTAAATATACAGGCTTATGTTTTAAACTTAAATCATTTACAGTAGGAGATTCATATTTACTTTTTTTCAAAACGCTTATGTTTCCGTTAGGTTCCAATATCATATATTCAACTTCTCGGATTGAAAATATATCTTTTTGTTGCCTAAGCATTTGTTGTAATTGGTTTATATCCAAATGATTTACGCTTAATTGTTCACGATCAATCTTTCCATTACGAATAATAATTGAAGGATATCCTTCAAAAAACCTTCTTGTCCCTCTTACTTTTTGTGTTATCACTTCAATAGTATAAATTAAAATTACCCAAACAAATACTGAATATAAAATAGACCATACTTTAATTTTAGGATCATATATTGAATTTCCAACGAGCTCACCTAGGACGATTGCAGAAATAAAATCAAAGGGCGTTAGCTGAGATATTTGTGTTTTCCCTAATATTTTTGTAGCAATTAATAGAACAAAAAAACCAATTAAAAGCTCTATCGTTATTTGTCCAATATGATTCATATATGTTCACCTTTCTACTCTTCAAATGTTCTGTATAGCATTTAATAAAAAAACGGCACATTTTTTCTATTATCATGCCCGTTCACACTTCATATATCCAATACATATAAAACAAAAAAAGTCTGATTCAAAGTAATATATGAATCAGACTCTTTTCCTCTTATTTAGAATACACAATCTTTTTAATCGTTTCCCCAGAAAGAAAATATTCTTCTGCAAGTTGATGAATAGCAATCCCACTTTTAAACGCTTCTTTAATTGCTTTATTTCTTTCATCTAATTGTTTTCTTCCGCCAGATCGTGTACCCCATTTATAATGTTTCGTTTCTTGTTTCGGAATGTAAATTGTTTCACCTTGTATATACTTTTGAATTTCAGTAATTAAACTCTCCGGTAAAACAGCATTAGCTTTTACGTATTTCATTTCTGCTCGCCCCTTATTTTTTATGGTTCATTTCAATAAGGTGCAAAGCCAAATATAAAAAATGATACGAGCTCATATAGGCGATTGTATATTACTTGTCTACCTCACGCAAAGTATCGCCATTTCCATACTTGGCTTTGCATGAGACGTTGCAGTGTCTGGCAATTGAATTATAATCGCCATATAAACACCTCCTAATATACCTTTTGCATTTTATTATATGATAAATTCCTTCTCCTTGCATCCACACCCTTCTTAAAGCACGAAATTTTATCTAAGAAGGGCTATCAGTTCGTAACAGTAAATGAATTGCAAAAAAGAGCAAAATAAAAAGGTAGCGTATCTTTGTATGATACGCTACCTTTCTTTTTATATAATGCCAAGTACATTTAAGAATACGATAATAATCGCAATTGGTGCGATATAACGAAGTAAGAATAACCATAATACGAATAGTTTATAACCTTTATTTTTACTTACACCTAGCTCTTTCATTAATACATCTTTCTTCATTTTTAAAGGAACAAAGATAGAAACTAATAATACACCAAGTGGCATTAATACGTTACTTACTGCATAGTCCGCTAAATCAAAGACTGTCTTCCCGAAAATCTTCAGATCACTTAATATACCGAATGATAATGCTGATGGTACCCCAACAACGAAGATTAATAACCCTACGATTAAGGCCATTTTTTCACGTTTCCCTTTACCTTTTGATGTTAACGATGCGACACTAATTTCTAACATCGAAATTGCTGATGTAATCGTAGCGAAGAAGAATAATAATAAGAAAACGATGAAGAATAATTTTCCGAATGCCATTTTACTGAAAATAGCTGGCAATACGATAAATAATAGTCCCGGTCCTTGAGATGGTTCCATTCCAAATGCGAACACAACTGGGAAAATTGCAAGTCCTGCAAGTAATGTAATAACAAGAGTTAAGGCTACGATAGAAAATGCTGAACGTGGTAAGCTTTCTTCTTTCGGTAAGTATGAGCTATACGTTACCATAACGGCTACCCCAACAGATAATGAGAAGAACGATTGCCCCATTGCGTATAAAATAACTTCTGATGTTACATGTGAGAAATCAGGTTGTAAGAAGAAACGAACTCCTTCTCCAGCACCATCTAACGTAAGTGCACGAACGATTAATACAAAGAATAAAACGAATAGTGCTGGCATGAAATATTTATTTACTTTTTCAACACCATTTTGTACACCTTTACTTACGATAAAAATAGTAATAAGGATGAATAATAGCTGTGATCCAACTGCTAAATATGGATTGGAAATGATTTCACCAAACGTAGCTTCGTATGCTCCATTTCCTTCCCATAGTCTACCTGTAATCGCATTCCATAAATATAATAAAATCCAGCCTCCTACAACACTGTAGAAAGAAAGTAATATGAAACATGTTACAATTCCTAATTTACCTAACCAAGGCCATAACGTTTTAGGAGCAATCTCTCTATATGCATCAACAGCCTCTTTTTGTGTACTTCTTCCAATAACAAATTCAGCTAATAATAGCGGTAAACCAATTAATAATGTGAAACCGATGAAAATTAGGAAGAACGCTCCGCCTCCTCCAATGCCGGCCATATATGGGAATTTCCAAATCGCCCCAAGACCAATTGCCGAACCTGCTGCAGCTAATACGAAACCTAATTTCGATGTCCATTGCTGTGAATTCATTTGTTAATCTCCTCTCTATCTCTTTTTCTTTGTTACAATTCGGTATTTATATTGTTCTATCAATACTCTTTTCTAATACGTTCACTTCCTCCCTAATAATAAAAAAACGTCCCTACGTAAATACGTAGGGACGACAAAAATATCGCGGTACCACCCTAGTTGTGAAGAACACTAAGAAACCACCTAAATAAAAACGCCCCTACGCAAAAACGTAGGGACGATAAAATATCGCGGTACCACCCTAGTTATGAAGCCACACCAAAGTTAGGACCTAAATAAAAAACGTCCCCACGTAAATACGTAGGGACGATAAATATCGCGGTACCACCCTAGTTGTGAAAAAATCTTCACCACTTTATTTGATAACGGTATAAACTACCGTCTTTCATTTCCTCAAAATATGAGATTTATGAAAGATGCTCCAGGACGAACTTCATGAATAATCTATATACTGATTCACACCAACCATCAGCTCTCTGAAATAGGGAGATATTCACTACTATACCCTTTCATTGCCCAAATATTATTTTCCGAATTGATTACTATCATTTTTATCACACATTAAAAATAGTGTCAACTTATATTTCGAATTTTTATGTATTACAATCTATTTAAAAATTCGAAATATAAGTTTTAGTTTAGAAAACAAGTAGCTTAATAACGAATTATAACAGGCAATAGAAAAAGAATTACGTATTATTGATACTTATTCAATAATACAAATCATCTAGAAACATAGCCTGTCTCTCTGTATTCATTTTTTAAGAGTTTGATGGATACCAAGAAAATTTCGCATCACTATCCAGTGGTCTATTTTTCGTTTCTTCTTTAATTACACGAAACCATTCATTTAGAATTTGAGTTTTGGGCAATTGAGCAGCAAGGCTATCTTCCCAAATTATATGTGAGAACCAGGCTTTCGTTTCCCATTCAAACTGCAATTGTGCGAACGAGATTATAGGGTGATCAGCTTCACGAAATTGCTGATTTACTGCATTTGAAACTTCTGGAGCTTGCGGTAACAACTCGTTCTGAATTCTATTTCTTATCGTCTCATTTTCTAGCTGATCCCAGAAATACAATTGCCCATTTATTTGATAAAAAATATCAAATGAAGCCTCACCTTTCTTCAAATTCAATAACACGAAGGCACGTTCCACATCATTGTCAGCCGCTTTTACAGCATTAACAATTATATTTTGTGCCATTGATACCCAGTAACTAGTCGCTTCCTCTACCGGTGATTCAACATACAATTCTTCACTTAATTCATGAAGAGTAGCTTCTTGCTCATTTACTTTTTCAACTTTTTTTAAAAACCTATTAAAAAAACCCATAACTTCCCCCTTATTACTATTTTCTATTTCACAAAATAAAAAATAGATTTTTCTTGCTCATCCACATTTACTCCTGGCGCGTATATATGAACTTGTTGCAACACTTCTTCTATTAGCAACTCTAACTCCTGTACGCTTTTTTCTGGATTCCCTATTAATGTGTCTGCCATACGTTCATATAATTTTTCAGATTTAATAGTCATTCGTTCCACATTATTAGGCATCCATTTAAACGCTGGATGATGTACGTACATTTTATTCAAACCAAATAAAACACCGAATACGTTCCTTTGTACTTCGCAAATAACGTCATAAAGCATAAGCCAATCTTTCCGTTTTAAAAGCGCCTTTCGATTGTGCCAACGATTACTTAACCATAGATTTTCTGAAATCATCAGTTTTGCTAGTTCATCTGGATATGCCGCTACTTTTTCTTTTAATTCATTCACTTTCCCTTCTCCATACAAACTAACACCATCATGAATGGATGATACAATACATTGTTTTTCATAATTTATATCATATTGATCCACCACATCCGAAATTACTTTCTCTACTGTCTCTGTTAAAAAGTTACTAATCTCTAATTTAATTCCCTCTTTCGTTAAATACGTTTCCGACCATTCTTCTTCCTCATACGGATGATACGATAATATTTTCCCATCAATATGATAAATAGGGGCCCTACGATCCTCATCTTCCGGCGGTGTTGACCATAAAATATGTAATTCTATATCTGAATGTTCATCTTCAAGCTTTCTAGCTACTGAACCCGCTAAAATAATAGCTTCTACTTTCGGATTTTGCCTATAAATCTCTGACATCTCTATCGCTCTCTCTTTTAATCCCATTTCATTTCCCCCTAAAATTGCAGTAATCCCCTATATTTCATTTATCTATTTCGATATTACAGCTTGCATTACCTTTTCAAATTCCTACTTAATCATATTTCTATCCAATAGCGCTGAATAACTTCACCAGTACGAGAAGAAACTACTTCATTTTCTAACACACCTCCAACCTTTTGAATCGTTTTAGCAGAACCGATATTGGATTTATCGCAAGTTATTAATACTTTCTGCAATCCTAATTTTTGCGCTTCAGCTAATGCAAGTTGTAGTTGTTTCGTAGCGTAACCGTGGCGACGTTTATTCGGATGGACACTATATCCAATATGACCGCTTTCCCGTAATAATTCTGGATTTAATCTATGTCTAATATTCACAAAACCTATAAGTTCCCCTTTTTCAAAACTTAAAAACTGACTAGATGGCACTCGATTAGCTAGTAAATTTTCTCCTAGTTCTTGTTTACTCACTTTTTCAAACCATTCATCAAGAGAATCAAAGTTTTGTAAAGAACTACTTCCATGTGGTTGTTCCCCTGAGTGTAAAAACGCTTGTCTATACGCCGTAATACGCTCACTATATTCATGGATTGGTTTTAATAGTTTCATTGTTCTTCTCCCCCTCTTCATTCCATAAAACAAACACCTTAATAGCAGCTATTCACTATTAAGGTGTTTCTATCCTTTTTATTCAAATAACCCCATGCTCAAATAACGTTCACCTGTATCAGGCGCAATACATAAAACTTTTTTACCAACGCCTAGACGTTTCGCTATCATGATTGCAGCGTAAACAGATGCTCCAGAAGATGGCCCAACTAATAATCCTTCTTGTCTAGCTAAGTTTCTCATTGTCGTTAAAGCCTCTTCGTCTGCAATTTGAATAATTTCGTTATACACTTCTGTATTTAAGTTTTTCGGAATAAATCCTGGGCTTGTTCCTACTAGTTTATGAGGACCTGGTACACCACCGGATAAAACGGGAGATCCTTTCGGTTCCACTACTGCAATATATAAGTTTGGCAATTTCTCTTTTAACGTTTCACCAGTCCCTGTAATCGTTCCGCCTGTTCCTGCCGTTGCAACAAAAGCATCAAGCTCTCCATCCATTTGTTCGTAAATTTCAAGTGCAGTCGTATAACGGTGAATATTCGGATTAGCTGGATTTTCAAATTGTTGCGGGATAAAACTATTCGGTATTTGTTTTTGCAGTTCTAACGCCTTCGCAATTGCTCCTGGCATTCTTTGTTCTGCTGGTGTTAAAACTACTTCTGCCCCGTATGCTTTCAATAAATTAATACGCTCTTTTGACATATTGTCTGGCATAATTAAAATCGCTTTATACCCTTTAGCTGCTGCGTTCATCGCTAAACCAATTCCTGTATTCCCGCTTGTCGGTTCAATAATTGTATCCCCTGGTTTAATGAGACCATTTTCTTCTGCAACGTGAAGTAAATTATAAGCAGCACGGTCTTTCACACTACGTGATGGATTAAACATTTCTAGTTTCACATACACGTCCGCTGCGTCTTCCGGAATAAATTTAGATAATCGGACGACAGGTGTATCTCCTATTAATTCTGTTACGTTTTCACATAATTTCATAGTGCATCCCCTATTCTATCGTTTTCTTATCACTTGGTAATAACCATGAAGTAAGTCCAATTAACGGTAAACAACTACATAATATCATAATGAACTGAAGGCTATATATATCAGCTAACTTTCCTAGTACTACAGCACCTAGAGCACCAAGGCCGAACGCAAGACCTACAATTAGACCTGATACCATCCCTACTTTTCCCGGAACAAGCTCTTGCGCGTATACAACAATTACACTAAAACTACTTGAACTAATAAAACCGATACATAAAAATAAAGGTACGACCCACACAAGTGAGACATGTGGTAATAACAGCGCAAGTGGCGCTGAACCTAACATTGAAAATACGATGATGTTTTTCTTACCAAATCGATCTGCTAACGGTCCCCCGAAGAAAGTGCCTAACACACCAGCAATCATAAATGCGAATACGAAATACTGGGCATTTTTTATAGATAAACCATAATGCTCAATTAAGTAAAATTGATAGAAATTCCCGATACCGGCACCGTACCAAGAGCGCACAAAAGTAAGAAAAACAAGAAGTATAATAACAAATTTAATGTGTGTACTTACAATTGCATTTTCCGCCTCAAGCGCAGCTCTCTTCTTCCTTCTTACAGCGCCGGTTGCTAATTCATTTTTGTACCAATTCGATACGAAAATTAATAATGCAATTCCTACTGCTGCAAATGCTGTAAAACCTAATGAACCAATTTGACCGAGTGGAACGAAAATTAGCGCTGTAAAAATAGGAGCTAAAGAATTCCCCGTGTTTCCCCCAACTTGATAAATCGCTTGCGCTAACCCTCGTTTTGCACCTGCCGCCATATAGGCAACACGAGCGCCTTCTGGATGAAAGACTGCGGAACCTAAGCCAATAAATAAAACAGAAATAATAACAATAATAAAGTTTGGTGCAAACGCGAGTCCAATCATTCCAAGCATACTTGAAAACATACCGAGTGGTAATAAAAATGGTGACGGTTTCTTATCTGAATACATACCAAACACCGGTTGCATAATCGATGACGTCATATTTAACGCAAACGCAATCCACCCTACTTGCATATAGGATAAATTCATCGTTTTTTCCAAAATAGGAAACAACGCCGGCACAACTGCTTGCATCGAATCATTTAAAAAATGTCCGAAACTAATCGCAAATAATATTCGATATATTGTCGGTGTTTCTACTGTGTTTTTTTGTGAAACTGCCTGCATATGTGAATCGCTCCTTTCTGTACAAAATATATATTTATTACAGTAGGTGTAATAAATTCTGACTTTTGAAACATTTCTATTCTATACTGCTTTCATTTCTTTTTCCAGAAATATAACTTAACTCCCATCATTGACTTGCATCCTTGTAACTTTCAGCAGTAAAACATTATAGAAAAAGGCAACCCAATCACAAACTGGGTTGCCTCTTACATTAAATTGCAAAACGCTTATACTTCTCGTAATCGCTCGTCTTACATTCCACTTCTAGTTTCGTACCTTCATTTTCATAACTCGTTGATAAAACGTGCGCATGATTATTGAAATACGAAACTACCTGTCCTTGATCGTACGGAATTAACATTTCACATTTCGTATATTCTTTATAAATATGGGAACGAATCATTTCTACAAGCTCTTTAATTCCAACATGTTTCTTCGCAGATAAATACACGCGGTCTTCTTGTACTTTCGGAATTTCAACATCCACCATATCTGATTTGTTATAAGCATAGATCGTTGGAATATTTTCTACTCCAATTTTCTTTAACGTTTCATTTGTAATATCAATTAATTGTTCATAATTTGGATTTGCGTAATCTACGACGTGAATAAGTAAATCTGCTTCCGCTACTTCTTCTAACGTTGAACGGAACGCCTTCACAAGATGATGTGGTAATTTACTTACAAATCCAACTGTATCCGTTAATAAAAATGATTTATTATCTGGCAAATCAATATTTCGTACAGATGTTTCTAACGTCGCAAATAACATATCTTTTTCAAATACTTGTTTTTCTTCTGTACCATTATAAATTTCAAGCATTGCATTCATCGTCGTTGATTTTCCTGCGTTCGTATAGCCTACTAATGCTACAACAGGTATTTCATTTTTCTTACGTTGCTTTCGCTGCGTTTGACGCTGGGCAACGAGCGCTTCTAAATCTTTATTCAAAACTGAAATTTGTTCTTCAATTTTACGACGGTCTAACTCTAACTTCTTCTCACCGACACCTTTATTTTTCGTACCAACGCCGCCACTCTGTCTCCCTAACGATTCACGAAGACCGATTAAACGAGGCATCATATACTGAAGGTGTGCTACTTCTACTTGTAGCTGTGCTTCTTTCGTTTTCGCACGTTGCGCAAAAATATCTAAAATTAAAATGGTGCGATCAATTACCTTACAATCTAAATCCTCTTCTAAATTTCGAATTTGTGAAGGAGATAATTCATCATTAAAGATGACCATATTCGCATCTATTTCTTGTACATACGCTGCTACTTCTTCAATCTTTCCTTTTCCGATATAATGCGATGGATTTACTCGTTGTAAATTTTGCGTTACTTGCCCAATTACCTCTACATCACAAGCTTCCGCAAGATTTGTTAACTCTTCCATCGAATATGCAAAATCATCTTCATTACCTACATTTACTCCAACTAAAACTGCTCTTTGTAATACTTCTTCCATATATTTATTCCTCCATTTCGATTACGTAAAATAAAAAACACAGGTCGCTGCCTGTGTTTTCGTAAACGGATAAGGGTTCACCAAAGAAATAGAAGAAAGCTATGCTTTCATCCTATTTTATAGTCAAAAAGTCCCAAGATCGTATACGTATCCACAATAAGCGTTCACCTATACAATCCCATTCTATTTATAAAGGCAAAACAAAAAGAGGGCGTATTCGTCCCTCCCTCTTTTTCACATATAAGCTTAATAAAGGGTTCCTTTAAAATAGGCAGACCAATCCCGTTCACTCTGTACACAGACAGAGCCTTTGAGCGCTATTCAATTATTGGCACAAAGTATTGAGACGTAATCTGATTAAGATCAAAGGAAGCCCCTCCGTTCATTTTAAGTTACATAAAGTGTAGCATAAGTAATTCGCTTTCACAAGGTTTAACAACCTATATCACACTAAAGAAAATCGTTATTTTTTTACTTTAATCGTCATTTTTTGCGAGTTTTTCTCACAATAAAAATAACAAAAGCAATTATCAATTTTAGAAACTTCTCGTATATTATTTTTACAGCACTCGCCAAATTCCTTCATAGTAAGTTAAGTATTATCGTTTTAATACAACAAAAATCTATATTGACATTTTTATAACCTAATATTAGTATCAGGTTATAAAAATAAAAATTAGGAGATGTTCCTATGCATTCTAAATCTCGTATTACTGCAATTGGTACTTATGTTCCAGATCAAATATTGTCTAATAACGATTTAGAAAAGATGGCCCATACGAATGATGAATGGATTGTACAAAGAACAGGAATGAAGGAAAGAAGAATCGCTAGCGAAGAAGAATATTCCTCAAACTTAGCCATTAAAGCAATTAAAAATTTATGTACAACATATAAGAAAAACTTAGAAGATGTCGACTGTATCATTGTCGCTACTACTACTGCTGATTACGTTTTCCCTAGTGTTGCTTGCCAAATACAACAATACTTCAACATACCTCATACACTAGCTTTTGATTTAAATGCAACTTGTGCTGGTTTTACATATGGACTACACGTCGGTAATAGCTTAATCACTTCTGGATCACATGAAAAAATACTTGTCGTAGCGACAGAGACATTATCTAAAGTTACTGATTATACCGATAGAACGACCTGTATTTTATTCGGTGATGGTGCTGGAGCTATTTTATTAGAAAGAGATGAAGACACCCCAAGCTTTATCGCTGCTCACATGGGAACAAACGGTGATGGCGACATTCATCTATATAGAACAAACTTATCTACTACTATGAATGGCACACCACTGCAAACAAATGAAAAAATCGTTCAAAATGGAAGAGAAGTATATAAATGGGCAACACGAACAGTGCCAAAAGGCATAAAAAATTTATTACATAACGCAAATATGCAAGGGGATGATATAGACTGGTTCATACCCCACAGCGCTAACTTACGAATGATTGAATCTATTTGCGAAAAATCTCAAATTCCAATACAAAAAACATTAACGAGCGTGGAATATATGGGGAATACCTCTTCAGTCACCATTCCACTCGCTCTAGATTTAGCTATAAAAGAAGGAAAGTTAAATAATGGAGACACACTTTTACTATACGGATTCGGTGGTGGTCTTACACATTTAGGGCTTATTGTAGAGTGGAATTTAATTTAAGTGTATAAAAAGAGGCTCTAGTCAGTAACTAGAACCTCTTTTTCATTTAATTTCTTGCCCCTTTTCGAGACCATATCACAACAGGAATAAGTAATAACGCTAACACGCCTCCAGCCAATGACAATGCCGCATAACTTGAATTCGCTACTACCATACCTGACATCGCGCCACCAGAAGCTCCAGCTAGCGCAATAAAAACATCTATTTTCCCTTGTGTTTTAGCACGTGTAGACGGTGTTGTGGAATCAACGATTTGTGCTGTACCACTAATCAATCCGAGGTTCCATCCTAGCCCAAGTAAAGACAGAGCAACGATTAATAGTAATAAAGAATCACTTGGCGCTATCGCAGCTATGACACCCGCTGCAAGTAAAATCACTCCACCAGCTATGCTCATTGTAGTTCGGCCAATTTTATCAATTAACATTCCTGTAACGAGAGATGGAAGATACATTGCACCTACATGAAAACCTATCACAAGTCCTACTGCACTTAAACCGTGACCGTGGTGTCCCATATGAACTGGCGTCATCGTCATAATCGCAACCATCACGATTTGCGTAAGTATCATTACGATTGCTCCAACTGTAATACCTCGTTTATTTTCTTTCGCTTCGTCTGTTATTGGTTGTCCTTTATATGTATGTTCCTGTTTATATCTTTCTATTATGTTAGCAATAATTAACGGATCTGGACGAAGCATAACAAAAAGAACTAGACCCGCCAGTATAAATGCTGCTGCCGATAGTATGAACGGACCTGCAAGTTTAGGAACTCCAATTGAATGCGCAAAACTACCCATTACTCCTACTAAATTTGGTCCTGCAACTGCACCGAAAGTCGTCATTACCATCGTAATACTAACAGCCGTTGCTCTCTGCTTCTTATCTGCTAAATCTGTACCTGCATAACGAGCTTGTAGATTCGTGGCTGTACCGGCACCATATATGAGTAAAGAAATAAGTAAAAGAATAATGCTATTCGTTAAAGCTGCCATTACAACACCAATTGCTCCAAATCCACCTACTATAAACCCTGTTGCAAGACCTATCCGGCGTCCATATCGTTGCGAAAGCTTCCCTACTATGAAAGCTGCTAATGCCGATCCCAATGTAAACATAGCAGTTGGTAATCCTGCAAATGCATCTGTTCCAAGCATTTGCTGCGCAAGAAGTGCTCCCACTGTAATACCAGCAGCTAGTCCTGCACCGCCAAACATTTGTGAAATGCTGACGATTATTAACGTTCGTTTGTATAGTTTTTGTTGCTCTTCTTCTGTGTACACATGATTATCTATTAAAGCCCCTGCCTTATCTAGCAATTCCCCATCCTCCTTTTAAAATTAATCCCTCTTGTTAATGTACTATGTATAATGTTACATATTCAATGGCATTTTCCATTCATACCTTTCATTCTAAAAAACTTTCTAATCATACTCGACTTATCCCATGCTATATTAAAAATACTACTATTCACAATATGCAAGGAGAAAACAATGAAAAAACAGGCTAATAGCAGCCTGTTTTTCTTTACGCATCTTCTACTAATCTTCCCCTTCTCTTTTTACTTAAAGCTTTTCCTTCCCAAAACAACAAACTTACGAAAGCACAAATTAAAATAATTGGCACACTTGCTTTATATAAATCTGTAAAACTCATAGCCATCTGATTCTTGGCATAATGATTCACATCATTCGAAAATGTGAGTACCTCTTTCTTTATACTTTCCTCTTGTTTTTCAACTTCTTTTGTCACTTGCCTCATAACTTCTTCTCTTTTTACATCTCTATATTCTACTGGAACTTTTCTTAATATTTCATCCGTCTTGTCGCGAATCAATTCTTCCTTTTTCTCTTTACTTAATCCCATTGTCATTGCATTTTGTTTCTTATTTATATTCGACTCTAAACTTTGATTCTCTATTTTTTCTTTAGTCATTTGTAAAATTTCAGTTTGCTCAGTACTATTCACATGAATATTCCGCACCTTTTCTTCTGCATAACGATATACTTTTTCTTTATTTACAGTTAAATTGTGAGTTAAGTTAGAGACAAATATTGCGACCGCCAATACAATTCCAACTTGTCGTAACATTGATACAACACTTTGAGAAGCAGTTAATAATTCTCCTTCAAACGAAGACGCACTTAAAACTGTAATTGGCCCCACTACTAAGCCATATCCGACACCTAATATCATACATGGAATAATAATTTCTATATTTGTTGAATGAACATCAATCATTTGCAACCAATAGTAGGAAAGCCCCATAACAAGAAATCCTGACAAAATAATAGTTACTTTTCCGAGTTTTTTAATTAAAGTTGCTGCAACTGGTGAGACAAAAAATATCATCGCTGAAATAGGTGTCACTAAAAAAGCCGCTTCAATTTCCGTTCGACCTTGTAGTTTCGTCAAGAACGTTGGAAGCAATACAGTAACTCCAATTAAAAATAAATTACTCAATATAACAACGATCGACGCTCCGACAAACATTCGATCTTGAAATAACTTTAAATTCACCATTGGGTTATGAATCTTTCGTTCTACTAAAATAAATAGAATAAGAGAAATAGTGCTAATTGCATAACAAGACAAAGCAATATTACTTTGCCATCCCCATGTATTACCTTTTACTAATATGAGAGTAAATGAAAAAATTGCTGTGCTACTTAATAGTAGTCCTATCCAATCTATTTTTGAGATAATACGTTCTTCATTTTTTATTTGTAGCATGATGCAACATAACACAATTCCTATTATACAAACCGGAACATTAACGAAGAACACCCATCTCCATCCTAAATTTTGCGTAATAATTCCACCTATTACTGGCCCCATAGCAGCTGACAATCCTTGTGTTACTCCTAAAATTGCAAGTGCAACATGCCTTTTAGCTAACGGCATAGCTGATACACCAATTACCATACTTGTTGGAAATAAAATTGCTGCCCCAATACTTTGTATAAAACGAGAAAAAATAAGAAAATCACCTGTATTAGCAAAAGCGCAAAGTACCGATCCACCCCCAAAAATCACCAGACCAAGAATATACATCTTTGCTTTTCCAAAGATATCAGCTATCCGCCCTAACGGAATGGCAAGTACTGCAATCGTCATTGTATAAACATTTAATACCCAAGACATCTTTTCTAATGAAGTATTTACACTCGATTGTATTGCCGGTAAAGCTATATTCATAATTGTCGTATCAATCATACAAAGAAAGATACCTAGACACATTAAAAAGACAATCTTAATACCCTTTGATTGCTCCATCTTTATATACCCCTTTATTTATTGTGAATGCGTTTTTCATTCTTCTGTTTTATTGTTTTCTTTCGCCTCTAACTCTTCTAATTTTTTCTTCAAAGTCTCCACTTGTGCACTATACGATGCAATACCTACATCTAGTGAAATTTCTTCGACGAAAGTAATACCTACTCTCCACTTTTCATATTTCAATCGAAGATCTGCAATGTACGCTTCTTTTCTTTCAATTTCATCTTTAATCCATTTTTTTATTGTTACATCATCACTATAGTTGCCAAAATACATTCTCATTAAAAAATCCGAACGTAAAACATCCTTCTCTATAGGCGTCTGCATGTATTGATAAAACTCTTCACGTCCTTCATCCGTAATAAAGTACATTTTCTTATTTGGCTTCCCCTCTTGCATGACAACCTCTTTTTTTATTTTCCCTTCATTCTCCAATTGTCGTAACGTTGGATAAATCATTCCAAAACTTCCATCAAAAAAATGAGTAAATACGTCTTCAAACACAATTTTAATATCGTAACCAGACAATTCCTTTTCCATTAATAAACCTAAAACAACATCTCTTCCCTTCAAAGTAAAACCCCCACATAGTATATAATCAATAATCATATTAACATTGTTAATATGATTATTGATTATATACCTTATTCTGTTAATTGTAAAATGTTTCTAAATAAAAAAGCCCCATAATTTGGTTTCACCAATTCACAGGGCCATTTTCTTATTTACTCTTTAACACCTACACCTTGCAAAACTTCAATATCCTCTTTCATTTCATAATAATAATAAGAAGGCAATTCTATACCATGTTCTAAGAAATAATCCTCAATGAATGAAATAATAATTTTTAACGTTTTCACACGAGCATACAATTTATCGTTACTTTCAATAATATGCCACTTTGCATTTGGCTTACTTGTTTTTTCAAACATGTCTTCCATTGCTTCAACATACTCATCCCATTTTTCACGATTACGCCAATCTTCGTCTGTAATTTTCCATCTTTTCAAAGGATTTTTCTCTCTATCTTTGAATCTCTTTAACTGTTCCTCTTTACTTATATGGTAGAAGAACTTCCCTATTATGTAATGGTCATCTGTTAGTAGTTTTTCAAAATCATTAATCTCATCATATGCTCTCATCCACTCTTCCTTTGTAGCAAATCCTTCAACACGCTCAACTAACACACGACCGTACCATGAGCGATCAAAAATGGTGATTTGCCCGTACTGTGGAATTTTGCGCCAGAAACGTTGCAAATAATGGTAACGTTTCTCATGAGGTGCAGGCGCTCCAATTGGATTTACTTGGAACCCACGCGGGTCAAGATGTTCCGTCACCCGCTTAATTGCCCCACCTTTACCAGCCGCATCCCATCCTTCCATAACAAGCATAACCGCGATTTTTTCTTCTTTCAAAATTTGCTGTAATGCTAATAAGCGCCTTTGATATTTTTCTAATTTCTTATTGTACTTAGATTTTGATTCAATTTTTTTCGTTAAGTCTACTTTAGCAAGATGTCCATTTTCCATAAAACAAATCCCCCTTGTTGTATGACAATGTTATTTTAACATATTTTTGGTAATTTTTTCATATCCTAAAAAAACTGTGTAGAAACATCTCTACACAGCTTCCTTCTCTAATTTCACATATATAAGCACATTTAACTACATTAAAATAAATAATTTATACTGAACTCTTAGTATATTCTTTTTATTAAAACGTAAAAATAGTCCTTTTAAAAAGGGCAGCAATCTAAGTATAGAAAAACAAATTTATTCTTTTTTACTACATACGTAATTATGCCGGCTATAAGAGTATTGAATAAGATATTGATTCACTACTCTTATAGCCACTTTACATTATATGGTATATTTACTCGTAAAAAGAAGATAATAACAAGTAAATCCATTAAAGAATGGGAGCTCTAAAAAAATGAAACGAAAAATATTAACTCTCTTTACACTTTTATGCTTAGCACTACCAATACAAGCTAGTGCTTACACATTTCAGTCACTACCGATTGCGTCAAAGTCTAAACAATGGTATGTCGAAATTGATAAATCTCATAACTCAAACAAGCAAGCAATCCAGCCAAAGCAAGGTGTATTTGATACGTATAGTTTACTCGTAAAAAACATCGGTCATGATGTATCAAACGTATCTGTGGAAATACTTGATAACAACCCTACCTCTAAAGCTACCTTTAAACCTACTACACCTAATGAAAATATTTCTAAAAGTCATACAAGCTTTGACTACATGGTATTCCCATTAGACTTTAATAGTCATAATTTTAAAGTTGTAATCACTTGGGAAGAAAAGAATTTCTCTTACAATGGCCATCCGGTAAATGAAGGTAAAAAAATGAAACAAACATTTGTATTTAATGAAGACTAAGTCCTAATTTCTTTAGGGCTTAGTCTTCATTTTTGAAACCTGCTTGTATCGCTTCCGTCACTTCTTTTGTGATTTCTAATTTTGTTGTGCCAAATATGTACGGACAGTTTTTCATTACAAAGATGTTTTATTAATACTAGTTGATTATATGCTAAGTTATTTTCTATATAGGTCTAGCCCTCTTTTCCCATATAATCAATTAAATCGACGAATACTCGGTACAGACAATGCTATTCCAATTGTTAAAATTACTAAACTAGCTAGTGTTATAATAGTTATTTCGCCACCTATGACAGTAGCTAACCAGCCTACAACTACATACCCTAATGGCAATAAAGCAAAAGAACCCAACATATCAAGGCTTGCCACTCTTCCGAATGCTTCTTCTGGTACAAGCTCCTGTAAACTCGTTTCCCAAATGAGTCCAAATATCATCATGCCAAATCCTTCAATTGCCATTAAGAATATTAAAGCGGGTGCCCAAGAAATGAATGGCATAATTAATAAAGCAATGCCACTCATTAAAACACCTCCATAAGCTAGTAATCCTCTCTTATGCCACCGCTCTTTCCCACCAAATATTACTGCGGCAATTATAGCCCCACCACCAGAAAAGGCCATACCAAGCCCATACACGTAAGCTTCAAAATGATGATGAACATTAAATAACCATGGAATTAATACGACGATAATGCCGGCATAACAAATATTTATAAAAGAAAAAACTAAAATTGTAATCCACAGCCACGGATGACTTTTTAAAACTAAAACACCTTCCATAAACTCTTGTTTGTAAGTAAGCTTACTCTTTTCAATGGGTTTTACTTTTTTAAACTTAATTTCTTTTAAAAATAATAAACATAAAAATGATAATAAGTACGTTGCTGCATCTAGTCCGAAACCTATCCCTGCAGATGCAACCGATACGATTAACCCACCAAGTGCTGGCCCAATCAATCGTATACCTTGATTACTCATTTGAGTGAGTGCGTTAGCTGCATTACGAATTTCAGGAACGAATACTTTCGCCCTTACAGCAGAATATGCTGGTTGGAATATCCCTTCCATAAGTCCGTATATGGCAACGAGAATATATAAAATCGTAATTGTTAATAAATCCATAAATATAAGCGATGCAAGTAATAGCATTAATATACAGCGGATTATATCCGTAAATAACATTAATTTAACCCGATCAATTCGGTCTACAACTAAACCTGCAAACGGTAAAGCAAGAATATTAGGTAGCATGTACATTGCCATCGTCATCCCCATTACAACTGTTGAGCCAGTTAATGAATACACAACAACTGGAAGTATGACCATAGTTATCGAACTACCTAAGGCCGAGAGTAATTGTCCAATCCATAAAAACTTAAAGTGCGTTGATACTTTAACTGGTAATAATAATTTTCCAATATAACTTAAACTTTTCTCCTTTTGTATTTCCCCTTGCATGTCTCTCTCC
Organism: Bacillus sp. LQ01; assembly: GCF_057624735.1. Lineage (NCBI taxonomy): Bacteria > Bacillati > Bacillota > Bacilli > Caryophanales > Bacillaceae > Bacillus > Bacillus sp. LQ01. The sequence goes on along the minus strand of NZ_JBYEZL010000001.1, from coordinate 973,923 downwards.
TCTTTTCAAATGACTATAGAATACATAATATACGACTGAAAATTCATAATATTATATTTCCAATTATATAAGAAACCATTATGTTATGGTAAAATTATCAAAAAAATATAAAGGAGAATACATCATTATGCCTCCAAATTCACATAACATCGAACACCAAATCTATACAATGTGTATGATCCAGCGCAACAATGAAGTTTTACTCGTAAAACGACCCAATCATCGAGGTTTCCCTGGCTACATAGCTCCTGGCGGCAAAGTAGATTTTCCCGAAAGTATCGTTCAAGCCGCTATAAGGGAAGTAAAAGAAGAAACCGGATTACTTGTTTCGGATTTAAATTTTAAGGGATTAGATGAATATGTAAATCCGAAAGGGAATGTTCGGTACATGGTATTTAACTACTGGACAGACTCATTTGAAGGTGAACTTCTTTTAAACCCACCTGAGGGCAAATTATTATGGATACCAATCGATACAGCACTAAAGCTTCCTATGCAAGATTGGTTTAAAGAAAGATTCCCATTATTTTTTGAAACAGGCACTTTTGAAATTCAACGTGTTTGGGATAATGAGCTAGATAAACAAGTTGCTATAACAATTACACATACGTAAAAAAGCTTGGAATTTTTCCAAGCTTTTCTTACTTCTCCTCTACTTTCTTAATCCTATAATCAATTTCTAAAAACTCAACTCCAAATATCCACATTCTATGATTAGCTTCTAGTATATGATCCGTGCGCTCTTTTATAATAAAAGTCTCTGCTAATGGTAAACGGATTGTTAAGAACCGAGTATGTAAATAAATCCCCTCATCTCCCTGACCATTTTCTCTTAACTTACTAGTAATGATTAAATCATGACTATCATTATATAGTTTCAAAATACCAGTCATATTCGAATAAGGTAAAGGTAAGGCGATATTCATATATGTCTCATTCTTATTTGTATGCTTTGAATAAAGAGCTACAAAAATAGATTCACCTGCTTCATTTTTCCTTATCCAAGCCCTTACATTCTCTCTTCCATCTTTCTCATCTATTACACTAATGATAGAGCCATGCATCGTTTCCCAATTGCCGCCCACCCCTAAATGTATTTGTTCTACACGCTTACTCATTTTCTCATAGCAAAGTGCGAACGGACGGAACCAACGAGCCCATTTAATATTCGATTGCAATTCATACTCTACTGTATTTTCATAAAAATGAATAATACTTAAAGGAACCTTCGTCACATCAAATGCCTCACTATGAAAGTCATTTACTTTATCAACTAAACCGTTGTATTCCTTACTGTCTACTAAATTGCTGCTATATAAATAAGCCTCACCAATTGCCACATTTCCTCTTAACTTACTCATTGGTTTCCCATAGTATTTATAATTCGGAACACTCTTTTCAATCACCCAGCCGATAAATGCCGGTAACGCTACTCCAATTCCGTTGACAACACCATGAATCCAAACCATTTGAGCAATTGTAATCGTCAAGACATGCTTCAAATTCCCGTATGAATATATAAGTGAGAACATAATTGTAACCATGAGTGTACTAGACGAAACGATTAGAAGAATCTTTGCACTGATAGCATTAAATTTTGCTCTCCAAACGTAAAATCCATACCCATAAATTGCACATAAATATAGGAACACTGCAAAAAATTCAAATATTCTTGAGTATGTAATTCCTATTGCAACTGTCATAGGTGAAATCATGATGATAAACATAATAGCATCATACACTTTACTTCTCTTTTCTCTTTTTCTCCCTATTAAACCAGCTGATAATGGCAATAGAAACGCCGAATAATGAAAATGTGCAGCTGTGAGTAAAACAATGTCAGAGCTAAAATGCATAATTGAAAGTTTTGCTACTGAAGCAGAAAACCAAAAACCACCTAAAAACAAATAAATAAACGCACTATCTATGGCGATCTCTTCTAACGGCTTCCATCCTCTTTCTAGCAATCTACTTACACCAAATAACGCAACAATTCCTGTATATACAAACCAAACTAGCGCAAATAAATAGTGATTTGTGACGAAAGCTAGCATTGCACAAATTGCTGCGATTGGATATAAAAATGATACGGATTTATAAAATAATAATTGCGATCCATCTCTTTTTCTTTTATCAATAATACAAAATGACATTGGTATAAATAATAAAACAGATAATAATATAATTGCTTCAACAGGATTTATATTCGACCACTCACATATTAGAAAAACAACATAGCAAGCAAGCCCAAATATTATATTTTTCATATCGTCTATTCCCTTTCCACAAATGTTCCCTTATATGAAAAAAGCGAACCAATTAACGGGTTTCGTACTTGTACATGAATTCGAAAACATTGTAGTGTTTCATCATAACTTTCAACAATTTTTGCCTCACCATACAAAAATTTTGGTAACGGCATTTTTCTTCCAAACATATAAAACCATTGTTTCTTTGAAGAAATATGCATTGCCCCTAACTCATCGATATGAAAATGCAGTGTAGAAACGAGTAAATGTGGTTCGCCAAAATAATCTACAATTTCATTTTCATCAAGTTTCATTACCGCATTAAAATATCTTTTCTTATTATGAAAATAAAAAGTACGATTCCACCGCACAAGTTCATGTCCATGTTCATCACGCTCAGCGGTATTATGTATTGTAAATGGCACTCCCTTACCTCTCTCAGAGAAAAATATTCGAAACTTCGATGCAATTTTTAATATGAATTTTACGAAAAAAGAACCACCGTAAATTTCATCCATCTTTCCTTCTCCAGTAAAGCTATTTTCTTCTGTAATCTCATAACGTTTCTGTAATTTCGGATGAAGTTTTTTATAAGAATCCCCTAATAGTCTTTCGTAAATATTAGCCATACATTATCCCTTTCTCGTCCTCTTGCAATTTTTTGCACTTGGCAAATCGAAGCTATTTATATAACCGACAATTGATAACCCCATTAAAAGAACATTTAATGTAATCGGATTAAACGGTCCTGTAAAGCTTGCGATATTCGTAAATCCTGCCGCTAACGTTAAAACTAGTAATACAATAATATGCAGTATAAATAATTTTCGTTTTGTTAGTGGCAACAGCCATACGACACCGAAAATTATTTCTAACCCCCCAATTATTTTAAGTATACATACACTACTTTCATTTGAACCGATTAATAAAGAAAGCATCTTTACTTCTTCTGAATGAGTAAACAGTAGTTTTGGCACTATCCCTTGATATATCCATACAAAAGCAAATAAAGAACATACGAGCCAATACGTCATTGTTCTTCTAATTAGTAACCTAGGATGAAGCCCCTTTTCTAACCATAATTTTAAGGCATCAAAACTCCAAGCAGTCGCCCAACCTAATAACGGACGAAAAATATAGGAATCTATCACATTTCCTATACGACCAAATCTTGTATCATAATCATATTGTGTCTCAAAATGGATGTATTCTTTATTGGGCGTATACTTCCAATAACCACGTCCTATTTGAATAAGAGATAATGTATTATCCGTCCAAAATTTTAAAGAAGAAATTCTTTCACCAGTTTCTTTTCTTATTTCACCTATTGATTCCCCTTCTCCAACTATTTCAAGCCCAAATCCAATCTTTGTTTTATACAAAAATTTCTGTGGTTCTCCTTCTTTTTTCTCTAAATACGAAATTTCAGTAAAGCGAGCATCCCACTCTGTATGTATATCTGGTTCTTGCGTATATTCCCATAATTTTTCCATCGTCGTGTTCATTTTTGTCGCAACATAAATAGGCTGTTTCCTTTTCATTCTCCCCACCTCCTATGCACTATAAGTTTAATGTACATGCAATGAATTTATTTTGCTACATTTTTCACAAACTTCCTCAAAAAAAGAAAGAATTTTTAAAATATATATAAAACACTTGATTCCACGAAAAATTTAAATTATTATAAAACAAATGTTACCAACAACTTCATAAATCAAACACTCTCGCCTAAAACGTGAGATAGAGGTTGCGATACTTATGAGTATTCTAATGGAGACACAGAGATGTCTATGAACTTAGATGAAAGGAAGTATTGCCGAAATTGATAAATTTCTCTGCATTTATCAATTGGGGCTGTTTTCGAATAGAAACAGAACTGTCATATGTACAGACGTGTACGTATGAAGAGCTATCTACAAAAAAGAGATATCATTTTTTTATGATATTCCTTTTTTGGCGGTTTTTTTATTAGCTCCGTTTTCTGTTTCCCTTTTCCTGTAACAGCACCATCCTCACTTATTTGAGATGGTGTTTTTTGTTTGTCTTTCTGGTAACTACAGGAGTATTGGGATTTATATATTTCCTAATCTATTCTTAAAAATAGACGAAAGAAGGAATTTGTAATGGAAACAATTGTTCAAAAATTTGGTGGCACTTCTGTCGGAAGCGTCGAACGCATTCAACATGTAGCAAATTTAATTATTGAAGAATATGAACGAGGTCATAGCATTGTCTCTGTCGTTTCAGCAATGGGAAAAAGCACAGATGAACTTGTCGCACTCGCTAACGCTATCACAGAAAATCCAAGTAAACGTGAAATGGATATGCTTCTATCTACAGGAGAACAAGTAACTATTTCATTATTAACAATGGCACTGCAAGCAAAAGGCTATCATGCAATTTCATTAACAGGGTGGCAAGCAGGTATTACGACAGAATCTGTACATAGTAGTGCACGGATTACTGACATTCATACAGATCGTATTCAATCTTATCTTGCTGAAGGTACGATTGTTATCGTAGCTGGTTTCCAAGGTATAAGTGTAGAAAATGAAATTACAACGCTTGGCCGTGGTGGCTCTGATACAACTGCTGTCGCACTAGCCGCTGCACTTAAAGCAAAAAAATGTGATATTTATACGGATGTGACAGGTGTATATACGACGGACCCACGAGTTGTAAAAGATGCTTACAAATTAGACGAAATTTCTTATGACGAAATGTTAGAGCTTGCTAATCTCGGTGCCGGCGTATTACACCCGCGCGCTGTTGAGTTTGCTAAAAATCATAATGTAGTTTTAGAAGTTCGCTCAAGTATGGAACAAGAAAACGGAACAATTGTAAAAGGAGAATGTAACATGGAACAACAATCAATCGTTAAAGGTATTGCATTTGAGGATAACATTACACGTGTCACAATTAAAGGATTAGAACAAGGCTCGCTTTCAACAGTTTTCTCTACATTAGCAGCAGCACACATTAATGTAGATATCATCATTCAAAGTATTACAAATGAAGGAACTGTACACCTCTCCTTCTCCATTCATTCGAATGATTTAAGAGAAACTTTAGAAGTTTTGGAACAAAATCAAGAAACTCTTCACTATGAATCTGTAGAACATGAAAATCACTTAGCAAAAGTATCAATCGTAGGATCTGGCATGGTATCTAACCCAGGTGTCGCTGCAAATATGTTCACTACTTTAAAAGAAGAAGATATTCATATTAAAATGGTAAGTACATCAGAAATTAAAGTGTCTGTCGTTATTGACCGCCTTCATTTAGTAACAGGCGTTGAGGCGCTGCATCAATCATTTATGGCGAAAATTGAGCCTTTCGTGCAAATGAGCTAATCTGATATATTTAGTAATACTAAAAAAATCAGATTAATGTATTACCTTCCTATTAAATAAAAAGCTGTTCGTTAACACGATGCTATATGACATATTAAAAAACACCTTGTCACATTTTCCTATACTGTGACAAGGTGTTTTTAACTGAAAGGAATTTGTAACTACTTAGTAGTATAATTATGAGGATAATTAAATAATAGACTTTTATACATAAGGAGATAAGACTATGGCAAAAAACAAATTACTACGAATGGACAATGTCAGCATCGTTGTAGAATCCCTTGATAACGCAATCTCTTTCTTTGAGGAGATTGGCTTGAATCTCGAAGGTCGAGCCAATGTCGAAGGTGAATGGGCTGGTCGCGTAACTGGACTCGGTTCTCAGTGCGTAGAGATCGCTATGATGGCCACTCCAGATGGCCACAGCCGAATTGAACTTTCGCGATTTCTCACCCCACCTACTATATCAGATCACCGAAATGCTCCTGTAAACGCCCTCGGTTATCTACGCGTCATGTTCACCGTTGAAGACATTGACGAAATGGTATCGAGACTCACTAAGCATGGTGCAGAGCTCGTTGGTGAAGTAGTTCAGTACGAGAACTCGTATCGTCTCTGCTACATTCGTGGAGTCGAAGGAATTTTAATCGGTTTAGCGGAAGAACTCGGTAATAAATAAGTAATATTTTATAAGAAGTCTTTACTAAAGTAAAAATATTTGAAAGAAATTCTCGCTTCATAAAACTTAGATTTTGAACCCCGTCCTAGCTTTAGAACGGGGTTATGCTTGTTTGAACTTTTTAACACACTATCAACATCCTAAAATCATTATAAAACAATTCAATTACTTCCTATACTCTTTCCTAGGAAATATAACTGATTCTTCTCACCTCTTATCATATATATCTTTTCTTTTAAAAAACGATCTGAACTCATTCAAAATAACTTTCTTCACGTCAGAGTAAAAAACTATCATGAATAGTGCTATTCCTAATAAGATTTCTTGCATTCCTTCATAATCAACGAAAGCACTTAAAATTAGCAAACCACATCCAATATAAAAACCAAATTCATTTCCTTTCTCAAAATCCTCATCTTCTGCATCACTATGTATTTTCTTTTTGAAATCTTGATTCCCTTTTATCAACTCATCTAGCGTAACATTATACATTTCGCTCAGTAAAATTAAATTATCAATATCAGGATAACTTTTATCATTTTCCCATTTATATACCGCTTGCCTCGTTACACCAATCTTTTTAGCAACATCCTCTTGTGAAAACCCCTTTGACTCTCGTAGTTTTTTTAACTGTTCTCCTAAATTCATAACGTCCCCTCCTTTAACAAATTATTACATAAAAAGAGATGTAAAAGAAAGAAACCATTAGTAAAATTCACTGTAAACCATTCGTTTACACAATAAAAAGAGAGGATAACTCTTTGAGCTACCCTCCCTCACTTCTATTAAAACAGATGAATGTTTTCTTTTTTACAAGCTGCACGTAAATCGTCAGGCCATACAGAAGATTGAACTTCACCGATATGAGCTTTACGTAAGAAGTACATGCACATTCTTGATTGTCCAATACCACCGCCGATTGTTAATGGTAGTACGTCTTCTAGTATACCTTTATGGAAATCATACTCACGTTTGAAGTCTTCACCAGTTTTCGTTAACTGCTCATCAAGTGATTTACTATCAACACGAATTCCCATTGATGATAATTCAAATGAAGATTGTAGTACTGGGTGCCAGAATAAAATGTCACCGTTTAATTTCCAATCGTCATAATCAGCTGCGCGTCCGTCGTGCTTTTCACCTGAACGAAGTGCATCACCAATTCCGATAATGAAGACTGCACCGTGTTCTTTCGCAATTGCATGTTCACGATCTTTCGGTGTTAATTCTGGATGTTTATCTTCTAATTCTTGAGAAGTAACGAAAACAATTTCTTCCGGTAAATACTTTCCAAGGAACGGATATTTTTCAAATAAGTGATCTTCTAAATCTTTGAATATTCCATAAATTGTTTGTACTGTTTTTTGTAAGTAATCGACAGTACGCCATTCTTTTTGAACGATTTTTTCCCAATCCCATTGGTCAACGTAAATGGAATGCGTTGCATCTAGTTCTTCATCACGACGAATCGCGTTCATGTTTGTATATAAACCTTCACCAGCTTCATATCCATATTCATGTAATGCAAATCGTTTCCATTTCGCTAGTGAATGAACAATTTCTAATTCTTCTCCTGAATGTAACATATCAAATTCAATTGGACGTTCTACACCGTTTAGGTGATCGTTTAATCCTGATTTTTTCGTTACGAATAATGGTGCAGATACGCGGAATAGTTCAAGGCGTTTTGCTAATTGGTCCTCGAAAAATGTTTTAACTTCCTTAATTGCAATTTGAGTCTCTCTTACTGTCATTAATGATTGATACATGGTGGTTTCCTCCTAAAATGTTTGGATGTTGTGAAAAGAAGCCAACAAAAAAGCCCTTCTTTCCCAAAAAACTGGGACGAAAGGCTTTGGTTCCGCGGTACCACCCAAATTAGCAACAGAGGTTGCTCACTTATACAATACGGAGATGAAATATCTCGATACTGTTCTTCTTGTAACGGCGAAGTTCCCGGCTAAGTCTACTTTCCTATAAAGGATTTCGGTTAGCAACTCCAGGAGGTTCTTCATAATAGGCTTCGTATCAGGCTCACACCACCCCTGACTCGCTTAAACTACGTCCTACTACTACTCGTCCTTTCATAGTCGTTTTGTTGTCACATCTCTGAAACATTTTATTAATGATTATTCTATACAAAAAATAAAGAAAGTCAACAAAAAGTTTTAAAATATTTTTCAATTCTTTATTTTACGGCTTTATTGATTGTTGTTAATTTAACATCTTTACTTTTTCTGCCTCGTCAATCCAAAAAATGTTTCACTGACCGAAACTAACGTATAAACAATAATTAATGTGATCGTTCGGAATATAGAATCCGCAGTATTTCTTATTATTTTCATTTTCTTTATAATTCCTTTCAGTTTACTTGCAATTTCATGATATACTATAGCATTCAAGCAGTTTATTTTTACTTAAAGCAATCATAGTCATTTATAAAGAGTATTTTCTAAATCATTGACTATTATCAAATAAGATTTTTAAATAACGGAGTGATCATATGAGTAAAACGAAGGCAAAACCGAAAAAAGGTGTAGGACAAGGTACAGGAAGTAAAGGATGGAACCGTTGGCAATCAAGTGCAAAGAAAAAGGCAGCTGCAAAGCCATACAAAAGTAAAGGTACAAAGAAGTAATTTAAATAACATTTGATTTCTTTACTTTGCACAAAACAAAATATAATTATTACAACAAAAAGCTATGCTTTCACATGTGAAAGCATAGCTTTTTCATATTAAATCATTAAAATATCTCGTATTTCTTCCTCCGTGATGGATGCTAATTTTTCTTCTCCCGGCTCAATCACTTCAGCAATTAAATTTTTCTTACTTTCTTGCAGTTCATGCATTTTCTCCTCAATTGTTCCGTGGGCTACTAGCTTTATAACTTGCACTGTATTTTTTTGCCCCATTCGATACGCTCTATCGGCCGCTTGTTGTTCAACAGCTGGATTCCACCATAAATCGTATAATATTACTGTATCTGCACCAGTTAAATTAAGTCCGGTACCACCAGCTTTTAAAGAAATGAGAAATAGATCCCCTTCTCCTTCGTTAAACCGATCGCACAGCTCTACACGTTCCTGCGCTGGTGTACTCCCGTCTAAATAAAAGTATGGAATTGCTTGGTGATTTAACTCACGACCAATAATGGAAAGCATCTTCGTAAATTGAGAAAAAATTAATATTCTCTTTCCTGTACTTCTACATTCCTCTAAAATCTCTAACAGTTGTTCAAATTTAGCTGAACTTCCTTTGTAATCATCAACAAATAAAGCAGGATGACAACAAATTTGTCGCAATCTCGTTAAACCAGCTAAAATTCTAATTTTATTTTTACGTAACGTATCTTTGTCTAAATGCTTTAACGTTTCTTCCCTTAGCTTCGCTAAATAAGCAGCATAGAGACTCTTTTGATCGGGTAATAACTCCGATGATTGTAAGTGCTCTATTTTCTCTGGCAACTCATTTAATACGTCCCCTTTTAATCGTCTTAATACGAATGGTTTCACTCGCTTCGCTATATCTTCACGCCTTAAATCACCGAACTCTTTTCTTCCTGGTAATAATTCTGGGAAGACGACATGGAAGATAGACCATAGCTCTTCTAATGAATTTTCTACAGGTGTACCCGTTAGCCCAAAACGGTATTCAGCTTGAATTGTTTTCACAGCTCTTGCCGTTTGCGTTGTAGGGTTTTTAAACGCCTGCGCTTCATCAAGGAATAGTGTATGAAATGGTCTTGCATACAATCTTATATCTCTTCTCAGTAATGGATATGACGTAATTACGACATCAAATTCCGTTATATCTTTCAAAATTTTCCGGCGCTCTGCTTGGTTTCCATCTGCAATAACTGCTCTAATATGCGGGGCGAATTTTTTCAATTCACTAAACCAATTATAAACAAGAGATGATGGTGAAACGACTAATATAGGTAGTTTCTTTTCTCGAATCTCAGGCAAAACAGAATCTATAAAAGCAATGCTTTGCAACGTTTTTCCAAGTCCCATATCATCTGCTAAAATACCCCCAAAACGGTAATGAGCAAGTGTTTTCATCCATTCGAACCCATATACTTGATACTTTCTCATTTCTGCATTTAAAGTATTTGGCACAGCAAAATTTAATTTTTTCGGGTTTTGAATGTTTTCTACTAACTCTTGAACAGAATCATCTAAACTTAAAACATTGCCTTCATGAAGTCCGTTCATCCATTTTACACTCCGAATAAGTGGAACATTTACCTCTTCTCCATGTAAAAATTCTTTCCGAATACCTGATTCTTTTATAAACTGATTAATTTCATTAAACTCTTTACTCTCTAGCGATAAAAACGAACCATTCGCCAATCGATAATATTTACGTTTCTCTTCAAGGGCCGCTAATACACCTTTAATTTCTGCTTCTGGTATTCCTTTTATATCAAAACGAAATGACAACCAATCAATTCTTTCTTTTCTTCTCACTCTAATAAGAGGAACTGCATCCCCTTTACTAATTCGCAATTTGATTGCTGTAGTCGCATAAATATCAACTAAACCTTTTAATGTTGGCACGACGTGATATAAAAAATTATACTCAGCTTCTTCATTATGCATAAAGTAACCGCCTTCTGTTTTTGCAAAAGCACTTTCACTCATAATGACTAAAATCTCTTTTTCCTTTTTCTCATCACGATTAAAAACAGACGGCTGTCCATCCTCTTCTAGCGGATTAATCATGACGTTCCCATAGTGAAATTCAAGACCTGCTAATAAGCGATTTTTCACGCGGTCTAAATACAATTTCGCTTTTAGCGAAGGTGTTTCAACACGATCCGATATTACTTCATCAATGTGTACAGTTCCGAGCTTCATTAATCCTGGTACAACTTTCGCGACGAAATGTTCCATCTTACTTTCTGGAATATAAAACTGATTACTATTTGAGCGACTCATCATCTTTTGTAATTCAATAAGTCGCATACAATCTTCAATGTGTAAGTGGTATAATTTCCCATCGTAAAGTGCATTGTTATACATATCCATAACTTGTACACGATTTAAACCATCTATATGAAGTGTAAATCCGCCATTATTTCCCTTCGTAAATTCAAAGTGTAACGGCAACAACCCTTTTGAAACTTGTAATCCCTGAAACAGTTGTTCATTTTGTTTCAGATGTACATATTCAACTTTAGAAAGTGAAGAGAGCATATCTTTCCATGAAGCTGGTGGTATAAATATCATACTTTCATCTTGTTTCGCATGTACTTCTAGCGTATCTTCATACATTTTTTCGTTATGATACATTTTAATGAGCTGCTGAATAATCGCATCCGTTTCTTGTTTAAAACTATGTACATCTGGTGTATATGTAAATTCATTTGAACAATGAAAAGATTCCCTTTTCTCCACCTTAGAAAGAAATTCTCTAATATGATTTATGAAATACACTTTGGCAAGTTTCAATTGAATTCCAAGAAGAGCCCCACCACTTCTCGTAGCTACTGGTGTACATATAAACTCAATATCTAATATTTCACGTGTATCAAAACGGTGTTGTTTACTTTTTGGCCTCAGTGGTTTGTCTGCAAACAGCTGAAACATACCACTTGTCAATTGATCATTTCTGCTACTAGTGGAGCTCATTCTACCTGTTTGTTGATTATAGTTTATTTGTATTAATACTGCTGCAACATGTTGACAGTACGTTTGAAAAGACGCTAATGAAGGACAACTACATTTTGCAACAACATCACCCTTTTTGGCTTTTGCTACTGTAACATGGAAATCCTCGTTCCCTTTTACTGTCGCCTCACAAATTTCTTTATTTTCATCGTACTGATCTATTATCACTTTATTTGATTTATAATAGGCTTCACCTCTTTTATATGAGGTCTCTCCGCACACTTCTTTAATAATCGATTTATTCAATGTGAAACTCATTGCTTTGACACTTCCTTAATATAAAACCATTTTCTCTTACTTAACATTTTACATGCTCCACGAGAAAATATAAAATGTTGATTTAACAAAAGAAGATGCTTATTTATAAGCATCTTCTTCACTCTATCTCCATCAACCTCTTCGCCTCAAAATACAACACTTGAATAAACTTTTTCGTATTAATTCGCGTATGACCAGAAGATGCGAGTTCATCTTTCGTCATTTCTGTCATCCGTTTTCTAACTACGGTAAAATCGAAAAATTTTGGAGCATAGCTTTCAAATTTTGGATTTGAAAAGTCTGTTAATCCTAAAGAAGCCAAATGATTTAACGACTGATAAATAGCTCGACGTACTCTTTGTTCAGACGCTTTTTTCTCTTTATCAATATCCGCCTCTAAAGCTAAATCCCCTAATTTTCTTATCGTAATATGATGGAAAATTTCTTTTAACGCAGGAAAGCCAAACTCAAATGTCTGTGCCTTTTCTTGACCATATAAACATTCCAGCATACTAAGTAAATCTTTACTTCCATTCTCTCCCGCAATACCGAGTTCTGATAGTAAAAAGCGCCCTAAATCCCCTATCTTTTTTCCTTCTTGCACTGGTTCAGTACGCAATTGCGGTTTTTCCCACTGAAACACGTTATTCAATGATTTTTGAATATCGTGTATAGAACGCTCCAATCTAATACGCTCCATCACTTTGCGTACAACCGATACAACTTCGATTTTATTTAATGGTTTTGTAATATAATATTCTACACCAAGTGTATATGCCTCACCTATAAGCTGCTTCGATTCCACTTGAGAAATCATAATGATTTTCCCCGTGAAAGTTGACGCAATGTGACGAACTGTTTCAATTCCGTCCCTCATCGGCATCAACAAATCAATAAATAAAATATCTACTTTTTTAAAATTTAGTTGATCCGCCTCAATAAAAGCTCCGTCATCCGCCTCACCAATTACTTCTCCAAGATCTCCATCTTCAATAATTTGCGAAAGCATCGAACGGAAAACTTCATCATCGTCTACGATATAATAAAACAAATCTATTCCCCTTCCCGCTTTAAACTACCCTCCGGTAAACAAACGATAAACTTACATCCTCTTTTATTTTCTCGGCCTTCTAATCTCACTTCTCCGCCTAGCTCTGTTACCATTTCATTTATGTAAGAAAGCCCAATACCAGTTGACGGTGTTCCCGTTTGATCATACTTGGAAGTAAACCCTGGCTTAAATACTAATTTCTTATACTTTTGTGCAATACCAGGTCCATCGTCAATTACTTCAAAAAATATATGTTGATCTCTTTTATATAGCTTAATAATAACGACACCTTTATCTTCAATTGCTTCAACTGCATTTGCAGCGAGGTTATTAAAAATTGATAGAACTGTATACACGTGATATGCAGCATGCTCACCTTCTATATGTTTAGAAAAACGTATATCCTTTTCTAGCATTTCAGCATACTTCTCGTTTATTCTAACAATCATTTCTGCTAACTCATGTCCTTCTACATATTCAGCCACATTTTTATCTAATAACAGTTTAGATAATCCTGCAAATATCCTTTGATTATCCTTTTTTATTTCATGCACTTCCCCCGCTATTTTCAATGCTGTTTTACTACTTGAATCAGCGCTTACTTGTAAATTTCGATATAGTTGATATGCTTCTTGTGTAATTAACTCCGCATTTTGTAACGTCTTTTTCAAATGAACAGATTCCACATATAAATTAGAAAGATGCATTAACATATTTTCATTTTCTTTTCGAACTTGCGATTCTTTTAATTTCGTTTCATATAAATTCATCATATTTAAAAAACCAAGTGCAAAGAAACTACGAAAAATAGCAATAATGATGAGTTTATTTACTTCAGAAATCGTTATTATTGTACCTAGTACTAACATGTGATAAAACGCAAGTTCTGACATACTTGCAACAATTTCAATTGAAATTCCAAGGCATCCAATAATGATTGGTTTCTGATGGAACTTATTTACCCTGCAAAGCGAAAAAAAACTGCCATAAATAAAATAATAGAAGAACACAGGATAACGCAAATAAAATGATTCTGTCATATGAAATGAACCTTGCATGATCCAGTCAAGACATACTCGGAATAAGACTACAGATATACCAACAAGAATACCTGCAACTCCTGCTGGTACTCTTCTTAAAAATAATAATAAAAAGAAGAATAGCGGTGTACCGAAGCTAACTCGAAACGTATCATTAAAGGGATGAAAGTTCAGCTCCCCAGCAATCGGAACAACGACCATTAATATAATTAAAAGGGACATATCTTTCTTCCATAATTGATTCCAATTCAAAGGTGACACTTCCTATACTTTTTTTCAGCAGTAAAAGCGAAAGCCCGCTTATTGTTATAAACGGGCTTTTTTTCTATATTCTAACCTTTTCTACCGCTTTTATTTGGCGATACTCTGGCTTCCACATTGCTTCTTTCACTGCCATCTTGATATCGTTATCACTTAAGTTCACTCTTGCAACACCTTCTGCAACTGCAACTTTAGCTACTTCAATTGCAACCATTTCTGAGATATTACGTAATTCTTCGACCTCTGGTAAAATAGGTGCTCCTGGCTGACTTGTATCTACCATACTTGCAACTGCTTCAGCTGCTGCTGCGAACATTCCATCCGTCATGACGCTTGCTCGTACTACAATTGTTCCAAGACCAAGACCTGGGAAAATCAGTGCATTATTTGATTGTCCAATCACATACGTTACACCGTTATATGTAACTGGTTCAAATGGACTTCCTGTTGCAACTAACGCTCTTCCTTCTGTCCACTCGATTAAATCTGCTGGTTTTGCTTCAGCAAGTGGCGTCGGATTCGACATTGGTAAAATAATTGGTCTTTCTACGTGAGAAGCCATTTCTTTAATAATCTCTTCTTTAAATGCACCTGCAACAGTAGATGTACCAATTAAAATTGTCGGTTTTACATGTTTCACAACTTCAGCAAGTCCGATCACATCATTTTGCTTCCACCCACTTACTTCTACTTCTTTTCTTGCGTACGGAATTTGGAAATCAAGAAGATCTTCCATATTATCTGTAACTAACCCATTACGATCAATACACCAGAAACGCTTATATGATTCTTCTTCAGATACGCCTACGCGGACCATCGCATCTCTAACTTGATCTGCGATACCGATTCCAGCCGTACCAGCACCAAATACAACAACGCGGTGTTCACTTAGCGGTACACCAGAAGCTTTCACTGCCGATAATACTGCCGCAAGTGAAACTGCACCTGTACCTTGAATATCATCATTAAACGTACAAACATCATGACGATATTTATCTAAAATTTTTCGTGCGTTACGAGAGCTAAAGTCTTCCCAATGTAAAAGTGCTTTCGGGAATTGTTTGTTTACCGCTTGTACAAACGTATCAATAAATTCATCGTAAGCTTTACCTGTTATACGAGGGTGACGATTTCCAATATAAAATGGATTGTTTAATAGCTCCTCACGGTTTGTACCTACATCTAAAATTACCGGTAATACACGACTAGGATCGATTCCAACTGCAGCAGTGTAAACAGCTAATTTTCCGATTGCGATGTTAATACCACCAACGCCCCAGTCACCAATTCCTAATATGCCTTCTCCATCTGTTACAACGACTAAATCAATGTTCTCAGCTGTTGCACCGATATTCGTGAATGCTTCTTCGATACCTGATGGATCGTTAATTGATAAATAAACACCACGTGGTTTACGATATTCATGACTATATCTTTGAATTGCTACACCGACAGTTGGTGTATATACAATCGGTAACATTTCGCGTAAATGATCTGTTAATATACGATAAAATAATACTTCATTTCGATCATGTAACGCAGTTAAGTATACATTCTTTAATAAATCATCCGGCTGAGAACTAAATTGTTCGTATGCTCGGCGTGCCTGTTCTTCTAACGTTAAAACCGCTGGCGGTAATAACCCTTTTAAACCTAACTCTTCTCTTTCATTTTGTGTGAAAGCTACCCCTTTATTTAAAAGTGGTGTTGATAATACTTCTGCTCCTCTTAATGTTGTTTCTAATGCGCCATTAGAAGCTACTGTAAACTTGCTCATAACATCCCTACCTCTATTCATATATAGCATTTCTATATTGTAAACAAAAAAGAGGGGATTGTCCCCCCTCTTCTTTTAATTTTTCTTTAAAAGAGTTGCTCCTGCAATCCCTGGGTGTGTCATTTCGAATGGATCTAGAATTAACTCTAAGTCTTCTTGTGACAATACACCATTTTTCACACAAAGTTCTCGAACGGATTGGCCTGTTGCAATTGCTTCTTTCGCAACGCGAGCTGCTGCTTCATAACCGATATGAGGGTTCACGGCTGTAATAATTCCTACACTTTTCTCAACATACTCTTTTAAGCGATCTTCATTCGCTTCAATTCCTTTTAAGCAATTATCTGTAAAGGCACGGAAACCGTTATTCATAATGCTAATCGATTGCAGTAAGTTGAAAACAAGTACTGGTTCCATCACGTTTAATTCTAATTGTCCTGCTTCTGAAGCAAGGCAAATTGTATGGTCATTACCAATTACTTGGAACGCAATTTGATTAATTACTTCTGGCATAACAGGGTTTACTTTCCCTGGCATAATAGATGAACCTGGTTGACGAGCTGGTAACATAATTTCCGCTAAACCAACACGCGGACCTGATGCCATTAAGCGAAGGTCATTCGCAATTTTAGACATATTCATCATACATACTTTAAGCGCTGCAGATACTTCAGTATAAGCATCCGTATTTTGCGTCGCATCTACTAAATCTTCTGCACCAACAAGCGGTAATTCACTAATTGCAGCTAAATGTTTTACAACTGCTTCAATATATTCTGGATCTGCATTTAAGCCTGTACCAACTGCAGTTGCTCCCATGTTCACTTCATATAAGTGTTGACGTGATTGCTGAATGCGTTTCATATCACGTTCAAGTACACGTGAGTACGCTTTAAATTCTTGTCCAAGGCGAATTGGCACAGCGTCTTGTAAATGTGTACGTCCCATTTTAATCACATGATCGAACTGTTCGGCTTTTAATTCAAATACATCATGCATATAACCCATCGTTTGTAATAAGCCTTCTAATGCATTTAACGTTGCGATATGAATCGCCGTTGGGAATGCATCATTTGTTGATTGGGCCATATTTACATGACTATTTGGACTAATATAATGATAGTCTCCCTTTTCCATTCCTAATAATTCAAGAGCACGATTGGCAATGACTTCATTTGCATTCATGTTCATTGAAGTACCCGCTCCGCCTTGGATTGGATCTACGATGAAATGATCATGCCATTTTCCATCAAGAATTTCTTGAGCAGCTTCTGCGATCGCACCGCCCTTGTTTAATTCCAATCTTCCTACATCTGTATTCGCAAGCGCTGCAGCTTTTTTTACAATTGCGAACGCTTTAATTAAACCTTCATGGATTTTGTATCCTGTAATTGGGAAGTTTTCAACTGCACGCATTGTTTGTACGCCGTAGTATGCATAGTTTGGTACTTCTTTTTCACCTAAAAAATCTTTTTCAATTCGAACACCATTTTTAACTTCAGTTAATGTTGCCATGATTATTCACTCCTTAACGATTTCTTATGCTGCTTTTGTTTCTTTGACTGTTTCTACATATTGTTTTGCTTTCTCATTATCAAATTCGCCTTCCCACTTCGACATAACAATGGCCGCTAATGCATTTCCTAATACATTGACAGATGAGCGAATCATATCTAAAATGCGGTCAATTCCCGCAATTAATGCGATACCTTCTAGTGGTAACCCCATTGAACCTAACGTTGCTAATACAACAACGAACGATGCACCTGGAACTCCCGCCATACCTTTGGATGTTAACATGAGAACGAATAATAACGTTATTTGCTCCGTTAGTGACATGTGCACACCGTACATTTGTGCAACAAACAATGCCGCTAACGCTTGATAAATAGCCGATCCAGTCAAGTTAAATGTATAACCTGTCGGAATTACGAAAGAGGCAACTGCCTTTGGACAACCGAACTCTTCCATTTTTCTCATTATATTAGGTAAAACAGCTTCTGAACTTGCTGTCGTAAATGAAAGAATCAATTCTTCTTTTAAAATTTTTATTAATGTAAAAATGTTTACTCCAACCATTCGTGCATTAATACCTAATACAATCACAACGAATAGTATAACAGTTACGTATACAGCTAGCACTAGTTTTCCTAGCGGAAGTAGTGTTGCTACACCAAATTTTGCAACCGTAACGGCAATTAATGCGAATACACCAAATGGTGCAAATTTCATAACTTGATTTGTAACCCAAAACATGGCTTCGAGTACGCCTTCAAAAAAGTTAAAGACAGGCTTTCCTTTTTCCCCAATTGCCGCAACTCCTAAGCCGAATAATACTGAGAAGAATATAATCGGTAATAGGTCACCTTGTGCAATCGATTCAAATACGTTTTTCGGTACAATGTGAACAATTGTCTCAGCAAAACCTTTCTTCTCTGTTGCATCTGCAGTTTGTTTATAAGAAGAAATATCACTTTGCTGTAAATTACTCATATCAACACCAGTACCTGGTTGGAATATATTCGCTGCAAGTAATCCCATTAAAATAGCAATCGTCGTAATAATTTCGAAATAAAGAATTGTCTTACCACCCAGTTTCCCAAGCTTCTTCATATCTCCTACACCAGCTACTGCAACAATTAATGCTGAAATAACAATTGGTACTACAATCATCTTAATTAAGTGAATAAATATATCCCCAATTGGTGTGATATAAGAAATCGCCGTTTTATTGCCATAAAAGACTGCCCCTACTACAATCCCTAAAACAAGCGCGACAAAAATTTGTGTTGCCAATCCGAATTTTTTCATTTATGTTCATCCCCTTCATGCGAACGCTTTCAATTTGAATTTATAAAAGCTACTCACACATCTTATAAGCGAACCTACAAAATCATACAAAAACCTACAAGTTCGTCACAAAAAATTCAAATATTTTTCTTCTTTTTTTCATTGACACCATTTTGTTAAAAAACGATAAAATAAACTTGATAAGTAATCAGATTGTTTCGTATAATCAAAAAGATATATACTTAAAACAAATCAAAATGAAAAGGAGTGGATGTTATGAAAAACTATACAAAGCAATTCGTCCTATCTTCTTCTTTTCTTTTTCATTTTCTTAAAAAGGAACAAAGGCATTCGCCTTTGTTCCTTTTTTATTGCGATCTATATAGGGGGAATTGTTATGAGGCCATATAAACGTGTCTTAATTAAATTAAGCGGCGGTGCACTTGCCGATCAAACTGGAAATAGCTTTAACTCCAAACGATTAGAACATATCGCAAACGAAATTTTATCCATTGTTGATTTAGGTATCGAAGTATCCATCGTCATCGGTGGCGGTAATATTTTTAGGGGGCATCTAGCTGAAGAGTGGGGAATTGATCGCGTAGAAGCTGATAATATCGGTACACTAGGTACGATCATTAACAGCTTAATGCTTCGCGGTGTTTTAACAAGTAAAACAAATAGAGAAGTACGCGTTATGACGTCCATTCCATTTAATGCAGTAGCTGAACCATACATTCGCTTACGTGCAGTCCACCATTTAGATAACGGCTATATCGTTATCTTTGGAGGCGGAAACGGGCAACCGTTCGTGACAACAGATTATCCAAGTGTACAAAGGGCTATTGAAATGAATAGTGATGCCATATTAGTCGCAAAACAAGGTGTCGATGGTGTTTTTACAAGTGATCCAAAGCATAACAAATCAGCAAAAATGTACAGCAAACTAAACTATAATGATGTCGTT
This sequence comes from Bacillus sp. LQ01, assembly GCF_057624735.1. Classification (NCBI taxonomy): domain Bacteria; kingdom Bacillati; phylum Bacillota; class Bacilli; order Caryophanales; family Bacillaceae; genus Bacillus; species Bacillus sp. LQ01. Next base: position 953,825 of record NZ_JBYEZL010000001.1, on the reverse strand, counting down.
AGACAAAATATACAAGTCATGGATCAAGCGGCATTACTGCTTGCCCGGGACTACAATTTACCAGCACATGTCTTTAACTTTGATGAGCCTGGAGTGATGAAAAAAATATGTTTAGGTGAACATGTGGGGACGTTGATTAATGATGATGTTACGATGCTGGTGCATGAAAAATAATGATTTCCCACCAAAAAGGGTGCCTTTTGTAGGCACCCTTTTCTAATCCATCATCACAAATAGAACTCAACCAATCCCGCCACTTTCTCCTTACAACGCTCCCAAAAAGATAACTTTTCAAAAAACTCTTTCGTCATTTCTTTCGAATCATGAAAATCCTCTGTTAACGCCTTATTAACTTGTCCTACAATAGGACCACCATAAATATAAAAATTCATTTCATCATTTATATTGAAGCTACGCGAAGTAAAGTTTGTTGTACCAATAACGGTTAATTCATTATCAATAAGCATTAATTTGCCATGGAACATTCCTTTTTTATACCCATATACAGTAATCCCATTATTAACAGCTTGACGTATGTATGGATACGCCGCTTCTTTTATAAGAGGTAGATCTGGTTTATATGACCAAAGTATTTTTACTGTAACACCACGCTTTTGTGCTGCGATTAAAGCATTCATGGACTCTTTATTTTTTGCTATAAAATACGGCGTTGCAATTACAATGGAGTGCTGAGCTTGTTTTATGAGCTCTATATATTTTTCAGCAACGTAATGCCCATTGTAACTAGTCATAGTATGTAATGTATTCCCTTTACTAGCTTTATTCGTACTCCTCTTTATCTCTTCTTTCGTATCTCGTTTCCAATCTAAAGCGAATTGCTGTTCTAAATCTTTTGCTCCTTCTCCTTTAAGCCGTACATGATAATCACGCCAATATCCAAATCGCTTATCTTTCCCTAAGTACTCATCTCCTATATTAAATCCGCCTGTATAGCCAATATCCCCATCAATCGTCGTAATACGGCGATGATTACGATGGTGAAGTGAATAAAATCCGAATGGCAATGCAGGTTTTCTACTATATGTAAAATGCACACCACTTTCCCGTAATTCATTTATCATCTTTCTTTCAAATGATAAATCATTAATGCGATCAACTGATAAATAGACGTTTGCTCCTTCTTTTGCCTTCTCTTTTAATAAGTTTAAAAAAGTATGACTACTTTTATCATCCGACAAAATGAAGAAATAAGTGTAGATGGAGCTTTTCGCTTTTTTAATATCTTCAAATAGCTGCTCATATAATGATTTCCCTTCTACATATAATTGAAAATCACTATAATGAGGCGCATACTCTGTCGGCATGTTTTTTCCAGCTTCCATTTTCCTACCTAAGGTAACATCGATATGCATACAAATTAAAATAAAAACGAAAATAGCAATAATAATAGAAGTAACTCTTAATATTTTTTTTATCATTTTGGTTTCCTTCCAATCATATTCCTTACTATTTCGTAGTGTTTCATTTAAATATGTTTTCATACGAAATGTATTTCTTATTTTTATTGATACTAAACAGTTAAAGGAGATACGAATATGAGAAAAGGAAAAACTCCTATTGTTTTTATCCCAGGTCTTTTCGGTTCAATGAGCAATATTATTATTCCCGGCACTGGTAATTGGAGTTTTGGACTTTCTGCATTTGTTTACGAACCATTCATCATGATGCTAGAAAGTATGGGGTACGAACGAAATGAAGACTTGTTCATCTGTTTTTATGACTGGCGGCAGCGTATTGTTTTTTCTACACAAAAATATTTATTACAAACGATTGCTTATGCTAAAAAGATTACAGGTTGCGATAAACTAAATTTAATTTGTCATAGTATGGGCGGCCTTCTTGGACGTTCTTACGTTCAAAGTGACGAATATAAAAATGATGTGAATCAACTTATAATACTCTGCACACCAAACGCTGGATCTCCACCAAATTATAGTTATTGGACTGGAGGCAGTCTCCCTATCCATGCCTCTTCTAAAATAAATATCGTTCATTTTTATATGGAACAATATATTTGTTACTTAAGCATCTTACATAAAATGAATAAAGTTGAGGCGATACACATTTACTTTCCAGGATTACAAGATGTTATTCCTTGTAAAGATTACGGAAATTATTTATTTATAAAATCCGACTCTTCTATTACATTTCTTCCTTATAGTAAGATGAAAATGAAAAACCCTTTCCTCGATATATTAAATACAAATAGATTTATTATACAAAAAAGAAATATTGAAACGACACTCATTGCCGGAGATGGAGAGGAAACAACTCAATATTTACAAGTCGTCCCTTCACATTCCAAACTGAAATGGACAGACGGCAAAGTCGTCGGTGATTTACTTACAAAACATGGTGACGGTAACGCTGTTCTACATAGCGTTTTTCTTCTAGAGGGAAATAAATATGTTTTGCATGCTTCACATAACGAAGTGCTCTACAAAAGCATTCCTATACTACAAAAGATACTCTAAGTTTCAAACAAAAAAGGTATGGCATTAAGCCACACCTTTTCACATTAAACAAAATTTCTCGCGTCATTATTTCTTCCAAACTTATAAATAGCAATTAAGAAGAATGCAATTGCGAAAGCGAATAAAATTAAAATGTTTAAATACAACTCCGAGAATGGTATTCCCTGCTGTAGTTTTGATATCGTATCTAACAACCAGCGCTGCGGAAGAAAATTAGCTACTTTTTGTACTGCACTTGGCATAATGTCATATGGGAAATAACATCCAGCAAGTAAGCATGTTGGTACAATGATCATATTTTGCATCGCATTTGCCGATGCTGAGTTTTTCGAAAAAGCTACAAGGACTAATGATATTCCAATTGCGATTAATGCAAATAGCATTAGTACGCCCATCATCACTATGAAAGGCATATTGATATTCGTATGAAAAACATTCGTTAGGAATAGGATTGTAATCAAAATTTGTACTGTTAGTATTATCATATTTACTCCGACATTAGATAATATAAACTTCTTCCCATCTATCGGCGTTGATAATAGTCTAAAGTACGTTCTATTCTCTTTTTCTTTTAAAATATGACCTGATAAGTTCGCTGCTGAAAACAGCATAAACATAATAAGGTAACCCATTGTTTGATTTGTCATATCTTTATTTTTCGAAGTATCTTCTAGCGTCTCAGTTTTCATTTTAAATGAACTTTTTTGATACCCTGCGTACATATTGTCGAATGTGCTTTGATCTGTTCCGGCTACTTTACTAATAGCTGCTATATTATCAATATAATTATATAAATATGATTTTATAAATCCTGTTACTTGATCACCTTTAATCGATGAAATTTCAATATGCTCTGGTTTCCCTTCTCGAACACTTTTTGAAAAACCAGAATCTAATGTAATAACTCCATCAAGTTTTTTGGAAGTGAGTTTATCTTCTATTTGAGACTCCTTAACCTTACTCACATTCACATGATTTAATCCTTCTAAAAACTTTATCGTATCATTTGCTATCGGCTCATTTTCTTTATTTACAATCCCGATATTTAACGTTCCTTGCCCTGCATTTCCGTATATCGAGAAGGAAATGAGCGTCCCTATTATCGGCAAGCTAATTATAATTAGTAAACTTTTTTTATTTTTCAAAAGCACAGATAACGTTTTTTGTATGAGCCATAAAATATCCTTCATACTATAGCCCCTCCCGTCTACGTAATGCAATAATTGCAATTAATAAAAAGAGTGCTGAAATTCCAATGTTTAAAGAAATGACTGGTAGTGCTGCCCCTACATCATTTGCATAAATAATTTTCATAACAGCTGTATTTGCCCAAGTTAATGGCGATAAATTCGTAACGAAATTTTCTTCCACTACGAAATATGCACCTCCAAAAATAGAAGCTAATTGCACAACAACCATAATAATTGCCCTAGACGCTTCAGCTGTTTTCGTGATATATCCGATTCCTAAACCGAAGCTAATTGCTAGAAAGACTTGTGTTAATAAAATAAGAAATATGATTCCAAGATGGTCGCCCCAATTCGCTTGAAAAACAAATTTACTAAATAACATGACGAGTAATATGCACAGGGCATTTGCTACTAGGCTACCAAGTACTTTTCCAATGAATATTTCAGCTTTACTTATAGGTGCAGCAATGAGACGATCTCCTGTTTTACGTATTCGTTCTCCTCGAATTAAAGAACTCGCTCCCATCGCAGCATACAGTGCAATCATCGTTGTCATTACAACCGCGTAGTAATCCATAGAACCTGGTTTTTTCGCAGCTTGTAAAGATGTTTCTTTTATATAATCATTATGGTTTCCGTTTGAAATAACTGTGCTCACCTTAGTAGGATCTACTTTTGCAACTTCGACCGCTACATTGTACTTATCAACAAATGTTGTAAGCATTCCTTCCACAATACTCCCCTCAATACTACTTTTGTCACTTCCGTAAAATTTTGCACCATCTTTATTTAACTCTACATAAGCAGCATATTTATTTTTCTTCACTTCTTCTTTCCCATCTATACTGCCGGAAGCTTTTTTAAAATGAATACCTGATTTATCCACTTCTTTCGTAAATGCTGCAAATGATTGAGAAAACGTGCTACTCGCTTCATCTTTATATAGCACTTGTATATCTTTAATCGAATGACTATCACTATTAAATGCGTTGGTTAACGCTGTTCCTAACACAAGCATAAGTACAATCGGAAATGCTAACATAAAAACTAAAGTTCTTACGTCTCTGAAATCTCTTTTAATATGCATAATTGCAATATTGAAGATGTTCAATTGATGAACCTCCCTTTACCTTTTCTTCATTTACCTTTTATTTATCTCGTAAGTTTCTTCCGGTTAACGTAAGAAATACTGTTTCTAAGTTTGGAGCCTGCTCCTCTAACGAACGAATTTCAATGTCATGATTAATGAAATGCTGAATAATTTGATTTAAATTATTTAATCCTGCATCCGAGTTTACCTTGATTACGTTCTCTTCAATTTGAACAGCTTTCACACCGTTTATCTCTTTTAACTTTTCTACATCTAAATTTTCTACTGACTTCACTTCAATCCAAATATCTTTCGTATCTGTAATAATCGCTTTTAACTGTTCTTTCGTACCTTCTGCAATCACTTTACCGTGGTCGACAATTGCGATTTTCGTACAAATCTCTTCTACTTCTTCCATGTAGTGACTCGTGTAAATAATCGTACTTCCCATTTCATTTAATTTACGTACTGACTGCAAAATGTAGTTTCTTGACTGTGGATCAATTCCAACTGTCGGCTCATCCATAATAATTAACTTCGGTCTATGAGCAATCGCACAAGCGATATTCAGTCTTCGTTTCATCCCGCCAGAAAAGTTTTTCGGATAACTTTTATGTTTATCGCTAAGCCCCACAAATTGCAGTGCTTCCTCCACTCTCGCTTTTAGCTCAACTCCTCTTAATCCGTACAACCCAGCAAAGAATTTCACATTTTCATAGGCAGTTAACTCTTCATAAATCGCAATATCTTGCGGAACGATACCGATATTCATCTTCGCAAATCGGTTATGTTTCTTTATATTTTTTCCTAGTATGCTAATTTCGCCTTCATTACTTCTTAACAAACCAGCAATCATATTAATCGTTGTACTCTTACCAGCACCATTCGATCCTAAAAAGCCAAATATTTCTCCTTCTTTAATAGATAAAGACATATTATCAACTGCGATGAAATCACCAAATTTTTTCGTTAAATTTTTAATTTCTAATGTATTCATCATTTCACCCCTATTTCGGTTTCTCTGCTTTTAGTATAAACAAAAAGAATGAACCTGCTCAGTGCAGAAGTTCATTCTTTTCACATGAGATTATTCACTTTTTTCATATGAGATGATTCATCCTCATATCGGCAACAACATTGTTACTGCAAAACCACTTGTTCCATCTACAATAATTTTTCCGTTTACTGATGCTGTTCGCTCCTCCATCCCCATGATACCGAGACCTTTCTTAACAAGAGCTGCGCCTTTCCCGTTATCCTTCACTTGCACCTTAACCATCTTGTTAAGCACATGAATATCTATAGAAATAACTGTCGCATCAGCATATTTCATTGCATTTGTTAGTGCTTCTGTAACATTCTCACCGATAATTTTCCACTGAATGGGAGAAATCATATCTAAGTTCCCTTTGTATACAAAAGGAATATTCACATCATTCTTACCGGCAAATTCCTCTATGAATAATTTCATACGATGAATACCAATTTGCTCAGTTGGTGGCTTCATATTTTTCAATGTAATGCGAATACTTTCAATTCCATCTTTTGAAATGTGAATTGCATTTTGTAATAACTCCGCAGATTTTTCTTTATCTATTTCCATTAACCTCTTTGCTGCCTCCATTTGAATTAGTGCACCCGTCATCGAGTGACCAATTTTATCATGAATTTCTTGCGATAACCGATTTCTCTCTTCTAGCTTAAATGTGTATTCAGATTGTCTTATGTACTCTTTATTTTCATGTAAGCTTTTCGTAAGTCGTTGCATATCTTTTCGCATCTTATCATTTTGCGATTCAAGCTTTACTACACGCGATATATATCGATCTGCAATAGTTAAAACGAGAAAAGAAAATGCAACAATCAATCCATAAGTCATTCGAATACTTTCATCTGCAATCGTAATTGGGAGCATCATAACGACAAAGCTTGGCCAATTCTTTTCTATGTAATAGAATGTAATTTCGTATAAGTTCAAAGGTAAAAACAAAATAAAAAATGGATGAACCCTCCATGTAAATAACATAACTACGCCAATGGACATACAGATTAATATTTTTTTATACGTATCTTTTTTAAATATAGAAATCATTACGTTTACAGAAAGGTAAATAAGTAAAGTAAATATAACCCACGGTAAATTTGCTACATTTGCGTAAATATAACTGAACACAATATATAAAAAGACAATTAATTTACTTACAGTTAACCAAAATTCCATATCATTAATCTACTTTCCCTGTTAAGTAATAAATCGCAATTTGTGTGCGATGTTCAAGTCCAGTTTTCCCTAAAACTGACGTAATATAATTTGCAATTGTTCCCTCAGATATAAAAAGCTGTTTCGAAATTTCTTTATTTGAGAAACCTTTTGCAATTAATGCGATAATACTAAGCTCCCTTTCTGTGAAAAGGCTCTTATCAATTTTACATTCTTCCTCTTTACTTTCCATTAAATTAGACTTAATTTTATCGAGAATAACATCTTGCATAACAGTTTGACCGTTATAAACCCCTTTTATCGCATCACGAATACGCTCCGGATCGTTATTTTTTAATAAATAACCTTTCGCTCCATTTTTTACTGCATCCAAAATATATTCATCATCATCAAACGTCGTTAAAATAAGCGGTTTTGTTTTCGTCTCTTCACAAATGAACTTCGTCGCCTCTACACCGTTCATATTTGGCATACGAACATCTAAAAGAGCAATATCAACTTCATGCTTTTTACAATACGCTACAGCTTCTCCCCCATCATTTACAGTATCTACCACTTCAAACTCTTCGTATGTATTTAAAATAATTTTCATGCCTTCTCTAATAAAAGAGTTATCATCTGCTATTAATATTTTAATTTTCATGTTTGCTAGTATGGACCTTGCCCTACTAACATTCACATCCTTTCTCCGTGTAACATTTCCTACTTGCTCATTATATACTTCTCTTTACCATTTTTTCACACCTTTTTTCATCTAGCTCTCCCGCAAAAAATATATTATTCTTTTTTTACAAAATGTGTAGGGTGACTTATCATTCTTTACGTCTATATAATAGAATGCGTCAAAAAGGAGGGAGAGACCGATTGAGGAAAAACAATTAATTGAAAAAGCACAGCAAGGAAGCGAGCATGCTTTTCGTATCCTTGTACAAACATATCGTCATTATATTTTTCAAGTTATCTTTTCTATTTTAAGACATGAAGAAGATTCGAAAGATGTTACACAAGAAGTATTCGTAAAAATTCACACCTCTCTCCCAAATTATCAATTTCGCGGATTAAAAACGTGGATGGCACGTATTGCCACCAATCACGCTATTGATTATAAGAGAAAGAAAGCTAGAGAAAGTGAAGAACTCTCCTTATGTAAAGAAGCTGAGGAAAATATACAGTCTTCTCATAATATTGAGGCTTTATTATTGACGAAAGAGCAAAAATTACTCATTGCTCAAAAACTGAGAGAACTTCCCGAAAATTACCGTGACGTCGTTCTCGCACATTACTTAGAAGAAAAGAGCTATCAAGAAATTGCTTTACAGGAAAACATCGAAGTAAAAACAGTCGAAATGAAACTGTATCGAGCACGAAAATGGATTAAAAAACATTGGAAGGAGGAAGAGTTTCTATGATGCATTATTCAAAAGAAGATTGGCGCAATTATACATTAGATTTTATAGAAAGCAATGAACGTGAATCTATGGAAGAACATCTTTATGAATGTGATCATTGTTTAGCACTTTATATGGAAAGTATTGATGAACAACATGAAAACCTTCCAATGATAAATGATGATTCATTTACGAACGAAGTTATGACGCAAATTAATTTTGAAACACTACAGTCTAATGAAAATATAAAAACAACCTCACTAAAGCGCACGATCATTCATTACATAATTGCGACTGCGGCTACAATTATTTTTATGGTAAGTGGTTTATTTCAATATATTTTTACAGCGACATCAAATTTAGAGAAATCTTCAAAACATAACGAGTCTTCTATTTCACAACAAATTGTAAACAAATCGGTAGACACATCGAAAAAGGACGGAGGTTCAAAGCATGAATAAAAATCCCTTTTTAGCACTTGTATTAGGGCTAATTCCTGGGCTTGGACATTTATACTTAAAAAAGCTAGGACGGTTTATTTTATATAGCGGAGGATCACTATTTCTATTTTCCTTTGCAGTATTTTGTACAATAGTAGTAAGAGAACGTGATATTGCTTTTCTTTCTCTATTTTTACTAGCTGTTCTATGGGTAATTAACTTACTAGATTTAGTTATCACCATTATAAACCAAACGAAAAAGCAAGAAGCTGGAGAAGTGATAAATTCCTCTAAAGAGAGCGAACGATTTTATATCATTCTCTTATCCATCATCCCTGGACTTGGCCATTTCCAATTAGGACTTATGCAACGCGGACTTACATTTTTAGTAGCTTGCACAGGAATCGGAAGTATGATCATTTTCGTTGCACTTTTAACATCGCAAGAAAGTTTTCTTATCTTCCTTATTACGTTACCTGTTTTATGGATTTATAATTTCTTTGACGTTGTTCAGCAACTACAGAAAAAAGAACGTGGCGAGCAATTAATTGACCGTACTATTTTCGAAGATTTTGAAGAGCACCGCGAGCAGGGAAAGAAAAGTAAAACATTTGCTTCTATTTTAGCGATGTTCCCTGGAGCAGGTCATATGTATTTAGGCTTACAACGCCGTGGTCTTCAGCTTATGGCGGCCTTCTTACTATCTATTTATTTACTCGACTTATTAAGACTTTCTGCGTTTTTATTTTTAGTACCAATCATTTGGTTCTATAGCTTTTTTGATGCGTTACAGCAAACAGCAAAATACGGAAAAGAACGAGTTCAAGACGAACCCATTATCGATTATTTTATCAATCATCAAAGATGGATCGGTATCGGGTTAATTACACTCGGTGGTTATTATTTATTAGATCAAACAGTCCTTCCTATTTTGAATGATTATTTTGTAACTATATTTAATATTCATCTTAGTGAACTATATTATCGCTATTTCCAAACATCTATCGTTGCGCTCCTTTTAATTGGCGGCGGCTTTAAATTGTTACTTGGAAATAAAGAAAACAAAGGTGGGACAAGCGAATGAGGACTTGGCGTGTTGGAACATTCTCAATGGGGCTTTCTATTATATCGTTAGGATGCTTTTTACTATTTTCAGTCGTAAAAGGAATTCAAGTATTAGATACACTAACTGCATGGTGGCCAGTTTTACTCATCATACTTGGAGCCGAAGTTTTACTATACCTTCTATTTTCTAAGAAGGAACAATCATTTATTAAATATGATATTTTTAGTATTTTCTTTATCGGCGTTTTAGGAAGCGTCGGAATTGCTTTTTACTGTTTATTATCAACTGGATTACTAGAAGAAGTTCGTCACTCTATTAACACAACGAGGCAAACGAGTAATATTCCAGACGGACAATTTGATATACCTGAATCTATCAAAAAAATCGTAGTAGATGCAGGACATCAGCCTCTAACGATAGAGGGAAATAATACAAATCAAATTCATCTTTTGGGAACTTATGAAATGACAACGAAAGCAAATGAAAAACTCAATTTAAAACGAGATGATTTCCTTTCAGTTCAAACGGCTGGAGAAACGATGTATATCACTTTAAAATCTTTACCTGTTCAGCATACATTATTTAATTCAGCACCACAGGTGAAACCAACGCTTGTTCTTCCGCAAAATAAAAATGTGGAAATCCGTGCTTCAAATAACGAACTATCTCTTTATCCAGGTCAATTACAAAATAATTGGTTTGTACAGGAAAGCTCAAGAGTGTCTGTCCATCTTGCAAAAGAAAGTGATGTATCTTTAACAGCAGTAACGAATCAAAAAGAAACACATGGAAGTACACCTTGGGAACAAGTAGAAGATTTAACGAAAAACGAAAATACTTCTTCAGAAGAACATCCAGAATTAAACAACCAAGAACATTGGTATAAAAATTCGATTAAAACTGGAAATGGGACGTACAAGTTAAATATTGAGAAAGCTTATAATTTGAATATGAGTGTTCTCGAAAAATAAAAAACCTTCCGCAATTGCGGAAGGTTTTTCTCATATAATCGCTTTAATTCCTTCTAACACTAATCCAATCATAAATCCGCAAACCGCCCCGTTCACTCGGATCCACTGTAAATCTTTACCGACGTTATTTTCAATCATTTCGATTAACGTCTTATCATCTAACTTATCAAGGTTTTCTTGTACAAGCTTACCAATTTTCGAATGGTTCTTTTCCACAAGTGTGACAACTTGCTTTTGTAACCACTTCTCTATTTTTTGAACAGTTTGTTCATCTTCTTTTATTTTATTCATTTGTTTTTGTAAAAATGGAATAACATATTTATCAGCAAATTCTTCATTATTTACAAAAGCAACTGCTCTTTGCTGTACTTGCTCTAGCATCTCTTTTATTTTGTCAGTAGCATTCCAATTCGCAATCCACTTTTCTTTCCAATTTTCTAATTCCTGTAATAAGGCTTCATTTTCTTTTACATTGATAATTTCTTGACGAATCTTCGCTAATATAAGTTGTCTTGTGCTATTATCAGCCTCTTGTAAGCTGTTAATATTACTAATGATAAACTTCTGCAAAATGCCGCCAATCTTATCTTCATCTACAATATTCATAAATGATTTCAAAGTAAACTGCAAGAATCCATCTACTTTTATATTTTCCATCGCCTTCATACCTAAGCTACCGAGCTGGTAACGAGCTTCATCTTGCGCTGTCCAATCTTTTACCTTCACTAATATGTAATCAAGTGTCTTTTCATCATATTCTTGCACAACTAATTGATCAACAAGCACTTGTAAAATGTTATTTGTATTAATTGTATGTAAATACGTCTTTAATTCTTTTTCAATAATAACCGCTAATTTTTCTGTATCGATTGAAACAATCGCCTTCTCAGCAATCGTTACAATGCCTTTTTTCACAGCATCAGACTGCATTTCTCTCTCAGCAATTTGCAGTACCATTTGTGCTAACTGCATCTCTTTTACTTTATTCGTAATACTTTCTTTCGTCAGCCATTCATTTTCTAACGTATTGATGAGCCCTTTCGTTACTCGTTTACGGTTTTTAGGTAACAAAGCTGTATGCGGAATTGGTATTCCCATCGGGTGACGGAATAAAGCAGTAACCGCGAACCAATCTGCAAGCCCGCCAACCAATCCAGCTTCAAATCCCCCTTGTATAATCTCTCCTGCTACCGTTCCTTGAAAAGGGATAGAAGCCGCAAAGCCGACACCCATAACCCCAAGCGAAATACCCGCTATATATTTAGTCTGTAATGACATCGTATACACATCCTCTTATTATGTAAAATAAAGCTTTTTTGTTGTATTTATTCAATATTAGTTATCCTTTATATATACTATAAAGAACTATTGTGAAAATAACAAAGATTTTTATGTACATGAAAAAATGAGGCTACAACTAGCCTCATTTTTCTTATATCGTTAATTCCAAACCTTTCCTATAGTATTCATTCATTACATCTTTAGGAACCATACTTCCACCCGTTCCCCACACAATATGAGTACCTTTTTTCAACTTCTCTGTTAACTGTTGCTTTTGTAAATACTCATCTTCTTTACATACTTTCACTGGCCCAATCATACCTGCTAGTGCAGAAGGCTCTAAATAAATATTCTCCGTGTCAGCTAGTTCTTTTAACAATCTATATAACTCTTCATCGCTTACTGTGTAATTCCCACTCAAAAATGGTTCCATCGTTTTACCGACAAATCCAGACGGTCTTCCTACCGCTAGTCCGTCCGCGTCTGTTACATTATCAATTCCGATATCTTGAACGGAAATTTTGTCATGAAGGCCGGTCATTAAGCCGAGTAACATACAAGGAGAATGTGTTGGCTCTGCAAAGAAACAATGAACATTGTCTTTATACAATAACTTTAAACCAAATGCGACGCCGCCAGGTCCGCCTCCTACTCCGCACGGAAGGTAAACGAATAAAGGATGCTCTTCATTTACTACAATCTCTAACTCTTCTAATTGCTTTTGTAATCGCGATGCTGCTACTGCGTATCCTAAAAATAAATCATGTGAGTTTTCATCGTCTACAAAATAACAGCTAGGATCCGAATCCGCTTGTCTTCTTCCTTCTTCTACTGCTTTACTATAATCATCTTCATATTCAATAACGTTTACACCTTTACTTCTTAATAAATCTTTTTTCCATTGTTTCGCATCTGCTGACATATGAACCGTTACGTTAAAACCTAGTTTCGCACTCATAATCCCAATGCTAAGTCCTAAATTCCCTGTCGAACCTACCGCAATTGAATACTTCGAGAAAAATTCTCTACATATATCACTATCTAAAATGGAATAATCCGCTTCCTCTGTTAACATTCCGTGCTGCAATGCTAGTTGCTCAGCATGTTTCAAAACTTCATAAATGCCGCCCCTAGCTTTAATTGATCCTGATATCGGAAGATGACTATCACATTTTAATAATAATTCTCCTAAAATAGGTTGCTTGTAATTTGTCTCTAAAGCTTCTTTCATAGAAGATATTTTCACTAAAGGTGATTCGATTATGCCATTCGTCCCTTTCGTTTCAGGAAAAACTTTCGCAATATATGGTGCAAAACGCTTTAATCTCTCTTCCGCATCTTTTACATTCTCTTCATTAAGTGGTGAATCTTTTATTGCCCTTTCATACTTTTCTATGTTTGGATTTATCCAAAATACTTCTTCTGTTGCAATAAGTTTATTCACTAATGGGTATTCTGCTTGTAATGCCCCTATTTCTTTCATTTTGTTTCCTCCTTATATCCTTGTAGCTCACCATATAATAAATTATAATTAAATTAATTTTAATATAGTTTAACACAAATCGTTAACTTTAGTTAATTTTAATTTAATTTATTTAAATATAATTTAATAACCCTTAAGGAGATTTTCATTATGGAAAATATAGATATTGGTAAAAAAATTGAAAAACAAAGAAAAGAAAAAGGTTTAACTAGTAAAGAACTAGCAAAGATGGCCGATATTACACCATCTATGTTAAGTCAAATTGAGCGTGGGTCCGCTAACCCTTCTATTCAAACATTAAAAGTGCTTGCTAAAGCTCTTGATGTGCCAACATTTAGCTTTTTACTTGAAGATACAAATACAGACGATTTAATTGTACGTTCCCATAAACGAAAGAAAATGATTATCGATAATTTATCATATGAAATGCTTTCACCTGATTTCACTGGAAATTTAGCAACAGCAATTATGACCGTCCCGCCTAATACAGCTTCATCAGAAAATGTGCTAGAACATAAAGGAGAAGAATTAGCATTTGTCTTAGATGGGAAAATCACATTATATTTAAACGAGGAAGAATACGTATTAGAAACTGGCGACAGTGTAAAGATACCTGCTTATTTAAAGCATAAATGGGTGAATCATTTTGAGAAAAATGCGATAGTCTTATTTTCTGTTACTCCGCCGATTTTTTAATATATCAATAAAAACAGGATGATTCTTATAAAATGCGGATTATCCTGTTTTTATTAAATAAGAAAGTGAAATTTTTGTTAAAAGCTTAACAGTTGGACCCAATCCGAACAATCCTCCTAAAAACATATTTACAAGTGAAGCTATCCCTCCCATTGATGCTAACGTATCATGAGTCAGATTCATCCCACCACTACCAGAGGCACTTGTAATATTCACATAAAAATAAGAAACACGTAAAAATTAATTGTTTTTTCAGAATTTTGTTGAAAAATATGGTAAAATTACTCTTATACTTCTTCTATTTTGCTATTATAGAAATAATTAAATTAGAATACTTTTATCGGATGGGGGAATATATAATGAGTGTGTTATTAAAAGGGCATGAACAGATTGTCAACGAATTAAACATTTTATATCAAGTAATGGTAGCGGAGCAATTAATTGAAGCGAAACAATTAAAAGAAAAAATAGAGAAACAGATTAATAAAATTGAAGCTGATCAAAATCTATCGCTTTACTACTCCCTACTAAACTTTAAATATAAGGTCCTAACCGATTGGACAAACATTAAGTATGATACTTTTAGTCAAATTGTTCGTTTAGACAATCCAATAACTGAAGACTTTATTACTTATTATTATCACTTTTTTAAAGCTGAACATGCTACCATTATTGGAAATTATGATGAAGCAAAAAAAGAATACGAAAAAGCTGAATCCCTTTTAAAACATGTACCAGGTGAACTAGAAGAAGCTGAATATAAATATAAATTTGCTATATTTAATCACCATACAAACAAACCACTTACAGCAATCAATTATGCAAATCAAGCGAAAGAGATTTTCTCAAAATATCCACGTTATGAAATTAAAATAGCTCTATGCGAAAACATTTTAGGCTCATGTTCTGTTTATTTAAAACAATTCGAACAAGCCGAAGAGAACTATAATTCAGCAATCAATATTTTACAAAAGCTGAAAGACGATACACTAATCTTAAAAGTTCGAAATAACTTAGGTTGGCTCTACTCTTCTCAAAATCTATCAACCCTTGCTATTAGACATCTTACAATAGTTACAAACAAATTACCTAAACACCTAAAAGCCAATTTTCTACAAGCCAAAGAACATTTTAGTTTAAATGAAAAAGAACTTGCAAACGATTGGGTTCAAAAAGGCTTAGAAATTTGTAATGAATTAAATAATCAAGAATATAAACACCATTTCACTATCTTAAAAACACAACACACTGGTATTCTAGACGACTTAGAAAACGCAATCATTGCAGGCACCACATATTTTAACAGTAAAGAATTATACGATTATGCACAAGAATATTACGAATTATTAGCAGTAGAATTTCATAAAGTGAATAAAATAGAGAAATCTCAAAAATATTTTTTCAAAACTTACGAAGCAAAACAAAAATTATTAACTAAGGAGGCACTAAGATAATGAAAAAGATTAGTTTAGCTATTTTAACCTTTACATGCATACTTGCTTTTGGCTTTAATAATTTCACTGAAAATCAACAAGCAAAACAACTTCCAAAATGGGATACAGATAAACAAGAAACACATGCAGACCTGTAGAAACCTAAAAACCCCTAATAAAGGGGTTTTTAGGTTTCTACAATATAATGATTTAGCATATGATGAAGAAATACGCTTATAAAAGATATCCATACACAGATACTCTCTGTACATGGATATTTTTTATTTTTTCGGCACCAACAAAATCCCTAAACTAATAATACAAAAGCTCATTATTTGCTGTGCTGATAGACCAAACTGTACCGAATTTTGTTCACTAACAAGCGAAATAATAATTTGAGCAAACCCCTCAACAATTAGAAAAATACTTATATTCTTTCCATTTCCGAGCCTTTCATTTTTCATCCATAACAAACCCATTATACAAAGGTTGAGGATAATCTCATATACAAAAATAGGATGATACAAAAATTTAGATTCGTATATATTCATTCCCCATGGTAGTGTCGTTTGTACACCTACTTCATGATGTAATAGAAAATAAAAGATAATGCACACACACAATCCAAAAGGGAGTACATCAAGTAAAATGCGAAGCGAAAATTGTTCCTTTTTACTTTTCCAAACAATGTATACACTAGCAATTACGCATCCTACTACAATATGTTGCATACTTCCTATAGCTAATAATGCTTGCAATGGCGATTTAAAAGCCCATACAGGATTTAAAATTGCTGGTGCAAACTTCCATACAAATACGATGATAATAAATGCATTTGTTACGGCATCCATCATTTTTTCATATGATGCATTTTGATGCCTCATCTTTCGTTTCATCAACATAAATCCAAATAGACTTCCAATTATAAGAGATACGGGTTGTAATCTCACGATCCACTCCATCATCACGAAATCCCCTTTTAGCTCTCAATCAATTTCTTAAATTTCTTTTCTAATTGATCTGGTGGTAATACACCTCGTACATGATCTACTATAATTCCATCTTTATTAACAAAAAATGTCGTCGGTAAAGAGAATACTTTATAATCTAGTCCAGCTACTCCGTCCATATCTAGTAGAACCGGAAACTCAAATCCATAGCGATTAGCAAATGCGCTTGCTTCTTGTACTGGGTCACTAACAGTTGCATTCACCGCAAAAATTTCAACATCCTTTTTATATTTATCATACATATGAACTAAGTCAGGTGCCTCCATTTCACACGGCCCACACCATGATGCCCAAAAATTAATAATATATGGTTTTCCCTTGGCATCATTTAACGACTGCAACTTTCCGTCTAATCCTTTTAATGTGATGCCAGGTGCTTTAAAACCTACTTGTGGTAATACTTCTTTCTCTTGTAACTCTGCTTGTTTCGCTTTTCTTTCCTTTTCTTCTTTCTTTGAATTATAAAAGTTAACCCCCGCCCAAGCGAGAGCACCTACTAGTATAATAGCAATTAGTTTCTTCACTTTTCTTCCTCCTCATTTTTAAAAACCTGTAAATCCACCGAATAGACGAATAAAGAGTGCTGTAATTTTCGTCATTTGATTTGTATACAATAAAATACCTGTAATATATGATAAATAAGATATATATAGCGATAAAAAGTATAATGATATAAATGACAACACTCTATCCACACTACATAGAGTAGTGTTTACCCTAAAAAAAAAGAGGCTATATGCACTCTCCGACAATAAGTACAATTGACACACAGAATAACCCTACTGTTACATATACCGAGTTCGTATGTAACGGAATAGTAAGCTTAGCAACCTTTTCATTTAACACTTGCTCGATTCGTAAATTTATTGCTGTTTTTGCAAATGAAGCTGTAACACATCGATTTTCCATTGTCTTTATTTTAATTAATTTTAATAACGCGCTACCTAACTCAAATGAAGATTCCATTTTTTGCATCGCATATTTATCTGCTGCTAACTCTTGATACGTATGATATCGTTGTAACAATTCTTTTAATATCGGGATGTACATCATGCCTTCTGCTAATAACGTAAAACAAAATAATTTTAGCGGATCCCAATTATTTTGATGATATTCTTCATGGAAAATAATCGCATCAATCTCTTCATCTGAAAACGTCTGAAGCAAACCTTCCGACATGACAACTTTCGGACGGAATAATCCAATTGTAAACGCTGCAACTTCCTCAGTCGGCAGTATATATATTTGTTTCCCTTTTCTAATAAATGGGATAAGTACTTTTTGTACTTTTTTACTATAGAAAAATTGCCGCCAAATTCTTTTACACACAATCAATACAGTAATTAATAATAACCCCGCTACTATAATACGAACCATTGATAGTTCTTTCATATGTTTTTCTAACTGAAACAAGCAAAACTTTGAAAGGAAGAATGCCTTATTTTGAAAGAGAAATGGATATGTAACATAATACAATAACAAGCTGAAAAAGAGGGTACTAACAATGAGCGCTAACAATACGATTTTACGCATTTGCCATTTCATTTCATCGATCCTCTTTTTTTAACTGATTCAATTTGTCTTCTAATTTTTTTATTAAATTCGGATCAGCCTGCTCTAACTCATCTATCATATGTGTTATAACTAAATCTCCAAATTCCCCCACTAATTCCTGTGTCATTTTCTTCGTTTGATTGGATAAGAATTCTTCTTTCGTTTGTATAGCACGATATATGCCACTTCTTTTTACAGTCTGTTTTTCTAAGTGTAATTTCTCTACTAACCTGTTCATAACTGTCATAACAGTATTAAAATTCACAGGCGATTCTTCACTTAATTTCTGCTGGACTTCTTTAATAGTAATACCTTCAGTAGACCAAATAATCTCCATAATCTTCGCTTCAAGCGGTCCAAAGAAATGATTTAATCCTTGCTCATTTAACCTATAGTTTTGCGTAAACATCGTATGACTCCTTTCACACTACGAATTGTAGTACAAATTAAATGAGAGGTCAAACGCAAGTAATACAAACTAAAATTCACTACCTATAAATACGTACCTCATTCTATTCATTATAAGCCTAACTTATCTCCAAATGTATCAAAGAGATACTGCTCTAATATTTGTACACTAAACTTCTCATTACGCCCAAGGGCAAATAATTCCCGATCCTTCGCTACGATAGTATCTAACGGAATAACTACATTATCCACTATTTTTGTAATTTCAATTATATTACTTTTTACATTTACTTCTGTTTTAAATTCAACGTTTTCTAACACTATATGTGAACGTCTTCCTGATGCAAAAAAAGTAAAATTAGGATTTTTAACAACGCCAATTTCAGTCTCTAACGCATATAAATAGTGAAAAATTACATCTCTATGTCCATCTTTTATTATTTTTTCATCCTTCTCATCGTCTAAGTATTCTTTCAGCTTCGTTGTAAATTCAAATCGAAAATCCACTTTTTTCACGCTCCTTCTTTGTATTTCATATTAAATAAATATATTGAAATAATTTTACCATATTGTAATACAACTTCCTATTAAAAGTAAAAACTGTTTTAGAAAATCGCTATTATTTCCGATACCCTTTTAAAATATAAGTATAAATTCAATATGAATGAATGCTTCATTACATCTATTTAAACATATTTTTTCCATTTTTTGAAACATTAGTATGAAATATTATATATCAATGAATGGTTTCTAATTCATTGGTATATATAGTCAGTAGTTTCTTTACTATCCCGATATACTTAAACTACATTTTCTACTTATTCATTACATATAGAGAAGGAATGTAACTCTCTTCTATCGAATTTTTATATAACAAAAATAATTAGGTGGTGCTTTACTATGAAATTAGCTGTCATTGGTGGCGGTGATTTACAAGATTCAAATCACTTGCCTATTAATGAACGCCTTATAGAATTAACAAATAAACAGTATCCAAAAGTATTGTTTATTCCAACGGCTAGTCATGATGATGAAAGCTATATAAAATTATTTTTAGACACGTTTGAAAAACAATTACATTGTGAAGTACAAATTTTACGCATTACAACAGATTCACCTTCTAAGTATGAAATAGAGGAGATGATTCATTCAGCCGATTTAATTTATCTAGGTGGCGGAAACTATATTCACATGCTTACGCAATGGAAAGAACATAGACTTGATAAAAAATTATTATTGGCTCTGCAACAAGGAACACTTATTGCTGGTTATAGCGCTGGTGCTATGTGTTGGTTCACGTCTAGTATCCGATCAGATTATGAAGGTTCTGGTTACATAGAGAGTAACGGATGGGGTATTGTTAATAAAAGATTTTGTCCACATTATAATCAATTAAACAGAATGAACGCCTTCCATTCCTTTTTACAAAATCATCAAGGGAATATAGAAGGAATTGCACTGGAGGATAATTGCGCTTTATATATTACAGAGGAATCCTTTGAGATTATCGGTGAATCAGAAAAAGCGTGGGAGTTTTATATGAGTGATAAAACTCTCATTAGACAACATTTTGATATAACTTTAAAAAGCTATTTGTAAACCTGCACTTAAGAAAAAATGTCCCTAAGTCTAATAACTTAGGGACATTTTTTCTATTTAACTAACTAATCGTGTAATTCGTTTCTTTTGCCATGAAAGCTTATAATATGCATACTGCAATAGTAAGCTGACAATAAATGCTGCTGGATACCCAATCCAGATACCTTCTATTCCAAGACTTGTATGGTAAGAAAGATAATATGCTACGGGTACTTCTACAAGCCAAATTGAAACAACTCCAATAACAGTTGGCCAAAGTACTGTACCGCTCGCTCGCATTGTCGCACTAATAATTTGTGCATGACCGAAAATTAAATAACTCCATAACGTAATCATAACTAAGCTATGAGCAATTTCAATTGTAGTTTGACTCGTTAAAAATAGTGATAAAATGTCTCTTGAGAATAAATAAATAAGAGATATTAACACACCACCGATGACGTAGTTCATAATAATTCCGGCCTTCACAACTTTCTGCAATCGATCAAATTGATTCGCCCCAATTGATTGTGCTGCAAAAATAGAAACTGTAATACCAAGGCTAACTGCTGGCATTTGTACATAACTTGCAACTTGATTCACAACGCCGTAAGCAGCTGTTGCATCCGAACCGTAACGATTTACAAATGCGATTACGGCAATCTCAGATAATGAAACTAATATCATATTTATACTTGCCGGTATACCGAGCCTTAGCAATAGCTTTAATAACTCCCCATCCATTCGAAGGTATTTTCTAACCGTTCCATCTAGTTGTAATGGGTGATTTTTCTTCTTTAAATACACAAGCATGACAATAAACGTAATAACTGTAGATATAACAGATGCATAGGCTGCTCCATACACATCTAATTTCGGAGCTCCTAACCATCCAAAAATAAGAACTGGTAATAAAATCATATTTAGTGCTGTACTTACAATTAAAAAGTAAAATGGCGTTTTAGAATCTCCTGTACCTCTCATAAATGTTGTATATGCGAAATATAAAAATAATACTGGCATCGATATAAATAAAATCCGTGCATAATGTACACTTATTTCAATAATATTTTCTGGTGTTCCCATTAGACGCATAATATCCATCGCAAAAATACTTCCTATTATCGCCAACACAACTCCAATAATAAAGGTAAATGTCAGCGTCGTACCAACGATAGCTTTTAAACGATCTTCGTTTTTAGCACCAAACGCCTGACCAATTAAAATAGAGCTTCCTGAACCGATACCAATTACAAATGAAACGAGCAAGAAAAATAATGGGAAGAATGCTGATATAGCCGCTAAATCATTAACTCCAAGCCATCTTCCTACTACTACCATACCAAATAATTGTCCAACTGATTGTAGTACATTACTTAATAATAACGGTACTAAAAACATCGACATCGATTTCCAAATCGGTTTACTCTCACTTTCCAACTTATGTGACTCCGCACCTTCTTTATTGTTATCTGCAGGTGGTTTCAAATTTCATTTCTCCTTTTATTAAACATCTATTTTCAATCTCTATCTCTTTGTATAGTTGTTATAATACTGTGCTTCTATTCATTTTCTTTTCGTATGATTATAACTTCACCCAATATTGACTTCCATCGGCTGTTCGATCTAAAAATCCATATTCGATTAAATATCTTCTTAATGTTACAAAATCAGGGTATACATTTTCTATCACTGTATTTACTTCTTTTTCAGTATACTTTTTATTACTATCAAACTTCTTCACTAAATGGCGCAATATAATTAATTTACGCTTTTGTTTCTTCGGAAATTTAGAGAGAGGTCCATCTAACCCTTCTGTAAAATGAGCTTTTAATACTTCATCATTTTCTTCTTCCGTAATATTGTATCGATCATCTACCATCGTTGCTGTTCTATGAATTGGCACAAATTTCGTTTGTACTTTTGATTTTTCTTCTGATAATTCCATTAGCGCTAAAAATACTTTTGCTTGTTTCATTTTCTCTCGCAGTGTAAATCGATGATTACGAATTGTTGATGTACTTCCGCCATCCATCTCTTTTACAATTTCTTTATCATTCAGTCCCATATAGAAAAACTGAACCATTTTCTTTTGTAAATCCGTTAATCCAGTAAATTTCTTATCCATATTTAGCAAATAATCAAACATAGACGTATGCTCATTTTGAATATGCAATTGGACGAACTTCTCTGCTTCATACAAAACTTGATTATCTTGATAAATAACACCTTTAATAAATGTTTCACCACAAGCTAAGCAAATGTACCCCTCTTTTTCTTCATCAAACACATACCCTTTCTTTAATTCCTCTATTGACGCATCCCAAAACTTCTCTGAAATATCGCTCATACTAAACACTCCTTCAAAATGTTTATTTAAAAACCAAACAAATCGCTATATCGTTTATTATTACTTCATCATCTTATCACAACACAAACAAACATTTCAACGTTTCGTTTGCCCATTTTATAAACTTTTATAAAAACATCTATCGAAAGGATTTAATACAACGAAAAGCGAATATGTTTATACAAATTCATTTTATAGGATGTAAAATAGAACATGAATATTCTTCAAGACCCTTGGTTTACCGTTAAGTAAATTGCACAGAACGCATATGCGATTAGTGAATATGGAACTGGTATTCACTCATTACAAAACTTCAGTATTCAATTTTAACTACAAAAAAGATGTTTTCGTATAAGAAAACATCCTTTACTTTTTATATATTCTATTTACAGTCTCTACTAAAACCTTACTTGCTTGTACAAATGTATGCTTTTCGATTTCTATCTTCAACAAATTTATTAGCACAACTACTCATAATCATCATACAACTAATTATGACTAACGCTATCTTTCTATTCTTGTAAGTCACTTTATGCCACTCCACTATTACAAAACTTCTTTTGAATTTATCCCATCAAGAAATTTTACATGAATAATAAAACGTGTGAATATGCAATTCTGCATATTCACACGTTTTATCACAATGTTATGATTTAATTTAGTTAAAGAACAAGTATACCGAGGTGACTAACTTGAAATTTAAAGCGAAAAAAAATCCATTCCACGTCATTTTCATTACATTATTTATAATTTTTTTTTTCGTTTCGTTATTCTTTCAAAATGAAAATTCTATTTTTTTCACTCTCATGATGCTGCTAAATATCGTGAATCTTTCTTCATTCTATTTCTCTCACTACAACGTAACGGAATCATCTCTTGTTGTAAAACACGGTTTCATACTTCGTACTGAAATCCCATTTAAAGACATTCGCCATATTAAGCACTCTGGCAAAAAACTTCGTTCAAAAAAATGGACTAGGCAACAATTAGAAATTAATTATAATTTATTTGACTCAGTGACCTCTTTCGTACCACAAGAAGAAGAAAAATTCATTTCACTCTTAAAAGAGAACTGCCCACAGATGAAAGTAATGAATACGCCTGCTAACAAATAATATATTTTGAAGCTTGCATTATTGCAAGTAGATGAAACTTAAAAATGAACATCAAAAAGCCAAGATTCTATACTCAGAACCCTGGCTTTTTCTATTACTCTTTTGGAGCAATCATTTTCTTTGGATCTACAATTTCATCAAATTGCTCTTCTGTTAGTAGCCCAGATTGCAATGCTGCTTCTTTTAAAGTTAATCCTTCTTTATGAGCATGCTTCGCAATTTTCGCTGCATTTTCATATCCGATATGTGGGTTTAGCGCTGTTACAAGCATTAGTGAGCGATTCACATTTTCATTAATTACTTCTTCATCTGCTTCAATACCAACTGCACAATTGTCATTAAACGAAACAATTGCATCCGCTAATAAGTGAGCTGATTGTAAGAAGTTATAAGCAATAACAGGTTTAAATACATTTAACTCAAAGTTACCTTGGCTCGCAGCAAATCCAATTGTTGCATCATTCCCCATTACTTGCGCTACAACCATCGTTAACGCTTCACTTTGCGTTGGATTTACTTTACCTGGCATAATAGAGCTTCCCGGTTCATTTGCTGGAATAATAATTTCTCCAAGACCACTACGTGGACCACTTGCAAGCCAACGTACATCGTTAGCGATCTTCATTAGATCCGCAGCTAATGCTTTTAATGCACCGTGAGTATATACAACTTCATCATGGCTCGTTAATGCATGGAACTTATTTGGTGCAGAAACAAATTGTTTACCTGTAAATTGACTAATTTCCTCTGATACCATCTCACCAAATTTAGGATGAGCATTAATACCTGTTCCAACCGCAGTTCCACCAATTGCTAACTCTTTCATATATGTATTGCTCTCTGCAATCATACGCTCTGTTTTTTCAAGCATACGGTGCCATCCGCTAATTTCTTGCCCTAAAGTTAACGGCGTTGCATCTTGTAAATGTGTACGACCAATTTTTATAATATGTTCAAATGCAGTTACTTTTTCTGCTAAAGTTTCTTTTAATTTCGTAATTGCTGGTAATACGTGATTTTCTACTGCGATTACACAAGCTACATGAAGCGCCGTTGGAAATGTATCATTTGAACTTTGTGACATGTTCACATCATCATTCGGATGAATATGTACGTCAGATCCCTTCTCTTTCAAAATTTGATTCCCACGATTTGCAATTACTTCATTCACATTCATGTTTGACTGTGTACCACTACCTGTTTGCCATACGACAAGCGGAAAATGTTCATTCCATTTCCCTGCAATCACTTCATCCGCAGCTTCTACAATTGCTTCTGCTTTTTCTTCTGATAGCTTTCCTAATTTTTGATTGCTAAGCGCTGCACTCTTCTTTAAAATTGCAAATGCTTTTACAATTTCAAGCGGCATTTGCTCTGTTCCAATTGGAAAGTTTTCTTTACTACGTTGTGTTTGTGCTGCCCATAATTTATCAGCTGGAACTTTTATTTCTCCTAATGTATCTCTTTCAATTCTGTACTCCATGTTTTCATCCCCTTGAAAATATAATACCTACATCTCTTATAATAACAGACTTTCTCTTAAATGATAAGAATTCTCACTCTTATATATAGATATTCTATATTTATTTAAAAAAATTCCTCTTGACCTAAACTTAAGTTTAGGCTGTATCCTTTCCATTGTAACCTACTATAACATTACTGGAGGAATTCAATATGAAAAAATATGCTTTTATAACAGGTGCGAATAAAGGAATTGGATATGAACTTGTTCGTCAATTAGCAGAAAAAGATTATCACGTATTTTTAGGTGCTCGTAATGAACAACTTGGACAACAAGCCGTAGAATCTTTAAATGTTTCAAACGTTTCCTATATTCAAGTAGATATTTCAAATTCACAATCCATTCAAGAAGCAACAAAGAAAATTTACGAAACGACTGATCACTTACATTTATTAATTAATAATGCAGGCATAGCGCTAGACTTCAATATGCTACCTAGTGAATTAAATATTGAAACTTTACGCCAAGGATTTGAAGTTAATTTTTTTGGAACTTTCCAAATGATGCAAGCCTTTTTACCATTATTAAAGAATTCAAGCAACAGTAAAATAATAAATGTAACAACTGACATGGCCTCACTAACAATGTTTGCTAATGGTGAAACACATCCAATTAATACACTAGGATATAATTCTTCAAAAACAGCTATTAATGCTTTAACATTAGCTTTTAGTAAAGAATTTGCCACTAACGGTCCAGAAGTATTTGGGGTAACTCCTGGTTTTACAACTACGGATCTTAATGGAAATTCCCCCGGTGGCCATACAACCACTGAAAGTGCTAAAATTATTATTAAATATGCATTAAGTGAAACAAACTATAATGGTAAAATACTTAACAAAGATGGCATTATACCTTGGTAATAAAAGGATGAATGATATGTATTATACAATTGGGCAAGTCGCCAAAATGCAACACTTAACTATTTCTCAAATACGTTATTACGATAAACAAGGACTGTTTCCTTTTCTGCAAAGAAACGAAAAAGGAGATCGAGTTTTTGATGAAGAAGCACTGAAATATTTAGAGATGATTTTGTGTTTAAAAAACACTGGTATGCCAATTCAAAAAATAAAACAATTTATCGACTGGTCTATGGAAGGAGAATCTACCATCCTTCAAAGGTTAGAATTAATGAAACAACAGGAGACCAATGTCTTACAGCTCATTCAAGACACTGAAAAAAACTTAAAAAAGATACAACAAAAAATTGCTAAATATGAGAATGAAATAACTTCAGCAAATGCTATTAAAAAATAAAAAAATCACCTTCTACATATTGTAGAAGGTGATTTTTATTTTATGATGCTTGCTTTCCTTTATCGGCATCATCTACATACCAGATGAATTTGCCTGTATATCCGTAAATAACTGCTAAAATTAACGATACGAAGCTTAACCACATAAACGGAACGTATGAGAACGTTGCTACACCTAAAATACCAGCCATAAAAATACCATTATCAGACCATGGAACCATACCTGAAGTTAACGTTCCACCTACTTCTGAGTTACGCGCTAATACACGACGGTCTATTTTTAATTTATCATAGCTATCTTCCATAATTTTTGGTGTTAAAATTAGTGATACATACATCGCACAACCAAATATATTAGCTAAGAATGCCACGATTAATGTAGACAATGTTACATTACCTGCAGAATTTAATTTCTTCTCAAATTTTGATACGATTACTTTTAAAACACCTAGTTTTTCAAGTAATCCACCAAATCCTAAACCGAAAATAATAACGGCTACTGAGCCAAGCATGCCGTTAATTCCACCACGGTTTAATAACTTGTCAACAAACTCAACACCAGATTGAATTGAGAATCCGTTATAAGCTGTTCCAATCGCCTCTCCAAAGTTCATCCCTTGGAAAAGGGTTGCCCAAATTGCACCAATTAAAGCTCCCATTGCAATTGTTGGCATAGACGGTTTCTTCATCGCTAATAGAACGATAACAATGACCGCCGGAACAAGCATCCATATTTTAATATCAAATTGCTTTAATAAAGCTTCTTTTAAAAATTCTACTCGATTCAAATCTACATTATCGCCGCCATACATCCAACCAGCTACAGTAAACATAATACTAGTAATAATATAAGCTGGAACATCTAATACGAGCATAGCTCGAACGTGAGCAATAACATCTACTTTCGCCATAGAAGCTGCAAGAACTGTACTATCAGAAAGTGGTGATAATTTGTCGCCGAAATAAGCTCCTGAAAGAACTGCACCAGCAACAAGCGGAAGTGGTAAACCAAGTCCTTCACCAATCGCCATCATAGCAATACCTGCTGTTCCCACTGTTCCCCAAGACGTTCCTGTTGCGATAGAAGTTATAGAACAAATAATTAATGTTGCTAATAGGAATATGCTAGGGTGAATAAATTCTAATCCATAATAGATTAATGTTGGTACTACCCCACCAGCAATCCATGTTCCAATTAAAGCACCTACTGCAACTAAAATCAGTATCGCTTCTAATCCGTTAGAAATCCCTTTCGTAATTGCATCTTGCAATTCTTGATAACGAAATCCTAATCTTAATCCAAGCGCAATTACTAAAAACCATGAAATAAATAGCGCTAATTGAATTGGGAGATCAAAAATCGTTTGGAAGGAAAAGACAACAGCAAGAAATAGTAATAAAAGAACTATGATTTCTAGCATCGATGGTAATCTTACACTTTTCATTTTTTTCTCTCCTTACAAGTCGATAACATGACGTATGTCGTCTTACATGTATGTAATATACAATTAGCGAAGACAAAACAAAATTTTCATATTATTTCGATTTATTTTTTCAGTATAATATATTCACAACCCTTTCTATTGTAAAAGTAGATTACGTTTTTCGCAATGAAAAATATAAAAAATGTTGTATTTTTATTTATCCCGATATTTTCGGCCAATAAGACCCCCGTCTCAAAATTCAGTAAGTGCAAAGCACTTAGGTAAGAAATTAACTACTGTAAAATTCCGAATTGATATGAACGTATTAAAGCTTCACTTTATTTACAAAGAAAAATCCCATACTAACTTTTTTAATATTTGCTGCAATAAAACTTTTTACAACTATCTTCGCTTTTTAATTCACACCATTATTTTCTACATAAAAAATAGGGCACACATCATAAAAATGATGTATGCCCTATCTTTATTTATACATATTTTGTATTTCTTCTTTATTTTTAAGTATTTCCTCAAACTTATCACTACAACCCTTCGGAAATAACACTCCCAGTCCATATGAATGCGCAAATTGAAAATGAGGGTACTTCGCTTTTACCTCATCCCAAAACTTATATACGCCGAAATCACTACTTCTAACTTCAATATCATGAAATAATACAATACCGTTTTTCGCGACTTTCGGTAGCCATGTATTATAATCGTGAGAAACAGCTTCATACGTATGATAGCCATCAATATGCAAAAGATTTATCGTTTCATCTTGAAACCGGTCTACAGCATCATCAAAAGTAGATCGAATTAAATTTCCTATATTAAGGTAGTTATCGCTCACTACTTTTTCTACTATTTGAAAAACCCCTTCTCCATATGGACCTGTATGCCCATCTCCAGCCCAAGTATCTACTGCAAAGCATTTAGTCGATAACCCTCCATCTTTTACTCCCTGACAAAAACTAAAAAAGGAAGCTCCTAAATGTGTACCTAACTCAACTAAAGTTTCTGGTTTTTCAAATCGTACTAAGTCATATGCAAAATCTAAATGTCCACTCCACGCAGATTGTGACCGAATAATAGGACTAAATGTTTCAAATTCAAATGATGGTTTATGAGTAACCCAGTTCATCGCATAACTCCTTCTGCACATATTTTTAACAAACCAAATTACTCTTATCTTTATTTTTTTATCGTCTTGATTATGATTCTATTTCATGAAAATATGAAGAATTTATTCTTTTCTATTGAGGTAAAACATCATATACATATGGGTCAGTTGGCTTATTAATTTTTTCGATTTTGTTTACTTTTACAAGTGGAAAGACTGTTCCTTTATATGTCGTTTCATCTAATAATCCTGTTATTTTTACCCATGTTTCTTCTGGAATTTTTTCAATATTTTTCCCGGTAACAATCATCCCCCAGACTGATGCATCCGCAATACAACAAGTTATGCCATATCGAGCCACTACTACTTTATTCCCCGTCACATCTTTATCCTTATATATAAACCCTAAGAATGTAATTTCTTTCCCTTTAAACCAATTAACATTTTGACCAATTACATTCATTGTTTGAACATAATCCTTATCCTTTACTTGTAGTTTACGCTGTCCTAACATACTTTTTACTACTTGCTCTTCCGTTTTATAAGTCGTTGCTAAATTTGATGTTTCTTCTGAATCAACTAATACTTCTCGCTCATCAAACTTAACCTGTTTCCCCTCTTTTTCGTTTCTTTCCAGACTTCTCGCCTGTACACTTTGATTCATACCCCTTTTTCCTGCTAAACTTCCATCAATTGTTACACTTCCAAAGAGAAAAGCACTAACTATCGGAACAACAAATAAAACATATACAAAGAAACTTTTTATCCCTGATTTTGATGTTGTATGATGTTTACAACAATTATAATCATGCTGTTTTTCTCTTCCATCTCCCCAAACTTGTACAATACCAAAAATTAAAATTACTACAAAAGCTATATACGTAAATTTGATCATTTTTGGAGCGATAAAATTATAAATATTCCCTGTTACAAGTAGTTTAAATAAGAGCATTGCTAAACCAATTAAAATAATGCCACGAATATAGCGATGATATGCCTTCTGCTCCTCTTTCTCCATTCTTTCTCACCTCCTATAACATTATGATTTGCACGATGGTATACACAGATACAATGACAATTCCCATCAAAAAGAATACAAATCTCTTTTGAAAATACGCAAATAGCATTAACGTATTTTTCATATCAAGCATAGGCCCAAACACAAGAAATGCGAGAAGTGCCTTTATCGAGAAAACATGTCCAAAAGACGCAGCTATAAAAGCATCGGCTGCAGAGCAAATTGATAAAACATAACCGAACCCCATCATAATAATGGGAGCAATTACTTCGTTATGTGCTACTGCATCCAGTACATTCCGATCAAAAAACGTTTGAAATACACTTGCTAAAAAAGCACCAATCAATAAATACTTACCAGTATCAAAAAACTCATCTACAGTGTGATTCATAACATCTTTCCAACTCTTTTTTTTGCTTGTTTGAACTGAAACCTCTACGTCTTTTAAAACATTTCTTTCGCGATAGCAATAATACACAATTAGACCTATGAATAGAGCAACTAGAATTGTTATCCCAAAGCGTGCATATACAACGTAATCATTTTTTTGAAACGCATATACAGTAGATAAAAGAACAACTGGATTCATAATGGGTGCACTCAATAAAATAACAATGCCTACATGAAGTGGTAGCCCCTTTTGAATGAGCCTTCTTACAATTGGTATAATGACACATTCACACATTGGAAAAAGAACTCCCACAAATACTGCTGGAATCATTGCAACAATTGGAGATTTCGGCATTACTTTTTGAATCATATCTTCCGTCACAAACACTTGAATAAATGAAGAAACAATTACCCCTAATAAAATAAAAGGTATTGCTTCAAAAATGATACTTAAAAATACCGTATTCACATTCAGCCATTCCTGCGGTATATTTTTGTGCAAATTTACTAGACTTGTAAAATCTACAAAAAATAATAAAAAGAGAAACATAGCGATAAGAGCTATGCCTACTAATTCTTTTGAAACTCTATTAAAGACCAAGCTTCTCGCCTCCATTTTATTTACATGTAAACATGTGCTTGTCCAAATGCTTCATACTACAGCACAAATTTTATAGTCTATTTCTATTCTTAAATCGTAATCATTATGATTTATTATTGATTTTTCTTTCCCTATCGTTTAATATAAAACGTAATCATTACGATTTAAAGGAGAGATCATTTCATGAAAAAAGTACCTATCACTGTATTAAGTGGTTTTTTAGGATCTGGAAAAACTACCTTACTACATCACATTTTGACTAATAAGAATAACTTAAAAGTAGCTGTTATCGTTAATGATATGAGCGAAGTAAACATTGATGCATCTCTTATAAAAAAGGGTGGTTTTTCACGTACGGAGGAAAAACTAGTAGAGATTCAAAATGGCTGTATTTGTTGTACACTACGAGAAGATTTAATGATAGAAGTGAATCGTCTTGTGGAAAATGGTGATATTGACTATATTATTATTGAATCTTCTGGTATAAGTGAGCCTATTCCAGTTGCTCAAACGTTTACTTATACAGACGAAGTCCTTAACATTGATTTAACGAAAAATTGTCGCCTCGATACGATGGTTACAGTTGTAGATGCAAATAGATTTTGGGATGATTTTGCAGATGGAGAAAGTTTATTAGACCGAAAACAAGCCATCGATGAGAATGATACCCGAGAAGTTATTGATTTATTAATAGATCAAATTGAATTTGCAAACGTAATTATTCTTAATAAGATAGATTTGCTAGAAAAAGAAGATGTGATAGAGCTTCATCATTTACTAAAAAAATTAAATCCTAATGCAAAAGTTCTTGAATCTTCGTTTAGCAAAGTACCATTACAAGAAATTTTAAACACAAATCTATTTAATTATGAAGAAGCCAGTCAATCGGCCGGCTGGATACAAGAATTAAATAGTGACCATCATACACCAGAAACGGAAGAATACGGTATCAATTCCTTTGTTTACCGCCGCAAATATCCTTTCCATCCCGAGCGCCTTATGAATTGGCTAGAAAGATGGCCTTTAGATGTTGTAAGAGCGAAAGGATTCTTCTGGCTGGCATCTCGTAATAATATGATAGGGCTTCTATCTCAAGCAGGTTCCTCTATTACAATTCAAGGAGCCGGTGAGTGGATAGCGGCATTACCTGAAACTGAAAGAAATCAAATGATTACAGAAGAACCAGAAGTATTGAAAAACTGGGATAAACAATATGGAGATCGAATTACCGAACTCGTATTTATCGGAATTGATATGAACCGTTCTTTAATTGAACAATCATTAGATAGTTGTCTATTAACAGAGAAAGAAATGAAACAAGATTGGGATATATTTGTTGATCCTATTCCAGCTTTTACTTATACTTCATAACAATTAATAAAAGGCTTCAGTAGAATGAAGCCTTTTTACTTTATAGTACTCTTATTTAATAAGTTTGCTTTAATTATGAATACAATTGTACCTAAAACAATTAATATAGCATATACGATACCAACTACATTACCTATTTTTTCTAAGCCAAGCGGTAATATTATAGTAGCAACTCCAACTATATAAGAAAATGCTCCTGAAAGCTTCGCTAATTTATTTTTATCTCCAACAAACGTTTCTTCTTGATATCCTGCTAACAAAAACAACCTCTTTTTCACATGTATTTGATACCCTAAAAAAATGATAAGTAACCCAACAAATAAACAAACTAAAAATCCAGCTAACATATACTCCCCCTCCTCTACAATATTTTACTATACATAAAAAACAAATTAGAAATTTCAGTTTATTAACGAGTCGTTCTGTGATATATTGCATATTGTATTCAATTTGTATTTTTAGAAAGGAGAATTTTAGATCATATGGATTCAAATCGATTAAAAGGAATTATAATGGTCATAATCGGTGCTTGTTTATGGGGCTTGTCTGGTACAGCTGCACAACAACTTTTTCAATATGACAATGTTTCAACCGAATGGTTAGTTACGATCCGTTTACTTATATCTGGAATTATTTTGCTCATTATTTCCTCATTCGGAACGAGAAAAAAAGAGATATTTGGCATTTGGAAACAAAAATCTGATGCTATTAAAATGATTTTGTTTGGTCTATTCGGTATGCTTGCTGTACAGTATACGTATTTCGCTTCAATTAAAGAAGGAAATGCTGCCGTGGCAACATTATTACAATATTTAGCTCCTATATTCATCACTGTATACTTACTTTTCAAATGGAACGTTCGTCCATCAAAAATTGATTTCATTTCAATTACCCTTTCATTAGTAGGCACTTTTCTCTTACTAACAAACGGGTCTGTTCATAACTTGGCTGTTTCTACACCAGCTATTATTTGGGGTGTTTTATCTGGATTATCTCTCGCTTTTTATAGTTTATATTCAAAGGAATTGTTAGAAAAATGTTCTTCCTCCGTTATCGTTGGATGGGGCATGATTATTGGGGGTATTGGTGTAACGATTGTACACTTTATTTCTACAAACGAATTCATTTTATTATCAACTATGAAATATGTAAAACTAAGTACCCTACCGCTCATCACATTTGTCGTCATTTTCGGGACACTTATTGCCTTTTATTTATACTTAGACAGCATAAGATACCTGACTCCGAAAGAAACAACATTATTTGGTTGCACAGAACCACTCGCAGCTATTATTTCTTCTGTACTTATATTACACGTGCCATTTCAATCTTTTCAGTTATTAGGCGCTTTTTGTGTCATTGTAATGGTGCTCATCTTAAGCCAAAAGCCGGATGAAGGGAAACAAAAATTAAAGCTTGTTCATGCAAAAAAGGAAAATATACAATGAAAGGATTGAATTCACTATGCCTGTCCCTCAAAATTATAAAAAACCAGGAAGAATTTCAGCAAAATCACTCGTTTTAAATCAACTACAAAATTGGATTATTGAAGGTGTACTGAAGCCCAATGAAAAAATTAATGATGGGGAATTGGCTGAGGCACTAGGAGTAAGCAGAACACCTGTAAGAGAAGCACTTCAAATATTAGAGCTTTCTGGATTAGTGGAAATGGTACCAGGGCAAAAAACGAAAATTGCTCCTATTAAGTTAGACGACGTATCTATCATTTATGAAACGATGGCTGGTCTTCACTCTATTATAGGAAAGCAAGCTCTTCAAAACATTACAGACGCTGATATTCAACTACTTTCTGAAATAAATGATCATTTTCAGCACTCTATAGCGAAAAAAAACGCAAAACAAGCTTTAGAATTAGATATACAATTCCACAATACAATTTCTTCTATTGCTAAAAATCAATATATTGAACCCTTTCTAGAAAATATGCAACTTCACGTTTTACGTCTTGAATATTTGTTTTTCCAAAACTTTGTTCCAGCAAGTCAATCTATTGAAGAACATCACTCTATCATTCAAGCATTACAGAAGCAGGACGAAAAACAAATGGAACAAATAATGACCCAAAACTGGATCCGTCCCATGAATGAAATACAAAAAATAATTTCTACGAAATAAAAAGAGAGCTGGTTACACAAAATCGTAACCAGCTCTCCTTTTACTAATCTATATAGCTACGCCTGAATATTCGCATAATCTTCCATATCTTCGTACTCTTTTTCCAATTCCTCTAAAGACAGCTCGTATAATTGTCGGTCGCGAATCTTAAACACACCTGCTCCAATTAACTCATCAATTAAATGCCTCTTACGATTTTCAACAGCAAAACGGAGTTGACTACTCATCTTTTAAAAAACTCCTTTCTACGATCATTGAAAATGATAATCTTTATCAATTACCACTTTTGATTATAAAAGATGACTCTTTATAAGTAAAGTAATTTCATGAAATATTTACCTTGCAAAGTATTTGTGGCCACATTATATATATGTATGCCGTGCGAAAAATGTTATGACACTTTTTCTTATCCTTTTTCTTTCATACTTTGCAAGTTGTCTCATCATGATTAAATTCACCATCTATTTCTACTTGAATGGTGACATGTTCTACATGAAATTTCTCCTTTAATACATACGTAGCCTCTTTTAATACACTTTGCGTTTCATTCCCTTTAATAATAAGATGACATGTTAATACTTGAAAATCTGATGTGACAGACCATATGTGCAAATCATGAACTTCTTTGACAATCGGAATATTTAATAACGTACTTTTTACCTCTTTAACATTTATGTGCTGTGGTGCACCTTCCATTAATATATGAACCGTATCACGTGTTACACGCCATCCACTAATAATGACTAAAATAGACACAAGAATACTAGCAATCGCATCTGCAGCCGTCCATCCGAAAAATTTAATAAGTAACGCAGCAATAATCGCTCCGACGGAACCCAATAGATCGCCTAGTACGTGCAGGAAAGCACTTCTTAAATTCAAATTACCTTTCACATCTCCGCCTCTCATTAATATCCAAGCTGATAAAATATTAATAAGCAGACCAAGGACTGCAATAATGAGCATCCCATTACTAGCAATCTCAATTGGTTCTTTAAAACGACGGATTGCTTCAATAAAAATGTATACCGAAATGACAATAAGAACGACACCGTTACATAATGCTGCTAACATTTCGACTCGCTTATACCCGTATGTTTTCGCAGTTGTTGCTGTTTTTTCTCCGAGTTTAAACGCAAGTAAACTTAAAGCTAAAGATACTGCATCACTTAGCATATGCCCCGCGTCAGATAGTAGTGCTAAGCTATTTGTTACAAATCCACCAACAACTTCTGCAATCATAAAACTTGTTGTTAGTAGGAAGGCAATTAGTAACGCCTTTTTATTTTTTGAATGACCATGACCATGCGAATGTCCCATACTTATACTCCTTTAAGTACAATATCTGTATGTTAGTATGAAACAAACTCCCCGTGTTTATCCCGAATTGACTGATTGTAAACGCCCGCTTCCTCTGTATACACACTTCGCTATTTTTTAAACAATCCCTTTTTCTCAAATAAAACAAGACTACTTCTTTTTTATTTTCATATTGTTTACTAATGAAAGAATTTTTAAGGAGGTTACTTAAATGAAACGTTTATTTCTCTGTATGGAACGTGAACTTGTTGTAGTGAAAGAACACAATGATAACTATGAAACGACTTATCACTTACAAAATATGCAACCTACCTGTATCGCTGTTGATCCATTTCAAAAGAATCGTGTATATTGCGGAACATTTGGACGAGGTCTATGGTTAAGTGACGATAGTGGGGATTCATGGAGACCAATTGGAGATTCTTATCGTTACTTTGATTTCCCTAAAGAAGATGGTATTTTGCACTCCTCTATCACTTCCATAACAATAAGCTCAAATGAACAAGTTAACGGATATGGGGTCGTTTATGTCGGCACAGAACCGAGCGCTTTATTTCGCTCTGAAAATGGTGGTGAAACGTGGACTGAACTTAAAAATATGAAATCATTATTATCTTCTTATACATGGGCTTTCCCGCCTAGACCTTTTACCCATCACGTACGCTGGATTACAGTTGATCCAAACAACCCTAATACAATACACGTTTCAATCGAAGCTGGTGCTGTTATTCAAAGTAATGATAAAGGGCATACATGGATTGATAAAAAATTCGGTGCTCCTATCGATGCTCATCAATTACTTATGCACCCTGAAGCACCAAATCGCCTTTATGCATCATGTGGTGACGGATTTATGGGCGGACCTGATCGTGCTTATCTTGAGAGTTATAACAATGGAAACAGCTGGATCTCATGTAGTGCAGGACTTGAACATCATTATTTATACAGCATGGCAATTGATCCAGCTGATTGTGATACGATTCTCGTTTCTGCCGCGCCAAGTGCTGATCTCGCTCATCATCGTATCCCTTATGAGTCTTATATTTATCGAAAAACGAAAGATACTCCTTTCCAGCAAGTACAACAAGGACTACCATCTGCAATCGGTACAGTCATTTCGATGTTTGCTACAAACGAAGCCGAACCACATACGTTTTACACGTTAAATAACAATGGCGTCTTTCAATCCAATGATAGCGGCGAATCGTGGGAACAACTAAACATTCCGTGGAAAGATGAGTATAAAACGCAGCATCCGCATGCACTATTCGTCACTAGTTCTTAACGAAAAAAGACTGCCTAAATGATTTTAGGCAGTCTCTCTTTTATTTCTTTAAATCAATGACAATATCATCTAACACAATATCTTTGCTCTTCGCTTCTTTTTTCGGCACTTCTATTTTCTTCTCTTTCCCATTCACATACTCTACTCCACCATGATTTTCAGGTGTATGTACTCGCAAGTGCACGCGAGGTGTAACGATAAGCTTTGTTGCATTTTCGTTTAGTTTTTGGAAGGTGGCACTCCAATGGATATTGTAAGGATCGTTGCCACTTCCCCCATTTCCTTCACCCGAATAAATATTCCCTAAATCATCCTTAACCGTCAATTCAACATCTACACTATCCCATTCTTTCCTCGCGCCCTTAGAAACCTCTTGATTGTAATAAAGAATAAATGAAACTGGCGATATTGCGACCTTTTCCATATTTGCTTTTATACCTTCTTTTTCTGAACTCCCACCAATTGTTCTCTCTTTACTATCCACTGATTTTACAGTTAACGCGAAATTCCAATTACCTTGTATTGATT
The DNA here is from genome assembly GCF_057624735.1 of Bacillus sp. LQ01. NCBI lineage: Bacteria > Bacillati > Bacillota > Bacilli > Caryophanales > Bacillaceae > Bacillus > Bacillus sp. LQ01. The sequence continues at coordinate 916,079 of NZ_JBYEZL010000001.1, read as the reverse complement.
TTTTCCTATCTGGCATCTCTATTCTCTCTATATTCCATCTAAAGTTTACTTTGTCCTTTTTATTGCTATCATGATGCGTCGTTGTTACCATACCTACATACTTTTTTTCAGTAACTTTAGTCATTTTACCACTGCCTGAACTACCATGAGCGTCCATTATATCCAATCCACCTAATATGATAGGATCCTCCCCTAAGTCCTGCTCACTTTCCAGTGAATACGTTATAGATAATGTTCTGCCATCAGAAATTACATCATTAATTGTAACCTTAACCCCATTACTCTCTTTTGTCATATTCAACTCAGTCGAAAATTCCTTATAATTTTCATATAACCCCGTTCTACCATTATCTAAAAATCGGAATATGTCACCTACAATTGGCAATCCCCCGGCATATGTAGGAAAACCGATACCAAGAGTTGCAACCGATAACCCTACTAAAATTGATGCAGCAGCGACACCTTTTTTCCAACTTTTCATCTTTTTCTTCGTACGTATCGATTGTTTTACATTTCGTTTTACTTTTTCCTTTTCAATTTCAGAAGCCTCAATTTCTTCTAGTTCTTTTTCATCTATATCAATATCATTTAATAGTTCATAAATGTCTTTCATATTGCACTACCTCCAAAACTAATATTCGTAGCATTTTGTTGTAGTTTCTTTTTCCCCCGGTACACTCGATTATCAATTGCTGCCCGAGTTAATCCTAACTTGTCACCTATTTCCTCTGTCTTCATACCAAGTAAATATTTCATAATGAACACCTTTTGATCTAGCGGTTCTAATTGATTAATGAGCTTCAATAATTCTTCCCTATCTTCCATAACGATTAATTCGTCTTCTGCTGATTTTTCTGTACTGATATGAAACTCATCTGAAATGATTTCTACTGTTTTAGTCGATTTCCGGTAATAATCAATTGCTTTAAACTTCGCAATCGCTGCAATCCACTTTTTAAAATCACTCGGCTCTCCATGGAATTTATTTGCGTTATTCCAAATGGAAAGAAATATATCGTTTATACATTCCTCTATGAGTCCATCATTTTGAATGGGAAGTAGAACTTTATGCGTGATCCCCTTTATGAGTGGTAAGTATGTATCGACAACGAATTCTAACGCGTCTTCTTTTTGCCGCTGTAATCTTTTTATAAAATTTTTCTCATTTGATTTCATGTAGCGATTCCCCTTATTGTTTTGTAAAAGCTTTTACACCCTATATAACGTCTGAGAAAATTTTTTCTCTCATCTTTTTTATTTTTTGTATGTAATGGAATACTTTCCCTTAGCCATTTTCTCACATAACTATGCATTCAAAGAAAACTTTCTCAAGTCTGTAATTTAATTCATGTAGTACACTATTTATATAGTCACTCTTTAATTTAGTGTACATTTTATTTCATTAATCTATTTTAAAAATTAGGAGATGAGATGTGTATGTGTGGAATTACAGGTTGGGTAGATTGGAAAGAAGACCTTTCAAATCAACATGTTATTTTAAAAAAGATGGCAAATAGTATTGAGCATCGTGGTCCGGATGCTGAAGGATTTTGGTTTTCACCTCATGCGGCCTTTGCACACCGGCGTTTAATTGTAATTGATCCAGAAGGCGGGACACAGCCTAAGACATTTCGTGCTGGTGATTATACGTATGCTCTTACTTATAATGGAGAAATTTATAATTTCCGTGAACTGAGAGAGCAGCTTCAAAAATGTGGGCATGCATTTGAAACCCATTCAGATACAGAAGTATTACTACATGCTTATTTAGAATGGAAAGAAGACTGCGTACGACATTTAAACGGAATTTTCGCTTTTGCCTTATGGGATGATCAGAAGCAACAATTGTTTTTAGCACGAGATCATTTAGGTGTAAAACCACTCTTTTTTACAGAAAGAAATGGCAGTATTATTTTCGGCTCTGAAATTAAAGCATTATTAGCGCATCCATCTGTCCCTGCTGAAATTGATGCGAATGGAATAAATGAAATATTTGGATTAGGCTTATTTCGCACTCCAGGATGTGGCGTCTTTAAACATATTCAAGAAGTACGTGCTGGACATTCTATAACATTTACACGTCATAAAAAAGTAGTTACTAAGTATTGGAATTTAGAAAGTAAGTTCCATACAGACTCTATAGAAGATACATCTTCGCATATTTTATCTATTTTACAAGATACAGTAAAAAGACAATTAATTGCCGATGTTCCTCTCGTTTGTATGTTATCAGGCGGATTAGACTCTAGCGGTATTACTGCACTTGCGGGTAAAGAATTTGCTGCTGAAAATAAAACACTTCATACGTATTCTGTTGACTTTGTAAATAGCGCAAAAGATTTCGAACTGACATTTGCTCGCACTGGTTTAGACGCTCCTTGGGTAAAACGCGTTTCTGAACATGTCGGGACAGCGCATCATGATATCATTGTGAATGCTGAAGAATTAGCAAATCACTTATTCGTTCCCCTTCATGCAAAAGATTTACCGAGTGCTGGTGAAATGGAAACTTCACTATATTTACTATTTTGCGAAATGAAAAAAGATGCGACCGTAGCTTTATCCGGCGAATCGGCTGATGAAGTATTCGGTGGATATCCTTGGTTTCATCAAGAAGAACTACTATATGTAGATAAGTTTCCTTGGCTAACAAATTGGAAAAATACATCTCCTCTTCTACTAAATGAAGTAAGTAACCAATGTAATCTAGAAGACTATATTGATACACGATTCCAAGAAGCGATACTTGAAGTACCTACTCTTGAAGGCGAAAGTAAAAAATCCGCGAAACAACGTCAAATGTTTTATTTATTTTTAACAAGATTCCTTCCTTTCTTACTTGACCGTAAAGATCGTATGAGTATGGCTGTTGGATTTGAAGTTCGTGTACCGTTTTGCGATTATAGATTAGTTGAATATTTATGGAATGTTCCTTTCAACATAAAAAGTATTGATAATATTGAAAAAGGCATTTTACGTAGAGCACTACAACCAGCTTTACCTGACGATGTACGCAATAGAAGAAAAAGCGCTTATCCAACTTCACAAGATCCACACTACTTACAAACAATCCGTAATTTAACACTTGATATGTGTAACAATAAAAACAACCCTATTTTCTCACTTATTAACCATTCCATCTTACTTTCAATTGCTGATCAAAGTAATAAAGCGATTAACAATTTTGAAGCAAGAAGTGCCATGGAGTATATGCTACAAGTAAATGAATGGTTGAAAACATATCACATCCATATTGCTTAACAAAAAGGAGTTCAAGGATAAAAGCCTTGAACTCCTTTTATATTAATTAGCACATTGTTTATTATCAGTATCAATAGACCATCCAATAATCGTGGCACAGTCTCTACCTTTCCACTGCAGTACATTTGTTAATACTGGCTCAATCTGTAAGCTATTCCCGTCATGTAATATTTCTACTAAAGATTGATCATCATCAAACCTTCGTTTGTCACACTCTAAAATACCATCTGTTGCCATTACAATGTGATTCATTCCTTTTTCTAATCCCCTTACACCTGACGTAAAGCAAGGTGTATTTGCTGCAAAAATATTTTTCCTGCCAATATATTCGTAATTTTTCCGTTTATTTAATCGTCCTTTTCCATTTTTCGTTTTCTCAGAATGGAATAAATACGCGAAACAATCACCAACTGATAACCAATATAAAAATTCGCCTTTTCGTAAACAAATTAAGCAAGCGAGTTCCTCATCATCTTGATCACACTTTTTAATAAATAACTCATCTGTAAATAACGCTAATAAGTACATATGTGTATGATGAAAAGCTAAATGTATTGGATAGGAAAATAACTCTTTTAATTTCTCTTTTCTTTCTGAAATCGCTTCTATTATATAATCAATATTTTTTGTTTTGTGGTGTGTATCAAAAATCATAACAAATTCAAATTGTAATTCAGGGTCCCACCAAGCAAGTACCGCATCTCCTCGTTCATATGCATCACTTTCTTGATTTCCCCCATATACGCCGACTGAAAGAGGACCACATTTTTCAACATGTATTTCATCTACATACATCTGTTCATGACTCATCCATTTGAATGTATTCACAGCTATCATCCTCTCTCTTGCTAAATCTATACCTTTACACATAGATTACCTTATATTTCAATAAAAATAAACTTTTTCAACATTTTTTATCCAAATAAAAGGATTTTATTTCTAAAATGACGAATATATCTTACTATACGATATAAAAAAGGGGATTTATTATTATGAACAACATTAATCAACATTGGGAGAGCATTTATTATCACTTACGATACGAATACGAGGACAACCTTTCCCACCAAGCAATTCGTATTTTACAAATCGTTTCTCGTGAGAAAGATATAACAATTGGAAAAGTCGCTACTGAGCTTAGCCTTTCTCATAACACAGCATCTGAACATATAAAGCGCCTTATTCAAAAGGGTTTCATCGTTAAAGAGAGAAATAAAAAAGATGAAAGAGTGGTAAACCTTACATTAACAATTGAAGGAATTGAAGTATTAGAAAAACATACTTTACTAGATAAAGAAAAGATAAAAATATTAGAATCACAGTTATCAAAAGAAGAACTACAATTAATTGAAAAAGCATTTTCGTTATTAGCGAAGGAGGCAAAATATGCATTTCCTCGTTAAAGTAATCGTTTCGGCACTTATTATCGGCGTTATCACTGAAGTCGCCAAACATTATAGTACGATAGGTGGCTTTATTGCTGCTCTTCCTCTCGTAAGTTTACTTAGTCTATTTTGGATTTCATTCGAAGGCGGGAATAAACAAGAATTGAGTCAATTTGCTTTAGGAGTATTATATGGATTCCCCGCATCAGCACTACTATTATTTATCGTCTATATTGGTTTAAAAAATTCATTTACACTTAGTACATCTGTCCTACTCGGTATGGGTGTTTGGTGTATCGTTTTTGCTTTTCAAAAATTATTTCAAGCTTAGGGGGAATTAACATTCATAAATTTGTAGAAATAATGGGGCAAAATATAGAAGTACATATAAAAGGAGGTGGTAAACAAACTGTAGTCATTCAAACCGGAATGAGTTGCTCATTTTATGATTGGCTTCCTATTATAAAAAAGCTTTCACAGCACTTTACAGTCGTTTCATACCATCGCCCAGGTTACGGGAAAAGTGAGCTAGGAAATCAACCACGTACAATAAGGCAAGTTACAAAAGAGCTGCATATGTTACTAAACAAACTAGCTATTCAAGAGCCATTTATTCTAATCGGTCATTCCTATGGAGGATTATGTGCACAACATTTTGCGATGTTACATGAAGATAAGCTGCAAGCACTTATTTTAGTTGATTCTACTTCGATGAACTTACACCGTTTAGATGAACTTCATTTACCAATTTCTGATCAAACTGACTCGGATGATATGTGGCTTGAAAAATATAATACATACTCCAAAATGGATGTAGACACACTTTATAATGAACTAAAACCTATTCTCACCGATCAATCAAAACAGCAAATTGGATTCTCTACCTCGCCTTCATTATATAAAGCGACAGCTTCTGAACTATCGGAGTGGAAAAACTGTGCTCTCTCACTAAAAGAGCTATGTAAAACATTAGAAATACCATTAATCGTTATCGGTAGAGATCCTCAATATTCTATTACTCAATTGACTAATGGTGGCATGCCAAAAGAGGAAGCAACACAACTTGAAGCAATGTGGCAAGAACTGATCCATGAACAATTACAACTCTCAATACATAGCCAATATATACTTGCCGAACATGCTGGTCACGGAATCGAAATTGATCGGCCTGATATTATTATTGGGGCTGTTCAATCTCTATAAATAAAAAAAGGAAGCAACTAAAGTTGCTTCCTTACTTATCTATTCATAATCTTCTTCATCATCGATTTCTTCGTAATAAGCATTCCCATTACTTACATAAATAGGGCCATTCGCAACATCAATACGTAATACCCATGCCCATGGCACAGCTAAACGCTTATGTATTGCTCGCCAAAAGCTCATTGATTTTCTTTCGTACTCCTGGAACTCCTGAAGTAACTCTTTATAGGAGGAACCGTCTAACTGAATATTTGCTTCTAGCAAACGAGAATGGGCATAGTACTGCAGCTCTAGTTCAGCAGCAATTTCCATTTCTTCTTCTGTTGCCATACCAATAATTGTTCCATCTGCTGGTGCAATTTCATATACGTTGTGAACTTCAATAAGCCCTTCTTTCTCTTTCTCAAACATGTAAACAGCCTCCTTTAACATATAATTTTTATGTTACAAAGTCATACTTCTACAATAACTTCTCTCTTTCCTCTTTTTTTGATAAACTTTTACAAAATATTTAACCGATGACCTGTTTTCTCTATTCTTTCAGCAGAAATGAAACGATTTTTATCAAAAATTAATTTATACACATCAGGCATATGAAGTGTTTTCCAAAACTCCAAATCATATTTCGAATTAAAATAATTCATTATTAATACCATAATATTTCCATGCGTACCTATTACAATATTCTTACCTTCATATTTTTTTAATATATTTTGTATACATATTACAGCGCGCTTTTGTGCTACAGCATTCGATTCTCCGCCTTCGTATGCAAAACTCCAATCTTTCCACACATTCTGCATAGCATCATTAAAATTTGATACTGGCTCTGTGCTCAATAATCTTTCACGCAAATCTTCTTCAGTTTGTATTGATAATTTATATGTATTCGCAATTCCTTGTACAGTTTGGATTGCTCTTTTGTAAGGACTAGAAATAACAACATCAATATGTTTATCTTTTAATAAATGCGTTACATTTTCTGCATCACAGTGCCCTTTTTCAGATAAAGATCGTTCCCGTTCTTCTTTTGTATATGTAGAATGGGCATGGCGAACGAAATATATTGTTGTCATTTTTTAACCTCCAATCTTATTTTCCATCTATATTCAATAATAAGATTGGAAAATCCTGTATTACAAAAGAGCACTTTTCATAAGTGCCCCTTTGTTTACATAATAAAATTATTTCATTATAATTTATTTCCAAACTCTTCATCTGTTATAGCATCTTGAATAAAATAATCTATATTATTTCTCAGTTTTTGATATGAAACTTGATCTTCTATATCGTTAAACATAATGACAATTTCTACTTTATCCCCTTTCTTATCTGTAGTATACAAGCTTTTTGTCAATACGAATGCGGTAGAACCACCTTTTTGACCAGCATATTCGAACTTACTATTTTTAACTGTTCCTTTGAAAATGTTCTCGATCTCTTCTTGCATTGATTTTGGAAAATAATTTCTACTATTTATCTTTTCCATTATACTCATATAATCTTTAGCGTTTGCACCCACTAATCGATCTGACCAAATTCGCTGAAATTCCATATCTACCTTTAATGGAATATCCCGTTTTTTCCATTCTTCTTCATCTTTCATCCATTCATGAATTTGTAACACATGTTTATTATATTCTTCCTTTGACATGTTACGTATCATTTCTAACGATTGATTTTTTGGCTCATGAAGCTCTTTTTCTACATACCCTCTCATATATAGTGAAGCAGTATACGAAGAGAACTTGTCATGACTAGTAAGCTCTAACTCTTTTAAACTATCATTTACTCTTTCTATTCCAAGCTTATCTAACAAATATGTCGTATTTGCATTAGAGCTATAATGAATCATTCCTTTTGCAACTTCTTCTAAAGCGATTTGTCCATTTTCCACTAATTCTCTCGCATTTGCATCTTCTAACCAATCAGGATGTGCCCCACCATCAGTGTTTTTAACATAATATTTTTCTAGCTCCTGCAATGAAATTTGTTCATCACGATTGATTTTTCCTTCTGACACTTGCTTAGCAAATTCAACTGCTATTATGATTTTTGCCATACTTGCTAATGGCAATTTTTTATTTTCATTTATAGAAGTTAATACTTCTCCATTTCTTTTAATAAGTAATGAACATGTTTCATCTTCTTTATGTTCTTTTATGTACTTTAATACGTAATCAGGATCTTCTTTTGACAAATAGTAATTCATAATAACAAAGAAAGCTATAACAGCTACTATAATGACTCCTGCAATTATTCCTATAATCTTTAATATGTTCACAATATACCCCCTCTAACAAATTTCCTTCTATATCATAATTATACCGAACTGAATTACAAAATTATACAAAAAAGAATAAATATCCCTACAAACAAAGAATCATTTTTTTATTTCACACTGTATTGTATGGAAAATCTCATGAATATGTCTAACTTTCACATAACAAAAAAACATGCCTTCATTAGGAAAGCACGTTTTGTGATATTCTTCACATTGTTTAGTTAAAAAATAAATGTTTACTTACCATGATGTAACATTAAATCACTAAGTTCTTCTTCAATGTGATTTAATTTCGCAACGCCTTCTTTCCATTTATGAATATAACGTGAAACCCCAACGAAAAACAAAACAATAATTGTGGAAAGAATAATACCATATACGATTGCTACAGTACTCATAGTTACACTTCCTTATAATTAGTAATGTGGTTATTAGTTATATTTTTATTATAAACCTTTTTCTTTTAAAATACTTCGATTTCAACTTTTTGTAACAAAATTGATTTTTCTAACATTTCGTTCGTGAAAATGGCATATTTTTCACAAATTATACAAAACTTCACCATATGTACTATTACCATATGAGTTATATTATTAAATAGAATAAAGGGGATGATATACTATGACGACTTGGTTTATTGTAATGTTAGTTGTATTTGGAGCATTTAAAATTATCGTTTCTAGCCTTCCTAACACTGTTATTGAATCCATTATTAGCAAGTACGAAACACATCCAAAACTTGAAGAAGAGAATGTGACTATTACAATTCATGGAAATAACGTAGAAGGCGAACAGAAATCAAAAATTATTCATGATTTTAACGAAGGTTTATTTTTAGATCGCTATTATGCACCACCACACAATGAGGGTACGCCTTTAATTATCAATGCAAAACGTGGCAAAAAGAATTTTACATTTTATATTTATAGTCACGAGGAGCATGTTGATGTTGTAAAACAATATAAAAAGAAGGTAGTTGCTTATAGTTTACGCTCTAAAAACCTTCAAAATAGTGATATGTTCGTGTCAGCTGACTTAGCTTAATACTCATATATTGGAAAAAGGAATCCACGAAATATGGATTCCTTTTTTCTCATTTACTGAAAAATAAGCTCTGTCTTCAAACTATCTTTCGGTAACAACCAGCCTTTTTTCTCTAAACTCGCCATTAATAATTCCCTTTGCTTTGTCGCAATACTTTCTTCATTTGTTTTAAATGACACTTCTATTACGAAGTCATCTTCTAATTTTCCGGTATTACTTAATGGCCAAATTTCAATATTTGCTTTTATGTTTTCAAACTCTCCTGTATATCGTTTCATTAATACAGGACCGTAAATACGGGAACTCTTTAACATTTCCTCTCCCCAATTTGTATACAACCATTTGTTCATTTTCCCTGGTAATTTTTCTATTAACATGTTTTGAGCAGCTTGTTCATTTGGTAAATCAAGTATCCCATATCCTTTAGCGCTGTAACTTTTCTTATTTGAAATGCTTAATGTTTTCTTCTCAAATCCCCAATCTATTTCCGCCTCATAACTATCCGTATTACTATCGAATCCTTCTTTTTTAGCTACTTCTAGTGCATCTTGAATTACACCATTTGGAATAGGATATCTTTTTTTATATGTTAATTCAAAATCTTTACTAAATTCTTTCTTTCGAATTCTAGCAAACCAACCTTCCTCGCTTAAACTTTTATTCGCAGTATCTAAAAATTGCACTTGTATTCTTTCATATTTTGTACCAGCCTGGAAATGTTCTAGCACCTCTTGCTTCATCTCTTTGTTATCACCTAATACTTGTTCTGGCTTCAATAATAACTTTACTTCAAAACTAGGTTTCATTGGACTAGCTGCAAACCCTTCCTTAACGTTATAAAGGAAACAACAAAAGAAAATGCTTACGAATACAAATACTTTTTTCATATACCTATCCCCTTTACATTTCAAATGACTTCTATACGTTCCATTGCAAGTGAATATACATTTTCATACCCTGCTGTACTTAGCTTTTGTTGTAATCGATCCGTATCCTCTTTCAAAGCGTGCACTAACACCGTATGTTCTGGTAATAATGTATTTAGCATCTCTTTAACGTCTCTTATACTTTGGTGAACTTTATACGGAACTCTCTTCACCCTACATGTACTCCTTACATGTTCTTTCATAACTTTTTCTGCAAAACTCCCTTTCGCAATATGCCCAGTAAAAATAACGGCATTCCGTTTTTCATTCCGAAGTTGTTCATAGTATAACTGTGCTCGTTTCGTTTGCATATTCGCATCACTCATTACAACTATTCCGTAACTATTTTGCATACTAATGTCATTATCCATAACTATTATGTTTCTTTTTAAACTCTCCATAATCCATTTAAGTTCTTCATTATTTTTTATCCAACCTTTATATATGAACATCTCTTCAAATCCAGCCAAAATTTCTTTATCTACTATAAGCGGAAATTCTTTATATCGTTCATATAAATACAATACTATATCTTGCGCCCTACCAAGTTGTGGCAGCGGTAATAATGCTATTCCTTCATTTTGCATAACTCGTTCAATTTCTGCACATAGATCGTCTAATCTTTCATTTTGCGAAACATCCTCTGTGTGATAAGCAGCATCTACAATTGCAACTTTTATATTGTGGCCCAATTTCTCAGGTAAATTAGCTCGTAGTATATTAGACTCTGCTGAATAGTCGCCTGAATAAAATACGTATGTATTACACATATCAACTAAAAACCAAACAGCTCCTAATACATGCCCACTATACCCCCACTGAAACCGCAATGTAGGAGTAATTTGTAACCATTCATTTGGATTGCTAATCTCATCAATACATACATAATTTAAATCTTTTATATGTTGGTCGCTATAAGGTAAATTCCATCCTTGCATCACATTATAGTTTCTCCATTTTTCATAATATAACGGCAGTTGCTCCTTCGTATAACGAGTCGTCCAAATTTTTTTCTTATAGCCATACTTCGCTAATAAAGGTAAACCCATCGTATGATCTTCATGAATATGTGATAAAAATACCGCATCTAAAAATGGAACAGCTTCTCTCTCTATTTTTGGATAACCATTCTCATAAGATCGATTAATACCACAATCAAATACTATTTTCGTCTCTTTATTTTTTACAAAATAGCAAGAGCGACCGTATTCTCCTGCTCCTCCCCATACTTCCACTCTCATCATGCTACCCCTTTTCGCTTTTGCTCCATATGTTGCAGCAGTAATAAGCACATTGTTGTAAGTCCAACAGAAACAACGGCCATCGCCATTCCTATAGATACTTCACCCTGTTCAAATTGAGCAAAAATAAACGTTGCTGACGTTTCTACTGATGGAGGTAATACGAGAAGTGATGCTACTAACTCTCTTATTGAAATTGTAAATGTCATCGCCCATCCGGCAAGAATGCCTGGGATAATAAGAGGCAATATTATTTTTCTAAAAATATAAATATAATTTCCAGAAAAAATACTTCCTGCCTGCACGAGAGAATTATCAATTTGTCCAAGTGATGATTTTACATATTGCACCGTGTAAGGTAAAAACAGAACAACATACGTTACGATAACCATGATTGGTGTATTATAAATTGACATAGGCATATATGGTGAATTCCAAAATAGAATAAGACCTACAACCATAACGATTCCTGGTACCATATTCGGTAACATACCGCACATATCAAGCCATTTTTCAGAGGTTTTTTTCCCCTTTCGAATCATAAGTGCCAAAAAGACTCCAATCATTACCGCAATAATCGCTGTTACGAGTGAAAAAAGAAAACTATTCCATAAAGCCTCTAATCCCGGAGACCCCATTGTAAACAATGCCTCATAATGACTTGTTGTAAAGTTATTTACATGTAAACCGCCGCCTCTTAATTTTGAAAAAGAAGCAATAAGTATAGAAAAGTATGGAATTCCAATTGATACGATTAATAAACCAACTACATACATCCATGCTACAACGCGCGTAAATATAGACAAAGTATATCTTTTAGATTTCACACCTTTTCCACTAACCATTGCATATGAATACTTTCGATTCAATACATTTTGCATATACCAAATGAGCATACAAGCACTAAGTAATAAAGAAGATAACGCTGTTGCACTACTGAAATCAATTGGCCAACTCGAAATAAATTTATGAATTTCTGATGTTAACACGTGGAATCCTATTCTACGTCCGAATGTAGCCGGTGTTCCAAATTCAGCAATCGTCTTTACGAAAATGAGTAAAGCACCCATTACATAACTTGATACTAATAACGGCAATATTATTTTTCTTAAGCGATAGAAAAAACTTCCGCCATGAACTGCTGCAGCTTCTTCTTTACTACTCCCAATCTGAAGTAACGTGTTTTTCAGCATGAAATAAAGGAATGGGAATAAATGCAGACTCATAATTAATACCATACCTCCTAAACTAAAAAACGATGATGAAACTGTCTTTAACATCGGGAAAAATTGTTCAAAATAGCCGTTAGGTTGCATGAACAAAATCCAGCCCATCGATCCAATATACGGCGGTGTCATAAATGGAATCATAAAAACAATATCTAACTTACTATACTTTCCTACATCTGTTTTGCTCATAATAAATGCCAATGAAAATGCAAATATTGTAGCACCTATTACAACGAGTGCACCTAGAAGCATCGAATTTAGAAAAATCCCAGCTAATCCACCACTCTGCATCACTTCAAAAGGCTTTAAAAAATTCCAACTGCTATTTTCATATACACTAGAAAATAAAATAAGAAAAAGTGGAATGACGATTAACATCGCCACAAGTAATAACGCTACCGTCATTCCAACTTGTCTTACTGATACGAATCGATTTACCATGGAATCACCATCTTATTGAAATACTTTCTTAAATTGTTTTCCTATTTCATCTTGCTCTTTCTCAACTGTTTTCCAATCAATATTTAATACTGGAATCTCTTCTACATTTGGTCTATTTTCAGCTTTTATATCTGTTCTACCAGGCAATAAATACGCTTTAGAAACTTGTTTTTGTACATCATCGGATAATAAATAATCAATAAACTCTTTTGCACCTTCAACATTTTTACTATCCTTCATAATCCCAGCTACACGTGGGCTAATAACTGTTCCGCTTTTTGGATATACAATATCAACAGGTTCACCCTTTGCTTTTGCGCTATACGTCATATAATCAACACCCGCAATGACCATATCTTTCGCACCTGTTACAACTGGGTCTAACGCTTCCTGATTTGCTCCTGCTACTGTAACTTCATTTTTCTTAAGCTGCTCAAATAAATTCCATCCATCTTGTCCATTCTTTTTCACGTATCCTGTTACAAAGTCTAAAGCTGAACCTGAAAGTGCTGGATCTGGAAGATTCACTTTCCCTTTCCATTCTCCTTTCGTTATATCGCTCCAATCTTCAGGCGCCGTCTTCACATTTTTTGTATTGTACACAATCCCTAATGCTGAAGCACTATACCCGAAATAATGTCCTTTATCATCTGACCATTCAGAACGCAGCTTATCAGCTTGTTTCGCCTCTTTATAAGCTAACGTTTGACCCTCTTTCTTTAATCCTTCCATCGCTGGTAAGGAAGCGAGTACGACAACGTCAACGACTGGATTTTTCTTTTCAGCTTCCATTCTCGCTAAAATTTTACCAGTTGTCCCTTGAAACATTTCCACCTTTATACCAGTTTTCTTTTCAAAGTCTTTTTGAATTTTTTCTGCTAACCCTTTTGGCCCTGCACTATATACAACAATTTTCTTTTCATTCATATTTTTACTTTTTGCATCTGCATTACCTGTCTTTGAACTACAACCTGTTACTACAGTAGAAAATAGTAAAGTACATACAAATAAAGACTTAAGCGAACTGAATTTCTTCATACGACTCTCCCCCTATATGATGAATACATTTTTTTGGTACATATAACGATACTGGTTTCCCGATGCTTAATTTACTATTGTGATAAGCTGTCCATATTCCGAGTGCCCCCATGTTTACTTTTATTTCATACCGTTCTCCTACATATGTAACGTGCTTAATTTCACCTGTATACATTTCGCACACTTCATTTTTCGTCCAGCTCACATGCTCTGGACGAACCATTTTTTTACCCTCTACAAGCCAATTCGCCTTACCAACAAATTTGGCAACAAATTCATGAGACGGTTTCACATAAATATCTTCGGGTGTTCCTTTTTGTAATACTGCTCCTTGTTTCATGACAATAATTTGGTCTGACATTGACATTGCTTCTGTTTGGTCGTGAGTGACATACAGTGCAGTTAAACCAATGGAATGAACGATATCCATAAGCTCTATTCTCATTTCTTCTCGCAAAATTGCATCGAGCGCACTTAGCGGTTCGTCAAACAAAATAAAATGAGGTTTTGTTACAATTGCTCTAGCGAATGCGACACGTTGTTGCTGTCCACCAGAAAGTTCGTGTGGATACCTTTTCTCCATACCTTGCAGGCGAACTCGCTTTATTGCATCTTCTACTTTTTCTCGTAAATGATTCGTTTGCTTTGTAGCTCTTAAACCAAATGCAACATTTTCAAAAACAGTCATGTGCGGCCATAAAGCAAAATCTTGAAATACCATACCGATATTCCGTTCATGAGGAGATGTCTTTATCTTTTTTGTAGCAGAATACATGCACTGGTCTCCAAAGTATATTTCTCCCTTATCCGGTTCTTCAAGTCCTGCTATCATTCTAAGTAAAGTCGTTTTCCCACATCCCGAAGGTCCTAAAAGTGTAGTGAATTCCCCTTGTTTCATTACAATCTGCAACGGCTTTAACGCTTGTGTTTTTCCAAATGTTTTTTCTAATCCATTAATTTTAATATCCATCGTCTCACCTCTCTCCCCTCATTCTTAACCTGCTTTCATTCTATATGGAAGATTTATACTTAATGTTAATGTACTGTAAAGATTAAATTAAAAAACTTCTAATAAACTATTTATTTCTATAGATTTTTTCTATAGTTAAAATAAAAAAGGCGGCAATTCATAATGAATCTCTTAAAATTAGAAATTGTAGTACTTATTAAGAAATACAAAAAGCTTACAATCGTTGCAGAAAAACTTGGCGTTAAACAACCAACTATTACTTTTCATATAAAAAGCTTAGAAGAAGAACTCGGTGTGTCTTTATTCGAATTACGTTCTGGAAGGTATTTCTTAACAGAGGCTGGTGAGGCTTTGCACCATTATGCTTGTAAAATAGATGCACTTATGAAAGAAGCTAGACGTGTCACGCAAGAGTTTAAAGATTTTCATAAAGGTGCTATAACAATCGGCGCTAGTTATGTACCAGCGACTTATCTTTTGCCAGCAGTCGTTCATCAATTTCAATGTGAATTTCCCAATATAAAAATAACGCTACTAGTGAAAACAGCCCCTGAAATTCGAATGATGCTACAAAATCACGAAATCGATCTTGGGATAATTTCCGCTGCTCCATTTGATGAACCACTTTTAAAACAAACGAATATAATGCCCGATACACTTGTTCTTGCCTTTTCCAAAGAACATCATTTTTCAAAAAAAGACAATGTATCGTTACAAAATATAGAAAAGGAACGCATACTATTGCATCGTAACCCATCTACAACGAGAGATTTACTTACACAATGGACGTTAGCGCACAACATTACATTCCAATCAGAAATTGAATTAGATTCATTAGAAACGATGAAACAAATTTTAAAATATGGTAATGGAATTGCCTTGATTTCTAAACTTGCTATCGAACAAGAAATACAACGAAATGAGCTATGCTATATACCAATCCCTGAATTTGAATTTCAGCGTAATATTTATACGATTCATCATGAGGACAGATGGAATTCTAAAATCATTTCTTTTTTACTACAGAGCATCACTTCATTTGCAACAAAAAATTAAAAGGCTGTCGTTATGCACGACAGCCTTTTAAACTATAAATCTATTTATTTTTCTTTGCCTCAATTTTTGCTTGCGCCTCTTCAGCCTTATCTAATGCTTCTGATACTTTCTTCTCTTTTTCTTTCACTTCATCTATACTATCGACAGCTTTAATAATTTTATCGATTCCTTCTTCTTCTACCTTTCTACGCTTTGCCACTCTTTCATTTACTTTCTCTTCCACATCTTTTGCTTTTTGAAGCATATTCTCTGCATTTGATGTTACAGCTTTTTCAAGTTCATCATCTTTTTTCTTTTGTAACACTTCATTTGCAATGTCTTTCGCTTCTAAATACTTACCGTCTTTTAATGCTGTTGCTCCATGATCCATTTTCTCAGCAACTTCTTTATATGATTTCGCTTCATTTCCTGATTTCTCTTTTTCTGCTTTTTCGAACCACATTGTTGCATCACTATACTTTTCATCTTTCAATGATTGCATACCTGTTTCAATATATGTGTCATAATTGCTACATCCAGCCATTACGACTAATAGAAAAAGCATAACAAAACTTAATTTTTTCATGCTGTTGTCTCCTTTTCTTTGCAAGCTCACTTTACTTTAACATACATGAAAAAGAGTTTCAAAAACTAAAATACTAATTTAGTCATTTTTATTTTATTAAGTCACATTTCCTTTTAGACAGACACATCCACTTGCTTTTTCATTACATGCTTCTTTACTCCTACTAATACAACTAACAATAAACCTACGCCTAATGTCATCATAACAATGCTAGTTGGCAACATATCTAATAGTAGTCCATATACAATCATACCAAGTGGTGCGATTGCAGTCGCAATTGTTTCAAGTAGGCCAAACACACGCCCTAGGTAGCTCGGATCTGTCGTTTTTTGCATATGTACTTGCATTGGAATGTTTACAATCATAATTGCTATACCAGTTAACATCATAAAAGCAATATAGTAAATAAAACTTGCTACTTTTGGAATGATAACTAACAACGGAAAGACTGTACATAAACTTAAACCTGCAAACAAAAACAGTCCAGTATAAATTGAACGAAACGGATTATTCACTTCTTTACGCACCGATAAAGCAATCGCACCAATTAACATCCCGACTGCTAACATTCCCTCTACAGTACCAAGTTGCTTTGAAGATAAATGCAATGTATGTACGATAATGTATGGAAGTGCAACGGTTAGACCACACGCAAAAAAGTTTACCCACAATGCTATTTTCATTAAACCATATATTTCATGTTTTCGTTTTACATATGAAAAACCTTCTTTTATACTCGTCAAGAAATGCTCTTTACTCTCAGCCACTTCTTTTTTATATAAATCAAATACAATAAATAATTGCAAAATAACTGCTAAAAAGAATGTAATGCTATTCAACAAAAAGAACGACTGAATTGAAAAGAAACCAAATACAATCCCGCCAATAATCGGCCCTAAAATATTTGATAAAGAAGCCGCCGTTTGATTTAAAGCACTCGCTTTTTGAATACGTCCTTCATCTACTAAACTCGGAATAGACGAAGTTAATGCAACGGAATAAAAACTTGCACAAATTGATAATAATGCTGCTGAAATATAAATAAAAAGAAGTGATGGTCCAAATATAGTAGCAAGAATAAACATACTAAGCATCGTTAAACTACTTAATAAATCAGTACCAATGACAAGCCATTTTCGATTGACGCGATCTGCTACAGCACCAGCAATTGGACCACAGATCATCCTTGGAAGTGATCCGCAAACGAGCGTAGTTGCAAACCCCATCCCTGAACCAGTAGTCTTTAATACGTATAACCCCATTGCGAACGTATAAATACTTGCGCCTAATAAAGACGTCATTTTCCCAATCATCATTAAAATAATATTTCTCGTTGCAATCTTCATTCTTGAATCATGTTGTCCTATACTTATATCCCCCATTTTTGACACTCTCCCCTTAAAAGTTAAATTGTGTTAAACTTATTATATAATTAACTTTCCAATTTTTACAACAAAAAGTTTAATGACATTTAACTTTCTAACTATAAAGGAGCAATTATATGGCTACTCTCGGTGAAAAAATTAAAACGTTACGAAAAGAAAAAAAGCTTACTCAAACTGATCTAGCAGGTTCAGAACTCACAAAAAGTATGCTAAGTCAAATTGAAAATGGAAAAGCTACACCTTCTATGAAAACATTACAATATATTGCTGAAAAACTTGAATGTGAAATGAGCTTTTTATTAGAAGAAGATGAAGGAGAAATTGTAGAACTCATTCAAAAAATGGAGCCATTAATAAAAGCAAATAAATGCGATGAAGTATACAAGACTTTACTACCTATCGTTCAAACAGAGCTACCTTCTACTTTAAATACAGCTCGCTTATATAAACAGTTCCTAACAGGAGCAGTTATTATGAACGATTATCATATTGAATATTACGTTGAAACTGCTGTTTCTATATTTGAAAAATATACTTTATATCGAGAAAGCACTGAAACGAAACTACTGTTTTACTATATGCTCTTCAAACGTAAAAAATATAAAGAATGTTTACAGATGATTGCTACAATTCGTGATGAATATAAAGCAAAGAATTTAGAAATGGATCTGATTACACATATACAACTATACTTAAAAGAAGCCATTATTTTACTCGCATACGGCAATTATGAAAAATGTGAAAAAGTCATTTTAGATGCACTTGCATTTTCAAAAAAGCATCAAGTGTATTATAAAACAGATGAATTTTACCGGATTTTATCTTACCAAAAAGTCATTACAGCTGATAAAGAACAATATTTATATTACATAAAAAAATCTGAGCAATTTGCCATTTTTACAGAAGATATTCTATCCATCGCAATTATTGATATTTTAAAAGCATACTATTACAACACAATTACTAATGAATATACAATCGCATTAAAACATCTAGAACAATTTCGAGAAAAACTAAAAGATGAACCAATCTTTCAAGAAGATGGATTATATTATCTTGAAAAAGGAAAATCTTTGTATGGCTTAAAACGTTATAAGGAAGCTTTGGCAATATTAAAACACGCTACCATACCAGATTATATGAGTCATCCACTTGATCAATCGTGGGTATTAACAGCTGGGTCTTATCGTGCCCTTTGCTATATAGAACTTCAAGATAAAAAATCTGCCTTAAAAGAGGCAAAAGAAGCCGTTCAAGCAATAGATAGCTATCCTGATTCCATCTTCACTTCATTTATTAAAGAAACATTACAAATAATACAAAAACTTTAAGAATGTCTCTAAATGGTATATTATTCCTCTTTTTTAGCAAAAATAATAATGATGGGAGGAATATAAATGAATATACAACGTGCAATAGAGCTTTCTATGTCAGCAGAACAAGCCAATGTCAATTTTCAAGGCATGCCTGTTATGATTCAACACGTCGATGAAAGCAATGAAACCGCCCGCATATATGAAGTAAAAAACCCAGGACGCGAATTAACTGTTCCAGTTAATAGCTTAGAGGAAATATAAGAAATGCCACTTCTCTTTTGAAGTGGCATTTTTCTTCTTTCAGATTACTTATTATAAATTTCTTCAACCCTTTATTTTACATGAGCTGAAAAAATAAGAATTTTCTACTTCTTTTCTTTTTGTGACCTGCTAAAATACAAACTATGGATTAATTATTCGTACTATACATTAAGGAGGAAAAATAATGGCATCTACTTTAGAAAAAAACAAGCCTTATTATGCAGTTATATTCACTTCTAATTTATCAAATGATACAACAGACTATAATACCGTTGCCGAAGAAATGGAGAAACTTGCAAAGCAACAACCTGGATTTTTAGGTGTAGAAAGTGCACGAGGTAATTCTGGACTCGGAATAACAATTTCTTATTGGGAATCACTTGATGCGATTGAAAATTGGAAGAAGAACACCTTACATAAAGAAGCGAAAAAAAGAGGTCGTGAGCAATGGTATGAAAACTTCCACCTGCGTATTTGTCTTGTTGAGAAAGAATTTAAGTTTCATAGAGGTACTTTATAACTATGAAGGAAAAATTAGCTCTCGTTATTGTTCATGAAATATATGGTGTGAACGACCATATGCATCACGTTACCCAGCACTTTACTTCATCTCATATAGACGTATTCTGTCCTAATCTTCTACACTTACAACATGCATTTCATTATCGTGATGAAGAAAAGGCATATGAACATTTTGTAAATCATATTGGATTTGATGATGGAAAAAAGCAAATTGAAGAATTCATTTCTCATCTTTCTAGTAGTTATACACATATTGGACTTATCGGCTTTAGCGTTGGAGCTACCATCTCATGGCTATGTAGTAACAATCCGAAAATAAATTTTATTATCGGATGTTACGGTTCTCGTATACGCGACTATGTTCACATAAAGCCTACATGCGCTACATTACTTATATTCCCTGAAAAAGAAGCTAGTTTTTCAGTATCCTCTTTCATTCAAACATTGCAGCAACAGAATAACCCTTTATTAGAAATAAAACAACTACACGGTGAACATGGATTTCTAAATCCGTACACTGAAAAATATAACGAGCACTCTACAAAACAAGCATACAATTTAATAGATTCATTTCTTGTAAAGTGAAACTTTAATCAGTGGGGGTTGTTCATCCCCCACATAACCTCTTTTCTTACGCTGAATTTTGAGGCGGGGGTCTTACTGCCCGTTAATGCAGGATAAAAACAAGCTTATGAAGGAGACTCAAATGACGCTGACATTACTCTTACTTGTTTTCATACTCATTGCCTTTATCTCAGCGCTAACTATCATTTTTATAACCGTAAAAAAAGGAGGATTTTTCAACCGCCCCTACTTACAATCTATTATCGTTTGCATTTTATTTTTTACTAATTGGATCTTATATGTAACAACTTTTTATTCGCTACTCCCCGAGAAAGTTAGTGAGTTCATATTCTTACCCATTTGGTTTTTCCTTTGTATTTTAGGTTTTATAACTTTCTGGCGTGAATGGGGAAATAATCGTGTATTCTCCATATGTATCGGTTTTCTTTCCTTGACTAGTTTTTTATTTGGATTATTGTTGTTAGTTCTTTCGGGGATGTAATAGAAGAAGGAAGAAAAGCTAACGTTCAACTTTTCTTCCTTCTATGTTTACCTTTAGTTTTCACTGTCACTGATTCACAAGGTGTATAATATATTTGAGGTGTCGCCTTATCAACAAACATCATAAACGTAACGAAACCGATAATAAAGAAAATAAACAACGTTAACAAAATTGCTCCTATCGTTAAAAGTATCATAACACCACCCCTATATTTTTTATGTTATTACACTTTTCGCTATGATATGAGCGTAATCCTTTTTAGAAAAAGAAACGTAACAAAATAATCACAATCACTCCTGTTAATACTGTACCTAATAAACTACGAGTATATATCGCTACAAGAAATGTTGGAATTGCTGCAATAAGATAATCCCACTGCATCGTCTCGTGCATAAATAAAACTTGTGCTAAAAGTGCTGCTAATATTGCAATTGGTATGTAATTTAACCATTTTAAACCCCATTCTGGAATTTGTAGTTTACTAAATACGAGTAGAGGTAAAATACGTGGCACGAGTGTAACAGCTCCTGCTCCTAATAAAAGTAATAATACGTCTAATCTCATTTCCATTTTTCAATCAACACTCCAATCGTCGCAGCTAGTAATGTTGCGATAATAACCGCTATACTATCTGGCATAAATAAGTGTGAAACGTATGCGATAATAATCGCTACAATTGCAACACTTAAATGAATTGCTAGCTTTGGTTTACTACTTATGAGCTGAAGTGCAAATAATCCGATAAACATTGCTGGTAATGCATAATCCATCCCGTATGTATGTGGATCTGGTATCCACTCACCAAATAGCCCGCCGATAATAGTAGCAAGAATCCAGTTTAAATAAGCCGTTACATTTAGCCCAATCATCCATCTTTCGCCTAAATATCCTTTTTGCGCTGCATGCTGCACTGCAACACCGAACGTTTCATCTGTAATTTGAGAACCGATGATTAAGTTTTTAAATAGAGGAATTTTCGTAAAGTACGGTGCAAGCGCTGCGCTCATTAATAAATGGCGTAAATTAACAAAAAATACAGTAAAAATAATTGCGGAAGCAGGAGCACCGGCTGCATACATACCAGCTAATATAAATTGGGCAGAACCTGCATAAATTAAAGTGGACATAAATGCAATTTCAATGATGGAGAAACCAGCTGTTTTTGCAATTACACCAGCTGCTATACCGATGCTCAAGTAACCAAATACAGTTGGTAAACAATCTTTTACTCCTTGCTGAAATGTATCATCGCTCTGCAAAGCTACATGTGCCTGAACTTTACTCATCCTTATCATCCTCCATTCCTTCTAAAGTTCGTTTTCCTGTTACGACATGAACTAAATCTATATTTTCACGCCATAACGTATCTAACTTATCCGCCCCAAATTCCTTCGTGATTTCTTCAACCATAATATCGTGCCGCACATACTCTGTAGCAACGAGAACTAGCGCTGGGTCATACGTTGTAACGGCCCATGAAGTGCTATCATTTGAAAAGTTCGCAATTAATACTTCCTCTCCATCACGAGCAATAACAGTTAAATGACCACCCATTCTCTTTTCAACAACGTGGGGCGTCATATAATTATGGTGAAATGTCGCTCCTATCTTTGTTTCTGGAGCTCCAAATAAGATTGAGAATATATTCACACCTTCCTCTTCCTTTTGATGTATGTATGGCTCAATTTCATGCACTTGATCTTCCCATACAGAAATCCATAACTCTTCCTTTGCTCTACCAATTATATTGCATATTTCTTTTAAAACACGATCATTTGAGCGAATATGCGAAATTACATCAATCTGTCTTTCTTGTTCTAAACCATTTAATTTCTGGTCTAAAAACTCAAAGGACTTCTCAAAGTCTTTTCGCATTCGATTCATTAATTCCGTAGCTGGTACTGGTACATATTTAACTGGTTCAGAAGGTACAATATGCACCGCTCCTTTATCCATTAACTTACCGAGTACCTCGTAAATCATAGAACGAGGTACTCCTGTTTGTTTACTTACTTCATAGCCTGTTACTGGGGAATGTTTTAACAATCCAATATACGCTTTACATTCATATTGGGAAAATCCTAACTTTTGTAATTCCTTTATAATTTCATCCATCGGTAACCCCTCACAATCTAAATCGCTCTTACTTCAAAACGACGATTTTGCTTCCCTTTACTTTTTACTTTATCAATAACAAGTGTTCCTATTTCACTCGTATTTTTCACATGTGTGCCTCCACAAGCTTGTTCGTCTAAATTTTCAATTGTAACAATGCGGATTTCTTGGATAGTAGTTGGCAGGAGATTTATTGCTGTTTTAATCATTCCTACAGCATTTTCTGCTTCTTCGCGGCTCATATAACGAGTGGAAATTTCTTTATTTTGCTTAATAAGTTTATTCACTTCCTCAACAATTTCTTCTACTTCCACGCTCGATAACTCTTGTAACTCATTAAAGTCGATACGTGCTTTATCAGGATAAATTTGATTTCCGGTGCATAGAGCTCCATACTTTTCATAAACAACAGCTCCGATAAGATGCAGTAAAGAGTGATGACGCATTAAATTATGACGTCTTTCCCAATTTATCTCTAATTTAACTGGACCTAACTTTACTTGAGCTTCATCTTTTATATAGTGAACTATTTCTCCTTGCTCCTTCTTTACTTTTTCAACTTCAAATACAGACCCATCTTGTACAATGACACCCGTATCACATTCCTGTCCTCCACCAGTTGGATAAAAAACTGTTTCTTTTACAAATACTTTATTCCCTTCTACTCTTATCACTTCTGTTTCGCAACTCGTTTTGTATGCATCTTCTAAATATAATGCCGTTGTCATACTCTCACCTCTTTAGTAGTTATAGTTATACCTACTAATATAAAAAAGAAACTCCGTGAAGTCAATTGATAATTCTGAAATTTAAAATTAATAAAAGACTCCTTTATTAGGAGTCCACTATCTCAATATTTCATTCGCTTCTTTTTCATAAATTTTATCAAATGACGTCATAACGCGCTGTGATGCTTGAATCATCTTTTGATCTGTCATAAGATCTGCCATCTCTTTCGTCATATCTACATTTGAATTTTCTAGCATATGATTTTTTACTATTCCTGTTCCGTTCGGTAAATTAGCAATGTTTCCTTCTGCTAGTGTAAAGCTTTTATTTTCACGTTGTACGAGACGAGCATTCGTTTCTGCATCTACTGTTTTTGTTTGTAAACGACCAATATTATTTTGTGTTACTTCATCATATAATGTACCGTCTGCTTGTACAGCAACCTTTGCTCCTTCTGGAATACGAATACGTTCATTATTCTCTCCCATTACGAAAGCACCAGATGACGTTTGTAAATAACGATCACTATTTAATGTGAAACTACCATCTCTCGTTAAAAACGTTTCATCATTTTTAGAAGTAACGAAAAATGATGTTGTGCCGGCCGCGCCGTCATCTAAAAAGAAATCTGTAGCGCTATTTGTCATTTGTATATTTCCTTGTACTAAATTCACATGCGTTGCAGCTGGTACTACAGCGTAATCGACCGAACCGATATTTGTTACCGCCCCATCTCCGCGGCGATATGTGTCTTGTACATCAAATACTTTAGACGTCATATTTTCTGCTTTAAATCCTGTCGTTTGAGCATTTGCAACGTTATTCGAATGAACATTAATGCGCTGCATGTAATTCATCATGCCCATAGAACCTATATAAAGACCGTTCATATTCGTTTGAATAAGGCAAGCGCCTTATTCTTCACCTCTTTTCTACGATGTTTGTAACATTTGTTTTGCTAAATGTTCAGCTGTAGCGATATGTATATTTTTCTTTATGTCTTGGCCATCTGTCATTAATACAATAGGAGCTGATGATACTGCTGGAATTTTCAACAATTCGCCACTACTTGCTGTTTCATCAAATTTCGTAAACACAATACCATCTATATGAATATCTTTAAAGTTTGTAATAATTTCAATCATATCTTTACTTTTCATTGAAGCTGATAACGTTAAACAAATATAATCTGGTTCTACTTGTCCCATCGTTTCAATCATTTCTTCCACTGTTTCTGACGTACGATAATTTTTCCCTGCTGTATCAATTAAAATATAATCGACGCGTGCTTCTTCTTTAAAATACGTAAGCGCTCTTGTCATTGCAGCTTCATCACGCACAGCAATTACTTCAGATCCAATTGTCTTTACGTTATCTTGCAATTGCTGCACTGTCCCTATGCGCGAATGATCTGTCGTTATAAAACCAACTGTTTTGTTCTTACCGTGAAATTGCCATGCCATTTTCGCCAGTGTCGTCGTTTTACCAACGCCAGTTGGACCGATTAATGCAATTGTTTGTACTTCTTTTTCAAAGACGTTTTCCGTATTGAAATGAGATTTCATATCTTCCAATATGTACCTGATAACTTCTTCTTCCGTAATCATCGTCGCATTTTCAAACTTTATTTTTAACTTTTCAGCATATGCATGAATGAAATATTGTTCCACATCGTTTTGTTCTAGCATCCGAATTACTTTTTGAATAATAAACGGTACAGATTCTTGGTTTTCTTTCTTTGTAACTACTTCTTCTTTCTTTACCGGAACGACTTGTTTCACAACTTTTTTCTTTTTCGTTACTTCCGTTTCTTTCGTCTGTTTCACCACGACAATTCCTTTTTCAAACAGCTTTAATAGTTTCTCTTTTTTTCTTGCCCATTCTTCACTATTTCCTGTTTGCATCGCCGCGTATGACATAGAAGTCGTTACGTTTTCTAAATTGTGCAGTACTGATTGAATTCCATTCGCCTTCACAATTTGTTCTGAAGGATCATTCACAACATCCATTAACTGTTCATGAAATTGAGCTGTACCTTCATTCACTTCTTCCTGTTTTTCTTCTGGAAAAGCAACTAACATTTCATAATCCTTTTTCCAGAAAAACGGTATATTTCGTTTTACACTTTCATCGACAACGTAATAATAATCTGTACCATATTGGTCAAATAACTTTCGATACAATTCATTTTTCGAAGCTGCTTTTATTCGCATTAACGCTTCTTTCTTTTCTGTACTTTCCATTACTTCACCCCCTACTATTCAATATAGGCAATTTGATCCACAACAATTTCTGGTGCTAATTCACTAATACAAAGTACTTGTGCTTCCACTTGATAACGTTCTAGCAGTCTTACAATCGCAAATCTAAAATCTTTTCTACGTGTTAATAACACTGGTTCTCTTCCCATTAAACGTGCTTGCTTAAAGACGCGCTGCACTTGCTCAACGACACGTGTTTCTAAATCTAAATCCCAGTTTAATAAGTAACCTTGATATGAATTATTCACAACATCCGCATCTAACTCAATTGAATCAGAGAAGAGCGCTGCATATATTTTTCCGTCTGGATTTTTCGCATTTTCACAAATAACTTTTGAAATACATTCACGAACAAATGATGTCACACCATCAACGTGGTTTTGATAAATTTCTTTGCCGTCAATAATACCTTCAATAATTGTTGGTAAATCACGAATAGAAATACCTTCTTTTAGAAGTTGTTTAATAACATTTTGAACAAGTGATAAATCAATTTCTTTTTTCTTAATCTCTTCTAATAGAACGCCATTATCATTTTCAAGCGAGTTAATTAAGTCTTTTACATGTTGGCGCTGAATTAATTCATGAAGATTACGTCTAACGACAACATCTAAATGTGTAATTAATATGCTAAGTGGCTCTAACACTTGATAGCCTTTCATTTGTGCATCTTGCACCATATGCTCTAAAATCCAATATCCATCTTCACCAAAAATTGGATCTTTCGCTGGCTCTGCATCTAAATCAGCCATTACGTTTGGTGTTTTCAGTGCTAATAAATAACCTGATTTTAAAACACCTTCAGCCGCCTTCGCACCTTTAATTCGAATAATGTAACGTCCGCGTGGTCTAAAGCTCGTATTATCTTTAAAGTTAATTCCAGGAACGTTAATACCAAGGTCAGTAATAATTGACTTCCTCATAAGAACAACTTTATCACGCGCTGTTTCCCCGTTAATTTTCTGCTTTACAAGTGCTGCTAAATCTAAACCGAGTTCTACTATAATTGGATATTTATCCGTAAATACTCCAAATGAATCTTCTACTTGTTGCAGTTGCTCATCTTCGCCTTGGATCATTTCTATTTCTTTTTGAAGCTCGTCTTCTTTTTCTTTCTTTATTCGATTTTTATTACGAATTCCTAAGAAGATAATTGTTCCGCCAACGAGTGCGAATGGTAGAAACGGTAGCGGAGTAAAAATACCCATTGCGATAAATAAACCACCGAGCGCATATACAACGACTTCATGCGCTAATAACTCTTTAAAGATACCTTCTGTTACTGTATCTGGTGAGCCGTCAAATACACGCGTTACGATAATACCTGTTGAAATTGCAAGCATTAGCGATCCAATTTGGTTTACGATTCCGTCACCGACAGTTAACTGTGTATAATGAAGAGCCGCATCTGCAAAGCTCATCCCTTGCTGCATCATTCCGACAATTAAACCGAAAATAATGTTTACGAATAAAATGACAATCCCGAAAATAACGTCCCCTTTAATGAACTTTCCGGCACCATCCATCGCCCCATAAAACTCTGTTTCCATATTTAATTTTTTTCGTTTTGCTTGTGCATCTTTTTCTGAAATAATACGCTGGTTTAAATCAGCATCGATAGACATTTGTTTCCCTGGTAAAGAATCAAGTGTAAAACGAGCTGCGACTTCAGCTGTACGAGACGCACCGTTTGCAACAATAAACTGGAATATGATTAATACTGTAAAAATAACGATACCAATTAATAAGTTTCCGCCAATTACGAACTGGCCGAACTCTTCAATAACATGACCTGCATTTCCATCTGTCAAAATCGCTCGCGTCGTCGAAACGTTAATCGATACGCGGAAAATCCCGATTAATAACAACATCGTTGGAAATGACTTTAATTCATCCCACTCGTTAATACTTGTCGCTCGCATATAAATAAGCACTGACATACTTAGTAGAAAAACGATAATGATATCAAGTATAAATGGTGGAAGTGGAATTAAGAGCGCCACTACGAATGACGCTGCTAAAAAGATAGAAAAATAGGTTCTTGCAGACTCTATCTTAAACAAAGAGATCTCCTCCAAACGCGCTATTATACTTCAAGTTCGTTCGTCTGAATTAAATAGCGCATAACTTCAATTACAGCTACGTATAAATCTTCTGGAATCGCCATATCTTCCTCGACTTGATAATATAAAGAACGAGCAAGCGGACGGTTTTCCACCATTGGTATTTCTTGTTCACGGGCAAGCGTTCGTATATATAACGCGAGCTCATCTTCCCCTTTTGCAACGACAATTGGTGCTGCATCAACGTGTTTATTGTAACGAAGTACGACCGAAATATGAGTCGGGTTGTTTACAATAAACGTTGCGCCATCCATCTTCTTCGCAATTGTTCCTTGCAAGATTGCATGCATAAAGTTTTTTCGTTTCCCTTTTACTTGCGGGTCCCCTTCATTATCTTTATGCTCTTGTTTCACTTCTTCTTTTTTCATCTTAATATCTTGCTCGTACTCCCATTTTTGATAAATGAAATCAATAATAGAAAGAACGATTAAAATAATTAAAATTGCTAAGAAAATAAATTTAATTTGCCTAATAATTTCAGTAAGTGACGCAGTCCAGTTAAATCCAATCATGCTCACGATTTTCTCTAAATTCTTTTTAAAAAGAACGTAAGCGACGTAACCGATTAATCCCATATAAAACAGTGATTTCAAAATATCTACTAAACTTTTACGACTAAACAGTCTCGTAAAATAGTTTTTCGGATTAATACGTGATGCTTTCGGTTTAATGACTTTAGAAGAAAATAGGAACCCGACTTGAATCATATAATTGAATAAATGAAAAGCGTATACGAGTATTAATATCGGAGCCGATACTTTCAGTAATAAAATCCCCATTAAATAAAAATACTCGGTTGAATCTGTATTTTTTCCAATTTGATCAAACAGCACCGCTACGGAATTCGCAATCTCATACCCTAGCCAATCTCCGAAGAAATAAACGACAACTGCTAATACGAGAATGGAAAATAAATTATTTAAATCTTTACTCCGGGCAATATTCCCTTCTTCACGCGATTTTTTACGCTTCTGCGGGGTGGCCTTTTCTGTTTTATTATCCTTTGCCATGCGCGTCCCCCTACTTCGTTAAGAAAAAGTTAAATAGTTTCGTATACTCTTCAAGTAATACATCCGTCATATTTTTAAACACATAACCGAGCATCGGTACACTCATCGCAATAAACAAAATACCGCACGTAATTTTAATTACGTATGCATTCATAAAAACGTTTAATTGCGGAGCGTTTTTTGCAATTAAAATAAGAACAAAGTTAATGATGAATAAACTTCCCATGAGCGGAAGAGCAATTTCAACCGCTGATGTGATCGCAAATAATAGCGTTGCGAGTAGACTATCTAAGAAACTAGTCGTCAGCAATTTTGAAATCGCCTCTGTATATTGAAACGACTTTAAAATCGTGGCAACGAAATAATTAATGCCGCCAAGTGAAATAAAAATAATGAGAAAAAATATATCAAAAATGGTTGATAGTAAAGTAGACTGTGAGCCCGCATTTACATCAAACAAACTTGCTTGTGATAAACCGATATCAAAGTCTAAAATATGCCCGGCCATTTTAGGAATGTTCCACAGCATTTCTACAATTTTTGAAAGTGATAATCCAATTACAATTTGCGTTCCTGCATAAGCTGCAACGTCCCAAACTGTCTTGATGTGAGAGACATCCACTTGATCAGCCACTGTAATTGAAAGAGCAAGTCCAACTGTAACCTTCGCCATTGCTGGAATGGATCGTCCTGAGAAAAACGGTAAAAAATATAAAAATGAAGTAATGCGGCAAAACGCAAAAAACGTTGCCGCCCATAATTCCATATTCATTTCAGTTCACCTATCTTAGTACGAACGCAATAGCGATGGGATTTTATCAAATAAATCTAAAATAAGTGTCGTTAACTCTTGGAACATCCACGGACCTAAAATGATAATAACGAGGACAATACTCGCCATTTTCGGTAAAAACGTCAGCGTTTGCTCTTGAATTTGCATCATCGCCATAATGACAGCGATGATAATAACGACAATCATACTTACGCCGGCAACCGGCATTAAAATCATAACCCCTTTATAAAAAAAGGTTTGAAAAATATCTATAATTGGTGACGTATTCATTTATATGACTCCTATCACATAGCATCAAACGCTTCAGGCGACCGTTTTAAACATAATGTCGACGATTTTTGTATATCCACCTAAATATACGAAAACGAGTATTTTAAACGGTAAACTTAAAATCATCGGCGGTACCATCATCATCCCGAGGTACATTAAAAGTGTACTAATAATCAAATCTATAAATACAAACGCTAAATAAATGAACATCCCTGTTAGTAAACCTTTTTGAATTTGCGTTAACGTAAAGGATGGTACGAGCGTAAATAGTGAAAGATCTTTCAAATCTTTCGGCAACTCTTCTCCGCGTACTTTCAGCATCATTTTTAAATCATGCTTATACGTATGCTTTGACATATATTCTTTCATAATAGGAGCTGTCGTTTCCGCAGCTTGACTTACTGTTATTTTCTCTTTCGTCATCGGATCCCACACATCACTCTTCAGTTGCCCAAGTACAGGCTGCATCGTAAAGAGTGATAAAAATAATGCAAGTCCAACAAGCACTTGGTTTGGTGGTAAATTCATTACCCCAAGTCCTTGACGTGTAATCCCTAGAACGATCATAAAATAAGTAAAATGTGTAAATAATAGAACGATAGAAGAAGATAATGATAAAAGGGTAACGAGCGCAAATAGTTGTACACTTGAATTACTCGTAAACTCTTTCCCATTTTCGAAATTAATAAAACCGTTCGGGGCTGCATACGCTGGATTTACAAAAATAATTGAAAAAACGATAGAAAATACGAAAATAACGGCTAATAATGATAACTGTTTCTTTATTCTCATGATGGATCCTCTACTTTTTTCGTTTCACTCTTCACCGCGTCTTCTAGTGCTTGTTGAAACTGATTTCCTGTTCCGGTTAATTGCACAGACTGCACACCGTTATTACTAATAACAGTGAACACTTGCTTTCCGTCCACTTCAAATAAAAAGGCACTCGTTTGATGATTTAAATAAACGCCGTCTTTTACTTGTATATGGCCATTTTCACCCTGCTTAAAAAACTGCTGTTTGCGCGTCTTTTTCGTCATATAATATGCACCGTAGCCGAGCGCACCAAACAGTAAAACGACTTGAAATAAGGTCGTCATATACGACATATGACTCCTCCTCTACTCTTTATCTTGCATTTGACTTTGCGCTTTCATAAGCGCCGCTTGTTTCTTATCAGCTTCAATTTCAGAAATGATAATACCGAATTTCTCGTCCATTACGATTGCTTCACCGATGCCGACTTTCATATTACTTAAATACACATCTACTTTATGTCCTAAGTTTTTCTCTACTTCAAGAACATCGCCAACTTTTAACTGCTTTACATCACCAAGTGTAATAGATGACTTTCCAAGCTTTACACCAAGTTCAATCGAAATATCTGAAACAGTATCAATATGTGCTTTACCTGCTTCATTTCGCTTTCCTGCAAAATCTTCTAATCCCATTAATGACACGGGAGATACTTCATGCTTCATATGGATCCTCCT
This sequence comes from Bacillus sp. LQ01, assembly GCF_057624735.1. Classification (NCBI taxonomy): domain Bacteria; kingdom Bacillati; phylum Bacillota; class Bacilli; order Caryophanales; family Bacillaceae; genus Bacillus; species Bacillus sp. LQ01. The sequence continues at coordinate 884,092 of NZ_JBYEZL010000001.1, read as the reverse complement.
ACTCTACAAAACTTTTAAATAGGAGCGCCTTACGCGTTCCATCTTTTCCAATAAAACAATTAAATTTATGCTTTCCATCTACATAACCAAGTAATTCATCCGAAACTTTCGTATGAAGCGGAATAATATCGCCTTCTTCAATTTGTTCAATCTCACTCATTGTCATTTTCTGCTGACCAATTGCAACGTGAACAGGTTTGTACACTTGATTTACTTTTATTTCCACTTCAGACGTATACTTTTTACGCTTGTCTGAAGAATGTTCGACAATATTTTCAGACGTTAACTTATCCATAATTTCTTCAACAGATAAGAATGGAATTCCGATACGCACCGTCGTATTCCAAAACTCTGTTTTCATATTTACGTTAAGTAATGAAATGATATCACTCGCTGTCGTAATCTTTAATGCATTCGGATCTGTTTCTGTCGTTACAAATTTCGGTTCAATCGCAACAACACTTTCAAATGATTGCTCTAAATTTTTACAAAGAAGCAAGAATATATTATCAAGCGTTAAAAACTCAAATGCTGTTAACGGTCTGCGCATCGTAAAGTTACGCTTACTATCTCCGCCAAGCCAACATTCATGAATATAAATAACGAATGCTAAATCAATCTCAATAACAATTTCTCCAAGCTCTGGTAAACCGAGATCAATTACGCAATATAAATAATAATCTTTCGGCATTTTCTCCACATACTCACTCGTAAATGGAACTTGCTCAACTGTTGAAGGCTCTAGTTCAATTGGAATACGCATACGCGCTGATAACGTCTGTGACGTCTGTTTTCCAAACGTAGAAGCAATCGCTTGCAAACTACGTAAATGCTCAACACCGAACTTCTCTGGTCTATTAAAATCATACTCTTGAAATTTCTCTTGCTTTCCTGCTTCTTGTGCGAAAGCTGGCATTTCCTCGCCTTCATTTACCGCCTTCAGCAGGGCATCAATTTGCTCTTGGCTTAATTTTTCGCCACTCATGACAATCCCCTTCCCTACCTTTTCAATTCAACGATTTCAACGTACATCTTCCCATTCTTCGTCAAAATCTTTCCGGTTCCAATCTCTTCATTCTCAAGCATAAGACGCACCGTATTTTTCGTTGAATTTTCAAGACGATACAATGTACCTTTCGTAATATGAAGCAGATCTTCAATTTTCTTTTTCGTATTTCCGATTTCAAAATAAATTGTTAACGGAATATCATCTTGTAATTTCAAATCTAGCCAACTCCCATATCATGTTCACGAAAATTTCATGTTCTCTCTATATATGAAACTTCTTATTTTGAAACGTCGATATTTAATATTTTTTTAATATATCCTTGCGTTTCTTTAAATGGCGGTACGCCTCCGTACTTTCTCACATTCCCAGGACCAGCATTATAAGAAGCAAGTGCCAATACTAAGTCGCCGTTATTTTTCTTTAAATAACCGCTTAACTCTTTCACGCCACCTTCAATACTTTCAGCTGGTGAAAAGGGATTCTTCACACCCATCTCCTTCACATTCGCTGGCATAAGCTGCATAAGTCCCATCGCACCGGCATGTGACACCGTTTTCGGATTGAAATTAGACTCTACTTCAATCATTTTTTGAATTAACGTTTTCGGAATTCCATATGTACGACTTACACGATCAATAATATCCTCATACTTCCCTTCATTGGAAGAACGTATTTTTTGAATATTATACTTCTTCGTTAATTCCCACGTATCAGCAGCCTCATTTTTCGTTTCTGGGAAACGTCGTTCAAACTCTTTTTGCGCAACTTGCACTTCATCTGCTTTCTTCGTTTCAGCCTTTTCTTCAGACTTACTCGCTTCCTCTACTTTATTAATAGTTTCTACGGGTTTATTAACAACCGCTTCTATTTTCGTAGATTGTACCGGCTGACTCATATCTTCTACTTTTGCCGGCTGCGTAGTAGCCTTCGTCTCCTTCGCAGGTTCACTCTGCAACTTCTCTTGAAAACGACTACTAACGAATGCTTGTGGACTACTTAGCTTTTGCTGAATTTGTCCTTTCTTATATGCAAGCACTTCTTTTACTATATTTCCAACTATCATAATATCACCTTTTCGGTAAACAAAGATAATCTAATATTAGAGTTTTTTTTTAAAGTTTGCAATAATCCTTTTAATAATTATGTAATAAAAAAATGAATATATTGTTAAACTGTTATTTTTTTATATTTATTAATTCGAATTTTTAGTTGACACCCGCTATGACAGGGATTACAATAAATCTCGAAATTGATTTTTTCGCATATTACCGTTTTTCAATTTGCAGAAAAGTCAATATAAAAAAATGGGGGTTCTTAATTATGAGAATTAATACAAACATTAACAGTTTACGTACGCAAGAATACATGCGTCAAAACCAATCAAAAATGAGCAATTCTATGGATCGTTTATCAAGTGGTAAACGTATCAACAACGCTTCTGACGATGCTGCTGGTCTTGCAATCGCAACTCGTATGCGTGCACGTGAAAGCGGTCTAAATGTAGCAGCTAACAACACACAAGACGGTATGTCATTAATCCGTACAGCTGATTCAGCAATGAACTCAGTATCTAACATCTTACTTCGTATGCGTGACATCGCTAACCAATCAGCTAACGGTACGAATACTGATTCAAACAAATCTGCACTACAAAAAGAATTTGATGAATTACAAAAACAAATCACTTACATTGCAGACAACACTCAATTTAATGATAAGAACTTATTAAAAGAAGATAGCGAAGTTAAGATTCAAACACTTGATTCAAGTAGTTCTGAACAACAAATTGGTATTAATTTAAAAGCAGTTACTCTTGAAAAATTAGGAATTGATAAAATTTCTATTGGTGCTGTTGCTGGTGCTGGTGCTGGTGCTGGTACTAAAATTGAACAAAAAGACATTGACGCAGTTACTAAAGGAATTGCTGACTTAACAAAAGATTCTAAGGATGCTGATGTTACAGCTATTAAAGATGCTCTTAATAACATCAAAGGGAGTATGGACGCTACACAAGTTAAAGGTATTGAAGATGCTCTTAAAGGATTTAAAACAGGTGCAGCAGATGATACTGCAGCTGGCGTAGATGATATTAAAGATGCTTTAAAAGCAGCTGTACTTCCTAAAGCAACAGATGCAGCTGAAAAAGATAATGCTTTAGAAGCTGTTAAAGCAATTGATAAAGCTCTAACAACAGTTGCCGACAACCGTGCAACTCTAGGTGCTACATTAAACCGTCTTGACTTTAACGTAAACAACCTTAAGAGCCAATCTGCTAGCATGGCTTCAGCTGCTTCTCAAATCGAAGACGCTGACATGGCGAAAGAAATGTCTGAAATGACTAAGTTCAAAATCTTGAACGAAGCTGGTATCAGCATGCTTTCTCAAGCAAACCAAACTCCACAAATGGTTTCTAAATTATTACAATAAGCCATTTGAGTTAGTTTCCTGAATAAACCTCTCTGCTTGCAGAGAGGTTTATTTTTTCTATATAGATAGATTGAAAGATTTTTTTTAGCTTAAAGAGAAGCTCTAGCCATATTTAGTAGCGGTCAGGGCCTATTTTATTCTCGTTCCGTGTATGAAAACAAAAAGATAAAGTGAGCATAAGTCTCTTTTTCTCTTCATAACCGTTTATTAGCTTTAGAACACTGACTATATCAATCTATAAGGAGTGTCTATTATGCGTATTGGTACGAATGTTTTAAGTAGGAATGCTAGGCAGTCGTTGTATGAGAATGAAAAGCGTATGAATGTTGTAATGGAGCATTTGGCGACTGGTAAGAAGTTAAACCATGCTTCTGATAATCCCGCTAATGTTGCAATTGTGACTCGTATGCATGCGAGAGCAAGTGGTATGCGCGTGGCGATTCGTAATAATGAGGATGCAATATCGATGCTTCGCACGGCCGAAGCTGCCCTTCAAACTGTGACGAATATTTTACAGCGTATGCGTGATTTGGCCGTTCAATCCTCAAACGGTACAAATTCAAATAAAAACTGTCATTCGCTGAATAAAGAGTTTCAGTCTTTAACAGAACAAATTGGCTATATTGGCGAGACGACTGAGTTTAATGATTTATCTGTATTTGACGGTCAAAACCGCCCTATTACATTAGACGATATCGATCATACGATAAATATGACGAAACATATTCCCCCTTCCCCTACACAACACGACATCAAGATTTCAACAGAACAAGAAGCCAGAGCGGCGCTCCTTAAAATTGAAGAGGCTTTGCAAAGTGTGTCACTTCATCGTGCCGACCTTGGTGCAATGATAAATCGTTTACAGTTTAATATTGAAAATTTAAATAGCCAAAGTATGGCGTTAACAGATGCTGCATCTCGAATTGAAGATGCAGAAATGGCGCAGGAGATGAGTGATTTTTTAAAGTTCAAATTATTGACTGAAGTTGCAATTAGTATGGTTTCACAAGCGAACCAAATTCCGAAAATGGTCTCTAAACTACTACAATCTTAAAAATGAATCTTCCATCTTTGGAACGATTCCATACAAAACAAAAGGGAAATACATATAAACTATGTATCTCCCTTTTATTTTGTACCCAAATTTTATTACTGTGTTACCGTCATAACTTGTCCGCTACGGTCAACCATTATTTTCATTTTTCCGTCTTGTGCATTATATAGCCCTAGTTTATGTAATTCCATTTTACAATCTTGTACGAAAGTTGGTAATTTACGAATTTGATCAATATCAGAACTTGTAATGAAATGAATTAAAAGCTGCGTCATGCCTTTAATATCTTGTACAAGCTCTTCTTTCTCTCGTTTTAGCCTTTCATTTTCTAGTTGTAACGACTGCAATTCGCCTTCTAGACTACGTGTATTCTTTGCTTCTCTAGAACGCCCTGCTGCCATGCTAGAAAGCTTATAAATACCTTCCATAAACTGATGTAGTTCGTCTTCTTTCCTTTCACTACATTGATTAATTGTTTCAAAGTTATCAACGATACCAGATATAACTGTTACAAGATTTTTTTCATCCTCTTTATGCTGGATTTCTTCTTTTAATTCGTACTCGTTTTCTTGTTTTCTTGCAACGATTGTCTCTTTTACTGGTATATATTTTCGCTTTCGTCCCGGTTTTTGTTTTTCAATATTTTCAAATGGTATTTCACGTTTTTTCAATTTATAATACGTATTTTGCAATTGACTTTCTGTTTTTGGAAAAAGATTTAGTTCATTTTTACTTACGTATTTTGAAATATTTAAAATGTTTAAACCGTGACGTTGACAAAATTGATACACTTCATACAGTAGCTCTAGTTCAGACTTCAGCCATGTAATTGCTGATTTTTCATATGCTCGCATCCCGCCATTTTTTTCTATATCTATTTGAAATAATACCATTCTATTATGTAAATCAACTAACTCTTCATACTTTATTTGGAATTCTTTTTCTATTTTTTTTAATTCCGCTTCTAGTTGCATATCGTTCATTTTATTATTTGACATGTTTTGTAAAAGACCTAATACATTAATTGCTGTGTGGTGATACATAATCTGTGCCACTCCCCCTCATCCTTTCACAATTCTCATCTGACTCCCATGTCTTTTAAGAAAATAGCAATTTTTACATATCCATATTATAACAGTTCGAAATTATCTGTCAAATAATAAACATACAAAAATGTATAGAAAGTATAAAAATTTGGAAAATGTTTTTTAATAATATGTAAAATTGCATATTAATTACATTTAATTATATTATATGGTATTTCGGATGTTTTTTCACCGAAAAAATTTGCGTTACCACGAAATGTTACTAAAGTAATCCAAAAAAATACGTTCACTCATATTTTTAAATTAAAAATCTCTAAATGAAGATTATTCACACATACAGCGACAAACACCCAAGAAACCTTTCATTTTTCTACCAGTTTAGAGTATAGAATACTAAAAAGGAATTAGCCATATGTAGCATTGGCTAATTCCTTCTCCTCTCTAACAAAATAGAGTTATAAACCCAGTCTTCAAATCCTCAATCGAAGTCTCGCTTCTTCTAAAGCTATCTCGGCGGCTATCTCGTCCCATTTACCTAAAAAACACTCCATATCTCTGGTCTTACATCGCATGGGTCTCTATTAGGCACTGACCGCTGCCACACATAGCTAGTTCCTCTATTCCAGCTAAAAAAGTGCTTTTCTTACAACACTAACTTATCAACTAAACCAATTAGCTCTTGAATATCTGGCTTACTTACTTGAGCATTTGCTCCTACAGCTTCACCTTTATGGAATAATTCATTTGTAATTAATGAAGAGAAAATAATGACTGGTAAACGATTCATTACTTCACTATCCTTAACCACTTTCGTTAAATGATGTCCATCCATTTTTGGCATTTCAATATCCGTAATTAGCAAGTGAATATGCTCAAACATTTTTTCGCCTTGCTCTTTCGCTAATTTTTCAATTTGCGCTAACGCTTCTGCACCATTGCTGAAGAAGTTCATTTTTGTATATCCAGCTGATGATAATGTTTCTTCTAATATTTGGCGAAGCATCGCTGAATCTTCTGCAATGTAAATTACTTTTTCAGCTCGATCTGTTTTTTGTTCTAATCCTGCAATTGATTTATTGTCATAACCAGTGCCGCTAATTTCACATACAATTTTTTCATAATCTAATAGTAAGATGATTTTTCCATCTAGTTTTACAATACCAGATGTCGTTTCTTCTAGTCCCATAGATAATGAAGCTGGTTCATCAATTTGTTCCCACGAAATACGTTGAATACGATGCACTTCATCAACGCGGAAAATAACTTTCATTTGGTTTAATTCTGAGATGATAAATTTCGTTTGATCAAGTGGCTTTGTTGACTTTAAATTAAGAGCCATTGCCAAGTTAATAACAGGTAAAATTTCACCACGTACTTGAACAACACCTTCAACTGCATGATGAGATTCTGGCACAGTTGTAACAGGGAATGGATTAATGATTTCACGTACTTTCATTACATTAATACTAAATAGGTTTTCACCAACAGTGTACGTAACAATCTCTAATTCATTTGTTCCGCTTTCTAATAAAATACTTTGTGCTTGTGACATAAAGGTGTCGCTCCCCTTCCATTAATTCCGTATATCTAATTATTAAGCTTTATAAAAGAGAAAAAGTCAACTACCTATATAAAAAATATAGATAGTCGAACGATTCATTTTATAAAAAAACAATTAATCTTGTATAAACGAAGCAAGTGCCTCTAATAAAACTTCTTGTGCACCTACAATTTCCGTCGGCATTGCTTCCCATTTTTTCGAAAGCTCTGTCTCTACTCTTATTCTCAGTTCAGAATTCATTTCTGCTAGCACATATTCTTTCGTTGCTATATCAACATCAAGTAGCGCGAGTGCATATAATTCCGGGTCATTTATTTTTTCGAATAATCGCTTTAATACTACCGGTGCTATATGTTTTAATTTTTCAATATGAATTTCCTTATCCGAAAATAGTAACTCATATTGAATAAACGTAACATTTTCTTTAATCACTTTAAAATAACAATTATTTTTTTTATCATTCACAAAATAACCGTTTGGATCTGCGATAATACTTTCTACTTTACGAATTAAATCTGGCAAACTATTCGCCGCCATTACAGTCCGCTGCTCAACCTCACTCGGCGAAATGAATGTAACGCGATACTTATTTTGCGCCATCCTCCTCACCTCTCCTTTTATAGAAATTCAGTCTAATTGTATATACAACTACCTTAAATTAACTTAAAACTATTTTATATTACCACTTCTTACACTACCACACTACTCTAGTAACGCTACATATCTCTGGTCTTACACATCGGTCGGGACTCTATTAGGCACTAACCGCTCCAAAACATCGCCAGGTCCTCTCTCAAAACCTAAAAAGTGCTTTTAAGAACCTTTCAATAACTCTATGTTATTAAACCAAAACGCTATCTGCTGATCCGTAATATTTGGCAACATAACAAAAAACTCACGACACTTCATCTCATCCTTAAACAGTTGATACTTCCAAACACTATCGCTACCAACACTTATGAAATAAAACTCATGGATACGGCCAATGATCGCTTGTTTTTCGCCAAATGAATACGGAGGCACTTGCTTAATTTCAAATTGATCTGGTAAATATACATGCTCTTCTCGTTCTATTTTTAATACTTGCTCGGCAAGTTCACGTTTATTTTCGAAAAAAGGCAATTGTAAAATTCGCTCTTGTCTTGTCATACGAATAAAAAACCCTTTCTACTCCATTACATTTTTTCCATGCGATATATTATCGAATTAAGTTTACAACTTCATTTAATACTTCATCTGAAACTTTAATTACTTTCGCATTTCCTTGGAATCCGCGTTGGTATAACATTAAGTCAACAAATTCTACAGATAAATCTACGTTTGCACCTTCTTGTGCACTACCACGTACTTTTCCTGCTCCATTTTGTCCAGATGCACCAAGAGCTAAAATACCCGTCGTATTCGTCGCTGTATAGTTACCATTACCAGTTTTCATTAGTCCGCCTTCGTTCGGGAACATCGCAACAGCTAATTGGCCAGCAGCTTTCATGCTTCCATCAGAATATTTTACCATCACATATCCACCATCAGCAATGAAGCAATCTTTAACAGTCGCCGCCGCTCTACCATCTACGCCTGTTACTGATAATGTTTTATCTGTTGGATGATTCGTTAAATTACTTAAGTCTAGTTTTATATTGCCGCCATTAAATGGAATATTAGCTGCTTGCTCTTTCGGACTTGGATTTCCAACAGCATCAAATGCCATATTACCGCCTGCACCTTCAACATCCTTAAACCCTTCTTTTTTCGAATCATTGCGCATCTGTACTTTATATGAATAATTATGTTCGCTCGTTTGTGTAAACTCCACACGCATCGTCCAAGTGTTACCAGCATTATCATATATAGGTATCTCTTGTGAGATTGCTTTTGCATCAGCTGGAATATTCCCTCCAACTACACCTTTTGATGTTCGAATACCACCAATTGCCGTTCCCATTGGAATTTGCAACGGTCCTGGAATTCCAGATAAATCAACTTCACCAGTTGCCTCATTTGCAGGGTATGCAAATACGTATTGACCTTCAGTATTCGTAATATAGTAATCTGAAGATATCCCAAACGTACCTTTACGAGTAAATTCCATATTTCCGCCTTTTGAATCACCTACAACGAAGAAACCATTACCTTCCATTGCTGCTTGTGTTTTACCACCTGTTAACGTAATTGTACCATCACTATAATCGGTAACCGTTCCGCTCAATTTTACACCGTTACCGATACTTTTTGGGTTTGTTCCAGCATATTTATCATCGGCTTTTGCACCAATCGAATTGTTATATAGTAAATCATCAAACATTGCTTTTTGTTTTTTATAACCTACTGTTTGTGCATTGGCAATATTATTTGAAGTTACACTTAATGCATTTTGTGTTGCATTCATCCCTGTAATACTTGTATATAACGCTTTAATCATAACGTATGGACACTCCTTATGAATTTGTATTTTTTACTTCTTCAGTTACTTTTTGATCGTCTTTCTTTGCGTCTTCTGGGTTCGTTTCCCCAATCGGTTTATCAGACACTCTCTCAACGAAACGAAGAGAGACAACTTTATTATTAATAACGAGCTGTACATCGTTATTTTCCGCAAGACGAACTGTTTCTACTTGACCGGTTACTTTGTTTCCGTCACCGTCAACACCTCTTACGTATTTCCCTAAAAACTTCATTCCACCATCAAGTGCTGTTGAATACATCGTTGATTGCAGCTTATCTACTGCTTTCGTCATATTCTGTACTTGTTCCATAAGAGATAACTGCGCTGTCTGATTCATCATTTGATTCATATCCATCGCATTAAATGGATCTTGATGTTGGAAACTTGATAAAAACAATTTTAAGAAATCATCTTTCCCCATTACCCCAGGAGTCTTTTGCGCTCCTGCTGAAACTCCATTACTTTGTTGCACTGGCGATTGTACACCATTAACAGGTACATTACTTTTTTGCGCTCCTGCTTGTAACGGAATATGATTTGTACTCGTTGTATTTAATCCAACTGTTGGCACGCTTTATTCCTCCAATAATCCCGCAAATTCTGTTGATTGTTGTTTTTCATGATTTGTATTTGCTAATTTCTGTTTTTGCCTTTGCTCTTGTTCTCGCTGTTCTTTACGATTTTCATCTTTATCTGAATAGCTAATTTGAATATTGATTTCTTTTTCTTTTAACTTTAATCTCAATTCATCAAAAATGATTTCAACACGTTTTTTCGCATCGTGTTTTTCCATTTCTACGTGAACGTCAATTTGATCTCCGTGTTTTTTCATAAACACTGTTAATGTACCAAGTTTTTCTGGATTTAACTGAAATAAAACACGTTCTTGTTTCACTACAAATTTTTGCAGCGATTCTACTTGCGCTTCCATTTTCTTTCCTAAGTCAGGTAATGAAACTTTCTCAGCACCACTATTTGATTTCCCTATTTGTTCGGTACTCGTTGTTTTATTTAATAATTCTGCACCTGCAGAGCTCGAATCGTTTAATGCATCAACTTCTGGCAACTCTATCTTTGCATCATCGCTCTCAGCTTTCGGAAGATCTACGTCTTTAAACTCTTCTTGTTTCTTTGCAATATTACAAGTTTCTGTTTCTACAGCCTTCAATGCTTGCATCGCTTGCTCTGGCATCTTCATTTTGTCTAATACCATTTGCATTGTATCTTCTAAACATATAGCATTTTTGATATTCATATTTGAAAGAAGTTCTTGTAATTGTTGTAATTCAGCTACAGGTAATTCATTAAGTTTAATATTGCCATATTCTTTATATAGCTCTTGTATTTTTTGTATGTATTGATATAACAATTCCGGCTGCACATGTAATTGCTCAATTGCAACCATTTGCTCAGATACAGCTAATAACAACTGTTCTGTCTCTTTTTTTTCTTCTTTCTTTACAATTGGTTCTTCTTTCGTTACCGATGGTTTAGAAAGGTTATATTCTTTTTTCTCTTCTTTTGGTGCTTCTTCTCGGTTCGTTTTCTCCGTTTGCGGCTGTTTTTTATTTTCGATTCTCATCGTACGATCGAATGAAGAATCTTCATTTTTTGATTGTACTTCTAGCCCTTTTTCTTTTTGCGGAGGTAAACTTTGTTGCACCGGTAATACAGACTGTATCACTACATTCACCTCATCCATTCATACACATTTTCAAATCCAGAAGCATTTTTTCTTCCAGCTTTTCTTGTGCTTTCACAAGCTTTTTGCAATCTTCTTGATACATCTCATCAATGACACGTTCTTTTTCTTTTACTTGCTCTAAAAGGCTTTCATTTTTTTGAATAAAACCTTCCGTTTTTTTAATTTTTCGATTCCATTCTTCTATTCTTTCAGGTGAAAACGTATGTGAAGAAAGCATGCCAGCCATAATACGTTGCCCAGTTTGTACGACTTTACTACGCGATTTCACAACATATAAATCATATTCTTTTTTTTGTTCTATTTTTCTTTTTTCAGCTGTTAATTCATACACTTCTTTTAAAATATGTTCTTTTTCTTGGTTTATTTGCAATTTTATTGTGTCGTACTGCTGTTTATCCACCTGTTTTCATAGCCCCTTTCTATTATAACGTTCTCTTTTTCTATTATATAGTTTTTTTCCAAAAAAATCTGTGAAATATTAAAAAACAAAAAAATAAGACCTCTTGGGCAGAGGCCTTATACTATATGCTGTATCGCTTCAACGATATCATCAAATTGGAAACTATCCGATCGACCTTGCTTTAAAAATGTATTTATGCCTTCTACTTTATTTTTACATTCAAAAATATAAGCATTTTCTTCATTTTCTTGAATCGTTCCTAGCTTAAAATACAATTCATTTTCTTTATAAATTGATAAAATCCTTCTCATTTCATTTGCAAGTTGCCAATGATGTGGCGAAACAATTTCTTCCATAATCCTACTTACTGAATCTAATACTGAAATTGCAGGATAATGACTAAGCGTTGCAAGCTCACGCTTTAATACGATATGTCCATCTAAAATACCACGTGCTAAATCTGGTACAGGACCATTTAAATCATCCCCATCAACAAGCACCGTATAAATACCTGTTATAGATCCCTTTTGTGTTTTTCCGGACCGCTCTAACAACTTCTTCATATAACTTTCCATTAACAGTGTTTTACCACCAATCGGTAACTCTTTAACAGCAATATCAACACTTCTTCGTGCATCGGCAAAACGAGTAACAGAGTCCATCATAAGTAATACGTTATTACCTTGATCACGGAAGTATTCAGCAATAGACGTTGCGAGTTTCGCTGCACGAAGTTGCATAAGATGACTTTCATCTGACGTCGCTACAACAACGACGCTTTTTCGCATACCTTCCTCGCCTAACTCTTTTCGAATAAAGTCTTTTACTTCCCGGCCACGTTCCCCTACTAAACTAATAACATTTATATCAGCTTTTGCATTTTTTGCTATCATTCCAAGTAAAGTTGATTTACCAACACCTGACCCAGCAAAAATACCAATCTTTTGACCGATACCAATTGTTAGCATAGAATCAATTGATTTTATTCCTGTTTCAAATACATCGGTAATCTCTTCACGTTCAAATGCATGTATAGGTGGTGCATCTAGTTTTATTTTCTGTAATGGAATGTTTTCAGCTTCCTCATTTAACACTTCACCATTTGCACTTAACACTTTTCCGAGCAAGTGATTACCACGTGGTACAACAACATCTTCTGAAACTAATGTCACTGAATCTCCATAACATACTTTTTCTGTCTGTTCAAATGGAAGTAGCATATTATTTTCTTTTTCAATGGCAATCACTTCACATAAGACGTTATGTTCTCCAACGAAGCAAACATCTCCAATCTTCGCTTTCGGCCCTTTTGCTACGAAAAACTGTTCTTGTACACTATGAACTTTGCCTACTTTCGTATACAGCGGTGTTTTAATAAACTTATTCCATTTTTCGTTCTCATTCATTAACAGGCGGCTCATACATTTTGCTCCTCAAATAACTTCTCTTCTTCCCATTTCTGACGAAGTTTTGCAAATATAGGTGCAAATTTAAATTCAAAGAACTCTTTCTCTTCTTCCAGAACAAATTCACCAAACTGCAAGGAGAAATCATATTTCCATTCTACTAATTGTAGTAACCAATATTCTTTCGTATTCTCCTTCTCTTCTTGAATACGTTCAAACGTTTCTGGATGTACTGTAATGATTAATTTTTCAAACGAAGTTGGCAATGTTTGCACGATGCCAGTTAAAATAGGTAACACATCAAGCAATCGTGAATCTACCGCTTGATTCACGATTTTTTCTGCTAGATGAAAAGATTGATCCCATAATAACTCTGTCCATTCATATGCTGTTTCTTGTTGTTCTTTTTGAAATTGCACACGCGCTGCTTCCATCTGTTCCATTTGCTCATGAATATGCATTTGAAATTGTTCTTTATCTTGTAATAACTGCTGCCGCTCTCGTTCTAGCATTTGCTTCTCTTGCCTTAGCTGATTCATTTCCATATGTAATGATTCTTGCTGGGCGCGAAGTTCTGCATGATCAGCTTGTAATTCTTCCTCTTCTATTTGAACTGAAGCTGGTTTTGGAAATTGTAATTCATACGTTTCTTCAGAAAAAGAAACAGAATTCTTCGGAATTCTGTTTTTAAATAAGGACATCCTCTTCACCTCTTTGAACGATAATTCTTCCTTCTTTCTCTAGCTTTTTCACTGTACCAGTGATCGTTTGCTGCGCTTTTTCAGCATCCGTCATCTTAAGCGGTCCTAAGCCATCTAATTCTTCTAGAATCATCTCTTTACGGTTTGAAGACATACATGTAAATAATTTCTCTTTAATTTCTTCTTTTGCAATTTTAAGTGCTTTCGCAAGAACACCGTTATCTGTAATTTCTTCTAATACACGGCGAAGCGCAAGATCTTCAAGACCAAGTAAGTCTTCAAAGACAAACATATTTTCTTTAATTTTCTCAGATAACTCATAATCGACTTCATCCAGCTTTTGAAAGACTGTTTTTTCAACACCTCGTGAAACATTATTTAAAATATTTACGATTGTTTTCAAGCCATCAGTTTTATTAATTGCACTAAATGCCATATTATTTAATTTCGATTTTAACAACTCACCAATTTGATTAATTAACTCACCATCAACTTGTTCTAGTTTCGCTATACCCATTACCGTTTCAACGCGCTTATGATCTGGCAATCTCTCAATTAATTGAGACGCAAGTTGCGGTTTAATATAAGAAGCGATAATTGCAATTGTTTGTGGTGACTCATCATTAAGCACTGTAAGAAGTGGCTCTAAATCTGTAAGTGAATTTAAGAACTCAAACGGATTATCTTTGTTATACCAAAGATCTTCCAATAATTTTTCCAGTTCGTCTTCTGGCATGTTTTTAAATATGCGACGAATGTATTCTTTATCTGGAGTGACTAAGTTCAATTCTTTTACATTTAGTTCATATAAGAACTCTCCTAGTACATTTTCTAACGTTTCTGGTTTGTATACACGAAACTTTGCGATTTCACGAAGTAATACTTCTTTTTCCTCAGCTGTCATATATTCAATGACTTTTGCTGCCACCCCTTCTTCTAATGTACGAATAAGGATGGCAGCTTTTTCTTTGGAGGAGATTTCATCTAACATCGTTGTTCCTCCCTTACTGTCCGTTTAACCATTTTTTAATTACTTTTGCAGTTCCTTCTACATGTTCTTTCGTAGCATCCTGCACTTGTTCATCTAACGTTGGTTCTTTCGGTTCTTCTGGTTCAGGTTTTGGCTCTGGCACTATTTTTTCTTCAGGAATTTCCAAGATACTTTCATTACTTGCAGCAATTTCCTCTTCTGCTAAGTATTCTTCATATTCCTCTTCTTCTTTCTTTCTCTTACGTCTTGCTAATAAGAACCATACTAGGCCACCAATCGCTAATAAGCCAGCTGTAATTCCACCGAATAACCACCAGTTCATACCACTTTTTTCTGGCTCTTTCTCTTTTTCGGCTTTCGGCTGATCGAACTGAACAGTTACAACGTTAACTTGACCATTTATAAAGTTACCGTTCGGATCAGCTTGAAGTCCTGCCGCTGTTCCGATTGCTTCTTTAAAAGTTGTCATATCAATTCTACGTTTTACTAGCGTATCATTATCTACCCATACAACAACATTTGTTTTCGTTAATTCTGGGTGTTTCTTAATTGTTTCAACTGTTTTATCTATTTCATAGTTTTCGATTTTGTTACCATTTTTATTATCATAGACAACTTTACCATTTTGATTATTGTTCGTACCGTAGTTTGGCACTTCACCGTTCGCTGTAATACCAGCACCTTGCTTCGTATCTGCCCCTTCTTGCGCAGTAGAGCTTTCCTCTTGCTCTTGTTTACTACGAAGTACACCTTTATCACCATACTTTTCTGACTGACGTGTAACTTCATCGTAGTTTACAGATACTTTCGTATTCACTTTATATTCATTCGGTTTAAACATCGTCATTAACGTTGCATCAATATCTTGCTTTAATTTACCTTCAAGTTGGTGCTGCATCTCTACTTCTTTCTCGTAAGAAGAGGAACTACTAGAATGTGCTTCATCTGCTCCTTTTGAGATAACACCTTTTTTACTATCAATAACACTTACTTCTTCTGCCTTCACACCAGGAACTGCTGCACTAATCATTTGCTGTATACCTGCAACTTGATCAGCTGTTAACAATTGGCCACGTTTCACTCCAACCGTAATCGCCGCTGTTCCTTTTGCTTTTTCTTCATCAAAAATTGTCTCTTTTTCAGGCAATGTAATTTGAACATTTGCCGTTTCAACTGTCGCAAAGTTTCTTACAATATCTTGCTCCAATTGCTTCTTCGTACCGACAATTTGCTTCATTTTTTTATCTTGTTCACTTGAACCGAGAGAGCTTTCTAATAAAATTTCTTCACCGCTTTTCGAATTAAACGGTAAGCCCATCCCATTCATTTCTTTTCGAACCCATGGAGCATCATTCTTTTGCACACGAATTGAACCATCGGCCGCTAATTGGTAATCGACACCTAACTTCGATAATTCTGCTGTAATCTCTTGTTTATCTGCATCATTTAAATTTTGATATACAACAACATATTTATCTGGCAAGGTGAAGTATAAAAGTGCTCCTGTTACAATCGCTAAAAGCGCAGCACCGATTACTAACTTATGCCACGTTTTTAACGATTGGATAACATTTTTCATCTTTTCCATTTAAACACACCCGTCCACTTTCCTAAATTTGCATATTAATTAGTGACTTATAATTTTCAATAAGATTATCACGTACGAGAGCAGCTGTTTTCATTTGAGACTCAGCTTTCTTTTGCTGAATTAAAACGTCATGTGTTTCTCCTACCCCTTTAGTTAGTAAATCATATACTGCTGTTTGCGCATTGTTTTGCGTTTGATTCATATCTTCCAATAAATCAATAAACTTTTTCCCCTCAACTACAGATGTTTGAGAAGTTTTCGGTGCACCAATTGACTGAATTGCTCCAAATGGTTGTGTATGTAACATTGGTTGAATTTTCATATTACTATCTTCCCCCTTATCCTCGGCCGATTTCTAAATCTTTATCAAGCATTTTTTTATTCGCATTTAATACACTCGTATTCGCTTCATACATTTTTTGAGCAACCATTACATTCGTCATTTCAGCAGTTACATCAATATTGGGATAACGTACATATCCTTCTTCATTTGCGTGCGGATGCGTCGGATCATACACTAAATTTTCCGTTTTGTCTGCTTCAATACTTTTTATTTTTACTCCGTTAGTAGGAGCCCCATCTAACATACTTGCAAAACTATTGTTTGATTCTAGCACCACACTACGACGCTCATATAAATCTGCCCCCGGAGCCGCCGTCGTATTTGCATTTACAATATTGTTAGAAGTAACTTCCATCCACTTTCTCGCTGTTGTTAGCCCTGAGCCACTTGCATTAATTGCCTGAAACATCCGTTGTCTCTCCTTCTACTTTTAACGTCCGCGTGCCGCTTGGTTAATTGCATATTGTGTATTAATTGCGTTAATTGAAATACCGTATAACTGATTCGCTTTCATTAAATCTAGCATTTCTGTCGTTACATCCACACTATTTCCGTCTTTATTCGTTTGCATTGATTTTGTTTGAATCTTTGCATATGTATTTTTCGTATTTACTGTCGGCAAGTGCATTTCATTCGTTTGATATAAATCTGGATTGCTCTTTAAATCTGCCGCATTGTTTTTATATAATGCACTACTTTTATTCATCTGCTCAGCAAATGTTACATCTTGTGCTTTATAGCCAGGTGTATTCGCATTTGCAATATTACTAGAAACCGTATTTCGTTTCGTCACTAAATAATTCATATAATGGCTTACATCACTCACTAAATCTGGCATATTCCACACCCTTCCTTTTCTAACTTAATGATCCACTGATAGAAGTTTCACTTCATTATTTATTTTCTTATATGCATTTATTAAAATATTTACTATTATGTACCCTTACATATTTTATTCCATTTTTTCATTGTTGTCTTTAGAAAAATATAAAAATATAAAAAAGAATGCAAAAAACTGTATACACACGGTAATCTATAGAACATTTCAATATATAAACTAAAGTCCATTTTTCTATTATTTAGATTACAATTATTATTTCATCACAGTCATAAAATGAAACCTCAATCAGCGGGTTCTTTATGTAAACGAAGGAATAGACCCCCTTTTAAAAGGGGAACCTGTTTCCAGACGTTATTATTAATATTTACCGTAAAATGAATTAGCCTTCATTCGCCCATCATTTGTCATAATCATTTCTTCCAAAATCTTTTGCTTATCCCGAATATGCTGTGCTGCCTTAATAATGAACGGGCTTACCTCCGCCGCAACTTGTGCACGCGTTTCTTCATCCAATGTCATCATCCAGCGATTTAACATCTCACTCTTCTCAGCAAACTCTCTGTCTGACACTTGCAATTCACCGATTTCATTAAAACAGCTGACAAACGTCCGATAAATATCATTGTTCATTTTCAAGTGCTCCGCGGTAACCGTCTATTAAATCTTGTAACACTTTCACAATTGCATCAATATCTTTCGCTTCACGCGTTACTTTCATCGTTTGAATTTGAATGCTAATCCAATCATATAAACCATAGAGACTATCATATAAATCTTTCGTAATTTCAGGATTTAATTGAAGCTTTAGTTCTTCAAAAATACGTTCTAATTTTTCAAGAAGTGCGTCCCCTTCTTGTAGTTTAAAAGTATGTAAAAGTTCTTCTAAATTACGAAACTCTACAATACATCTTTCATAAATAAAAATTGTATTTTTAATCGGATTACTCGTCATAATATCATTTTGCATATAACGTTGCCATGCTTGCATACGATCACTTCCTCAACTTTCATTAATCATCACTTTTTTGTTTTGTCATTGCTTTAATTGTTTTGAGTTGGCTATCAAGCGCCGCCAATGTACTCTCTAGCTTTTGATACTTCTTCACGATTTCATCTTGCTTTTGCAAGTTTTGCGTCTCAATATCTTTAATCTTTTTATCTAAATCACTTACACGTGAGTCAATGTTTTTAACTCTCTCGCCGACTACACCTTTATCACCGAATAGTTTATCAAGCGGTTCTTCCATCATTTTTCCTAAACCGTTAGAACTAAAGAAAAATTGCTTCGCTGCATCGGGTTTTTCTTTTAATGCTTGTGTTAATTTTTCATCATTAACTTCCATCGTTCCATCTTGCTTTAATTGAATACCAAATGTGAATAAATAATTACCATCTTGAGAAAATGTTACGACATTGTTCATTGCCTGACGTACACTTTGCATAATAGCTTGACCTTGGAAAGCTCCACCTTTTCCAGCAAAGATATCTACTGTAGAAACAGCTTTATTATAATCAGCTACCATTTTTTTAATAACATTCGATGCGTCTGTTACGTTTGAGTCATTTACTGTAAATTTTAGATCTATACCTTTTGCTTTTGGATCTGTTGTTGTACCAGCATTTGGCGCTCCTTCTACTTTCGGCTCAGTTACCTTTAACAACTCAATTTTCACACCAGGAAGAGCTTCAATTGTATTAGTAGAACCTTCCCCTTTGATACCATTAATAGTATACATAGCATTTTGTGCTTCATTGATTGTATTGAGCGCTGTGCCATCCGCCTTAGCTAAACCCATATCTTGAAATAGTGTAGATGTGTTCGCCTCAAACTTAATCTGTCCATCTGTTCCCTCTTTTTTCGAGGTCATGAAAATTTTATTTCCAAGTGTATAAGCTGATACGCCATAATCTCCATCATTAATCTTATTAATTAAATCTTTATATGTCATATCAGTTGTTACTTTTAATTCTTTACCACCTAGTTTTAATGTTTCATCTTTAGGAAGTTTCGCATTTATATCTTTAATTTCATTAGAAGCTATTTGATGACGTTGCGCGAGCTGTGTAATTGTCATATTAAAAGTTCCTGCAATCGCACCACCATCTGCTTTTACATTAATATAACCTTCTTGTGTTGTCGTTACTTTTTTCTCATTCCCTTTAAAAGCCGCTAAGTTTTTAAACGTTTGTGTGAAAGAACTAAATTCTGATTTTAAACTTGTATATAATAATTTATCATTTGTAAGGTCGTTCTTTTCTTTCGTATATGGTGTTTTTCTCATATCTAACGCTTGCATTTCTAATTCTACTAGGTTAGAAGTATCGATCATATTATTTCCGAGGTTCCAAATTTGTTGTCTACCACCAATACCTGTCATCGTTGTTCCTGCCATTTTTCTCACTCCTTGTAGATTACATGTAGTCTAAAATACTCGTTTTACTCATCGTACTAACTGCTTTAAGTGTCGCTTCATACGTCGCATTTATATATGCCAAGTCAGAAATTGCGACCGCTAAATCAACATCCTCAATTTCTTTACGGTTTTCTTGAAGCGCTAAATTTTGCTCACTTAAAATTGTTTTAAACGTCTCCATTGTGTTCATTGTTGAACCAACTTCAGTTGTACGGTTAATGATGCCATCTAAGTTTTTCTTATTTTCTCCTAATAACGGTTGTAACGCTTTTTGGTCACCTTTTTGCATCGCTTCGCTCATCTGTTTTAACGTTTTTATAACCGGGGATAATAATGCTTCTCCGTTACGGAATGCCTTTAACTCATAACCGTCATTTAGTTGCCAGTTCACATCATTTTGTCCACCCTGGTACGTACCATCTTCTGTAAATGGTGACTTTTCTGCACTATCACCACCGAAAATATAACGACCTTGCTCTTTCGTATTCGCTAAATATACAACTTGTTTTAAAATTTGATCAATCTCTGCACCGATGGCTTTCAATTCTTTTTCACCATTTGGCTCATTTAATGCCTGTACCGTTAATTGATCTGCTCTCGTTAAAGATTTAAAAATACCTTGCAAAGTATTTTCAGTTTGTGTTAATACATTTTTTGAGTCAGCTAAATCTTTTTGCATTTGTTCAATATTCGCCAATGAATGTTGAATCGCAAATGATTTACTCGCTGCAAGTGGATCTTCACTCATAAGAAGATTTTTCTTCCCTGAAGTTACTTGGTTTCTATGGTATTGTTGTTGCACATTCAAATCCATTAACTGATTCTTTGCCCAGTTTGCATTTTGAAATGTAGATACTCTCATTTCTATCTCCTCCTTATATATTTCCAATCAATTATTATCACTTATCGAATAATCGAAAATAGACTATCAAACACTTCATTCATCGTAGTAATAGCTTTAGAGTTTGCGACGAAATATTTTTGGAAGGCCATTAAATTTACCATTTCCTCTTCCATATTTACACCTTCAACGCTCATTTTTTCTTGTTGAATACCTTCTAGTAAGTCGCCATGAATTTTTTGATAACCATTTACTGCACTTTTATCAGATGCAACACGAACTATAAATTGGTCTAATGCTTGTTTATAAGAAAGACCTTCTTTATAATCGTCATCTGTAACTGCTGCTAGTTTATTTGCTGTTTCAGCAGACATTTTCATTTTCGAAACATCTTTTTGGAATTCTGGATTTAACTTCATCTCTTTCGCATAATCTCCAACGAAGAAATCTTTTCCCATCACTGTATTCACTTGATTTTTCATTGAACTCATTAAGTCTTCGAGATTTTTTTTATAATCAACAATCTTCGCTTTCGTATCAATCGCTGATTTTATCGCTCCGCTAGTTACAGAGATTTCTGAACCGTAAATCTCAACTGACATTGGGTCTTTTTCTTTATTTAATTGAAGTGGATATGTATCTTGTCCATTTACTGTTAAAATACCATTCATTCTAACACTCGCGATATTAGGATTCATAGATTCATAAGATACTTCGATGTTTGCATACTTAGACATCTCTGTAACGATGCGATCTCGTTCGTCTAAAAGTTGATTCGGCACTTGTGTACCCGCTTGTCCAATTTTATGATTCGCTTCTGCTAAACTAGCAGCCAGACGATTAAATTCATTAACATGCGCTTCAATATCTTCTGCCGTCTGCGCTTCCACTGTATCTAAGTTTTTCGCAAGACGATTTACTTGACTAGTGAACTTCCCAGTTTCAGAAATTAATGTATCGTAGTAGTTTGGTTGTTCTGGATTTTTTGCTACTTCACGAAAGGCATTAAAGAAACCGTCCATTAAACTAGATAATGAATTCTTCCCTGTCGTTCCAACCATAGACTCTACACGTGATAAAGTCGAATTCATGTAGTTATAGTAAGAGAGCTGAGATAATTGATCATTAAACTGCTTCGTTTTTACCTCATCAGTAATACGGTCAACACCTAGCGTTTGTACACCGTAACCAATTCTCTGTTCTGGCGTATGACCATTGCTTGCTCCAACAGATCCGTAATTCACCATTTGACGAACATAACCCGGTGTATGAATGTTAGACAAGTTTTGTTTCGTTGTTTGTAACCCCATTTGAGCCGCTAACATACCCGATAGCGGTGTATTATAATCAGATAATCTCATAAAGCTTCACTTCTCCTTTACAATAGTTCATTCATAAAGATTTGCGAATTATTGTTTCGCTCTAAGTTATATTCAGAAACAGAATCCACAATACTTTCTGTAGTTTTTAATAGTACGTTTAAGTAATATTGATTTTTCAAAAGAATCATTTTTACATTCTCTTCTAATTCAGTTACGTTTTTTTGTAATTCTTTCATTTTTTCAATTTCTTCTTGAGAAAAATACGAAAATAACGCACTTACACGAAACGATTCAACCCCTTGTTCTTTACAGAACTGAACAACCATTTCTTCAAATGAGCTTGATAACCCTTTTAAACCATCAATGTAATGCAATTGCTCTACTTGCAACTTTTGAACTGCATTTACATTTTTATTTTTTAAATTCTCATATATTTGCTCTCCAAGCGCTTGAATATTTTCATACGCTTTTTGAATAATAACGAGTTTTTCATATAATTGTATGTACATATAGCTTCCTTTCTTTTACAAGACTAAATTCACAATTAAACCATGGATTTCTCCAATTTGATTTAACATTTCTAAATGTCCTGTTTTCGTATTAATTAAATTCATAACATCTTCTAATTCATTCAATCCCATTTCTGCCTGTTTCACAATCGTCATTTTCTGTGAATATCCGTAACGCGGGTGACGAGACATGACATCTTTATACTGCAATACATTATCAACGTAAAAATTCAAAAATGATTTTACTGTATTTTTGTATTCCATTACATTATCAAGCGTTAATTCCATTTCAATTTTCTCTTTAATTTCTCCAATATTATCGACAAACGCTTCCATTTGTTCTAGCAATTTATCTTTTTTCGGATCTGCATGCAAATTATCCGAAAATGCAAGTCCTGTCCTGACATTTGCTTCTTTCGGCATTTGAGTAGCAGGCGGTATATGCGATAAAATTGGATTATGCGAGATAGAACGTAGCATATATATCACCTATTTATTTTTTTATTTCTTCCTAAACTTAATCGTAAAATCCAGTTATTTATAATTATACTCTGAACAGTAATATTTTGCAGTTATTTTTTATAAAAGATATGTTACAATTTAGCATGAGGTGGCACAATTCTATGAATATTTTCCTTTGTGGTTCAAATCAATTAACAGCATTAGATCAAGAAGAAATTAAAAAATTTTTAACTGACTATGCTCACAAACATAAAATTTACATATTATGTTATAAATCTATTGAAAATGAGGTTCTTCGTTTTTTCGTTGAGAATGAAAGACTCGCTCAAAATTTATGCCTTTACACGCTGCAACCATTGCCAGCAATAACAGATGAATTTCAAGAAGTCGTTGATTACTTAAAAAAACACGGAGCCGAATATGTTGCTTTTGATCATCCTTCCGACTCCATTTACCGATCAGATTATATGTTTTTTGTTAAACAAATTATTGAAGACACTGATTTAGTTCTCTGTTTTTATAATGGGGACAAACATACATCTGTCATCCCTGTCGATGTTGCAAAAGAAGCAGGTATTGATGCTGTCATTTATGATTTACCAGGATTACATGAAAAGCAAATGAAAAAAAGCTTTGAACAAAAAATTCGTATGATGTAAAGGGGGAGGCACAATACCATTATTGTGCCCATTGTAAATATGATAATTGAACAAGATTATGATCATTTTATCGCGAGTTTTAAACAACAATTCAATATGGACATCGCTTCATATAAACAAGATAGAATGCGCCGTAGAATCGATGCTTTCATTTCGAGAAAAGGCTTCGAAAACTACACTAATTTTTTAAACAAATTACGCGCTGATCAAAATTTATTTTTAAATTTTATTGACTATATTACAATTAACGTTTCAGAGTTTTTTAGAAATAAAGAACGATGGCAAACTTTAGAGTCGAAAGCACTACCAAAATTACTCGAACAAAATAGCGGAAAATTAAAGGTATGGAGTGCCGCTTGCGCTGCTGGTGAAGAACCATATACACTCTCTTTAATTTTATCAAAGCATCTAGCTCCATTTCGTTTTGAAATTCAAGCAACAGATCTTGATTTTCATATTTTAGAAACCGCAAAACGCGCTCAATATACGGAACGTTCGTTAAAGGAATTACCTACTGATTTGAAAGAACGTCATTTCACAAAAGAGAATGGTCTATATTCATTGCATCAAAACATTAAACAAAACGTCTCGTTTAAACAACATGACCTTTTAATGCAGTCATTCGATACAAATTATGATTTGATTATTTGTCGTAATGTAATGATATATTTCACAGAAGAAGCAAGAATAAAACTTTACGAAAAATTTAGTCGTTCTTTACGAAAAGGCGGTGTACTATTTGTTGGTAGTACGGAACAAATTTTAACACCCGAACGTTACAATCTTCAGCGATTTGATACATTCTTCTACGAAAAAATATAAAAGAGGTCGTCACAATGGAGTGACGACCTTTTTACATAACTCGAATTAAAATAATACCGACAATCCATATGAAGAGAAAAAGAAACGTCATAGACCATTTATGTTCTTGCATCGTTTGTTTCAATGCCTGTGATAATTGTGTCATGTTCATTTCCGCAAGCGCTCTCCATACACTTACATCCCGATCTTTAGCAATGCGGTCTGTAACGCTAATTAAAATCGTTTCGTTAGACAATTTCGTTATATAAGCAGTAATAACCGTTACCATCAAATTTATATTTCCTTCTGAAGAATCACTTTCCACTCTAGAGATGAGTGCACTTACATCTAGTAAAGGAATATGTACTTTTCTACCAAATGATAGTTGCACTTCAGCGAAATCATATGTTCCATCTAACAAAGGAAGTTCTTTTATATGCGCCTGCTTAATAAGTCCTTGCAGGCTTCTAATTACTTGTTCAAACACTTTTTCTGATTGCTTTCCTTCTTCAGATAACGTATGTAACTTTTTAAAAAGTTGTAACACTGTATCCATCTCTTTAGAAAGCATTTCCTTCATAATCTTTCCATCACTTAAACTTGCAAGTAAAATACCTATTTCATTATTTTTCGAAATAATTTTAGACTGTCCAGTAAACACTAAATTGCTACGCTTTCGTTCTTTCTGGATTTCATGTTCCGAAATAGCTGCAGGCTGTTTTAATGGTTGTAGCGTCTTATCTTCAATTGTCGTACGTTTAATCTCCATTTAAGCGCCTCCACTACTATGAAATAATTAGCCCCATTCTTTATTACTCTTTAAAACTAAAAACAGTACGAACAAACCTGACATGATAGTAAATACATCCGAAGCTTGTACTCCCTGTTCACCTTTTTCTTCTTCCTTGTCTTTCGTTTCTTCTTTTTGTTCTTTCTTTTTAGAGACAACTTGTTTGTTATTTTTCTCTTTTTGGTCCTTCGCCTTATGTACTTCCTTGTTGTCTTCGAACGGCTCTTTTATAACGTAAGTAAATTTCTCTTTCAACGGTTCTTTTATAAACTTATTTACTTTCTCATCTTGCTTCGGAATTTGAACAACCGGCAATTTTTCTTCTAGAAGCGGGTTTTTGACTTTCAAATCTTCTCGCTTCTCATTTTCTTTCTTATCTTCTAATTCATTTTCTAGTTTATTATCTAATTTCTCTTCTTTCTCTTTCTCTTCTATCTTTTTATCATCTTCGTTTTTTGGCGCCAAAACAGAAATGGTATATTCACTTTCTTCAACAAGTTTATTACCTGCTGCATCTATTATCTCTACAAGTAATTCGTATGGCCCAGCCGGCAATGCTTCTGTTATTTCAAATACTTTTTGCCAATCCATATCATGCTTGTTGTAGTCTAATAAAAACGAAAGCTCTTTATTTTCTTTCCCTTTTAATGTAACGCGCACTTCTTTTACAACCGATTCTATATCTGATGCTTTTACTCGTATATGTATAGAATCTCCCTGTTTTCGTTCAACTAAGTTCTCTTTTACTTCATCAATAGTAACTTTCTGTAACTTTGGCAATTCTTTATCTATAGTTGGCGTTTCATTTTTAATACGAATGAGCGGGACTTTCACTTCATTTTTTACGATTTCTTCTTTCTCATTCTCTTTGTAACTTTGAACGAGCTGAAGATTCCAATCACCTTGCAAATCAAAATTCCCTGCTTTATAGTTAGCAACCCAGCTCTTCGTTTCTTCATCATACTCAAAAGATAGTATTCTTTCTTGCGCATATTGCTCGCCATTTTTTTGTAGCTGCAATATACCTTTCATACTTTGAATGTTTTTCCCATTTGGTTCTACAGCAATTCGCACTTCTTCGCCAACTTTAAGCTCCGGCTTATTTACTGTAATAATTCCTTGTTCTGTTTCTATCTTTCTTTCATTCAATTGTTTATTTACTACTTCTTGTTGCTCTGCTTCTTTTTGTTTCTCTTCATCTTGCTTCGTTTCCACTTGTTCTGACGATTCTTGAGATTCCTTATTTTCTTCTTGTACATTCACTTCATTTATTTTTTGATCTGACTCAATTTGTTCCTCAGCCTGACTTTGCAAGGGGAAGAACAAGCACACATGTATGCATAGCCAACTCATTAGAAAAAACTTTACGTTTTTCATCTACTAGTTCAAACTCCTATTTCAATGCCTTATAGTGATTTCGTCACTTTTACTCCAAAAAATCCATCCACATTTACAAGTTCACCATACGCCACTAATACATCATTTACATAAATACGAATCGGTTCATCAATATCCTCATCTAGTACAACTGCTTCATTTTCTTGTAAACTTAATATATCTTGAATCGTTTTCACTGTACTTCCAAATACAAATTTCACGTTCATTTCTACATTTTGTAGAATGGACGTGTCCATATATACTGGTTCCATTTGTTTTACTTCTTTAAATTCAATAGGTTGCACAACTGGTTCTACAATTTTTTCTTCTTCAATTTCTTCTGTGGCAATCTCTTCTTCTTCCACCATCGGATACAGAAGTCGCCTTACCATTTCTTTCGCTTCGGAAATTGGCAAAATTTGATACATCTTCGATTGAAGCAAATCGCCAATTTCAAGATTGAACGTAATTTGAACGAGTTCGTCCACTTCCATTGACTCTCCCAAATATTCCATTTCTTCTTTTAACGTTACAAATTTAACATTTGGCGGCGTCATGTCCATTTTTTCTTGAAACATTTCTGACATCGCCGTAGCAGCATGACCCATCATTTGGTTCATAATTTCTTTAATACCGCTCAGTTCTAATTCAGTAAGCTCTTTTTCTGGGTCAACTTCCCCTGTTCCCATCATCATTAAATCTACCATTGTTAAGGCAACATCTTTCGTAAATACAAATACATTCTCATTCTTTAGCCCTTCAACAAAGTCGACATTTAAAATAACAAATGGTACTGGTACTCCATCATAATGACGAACATTGATTGCTTCCACATTTGGTGTACTAATTGTAACTGGCTGATTTAAAAGCGTTGACAATACTGTTGAAGCGGAGCCAATTGAAATATTTGCAATTTCACCAAGCACATCTTTCTCTTCTTGTGTTAAATGCTCTTTTTCAACTTCTTCTACAATCTCAGTTTCCACTACTTCTGCTGGTTCGTCTGTTTCTTCTACTCCACCAGATAATTGCATTAATTTATTTACCATTTGTTTCGCATGCTCAACTGAAACAATTTGTACAAGTTTAGAGTTTACAAGATTATCTATCTTTAAATCAAACGATACTTTAACAATCGTATGATTCCCATCGATTTCAGAGATTTTCTCCATTTCTTCTGATAACTTTACAACTTTAATCGTCGGCGGAGACATATCTACTGTATCTTGGAAGAATTCCGACATAGATGTAGCTGCGAATCCCATCATTTGATTCATCGCTTCTTGTACAGCACTTAGCTCTAATTCACCAAGTTCTTTTCCGTCCTCCACTTCACCTGTTCCCATCATCATTAAATCAGCAATGGACAATGCAACATCTTGCTTAAGGACAAGGAGGTTTTCCATATCTAATCCTTTTGTAAAATGAATGTTTAATACAACATGCGGAACTTCGACATCTCTTGAATCATATAAATCTACCAACTCTATACGAGGAGCAGTAATGCTTACTTGCCTATTTAAAATTGTTGATAATACAGTCGAAGCTGAACCAAATGATATATTTGCAATTTCGCCAAGAATATCGCATTCTTGAGGCGTTAAATGCTCATTTTCTTTTTCTAGCACAATCGTGCTCGTATCCCCTTTTGTGTGTTGCTCAGGCATTTTCCCTGCCTCCTCATTTCTGTTTTTCTATCAAATAATATAAACTCTTATTTTAGCAAACTCATTAGTATAAAACGTTACTATGTATCCATTATTAGATTCGTAACGATTAGCCAAAAAGCTCCCCAATTGTATACAAGTGGGGAGCTTTCCTTCATTCCTATTATAAACCTTCTGGGTTTAAAATGAGGACCACTCGTCCATCACCGAGAATCGTCGCACCAGAGAAATAGTTAGAACTCTCTGCAAAGAAGTCACCTAATGACTTTAAGACTATTTCTCTTTGACCGATAATTGTGTTTACAATAAGTCCATAGCTGCGATGTGTGTTACGAACAATTAACACAGGAACCATTTGACCATCATATGACGCAAACGCCTCATCTACTGTTTTTTCACCAAATACAGTACTTAAATGTTTCACTTCAATAATTTGATTACGATAATTTAACACATCTTTTCCTTGTAAGGATTGGATGTCTTCTCTCTTAATTCGAATTGCTTCAACGATATTTCCAAGAGGTAAAGCATAACGCTTATCATTCGTTTGAACAAGCATAGATTGAATAATAGACAACGTTAATGGAAGTTCAATTCTAAATGTACTTCCCTTTCCTTCCTCAGAATCAATAATTAAATGTCCACCTAAACTATGAATCGTATGTTTTACAACATCTAATCCGACACCGCGTCCAGAAAGATCTGATACAACTTCAGCTGTACTAAATCCTGGTTGGAAAATAAGATCAAACACTTCACGATCTGTTAATCTATTCGCATCCGCTTCAGTTACAACGCCATTTTTAATCGCTTTTTCTAATACTTTCCCTTTATTAATACCGTTTCCATCATCCGTAATTTGAATAACGACATGATTTCCACTATGAAAGGCTTCTAATTTAATCGTACCTGTCTCATTTTTACCTGCATCACGTCGTTTTTCAACAGTTTCAACACCGTGATCGATTGCATTTCGAATTAAATGAACGAGCGGATCACCGATTTCATCAATAACAATTTTATCTACTTCAGTATCTTCACCTGTAATTTGTAAATCGATTTTTTTCCCTAAATCTTTCGCTAACATACGTACCATACGCGGGAAACGATTGAACACAGTTTCAATCGGCACCATACGCATATTTAATAGTACATTTTGAATATCTTTTGAAATATCGCCTAATCGATTTAAATGTTCAATTAGCTCCTTGTTTTGAATCGTTTGAGCCAATTCATCAATGCGCCCACGTTCAATTACACTTTCTTCAAACATATTCATTAATCTTTCGATTTTCTCTAATTGAACACGAATTGAACGATTCTCCACTTTAGCATTTTTCGTTTTTGTAGTACTTTTAGCTGGCATAGCACTTGAAGGTTGATTCGTTGCCTCTATTGGTGATTCTACCTGCGTAGCCACAGCTGGTTGTAGCTTTCCTTCTACTTGCACAACTTCTTGTGTAACGACTTTTTTAGAAGCTACTTCCTTCGATATAGGTTCTCCTTGCTTTACTTCCACTTTCTCAATTTCAGAAACATGAAGTACTACTTGTTTCAATTCTTCTATACTACAATCAGTATCCATAAATACTGTAAATTCAAATCCGAAAGCATCTGCTTCAATTTCTTCAATACTCGGAGCTGTTTTTTGTATATTACCTACATTTTGCAATGCTTCAATACACATAATAGCACGTACCGCTTTTAAAATTGCTTGCTGTTCAACTGTTATATGCACTTCATGCGAAACTGCATCATCGGTGTCTATATGATTTTGCTCTATATGTTCCGTAGGAGTTTCTACATTGCCGTTCAATAATGCTTCTAATTTCTGTTTAGTTGAGGCTACATCAATATTGCCCATTCCACCTTGTTGCACATCTGCAACCATCTTCTCCAAATTATCAATGCACTCAAAAATCACATCAATAATATCCGCATTTACAACTATATTTCCATGACGAATTTCATCTAACACATTTTCCATCTTATGCGTTAAATCAGCCATTTCCGTAAATTCCATGCTCGCAGACATACCTTTGAATGTATGAGCGGATCGGAATATTTCTCCTACAACATCCATATCAGCAGGATTTTGTTCTAACACTAGCACATTTTCATTTAGCGACTGTAAATGTTCTTCTGACTCTTCGAAAAATATATTTAATAGATCTGTTTGCATTTTTATCCCCTACCTGTCTAACAAACATTTCATTTATGTATAACAATTTAGTGTTTTACAATGAGAAAAAAGGGGGCCACACGTCGATCCGCTATCACTGTTTTGATTCCTTGTGGCACCCCTTCTATATTAACTATTTGCTACTTTTGTTAAAGCTTCAATTACACGATCCGCTTGGAATGGCTTTACAATAAAGTCTTTTGCCCCGCCCTTAATTGCATCTAATACCATACCTTGTTGTCCCATTGCAGAACAAATAACAACCTTTGCACTTGAATCAATTTTAATAATTTCTTTTAATGCTTCAAGCCCGTCCATTTCTGGCATAGTAATATCTAATGTTACAATATCAGGTTGAAGTTCTTTATACTTTTGAATTGCTTCTACCCCATTCTCTGCTTCGCCAATAACTTCAAATTCAGCATTACTTTTTAATAAGTTTTTAATCATCGTTCGCATAAACATCGCATCGTCTACTACTAAAATTTTATGTGCCATTCTTTTTAATTCTCTCCTTCTATGTATAAATATATCTTAATATTTCACCTTATCATTCTCACTCATTATACAAAATAAAATGATAAAATTTAATATTTTTTTAAAAGAATTTTCGTGTTTTTATTATTTTATTATTAAAATAATAATATACTACTCTTTTATATAAATAACAACGCGACGGTTTTTTTCCCAGTTTTGCGGTGAATCATTTGGTACAATTGGCTTTGTGTCTGCATATCCTACCGCAGCTAGCCTTTTATCGTCCACATTATACACTTCAATTAAATGGTGAATCATATTTGCCGCTCGTGCTGAAGATAACTCCCAATTAGAAGGGAATTTCTCGTTATGAATAGGTCTACTATCTGTATGTCCCTCTACAACAATTGGGTTAGGTACGGATTGAAAAAATCCAACTAATTGACTTATTATCCCTTTCGCTTCGGGCTTAACGTTCGCATCGCCTGTATCAAATATTAAATTATCTACTATAACGACGCTTAC
Source organism: Bacillus sp. LQ01 (assembly GCF_057624735.1). Lineage (NCBI taxonomy): Bacteria > Bacillati > Bacillota > Bacilli > Caryophanales > Bacillaceae > Bacillus > Bacillus sp. LQ01. Next base: position 852,551 of record NZ_JBYEZL010000001.1, on the reverse strand, counting down.
CCCTGTATCCTCTCGATATACATTCACTTGACTAATACCATTATTATCTACATATGCTTTTAACTTCTTATATAATTCATCCATTCTCTTTTTTGAAATCATTTTTTCATCATTTTTTTCATGTGAAATATCCGGTATTGTATTTTCCATTACTTTTGCATCTACTTGCCCCGTATCACTAAACTTTTCAAGCATCTTTGACAATTTTACTGCATCTTGCTTTGATGTAGCAACTAGTAATACAAAGAAAGTTAATAATAACATCGTTAAATCTGTAAAAGTTGTCATCCAACGAGGCGATCCCTTTTGCGGTCCTTTACTCATCATACCACTCCTTGAAATATTAGGCTGCTCCTTTTACCTTTTTTACCTTTGTTTCGTATACGTATGTATCCAGTTTCAACTTTAATTTAGAAGGGATTTGTCCACGATACAATTCTGAAATTGCTTCTATTACAAACTTCTTCTCTGTATATAAATCTTCAATACCACGATATACTTTTTCCGCAAGAGGGATTGCAATCATATTCGCAAGTACAGACCCATATAATGTCGTTAACATCGCAACTGCCATTCCTGTACCAATTTGCGATGTATCTTGTAAGTTTTGGAGCATAATGATAAGACCGATTAACGTACCAATCATTCCCCAAGCTGGAGCAAAATCACCAATTTTATCTAATAATGCTGCTCCTTTTCTTAACTCATACACTTCCGTTTCAATATCTTTCAATAACACTTCTTTTAATTCATCTTCATCGTAACCGCTTAACATTAATCGAATTCCTTTTTGAATAAAAGGATTGTCTACTTGCTCTCCATCTACCTCTAAAGAAAGCAAGCCGTTCTTTTTAGACTTTTTCGAAAAATCGACAAACAAATCCGTTAACTGTTCTAAATCTTCTTCTCTTCTATGTAAAACAGTAAAAATGCTTTTCGTATATTTTTTTATTTCTCCAAATCGATATGCCACAACAATTGTCGCTGTTGTTCCCCCTATGACAATTAAAATAGATGAAATATCTAAAAAGTTTTTGAAAGCTTTTATTCCACCGCCACCAAGCATAATTGCCGCTATCACTATAATGAAACCTACTATAATGCCCACTGGGCTAGAAATATCAAACTTCCTTTTTCTTCTTTGTGGTCTAGCTAATACTTGATTTTTCTCTCCCATATTTCTGCCCTTTCCTTTCCATTTTTATATAACATTTTTTTATTTTAATAATACGTTTTCACATATAACATGTATTATACGCTTATCATCTGTTTATCGCAATATACTCATAAAATTGACACATTTCATTTCTATATTAGAATTATGGTATGAATAAATGAGGAGGATCACGATGGAACACAACATTTTACAAGTCATTGCATTAGCAGAAAAACTAAAATATGAAATGCGACATAGCTGGCTTTCCAACGGACGTCAAGAAAGTGTTGCCGAACATACATGGCGGATGTCTCTAATGGCCATTTTAGTTGAACCTTATTTGGATCAAAAAGTAAGTATTGAGAAATTACTTAAAATGGTTATTATTCACGACCTAGTCGAAGCCGAAGCTGGTGATATTCCTGCTTTTGATACAATGAATAGTCACGAATTACAGCTACAAAAACAAAAAAATGAACTGGAGGCTATTTTAAATATTAAACAAACGTTAACAGGTTCTCTCGGCGAGGAATTATATGACTTATGGATGGAGTTTGAAGCGAAAGAAACGTACGAAGCAAAAGTTGCTAATGCACTCGATAAACTTGAGGTAAAAATTCAGCATAACGAAGCTGATATTGATACGTGGCTACCAATTGAACATAAAATGACGTTCCAAGTAGCAAAGCATACAAACTTTGATTCTTTCTTATCTAAATTACAAAAAATTATTGAACAAGATGGAGAAAAGAAGTTAATTGCTGCCGGCATTGATGTTGAGGCATGCAAGCAATAATGAAATAAGACACTCAACAAGAGTGTCTTATTTCATTATTGTTGATATAGCCTGCTTATAAATAAGCTGTTGTTTTCCATCCACTAAGATTAAAACTGTAAATTTATCCACTCCAACAACTTCTCCTATTATTCTAACGCCACTCTTTAAGAAAATTGTCACTGTACCTTTTTCTTCTTTTATTTGTTTATACAATTCTTCCTGTAAATGTTCCAATTACTGTCCTCTCCTTTCTGTGAAACATCTTAATATAAAAAACTATAAATTTTTTATTTATGCACTTTGTCTTTTATGTTCATAAACTTATTAATAAGTATATCTAAATCACGACTAAATAACAAAACTTTATCATGATCCAATCCGTGTCTCGCAACAAGTTGAATTAACTCTTTCTTTTTGTTTTCTATTTTATTTTTTAATTGTCCCATCTCCATCTCTATACTAAAACTCCCTTTTCCCATAATATTACTTGTAAAATTATAGTACATATTCTCTCATAAAAAAATAAGAAAATGGTTTTTTTTACAATTTTTTATTTTTTATGCCTAAATTATGAATTACGTAAAGGTTTATTTACAAATCACTAACATGCAATCCTAATGAATCTACAGGCATTTGTCTAATTATAAATGAGACTGGCTCGTTTTCTATACAAAAAACATACTGTATATAGTAGTCCATGAACCATATAGATTAACTTACTAAAAAGGAGGAAAACATATGAGTTATGGTGGAAGTTGCGCTGGTTTCGGCGGTGGATTTGCTTTGCTTATCGTACTATTCATCCTTCTAATCATCATCGGATGTAGCTGTTGGGGTGGCGGCGGATACGGATATTAATATATCCTATCCTTGAAAAATGAACTAAAAACTATAGAAAAACAGCTCAAATATGAGCTGTTTTTTTTCATACTTTCGTATGAATTTATATCCCTCTTATTTGCGATTTCAACTAGCAACATATTGTTTACTATGGAATAAGAAACATTTTTACTAAGGGGGATTACAATGATTAGAGGTCTTTACGAAGCACATTTACCTGTCCGCAACTTAAAAGTATCAATACCTTTTTATGAATCACTAGGGCTAAAATTATATAAAAGAGGAGATAATATTGCTTTCTTTTGGATTAAAGAAAATGAGAGTTGGCTCGGCCTTTGGGAAGGCACAGAATACAAAGTGAATTATCACCCCTCTTTACGACATATCGCCTTTCAAGTAAGTTTACATGATTTAGAAAATGCGATTCATTGGCTAAATCAAAAAGGAATTTCAGCACGAAAAGACTTTGGAATGGAACCAATTGAACCGATTGTTTTTCCGGAATTAGCACATGCAGCCGTATACTTTAACGACCCTGATGGAAATAGTTTAGAATTGATTGCACAATTACCTGTTGGACTTCCCACAGCGGAAAAAGTGTATTTAAGTGAGTGGAAAGAACAAATTCAAACATCGTCATTACATAAGGATTAATCTATTTATGTCAGTTTCTTATTCCACACTTCTTAAAACAAATAAAAACTTCAATAAACTATTTTATGGGCAAACATTAAGTGTACTTGGGGATTGGTTCCATACGGTAGCTTTATTAACATTTGTCTACAGCATAACGGAATCGCCGTTTATGATCGCACTTACTTTTATAAGTAAAAGTTTACCACAGCTTCTTCTTAGTCCATTCATAGGCGGAATTGTAGATCGTTTCTCTAAAAAGAATATTATGATTTTTACCGATATTACACGGGGAATTCTAGTCCTTACATACTTACTCGCAGGCTATAAAATTGAGATTATTTTCATTGCTAATATATGTTTATCTGTACTTTCTTGTTTATTTGAACCGGCTAAACAAGCAACCCTAAAAAATATCGTACACCAAAATCATTTCGTAACTGCTAACTCTCTTTCTAGTACAATTAATGGTTTTATGTCTATTATGGGGGCTTCTTTGGGCGGAGTAATTGCACAATCTTTACATATTGAGTTCGCTTTTTTAGTAAATAGCCTATCATACTTTATTTCAGCCTATTTTATTTATAACATGAGTATTCCTGCTCATGATACTTGTAACAAGAAGAAAGCATTTTTCACTGATATAAAAGGTGGTTATACATACATATTACAAACAAAAATCATTTTAACATTAATTCTTGTCGGCATTTCATGGGGGATTATTGGAGGTGCTTATCAACTACTTCTAACGATCTATGCCGAAAAAATTTTCCATACGAACATTGGGATTTTATATACGGTTCAAGGGGCTGGGCTTATGATAGGAAGCCTTCTCGTTAATCTTTATATATCCCATAATAAAGAAAAAATGAAAAAAGTATTCGGTTGGGCCTACTTATTACAAGGAATTTTCTTTCTCGGATTCATTCTATCCGATCAACTTATTATCGGTATCATTACTTTATTCTGTATGCGCATAGCAGGAGGAATCATCGTTCCACTTGATACGACATTACTTCAAACTTACACACACGAAAATATGATAGGTAAAGTTTTTTCATTCCATTATTCCATTTACGGATCTCTTATTCAGTTATCGATGTTTTTTACAGGAGGGCTGTTAGAAATTCTTTCTCCTCAAATGATTGGCTGTTTATTAGCTACATGCTGTATTTTTGTAAGTTTTATATGGCTGTTCTTGTTTTATCGCGGGGATCTCAGTGAATAATTTAATGATAATCAATACATTTTGATCCCATTCATTATTTGTTTCCCCATAATAAAATTGTTTAAAAACACAAGTCAGATTTTTTAGTTAAAGAGCCTTATATGGCAACACTATTTGAGAAAAAACTAGATATTTATGTTAAAATACAAATAAGTTTGTGAAACATTGCACTTAAATAATAGACTTTAACTAGTTAAACTTGATTAAATAGGAGGGCTGTTTTGGGTATCACATTCTTTTTCATATGTATTATATTAGTGGCTTCTATTCTGCAAGCAAGTACAGGTTTTGGCTTTTCCATAATGGCAACCCCTTTCTTACTTATGTTATTTCTACCACAAGAAGCTATACAAATAAACATTATTTTATCTTTAATTATCTCCATTTCACTCATTTGGAAAATAAGAATGGACGTTGATTTTGTTCTACTGAAAAGGTTTATTTTTGGAAGTATAGTTGGTGTTCCTTTTGGCATTTTAATTTTCATTTCCGTTAACATAAACACTTTTAAATTAGCAGTTAGCATCCTACTCTTACTATTAACATTGTTGCTAATATGCAACGTTAAGGTTAGATCAACACAATCTAGAGATTTCATAGTTGGCGGATTATCTGGTCTTTTAACGACAAGTATCGGTATGCCAGGTCCACCCCTGTTACTTTATTTTACAGGAACTAATACTGAAAAAGAGAAGTTAAGAGCAACTACATTAGCTTTTTATCTGTTTATATATTTCATTAGTCTAGTAACTCAAATACTCTTTACTGGCACAAACAAAACCATTTGGGAATCAAGTTTTTATGCCATTCCAATTGTATTTTTAGGTTTGTTTATAGGTCAAATTATTTTTAAATGGCTTAATCAACGGATTTTTAAAATATTTACGTACATTCTTTTAAGTTGTACAGGGGGTTATCTTCTTATTGAAAGTTTGAACTTGTTATAGAAGATGCTTTAGATCGTGCAATAACAGATATGTTCAAACGAAATTATTGCTGTATTTTCCGGCGGGGTATTCCATATCAAAACTTAAATAACTTTATTGACAGTTTACAATTAGCAATAATCTTTCTTTCATAAGGAAAATATTTCAAATCAAATACTAAATAAAACGATAAAAAGCGGCTATTATGCCGCTTTTACTTACTATTGGCATTTCATTCTCATTTTCTATCACTTTTGTAAAAAATTATCAATTTTTATTTCTATGTACATGATAACAAACAAAATACCTAAGTTCAGAAAGAATAAACAACTTTCTGGCCTTAGGTATTTCTCCTTCTCAAAAAGGCAAACCTGCATCACAGGTTTGCCTCTTTACTCACTTCTTATTTAATCCTTTTTCACTTAAAAACTCTTTCATATGCATTCTTTTTTCTTTAGACATAAACGAACTCATTGATTCCGTCCATGTTACGTTTTTCTTGTTTGATGATCTTTCTTTATAATACGCGTTCATCGTTTCATCATATTCGTTTAGTAATTCATCATATTTTTGTTCATCATATCCATTTTCATGAAGAACTGCTGCTACTGGTAAACGTGGTTTAACTCCATGTTCTTCATCTGGTACACCGACTGTCATTCCGAATACAGGATATACTTTATCCGGTAAATGAAGCAGTTCACTCACTTCTCTCGGATTATTACGAATACCACCAATATAACAAATACCGTATCCTAACGATTCTGCTGCTAGTGCTAAGTTTTGCGCAAAAAGTGAAGCATCTACCGTCGCAACGATAAAGTCTTCTACTCCCTCATGCTTTATCTCTGTACTATGTTTTTCACATGCAATTTCAAGTCGTTTTAAATCTGCACAACAAACAAAAAATGCTGCACAGTCCTTCACATGGCGATTTCCGGATAGCTCTGCTAGTTTAGCCTTTAATTCCTGATCTGTTACATATATAACAGAATACGCCTGTACAAAATGTGATGAAGCTGCATGTTGCGCAGCATGCACCATCTTTTCTACTACATCTTTAGGAATTGATTCTTCTTTATATTTACGAACTGAAACATGTTGCTCCATCTTATGTATGATCTCATTCATGAAAATCACTCCTTTTTTCTCTTCATAATGAAAAATTAACATATCTTTTTCAATTTTCACAACTTATAAGCACAAAAAGAGCAATTCTTTTTGAATTGCCCTTTTTTAAAACGTTTATCGATACGGTAAATGAAATTATAATTATCTTTTTACGCCGTTTTCAAAACTTTAATACCTTTTACGATATTCCAAATGAAGTAGTAAATTCCTACAAGAATGAACACTGCATATGTGATAGCCATTCCAATTCCAGCACCGTCAGATTGATTGAAACCTAAACCGTACATGCCTGATACTGCTAGTCCTCCAAATAAGATTGCGTATGGGAAAACATGTGACCAAAATGCTTTTTTCGCGTGATACTTCACTTCATCTTCTGCAACAAAGTACACGATAATTGGTAGTAAAAATGGTGCAAGAAAGATACTAAAGTAACATAACGAAGATAAAATATTATTTCCTTTCATCCGATTCACCTCTAAATAGTTTTTGTTACCTTCATTATGTCAGGAAATCATTCTAGAAACTATCGCTTTACCTTTCACGAACGTGACATATTTGTAAGATTTTCCTCAAACTAAATCCCGCCTGAGTTTCAGACGGGATCACTTTCACTATATTCGATTCATAAACCAATACTGTGTAATTGCTAAATATTCTCGTACATTCGATGGAATGATGATTGGTTTCGGTGTTTTTGCCGGAAGACCTTCTAATTGTAAACCTTGTTTGGCCGCTATTTTTTTCGCTCTAAACATGTGAAAATCGTTTGTTACGATCATACCTTTTTTCATATCGGCTGGAATTAACGGTTTTGAGAATGTAATATTCTCATCTGTACTCGTAGATTTGTCCTCCATTATAATGCGGTCTTCTGCGATATTTTGTTTTATTAGTCCTTGTTTCATTGCTAATGCTTCTGAAATGTCTTCGCCTTTTCCTTGTCCTCCAGATACGATAGCGATTGTTTTCTCATGTGATTTTAAATATTCAGCTGCTTTATCAATACGATATTGCAATGAATAAGATGGTTTCGTCCCATTTACTTTCGATCCTAGTACAATTATGTAATCAGCATCGTATGTTGCATTCATATGCCCATGCTTATAAATGTGATATTGTAAAAACCCCGCATACACGGCGCAAATTATTATAACAACTAAAATGCCCTTCATTATTTTCTTCTTTCTCATATTCATATACTCCTATTTTCTTTTACTTCCTTCATGATAATATCCATTTATTTGTTTGTATACAGACAAATTCCAATAAACCCTAATTTATCCTCTGAAAGGTAATATTTATATTACTTTCGGGAATAGTAAGTACAACTTTACACGAAGGAGTGTCTCTATTGCTTCTCTTTTTATGTAACGTGTCGTTCTTTTTCATCTTATTTTTGCTATCGCTTAAGTTACTCGGTAAATCCGCGTTAGCGCAACTAACTCCTCATGATTTTGGGGCTATAATTTTTTTATCTTATTTAGCTTTCCAGGCCATACCCGTCTCTGGTGCTTTACAAGCATTTCTCGGTATGGTTGTTATCACATGTTTACATTTACTCCTTACAAAATTAAGCCTATTCAACAAACTAAATCGTTTTATTCTCGGACACCCTATCATTTTAATTAAACATGGTGATATTATTTTTGAGAACTTACAAAAAAGTAGATACCCCATTGCAGAACTGCTTTCTAATCTTCGCGTTGCAGGATATCCAAGTGTTCATGAAATTGAATACGCTATTTTAGAAGCGAACGGCGCTATTAGTATTTTACCAAAAAGAGAACTTGTACCATTAACTCCAAAAGATTTAAACATAGATGTTAAGTATGCTGGATTACCAATTGCACTTATCGTCGATTCACAAATTCAATATGATAACTTAAAGTTAATACATAAAGATGAAAAATGGTTATATAAAGAATTAAAAGAAAAAGGAATTACAAATATTAAAAACGTTGCCTTTGCTTCTGTTCAAGAAACGGATGGATCTTTTGCTATTAGTTTAAAGGAATAAGAAAATCCCCTTAATTGCTTAAGGGGATTTTCTATCATATCGCTTCTTTCTCTCCTGCCATATTTAATGGAACAGGATGTTTCATACGATTCATCGTAAATACGATAATCGCTGTCATTACTTCTGCAACTGGCATAACGAGCCAAATTCCATTTATACCAAATAGTTTCGGCATAATCCATAACAATGGAATAATAAATAGTAATCCTCGGCTCATTATAATAAGTACTGATTTCTTCGTTTGTCGCACTGATTGGAAGTACTCTCCATACACAATGTTATAACCTAAAAATACGTATTGGATAAAGAATAAACTAATACCTGTTAAGGTTAACTCCAATAATTCTGGAGATTGAACATCAAATAAACCAATGATATATTTCCCGAAGAATAATCCGACAATTATCGCAACGCCTCCAAGGACAACTGCAATTTTCACAGCAAACTTCAATCCTTCACGAAGTCTCTCTGATAAATTTGCCCCGTAATGGAAACTAGCAATTGGCTGTAATGCTGCTCCAACACCAAAGAATAATAGTAATGTCATTGCATGAATACTATTCACCATCGCATAGGAAGCTACTCCTACTTCTCCTGCATATTGGACAAATGCGATATTAAAACCAATCGTTACGATTGCAACCGTACTTTCTGCTGTAAAACTTGGGAAACCAATCACCATAATTTGTTTGACAGTATCCCATTCAAAATGAAATTTCGTCCACTTTAAAATACTACTTTTTCTAAAGAAATGGGTTAATAATACAAGGAAACCAATCGCTGCCGAAAGAATAGTCGCTGAGGCAGCACCTGTTACGCCCCATCCAAAGATAAAAATAAAGATATAGTCAAACACTATATTTAATACAGCCGTTACAACAAGACCAGCCATTGCTAAATTAGGATTTCCATCATTTCGTATAAATGTACTTAAAATATTTTCTAAAACGTATATCATTCCAAATGTTAATAATACGTGTAAATAGTCTAACGCATATGGTAGAATCACTTCGTTTGCACCAAATAAGTATACTAAATCTTCTATTCTCCATAAGCAAATCGCTGCTAAAATCCCTACGATAACAACTGCTACCGTCATTGATTGAGTAAAAATAGACCTTGCTCTTTCTCGTTTATTTTCACCTAATGCAATGGAGTATAACGTTGCCCCGCCCATTCCGATCCATAATGAAATAGAGAAGAAAATCGAAAAGGCTGGAATAGCCACGTTCACTCCTGCTAAACCGTTCGCCCCAACTCCTCTACTAATCATAACCGCGTCAATTACAATATTCACTGACATTAATACCATTCCAAGAACTGCTGGTATTAAATAAGAAATAAATAAGCTTTTAATTGGTTTTTCTCTTAATTTTTCTGTTGCTTCCATACTCTAATATGCTCCTTTTTTTCAACTCTCTTTTCTTAGTTTAAACCTTCAAGTAACTTTAAGGTCAATAGAGAATTAAAAAATAGGTGACTTAATTATCGCGTTTGATGCTCATTTGTAATTATACGAGTCCTATAACTTATTGCTTTGTTTTTTCATTATAGGAATTTGAATTTCTGTTACTTGCTCCTCAGGATCTTCTGTTACAGACCAATCAATTAATGCAATCTCAATTGCATCTCCACTTATTTCGTATCCTTCTTGATCAATATATTTCATTAGCTTCTTATATGTTTCATCAGTTTCTTCATATGGCCCATGATGATATACACAGGCAAACATACCTTCTTTAATTTCATCTGAACTCTGTACTTCAAAAGGCATATAATCCAAAAGAATAAATACACTGCTATATGCTTGAAACTCATTTTGCATTAACCCTTTTTTCGCAACAGTTACACCAATATCTCCAGAAAATAAGCTATCATCCATTTGCCTCATATTTTTTTGCAACGAATGAATGTAGTACTCAAACATATCATCCGTCGTATTCGGGGCAACCGCAATAGCTGTTATTTTTCGCTGCGGGATCTCTTTTATTACCATTTGTTCAGCTTTTGCTTTTGTTGCTTCCTTAATTAAATGAATTCTATGCTCCATTTTCGCCAAAGCATACTCAATTTCTCTTTGTTTCTTCAGCATCATCTCTTGTTGTTTTTCCAGTAAATTGAGTGCGTATGCTGGATTTCTTTCATCAATATATTTTTTAATTTCCTTTAATGGAATGTTTAATTGGCGTAAAAACTTAATCGTATCTAATAGTGAAAATTGATCGATTGTATAATAACGATAATTCGTTTGAGGATCAACAATGGACGGATGAAAAATTCCTTTTTCATCATAATACCTTAATGTAGATTCTGCGATATTATGCATTTTTGCCATTTCTCCAATTGTAAAACGTTTATTTAATAACATCTTTTATTTCCTTCCATTTCTATTTATTTCATTATATGTTCATTTTGTCTTCAAAACAAAAAAGAATTCCCATACGAGAATTCTTTTTTTACTATTAAACCTCTATTATTATAGGAAGAATCATCGGCTTTCGTTTTGTATTTGTATATATATACTTCCCTAACGCTTCTCTTACCTCCCTTTTCAAAATACCCCAGCTATTCACATTCTCTTTCTTTAAATTATTAATTGTAATAACAGCTAATTTATTTAATTCTCTTAAAAATTCTTCTGAATCACGAACATAGACAAATCCACGAGAAATAATATCAGGACCTGAAATTATTTCTCCATCCACTTTATTAAAAGTAATAACTATAACGAGCATTCCATCTTCTGAAAGTTGTTTACGATCACGTAATAATGCATTTCCAACATCTCCAATTCCTAATCCATCTACATATATATTTCCTGCCTGTATTCTTCTAGATTGAATTGCCACTTCATTACTTATATCTACAACATCTCCATTACGTACGATAAAGATATTTTCCTTTTCAATACCAATTGATTCTGCTAACAAACTATGGTGATGTAGCATTCTAAACTCTCCATGAATTGGGATAAAATATTTAGGTTTCATTAAAGTGAGCATTAATTTCAATTCTTCTTGATACGCATGACCAGATACATGGACTCCAGTAGAACTACCTGATCCATAAATTACTTTTGCTCCTAAAGCAAATAGATTATCTATAATTCTTGAAACGTTACGTTCATTTCCCGGAATCGGAGTCGCGGCTATAATAACCGTATCTTCTGGTAAAACATCAACTTGTCTATAGTTTCCACTCGCTAAACGCGCTAAAGCTGCCATCGGTTCTCCTTGACTTCCTGTACAAAGTATTGCAACCTGCTTTGGATCTAAACGATTTACCTCATTTGCTTCAATTAACATACCTTCTGGAATATGTAAATAACCTTTCTCTAGAGCAACTTCTACTACATTTACCATACTTCTCCCGAGCAAAGCCAATTTTCGATTTGTTTTTATGCAAGCTTCAACTATTTGCTGAACACGATTCACATTAGAAGCAAATGTAGAAATAATTACTTTTCTATTTGCTTTCATAAATATTTCCTCTACCCGTTCTCCTACTGACCTTTCTGATGGAGTAAAACCTGGGCGTTCTGCATTTGTGCTTTCAGATAATAAAGCTAGTACACCTTCACTTCCTATTTTAGCCATTTTATGAATATCAGGATGTTGATTATTTACTGGTGTTAAATCAAATTTAAAATCACCTGTATGTACTACAGTACCTTCTGGTGTATGAAAAACAATACCGAGACAATCCGGAATACTGTGGTTCGTTTTAAAAAAGGTTGCCTTAATAGAACCACAATCAATTTCTGATTCTGAATGAATAACGATTAATTCCGTATCATTTTGAAGATTGTGTTCCTTTAATTTAATTTCAATTAAACCTAACGTTAACTTTGTTGCATAGATTGGTACATTTAGTTGTTTTAAAAAATATGGTATTCCGCCAATATGGTCCTCATGCCCGTGCGTTACTACTAAACCGCGAATTTTTTCTTTATTTTCTTGCAAATATGTGACGTCTGGAATTATTAAATCAATCCCTAATAAACTTTCATCTGGAAATTTAGATCCACAATCAATGACGACAATATCATTTTCATATTGGATAGCATACATATTTTTTCCTATTTCATTTACTCCACCTAAAGCAACAATAGACAAGTTATTTTTTAATGAATTCAAATGATAAAACCTCCTTTTCACATTTATAATTCGTGAAATAGCATTTAGGCTTTATTATTTGTAATGAAAAAGGACTTCATACTATTTCATACATATAAAAATTCACACACTATTCTTATATGTATACCTCTAATAACACCGTCTCTCTCTAAAAAAGCTCCCATTTTTTCATTGATTTTTTGCAAAATATATTATATATTAATTACAGGTTCAAATTACGAGTTCAAAAGAACTTGTAATCAGACCCTTTTGTTTAATGGGTTTTACATATTTTCATTAGGCAAATTCCGAGAAATCGTATGATAAAACTAAAAATGATGAGGAGAGGATCAGATGGAATTCGAATTTTTCTTTCAAATTGCACTTATTTTATTAAGTACAAAGCTTGCTGGTGATCTTAGTGTTAGATTAGGTCAACCTTCTGTACTAGGTAAATTAATTGTCGGTATCGTTATCGGTCCAGCTGTATTAGGTTGGATTGAAAATTCAGAGCTTCTAACTCAATTAAGTAATGTCGGGGTTATTCTTCTAATGTTTATGGCTGGACTTGAAACAGACTTAGAAGAATTAAACGCAAATCGTAATTCTTCTTTAGCAGTTGCACTCGGAGGTATCATTCTTCCATTCGTAGGTGGTTACGTTTCCGGCCTTGTTATGGGAATGGAACAAGGAAACGCTGTATTCTTAGGATTACTTCTATGTGCGACAAGTGTTAGTATTTCCGTACAAACACTTCGTGATTTAGGTAAAATGAAAACACGTGAAAGTACGACGATGCTTGGAGCCGCTGTATTTGATGATATTCTTGTTGTTATTTTATTAGCATTCGCAATGAGCTTCTTAGGCACTGATGATGTTAACTTAACAATGGTTATCTTGAAGAAAGTAGTATTCTTCGCTTCTATTATTTTAATCGGATGGAAAGGTGTTCCAGCAATTATGCGTTGGTTGTCACCACTGCGCGTATCTGAGTCTATCGTGAGCGCAGCTCTTATCATCTGTTTCTCATTCGCATATTTCGGCGAACTATTAGGAATTGCTGGTATTATCGGTGCTTTCGCTGCTGGTATTGCAATTTCTCAAACAAACTACAAACATGAAGTAGAAAAGAAAGTAGAACCAATTGCTTACGCTATGTTCGTTCCGGTATTCTTCGTTAGTATCGGTATGAATATTACATTTGACGGTATTGGCAATCAAATTTGGTTCATCTTAGCATTAACAGTAATCGCTGTATTAACGAAACTAATTGGTTGTGGTGTTGGTGCACGCATGACTGGATTTGATGCTAAGTCTTCTGCAATTATCGGTGCTGGAATGGTTTCTCGTGGTGAAGTTGCACTTATCATCGCAGGAACAGGTCTTTCTTCTGGGCTATTGGCACAAGATTACTTTACAGCAATCGTTATTGTCGTTATTTTAACTACAATGATTACACCACCAATGTTAAAATACACGTTTGGTGCAAAAGATAAAGCAATGAAAGCAAGTAAATAAGTTTACTATAATAAAAGGAGATTGCTATTTTATAAGATAGCAATCTCCTTTTTGTTTTATCTTTAAACAATCTCGTTCTTTTTTAACCATTTTCAAAAATAGTTCGTGCTTCTTCATCATTGATATCATTACTAAATGAATACACCTTAATACCATAATCATCTATATATTCACCCAGTTTCATTTCCTCCACTTTCTTATAAAAATCGTCTACCTCATAGTGCGGAAGATAAGCATCCCAAACTGGTTCATTTATTCTTTTGTACGCCGTCACTTCTAAATCATATCCGTCTTCATAATATCCGATGTGATAATGTTTGTTCGGATCATATTTATCCATTAAAAGTCCCCTCTACTAAACAAAAGCGAGCCTTATATTAAAGCTCGCTCCTCTCTCTATTTATTAAATACGTTCCATCGCCGTCTTCAACGTTCCAACAACAAAGGCAATTTCTTCACTTGAAATAATAAGCGGCGGTGCTAATGTTAAGACGTTATTATATCCTGCTGTCGTCATACCGTTTCGTCCTATAATAAGCCCTTTTTCTTTACAAGCATTTACGACACTTGCGATTTTGTCGTTATCAATTGGCTCTTTCGTCTCTTTATCATTTACTAATTCAATTCCAACTAATAGACCTTTTCCTCTAATATCCCCAACAAGCGGATGTTCCCCAATTTCATCTTTTAGTTGCTCTAATAAAAGGGAACCCATTTGCGCAGATCGCTCAATTAAATTTTCATTTTCCATAATCTCTAAGTTTTTAAGGGCTAATGCACAAGCTGCTGGATTTCCACCAAATGTATTAATATGTCGGAAGAATTCATACTCTCCCTTCCCTTTAAATGCTTCATATATTTCTTTTTTCACAGCTGTTGCAGATAATGGTAAATATGCGCTCGTAATCCCTTTTGCCATCGTAATAATATCTGGCTTCACATCATAATTCATAAATCCAAATGCTTTTCCTGTACGTCCGAAACCGCAAATTACTTCATCACTAATAAGCAAGGCACCGTGTTTTTGACACGTTTCATGAACAGCTTTCATATAGTCTTGTGGTGGCATTAATATGCCCCCGCCTGTAATAATTGGTTCCATAATAAAAGCGGCAATTGTTTCACTTAATTCCCACGTCATAACACGATCGACTTCTTTCACACATTCTACATCATAAATATGCTGCCCTTCAATTTCAGGCATACGGTAACAATCCGGTGGTGTTACGTGTAAAAAGCCTGAAGCAAACGGTTCATATTGATATCTACGCTGCGCTTGTCCCGTCGCTGCCATTGTCGCCATTGTATTCCCGTGATACCCACGATAACGTGACATAAATTTATAACGATGTGGTTCACCTTTTTGCGCATAGTATTGTCTTGCTATTTTAAAAGCTGTTTCGTTCGCTTCTGAACCACTATTTGAGAAGAAAATAACATACTCTCCCCCAAGCCACTCATTTAATTTTTCAGCAAGCTTTATAGCTGGTTCATGAGATTGTGACATTGGAAAGTATGATAATGTTTGTAATTGCTTATAAGCCGCTTCTGCGAGCTCCTTTCTTCCATATCCACTATTCACACACCAAAGACCACTCATACCATCTAAATATCTTTTTCCTTGTATATCTTCAACCCAGCACCCTTCAGCTTTTGCCCCTACCATTGTACTATTTGGACTAAAGGGACGCATTCCGTGCCAAACATATTGCTCATCTTTTGCTAATAATTCATCAGTTTGCTTCGTTTTCATCATTACTTCCACCTTCCATAACAACTTATTTTTCACAAAAGCTGCGCTGGTGCCATGATGACTTAAATTTCTCCCTGCTATTTTCATTCCACAAAATTAAGACAAATCCTACTTACAAATCAGTAATATTTACAAGAAAATGACAAAAGAAAAAAGAGCTTTTCTTATCTATCGAAAAGCTCCTCTTTTATTTAATGTGAAGACGCATCACTAATACCGTGACCAGTATTAGATTTCACAAGAATTTCATCAAATTTCGCTGCATCTTCTTTCTTACTAGATAAAACAGTTCCTAAATATGCTGCAAGAAATCCAAGCGGAATTGAAATAATTCCTGGTGTCGTATATGGGAATATCGCTTCCCCAACAAAAATAGCTTTTCCAGCTACAGGGTTCCAAACATTTGGACTCAACGCTACGAGAACAATTGCTGATACGAGCCCTACAATCATACCGGAAATAGCACCCGTTGTATTAAAACGCTTCCAATATATTGTAAATAAAATCACTGGTAGATTTGCACTCGCTGCAACTGCAAATGCTAATGATACTAAAAATGCTACGTTTAATGTTTGGGCAAATAATGCAAGTATGATAGATAATATCGCTACTCCAATAGATGCATACCGAGCCATAGATACTTGCTCTTTTTCCGATGATTTCCCTTTGCGAATGATCTCATTATAAAAATCATGAGCGAATGCTGATGCTGCCGTTAATACGAGACCTGCCACTACAGCCAAAATTGTTGCAAAAGCAATTGCTGATACGAAAGCAAATAAGAAGTCTCCCCCTAACGCTTTGGCTAATAAAGGTGCTGCCATATTACCCGCTGGGTTCGCTTTAATAATCGCTTCATTTCCTACAAACGCTGCCGCACCAAATCCTAAGAAAATCGTCATAATATAAAATGCACCAATTAACCATGTCGCATATACGACAGATTGACGTGCAGTTTTTGCATCACGTACTGTAAAAAAGCGGACAAGTATATGTGGTAATCCAGCTGTACCAAGTACTAGTCCTAAATTTAAAGAAAGTGTATCAAGGCCATCCTTATACTTTACACCTGGATTTAAAAATGAATCTTTTAATGGTGTAGCTGTTTTCATTTGGGCAAACATTTCAGTCACGCTGAAGTTGAATTTTGCGAAAACGATAACAGAAATAATAAACGTACCGGCCATAAGTAATACAGCCTTTACAATTTGTACCCAGCTCGTTGCTGTCATACCACCAAAAATAACATACACCGTCATAAGTGTTCCAACGATTAATACAGATGTCGTATATTCAATCCCTAATAATAATTTAATAAGTGCACCCGCGCCAACTAATTGTGCAATCATATAAAAGATAGAAATCGTCATCGTATTAAGAGCTGCAACTCCGCGAACTTTTTTCGCGTCAAAGCGTGCTGCAATCATATCCGCCAAAGTGTACTTTCCTAAATTTCTAAGCGGTTCTGCAACAAGATATAGTACAACTAAATAAGCAACTAAAAAACCGATACTATAAAAGAATCCATCAAACCCAGTTAATGCGATTGCTCCAGCTATACCGAGAAATGAAGCAGCAGACATGTAATCTCCAGCAATGGCCAGACCATTTTGCCAACCAGTTAATCCCCCTCCAGCCGTATAAAATTCACTCGCATTTTTCGTTTTTTTCGATGCAAAATAGGTTATGACGAGCGTACCAAGAACAATAATTAAAAATAGTGCAAATGCAGTAGTATTCAAGTTCAGCCCCTCCCTTTTTGCATATCTTGTAAAATTTTTCGGGAGATTTCATCAAATGATTCTGCTTTTTTGCTATAAATCATACATAGTGCCCATGTCATAATAAATTGGGAAAAAGCAAATACCCACGCCCATGTAACGTCTCCAAATGCAGGTGTATTAAGCACCTTTGAATACGATGTTAGAATAGGTAATGCGATAAAAAAACTAAAAAAGAAAATACTCATTGGAATGATAAACTTCTTTTTCGTATTTAATAACAATTGAAATTCTTCCGACTGAACGACCTCTGTATAATTCACCTCATTTTGCAACTTACGTGCTGACGTATCGTCTCGTTTCATTAACCGATCCCCTCTCTTACTTAAAATACACTTACCCCTTGCATACCTAAAGACTAAATTTTATAAATATTCAGAAACTTATATTCATTTTAGACAATCCATGCATTCATGCAAAGATTTTTTGATAGACATTTTTCGGCAATTTCCCCTAAATTTTTAATATACTTTTTCAAAATAAAGTGACACCTTACTTATTTATCCTCATTAAGACAAAAGCAGTGCTTAACGCACTACTTTTGTCTTTTTTTCCTTTTCTAAATTACGAGCCGTTTCGCTTAACTCAACATCTTTTCCGTCTTTAAGTGTTCCAAATATAAAATCGAATACTGGATTTGAAACACCAAACCAAAACTTTTCGTTTTTATAATGGTGTAATATATGTTGTTTTTTTAGCCATCTTCCAAACTTAGTGACGGGACGAATCGGTCTATGAGCAATATAATGTTTCCATTCGTAAACGAGCAGCATAATAATCATTCCGATTCCAAATGAAAGTGCAATAGTAACACTTTTTGTAATACCATATGCTATAAGTAAATATATAGTAAAACTAGGTATACTAAACCATACAGGTAAAAACAAAAGTTTTAAATCATCTGGATATACGTGGTGATCATAATGCAATCTTCTTAACATTTTTAATAGAAATGTGTTTTTAGGTGGCTTTATATGGAATAAAAAACGATGTGTCATATATTCATTAAGTGTATAGAAAACAATCCCAAACACACATGCTAACATGCCAAACCACGTAAAAAATTGCATTTTTAAAATAATAATGAAAATAAATAGAATGCTATACATAATAACAATATCATGTTGTAAAAAGAACTCTTTCCCCACTTTCTTCATCTTGTTTCCCCCTTTTCCAAAAAAACAGCCGCAACATATCGTTACGACTATTTCTTTTCTATTCTTATTCTATTCACTTTACAAATTTGCCTGTTGTTCTATTGCCGAGAAAAAATTGTTTGATCCAAATATATTTTGCTTCGGAATAGTATGTTCCACTGCAAACACTGTTACTTCTCCTCTTTGCACTTCTCCAATAATGAGCCCAAATATTTCATGATTTACTGCAAACGTCGGTTGCTTTGTTTGTAACAATCTTGCAGCATTATGAAACACCGCTTCATATAGTGGATTTCTATCAGTAATTTCTTTTCGGATTTTTGGCGCTAACGTAATTATAATTTCTTTTCCGTCAATAGTGGTTCGATACATAAAAATCTCCCCTTCAATCTTATGTGAACAACTGTAAAGCTTTGTATGCAAAATGTATAGAGTAACCTACTAAAATAATACCTGCTCCGGCTGTTATGTAGCCAAGCGCTTTTGGTTTTAATAAAGTTCTTCCAAAATGTACAGAAAAAGCAATATTTAAATTCCATAAAATAATACCAACAATAATGCAAAGACTGTACAAAAAAGCTTCTTGTTTCGTTACCTTCGTAAGTAATGAGCTAAGTGTACTTCCGTATATACCAAACCAAAAAACAAGATTTAATGGATTGGATATCGCAATTAAAAATCCTGCCATAAACGATTGCTTAAGGCCACCTACCTCTTCTTTTTTATATTCCATATTCGATTCGAAAATTCCTTGTTTTACACTTTGAAATCCTAAATAAAATAACAAGAAAAAACCCGTGCAATACATGAAGGCTTGTACATATGTATACATAAACACAGAAGATAAACCGAAATAAATGAGAAGCATAAATAAAACATCTGCAGTCATTCCACCAATTCCAACAACCCAAGCGTGCCAAAAACCACGTTCAATTCCTCGTTTTAACATTTCAATATTAATCGGCCCTACTGGCGCAGCTAATGATATACCTAATACGATTTGCTGTATAATTGCTCCAATCATCGCTCTATCCTTTCTACTCTCTTTACTACTAGTTAATGATGTAATTTTAAAAAATAGACTAGCTTTCATAATAAAATACCCTTTTTTATCCAAAATATACAAAAGAGCCATCTAGATGATGGCTCTTACTTTTCTATCCTATGAAGAAAAGGACATTTCCCTTTTATTGGCTCTACATCGTCTCCTATGAAATATTGTTTCCATTCACGATGCTCTGGGTCACCATAATGACTAATGTTAGGATGTTTCGGCAATTGATCCCACTTTTCAACTCGCTCACGGACCATTTGTCTTGAATATGCTCCTTTAGGACGATCTCCCTCTAATCCATCAAAAATAGTGCGTGGCTGAAACCCAATAACGAGAGAATTCCCTAAATGTCTAGTTTTTCGTTGTTTATAAGCTGGCGCATTTCCAAATGCGAATATTGGCTCACCACCAAATGAAAATTCCCATAAATAATGGTCTGGGTCTTCAGGAATTTGCTTTGGCCATGCTTGATTATCGTTTTCATGTAAATACTGTAACACTTTCCAAAAAGAATCACGGTAATATTCGAGTGATTGTTCTTCACATTCCGGTTCTACAAAAAGGAAAAAGCCCCTTCTTACAATCGGTCTCTCTTTCATTAACTCTAAAAAAGATAACATTGTATGCGGCAAATGACTCCAATCATTATGAGAAAGAAATGAATAACGAAGTTCATTCTTTTTCAAAGCTGTTAAACCGAAATAACATGGAAAAGTTGGTTCTAACACAACATTTGAAAAAATCTCAAATTCTTTTGCAACCCAATCCGGTATGTCGGTTCTCGTTCTCATTCCTTCATTATCTAATAAGTAAGACTTATTCATTCTTTCACCTCATTATGTATAGCATTCAATTAAGAATATTACATACCCGGCTTGTCCTATACCTATTTAAAAATTTGACTGGAAAATTATTTAAAAATACAAAAAAATAAAATCGCTTACTTGACTAAATTCTCCCAATTCGTGTATATTTAAATTAATCATTTAGCAGAATATTCAAGAATATAGCATTTTTAGTTTATATTATTTTTTTAATGAATTTCACTAAATGAAAATAGTAAACGCTTTTAGGAGGAATTGTAACATGCAAGGAAAAGTAAAATGGTTTAACAACGAAAAAGGTTTTGGATTTATCGAAATGGAAGGCGCTGACGATGTATTCGTACATTTCTCTGCTATTCAAGGAGACGGCTACAAAGCTTTAGAAGAAGGTCAAGAAGTATCTTTCGACATTACTGAAGGTAACCGCGGACCTCAAGCTGCTAACGTAGTAAAACTTTAATCCAACATATAACAGGAGGTTGCCTTACTTGGTAACCTCCTTTGTTATTCCTTTGTATATTTCCGTTTTACAGAGCAAAAACTATGTGAAATGCGCACTATACAAAGGAGGAATTATTAATGGGATCAGAAGTAAATGATTTTGAAGAAGTGAAATTCCGTGTAGAAACAGCACAAAAAATGGTAGGATCAGCAACAATTTCAATGGATCCAGATACATTAGAGCATGCTACTACTGCTGTAGAAGCAGCTCGCTCTCAGCTTGAAATTATGAAATCTGTTGCAACTGATTTAGATGAGCCATTTTTAATGAATGAGGAAAAGAAATTAAATAAATGTGAGCATCAACTAAACGAAGCAAGACACTAAAAAACATCCAGAGAATTTTCTCTGGATGTTTTTTCATGACAACTGTTCTCCATACTTTTTCAATGTTTCTCCAACTGTACATTGCCGTATACAAAATGAATGGGCATAATATTTACTATTTGTCTTTCGATTATGTTCTCGCAAGAAACATCCTTCACAATACGTTTCTAATAAGTCATTTACCTCTGTAATGAGTTGCTTTTTATCCACCTTTGCACCTCTCTATTCAGTTATTTCTTTATGACTATCAATAACTGTTCCTTCCAATGCTTGCGTAGCTAATTGATGTGCTTCTTTATTTTGTTTTCTAGATATTGGTTCACATATAAGTTTTAATTTCATTTGCTTCGCCTTTTGTTCAATTTGATCTAAATAATGGTTTAAATGCTCATCATAACAAGGCCATTCTCCGGCTAATTGCTGCAGTACAACTTGAGAATCACCGTGAAGTGTGACTGCTTCATACTTAATCCCTAATTCCTCGAGTATATTCATACCGTATAGTAACGATGCATATTCCGCTTCATTATTATCATATATACCTTCTATATATGCATTGCGGCGAATCCGGTAGTTTGTATTTCCTTTTTTATAATACACACATATACCAACGCCAGCTTCTTTCGTTTGCACATCATACCCCCCATCAAAATAAACGAGTATTTCTTGGGGATCTTCCTCTACTTGCTTACTTAACTTTTTCATCTCTTTTAATGACCATTCTGCGTCCATTTCATCATAAAATGAAATTTCTTTTACTCTTCCTGTTTTCTCAAAATCCTCTGCAAATTGAAGTACTTCTTCTATGTTCATATACTCTGTCGTTAATTCCGTCTGCAATCCGCGCTTCGTTTTATACAACCAATGAATTTTATATTTCATACTACATTCCCCTTATGTAAGACTTCTTATTTATCCGGCTAATTGAAGCCTCACTTTATTTTATTATATTTTATCAAGAGTCACAGTATTATATTCAATATAATCACATACAAAAAGAGCCATCCTATATAAGGAATAGCTCTTTCATCTATTACATAAATCTTTCAAATTGTACTCGCTTATTAATCCAGTACATTACAGGCATACCGATCGCCATTACTACGAATTCACCTGCTGCACATG
Source organism: Bacillus sp. LQ01 (assembly GCF_057624735.1). Lineage (NCBI taxonomy): Bacteria > Bacillati > Bacillota > Bacilli > Caryophanales > Bacillaceae > Bacillus > Bacillus sp. LQ01. The sequence goes on along the minus strand of NZ_JBYEZL010000001.1, from coordinate 829,684 downwards.
TTAACCAAGTCCACATAAATGGTAGGTCAAATGCAAGATGAAGTTCAATTGCAATCATAAACATTGTAACCGTAAAGATAACTGTATTAAAAATCATACGAGCCCAAACACCTTTAATAAACCGCATAGAAATAATCGTTGCAACTAATGCAAGAATAGATTGGCCTACTCCAAATACTAAATCATAAGCGATCATAGGTGAGAAAAAGAGATTCGTTAAAAATACACCTAATACAATTCCGTAAATTGCTTTCTTGTTAAATACAACGAGATGATTAAACATCTCTGAAATACGAAACTGTACATTTGTAAAGCCAAATGGCTGAATAAGCATAGAAACAGCAATATATAATGCCGCTAAAATACCATTACCGACTAATGTTCTAATATTCATGACAAAATCTCCTTAGTTTTTTTACGTGGGATGGTTTCGAACCACGTTATTCTTTTTTTAGCAACAAGATTATATTTTACGTGGTAGCCCCTCTTTCGTCAATAGATTTCCTATCATAAACTACCTTTTTCCTTTTAGACAACGTATAATGAAACATATGAAAGATTTAGGAGGTTTCACTTCATGACAGCAACAATTCAAAATGAAAAAGTGATCGTTTCCATTTCTGACAAAGGTGCAGAATTACAGAGCGTTCGCTTAAAAGAAGACAACATAGAATATTTATGGCAAGGTGATTCTACTTATTGGGGACGCCGTGCACCAATTTTGTTCCCAATTGTCGGTCGATTAGTAGATAATACATACTACGTAGACGGTAAACCATATTCATTAACACAACACGGTTTCGCTCGTGATCTTACTTTCTCTGTGAAAGAACAAAGCGAAACAAAGATCACTTATATCGTTACTAGTAATGAAGAAACATTAAAAAAATACCCATACGAATTCGAATTACTCGTTTCTTATGAGCTAGATGGACAAAGTGTTCATGTAACATATGAAGTAAACAATCCTACTTCTAAAGAAATGTTCTTCTCAATCGGAGCACATCCTGGATTCAACTTCCCTTTATTGGACGGTGAATCATTTACAGATTATCACTTATCGTTTAATGGTTCGGAACGCTTAGAAACAAGCGTATTAGAAGGACCTTATCTTTCAAACAAAAAGCAATTAATCGCTGAAAATACGACTGAATTGCCACTTACATACGATTTATTCAAAAATGATGCACTTATTTTTGAACATATGAATACGAATGAAATTTCGATTCGTTCTCATAAACATAATAAATTTGTAAAAGTAGAATTTGATGGATTTCCATTTGTCGGCGTATGGACACCAGGGGATAACGCACCTTTCTTATGTATTGAACCTTGGTATGGAATCGCTGATGAAGTAAATCCAGCAAAAGATTTCAAGGACAAAAAGGGAATTCAATCTTTACAAGCGAATGAAACATTTACATGTCGTTACAGCATCACAATCGGATAACTACCCTATCCCCTACTTCAAAAAAATATTTAAGTAGGGGATAATCTTATAATTTGGAGGTTTCTCATTTTGATTGAAGTATATATTGATGGTGCATCAAAAGGAAATCCTGGTCCTTCTGGTGCAGGAGTGTTTATTAAAGGCGTTCAGCCGCCTGTACAATTATCAGTACCACTTGGAACAATGTCCAATCATGAAGCAGAATACCGCGCTTTACTTCTAGCATTAAAATATTGCATCGAGCATAATTATAGCACTGTCTCTTTTCGTACAGATTCCCAGCTTGTCGAACGGGCTGTTGAAAAAGAATACGCAAAAAATAAAATATTTGCACCTCTTTTAGATGAAGCACTGCAGTACATAAAAAACTTCGATCTCTTTTTTATTAAGTGGATTCCAAGTAGTCAAAATAAAGTAGCTGATGAATTAGCTAGAAAAGCTATCTTACAAAATTAACGGGGGTATGAGTGTGAAAAGAGAGTGGATTGCTCCTCTTGCTTTATTATTTGTCTCTTTTATTTGGGGAGCTACGTTTGTTGTCGTTCAAAACGCTATGTCTTTCGTTGGTCCATTTACGTTTAATGGTATTCGCTTTTTATTCGCTGGAATTATTTTATTATTCGTTCAAATTATTTTCTCACAGAAAACTTCAAAACAAGAATTAAAACATAGTAGTTTAGCCGGATTAATAGTTGGGTTCTTCTTATTTGTCGGTTATTTATTGCAAACATTTGGCTTACTCTATACAACATCTTCAAAAGCAGGTTTCTTAACTGGGCTAAGCATTGTTATGGTCCCAATCTTATCCTTTATCTTTTTAAAACAAAAAGCTACCATTTTCATCGTACTTGGTATTGTTGTAGCTACAACAGGTTTATACTTATTAACAGCTGCTGATTCTTTCCAATTAAATATAGGAGATATACTTGTTCTCGGTTGTGCAGTCGCTTTCGCTGCCCATATTCTTATTAACGGCTTCTTTTCTAAGAAAATATCACCTTTATTATTAAGCACATCTCAAGTATTAGCTGTTGGTATATTTTCTTCTATTTGCGCTTTTTTGTTTGAAGATTGGGAAAAGTTATTTTCAGTATCACTATGGACGAATCAATCCTTTTTATTCGCACTCTTTCTAACTGCCCTGTTTGCAACATCTATTGCTTTTTTCATTCAAACATCGGCACAAAAACACACTTCTCCAACGAGGGTAGCAATTATTTTCGCAATGGAGCCCGTTTTTGCTGCATTAACAGGCGTTCTCGTTGCAAATGAACAACTTTCTATTTCTGCTATTATCGGATGTCTATGTATTTTTCTAGGCATGATTTTTGTTGAATTACCTTCCAAAACAAAAAAAGAAGCGCAGGCTGCGTGAAGTTACGCTTGTAACTTCCGCATAAAAGCCTTAGCGCTTTTTTTATCTGTAATTTCTTCCTCTTTCAATCGTTCTAATAACGCAACGAAATAACTACCATCAAACTGCAATTGATGTTTAATTGTCGCTTCTATTGCTGCGTTCACAATCCCATCAGACGCACCAGTATATCCTTGTCCAAACATAATAAACCCTTGTGCTTCCTCTGATAATTTAAATCCTTTCGTATGTAAGAATGAAAGATAATCTTCTACTGTTTGCATGTTATTCCCACCTACTCAAAAATTCTCCATCTCCTATCATACATGTTTTTACACGCTATGAGAATGAAATTTCTTTGACAACTTTGTAAATCAATCTTCTACTTCTCTTACAATGGAGGATTTTCTAATAATCTGAAGGAATATGTACAGTGGAACTTATTTCATATTAAAGGGGAGACACGATGAAACAAGCACTATTAATTATCGACGCTCAGCAAGAATTAATTGATGGAAATGAGCAAGAGAATGAAGTTTTTCGTAAAACCGAGCTATTATCTACACTAAATATAGCCCTCCAGAAAGCAATAGATTCAAATGCTCTTATTGTTTTCGTAAGAGATATCGATGTTGCTTCTGGTAGTGGCGAAGGATTTGAAGTACATAATCAAATTCAAGTACCCCAGTCTGCAATCTTTATTAATAAAGCAGCAACCAATTCATTCTACGGTACTTCTTTACTTGAACTTTTAAAAGAAGAAAACATTAATCATATTGTTATAGGCGGATGTAAAACAGAACATTGCATTGACACTGCCGTTAGGACAGCAACTGTACAAGGATTTGACGTTACATTAATTAAAAACGGTCATTCAACAACTGATTCTAACGTATTGTCTGCAGAACAAATTATTGGTCATCACAATAAAACTTTACACGGTCATTATAACGTTGATCATTTTTCTATGGTGCGAGATATCGAGGAAGACCTCTTTCAGCCGACTCATGACCAATATCGTGATTAAATTGGCTCAAAAAAGAATCCTTCATTTAAAAGGGTTCTTTTTTATCCAAAAATTTGCGCTGCAATACTATATAGTTCACTATTTCTTTTTAATAACCGATTACTATTTTTCATCATAATTGGTGGTGTATTCACCTTTTTAAAACCAGCAATCTCTAATTCTTTCATGAAATCGTTCTTTCCTTCTGGTACATCCATTCTTAATTTTCCATTATGCCCTCTTGCTAAATCATGTACTATTCTCATTGCCATCTCATTATTTTTAGCAACGACTGGTCCTATTATTTTATTTTCTGGCGTTTGTATACTTATACCGTATCCTACTACATTTTCTTTCGTATCCTTTACAACGACACACTGCTCACTTTGCACAATTCTTTTCTTTAAAAACTCTTTTCTATTTGTTCCAAACGCATATTCATCTATTTTTATTATTTTTTCTAAATCACCCTCTTCATAATTCATCACATAATCTTCATTTCTTACACAATAATCTTTCGCATTGTATGAGTTACATATGTATTTAGAAACATAACTTACTGCCCTAAATCCTAACTTTTCATATAAAGGTTTCCCTTCATCCGTAGCAATAAGCATAATTGGAGTATGAGCTGATACGCTTTTAACGCACGCTTCCGTTATTATCTTTCCAATCCCTCTCCCCTTATAATCTGGATGTACAATCACCATTCCGATAGACGCTAATTTCTCCCCATATAATATTATTGCCGCGCTAGCAATTAGTTCCTCTCTCTCATTCCAAACACCGTATACAATCCCTGCGTTAAAAATAGTCTCAATTTCTTCTCTGTTATAATCCCACCCAATATAAGAAGATAATGATACAATATTACCTGTTTTTTCTTCCCTAAGACGCTCCACTCTAATTTCCAATTCAATCATACTCCATCCCCTTATCTAGACATTTAAATCATTATTACGAAATCAACTTGTACATGTTTCCCTTTATTTGTCACACACATATGTTATTTTGACCAAGACTATATTGTAAATGAGGTGACAACATGCCCATTACGAATCGATTTTCTACCACCACTAACGGCGCACTCGCTATTACAGGTAATACTTTAGGCTTAAGTAAAATTAGTAATCAAAACCGTGCTGGTACAATCGGGGCAATTGGTGCATTTGCAACTACGAATACTGCTTTACAAGTACCTACTTTTCCTGCTGGTACAACGTTAAACTATACACAAAATAGTTCTACCGCTATTTTAAATATCCCTGCTGGTAGTACTATTCTTTACGCAGAACTCGTTTGGGGTGGAAACTATTTATCTCGTGATCAAAACATTACAAGTGTATTAGGAAACCCAGTTTCTTTTACAACACCTGTTTCAACATACTCGATTACTCCTTCAGCTGTTACGGCTTCAAATCAAACTTTCGTTTCAAACTCTATTACATTTGGCTTTTACACTCGTTCAGCAGACGTAACAACTCTTATTCAAGCGGGAGGTGCTGGTTCCTATACTACAGGAGCGGTTCCTGGACTTGTAGATCCTATAGATGCTTCTAATGGAACAATTAATTCGGCTGGATGGACACTTATCGTCGCTTATCAAAACGGGACATTGCCAGCAAGAAACTTAACCATTTATGTAGCTGGTAACCGTGTTTCTGCAGAAACTGGTAGTGCCGATGTATCTGTTTCTGGATTTTTAACACCTTCAGGAGGACCAGTAAGCGGGCGATTATTTTTAAGTTCTACCGAAGGAGATGCAGATTTAACCGGGGATCAAGCTTTATTTGGACCAAATTTCAGTTCATTAAATGCTTTATCTGGACCAAACAATGCTATAAATAATTTCTTCGGTTCTCAAGTTAATAATGCTGCAGGAAACTTAGATACAACAGGGACATTCGGAACGCGAAATCAAAGTGCTTCTACAAGTACAAACATCTCCGCAGGAAGACAGGGCTGGGACATTACTTCCATTGATATTTCTCCTTATTTAACAAACTCACAAGTATCCGCCGCAATCCGTTTAACTACTAACGGAGACGCATATATGTTAAATACAGTAGGCTTACAAATTAATATAAACTCACCAAATATACAAGCGACGAAAAGCGTGAATAAAAGTGTTGCTGCAATTGGAGATATTCTCACTTATACAGTTACTATCCCTAACACCGGGCTTCTTCCTGCCAATAACGCTATTTTTATAGATAGTCTCCCTAGCGGTACTTCTTTTATACCCGGCACTGTAACAGTAGATAACGTACCACAAACAAATGCAAATCCTGCGGCTGGTATATCTCTTGGAACAATTAATAATGGTGCTTCTCGTACAGTAACTTTCCAAGCTACTGTCGTTTCTCTTCCAAGTCAAAATCCTATCTCTAACACTGCTAATATTACATTTCAATATACACCAATCGCCGGAGGAACAACTTTTAATGGTCTTGCAACAAGCAACTCTGCTGGAACACAAATTAACCTCGCAGATATTAATGGAACAAAATCAGTTAACAAACTTTTTACCGATATTGGTGAAACATTAACTTACAGTATTGCCTTAGCTAATATAGGAAATATCGCTGCAACGAATGTGATATATACGGATCCGATTCCTAGCGGGACTACTTTCATTTCAGGGAGTGTAACTGTGAACGGAGTTACTCAAGCTGGCGCAAATCCCGCTAATGGTATATCAATTGGGTCAATTGCCGCAAATTCCACTACTACTATTTCATTCCAAGTACTCGTTCCTTCTATCCCTCAAACAAACCCAATATTAAATAGTGGAACAACAACATATCAATACATTCCTGTACCTAATCAACCAGCAGTAAGTGGGACTGATAAGACAAATATTGTCTCCACTCAAGTGAATAATGCTACTGTAACAATGACGAAAGCAGTAGATAAAAATTTTGCAGATATTGGTGATACACTAACGTACACCGTTTCCTTTACAGCTACAGGTAATACAAATGCGAACAATGTTATTTTTACAGATGTCATCCCTACTGGAACAACTTTCGTTCTAAACAGTTTAACAATAGATGGCACGACACAAGTGGGCGCAAATCCCGCTAACGGCGTGAATATTGGATCCATCCCAAGCGGCACAACAAAAAATGTTGCATTTCAAGTAGTAGTAAATACAATACCCGCGTCAAATGTCGTATCTAACGGATCAAGTGCTTCTTATCAATATACCGTCAACCCTAGCCAATCACCCGTTACAAAAAACATTTCTTCTAATCTCGTTTCCACTCAAATTAACAATGCGAATGTAACATTAACAAAATCAACTAACAAACAATTTGCCACAATTGGCGAAACGATAAGTTATACAATCCTTATTACAAACAGTGGAAATACGGCCGCTAATAACGTTCAACTAACAGACCCACTTCCAAATGGAACGATATTAACTCCTGGTACTGTAACACTAAACGGAGTTTTGCAAAATGTAGATTCTCTCGTCGCTTTACCTATCGGCACAATTCCTGGCGGGGCTACTTTTACCCTTTCTTTCCAAGTAACAGTCATCAATATTACGACCCAAAATCCTATCATTAATAATGCCTTCGCTTCTTATCTATATACTGTAAATCCAAATTTGCCACCGACTTCAAAGACAGCAAATTCTAATTCTGTTACATCAACAATTAGACTAGCAAATCTCCATGCTAATAAATCTGTAGATAAAACGTTTGCGGAAGTTGGCGATGTATTAACTTACACCTTCGCTCTTACTAACGATGGGAATGTTGCAGCGAACAATGTATTACTATCCGATTCAATTGCGAATGGAACCGCCTTTGTACCAAATAGCGTTATAGTTAACGGTGTTACTCAACCAGGCGTTACACCAACTAGCATCAATATTGGTAGCATCAATGCTAATACTACAATTACAGCTTCATTCCAAGTAGTAATAACTAGCATTCCAAATCCAAACCCTATTTCAAATAGCGCTTCCATCTCCTATAACTTTATTGTTGATCCAAACGCTTCACCTGTAAGTAAGAACACTACTTCAACCACTACATTTACTCAAGTAAACGATGCAAATGTCATTTCAGCCAAAACAGTGGATCGAGCGTTCGCTACCGTAGGGGATATATTAACTTATACTGTTACTTTGACGAATGCAGGAAGTGTTTCTGCTGATAGTCCTACTTTCGTAGATACGAATCCAGACGGTACTACCTTTATTCCAAACACTTTTCTTATTAATGGTGTACTCCAAAATAACGCAGATCCAAATATAGGTGTTCCACTACCTTCCATTGCTGCTAACGGCTCACTTACCGTCTCTTATCAAGTAACCGTCACCTCTTTACCAATACAAAACCCAACGATAAATTCATCTAGTACACAGTATAGTTTTATTCTAAATCCGGGCGATCCACCAACTGTAGAAACATCTGTAAGTAACACTGTAAGTACACAAATTAATTTAGCAAATGTAGTGATTGTCAAAGAAGTAGATTTAACTATCGCCGATGTCGGGCAACCAATCACATATACAATTTCTTTAGCTAATCTTGGAAATACTATAGCAAATAATGTTATTTTTACCGATATAATCCCTAATGGCACCACAATCGTACCAAATAGTATTTTTATAGGTGGTGCTTTACAACTAGGTGCAGACCCTAGTACCGGTCTTCAAGTCGGCTCCATTCCTTCAGGTGGTTTTACAACGATTGTTTTTCAAATAAGTGCAAATGGGCTACCTTCACCAAACCCAATTCAAAACAGCGCTTCACTTCAATATAGCTTTATCGCTGATCCAAATTTACCTGCTCTTGTTAGAAACGCTGCTAGCAATATAGTAACTACACAAATTAATACTGCTAATATCGTTGCTACAAAACTAACGAGTACAAACTTCGCTGATGTTGGTGATGTCATACTATATGCGACTATTTTAACAAATAACGGGAATATCCCTGCTGCTAATGTAACGTTTACAGATATCATTCCAGCGGGTACCCTCTTCATTCCTAATACTGTAACGATTAATAATGTCCCTGTAGCTAACGCAAATCCTGCTACCGGCATTTCAATTGGTACAATAGGAGCGAATTCATCACGCACCGTTGCATTCCAAGTTTTTGTACCAACTATCCCTGCTGTAAATCCAATTACAAATCAATCAGGCACAACATTCCAATATACGTATGATCCATCCAAACCTGCTGTGATGCAGATGGTTGCTTCTAACACTGTACAGACAACTATTAATAACGCCTCAATTGCCGCTACTAAATCTGCAGATAAACAGTTTGCTAACGTAAATGATATTATTACGTACACGACTACTTTAACGAATAACGGGAACACACTTGCATCAAATGTAATATTTACAGATGTAATTCCAAACGGGACATCATTTATTGCTAATAGTGTTACTGTAAACGGGAATACACTGCCTAATGTAAATCCAGCAAGTGGAATTGCCATTGATCCAATAAATCCGAATGCAAATACGCTCATCTCGTTCCAAGTACAAGTAAATTCTATCCCGAATCCAAATCCAATCCCGAACCAAAGCAATACAACGTACCAGTACGTCGTAGATCCTAACTTACCTCCAGCATCCGCCAATACGTTAAGTAACGTAATAACAACTCAAATTAATAACGCTACTATTGTCGCTACTAAGTCTGTGAATACACCGACAGCTGCAATTGGCGATATCGTTACCTATACGATTGCAGTAACAAATACAGGTAATACTCCTGCTAGTGCGACTGTTTTAACGGATGGGCTTGGTGCAGGAGCTTCATTTATCCAAAACTCCGTAACGATCAATAATGTCCCACAACCAGGATTAGATCCATCACTTGGTATTCACTTGGCAGATATTTCGCCAGGGGATACTGTATTTATTACTTTTCAAGCACAAATTTTAGCGATACCACCTAGTGGCACATTAACAAATAATGCTCTTGTAAATTATGAATATACCGTGAATCCCAACCAATCACCTGCCGTCAATAGTACAATTACGAATACAACGGTTACTCCAATTATTGATGCTACTCTTTCTATAAATAAAACTGTCAATTCAACATTCGCTACTATTGGAGATACACTTACTTTCACTTCTACCATTACTAATTCCGGTAATACTACCGCAAACAATGTTATTTTTACAGATGTAATTCCAAATGGTACAACGTTTATTCCAAATAGTTTTACGGTAAATGGAACAACTATTACTAATGCAAATCCACAAAACGGTATCAATATTGGTAACTTGAATTCAAATGCATCTGCTACACTCAGTTTTCAAGTAAACATTACAACACTTCCAAACCCGAATCCAATCCCGAACAAATCATCGCTTCAATATAGCTTTATTGTAGATATAAATGAACCGCCAGTTTCACGAACAGTTCAATCTAATAAAACTTTTACACAAGTAAATACTGCTTCCGTTATCGCAACAAAAACTGCAAGCAGTGCTTTTGCTGCTGTTGGAGATACAATTACGTATACAACTATCCTCACCAATAGCGGAAATACTTCAGCAAACACACCTGTTTTTATCGATATATTACCACCTGAACTTTCATTCGTTCCTGATAGCGTACAAATTAATACAATCCCACAACTTGGATTTAGACCAGATAGCGGAATCTCTTTAGACTCAATTCCAGTTGGAGGAACGACAACAATTAGCTTTCAAGCTATCGTTGGCTCAATACCAGCTACAAACCCAACTTTGAACCAATCTAGCACAACATACTCGATCATTATTGATCCTACCCAGCCGCCGGTGATAGAAACAGCTACAAATAATCCAACTTTAGTTCAAATTAACGAAGCGATTATTCAAGCAACGAAAAGTGTAGATCGACTATTTTCTGACGTAGCACCTGGAAATTCATTTTTAACGTATACTGCTTTATTGGATAATATAGGAAACGCAACTGCTACGAATATCATTTTTACAGATCCGATTCCAAATAACACAGTATTTATAGAAGATAGCGTTCGAGTAGGCGGAGTTTTATTGCCTGGAGTAAATCCAGCGAATGGGATACCGATTGGGGATATTATTGCTGGAGATTTTATAAACGTTACCTTCCGTGTGCAAGTAGTTAGCATTCCAAATCCAATTTTCACAATTGGACCAGGCGGACCAAACTCACCGGTTGTAAACAGCGCTTCCATTAATTATCAATTTATGACAGGTCCAAACTTACCACTCGTTTCAAGAAGTACGACGTCCAATCCGGTTTCGACACAAATAAATTCCGGGGAAATTGTGGCAATCAAATCTGTAAATAAAACTTTCGCAACAATTGGCGATACAATTTCTTATACAATTACATTAAGTAACCCTGGAAATGTCACTTCACAAAATATAATTTTTACGGATACTTTACCTGATGGAACGACATTCATATCTGGCACTCTTACAAACGATTCTGGTACACAGCAAATCGGAAATCCAGCTAACGGAATTCAGATTGGAAATATAAACCCAAATGGAACGGCCGTGATTACTCTTAACGTACTTGTTACAAACATTCCAAGTATAAATCCAATTTCTAATTCTAGCTCTGTACAATTTGCACATGTGGTCGATCCTAGCCAACCTGCCGTATCGCAAACGAATGTATCTAATACGGTTTCGACAACTATTAATAGTGCAATTTTAACAACAAAAAAGAGTGCTGATAAATCTATAGTTTCAGTTGGAGATACGATTACGTATACAACTACTATTAGAAATACCGGAAATACAGCCGCAACGAATATTACTTTCACAAGCGCTATTCCAGCTAACACTACCTTTATACCAAATTCAGTCACAATAAATAGCGTTCAGCAGTCTGGTGCGCAACCAGCACTTGGAGTAAATATACCAAATATCGCTCCTGGTGAAACGGTAACTGTTACTTTCCAAGTAAATGTTATTTCCGTTTCCCCTTCCAGTTCAATTATGGGTAATGACACAATTTTATATTCTTATACTGTTGATCCAAACAGCGCTCCTGCTACTACCTCTACTTCAACGAATATTGCTACAAATCCTGTATTAGATGCTATGATAACGATGGTAAAATCGGTCGATCAAACCCTTGTAACACTAGGCGATACCATAACCTATACGACAATTTTAACGAATAACGGTAATACAAATGCAACTAATATTACTTTCACGGATCTTATACCAAATGGTACAACATTTATTACTGATAGCGTTACAATAAATGGACTCACACAAATTGGATTGAATCCTAATACAGGCATAACGATTGGATCAATTGCCCCTAACAGCTCAATATCTATAGCATTTCAAGTGACCGCTACTTCTACCCCTGTTCAAAATCCTATTGCCAATTCCGCTACTGCTTCTTACACATTTATCGCTGATCCCAATGCACCTATTGTTTCAAGAAACGTTACTTCAAACACAGTGTTTACTACGATTAATACAGCTAACATTCTTTCATTAAAACAAGTCGATAAATCCTTTAGTCGTATTGGAGACACACTCACTTATACTGTCGTTTTAACAAACAATGGAAACTCATCAGCACAAAATGTTATATTTACAGATACCGTACCAAGCGTCACTACATTTATTGCAAACACATTTTCTATTAATGGAGTTCCTCAAAGCGGGGCGGATCCATCGAACGGTGTGAATATTGGGACAATAACAGCCGGGACTACAGTAACAGTTTCGTTCCAAGTTACTGTAACATCATTACCAACCGCAAACCCAATTGTAAATTTCTCATCAACATCGTATCAATTAGTCTCACCACCTGAAGCAGAAACTTCAATTAGCAATCCTGTTTCAACCCAAATTAAAGAAGCCATATTATCTATGACCAAAAATGAAAGTGTATCCTTTGCAGATATCGGGCAAACTGCTTTTTATACTACTTCTATTACCAATGTAGGCAATACCGATGCAACTAATATTGTATTCACAGATGCATTACCAAGTGGACTCACATTTGTTCCTAACACATTAACTGTCGATGGCGTTTTACAACCTAACGCGGATCCAAATACAGGTGTATTACTTGCAACACTTCCACCAAATGAAATATATAGCATCGTCTTTCAAGTTACAGTAAACAATATTCCCCCTAGTAACCCAGCACCAAATAAAGCATCAACGACGTATGAATTTACTGTTGATCCTGTTAATCCTCCCGTTTCAAGCGCAGCTACTTCCAACACTACACTCCTTCAAATAAACAACGCAACTATTATTAGCACCAAAACAGCAAATCTTACTTTTGCGGATGTTGGTAATACAATAACATTTACACTTAACCTTCCTAATACCGGGAATGTGACCGCAACTGATGTAACTATTATCGATATTCTTGATAGCAATTTAAGTTTCGTTCCAAATAGTTTCACAGCTAATGGGCAAACCATTCCAAACGCCGATTTATCAACTGGTGTAAATATTGGTTCCATTAATGGTGGTAATACGGCAATCGTTACATTCCAAGCAACTGTTATTACACTTCCAACACTTAATCCCATTTCTAACTCTGCTTCTACCACATATCATTATGTCGTTGATCCTAGCCAGCCACCTATTACAACTTCCAATCAATCTAATACAACGACAACACAAATTAATAGCGCTATCCTTACTGCACAAAAAAATTCAAATGTATCTACGGTAGATATCGGGCAGGATATTACCTACACCGTTACAATTACAAATAGCGGAAATGTGAGTGCAACGAATGTTATTTTTACCGACCTTATTCCAGACGGAACTTCCTTTGAACCGAATAGCTTTACACTGAACGGAACTAGCATCCCAAATGCAGATATCATTACAGGCGTTCCAATCGGTGATATCGCGCCAAACGAATCTGTCATCGTAGCATTTCACATTATCGCCAATGAAATTCCGCCTATAAATCCAATTACTAATCAAGCTAGCGTTAGCTTTCAACATATCGTTAATCCAGCTAATCCTCCAGTTTCAAAAAATATTATTTCTAACAACGTTACAACAAAAATTGAAAGTGCTATTTTAAATACTATTAAAATAGGAGATAAAACTTTTGCAACGATTGGTGATACGATTACGTATACAACGACTATTACGAACACAGGCAATATTCCTGCTAACAACGCTATATTCTCAGACCCTTTACCATCGTGGACACAATTTGTTGCAGGATCAGTTATTGTTGATGGCACTCCATTACCATCCGCTTCGATTATTAACGGTGTTGGCATAAATACAATCAGTCCAAATCAAACTGTTACAATCATATTCCAAGTACAAATCGTAAGTAATCCAACAACGTTCACACCTGAACTCCAAAACTTAGGATTTGTTAACTTCCAATATAACGTAGGCAATGCATTACTGGCTCAGCCTGGCAATGTGGAAACGAATGTCTTCGTTACTTCTATTAATACAGCCATACTTTCAGCTGTAAAAACTGCTAATACAGCCTTTGCAAATATTGGAGATACGATCACTTATACAGTTTCGATTCAAAATAACGGCAATACAAACGCTACGAATGTAAATTTCTCAGACCCAGTTCCAACTGGAACGACCTTTGTTGAAAATAGTTTTGCTGTAAATGGAAGTACCATTCCAGGCGCAAATCCAAATAACGGAGTGAATATCGGAACAGTTAGCGCAGGTAGTTCCTTAACCGTTACTTTCCAAGTCATAGTTACATCTACTCCACCTTCAAATCCGATTACAAACGTAGCATCTATTCAATACGCATTCATCGTTGATCCGGCCTCTCCTCCTGTTACAGGCACGATAAATTCTAATAGCGCTTCAACACAAATTAATAACGCGACTGTTACAACTGTTTTACAAGCAAATCGTTCAATTGTATCTATCGGGGATGTAATTACGTATACAGCAACATTAACGAATACTGGAAACTTCCCTGCAAACTCTGTATTACTCATTAACGGAGTTCCTGAAGGAGCATTATTTGTTCCAAATAGTGTTACGCTCAACGGGATTTCACTTCCAGATGCAAGTCCAACTCTCGGTATTCCAGTTGGTATTATCGCACCAGGTGATTCCGCTACTATTACGTTCCAATTTCTTGCAAGTTCTATTCCACCGCAAGGAGCGATTATAAATCAAGCACTTACAAGTTACACGTATATTGTCGATCCAAGTCAACCTCCTGTTACAGCAACATCCTCGTCTAATACGGTTAATACAGCTGTTGTTGATGCATCGTTATCCGTAATTAAAAGTACAGATTCTCTCGTACAATCTACTGACGGTACAATCACTTACACAGTAGTCGTTCAAAATAACGGAAATACTACTGCAAATACAGTTACTTTAACAGATTTGGTCCCAGAAGGAACTGCATTTATTCCGAATAGCGTTACCATTAGTGGTGTTTCTGTTCCAGGTGCCGATCCTAACGTAGAAATACCATTAAACTCCATCACACCGTCAGAAATCGTCACTGTAACATTCCAGGTTATCGTTCAATCTATACCAAGCGTGAACCCAATTTCTAATACAGCCCGTATTGACTATACTTTTATCGCCGATCCAACTGCTCCTATCATCTCTCGAACAATTACGTCTAATCCTGCTTTCACACAAATTTCGGATGCAACTATCCTTTCTTTAAAAGCAGTCAATGCACCTCAAACAACAACAGGTGATATTTTGACTTACACAATAACACTAGAAAATACCGGAAATATTCCAGCTACGAATCTCATATTTTCAGATACGATTCCCCAAGATACTACATTCGTAGAAAATAGTTTTACACTTAATGGAACAACTATACTTGGTGCCAATCCAAATGTAGGTGTTACTTTACCTACCTTAGCAGCAAACGCTACTCACCTTATTTCGTTCCAAATTCTTATTAAAGATTCATTCTCGCGAGAATCGATTACAAATCAATCCAATACAACATATACAATCCAACCAGACCCAGGGCAATCGCCTATTCCTGAAACATCTACTAGTAATATCGTCATTACAAATTTCGTGCAAGCACAATTGACAATTACAAAAACATCCAATCCAACAACTGTAGATATTGGCGGAACTATACTTTATATTTCTGAAGTGAAAAATATCGGTAATGTTGACGCAATAAATATTGTTTTCACAGATTCTATCCCAGCTGGGACTACATTCGTTCCCGATAGTGTCACAATTAACGGTGTCCTTCAGCCAGGTGTAAATCCTGAAAACGGAATACCGATTGGAACAATTCCAGCTAACAGTTCCAAAACGATACTATTTCAAGTGCAAACAAATAATCCACCTACTGAAACCGAAATTGTAAATCAATCTTCAGCAACTTACCAATATGTAAGTATCCCTACAGCCCCACCAGTGAATCGCTCTGCAAATTCTAACATTGTTACAACATCACTTCAAAACGCAAATATTATTTCTGTTAAAAGCGCGGATATAACTTTCGCATCAATCGGGCAAATTATTACCTACACAAATACACTACAAAATATAGGAACCGTTCCAGCTAACAATACCGTGTTCATTGATAACATTCCAGAAGGTACTATATTTATTGAAGATAGCTTAGCAATAAATAATGTAATTCAGCCTGGCGCTAATCCTGAAAACGGAGTAACTCTCGGCACGATACAACCAAATGAAACAGTCACTATTTCATTCCAAGTACAACTTACAAATATACCAGTTGGCAATGTAGTCATTAATATTTCAGACACCTCGTACGAATACCAAATTGACCCTAGT
This sequence comes from Bacillus sp. LQ01, assembly GCF_057624735.1. Lineage (NCBI taxonomy): Bacteria > Bacillati > Bacillota > Bacilli > Caryophanales > Bacillaceae > Bacillus > Bacillus sp. LQ01. Next base: position 813,120 of record NZ_JBYEZL010000001.1, on the reverse strand, counting down.
TCTCAAATTATTCAGCGTAGATCGTTATCAAATGCAGTAAATACTGAAGTGCGGACGGCAAATGTTAGTGCAATTAAATCCGCTAACAGATCCATTACACGTATCGGTCAAATCATCACATATACAGTCGCAGTTACAAACGCTGGTACAATACCTATTACAAATACTCTCCTACTTGACGCAATTGCTTCTGGCACCACATTCGTTCCAAATAGCATTCTTGTAGATGGCGTACCAAGACTTAACGAAAATCCAATTACAGGTATCAATCTTGATATAATTCTTCCAAATAATACGATTATTGTTACGTTCCAAGTAAGCGTAGTCTCTATACCGCCACAAAATAACATTAATAATATCGCCGTCATTCACTATGAGTATCGACCAGACCCAAGCACACCACCAATTTCAGAAACGACCTCTTCCAATGCTACAAACATACAATTTATTGATGCTATTCTTATTGCTACAAAGTCCACTAATACTGTATTAGCTAACATTGATGAAACCATTGAATATACAGTATTCATTCAAAATAATGGATCGGCTACAACTAACTCCATCTTTTTTACAGATACTATAGCGGATGGAACAGTATTTATTCCAGGAAGTGTAGTAGTTAATAATACTGTACTTCCTGCAGCAGATCCGAATATCGGCTTTTCCATTCCTAATGTCGCAGCAGGTCAAATGGCTACAATAACATTCCAAGTTTCCGTTACGAATTTACCTGCTGTAAATCCAACACCTAATACTGCAAACGTCGTCTACGACTTTATTTTCAATCCTGACTTTGCACCAATTCAAAAATCTACTACTTCCAATACTACTTTTGTTCAAATTAATGATGCTGACATCGTTTCACTTAAAACTGTTGATTTAACCTCTGTAACGATTGGTGACATTTTAACTTATACAACAACTTTAACAAATACAGGGAATACGGATGCCACTGCTGTTGTATTTACAGACAATATTCCTAATGGAACAACCTTTATTGACGGTAGCGTTTTAGTAAATAACATTCCTCAGCTTAATGCCAACCCAAGTGCAGGTATACTTGTAGGAACGATTGCCCCTAATATTTCTATCCCAGTCACATTTTCTGTTACCGTCGTAGCTCTTCCTGCTAGCGGCCATGTTCAAAATCAATCAACTTCTCGTTATACAATAAACGTGGAAGAACAAATATCCACTAGCAATATTACCTTCACTGAAGTTATTTCTGCTAATGTAATTGCGACAAAAACAACACCTATCCAATATGCTGACCTACAAACTATTATCCCTTACACTATTTCCATTACAAACAATGGGAATATACAAGTAGAAAACATTATTGTTACAGATATCATCCCAGCAAATACGAGCTTTATAGAGAATAGTGTTATCGTGAATGGCAACGCTCGGCCAAATGACAATCCACTTAACGGTATACAAATTGATAACATTCCGCCTAATACGACAGCAACCATTCTATTCCAAGTACGGGTTACTTCGATTCCACAAACAAATCCAATCTCTAACACGAGTACAATTGAATATGAATACACGGTACCAAATCGACCACCTATTACCGAAACTATTATTTCATCAGCTGCTTTAACAGAAATTAATCATGCGAATTTGAATAGTAATAAAGCTGTTGACCTTGCATTTGCAACGGTTGGTGATACGTTAACGTATACGATTACACTAAATCAAACCGGTAATGTTGCAGTAAATGATGTAATCATTCAAGATATTATTCCTCAAGGTACTACGTTTATAGAAAATAGCGTCATTGTAAACGGAGAAACTCTTCCAGGAGTGAATCCAGTAAGCGGCATACCAATTGGTACTATAACTATTGGTGGAGATGCTATCGTTTCATTCCAAGTAACGGTGACTTCTATTCCAACACCAAATGAACTAAACAACAACGCAATTACTACTTTTAACTATATAGTCAACCCAAATAACGTACCTGTTACAAATACGACTACAACAAATACTGTCAAAACTACTGTCCAAAATGATAATGTCATTGCTTTTAAGTCTGCTGATGTAACAAACGCCTTACCTGGTCAAACTTTAACGTATACAATTACGATTACGAATAGCGGTAATGTAACGATTGAAGACCTTCTTGCCATAGACGCCGTACCAATAGATACGACTTTTGTTGCTGGTAGTGTTACGATTAACGGAATCAATCAGCCTAATGAGAATCCTGAAAATGGTATTACGTTAGGAAATCTTGCTCCTAATGAATTTGTTATTATTACGTTCCAAGTGACAATATCTTCTTCTACTCTTCAATCTACAATTAATAATGATGCTTCTGTTTCCTATACCGTTATCATTGATCCAACAAAACCACCTATTACAATTACAAAACAAACAAATACCGTTACAACGACAGTTATTGATCCGATGGTTCGCATTGAAAAAACAGCTGACAAATCTATTGTCGTTATAGGAGATATCATTACATTCACATTAGCGGTATTCAATCATTCCCCAATTCCTACAATCAGTACTTCTGTTATAGACACAATTCCAGCTGGTACAACATTTATAGAAAACAGCGTAACCATTAACGGCACTCCCGTTCCAAATGTTCGTCCAGACACTGGTATTAATATTGGTTCTTTATCTGCAGGTACAGTAGCAACTATAACATTTCAAGTTCTCGCAACTTCTATTCCTTCAAACAGTACAATTATAAATTCTGCAACAGTTACCGCTGCTTTTCAGTTGACACCACAGGATCCAATTATTACTTTCATTGTTAATTCAAATATCGTTCGTATACCAGTTCAATTTATAACTGCAACAGTCACGAAAAATGCTTCCGCCAGCTCAGCTTATTTAAATCAATATTTTGATTACACGGTACGCATTACAAATACTTCTGAAATTTCACTCTCAAATATTTCGTTACAAGATACTATTCCAGCAGGTTTACAATTTATAAATGGCACTGTCTTTATTAACGGTGAACGCTCTCCACTAGCGAATCCGAATATCGGTTTCCTAGTCGCTACTAATTTGGAACCAAACGAAACAATTATCGTGTTATTCACAGTACAAGTGATAAGCCCCCCTGTTAATAATCCCTTTAAAAATACGGCCAATATTTCGTTACAACTTCAAGTCTCGCCTACCGACCCACCAATTACAGTAACCGTTACAAGTAACGAAAACATCGTCACCTTTGTTCCAGAAAATCCAGATGAAGCACTTCCAAATTTAAATTGCTTCTTTGACGGTGAACGCTTCATTCGCATTACTCCTCGAAATGTACGAAATTACCTTTGGACTTGGATTTGGTGGAAGTAATTGAAACAAAAAAGAGATTGTAGTTTGGTTGAAACCAAATTACAATCTCTTTTTCATTACCTATATCCCACTACGTTGTAACTCGTCCAAGGATATACGATTAAACACCATCTCAAGTTATTTTAGTCGTAATAAGTTGGCCAGCTTCATTAATAGTAACTTTCCATTTCACTCCACTAGCAGTCTTCATGATTATACCTTTACTTGCCTCTATTTCAATATCTCCAAACATTCTTCCGCCAGTCGTCGCTAACCAAGCACTCCCATTTTCCATAGAAGATCTTGCAAAGATACGATTAATTCGAAAACGTTTATGATCTTGAGAATAACCACTTAATGTAATTCTAACTTTATATAACTGACTGGCCTTCATATTCGATATAATTGTATCGCCAACATTTAATGGAACATCCAACGCGATAACCCAACTTCCAGTTGCACTTAATGCATATTCAATTTTAATTTTCTTTGGGCTCTCTCCCCATCCAAAATACATTCCAAAACAATTTAACATTTGTATTGGTTTTTTCGTAAAATCCATTTCAATTACAACTGGATCACTATCTGGAACGTCAATATAGTTTACACTTTGTTCATCTATTAAATTAAAGCAATTTGTGAGATTTCCCCCGTACGGCACTTTTCCACTTACTTGCTTAACGTTATATTTCTGCTGAGCATTTACTAAAATATCATCTTGATTTCCTATTAAATGAGGTCTATTTAACGTCAAAGGTAACTGAATTCGTAGGGATTCTTCATAAGTAGACTTACAAACATTGTATTGTCCTTTATCTACAATAGTTGTCGAAAGCAGATTTGAAAAAAGGTAGTTACGATGAGAATTGGAAGAAAATTCAATAACAATTTGTTCACTACTCATCCGGTACGTATCCCAGATCATACAATCAAATGTATTATACGCACCTGAACAACGAATTACTTTTTCCGTTTGTTGTCTACATTGCACTTGAATATCATGAAACGTATTTCCTGAACTTTCATTTGGCAAATCACTATTTCCATCTACTTCAATCCCATACACACATCCATCAATAAATATAGATTGAAATACATTGGCGTTAATCCAGCAAGGTGTATTGATATCATTTATATATTCTGTCTTCAAATGTATTGCAGTTTGAAAGTTTTTAATTTGAATAAATTTAACTTGAAAGAAACTAATAAAATCCCATGCCTTTTGACAATAAAAATGTATAGCTTTTCCTTTATACGATGGAGTTGTATTTATTATATTTATATTTGATATAACAGATTGATTAGGTACTTCGATTTGTTGTGAACCAGAAACATAAATAACAGCAGATTGAAACAATGGATTTATAACTTGAAGAGTACCACCAACTATCGAAGCGTTACTTTGTAGCTCAAATGCATTAAAATCCCCATCAATTTGCAGTGTTACGGTAGGATCCAACTCTAATCTTACGTTTGATTTAATAACAATCGGCTTTACAATTTTGTACGTATTTATCCCTGTAATTCTAACCGTCGAAATTCGATTCGCTACACAATAATCAATAGCTTGCTGAATTGCTAATGAGCTATCATTTCCCGAGTTTGGAACTGCGCCAAAACAATCAATATGAACGCTACTTTCTGGCGCACAATCTTCTTGGGATGAAATATATTCTGACAAAATAAATTCACTCCTCATATTACCTTTTTCATATAATATGTGAGTTGTCTCTTAAAAGTTTCTATAATAAAAAAAACAAACGACCTACTCGGTCATTTGTTTAATTCATATATATTTTTCGTTTCCTCTATCATTTTAGTTAACGAGAAATATCTCATTGCTTTCTCTCGTGCTTTCAATCTAATAGCAGTTACCTTTTCTTCATTCCCTTGTAGTTCCTCAAGCGCACTTGCGAATTCTGATTCGCAATATTCAGATATCAAAACACCTGACTCTCCATCTATTACCGCTTCATGTATTCCACCAACATCTATTGAAACAATTGGTGTCCCTGTAGCCATCGCTTCAATTACTACCATTGGAAACACTTCACGAAAAGATAATAAAAGTAAGGCGTCCATATTCCCTATAAACTCATGCGGCTCTGAAATATTCCCTAGCATCTTCACCCTTTGCTGCAATCCATATTTTTCTATTTCTTTCATAATCGATTCTTTCTCTGGTCCATCACCAGCAATATAAAACATAAAATCATTTCTCTTTTTCAATACATTTGCAATTTTGACAAATAGTTGATGGTTTTTCTCTTTGGATAATCTAGCTAATATCCCTATTTTATATGTAGATTCTTTCTTTTTCTGCTGGAATAAAAACTTTTCAATATCAACACCGTTATAAATTGTATTTATTTTTTCTTCTGCTACATGAATTGAAATTAAATTGTTCTTTTCAAACTCACTTACTGTAATAATATTGTTCACATATTTATTCATGAAATACCGAAAAAGCGTTGGCATTTTCTTTTCTAATATCGTTACATTGTGTTTCGTATAAACAATTTTCATCTTTTTTTTAATAAACTTTTGAAGTAGAAAAGCATATAATACCATTCGCAAACTATTTGCATGAATAAGTTCTATCTTTCGTTTACAAATTTCGTTTCGTAAATAATAAATATTTCTCAAATGATTCCATCGACTAAGTAAGATAAAATTTTCTTTTCTAGTAAGGGATTCATATAGTTCTCCATCACCTGCAGCTGTATAAATCTTAAAATCCTCATAATGCAAATTATTTTCTAATTTACAGAAATAATTTTCGGCTCCGCCAGTTATCAATTTATCAGTCATCAACAGTATATTCATAATTGCGTCTTCCCAACTACATTGATTTTATTTTTTTTATAAGCATGATAAGCATACTTACTAAAATAGTAAAAGCTTTGCACTGTATTAAGACTTTTTTGGTCCCTTAATAATTTCCAATACCGAAAAGCTGCTCTAACTTTATTTCTCGAAACAGAATTTGCTACAATTCGATACTTCGCTAATACTTGCTGTATCCCTTTTGCTTCATGCCCTTCATGTAATAAGTTCAGCCATAACGCTGTATCTTCCGGCTGTACACTAGGCATTTCGACATACGGAATTTTTTCACGATCAATCATCACCGTTAAACACCCGATAATTGTATTTCCTACTAAATAATGATAGTCAACAGATTTTGGTACACTCACTTCGCGATTTAATTCATTACCATTTTCATCAATTAAACTATACGACGCATATGAAAAAGCAATATTCATTTCTTCCATAAATAACAATTGTGTCTTCAATTTATGCGGCAACCATATATCATCACTATCTAAAAAGGCAATGTACCTTCCTCTCGCCTCTCGAATCGCTAAATTCCGAGCTTTAGCAGCACCAACATTTTCTTTTAATGATAATAACCTAATACGTGAGTCTCCTTCTATTATCTCTTTAATTTTTACGGCAGATTGGTCGGTTGAACAGTCATCAACGATAATCATTTCCCAGTTTTCATACGATTGATTCTGTACAGATAAAATTGTCTCACCTATAAATCGTCTACTATTATAAGAAGGTGTTATTACAGAAACATGAGGCGCCTTATTATGTGCTGATAGACATTTTACCATCTATCTTTCCCCTTCCTTCATATATTGAAATATACTTCACAACAACTGCTAAAAATAAAAAGAACGCTTCGTTAATAATGAGTGACAATGACATCATCTGAAATAAAAATGCAATCATAGTCAATAGAAGGTATGGTTTTTCACGAAACAAAGTATGCTGCGCTAACTTAAACATTAATATGAATAAAAACGCACTATATAGAAGAAAACCAATTGTACCCGACTCAGACAAAATTTCTAAAAATGTATTGTGTACATATAATTTTTCATTAAATTGATACTCATAATAATTCGAGAAGTTAAACGCACCAATTCCGATATATGGATTGGATAAATAATATTTAAAAGCAGCTTCCCATAATGTAAATCTACCACTTCCATTATCATGGGAAAAATCAGAAATTCGTTTATTTAATATGTCATCTAATTGGCCCCCCATTACACTATTCGATAAACTAAAAATAACTACACTAAACAATACTAAACTCATAATTATTTTTATTTTTTTAGCGAAACTAGACATACATATATATACAAAAATGACAAGCACAAGCGCTAATATTCCCCCTCTTGAAAAGGTTAATAGACTCGTCGTAACACATAAAATTAACCCTAAGATGTTAGTGATATTTTGCAAATTCGTCATATAGTACATAAAAAATATTGTATTATAGAAAATAAAAATGTTAGGATCATCTAGCAATCCAATTAACCGTGGATATCCTCTATCAACTAATAATCCAGCAAAAATTTCTCTCTCTTCTCCACCGTATAAACTAAAGTATTGTAAACCGATTATATAGAGTAGTAGACTTACAACATTAAATACTATTCCTACATAAGCAATAGATGATTCAAGTACCACTATTTCAGTATTCCCCAATAAATTTCTCATTATAAAATAGCATCCTAAAACGAGTAGCACGCCAAAAATCATACGAATACTAGCATTTAAATACATAGAAAGAATTCCGCTTAAACAATAAATGAAATAAAACAGTAAAAATATAACTTCATGAAAATATAACTTTTGAATATGAAAGTCTTTAATTGTTAAACAAAAATATATGACTAAAAAAATCATATATATCTTCAATGAAAATCCAATATATAAATTGTATTTACTTAACATAACAAATAATATTAGAAGAATAATCCATCCCATTGATACTTTCATATTATTTTCCATAGGCTATATCCCCTGTTTCGTAATATAATCCTTTTTGCGTATTTTTCTTATAAAAGAAAGAAGAAGTTTTTTTAGCTCATAATCATATAGGAATATGGCAGCTACTACAATTAGTATATTAAGAACAAGCGCAATTAAATGATATGTATGCAATATATATTGCACTCCAATGAAGGTTACACCAAAATAAATTGTATACGGTATTACAATTTGGAATACAATTTTTTTCTTCACTACACTTACCACTATATATCCCACTAAAGCGACTATTTCAAATAAAACCATAGCGTATGCCGCTCCTATCACTCCACCAAGACTACTAAAGCTATAAAGCATAACCCCACCTATCACTAATGCTACACACTGCACAACAGTCCTCTTATTTTGACAACCACTCGTCGTTAAACCGTCAGCAATGGCAATATTTAAACTTTGTAGCACAATAAGAAATGATAATATTTGGAGTGGTTCTACTGCATTCCTCCATTCTTCATGAAAAAATATAGAAATAAAGTATGGTGCTAAATGATATAAACCGATCGTCATACATATTCCTACAATCGCCATTGATTTAATTTGAAGTAAATTTAATTTCGTATGCTCTTCTATATTATTCTGGTTATAATGCTTAAAGAGCACCGGAAAAAATGCACCTGCAATTACCCCTGGTACTTGATATAAAGCTGCCGGCATCCGGTACGCCACTGCAAAAACACCTACCATACTTAATGGCAATGTATAGTTAAGCAAGATAGGCGCTAATTGTGGCGTACTCATTATTAAAAAACCGCTAATAATAAAGGGAGTTAATTGCCAAAATAACGCTTTATGAATTACGACTTTCATATTCATTTTCGTCTTTCTTCTCATGATATATATACTGAATAAACCACCAATCATATACCCAAAAGCATATAAGCGAGCTGTTACATACACCGGTAACTCTCCGAAAATACAAAAACATGTAATTATAATGACAACTGATGCTGATACAACTTTTATGAGCGCTATATACTTCATACGTTCCGTCAGTTGAAAATAGGCAATCCCTATGTTTTGCCAAGTTAATCCTATTAACATGAAAAACATTACGTTTATCATCATATAAATTAAATTTTTATCCGCATACATATAATGAATAGCAATATAACCGATGATAGAAATAAAAATAAGTAGAATCATCCTTATTTTTATATACGATGATAAAATCTGCTCTAAATCTGCTCCATCCTTTGCCCCTTCTCGAAGAAACGTATTACTAAGTCCTAAGTCTGTAAAAAATAACATAACAAACGTCACTGCTATGGCAACACTAAACATCCCATAATGTTGTGCGTTAAAAAAGTTTGCTAAAACAATTAAACTGACGGCCTGAAGAAGGTTAGCTAAAATCGTACTATAAAATAGATGGATAATATTGCTTAGAATAGATCTACCCATACAAGTTCTCCTTTGCAAGTAACCTACTTACATATGTTGTTTGTTTACATATATATTTATCTTGCACCATTACCGTTCAATACAATTAAAACGGTTTTACATAAAATACGGATGTCCATCCGAAATGTTTTCATTTCAATATACTCCATGTCCAGCCTCAACTTTTCCTTTGGATCAAGATTATACCCTCCATTTATTTGTGCCCATCCTGTTAAGCCTGGTTTTACTATTAAACGTTCCTTAAATTCTGGAATATACGCATCAAACTCATTATAAAAAAACTCTCTCTCTGGTCTAGGGCCTACAAAAGACATATCTCCTCTTAAAATGTTTAAAAGTTGCGGTAATTCATCAATTCTCGTTTTTCTTATAAACAATCCAACTTTTGTAATTCTTTGATCATTTTCTTTTGCCCATTGTGGTCCGTTCATTTCAGCATCCTTTACCATCGACCTTAATTTAAATACATTAAACTTCTTCCCGTTTATACCTAAACGTTCTTGAAAGTATATTGGAGCCCCTGATGTTTCTAAGGTAATCATAATACAAAAGAACAACATAATTGGTATTGTTAATAGTAACAATATGATTGAAAATATAATATCAAACAAGCGTTTTACACTTCGATTCAATATGCTAGGCTTTTCTTGAGCCGGAATCGTATACAACTTGGCTTGATTTGTTTCACGAATCATGGATCGTTACCCCCACATTCAAGAATATAAAATTATACCTATTAATTCACATTCTTTCCTATTTATATCCGCTATTACTTTTTGCACTGTACGTAATGAATCTTTTTGCTTTTTAACTGCTAAAACCACTCCATCGCATTTCCCTGCAATAATGTGCGTAGCAGGAAGTTCAAATACTTCAGAAGAATAAACGAAAATGTAATCAAAATCTTCTTTCCACTTAGCAATCGCATTATCAAATTCATCCATAGCAACTAAAGGCGTCCCTGTATGTACTGTTTTTTTTGCAGGAATACAATATAAGTAATTAGACAAATTACTAGAAAAAGATTCATAATTGCAGGAGGAAGAGCTTATTATATCGTTTACTGTTATCATGTGATCACTTTGTAATAATACATGTAGTTTAGGGTCAGAAAAATTCACATCAATAAGTAACACCTTTTTTTTCATTTCCGCAAACACTAGACCCATATTTACTATAAGCGAGGCAACAACACCTCTGTCCTTCGTTGAACTAACTGTGAACAGTTGTTTTCCGGATTTTTTCAGCTCGTGATACACCGTATAAAACTGCTCTTTCATCAGATCATCATGCAAATTGAATGGCAGCTGCTTCTTTGTTCTAAACATCGACATGTTCACCTCGATATATAGATGATTTTTTATCAACCTCTGTAGGTTTCTTTTTTCTATTTGGTTCCATATTTATGTGACCAATAACAGAGACTGTTGTTATTTTCTCTAAATCCTGTTCCGTGTATATACGTTCATCAAAATAATCTCGAAATACAGCTAAACCTATCCCAACAAAAAAACTAACAATTAAAGAAATAGGAATGATCAGTTGAAATTTCGGAAACAATTTTTCAGCCTGTTCCTGTAACTCAGGATCAGTTAATACTTTCACCCCTTGTACATTTGTGTACTGTTGAAAGCTTTTTTGTGATTGCTCTGCCAATGTCTTTACAATGTCTTTCACGATTTTCGGATTGGAATCTTTTACTGTAACAGTTACAATTTGTGAGTTGTCCGTATTCACAACCGAGATTTTTTGTGCTAATTCATAACTTGATTGCTCTAATTTCAAAGTTTTTTTGACTGTTGAAATAATTAATGGGCTTTTTAAAATATCAACATACGATGTTACTAGTTGCTTATTTTCTTGTGTTTTATTTGTTGAATTTTCCTTATTAAACTCATCTAAATTCCCAACAAGAATTTGCGTTGAATATTGATATGACGGCTTTAAAACATACATAGAGATAAGAACTAAAGAAGCGGTTAAACAACACATCGTTAAAATAATCGTTACGAATCTTCTTTTCAGTAATTGTTGAAAATCTTTTATACTCATTTCTTGCTTCAATTATTTCACCGCCCTTTTCTGAATAACATCCTGCAATTCACTCTTTACAGATAACCCTTTCTCTCTTCTATCCACTTGTTTTGTTACATACTTTCCGATTCCGAATGCAAATTTTTCTACATATACATACGAAAGCATTGCAAGTATAAACGAAAAAACAAGTGAAAAAATTAAAATAATAGGCAACGGTAATATTTCATGGAGCATGTATATAAGGGAAAACAACGATATAATATGGTATAAATAAAGACTGTAAGAAATCTTCCCCAAATATAACAAATATTTATTATGTAGCAAGGACGACAAAGTTGATATTGACAAACTTAATATGACAAATAAACATGCACTTATCGCCACTACGTAGTCTCGAAATATAAAATTATTGAGCACTTTAATTTCTCCTATAAGCCCTTCATACATAAAAAGTAAAATCGCAAATAAAAACCATGCAATTTTCGTGTTTTTAGTACAATTACTATAAAAAACTATTAAATTATTTTTATACTTCGCAACTAGTGCTCCTAGTAAAAACAGTACTGTGTAATGCAATGTTAATGCATAGCTTGTTAATGTTAAGCCCGAGCGAAACAAAAATAATATTACGACAGAACATATACTAAAACTAAACAATAATAGTAATGAACACCTTAACGTTTTTCGTAAGCAAATCATCAAAATTAACGGGAAAATTATTGATATTCGCATTTCATGGACAAGTGACCAAATCACACCGTTATATGCATCTGTATTATATTTCCCAACCAATAAAATATGTTGTGCGATTAAGCTTGAAGAACTTTCAATCGTCCATGAGCGATTAAACCATTCACTTAAATAAGAAATACCATATTCACTAATTGTAATCTGGCATACAATAGCTATAATTATTGCCACAATATAAGGAATATATATTCTGCATATACGTTTTAAAAGGTATGACCCATAGCTACTATAGTTTTTTTGAATAGATTCATACAAAACAAATCCGCTCAAAACAAAAAAGATAATAACTGATTCGTTACCACTACTAAAAATTAGACGAGCAGGCGTTTCTTTTAATAGATACACAACAAATGGTTTATTATCTTCATAACTGTAATTTTGAAATGCTGAAAAAATCATTAAATGATGACCAATCATTACTACTAATGAAGAAATCCCTCTTATAGAGTCCAATTCTTCGTATCTTTTCATCTTTTTACATCAACTCCTAATGAAATGATAATAATCATTTCAAAGCGACATCTTTATTCATATTCCTCTCCTTTCTTTTCATTCCAATTTTTCATATTAAAATGATTTTATAGTATAAATTTGAGTGTATTGTAACATTTTTTGTAATATTTTGAATAGAAAATCTCAAAAATTGGTATATACCAATTTCAACCTCGAAAAATGAGTAATATTGATAGAAAAACGCTATAAAAATATCTTGCATATTTACAAAATTAAAGAGCTGAATAGCGTTTTTTCAATATAAAATAAAAAAGATAGCCTACATAGGCTATCTTTTTTATTTTATTTAATTACTGGCACCACTATATGCTACATGTCGTTTCTCAATTCTCTCTTCAATTTCTTTCATATTTTCTTTATTATTTAATAGTGATTGTTTATTTTCAATTAATAATTGTTTAAAAGATTTTCTCACTTTTTTTCTCATTTTCATTGTCCTCCTTGGGGGATGGTTTATATAAAAGATAAAGAATTATCTGTGTGTTCTTATAATAATTGATTGTTGTGAATTCTATTTGAACTTCATATGAAAATCTCGTTTATTTTCTGACAACTTTGTGAACACGAAAAAATGATTATCTAAAACTATGTTGAAATTAATTCACTTCATGATAAAAGTTATTATTTTCATCAACTTTTATCATTATATCTTGTCGAAATATTTATATATTTAAAATTGAGTTCGACATAATTTTATTTATTATAATACTGTTTACAAAAACAAAAAGAAGGTGTTACCAAGTCAAAGTTCGACTTATGCAACATCCCTCTTCCCAAACTATTTATAGCATATTTATTAATATTTCAGGTCTTCCCCAATTCATTTCTTCACAAACAAATCTAAGTTTTTCTTCATCCATTGTGTGTAATCCTTCTTCTAGTGAACATGAAATTGGAACTTCACAGTGAATTTGGGCTAATTGTAACGAAATATTTAAGTTCTCTAAATCACTTTCAATCTTCGTACGCTGCGCTTTTGTTAATGATTCTACATTTTCTAGTACAGCGGATACTGTTCCGTGCTCTTGAATAAGCTTATACGCTGTTTTTTCACCGATACCTTTTACCCCTGGATAATTATCACTTGTATCTCCCATGAAAGCTTTTGCATGGACGATTTGCCACGGCTCTACACCTTTTTCTTCCATGATTTTCTCCGGTGTGTAATATTCGTAATTTCCAATTCCTTTACGCAGAAGCATGACTGTAACGCTCTTATCAACAAGTTGAAGTAAATCCGTATCACCTGTTAAAATATAAACTTCAGCTTCATTGCAATATTGTTTTGCAAGCGTACCGATACAATCATCGGCTTCGTAGCCTTTCATACCGATAACTGGAATGGATAATTTTGCAGTCATTTCTTGCACTAAATCAAATTGAGGAATTAATTCTTCTGGTGGCGCTGCACGATTTGCTTTATAATTCGAGAACGATTCTGTTCTAAATGTCGTACTTCCCATATCCCAGCATGTAACGATATGTGTTGGTTCGATCGCTTGCGTAGCTGTTAATAAGTGTTTCATATAACCATGAATCCCGTTCGTAGGGGTTCCATCTTGTCGTTTCATAAATTGTCCGTAGACACTTGTTGCGTAAAAAGCACGAAATAATAGTGCCATACCATCAACTAATAATACTTTTTTCATAATTCCTCTCCTATTAAAAAAATAATAACCTTACGTTATCACGTAAGGTTATATAAATAGATTACCATTCTACGTTTTTGCTCAACTTTGTCTATTATACATTGTTTTTGTATATTTAGCATCATTAACACATTAAGACGTTCTACTACAACAAGTATGCAAGATGCCTGAATACGTATTTTTTCCAGTAGAAACAACGATAGCTTTTGCATTTCCACTAACAATATGCGAACCTTTAAAACATACATTTTCAAGCTCAAGTGGATTATAATCTTTCATCCGTTTTAATGGAATAAACCGTTTACGTTCAAGGTGATAGCAGCTCTCAAACTTCTCTATATTCGCTTCGTTTCCCGTTAACACAGACTCATTCACTAATAAATCATCTGCATAAATAATACGTACATCAGCTGGCACAGCATCTCCAGCCGAAAGAAAAATCATATCTCCAGGTACAAGTTCTTGCACAGGTATCTCCATCATTTTCAGTTCACTATTTAGCCCTGTACTACTAGAACATTCTACTCTAGATACAGTAATCGTTTCACGTTGTAATTCATCACACACACGTTGTTTTGAAAAACCTGGAATCATGCCACCTAGCTTCATCATTACTTCTGCAAGAAGTGCTCTTTTTGAAGTTAGTTCATTTCGGCCATATACTTGAATACGTTTTTGTGCCTCTTTCATTGATAGTCCGTCTCTTGTTGTTTTAAAATATGCAAATACAGATTTTACATCTCTTGTTGCAATTTCAATTAATAAATCTTTATTTTTTTGGAGCATTGTTTGTTCTTTTATTGATTTTTTACTTAGTTTATATGACGTGTTACCCACAGTTTTGTTTGCATATAACATATTATCGTCTCCTCCTTTACAACATAGGAAGAAACGCTTTGTTTCTCAATTTATCCACTTTACTGTGAAAGTGTCTCGCGCTTTATAAACGCTATATTGTGATAAATATAGAGGGAGGAACAAATCGTTTCCTGCCTACATCATATATTTTTGATTTGAAGTATATGGGTAACGGAACCGAGTCAGAATTTGACATGCTCCTCACCTCCTCGTTTAATTTTATAGTTTATAATATGAAATTACTCATAGCTTGGTAACAAAAAAGACCCCTACCCTTAAGAGAGTAGCGGCCATTACATACACAAATAAACGATTTCTAATATAATTAGAAATCTACGGACCTCTCCCTCACCGAGTTTTAGCACTGTATAGCATAGGTACATTACCAGCTACGTTAAGAAAAACCTTAATTCGATCATTCCTGTTGACCCATTGGCGTCTCTCGACATTTTTGGGCAGTAGCATTTCTCTATACAGGAGCCTCACCTAACAGAGACTTATTTTCATTACATTGAAAATGTTACTCTTATTTAAAATAGATGTCAACCGTAGCCTACAATTTTTTCAAATGGTATGGCAAACTAACGTATATAAAGTGAAACTTTAATCAGTGGGGGTTTTGTTCATCCGCCACTGATTATTAGCCCTCACCAATCGGGCTGCCCGGCAAATAGCGGGATAAAATAAAAAACTTTACGTTTAAACGTAAAGTTTTTAATAAGTTATACAACCAGCGATTACAATCCCAATTGAAAGCGATAAAAACATAAGAAAAAGACCGACTGCTTGATTATCTTCTTCGAGACTTTTGTTTATATTAAAGCGTGGTGTAAGCCACTCAGCTAAATAAAAGACGATAATTTGAGCCAAAATCCCAACTGCTCCCCACGAAATCATATCAAGAAGTGAAATTGAATTAGCTGCTGTCGAATATAAAACGATAGCTAACCCAAGTAATCGCCCTCCAAGCACATAGCTTACCGCCTTATTACCTTGAGCCATTAACTTAAATTCCTTAACTTTCGTTGTCACTTCCATCAAGAACAGACCAATACATAAAAGTCCAAGTGTTACTGCTAAATATAATAAAAAATTAATCATTTTTCCCCCTCCTTTTTATACCTACCGGTAAATAGTACGATTCATTTCCTGTAATCTTTTCTCCCGCGCGAATACCGATACTACTCGCTTTTCCAGCAATTAAAAAAGAACCAAACACATAGGACAGTTTCTCCATCCCTTTTTCTGTTTCCAAGGATACGACTGGCAGTTCTGTATACTTTTGAAATATCGGCAGTGCAGTTTTATACGTTTGATGTGCATTTTGAAGCATAATATTTTCATCCTTATCGCGAATCGTAATTGTATCTCCTTCTCTACCAAATGAAGGTTTTTGAACGAAAGAACCTTTTCCTAAAAATAAATCTGGTTCTAAATATGTAGGTAACATATATTCTTTAATCCACTGTTGTTCCTCGTTTGTATAAAAGACCTCTTCTTCTGCTAACCCCCAAATAAGACACTGAATTGATTTTGGCTGAAGTAAAAATGCTGACAAAGGATTTATTATAAAAAGCTTTCCGGCTTTTACAAGTTGCAGCAGTTCCACACCTACCAAATCTCCTGTTTCAGGATCTTGATCCTCAATTAAATCTTCTATCGGATATGTTTGGCGATATAAAACATCAATCTTCGCCCCATCTTTATCAACTAGAGCATCTTTTGTAATTCTAAGTTCTGACATTGGCACTACTTTATTTTCAACATGGCATAGCTGACTTAAATACATAGTGGTATTCCAATCCTCGATATGTTCATGATGTGCTGTAAAAACAACATTTGGATTATCTAATCCCTTTGTCGCTTCCATTACTGCTTTCGTTACACCAGAAGATAGCAATCGTTCTTGATCCGAGTTTGGATCATCATAGCCTAGATTTTCACATACTTTCCCATTCATTTGAAAACATTCCACAATAAAAGTTGGTGTATCACTATTAAACTCAAGCATTTTGATTTTGTTATCCTCTGTTACAGCAAAATCAAATCGCGAAATTACAGATTCAGGATAAAGCCCTTTCATTCTAATGAATGATAAACTCGGGGATGGAAAGCCAAGATCTAGAAGCTGTTCGTCACTTAGATTACGCAGCAGTCTAGCAGTCTTAAAAAATATTTTGCCCATTCGTTCAGTTGCTAAGTGTAATTGGTCCAAAGTCTGATTTGTTATAGAAAAAACATGAAACAAACTATACTCACATTCATATAAATCCGACCAAAAATTCGGATATTTTAAATAAAATTCTTTTCGATCCCTTATGTATTGCGACATATTTTAGCCCCCAAATCCTCCCTTTGAACCGCTTCCAATTCCACCTTTAAATTCAGTAGACGATTGATACGATTTAAACGCCGATGAATTTTTAAAAGTGGATTTATTTTGATAGTATCGCCCACCATAGAAATAATGCCCACGATAACCTGAACTACTATCATCACACTGCCATACCCCAAGTTCATCATCCCAATCCCAATCAGAACAACTATTATCATTCGGTTTTGGGGGAAGATCTTGTGCGCAACCAAATAAAGTGCCAGTCATTAAAGACGTTACGACACCACCTACTAGCCATTTCGTTTTTGTCACCTTCGCACTCCCCTTTTTAAATTCTATTCCTATTATATAGGATGGCATGATAAAGTAGAAGAAAAAGGAAGAAGAGGTATAAAATGCGCTTAGAATATCGACTTAATGATGAAACGAAAGGGTATCCTGCTTTATGGAACTACGCCAATATTTCTAATTCTGAAATTATCGCACGCATGACTTGTGAATATTTTATTAAAGAGAAAAATACTTATGTTGTTACTGCAACTTCGGTTGATCCAGACGGAACAGCAGTTATTTATATTCAAAAAGAAGTTTTCGCCAATGACCCTTCAGACCCTACATACTCCCACATCGGTTTTGAAATTAGAGAACTAAGTGAAACGAGTTCAAGCTTAGTAGATAGTCAAGATGTATGGAACTACGAAGAAATTTTACCATCTCTTCATTCAGATATTATATATATTCAGCGAGACGGCATTTCTATGGAATTCTCCTTGGATTCAAGAGAGATTGATGAAGACAGAAAGTGCTACATTTATTACGGAAACTTCACAGGTGAATCAAGATAATATTAATATATCTATGCAACAAAAAAACCTTACGTATAAAACGTAAGGTTTTTATATAGCCCCACATATGCCGTTCTCTCTAGATGTCCATAAACCTGCTCTCACAGGTGGATGCCCTCACAAATGTTTGTAACTTCCTTCTTAAAAAGATGGCATGTTAGCTACATTTAAATATTGAACTTCCATATTAAACTTATTGGTTTAAGACATGCATAAGCTACGTACACCGTAGGAATTTTATATAAGGTTAGTTGAAATAAGACCCCCGCACGTGCCGCTCCTCGTAAATGTCCAAAAACCCGCTACTCGCAGGTGGATGCCCTCACAGTTACCGTACATCTTCCTCCACAAGGAAGGCTTGATGATGGTCGCTAAATATTGAGCTTCCGTATAACTAACATCGGTTTTAGACATAAATAAGTTACGCACACCGCAGGATGTATTATTTACTTGTCGTTATATTATCACATTGTTTCCAATGTGTAAAATACAAAGTTTTTCGAGCAATCTCTTGCTTGTGACCTTATTTTAATACAAATTATTTTTGCATGCAAGTGATTAATCTTCTTCTTTTGCAATTTGATTTTCTGGATAAGAGATCCAATCACTCCAGCTACCTGCATACAATTTAACATTTTGGAATCCAGCCAATTTTAATGCGACGATATTTGGACATGCCGTAACACCAGAACCACAATATACAATGGTTTCCTTATCTTTCGACAGATTTTGGAATCGTTCTTGTTGCCCAGCTTTATTCTTAAATTGTCCTGATTGCAACATTCCATCCTTCCAAAAATGGTTTACCGCTGTTGGAATATGTCCTGCTTTATGATCGACAAGTTCCTCTACACCAGCATAACGTTTGGGCTCTCTTGAATCAATTAATGTAACATCCGCACCTGCACGGATATTCTCTCTGACCGTTTCCATCGTTACAAGCATATGATCTTGTATATTAGCTTTGAATGTTTTTCGTATAGCAACAGGAATTTCCGCTGTTGTCGGTAGTCCATTCTCTTTCCAAGCCTGGAAACCACCATCTAATATATATACTTTCTCATGTCCTACATAGTTACATAACCACCATAAACGAGCAGCATTTGCACCGGCTTGACTGTCATACGCAATTACTGTCGTATGTTCATCAATACCAGCCTTCGAAAGCTTGTCTGCAAACTCCTCAATATTTGGTAAAGGATGGCGGCCACCATGTTCTGCTATAGGACTTGATAAATCTAAATTCAAATCAAAATATAACGCATGAGGAATATGTCCTTCTTCATACTTTTCTCTACCCCAATTAGGATTCGCTAAATCAAAACGACAATCGATTATACGGACATTCTCATCTTCTATATGCTCACGTAACCATTCGACTGTAACTATCATCTTTAACGACCTTCTTTCTCTTTCAAACGACTTACATACTCCATAACCATTTCTTCTGTAACATATTTACGCTGCAAGGTAACACCATTTTTTGCAAGATCATTAATCTGCTTCGTTACAACATTAATGACATCAACCGAAAATTCTTTCCCATTTGACGCAAGAGATACGGCAGCTTCAATAGCTGCTTCACGCTGTGCATCTAATTGTAAACATGCTTTTACACTTTCATTTTGTTTACGAGAATGTGCTGTAATTGCTTTATGTACTTCCATCTTCTCTTCCCCCTAAATAGTTATACGTTTTTATTCAATTCCATTGCAAGCCGGATCATATCACGACATACAATCCCATTTTCAATAATCTCTTCTTCATAATGCTTCGAAAAGTAATCAAAATCAATAGAAAAAATACGAAATCCACATTTTTGATATAAAGCAAGTTGTGAAACACTAGAATTGCCTGTACCAACTTCAAGTTTTGACATACCATATCCTTTAGCAGTTTCTACAGCATGCCTTAATAGCTTCTTCCCAATCCCTTTTCCTTGCAAATGCTCTGCAACCGCAATATTCATGATTTCCATCGTCTTTGGCCTTGTTTCCAAAAGAACATATACACCGATAACGCTCCCCCCCTGCTTAGCTACGTATGTTAATCCTCTTTGTACATACGTAGCTATTTGCCGTTCACTTGGATCCGCAAGTAACAATAAAGCCTTCGGTATAGCCTCTTTTGGAATACGTTCTATTACAACAGACATAAAAAATTCCCCCTTCTCTATTGTTCTAAACCCTCCTTGTCTACCATAAATAATAGAAAGGAGGGATTCACCATGGACAACAATGAGAAAAAATGCAACGTCATCTCTATTGATGGAAAGAAGAAGAAAAGCGACACGTATTCCTATCCAAAATTAGTAGTTGAAAACAAAACATATGAATTTTCTTCATTCGTCTTATGCGGTGAAACACCAGATGGCAGACGACTCGTTCTTACTCATATGATTTCTACCGATGAATTTGCTGGATTTGTAAAATCTTTAGATACTGTACTTCAAAAGAAAATTGAACGAATCTTTTTCTCATAACGACTATATAACATAAATTTCTTTTTCAATCTCTACTAACTGCTTTTGCAATTGTTCTTTACTTTGTTCATATAGAGATACATCGATCGTTTCAGCCAATGCAAACAATATACTTTCATAATAGTTCATCACATCTTGCTGCATCACTTTTTGGAATAAATTCCACTTCATATCCCACTCTTGCTTATAATGATGAACAAATAAATGTTTTTCATCAGCTACATAGTTTGATACGAGCGGTTCTAATACAGATTTAGCGTCTTCTTGCATAAAAGCTTTGTCATTCTTTTCAAAAAAGCTTTTCTCATTTTTAAAATGTGCCAGTGCTTTTTTGAAATCTTTTATTTCAACTGAAGGGAACGGTTCTTTATGTGTAATATCTTTGTATTCATACTCCACTGTTCCATTCATAGAAATTGATTCATTTTCTACTTTACAGTTCACTACAATTTCATCCTTTGCACGCTTCATCGCTTCGTCTATCCATTTTTCAAGGCGTAATGATGTCGCACGCATTTCTTGTAATAAATCATGCTGAATAAATGCTACTAATTCCATAACACACTGTTGCAATTGTGTTTTCACATTTCCATCCGTTCGAAGTGATGCCGGATTAATAAATTCAGTAAACACATCATTATAGCGGAGGAATAGACGCTGTTGCACGTAATAAAGCAACTCTTTCACTTCATTTTGCATCGCCTGTTCTTCAGCAAGTACACTATATGAAGAAATGATATGAAGTAGTTGATCACGCTCTGCTTCATATTTTTTCGTTTGCTTCTCTTTCTCTTCATTCCCCTGCTTTGCACCCTTTATCATGTTTACTAAAAGCTGATCTGCCCCTTGCAACGCACCATATAGAGCATGCACAGAAACAAGCATTAAATCTCTCATCATAAAGGACGTAAATGATTCCTCAAACTTAGTAATCCCAGAGTTTTGTAAAATACCATACTTCTCTTTTTCAACATTCTTTCCTTGTTTCTCTTCAAGCGCACATAAACTTGAAATTGCAAATAAACGCGGATTTCTAATACCGTATTGCAGTAGCTGATCTGCGATATAACCTTTTACCATTTCAAGTTCTTCTTCAGACTCTGCTAAATCCGCAGCATTAATTAAGAAGAACATTTTATCAAGGGCAAAAGTATCCTTTACACGACCAAGCTGAATTAAAAATTCACGGTCAGCACGAGAGAATACATGGTTATAATATGTTACAAATAAAATAGCATCTGCGTTTTTAATATACTGAAATGCAACATCCGTATGGCGAGCATTGATAGAATCCGCTCCAGGTGTGTCTACAAGCGCTACTCCCTGCCTTGTTAAAGCACAATCATAATAAAGTTCCATATACTCAACGAAGCATGATTTCTCTTCATTCGCTACATAATCAGAGAACTCTTCTAATGTAACTTGTACTTGTTCTCCTAAATAAGTAGAAACTGCATCATACCCTTTTTGTACCGCTCGTAAAAAGCTAAATGTTGTTTTTTGCTTCCCAGTTGGTGAAGGATATTTCATAACTTTATCAATTTGTGCTAACGCTTCATCTAACGTAGCAATCTCATAATGAAACAGCTTATAAACAGCTTTCATATCTTCTAATAACGCTTGCTTTGATTTAAACTGAACAATTACTGTTCCATGTGGTTTTTCCTCTGTAACCGGCAAAATTTGATTAATCGTTGCCGTCGTCGGGTTTGGTGATACAGGAAGTACTTTCTCACCGAGTAAGGCATTGGCAAATGATGATTTTCCAGCACTAAATGCCCCGAATAACGCTACTGTAAATTGTTTTGTTTCTACACGTCTTCTTTTCTCTATTACCTCTTGCTGTACATGTTTCAGCGCTGGCAATGGCTCTAATATCGTTTCAGCTTTTTTCACTTTCTCTAATATCCGCTGAATATTTAAAGCCGCCGTTCCTTTCAGCTCTTCTTCATGAATCGCTACGTTATCGTTTACGATTTCCTGCTCTTGTAGTGTAAATTTCTCACTAACAATTTGCTTTTCCCTTTGCAATATCTCATCTATTTGCAAACCTTCAGGCGTAGCAACATGATCGTGCCAAACATTTCGTAAATAGTCTTCATATGCCGCCAAATTGTTATTGTATTGTAATTGTGTTTCTTTCGCCGTTTGCAACATCGTATATGTTTCAATCTCTTCTTCAATACGAGCAACTGCTTCCCTCACCTTTTGCTTTAAAACGACCGCACTTTTATCAAAAATTTGCTGTGCTTTTATAAAATAACGCTTCTTTAGTTCATTCGCTACATCCGCTGTATAAAGAAGTAAGTAATCACCTGTGAAACCTGCGCCTTGTTTAATTACCTCAGCCAACATTTCTGGTCCGAAAGCAATTTCTAACCCATATATGTCTTTCCCAATTTCCTCCGTGAACAATCCTTCTTCTTTTAAGAAGGCTACAATAAATTCCTTCACATGAAAATCAAGCTGCGTTTCAACAGTCTTTTGAAGGGCAGAATAAAACGCCTCTACACGCCTTTGTTTTTCTTGCTCCGTCTTTCCTTTCGCAAATAGCAAACCGACTTTAAACTTTGTTAATTTCGTTTCTAAGTACGCATTTGCCAATTCTCTCATTTCAAATGGCATTAAATACGCGTTATCTAATATAGCTTGTAGGCCTTTTATAAATTCATTTCTCACATGAGACTCTTTACTTGCCTCACGATTTTTCGCTTCCGTTAACTCTTCCTTCTTTTCAACTACCTCTGAAATAGAAAGTGGTGATGCTAACTCTTCCTCATATTTCAAAAGAGCTTTTTCATTTTCAGAAACAATAAACGAGAAATGTTCCCCCATTAAATATTCTGTTTCTCGCTCCATTCCAGTCCTTACATACTGCTCTTTTTCTTTCATAATAGAAGTAATTAACGTTTCTAAGCTTCCAATTTCATTATGTGGATGGTTCATCATTCGTAATGACGTATAATATACTCCATCTACTTCAATATCCCAGTTAGAGAACGATTGCTTTACACTATCTTTATAATTCTCAAACGACAATTCATTTTCTTTATGTTTATCTATTTGATTGACAACGAGATAAACCGTTTTATTACGTTGTTTCAATTCTTTAACAAATTGCAAATTCACTTCCGATTGGACGTGATTATAATCCATCATATAAAAAATTACGTCTGCTAGATGTAGCGTTGATTCTGTCGCTAATTGATGGGCATCATCTGTTGAGTCAATCCCTGGTGTATCTACTAACATAACACCTTCAGGAATTGGCGCATCATTCCGATAAATGTGAACACCAATTACCTCATCACCATCTTTACAAATTTGTTTTAATTCTTCAGCTGAATATGCACCGTCATACTCGTACTGTTCTCCAGATTTAACCGTTACAACAACACGATCCATTCCTTTTTCAATTTTGACAACGTTAGCGCTTGTCGGAATTGGACTTGTTGGTAACAACTGCGCTTTATATAGATGATTCATCATCGTTGATTTCCCTGCAGAGAAGTGACCACAGAACGCTATCATAAGCTGTTCTTGTTTATATTTTTGAATCACCTCAAACAACTTTAAACTATTCTCTGCATCGCCGTGTTTTTGCCACTCTTCATAAAAACAAACAAGTTTTTTCATACCGTTTGTCTGTACTATGTTTGTCATCCCCTTGTTCCCCTTTATCCAAGATGTATATACTTTTTCCCGCTAATTGCGAGCTCATAACCAGTGAGAGTTACACCTACCCATTGATTACAGTTTCACTTTACTATCATACTAAATTTTCAGCATATTCTCATTAAAAATAAAAAATCCCTTTCATTCTTTTTACAAATGAAAGGGATTTTATGTCATATCACTCATTTTGCTGTTCCTACTCCATTTAAAACATACTTCGCAATAACTGCATATACAGCGACTGTACCTGCTACTAATGCATATACCATACTGATGCACCAACCTTTTTTGATAATGATTATCACTTTTAAATACATTTTATCATTAAAGAGAATCATTATCAACACTTTTCATAAAGAAAGCCCCTTATAAGAAGGAGCTTTACTGCCTGTTTTGAAAAAGGTTAAAACTTGTTGTGCACTCTTATTATATCTCATCCTACATAACTTAACAGTTTAAAAAAATGGAAATATCCCCTATCCCCTCCATCTTACATTTTGTATAATAAAAGGGAATTACTTAACAAGGAGGAAAAAAATGACACAAAATCTCACACAAGGCGAGAGGATACACTCCATTGACATTATTAGAGGAATAGCTGTACTAGGTATTTTTCTTGTGAATTGGCCTGTTATCGCCGGAGTTGACTCACGTGATGTTTCAGGAATTTATGAAGGGATAGACAGCTACATTCGCCTATTTTACGATATGTTTATTCAAACGAAATTTTATACAATTTTTTCGTTTTTATTCGGATTAGGTTTTTATATTTTTATGAGTCGTGCTGAAGCGAAAACAGATCATCCGAAAATTTTATTTGTTCGCCGCTTACTTATTTTATTATTATTCGGTTTCTTACATTACGTTCTTTTATGGGACGGAGACATTTTACATACTTATGCGATTGCTGGATTTTTCTTATTTTTATTTTATAAGAGAGAACCTCGGACTATTTTAATATGGGCTATCGTTTTATTGAGTATTTTTCAATTCATTATGCTAATGGCTGGTATTACAGTTGCATTGGTACCAAAGGAAGAGCTAGGTTTTTCCTTACCTATCATGCCATTAGAAGATTGGCTGTCACAAATACAAAATCGTTTCCATGCATTTTACGCTGATGGAATTGGATTAAATTTACTTATGCTTCCAGAAACAGTTGGGCTATTTTTGCTTGGTTTATACGCCGGCAAAAAGGATATTTTCCGCCGCACGAAAGAGTTAGATCTAAAACTTAAAAAATGGCAAATTATTATGTTCCTTTTAACATTACCAATGTGGTTCTTCATGGTCCGTTACTTCTTATCAAAACCATTTTATGAACCAATTTATATGCAGGTCTTTACAATGTTTAGCGGAAAAACGTTATTCATATTCTACATTTTCACGCTAATGCGTTTATTACAAAAAGAAAAATGGCAAACGTTATTACGTCCATTCCAATACGTTGGACGAATGGCATTAACAAATTACATCTCGCATACAATTGTTACATTACTTGTATTTGGTCTATTCCTTAAAAATTATTATCCTGCTCCATTATGGGTTGGACCAATATTCTGCATTAGTTTCTACACGTTACAAATCTTTATTAGCCGCTGGTGGCTTTCACATTACCAATACGGGCCACTTGAGTACATTTGGCGTCTTGGTACGTACGGGAAAATAATGCCACTTAAAAAGAAAAGCAAGGTCTCATAACGAGACCTTGCTTTTTCACGCTTCTCTTACTGCACTTTGCATAGATACTGGCTCTTCTTCTACTTTCACTTTGCGCTGTGGCACCATATTAAATACGATATTTAAAAGTACTGCTGACGCACTTCCAAGTACAATTCCGTTATCTGTTAAAATACGAATGCTTTCTGGAAGTTGTGAAAATAATGTAGGAACGACTGTTACGCCAAGCCCAATTCCGACAGAACATGCAACGATTAATAAGTTTTCTTGTTTACCAAAATCAACGCTACTTAACATTTTAATACCATATGCCATTACCATACCGAACATTGCTAACATCGCACCGCCCAGTACTGATTTCGGAATGATTGTTGTAATAGCTGCAATTTTTGGAATAAATCCAAGAACGATTAACATACCACCGCAAGTATAAATAATAACGCGATTTCTTACTCCAGTTAATTGAACAAGTCCTACGTTTTGAGAGTATGTTGTATATGGGAACGCGTTGAAAATGCCACCCAACACCATCGCTAATCCTTCTGCGCGATAGCCTTTTGTTAATTCTTTTTCACCGATTTTTTTATTGCAAATATCAGATAATGCAAAGTATACACCCGTTGCTTCTACAATCCCTACGCAAGCAACTAAAATCATCGTAATAATTGGTGTTAATTCAAATGTTGGTGTACCGAAGTAAAATGGTTGAATACCGTGGAACCAATCCGCCTCTCCAACCGCTTGCAGACTTACTTTCCCCATAAACGCTGCAACGATAGTACCGAACAATAAACCTAGCAAAATAGAGATTGAACGAATAAATCCGTCGAAGAAACGATACATAATGATGATAAATAGTAACACACCAAATGCTAATGCTAAATTTTCAAGACTACCGAAATCTTTACTTCCTACTCCTCCAGCCATATCATTAATTGCCGCTGGAACAAGTGTAACTCCAATTACTGTAACGACAGATCCTGTTACAACAGGTGGAAACAGTTTTACAAGTTTTCCAAATAATTTCGCAAAAATAACAACGAATAACCCAGCAGCAATAATTGCTCCATAAATTGAAGACACACCGTATTGTTTTCCAATCGCAATCATCGGTCCAACCGCTGTAAATGTACAACCAAGCACAACGGGAAGTCCTATACCGAAAAAGCGATTTGATAGTGCTTGTAAAATTGTCGCAACGCCGCACATTAATAAATCAATTGAGACTAAATATGTTAACTCTTTTTGATTCAAACCAAGTCCACCGCCCACAATAAGCGGAACGATAATTGCTCCAGCATACATTGCAAGCATATGCTGCATACCAAGCGATGCAATTTTAAATGGATGCTGCTTCATCGTTTATTTCACCTCCGCAGTTTCTTGCTGTACAAATGTAACTGTGCCGTTATCAAGTGATGCAATTTCTGCTAGTGATTCAACACGAACGCCTTGTTCACGAAGCTTCTTTCCTCCATCTTGAAATGCTTTTTCAATAACAATTCCAATTCCTGCAATACTCGCTCCGGCTTGCTCTACTAAACTCATTAAACCTAAAGCAGCCTGACCGTTTGCTAAAAAGTCATCGATGATTAATACACGATCATTTTCATCGATATGATTTCGAGATAATGAAATTTCATTTGTTTCTTGTTTTGTAAATGAATATACGTTTGCAACGTACATATTATCTTGTAACGTTAACGATTTACGTTTTCGTGCAAAAATTACTTTTACACCAAGCTCTAATGCAGCCATAACCGATGGTGCAATGCCTGAAGATTCAATCGTCACGATTTTTGTAATGTTCTCTTCTTTAAAACGTTTAGCAAATTCTTTTCCGATTTCTTGCATAAGTACTGGATCAATTTGATGATTTAAAAAAGCATCTACCTTTAATACGTCACCAGATAAAACCTTTCCTTCGTTCAAAATCTTTTCTTGTAATACTTTCATGTTTGTTCCCCCTCTTATGCAATAAAAAAACTCCAAAAGCCGCCACCACTCGTTACAAGTGAGAGACGCGCTTTTGGAGTTTCGCAAAAAAAGAATGCTAAACAAGCAATTATATTCGTCCTCACTCATAGTCAAAGTATTTACGGTACTTCGGTAGAAACTTGCAGGCCATATCCCCGCGATTATATGAGTGTAGCTAACTATTTATTTTATAGAAGGATTATAACGTACTTTTTATGCTTTGAAAAGCATTTATCAAAAAACACGTACAAATTTTTAAAAACCACTATCTTTGTTCGAGTTTTGCAAACTCTTTCATTCCCAATTACAACTTCGTTAAAATGATTGGCCCATCTTTTGTAATCGCAATTGTATGCTCATATTGAGCTGATAATTTCCCGTCCATCGTTCGTACAGTCCACCCATTTAAATCTACTTTAGAATATCGCATACCTATATTTACAATCGGTTCAATTGTAATTACCATTCCTTCTTGTAACTGAGGTCCTTGTCCTTGTTTCCCAAAATGAAAAATTGCTGGTTCTTCATGAATCTCTTTACCAATCCCATGTCCCGTAAAGTCTCTTGCGACAGAAAAACCTTCATTTGTTACATAACTTTCAATTGCATAGCCAATGTCTCCTACATGATTACCAATTACCGCCTGATCAATCCCTTTATACAAAGCATTCTCAGCTACTAACAACAACTTTTCTGCTTCATCAGAAACTTTTCCAACTCTATACGTCCAAGCAGAATCTGAAAGACCCCCATTTAAGTTTACTACCGTGTCAATTGTTACAATATTACCCTCAGTTAAAGGAACATCGGCCGGAAACGCATGACACATTTCATCGTTTACAGATGCACATATCGCATATGGATACCCGTTGTAACCTTTCTGTTCAGATGTGGCACCATGCTTTTTTAAATACATTTCAACAAACGTATCAATCTCTTGTGTCGTTATACCTGGCTTTATCATTTTCGCAATTTCTTTATGACATGAAGCAAGTAATTTTCCAGATTCATGCATCAAATCTATTTCATTTTTCGTTTTAATTGTAATCATACTACCTCTACCCTTCCTTGCTAAACCTACTATTTGCTACTAAACTTCTATCATACACACCCTCTACCAAAATTTCAAAACTCTCAATTACAACAAGTAAAAAATATGTATCATATATTTCTAAATTAAAATAAAAAAACAGAAGATCCCTCTGTTTTTTAATCACGTTTACATATATAGTTCATTTTCAAGAACTCAAAACAACCACCATTTGTTTTCTGTATAAACGTTCCAATCGCTTCAAACCCTGCCCTTTTATACACTTTAATCGCTCTCTCATTAAATGTAGCTACTGATAGTGTTATATACTTGCATCCGTATTTTTCTTTACTAAAAGCTAGTATAGCGTTTATAAACTGTAAACCAAATCCGTTCCCAGTTATATTAGGTCTCATTCCAAGACCTATATCAACCGTTCCATCATTTATTTTACAAACAGTAAAATAACCAATGAGAGTGCCATTTTCCTTCACAGAAAATGTATGATTCCCTCTACTCTCATTATGTAAAAACTCAGTTAAATCTTCTTCATCCGCCTCTATATCGTAAAAGGAATATTCCCCTTCATAATGCCAGTTATATGCAATTTCTTCTGCTTCTTCTTGCGTCATTACTGTATATGTATAGTTCATTTTTCTATCCCCCTTTAAAAAAAGAGCTGCAAGTAAGCAGCCCTTTTTTATAACTCATAAATCTCTCTATACTTCGTTTCTAAATAATCGGCTAAATAGTTTGCGTTTAATCCTTCGCCTGTCACATCTTCTAAAATTTCAAGTGGCTTTTTCGTTTTACCGTATTGGTGAATATTTTCTGTTAACCATTCACGAATTGGCGTTACGTTTCCTTCTTCTAATAATGCATCAAAGTTCGGAATGTCTTTTAACATTCTTTGCTTAAATTGCGCTGCATACATGTAACCAAGCGCATAAGATGGGAAGTATCCAAATGAGCCACCAGCCCAGTGAACATCTTGCAATACACCTTGCGCATCATTTTCCGGACGAATTCCTAAATATGCTTGCATCTTATCATTCCAAGCTGCTGGTAAGTCCTTCACTTGTAATGTACCATCAAATAATTCTTTCTCTAATTCATAACGCACCATAACATGAAGCGGGTATGTAAGCTCATCTGCTTCTATACGAATGAATGACGGCTTCGATTCGTTAATTGCATCATAAAATTCATCGACTGACATATCATCAAATTGACCATTGCTATACTCTTTTAATAAATCATAATTTTTCTTCCAGAATGATTTATTACGGCCGATAAAGTTCTCAAAGAATAACGATTGTGACTCATGAATACCCATGGATGTTCCACTACATAACGGTGTACCTTCAAATTTCTCTGCAATATTTTGTTCATATACAGCATGACCACATTCATGAATTGTTCCAAACACAGCCATGCGGAAATCCTTTTCTTCATAGCGTGTCGTAATACGAACATCCCCTCTATTTAATGTAATCTCGAATGGATGTACTGTTTCATCAAGACGGCCTGCTTCAAAGTCATAATTCAATTGCTTTAATAGTTCTAATGTAAAGTTCTTTTGTTTTTCTTTTGAAAATTTTTCCGATAAAGCACTTGTTTTTAATCCTTTTTTAGACTCAGAGATTTCTTTTACAAGCGGCACGATGCGCTCACGAAGTTGACCAAATACGTGATCTAAAACTTCTACTGTAATACCTGGCTCATACATGTCTAATAATGTATTGTATTTATATGTTTCGTAACCCCAATATGTAATAAATTTCTTTTTAAATTCAACAATTTTTTCTAAGTACGGGCGGAACATTTCGAAATCAGATTTTTCGCGAGCTTCTTCCCACACACTCTCTGCTTTCGCTTCTAATTTCACATACGCTTCGTATTCCGCTTGTGGAATTTTCTTATTTCTATCATATTCTTTCCGACACTCTTCAACCATTTTCTTCGTCGTTTCAGAAAGTTTATCTTCACGTATTAAAGCTTCAAGCTCTGTTAAATAGTTCCCCATCTCATCTGAAGTCGACATAGCAAATACTTCGGATGAAAGCATACCAATTACTTCTGAACGCTGGTCTACACCTTTTTTAGGCGCCCCTGTTCTCAAGTCCCAAAACATTAAACTTAATGCTTCTCCGTAATTTTGTATCTTCTTCACATATGTTAAAAATTGTTTTTCTACTTCATATGTAGCTACTGTCATCGTATAAAAACCTCCCTTTTCTACCTCAAACTTAATTCGACACGGAAATCTAAATTCCTTTTATAATAGAAAAAAAGCTTGGCAAGCGCCAAGCTTTCTCCTTATAATTCTTTACCTTCTACCGGTAGTACGTTTTTCACCGCTTCTACCACTTTCTCATCTTCTGTATCAGATAAGAAGATTGATATAGCACCTTTATCGTCGCTCGTACGAATTAAACGACCAATCCCTTGACGAAGACGTAAAATCATATATGGTACATCTACATCCCAGAACGGGTCATTCACATGTTTACGCTTCGCTTCAAACACAGGATCGTTTGGAGGGAATGGTAATGACCAAATGATAACATGTGATAATGATGAACCAGGAATGTCTAAACCTTCCCATAAATGAACGGCACAAAGTACAGTCTCTTCTTCATTTTGGAAGCGAGAAACGAGCTGACTAATTTCTTGATCCCCTTCATATAGGAACGGAACTGACATTTGTTCTTTACTTACATATTCTTTAAACGCTGCAAGTTCTTGCGTTGTACGGAATAATACAAGTGTACGTCCGTTTGTTTTCTGTATATTTTCAAGTGTATATTGACACTTTCTTTCCCACTCATTTTCTTTCGTATGCGATAGTAAGTTTACTGCCATTTGCTCTTCATAATCAAATGGTGAGGCAACTGAGAATGATAAGTAATCTTTTACCCCTAGGCTATTTGCTGTAAATGCGAATGAATCGTTATTAGATAATGTAGCAGATGAGAAGATATACGGGATTTTCTTCGAGAATACTTTCTCTTGTAATACTTCTTCAACTGCACGTGGCATAATTACTAACGTGAAGGCTCCATCACCTTCTTCACCCCATGTAATTACATTTTTCTCATGCATGAATAGACGAAGTGAATGTTCTAATACATCTAAATGTTCATCAACGATATTTAAATCATACGTATTTACTGTATGCATTTCACTTTCAAATACTAACGCATCACCGACTTCACCAATTTTCGCATAAAGTCGTTTTGCTTCAGCTGTTACTTTTTCTGTCACAGTAATTTCTAAACGATCAGAACCGGCAATTTCTTTTTTGTTTTCTTGTAACACATCAAAGAATCGCTCTGTTTGCCAAATTGTTTCTTCTACTAAATGTGCAAACTCTTCACGAATATCGTTTTGTAATAATCTCGTTAAAAGTTGCTCCATCATCGTTTGCTTTAAACGATATGTTAAAGCTTTTTGAGCTGCATATTCTACAAGATGTCCTTCATCGAATACAACACAACTACTTTCTGGTAATAATGGAATTTGCCCTTCACGCTTTCGAGCATCGTACGTCCAAATATGATCCATATAAAAATCTTGAGAACAAATAATTAAATCTGCTGCTTTACGATAATGTTCACGTGAAAGAGTTTGACCGCAACGATGACGAGAATCACAAGTGAAGCAATCTTGGAAGTAATCCCAATTTACTTTTGACCATTCTTCGTCATTTAATAGTGGAAATTCTTTTCGGTCACCATAGTGAGTAAAGTTTTGCATTGTACCATGATCGAATACAAACTGTGGTAACTCGTAATATACGTCTTCAATTACTTCTGGAGCTCGTCCACTCATAACATCTTCAAGTTTACGTAAGCATAAATAATTATCCATTGATTTTGCAAGCCTTACATCAACAGATAGCCCTAATGCTTCAGATAACTTAGCAATGTCCCCTTCTTCTTTCACAAGCTGCTCAATTAACGTTTCATCTGCACAAGCAATAATAGCTGGTTTCCCAGTATAACGCGCGTAACAAATTGCATATAGAAGATATACAATTGTTTTCCCTGTTCCTACACCAGCTTCTGCGAACATAACTTTCTTTTCTTGGAAAGCGCGTTCTAATTGAAACGCCATAAAAATTTGTTCATCACGCTCTTCAAAGCCTTTTTCCGGAAGGATGTCGTAAAACACATCTCCAATCCACTCATTCAACTTATCATAAAAATTATCTTGTTTTCCTACTTCAAATGGTAATCTCTTCTCAGTAAACATCCTTAGCCTCCAACCAAAAAGTTTTTCTATAAAAAGATAATAGCAACCGCTACTCATATGTGTGCAGCCACTTTCCCCTGTTGCAATACATAGAAATTCACGAAAAAAAATTTTCCTTTCGAAAAAGGAAAATTTTCTTCTATATTAATGACTTTAAATACCGTTTATCAATCGCTGTTTCATGTGAAAGAGCTGACAAATATTCTTCTTGTGCTTTTTGTATTTCATCTACAATCGCACCTTGACTATCCACTTCTTTTCCGAGCTCATCATACGTACGGTGAATAGCTTTTTGAATCATTGATAATTGGAAATTATCCATATCACTTCCTCCTTTACGCATTACATAATAGCCAGTATATGCGCGCTGGAGGAGTTTTATACTATGAATTACGCGGTGGACGTTTTCCGAAGTATTGGTAGTAATCTGTACGGATAAATCCGTTAAACAGCTTACGCTTCTTCGACGCTTCTTTTCCGTAACACTTCTCAAATGCTTCGTAGCTTGTTAATACATACGCTGACCATGTATCTAATGGGCGGAATACTTGTCCCATTTCTTTGTACAATTGTTCAACAAGTGCTTTTTCACTTAAACGTTCTCCGTATGGAGGATTCGTTACAACGTAGCCATAATCCTCTTTTGTTGTGAAATCTTTTACTTGCATTTGTTTAAATGTAATTAAATCGCCCAAGCCTACTTCTTCTGCGTTATCTTGAGCAACTCGAATCATACGATGATCAATATCGGATCCAATGATTTGTAATTGTTGATCATAGTTCGCTAAATCTTCAGCTTCTTGACGAGCTTCACGCCAGTTTTGTTTACCTACCCAGCCCCACTCGTCAGATGCGAAACCACGGTTAAATCCTGGTGCAATGTTTTGTCCAATTAATGCTGCTTCAATCGGAATTGTACCTGATCCACAGAATGGATCAACAAATGGACGATCCGGCTTCCAGTTTGTTAATTTAATTAAAGACGCAGCTAATGTTTCTTTTAACGGAGCTTCCCCTTGATCCATACGGTATCCACGTTTATGAAGTCCAACACCGCTCGCATCAATTGTTAATGTCGCAATATCCTTTAGCATTGCAATCTCGATACGGAATAACGGGCCATCTTCTTCAAACCAAGTTGTACGTTTATATGTTGTTTTTAATTTTTCAACGACAGCTTTTTTAACGATACGTTGGCAATCCGAAACACTGAATAATTCAGATTTTAAAGATTTTCCGATAACAGGGAATTCACCATTCTCTGGAATATAATCTCCCCAGTTTAATGCTTTCGTTTTTTCAAATAGCTCATCAAATGTTGTTGCTTTAAATTCGCCAACTTTAATTTTTACACGGTCCGCAGTACGTAACCATAAATTCGTACGACAAATCGCCTTTTCATCTGCTTCAAATGTTACTTTGCTGTTTTCTACTTGACATTCATAACCAAGATCGCGAACTTCTCGGGCAACTAACGCTTCAATACCCATTGCCGCTGTTGCAATTAAAGTAACTTTTCCCATTTGCATTCACCTCTTATGTATATTCAAACAATAATTAATAGCAATTGGTCCTATTAATCATTACATTTTACGAAAAATTTTCTCATTAACCATTTTAACTCATACTTTATAACTTCATACAAATAAAAAGCCCTCCTCTAACAAAGGAGAGCTGAGTTATTTCATAGTTGGTTCATAACGTTCTGTAAGCCATGTTCTGTTCCTTTGTACTACAAACGGCCCACGCCTCGTACTCCGGTGGCAATCATCTATCTACAGGTTATAAAACCTGTCCTTTCCCGTCGTTCATTTCCTTGGAAAAGATTCCCCTACCATTATTTGGGTTTCTCGCTCGTGGGGTTTACCTCGTTCCACTCCTATCATTTCTTCAAGGACTTCGTCACTGTGGCACTTTAAAGGTAGTCAAACCATATCCGAAAGGACTTAGGTTTTTTCCCTGCCGTTAAACCAGCCTTACAGCCAGAATACCCTAGCTTATGAATTGGCTAGGCACGAACACTACAGCCATCTCAGGCCGTGCGAGCATGGACTTTCCTCTACAACGTTGGCGTTGCAGCGATTACCCAAACGTTATGACATCCATTAGTATAGTGGAAACAAAAAGATTTTGCAACGTTTTTTTCTATGTAAAATGCTTAAACCTTTTCCCACCTTACATCATTCGTATAACTTACTTCCAAATACAGCTTTTTCTAAGTTAGATAAGCGTTTTAAAATATCCGTATTCGTGTTGTTATAAACTGGTTGTGCAACTGGTGTTTGTACAGGTTGTTGTGGAACTTGCGTTACTGCTAGTTTTTGTTCCTCTAATTCACGCTTTAAACGAGCATTTTGTTGCTTTAATTGCTCAAACTCTTTGTGGAAAGCTTCATAGTCTTTAATGATCATATCAAGAAACTTGTCTACTTCTTCTTGCTGATAACCTCTCATACCTGTTTTAAATTCTTTTTCTAAAATATCTTTCGCTGTTAATTTAATTTTATCCGAAATCATTTTCTTCACCTCAAATTTTTACCAAAACTTTCATTAACTAAATTTTTTCAGAAACAATGCTTTTTGTCAATCATATATACGAGTACTATATTACATATTTACTCTGCATTATTCCACTGTTCCTCTTCTATTATATCTTGTAAATCAGAAAAAAGAATGAAATAACTGTGATAATTTTCTATTTCTCCTTTTTTCTTTGCTGCTTCTACAATATATTTGGGACTTCCTGGTTTTTCTTCATCGTATACCGCTAAAAGCGCATCACTTTTTTCAATAAAAAATTGATTTTTTAATTTAAATTGCTCTGGACTTTCATACTTCCGTTTCGTGATACTATCAACATGGTCTGCTTGAGAAAGGATAAATTCATAATATTCACGATTATCTTCTTTCCAATTTTCTTCTTGTTCTAAAAACGGAGTGAATACCGCTAATTTTAAATCTGGATATTCTACTTGCATTTCAAAAACAACTTCAGCAGCCCATAATTCTACACCTAATTGGCCACTTATTATAACCCACTCTAAACCATCTTCTACAAAATTGGTTAATTTACGGTGTAACGCTTTCTTTATACACTCCACCCCTGGATGATCATTTTTAAATATTCCAAGTTCAAATGGCTTATATCCTGTTACTGCAATAACTTTCATATCAACACTCCAATTACAAAAAAAGAACTAGCATTTCGCTAGTTCTAACATATCATTTACTTTTTAAACATTCCACCAACGTTTGGTCCGATATTTGGACCGAATGGTGATACGTTTGGTCCAATATTCGGTCCGAATGGTGATACGTTTGGTCCAAACGGAGATACATTTGGTCCTGGACCAAATGGTGATACGTGATGTCCATGATGTCCATGATGTCCATGATGACCATGGCCACACGGTCCACATCCGCCGCCGAATCCTGGGTCGATTGGGTCCACAACATTTACATTTGAATTTGTTTGGGGGAAGAAGTTTTGGTTTTTAATTTGTTGATGATGTACATGTGTTGTATGTGTTGGGAAAATGTGTGGCACCACCGTTGTTGAAAAAGAGTGTGTTACGCATTGTTTCGTCGGATGAATGACAGGAGCAGTCGTACAAATAGGTCCTGTAGGCTTATGCCCTCCAAAGCAAGGATGACAATGATGCATAGTTTTTTCTCTCCTCTCTCGTTAAAAAAATCTGATTACACTTTACAGTATGAGAAAAGAGAGAAAGCCGTTTGTTATATATACCCATTTATTACAAGGAAATTTGTCTAGTCCTTTATTTCATTTACATTGTTTTTATAGACAATCCTTCAACATCACTTACCAAAAAAGCCTCCAACTTGCTTTACAATACCTGTCACTTGATTCATCGCATTCATCATTTGTCCAGCTGTATTCATCATTTTATTTACATCATAGTTACCATCTGATGTTTTAAATTGAGAAACAAAACTAGAAAACTGGCTTGGCTGTTGTTGCTTTTGCTTACCCTGCGTCGGGTACGGTTGTTTTGGTGGATAAAACATCGCTTGTTGATTAGCATACGGCGATGGTGGTGGCATATAATATTGCGAATTCATATAAGGCTGCTGCTGTGGTTGATTCATGTATGGTTGCTGAGCTTGTGATTGTTGAGCTTGATTCACATAAGGTTGCTGCTGTTGTGGTTGTTGAGCTTGATTCATAAAGGACACTTCAAACGGTTGATAATAATTTTGATTTCCATAATAAGGCTCGAAAGGATACATATTATACCGTAAATATGTATCCGTATTATATTGGTACATATTTTGCTGTGCATATGGATTCGTTTGCTGATATACGTTAGGTTGTTGAAACATGCATTCTCTCCTCCTTCACATAAGTTTCTACATATATAATATGTACCTATAAAATAATATGTGTGATGGAATATATGTCTATTTTTGTCGGAAGTTTAAATTTTTAAAAAATTAAAAAAGAAAACCCTTCCATGCTATGATAATTAAGAAGAAGATTCTCATGGGGGAGGAATCAACATGGTATTAGGGGATTTAAAACAAGCGTTTTCTCAAAAAAAGGGGTATTGCACAGAGAATGCAAATGAATTATTAGACTTTGCGAGACATTGGTATCTCGAAGGAAAAATATGCATATCAGATTATCGAACATTAATAAAAGAATTAGAAATAAACGGCGCAACAAAACCTACAACAATGACAGAAGCATAAAAATAACAAGAGGGCTCTCCCTCTTGTTATTTACATTGCTCAACTATATTTTGCAAAGTATACGAAATGGCTTGGTGTGTTTCAAAGAATCGTTTACCTTTACCTTTATTTACAAAGCATTGCAACACATTCGTTTGTAAATTATCGTATACTTGATCAATTTGCTGTACATGTATATACTTTGGCTTTTCTTCTTTAATCCACGTATAAGCTAATTCTTTCCACTTCTTTAATTCCTCATCTACCATATCTACAAACGGTTTCATATCCTTATAAAAGTCGTATTCAGTTAGTTCTCTTTTTTTTACATTCGCTTCATTATTATACTGCATGAGTTTTTCTGAAGACTGTATTAATGCTTCATTCTTCATTTCTTTCCCACCTTATTATGCACTCACTACGACGTTTTGAAATGTCTTCACCCAATTCCCTTTTTCTTCGTGATGCACTAATTTATTTTCCATATGTTCAATATGCATTTCTGTTATTTCTATCTTATTACATATTTTTTCACTCGCATCCTTTAATGCATGATTCATTCTAATCCCTATATTCATTTCCAGCAAATCGAGAGAACTTAACATTTGATCCATTTTTTTCATTACATCTTCCTTCTGAACCATCGCCATATACAAAACGCCTCCTTCTTTGCTTTTCCTTTGTCATGTAATTTCGCCGGATGATTCACCACTCCTGCCCACATGACAAAACTAGTTGTTATTCGTCAAAGAAATCATTTCGTATGTCATTTATAGAAATGGTAACAATACAAAAAGGAGGTGTATTACAATGGCAAAGAACAAAAATGAAAAAAAGAAAAACCAAAACAAACAACAAAATAAACCCGAGACTGGCAATCCAAAGCTAGATGGTCCAAACTTCCCTGCTACATAAAGCGAGACTTTATTACGAACATTTAAATTTCAAATCATCCTTAATCTCCTACTAGCATTACGTTTTGAAATTAAAGTTGTAGCACGCATAGCAGGATTTTTTCAAATTAAGAAGTCCCGTCTTCAAAATGGAAGACGGGACTTCTTTTTTATTATATCATGAACTCATCGATCCTTTTAGCAAAACGGTTTACGATAGATAGCCTATAGATTTGTTCTCTCTTTCTTCTATACCATTCTGTTATATTAACTTCCCCTTTAGGTTCTTCAAGTACAAATAGCACATTCATTTTCATATTTGCACAAAACCAATCTCTCATTTTTATTTCTTCATGTAAAATAACAGGATAAATATCTCTAAGTGTTGGCGTATAAGACTTTCGAGTTTCCTTTGCGTAAACTTCATAATCTTCTCTAGACCCAGTATGTGTAGTTTGCAGTGCAAACTTATAAAACGAACCATTATAAATTGGATGAAACAATAACCATGCTAATTTTTTTCCTAGTTCTATACGCTTTTGTAACGTTTCAAATTGATAAACCGAAAACCCATACATTCTCCCTTCAATTGTTGGGAAGATAACTGCACTAATATGAAGTCTTTCTTGTACTTTAAAAAGTGCAGTATGGAATACATGTTTTTTAAAATATGTATTCTCAATGACTGGTTTTTGAATTTTATTTTGTTCATTTATAATAAGCGCTGTCATAAGTCTATTCGTATCTCTTCTTTCCCAGAAAAGTAACCATTCTTTTTCCATAAAAATTGATACGTTGAAGTATTGCAACAAATGAAAGAGAGGTGCATGTCTCTTCTTACTTTCCTCATACAATAATAGCTGAGGAAATGCATCTAAAAAAATAATCCAATTAGCCTGTTCGTACAGAAGAAATAAATGTTTTTTTACCGTTCTAGGTAAAACAGTAGCATAATATCTCCCTTCTAAATCAGTCATATTCCAGCCCGCATTTCTCGAAACCATACTCGCTAAAAAGGCCCACCTGATTTCACTATTTCTTAAATAATATTCTTGATAAGATTGTGTCCGAGAAATATTGTCCACATTAGCTATTTCTGTTTTCTTTTTAATATTGTGAATGATTGCTTTTTCTTCCTCTGTACAAAAATTTTTTTCTCGATTTTGTTTAATTTTCATATAATCATTCCATGTAAACATAAATAAGTCATCATACCTTTCATCAAAAAGGTCACATCTTTTTTCATTTTTTGATATAATCACCTTTGTAAGTAATTCTTAGCAAGTTGGGGGTGGACACACTATGACCATTCGTTACCCAAATGGAAAAAGGTATAATCAAGCTTCACAACCTCAAAAAACACCTATAAAAACACATACTTATAGTAATAGAGGTATGTCCCTTGAAGAGGAATTGAATGAAACAAATCAATATTACTTAACCCATAATATTGCATGTGTACATAAAAAGCCTACACCTCTTCAAATTGTAAAAGTAGATTACCCCGCTCGAAGTGCTGCAGTGGTAAAAGAAGCGTATTTTAAACAACCTTCTACAACAGATTACAACGGTGTATACAAAGGGAAATACATCGATTTTGAAGCAAAGGAAACCAAAAATAAAACTAGTTTCCCACTTCAAAACTTCCACCTTCATCAAATTGAACATATGAAGCAAGTCGTTGCTCATAATGGAATTGCATTTGTTATTATTAAATTTACACTTTTTGATGAATTTTATTTACTAGATGCAAAACATATTATTGCATTTTGGAATCGTCAAAATACTGGTGGACGCAAGTCGATTACGAAAGAAGAAATAGAAGAGCATGGATCCTTATTATCATGCGGTTATCACCCTCGGATTGACTATATCCGTGTACTAGACATGGTTTATTTTTCGTGATAGAGTCATCACTAAGGCTCTTTTTTCGACTTTTGGGGGAGAGAATGAAAGGTAGGAGAAAGTATAATGTCAGATAATTATCGTTCTCGTACAGAACGAAATCATGTGAAAAATCAAGAGAAAAAAACACATAAAGAAGAAAAACCAAAGAAAAAAGGCTCCTTTTTCAAGAAATTCCTTATAGGTTGTCTACTTCTTGGTATCGTTGGTCTTGTAGCCGGCGTTTCCGCTTTCTTTGTTATGGTAAAGGACGCTCCAAAATTAGACAAATCCAAACTTGTTAATCCTTTATCAACAAAGTTTCTCGATAAAAACGGAAATTTCTTCTATGAATACGGTGCTGAAAAACGAACACATGTTACTTATGATCAAATTCCAAAAGTAGTTGAAAATGCATTTCTTGCAACTGAGGATTCGCGTTTCTATGATCATAATGGAATTGATTTTAAACGAACTACAAAAGCAGTTATGGAAAATGTCACTGGTGGTTTCGGTTCCCAAGGTGGTAGTACGATTACACAGCAAGTCGTTAAAAACTACTTTCTAACGATGGACAAAACTGCTAAAAGAAAAGTGCAAGAATGGTACTTATCTTACAAATTAGAGCAACAATACTCTAAACATGAGATTTTAGAAATGTACTTAAATAAGATTAATTTAGGTAACCGTTCATACGGTATTGCGACAGCAGCGCAAAAATATTATGGTAAAGATTTAAAAGACTTGCAATTACATGAAGCTGCTATGCTCGCTGGTTTACCCCAAGGTCCAAACATTTATGATCCAACAAAAAAGGAAAATGTTGAACGAGCAACAAATCGTCGTAATGTCGTATTATCATTAATGAATCGACATGGTTATATAACAAAAGAAGAAATGAATAACGCCGTTAAGATTCCAGTAACTGAGGGCCTTCAACCGTCTTCAGAAGTAACTGAGATGAAGTATCAAGCATTTTTAGATGCAGTTGTAAAAGAAGTTGAAAAAGAATATCCTGATGTAAATATCGGTTCAGATGGTTTAACGATTCATACAACACTTGATCAAGATGCTCAAGATTACGCCGACAAAATTATGGATGGCAATCTTATTAAGTATCCGGACGATCAATTCCAAGGGTCATTCGTATTTATGGATACACAGTCTGGAGAAGTTCGAGCAATTGGTGCTGGACGTAAAGAAAGTAAGTCTACTTTCAAAGGTCATAATATGGCAACTGATTTAAAACGCCAAGTTGGTTCAACAATGAAACCAATTTTCGACTACGGTCCGGCAATTGAAAATTTACAATGGTCTACATACCATCAATTAAACGACTCAGAGTATACGTATTCCAATGGTAAGAAAATACAAAATGCAACAAAGAGTTACAAAGGTGACGTTTCACTACGTGAAGCTTTGAAAAAGTCATTAAACATTCCAGCTTTAAAGACAGCACAAACAGTTGGTCTTAATAAGTCAAAAGAATTTGCTGAAGGTTTAGGCATGACCTTTAAAGAAGGAAAAGTCTACGAATCAACAGCAATCGGTAGTAACGATAGTTCTCCATTAGAAGTAGCAGGTGCATATGCAACCTTTGGTAATAGTGGTAACTATAATAAACCACACTTCGTAAAAGAAGTAACCTTCCCGGACGGGAAAAAGAAAAGCTTTAAACCGAAAGAACATCGCGCAATGCAAGACTATACAGCTTATATGGTTACTGACGTTCTTCGTGACGTAGTAAAACCTGGTTCTGGTGGTACAGGTCCAACAGCATACGTTTCAGGTGTTGACGTAGCAGGTAAAACAGGAACACAAAACTTTGATGAATCAGTTCTTCAAAAATATGACATCCCAGCTGATGCAAACAGAGATAGCTGGTTTGCTGGATATACGCCACAATACACAATGGCTGTTTGGACCGGTTACGAAAAAGATGGTCCAAAAAATTATGTTAGCGATCGCTCCACTAGAATTGCACAGCAAATGTTCCAAGTAATGATGAGCAAATTCGCTACAGATAAATCACGCTTTGAACGTCCTTCTTCTGTACAAGAAATAAACGGAGAGTTATACGTAAAAGGTGCGAAAAAAGATGCAATTAAACAAATTAAAGTAGATGCTCCTAGTGGTCTGAATGTCACTTTTGATGGCGCTAGCACAGTTACACTAAACTGGTCTGGACCAGCAGAAGTTGATGCATATGCAGCCAGCTATAAAGCAACTGACGGTTCAAGTGGTAGCCTATCAATAAGTGGTACGACAGCTACTCTTGGTGGTATTAAACCAGGTGTTACTTACAGCTTCTCTGTAGTAGCGAAAAAAGGCACTGGAACAAGCCCAGCAGTTGGTGCATCCTTCACTGCGCCTGGCGGAACTCCAGATGCAAAAAAAGCTGAAGAAGAGGCTAAGAAAAAGGCCGATGAAGAAGCTAAGAAAAAAGCTGATGAGGAAGCCCAGAAAAAGGCTAATGAAGATAAAGTAAAACAAGACGAAGCTAAGAAAAAGGCTGAAGAAGAGGCTAAGAAACAACAAGAACAGCAACAGCAAGAACAACAACGTAAACAGCAAGAAGAAGCTCAAAAGAAAGCTGATGAGGAAGCTAGAAGGAAAGCTGAAGAAGAAGCTAAGAAAAAAGCTGAAGAAGAAGCTAAGAAGAAAGCTGAAGAAGAGGCCAAGAAAAAAGCTGAAGAAGAGGCTAAGAAACAACAAGAACAGCAACACCAAAATCCCGGAGGAGATACACCTCACGCAGACGGTGCTGTTGTTACAACAGAGTCCTAATATACAAAAAAAGAAGTCCGTTTCTCTTAACGAGAAGCGGACTTCTTTTTTGTTATCATTTTCTTTACATACAGCTTTTCTATTTCGATATACAACTGCGCTAATTGAATATAAGAATGATAATTACTCGGTTTCTTTATAATGAATGAATATCTTTCCATAAAATTAACAGGTTGCACTTTTAATTTATTCGTATTTATTTGCATTTCATTCAAACTATGAACAGGTTGTTCATTTAGCCAATAGACAACCGATAACAAGTGAGCTGCAAAAAGAATCATTGGTCCCTCAGCCTCTTGCTTATTTCTATTTCGAAACAGT
Source organism: Bacillus sp. LQ01 (assembly GCF_057624735.1). Taxonomy (NCBI): domain Bacteria; kingdom Bacillati; phylum Bacillota; class Bacilli; order Caryophanales; family Bacillaceae; genus Bacillus; species Bacillus sp. LQ01. The sequence continues at coordinate 768,901 of NZ_JBYEZL010000001.1, read as the reverse complement.
ATAGCAATGTCTTCATGCTTATTTTTCCATACATTCAACATCACTGGAATGCTGTTTTCAATTTCCTTCCATGGCTCATACTGTCTTTCAATATCAAATATAAAGTAAGTATTTTGTATTATCTCTTCAAAAGAATTGTCTGTATGATACTTAATTAAATTTACACTTTCTTTAAAAAATGGTAAACAGTGAAATTCTTTCGGTATTTCTATAACTCGTTCCATCCTTTATTTCACCTTCATTCGCTTCTTTCCTTCACGACATACTTCTAACAGTCTGCATTCCTCACATTGCGGTCGTTGTGCTTTACAATGATAACGTCCAAAGAAAATCATACGATGATGTGTAACTCCCCACTCATCCATTGGTACTTTCTTCATTAATGTTTTTTCTACTTCTAACACAGAGTCTTTCCATCTACACATAGCTAATCGTTTACTCACTCGCTCCACATGTGTATCAACAGCAATTGCCGGAATTCCAAACGCTACGGAAACTACAACATTCGCTGTTTTCCTTCCTACACCTGGTAATTTCGTAAGTTCATCTCGATCGTTCGGTACTTCTCCATTATAGTCATCTAATAACATTCGGCATAATTTTTGAATGTTTTTTGCTTTATTTCTATACAATCCGATAGAGCGTATATCTTGTTGTAATTCTTCTAGAGAAACACTTAAATAATCTTCTGGTGTTTTATATTTTTGAAATAAATTTCTTGTCACTTTATTTACAAGTACATCCGTACATTGTGCAGATAACGCCACCGCGATTACAAGTTCAAATGGATTATCATGAACCAATTCACAATGTGCTTCTGGATACATATCTGCCATTGTGTCTAAACAATAACGGATTTGCGTTTTGTTAAGCATATTTTTCCTCCTATATTACTGCTCCAACCAATTATAAAAAGGCACTTTTCCAGTAAATTTCGTCTCTTGTTTTGTCATTTGTTGTGCCCTTTGTTGATTCGCTCTAAATTTTTGACCTTGATTTTGAGCCTGATCTACCGTTTTAATTCCATTCTTTTTCCACTCAAATAAAATACGATCAATATATCGGAAATTTAGTTTTCCACTCATTACAGCTTCTCTAAGAGCCGCTTGAATTAAATTTGGATGATGTTGATCTTGGTCCTCCCACATCCCTAACGTTTCACATTCGAACGGCGAAAGTGGTCTTCCAAATTCTTTTTCAAATACTGTATATAAATTTACTTGTAGCTGTTTTTTTTCTTTTTGCTCTTCCTCTATTGATTCATCCATTAAGAAATGTAATATTTTTTCCCATAACGGTTGTAAAGAATAACTTTCGCACATCATCGCTTCTGATCTTTGTCCACCTTCTAGTGATAAAAAACCTTTTTGAATCAACGTCTGAATTACTTCCATACATTTCATTTCCGTTATCGTCATCCGTTCAGAAATCTCTGAAGGAGTCGGAAACGAATTACCTGATTCTAAAAATGTGTGTACATGAAGTACAACCATAAATTCCGTCTCATTTAAACCTAATTTTTTATAATGCATCATAAGCAATTTTGGAATTGCAATGCTTCCCTGCTCAAACCACTGTAACATCATTTTCTTTTTCATCACCAAACACCTCGCTCTCTAGTATAACACACCTTTAGCTATTTCTTTTTGCCACAATCCGTCAAAAAAACCTCCCCATTAATAGGGAGGTTTTTTATATTACATGAATGAAATATAAAATTAAGCTTGCACTTTACTTTTCATAAATGTATGGATGCGCTCTAATGCTTTCTCTACTTGTTCAAGAGATGTCGCATATGATAAACGAACATTATTTGGAGCACCAAATCCTGTACCTGGTACAAGAGCCACTTTTTCCTCTTCTAATAGAGCTTTTGCCCAATCATCAACTGTTGCATATCCTGATAAAGCTACAGCTTCTTTTACGTTAGGGAATAAGTAAAATGCCCCTTGCGGTTTAATACAAGTAAAGCCAGGGATTTGAATTAATTTATCATAAATGATGTTTAATCTCTCTTCAAAGGCTTGACGCATTGTTTCCACAGGTTCTTGTGAGCCTGCATATGCCGCAATTGCGCCGTATTGAGCGATTGAAGTAGGGTTTGACGTACTATGACTCGCTAAATTCGTCATTGCTTTAATAAGCTGCTTATTTCCTGCAGCATATCCAATACGCCATCCTGTCATAGAATGAGATTTAGATACACCATTAATAATAAGTGTTTGTTCTTTTAATGCATTAGAAAGCTGGGCAATTGAAGTATATTCTACGCCACCATAAATTAATTTTTCATAAATTTCATCAGAAACGATTAAAATATCATGTTCTAAACATACTTCTCCAAGCTGTTGTAATTCTTCTTTGCTATAAATCATTCCTGTTGGATTGCTCGGTGAATTAATAATAACTGCTTTCGTTTTCTCTGTAATTGCCTCACGCAGCTGCTTTGCTGTAATTTTGTACTCATTGTCTTCTAAACCTTCTACATAAACCGGCTTACCGCCAGCAAGCTTTACTTGCTCTGGATAGCTTACCCAGTAAGGAGTTGGGATGATAACTTCATCTCCCTCATCAAGTAATACTTGGAATAATGTATATAATGCATGCTTTGCACCATTACATACAATAATTTCAGATGGATTATACGCAATACCTTGATCGCGAGTAAATTTCTTCACAATTTCTTGTTTTAACGATTGTAATCCACCTGTTGGTGTATACTTCGTATGCCCTTCTAACATCGCTTTATGTGCAGCATCCATAATATGCTCTGGTGTATTAAAGTCAGGTTCCCCTGCCCCTAATGCAATTACATCATGACCCTCTGCTTTTAATGCTTGTGCCTTTGCTGTAATTTCTAAAGTTGAAGACGGTGTTAAAGCAGCTACTCGCTTTGCTAATTTCATTTGTAGTTCCCCCTACATCTATTTTTCAATGCTATATCGTCTTAAAAATTTTCCATCTTTAAATTCAAGATAGTAATAACTATAACGATTGTCATCATCAATATATGTAACTTCCCATAGTGGTACATCATTTTCAAAGCCTAATTTCACTTTCATAATCTCTTTCGGCTTACTTTTTGATTCCTTACTTTCATTGCCGACTTGCTCTATTGTTCTTTGTATAGCCTCTTTTTCAGAAATACCTTCGCTCTTTTTCCTTACTACAGTATCCCCTTTTTTCTCAGGCACCCAAACGATAAGTTGTTCTCCCTTTTCATCTGTACCTTGCACGACTATATATGCAGATTTTCCGTTGTAATAATCAACAGATTTCACCTTTGTAAGCTTTGCTTTTTCTTTAGCAATTTCTACAAATTTCGACTCTTTTGGAATTTTCTTTCCCATCGCTTTATTATAAACATACGCCCCATATATTCCGCTAGCAACGATAACAATAATGATTGCAAAAATCCACTTTTTCATTGTATCACTACGTTCTGTAAATCGTAAATACAGCTGTTTCTTTATCTTTTTCGTCTAATGCTAGTCCGAACATGAGGTCCTGCTCTTTTAACGTACGATTTAAACTATCAACAATTTTATACAAATCCGACGAATATTTAATACGCGTCGTTGATAGTACTTCGATTTTCTTATCCATGAAAAAACTCCTCCGTTACACAAAAATTTCTAATTATAGAAGAACGCAATGCGGTTACAATAAGAGTACATTCTTTACAACCCCTGCTTCATCACCCATCTATTATAGCAGGACATGTACAGCAAAAAAAGGTTTCAAGTCGAAAACCAACACATTTTGTATACAAGAAGTAAGAAAAATAAAATTCCTCCTACCCACATTTTTTACGCCTGAAGTTTATAAGTACTTCAGGCGTATTTTTCTTCCATTTTTATTCATTTAATGGTTCTTCTAATTGTACTAACAATTCTTCTAATGGTCCTTCATAAAGAGGTACGTTAGGAATCGATTGTAGAAATCGTTTTCCATAGGAAGAACTCGTCAAACGACGATCTAACACTACTACCGTTCCTGTATCTGTATTCGTTCGAATTAAGCGGCCGAATCCTTGTTTGAAACGTAATATTGCTTGTGGGAGCGCTAATTTAGCGAATACATCTTCACCTTGATTTTTTAGCCACTCACCTTTCGCTTCCATCATCGGCTGATGAGGAGGTGTAAATGGTAGACGGACTATAACAAGACAACTTAAGGCATCTCCAGGAATATCTATTCCTTCCCAGAAACTGCTCGTCCCTAATAAAATTGATTTGTCGAACTCTTGAAACTTTCGAATTAAGCGGCTTCGACTTCTATTATTCACACTTTGGGTGAGTAATAAATAACCCTCTAATTCATCATTATTTTTTAAATTCGCATACGCTTCTTTTAACATTTCATACGAAGTGAATAAAACGAGCATTCTGCCTTTTGTGGCTTTTGCTATCTTTGCAATATGTTCCGATACAGATTCAATATATCGCTCATTACTTACTTGCTTAATAAAAGGTACATCCGTTGAAACCATTAATTTCATCTGTTCATCATAACGAAATGGTGACGGAACCTTTAAAGTATTTGGAGCGAAATCATGTAAACCAAGTTCCTCTTTTATATAATCAAACGTATCGTTAACTGTTAGTGTTGCGGATGTAAAAATAACACTCTTTTTTTCTGTTAAAAATTCATCAGCAAATCTTTCACCAATATGGACAGGCTGTGCGTATAGAACTGTTGAATGAATCGTCCCTTTAGTTTCAGTCTCCATCCAAGTTACATACGAATTCTTTTCTAATACGAGTAACTGTAATGATTCTGCCATCTTTCTCAGCAACTCAATTAAATGCATAAATTCACCTGTTACAACATGCATCTCCCATTCTAACTTACTTTGCAATATATCAACTTGCTTCTCAAGAGCAGTTACTACCCTTCTTAATTCATATATAAAACGATTTGTTAATTCGACGATACTATCCCACAACTTACCTTTTTCTAGTTCTGCGTTATACCTATAGATGAGCGGCATATTATTCGTTCCTTGCTCTTGCTTTGTTTGTTTAAATATAAAAGTACGTAACATTTGGAAGAGTTCATCCGCATCAAACTTAAGTTCCTTCAAACTATAACTTATCATACGGAAAGTTGAACGAGATGCTTGCTCTGATTTTTTCATCATTTTATATACTTTGGAGAGTACATCTTCTGTTTCTAGCGTCCCAAGACGAGATATAACCAATTGAAAATACATACAAGAGAACTGTTCACCCAATGTTCTACTCGCAGCTTCTTCAATATGGTGAGCTTCATCAAAAATAATATGTTCGCATGAAGCAAACAACGGTTCTTCACTTGAAAAATCTTGAAATAATAACGCATGATTTGTAATAACGATATCTGCAAATAAAGCTTTATTCTTCGCTCGCTGATAAAAACAACGACTAAACCAATTACTTTGCATACCGCCTGGACTATACGCATCGCTACAAATACGATTCCAAAGTAACTTTCCGCCCTCAGGAATATTTAATTCGTCTCGATCACCTGTTTCAGTTTGCAATAGCCAAACTAAAATCTTCGCCTTCGTAAGTGCCATATCATAATTTTTTTCTTCCTCTTGCAAAGCATACTCAAATTTATGTAAGCATAAATAATGCTTTCTTCCTTTTAGAAGAGCTGCCTCAAATGAAAATGGCATTATTTTTTGTAATAACGGAATTTCTTTTTCTAATATTTGTTGTTGGAGTTGTACCGTTTGTGTACTTATAATGACAGGTTCTTCTTTTCTCTTTGCAAAATAAAGACTGGGAAGCAAATAAGCAAGAGTCTTTCCTGTTCCTGTACCCGCTTCAATTAGTGAAAAACGAGAATCTCTTAACGCCGTATATATCTCTTTCATCATCAGTTGTTGACTTTCTCTTCTTTCAAACTTTGGCATATGTGATTCCAATTTATCCATCGTTTTATTCAAGAAAGCATCAAACTTTGATGAACACGTTTCTCCAAGGTTTAAGGAATAGTTCCGCTTTTTCAGCGCAATATTTCGATGTATTTCATACTCCGCTATATCTTCTTTACCGTGCATTACTTTCTTTAAAATATTTTCAGAAAGCACATCAGCTATATCGCTTTGGAACACATCACTTAATTCATAAAGCGATTGCAACGTGACAAGTGGTAACTTTTCAATTTCATTTAAAAATTGTAAAAATAATTCCGCTGTTGCAAGAGCATCACTATCCGCACGATGTGGTTGATCGTGCTCTAGTTCATGCTTCTTAGCTAAATCACGTAATTTATAACTATCGGCTGTCGGCAAAAGAATTTGAGCCAATTCAACCGTGTCGATTTTCGGACAATGTATTTCTGTATATCCAGCTTGCCTTAATTCTTCATTTAAAAAATTCCAATCAAAGTGAACATTATGCGCAACGAAAGCCGCACCTTGTAATAGCTCAACAATCATCGGGGCTACATCTTGAAATAACGGGGCTTGTTTTACAAGACTTTCATCAATCCCTGTTAATTCTGTAATAAATGGTGGGATCTCTCTCTTTGGGTTAACAAAAGACGAAAAAATCTCCAATATCTCTCCATCTTCTACTACAACAGCTGCAATTTGGGTAATTTTATCCTTCCCATCTTTCCAGGAGTTCCCTGTCGTCTCTAAATCAACAACGACATAACGCTTACTCATATATGTAACACCTCAATTTCTTACCTTTCAAACAACAATAATTTATATAATGTTACTATACCACGTTTTATCTCATCTTAATGAAAAGATGCACAAAAAAGCTATCTCCGCAATGGAGATAGCCTTTCTACTTATAATATCGTACCCGCTTTTTCAGCACCTAACATTTCAATAATTTGATTATTATCGTCTAATACTGCAATTTTTGGTTCTTGTTTATGAATCTCTTCTTCCGTAACTAGCCCATAACAAATAATAATTACTTTGTCCCCTGGTTGTACAAGCCTTGCCGCAGCACCGTTTAAACAAACAACACCACTACCGCGTTCCCCTTTAATAACGTATGTCTCTAAGCGAGCACCATTATTATTATTTACAATTTGGACTTTTTCGTTTTCTACAATATTTACTGCATCCATTAAGTCTTCATCAATTGTAATACTACCTACATAATTTAAATTTGCCTCCGTTACAGTTGCACGATGTAACTTTGCTCTCATCATTGTGCGAAACATAGATGCTCCCCCTTATTTAACTGTTAATGTTATATTGTCAATTAATCTTACATTTTCAAACTTAACTGCAATAGCTAAAATGATTCTTCCTTTGACTTTCTCTACCATTGTTAATGACGGATATGCATATAAATCTGCATAATCTACAGTGCCTTTCGTATGCGTCTCAATATACTCTTTCACAAGATTTGTAATGATTTCGGGATTACGTTCACCTGCCTCAATTCTTTCTTTCGCTATACATAGGCTGCGGTATAAATGAAGAGCTTCTTCACGTTCATCTTGTGATAGGTACACGTTACGAGAACTTTTCGCTAAACCATCTTCTTCCCTTACAATATCAACTGGTACGATTGTAACTGGAATATTGAAATCAGTTACAAACCCTTCAATTACTGCAACTTGTTGAGCATCTTTCATACCGAAATAAGCACGCTTTGGCAGCGTAATATTAAATAGTTTCATTAGTACAGTTGCAACACCAGCAAAATGACCAGGTCTTTGTTGACCGCATAATACGTCCGTGCGCTTCACAACTTCTACCGTTGTTGTTTGTTCTGCTGGATACATTTCTTCTACACTCGGATAAAATAAATAATCTACACCGTTTTCTTTTGCTACATTTTCATCTCTATCAATATCACGAGGATATCGATCTAAATCTTCATTTGGGCCAAATTGTAGTGGGTTTACAAATACACTTAAAACTACAGTTTCATTTTCTTCTCTTGCCTTACGTAATAAAGTAGCATGGCCTTCATGTAAATAACCCATTGTTGGAACAAAACCAATACTCTTTCCACTTGCACGAAGTTCGCTCGTAATTTGCTGCATCTCTTGCACTGTAGTTACGATTTTCATTATTGTTTTCCTCCATATAACGCTAAGCATTCTTCCTCTTTCATTGTGAACGAATGTTTTTCTTCAGGAAATTGCCTTGTCTTTACTTCAGTAACATATTGTGAAATCCCACGCACAATCTCCTCTTGAACAGACGTATATTGCTTCACAAATTTCGGAACACGATTTACGCCGTATGAGATAAGATCATGATAAACAAGCACTTGCCCATCTACTTTTTGTCCTGCGCCAATCCCAATTGTCGGTATTGTTAGTTGCTCTGAAATAAGTTCTGCTAACTGCATTGGTACACATTCTAACACAAGCGCTATTGCACCAGCTTCTTCACATTTCTTTGCATCTTCTATTAATTTTTTTGCACTCTCCGCATCTTTTCCTTGCACTTTATATCCACCCAACACTCCTACAGATTGAGGGGTTAAACCTAAATGCGCTACAACAGGAATTCCTGCGTTCGTCAAATATTGAATCGTCGATATAACTTCTCCAGCACCTTCTACCTTCAGTGCGTGTGCCCCGCTCTCTTGAACGATGCGGCGTGCATTCACCATCGTTTCTTGTAATGATACGTGATACGACATAAATGGCATATCAGTTACAATAAACGTCTCTTTCGCTCCGCGGCGTACAGCTTTCGTATGATGAATCATATCCTCTACTGTTACAGGTACTGTTGAATCGTATCCGAGTACAACCATTCCAAGAGAATCTCCAACTAGAATCATATCAACTTCAGCTTCTTCTGCTAATTTAGCAGATGGATAATCATACGCCGTTAGCATTGTAATCGGCTCACCTTGCTCTTTCATCTTCAAAAAATCTGTTTTTGTTTTCAAAAACTACTCCTCCTTTATGCAGGAGAGAGGAGATGGCCGAAATCATATAAAAAAACCCCTCTGGCCATAAAAGGGCAGAAGGGTTGTGTGTTAGTCGGCATTATTCATCCCTCTGTCCCAGTCCGTTATTGGATCAAGGCAGAATCCAAGTTATTATTTTTCGTATGACTTCGAATCATGGTGCAGTTCGCTCTGATACTGCCCACATTCGAACTAATTATAGCAAACTACAAAAAGGAATTACTACATTTTTTCGAAAAAATAATTTTTTATTCTTATTACGGTATATGAAATTTAACACGAGAGTATATATGCTATACAGTTTTTATGGATAATTCAATCCTGAAAAGATACATGTTTTTTCAACGCATGTTAAAAAAGTCCAAGTTAATTTTTTCTGTAATCAATTTAACTATATAGTATAACTCTTAAACTAATGATGCAGGTTAATTGAGGAAAGTACTTAACAAAGGAGAATTGCAGATGTCTATGAACAGGTGGTTATTTCGATTCAGCAGTTTGCTTGTAATGATTGTATGGTGGATGTCTTTAGGATCCTCCCAAGTATTTGCCTCAGTTCATGTCGTAACACAACCCACCGATTTAACGAAAGTGATTGAGGTTGAACTAAATGATGATTACTTTAATCCAAATGTCATCACGATTCCGCTTGAAGGATCAACAACATTACTATTGAAAAATAAAGGTAAAAACGAGCACACCTTTACAGTGAAAAAACTCGGTATTGACGTCGTAGTCCAGTCAGGAAAAGAAAAGAATATTACCGTGAAACCTAAAAATACTGGTACATATGAATTAATATGTCGATACCATCTTCTTAAAGGAATGACAGGCAAAGTAATCGTCAAATAACATGCCAGGTCAACTCGACGGAAGCTATTTTAAAATGAACTTTAAATATGAAAAGAAGTTATTATCATGTTACAAATTCAACTCAAAACTATTGAAATAAAAAGAAGTTCCAAAAGAGGAACTTCTTTTACTTAATTTCGATATCTGCAGAATGAATATGATGTACTTTCCCCTCATGATCCTCCAGAAGTAATACACCATCCTCTGTGATTCCTTTTGCTAACCCCGTAATTGTCTCTCTCATCGTTCGAGCGGTAATTTCTTTCCCGATGCTCACAGCGTAACTTTCCCAAAGAATTTTAATGACAGAGAAACCATTTTGTAAATATTCTTCATATAATTTTTCTAGTTGTAAATAGATTTGTTGCATAAGTTCTGCACGAACAATCGGCTTACCTGATTCAATCGCTAATGAAGTAGCGATGTGCTGAATTTCTTCATCAAAATGTTCTTGCTTTTGATTCGCATTAATACCGATGCCCATAATGACAGCATTAATTTTATCAGGATCCGCTTGCATTTCTGTTAATATACCTACAGCCTTTTTACCTTGAATTAAAATATCATTTGGCCATTTTATTCCTACGTTTACACCTGTACATTTTTCAATTGCCTGTGCAACACTAACAGCCGCTAACAAAGTAAGTTGCGGTGCATGATGAACTGGGATTGACGGGCGTAAAATAATACTCATCCAAATCCCTGTTCCTTTTGGTGAATGCCATTTTCTGCTTAAACGACCTCTTCCCGCTGTTTGTTCTTCTGCTATAACGACAGTTCCTTCTTCTGCACCTTCATAAGCAAGTTTTGCTGCAATGTGCTGCGTTGATTCAACAGTTTCTTCAAAATACACTGTTCTACCAATCCGCTTCGTTTGTAGCCCTAACTGAATTTCATTAGCAGTCACTTTGTCTGGCTTACTTGCAATTCGGTAACCTAATCGGCGCACAGCTTCAAGTTCATATCCCTCACTCCGCAGATCCTCCATATGTTTCCACACAGCAGTTCTTGAACAACCAAGTTTATCACTAATTGTTTGGCCGGATACAAACTCGCCATCCGCTTCAGAAAAAACTTGCAATAACTGCTTTCTTATAGTAGATTGCATCCTTGCAGCCACTCCCTTATACGCTCTTTCTCATTAACTACGTTTCCTTGTACGATTGCTTCTTCGATTTTCTGAAGCATTTCAGCAACCCACGGACCAGGCTTTTTGTTTGCCCAGTTTAATAAATCATTACCAGTCACATTCATTTCTTGACGTTCCTGGATTGGCAATGCATGAAACATTAATTGTACTCGTTCAACAGATGTAGGGTCATAGCTTTCAATCATCGCTTCATATACTCTCTCTGCCATTTCAGCGATATGAATTCCCGTTTTATAAAGAAGGACTGTATCCCAATCCTTCTCCTTTCTAGTACGAATTGCCAATAAAACTGCAACAATATCTTTTATTTTTTTATTCGAAAACTTCCATTGACGTAAAAAGACAGCTGGATGTTCTTCTCCGATACAATATAAGAAAAATGCCCACGCCTCAATATCCGTTTCGAAAGAATCCCATTTATACTGCGTAGCTTTTAACAGTCTCTCTTCTGACATTTGTAAATATGGCAAATGAGAAAATAGCTTCGTCTCTACTAATTCTTTGAGACCTTTCACACAATATGTACCAGTTAACAGTTTCTCAAACTCTACTGTAATACGCTCAATTGCTATATGTTCTAGCAAATGCCCATGCGTTTCAATCGCTTGCTTCGTTTTCATTTCTAATGAAAAACCTAACGTGCTTACAAACCGAATACCACGCATCATTCGCAGGGCATCTTCTTGAAAACGATCCGCAGCATTTCCAACTGTCACAATTTTTCTCTGTTGAATGGCTTCCTGTCCAGCAAATAAATCAACCATTTTGCCTTCTTCTGTCATAGCAATTGCATTCATCGTGAAATCACGACGTTTTAAATCCTCTTCTAATGAACGAACAAATTGAACACTACTAGGTCTTCGAAAATCTTCATATTCGCTTTCTGTTCGAAAAGTAGTTACCTCATAAGGCTCACCATTTTCTACAACAATTACAGTTCCATGCTCAAGACCAACAGGAACATTTCTTGGGAATATAGCCATCACTTCTTCTGGTAGAGCAGATGTCGCAATATCAATATCTCCAATCGGCCTATCGATAATAAGATCTCGTACGCTCCCACCAACAAAGTAAGCCTCATGTCCTTGTTGCTTTAATGTCTCAATAATAGAACTAGCTTTTTTAAATCTTTCCATTTTTGTCATCCCTTAGTACGTCATAGTAAATCGTTTCATATTGTGAAACAATTTTTTCTGAGCGAAATTGCTCATAAACACTTTCTCTTGCTCGTTCTCCCATATTACGGTGAAGTTCCTCGTCCTTTAATAGCTGAATAGCTTGATTTGCCACTCCTGTTGTATCGCCAACTTCACATAAATATCCTGTTTCCCCGTGTTGAATAACCTCTGGAATACCTCCAACCCGCGTTCCGATACAAGGTACACCACACGCCATTGCTTCTAATAAAACAAGACCAAAACTTTCCTTCTCTGATAGAAGCAACATTAAATCACTCATCGCAAGTAGTTCTGCAACATTATCTTGCTTCCCTAGGAATAAAACGCGATCTTCAATATGTAAATTCTTCACTATCTGTAAAATCGTACAGAATTCTGGTCCGTCTCCAACAAGAAGCAACTTCGCATCTACTTCTTTAACAATTTTAGCAAATGCCTGAACAACATCCTGCACACGTTTCACTTTACGGAAATTCGAAATATGAATAAGTACTTTTTCACTCTCACTTATACCGTATTCTTTCTTTAATTGAGACATATTACGCTTGAAATATACACGTTCGTCTATAAAGTTATATACCGTTTGAATTTCTTTACTTGGTTTTACAAGCTCATGTGTTTCGTTAATTAATGAATGCGAGACAGCAGTGACAACATCCGATTGCTCAATACCAAAACGAATTAAATTATTTAACGAAGGGTCGGAACCTAACACAGTAATATCTGTTCCATGTAAGGTTGTAACAATTTTAATACGCTCTCCGATCATTTGTTTTGCTAAATATGCACAAATTGCATGTGGTATTGCGTAATGCACATGTAAAATGTCTAAGTTTTCTCTTTGTGCAACCTCGGCCATTTTACTTGCTAACGCTAAATCGTATGGTGGATATTGAAATACAGAGTATTGATTTACCGTCACTTCATGAAAATAAATGTTTGGATATACTTTATTTAACCGGAATGGTAAACCCGATGTAATAAAGTGAATTTCATGCCCACGTTCCGCCAATTGCTTTCCTAATTCTGTTCCAACAACTCCAGAACCACCTACAGAAGGATAACATGTAATACCTATTTTTAATTTCATTTACATCCCCCTAATAAATCAGCATGTAATAAAACCGGTTTCTTACTCATAAATCCCTCGGCATACAAGACTCCAACTTCTTTTCCAAACATCTTCTCACGAGCGATTACAGTTTCAACGTAACCTTCTGTTAACGGTGTCTTAACACCATCGCTCCCTGTTGAAAACTGACTTTCATACGCTTCTAATGCTTCCACCTTTATAGAGAGGTACTCACTTATATCTATACAAAAATTCGGTTTATGAAAACCATTAATCATATAATTATAAAAAGACTCCACACGATGTGGTGAAAGTTCCGGCATATATTTACGGATTCCTGCTGAAAAAATAGCCTCTTCCACAAGCTTTGCACAATTTGCATGATCTGGATGGCGATCTTCATAGTACGGTGCAAAAACTAGTTTTGGTTTATATGTACGGATCACCTTGACAATTTCACGTATATACTCTTCTTTCATATACAAACCACGGTCTGGCATCGCTAAATTCAGCCTCGTTTTTACTCCCATTATACGAGCTGCAACCTTCGCTTCTTCTTTTCTCAACTCTATCGTTCCATTTGAAGAAAGATCAGCTTCTGTTAAATCACAAATACCTACTTCATACCCTTGCTTTGTATATTTAGCGATGGTACCAGCCATGCCGATTTCAACATCATCGGCATGAGCACCAAACGCTAATATATGTAATCCACTCATAATTGTTCCCCTCATTTTCTTAACTTACGATAATCTAAATCTCCTCGCTCTAATGCGTGCATTAACATTTCAGCACTTGCCATATTCGTTGCAAGTGGAATCGCATATACATCACATAAACGAAGCAATGCATTCACATCCGGTTCATGCGGCTGTGCTGTTAATGGATCGCGGAAGAAAATCACCATATCTAAATCGTTCTTTGCAATCATTGCACCAATTTCTTGATCTCCACCAAGAGGGCCAGATTGATATCTTGTTACAACTAATCCAGTCGCTTCCATAATACGAAGCCCTGTCGTTCCTGTTGCAAATAATTCATGTTGTTCAAAAATTGGTTTATATGCGTATGCAAACGAAACCATATCATTTTTCTTTTTGTCATGTGCGATTAAGGCAATTTTCATCCGTTGTCTCCCCTTTAGTCGATAATATTTTCTAAACCGTACACAAGATGATCAAGGTTCATTACTGTCTCAATTGATAGTTTTACACCTGACATAAATGATGCACGATTGAATGAATCATGACGAACTGTTAACATTTGTCCATCTCCACCGAACATTACTTCTTGGTGTGCAATAAGCCCTGGCAAACGTACACTATGAATGTGAATACCGTCTACATTTGCACCACGTGCACCTGCTAGTTGCTCTACTTCTTTTGGATGACCTTGCTGCTTTGATTCACGATTTTGACGAATTAACTCTACCGTTTTTACAGCTGTACCAGATGGTGCGTCTAATTTTTGATCATGATGTAATTCAATTACCTCAACATCTTGGAAATATTTCGCTGCCATTTGTGAGAATTTCATCATAAGAACTGCACCAATTGCAAAGTTTGGAGCAATAATTGTTCCTACTGCTTTTTCTTTTGCATTCTCTGTTAAACGTGCCAATTCTTCTTCTGTAAATCCAGTTGTACCAATAACCGAACGAAGTCCACGCTCAACTGCAAGTGTAACGTGTTGTTTCCCCACTTCTGGTGTTGTTAAATCTAACAACACATCTGCTTCTACTTCATCTAAACAAGTATGTAAATCAGCGTAAATCGGTGCATGTAATGCTGGCATGCCAGGTAAATCAGAAATCTTCTCACCACCATGCTTATAATCCACTGCTGCTACTAAATTAAAATGTTCCGTTCTTTCCATAAGAAGAACTGCTTCATGTCCCATACGTCCTCTTGGTCCGGCGATAATTACTTTAATTTCTTTCATTATTCTTTCTCTCCCTCATCAATACGTGTCCAGCGATCTTTATCACGTGTATTAAATTTATTCATTACAATGTTATGTGCTGTCTCTAAATCAATATTTAAACTATTTGCCATACAAATCATAACAAATAATACATCTCCAAGCTCTTCTTCAATACTTCTTTCTTTTTCAGTTGTTTTCTTCGGTTTCTCACCATAATAATGATTTACCTCTCTTGCAAGCTCTCCCATTTCTTCCGTTAAACGAGCCATCATTGCAAGCGGACTGAAATAACCTTCTTTAAACTGACCAATATATGCATCTACTTCTTTCTGCATATCTTTCATCGTTTTTGCTTCCATACTATTCACCTCTAATCCTTCCTCTTTCATGTTAGCCAATTCATCGCGATTTGACAAATATTATTCCCCGCCAAACACCTATTTGCGACCCATTTTTGGATAGACTATAATAAAGTGAAACTTCTTTTGCGTTTTTTTGCAAAAGATTAGTTGAACTAATCGGGTTCCTACGGCTGGTTCGCCTTTCTTCAGAGCTTTATCTCCTACCAGCCGTTGGTACGGGGTAAAGTGAAACTTCTTTTGCGCTTTTTGCACAAGATTAGTTGAACTAATCGAGTTCCTACGGCTGGTTTGCCCCTCTTCTTTGCTTCATCTCCTATCAGCCGTTAGAGCGGGATAAAGTGAAACCTTCTTTTGTGCTTTTCACAAAAGATCAGCCCACATCAATCAAGTTCTTACTATTTTCACTAGCAACTAGAAATTACTTATTATTATGTTTTACTGTTTCAGCGGAGCAATGCAATCATTACATAATTAGGGGGATTTCTATATGACATCAAAATTGAAGATGCGAAATATTATTTTTATTTTAATCGGTTCCGCTATATTTTCTTTCGGTATTGTCAATATCAATATTGAAAACCACCTTGCAGAGGGTGGGTTTACTGGTATTACACTATTATTGTATTTTTTATTTAAGTTTGATCCTTCCTACTCAAACTTAATTTTAAATATCCCTATATTTTTTATTGGTTGGAGGTTACTTGGCAGAACGACATTTTTATATACATTAATTGGCACCTTTAGCGTATCTTTATTTCTATGGATTTTCCAGCGTTACGAAGTACTCAACTTACATTTAAACTTGCAAAATGATATGACACTCGCAGCTTTATTCGCCGGGGCATTTATCGGTATCGGCCTTGGAATAATATTTAAATATGGCGGGACTACTGGCGGTGTAGATATTATCGCACGACTAGCTCACAAATATGTTGGCTGGAGTATGGGGAAAACAATGTTTATGTTTGATGCTGTCGTTATCGTAGTCTCTATTCTTACCTATTTATCATACCGCGAGGGCATGTATACGCTAGTTGCTGTTTTTATCGGTGCTAAAGTCATTGATTTTATGCAAGAAGGAGCTTATGCTGCCAAAGGAGCGACTATTATCTCAGAGAAAAACGATGAAATTGCTGCCAAAATTTTATCTGAAATGGAGCGTGGAGCAACCTTTTTAAAAGCTGTTGGATCGTATACAAAAGTGGAACGTAACGTATTGTATTGCGTTGTTGCTAAAAATGAAATCGTGAAATTAAAGAATATCATTACTTCTGTAGATCCTCATGCTTTTGTCGCTGTAAGTGATGTACATGATGTAGTTGGTGAAGGATTTACGTTAGATGAAAATAAAAACCCTTTACATAATTAAATGTAACTAGAAAAGCGCCTTAGCTTTTCTAGTTTTTTATTACAAGTCTTTTAAGCTTCTCAAAATCCTCATGAATAAGCTCCAATAAACTCCGATTATAAAAAATGGAAGCTGGATGAAAAGTCGGAAAAACATGATATTCTTTCTCTGACCATGTAAACTCTGCACTTTGCATATCCTTTAATTTTTGAATGGGCTGTTTTAATAATTGCCCGTGTACATCTGTGATTTTTTTATTTTTTCCTGTTAAACGTTGAAGACCGATATTTCCAAGCGTGACGATAAGCTTCGGATGTATTTTCTCTAATTCATAATCTAACAAAGGCGCATGGGCAACTATTTCTCCCTGATTTGGCGTTCTATTATACTTTTTTTGTATGATTTCACCATTTCGTTCTTTTTTCTCTCGCCATTTATAAGGTCTACTTCGAACAGCGCTCGTAATATATACTTCTTCCCTTGTAACATCAATACGCTCTAAAAAATCCATTAATTGTTTTCCCGCCCTCCCGCTAAACGGAATCCCATTATGAATTTCTGTTTCACCAGGCGCTTCTCCTAACAACATAAATTTGGGATTTTCAGGACCTTGTCCACTTAAAAAACCTTCTAGTTGATAAGGAGCACTGCGCTCTTGCACTTGTTTTACTAAATGGTCTGGATATTTCATTTCCCCCCACCGCCTTTCCGCATTACTTCTATTATTTCTATTTGCAATACATTATATAATTCAATCCATACAACAAAAAAAGACTATCAAAATTGATAGTCTTTAGTCGTCGCTACGCTGCATACCAGTATACATTAATACGAGACGTAATAATTCAAATACCGCTACAGCTGCAGCTGCTACATATGTTAATGCTGCCGCATTTAATACTTTACGAGCTTGCCCATATTCATCTGTTGATACAATACCTAACGCTTCAATTTGTTGCATTGCGCGCTTTGACGCATCAAACTCAACTGGCAATGTAACGAGCTGGAACACAACACCTGCTGCCATTAAAATGATACCTAATAACAACAAACCAGACATTTGTGCAAATATACCGATTAGGACGAAAATCCAAGACATATTCGAACCAAAGTTTGCAACTGGCACTAACGAATGACGAACGCGCATAAATTTATAATCTTTTGCATCTTGAATTGCATGTCCTACTTCGTGTGCTGCAACTGCTGTACCAGCAACTGAATGTCCATAATAGTTATCTGTTGATAATCGAACCGTCTTAGCGGTTGGATCATAATGGTCTGATAAATGACCTGGTGTTTCTTCTACAGCTACGTTGTATAATCCATTTTCATCTAAAATTTTTCGAGCCACTTCCGCTCCTGTCATACCTGATGTTGAATAAACTTGTGAATACTTGCTATAGGCACTACGTACTCTTGACTGTGCATACAACGGTATGATCATTATGATCGCGAAGTAAATTAAATAAAACATCATGAACCTCCATTGAAGTTTTAATTATAGTACTTCTCATTCTATTTTCTTCTGCCACTATTGTCAATGAATAAACCTTACAATCCATATCTTTATTTATTGCATTATCTATTTTTAGAATGTACATTACTTTTTCTTTTTTCTCTTTCTCCTTTATACTTTCTCCATCCAACATAAGTTAATGTGAAGAAAATAAGTCCCCCAGTAATTGTCATAAACCAAATGAGAGAGGGTGCAATTTCATCTTTTTTTACTGTGTGAAATATCTTTTGCAAATCCCCTTTAATAATCCCTAATTGCATTTGGCCGCCTTTCGTTTTTAACATAACGTTACGAAATTCATCTAAATAAGATAAATGAACATTTACACGCTGAACCTCGTTTTCTGGCAAAGCAATCATTAGGCTTGGATAAATAATATTGAATTCATTTAAAAACGTATTTAACGTTTGTTGAAACTGCCCAGCATCTTCTTTTTCCATCGCTTTTTCCATTTGAGAAAAGGCATCCATTACTTTCCTTTCTCTTTCCATCCAAAGTGGTTGATATTTCGATACTTGTGCATCAACAGCAAGTTGTAATGCCAGCACATTATCAATTTTAGCTTGCTTACCTAAACCTTCTTCAGAGAGCGATTGTTGCGCCTTATCGTAAGCTAAAGAAATAACTCTAACTTGATCTGGTGTTACTTCCTGCTTCTTTTCATTCCCCTTTATTAAAAATTGCTCCGAGAAATGTTGTAATACTTGTACCGCTTTTTCATCTTCATTACGCTTCACTAACTGTAACGAGTCGTCTAACAACCCTGTTAGCTCATTCCACTCTTCAGCATATATACGTAACGGAAACATTATAATTAGAAATGCTATCAATCCAATTAATGTTCTCTTCATCCCGGTCCCCCCTATAACTACTAGTACAAAATATGTTAATTTGGACAAGAATAGAACAGAACTAGACCGAAAAATATATTATCATTTTACAAAGAAAAAAATTCTCTTTAAGCAGAGAATTTTTTCTGTGACATCCTTTTCTTTTTTACGAAATATCGATATAAACTGTAACAAAGTATACTACCACCTAAAATGAATAATAAAATAGCACACGCAGCATGCATAAAGAACTCTTCTGGTAACATTAATATAATTGGATCTTTTTCAGGATCAAAAACCCAATAATCATTACTAAATAAAAGTTTATGGAATAATACAAAACTCTTTTCAAAATTAATAGCAATTGGTAACATAAGCGCTATCGGAAAAATGATTGTTAAAATCGATCCGTGCAGTAAAAACTTTTCATTTTTCTTTTTTAATAAATAAATTCCGCCTATCACTGCAATCATAATTGTCGCATACATCACATATTGAATCTTTACTAAAATATTTTTAACATCTACAAAATGAATACGGCCATTTGTGGACATATCTAATGTTGGTAAATGTAATGCTCCGTCATAAAACGGGGATAAATATGTAATAAGCACATCGTAATTTCTTTTAATTTCATCCTTCGTCATATCCGCTAAATCAGGAATATTTAAAAAATCAATTTCAAAATAATACAGCCATTTTCCATAGACAACTGCCGTTGTTGCGAGTGCAAAAATAGAAAATGCTATGCTATATGAAACAACTAAAGTAATCAATCGATCCAATATTTTTGTACCACTCTTATTTTTCTCCATGTTCTCCCCCTAAATGTTCTAACCATCATAAAGAAAATTGTTTCCTTTGCTCACGTAAGCAACAATAATATGTAATACATAGTACAGCAATACTTAACCAAAACGTAAAATAACCAATTTCCTCTACAAACAAATGCATAATTCCATATCGCGGCATTTGCCAAAATAAATAATCAATTGCATCGTTATGCAACGTCCACACAGCTGCTACTATAAAATGCCATTTTTTTATACGATAGAATGGAGCATATAAAAATCCTTGTACTGCCATCGCAAAGTGCGAAAGCATTAACATGTAGCCCATAAGGCCAATAGGCCCTTTTACGTAAATCATAATCCCGTTTACAACAACAGCCCAAATACCATATTTTATTAAAGTTACAATCGCTAACGCTTCTATTAATCCCCAGTTTCTCTTTGCCAAAAAAGCAATTAAAACAAAGACAAAAAAGAGACTCGCCATAGGACTATCTGGTACAAACGGCCAAAATATAGGTGACGTTTCTTTCAATTGATTTCCGTACCATATAAATCCGTAAATTGTACCTAATATGTTAACAATTAATAAAAATAATAATACCGAGCGTTGTCTTAACATTGCATACAAGTACACCAATCCGTATGTCCAACACCTTTCAAGCAAAGTAATTCATTCATTAAATCCTACTCTATTATAACAAACTTCATCCAACTAAATAGAAAAGCTGACTACAAATTTTGTAGTCAGCTTTTTATTATTTTTTATTATACTTTGCAACGAATTCCGAAAGCTTCTTCAGTTCCTCATCCGTACCTTTAAATACACCTTTAGGCATTGAACCTTTTCCCTCTTTCGCAATTTTAGCAATTTCTTCTGGCTTTAAAGTTAAGTTTTGCAGTGCCGGTGCTGCTGCCCCGCCTTGTAAATTGTCACCATGACATGTTAAACAAGTATTTTTTTGCATTAATTTATAGCCATCATCATTTTTATCAACTGGCGCTGTTTTTACAATTGCTCCTTGTTTTTTTGCAGCTTCCCAGTCGTGGTGTGCTACAGATTCCCAAGTTAAAAAGATAATCGATGCAATTGCTAAAAGCATAAATCCAGTTGCCACAGGACGCTTCAATGGACGTCTTTCTGGACCTCGATCAAGAAATGGAGCTAACAGTAATGCTCCAAACGCAATCCCTGGCATAATAAATGCTCCAATTACAGTAAATGAACCGGAAGCATACGAATACTTTAATAACTGATACAAGAATAAGAAATACCAATCTGGAAGTGGTATATATCCAGCATCTGTTGGGTCCGCCATTCTCTCAAGCGGCGACGGATGCGCCACTGTTAAACATAAATAACCGATTAAAAAAACTGCACCAACCATCCATTCTTTTAACAAGAAGTTCGGCCAAAATGCTTCTGTTTTCCCTGGGTATTCAGAATAGTCTTTTGGAATATTTGGTTTCCGAGCTACTGGTACCCGAGAATCTCCTACAAACTTCATCCCTTTGCCGCGATGCATAATCTCCCTCCTTTAGTTCTTTCCCCTTTAATTTAGCAATCTCTTATAGTGGACCGGAAATACCTTGTTTGCGAATCATGATGAAGTGGAAGGCCATTAAACCTAGAAGTGCTGCTGGTAAGAAGAAGACGTGAATAGCAAAGAAGCGAGTTAATGTTTGAGCGCCAACAATTTCGGAATGACCAGCGAGTAATGTTTTAATATAAGGACCAATGAGCGGTGTTTGCTCTGCAATTTGAATCCCTACTTTTGTAGCAAATAAAGCTTTCATATCCCACGGCAATAAATATCCGGTAAAACCAAGACCTAACATAACAAAGAAAATAAGAACACCAACAATCCAGTTTAACTCACGGGGCTTTTTATACGCACCTTGGAAGAAAACTCTGAGTGTATGTAAAAACATCATTACAATTACGAGACTAGCACCCCAGTGGTGCATACCACGAACAATTTGCCCATAAGCAACTTCATTTTGTAAATAGTAAACTGATTCCCAAGCATTTTTAATATCAGGCACATAATACATCGTCAAAAACATTCCAGATAAAATTTGAATTACAGTAACGAAAAAGGTAAGTCCTCCAAAGCAATAGACGAATGCAGAAAAGTGATGTGCCGGGTTTACATGTTCAGGTACTTCATGATCAGCGATATCACGCCATATTGGTGTAATATCCAATCTTTCATCCACCCAATCATAAATTTTATTTAACATCTACTTTGCACCCCCTCTTGGCTTCGCTTTTCCTAGATACAGCGTTCCATCTTTCACTTTAGACTCGTACACATCAAGCGGAGCAAGGGGTGGCGTACCTTTAATGTTAATCCCATCTTTTGTATAACGCCCCCCGTGACATGGGCAAAAGAATTGATTCGGATGTGCTTTGTCCGAATTCCAGTTAACTGTACATCCTAAATGTTTACATACTGGAGAGAACGCAACAATGTCTCCGCTTTCATCTTTATGAACCCAAGCCGATTTTGGTTCTTCAGACTTGTACCAACCATCAACCTGCTTCACTTTAAAATCGAAACGCTTCGGCTCTGTTGTAATATCCTTTACTTGCGCAACAGCAACCATATCTGTTCCCGCTTCTTTTCTTAACACCGGATCAAGCGCAAATCGCGTCATCGGCATTAAAATACCGGCAGCCATAAAGCCTCCTACCCCTGTGAGTGTGTAATTTAAAAATTGTCTTCTTGACACGCGATGTTCTTTGTCGCTCACGAAAATTTCCCCCCTCTATCAGAAATTGTCCCCTCGTGATAAATTATATAAAAAATAAAAACTAGGACACTATCATGATATAATACGCTCATGCACAGGTCAATATCATACTACTCATAATAATAAGAACTTTCTGTTTATTGCGAGTTTCCCCATTTCTCTTCCAACATCGCCATTATATTTTTTATATGCGCATGAATAACTTCTCTTTTTGCTTGATCACTAAATTGTTCTAACGCTAATGAAGGAAACCAAAATAAATCTCCCTGTAACTCTTGCATATCCTCTTTCCATGAAAAATCACTTGTAACATAAGCAATATGCTTAAAACCTTCACTTCGTAAATGATTTGTCCATTCTTGCAAACGACCTTTTTCATTCTTTTGACTTTCTACCAAATACGTAAACGCAGGCAGTAAAAGCACTCTTCCTTTATACTCTCTTTCCAATTCCGTGCTCAACAATTCGATAAATTCACCTTGTTCTACAACCATTTTCATTTCTTTTGCTGCCGAAATTGATAACAGCGGTATTACTCCTGTATCAACATACTCTCTTGCTTGCTCAAACTGTTCTACATCTTTTACAATCCACTTCAAATCCCTTCCCTCCTTCACTTGCAAATGACAGAACTTTCACTTTATATATATTAAACCACACTAAAAGAGGTAAAAAAAGAAAAACTACCCAATATAGGTAGTTTTTCTTTATAAAAGTCTGAAATTTGTAAAAATTAATTAATCCAAATAAATTCTATAAAGTCTTTAACTCTGCCGTTAATCTATGAAACGCTTCCTTATCTTGCTTATCTAACGCTTCATCAATTTGTTTCAAAAGGCGTTCTCTCCTAAACGAAAATACACTTTCTTCCAAAAACCTTTCTGCAAGTAAACGATCTTTTTCATTTACTTCAATATGCTTTGGTAGATATGGGTTTTCTTCTAATACAGCTACATAATTCGCATTTTGAAACGATGATTTAAAGTTGAGTTGAATATAAATATCCTCATCTCGATTTAAACGAATATCATGAAACGATTTTTCAGCATCTGTTGTCATAACATTTTGTTTAAAAAAGTGAAACGGTGTGTCTTTCACACAATTCGCTGACATCACTAAGCCACGCGGACAATATTTTGCATGCTCTACGAAGTGGACTTTATGCATCAATTGGTCGTGACTCATTAAATAATTCAGAATCCATACACATTCACGCTGTTTCAGTTGGTAATTATTCAAAAACCATTTTACAAAATCCTTCTTCTCGTTTACAGAAACAGGGGTATTCATAGCAATTAAGTCCCTCCTCTGTCTTTCTCTTTTCTTTTTAGATTCAAGAAGCGGCATTCAGTTTCCTTCCAACTTATGAAAAATCCTCTAAATTATATAACAATTCTTCAATATGAATTTGTGTCGGGTCTAGTTGTAATAACTGGGTAAATACTTCTTTCGCCTCTTTTCGTTTTCCTTCTTCCAATAAGAAATAACCGTACTCTTCTAAGAAGTCTGGATGATTCTTAAAAGAAGTATATGCACTTTCATAGTGTTTTAATGCATCCGAATACATTTCTAATTGTTTTTTTGCATACGCAAGATCCCAAAGTAGTTGTGTATCTGGTTCTCCACTATCAATAGCACGCTCTACAATTGCAATTAACTCTTCGTACTTTTCTTGTTCTTTTAAGATATATGCATATTTTAATGTTGCACCTAAATGCCCTGGATCTAACTCAAGCGCTTTTTGAAGAACTTCCTCTGCTTCTACTATTTTCCCTAATTTCGCCGCAATGTTCGCCAACTCTACATAAAATGGAACTGAAAGCTCATCTACTTTAATTCCTTCATGAAGCGTTTCATAGCTTTCTTGAAGCATTCCTTCTTTTTCATAGCTTTTCGCTAAATACATGTACAGTGATGCGTACTCAGGGTCTAATTCTTTTAGTTCTTGCCAAGCACCAATTGCTCTCTGATATTCTTCACCTTGGTATAATGTAAAGGCATATCCAAATAATGAGTGAATATCTTTTTGTTCCTCTAGGCCTGCTTCATAATAAGAAATCGCTTCTTCCCAGTTTCCGATCGCGCTTAACGTTTCTGCGAGGCGAAGTGCGATCACAACACCACCCATTACTTTATGTTCCGCTAATAGCGATTCATAATAAGTAATTGCCTTTTGTTCTTCACCTTTACTACTATATAATTCTGCTAACCCAAACGTAATAACAGGTTCATCAGGCATCATTTCTTTCGCCTTTAATAGTTTTTGCTCTGCTACATCATCAAAACCTTGCATTTGGAATAAATCTGCAACAAGTAATAACGATTGAACATATAAATCGTCATTTTCTGGAATATCATGAAGCACTTCAATCGCTTCATCTTCTTTATCTAGATCAATATATAATTCTGCTAAAAATACAGTGAATTCACTTTCTTCTGGATACAGTAAACGTAAGTCTTCAGTAATTGCTAATGCCTCATCTGTAAATCCAAGCGTATGATAGTAACGAGCGATATCATACTTCTCTTCATCATTCGCAATTTTTAATTGTTCTTTTAATAATTGTAATCCTTTTTCCGCTTCACCATTTTCAATATATGAAACAGCTTGTTCAAACTTTTGCATAAACGTCTCCTTTAATTCTAAAAAATATTCTCTTCTGTTCATTTATCATAAGCAACTCACTGTTAGAACGCAACCTTTAGAATGAGCATACTTCTTCTTATACTTCTTCTTACAGAGTAGTTAATTGTTCAAAAGGTTCGGATATGACACCGATACCTTACCATCATCTTCTATTGTACCGCTTTCTTTTATGACCGTGCAAATAACTTCTCTCACTAATTATCGAGCCATACAAACCGTGGTTTACAGAATAACTTAATTAGCAGTCTTCAACCTTTATTTTGAATGCGATAAAAAAGGCTCCTATACTAGGAGCCTTCACAATCTCTTAAGAATATGTTTCTTCTTTCTGTACTTGCTCATTTACAAGCTCTTTCAGCAACTCTATAATTTCATCATTTTCTTCCTTCAAACCGACAGTAATACGAATACCATCATCGATACCAAATGCAGCACCAGAACGAACGATATATCCTTTTTTCATTAATCGTTCGAAAGCTTCATTACCCGGTATACCAAGTTTTAAGAAAATGAAATTTGTTTGGGATGGATAATAGAATACGTTATATTCTTTACAAAATGCATAATACTGATTTAAACCTTCAGCATTCTTTTGCACACAATCTTGTAAAAAGGCTTGATCTTCTAATGCAGCGAGTGCTACAGATTGGGCTACAGTTGATGTATTGAATGGTAACCTAGCTACTTCTAGCTGTCCGATTAACTTCGCATCCCCAATCGCATATCCGATACGAAAAGCAGCTAAACCATATGCTTTTGAAAACGTGCGTAAAACCATAAGATTTTCATACTTTTCAAGAAGTGGTAATGTTTGCGGATAGTCTTCTGCTTCCGCGTATTCATAATATGCTTCGTCCATAATAACGAGAGCCGACTTAGGAACTGATTCTAAAAATGAAAGTAATTTTTGTTTCTCAACATATGTACCTGTTGGATTATTCGGATTACAAATCCATACAATTTTCGTTTTCTCATCTACTTGCTCTAGCATTGCATCTAAATCATGAATACCATCTTTAAGTGATACTTCACGAACTTCTGCTCCTTCAATAACAGCATGGTGATGATATTGTGAAAACGTAGGATTCGCCATTACAACGTTTGTTCCTTCATGTAGTAACGCTCGGCTAATCATTTGAATGACTTCATCTAATCCACTACCAAATAGTAGTTGTTCTGCTTTTACACCTAAATGTTCCGCTACTTTTGTCCGAAGTTCAAAGGCATATCCATCTGGATAAAGGGCATATTGGCTCGCTAAAGAAGTTAATGCTTCTGTCACACGTGCTGAACAACCGAATGGATTTTCGTTGGATGCTAATTTCACAATTTTTGATAAACCATATTCTCTTTTTACTTCTTCAATGTTTTTCCCAGGCACATACGCTCTCAAAGTTAACAATTGCTCTTTCACTCTCATTTTTCTTCCCCCAGTCATTTCATTCAATTTGATTACAATACGGTTATAGCCCCTTACTGTAATCTTTTGTCATAACCGTCACTATTACGAGAATACCTCTAAATGAGCACTTCACAGCACTTCGCTATCATTTTAAACCATATCTTTTTGAAATGCCTCTAACGCAATATGAACAGTCTCATCTGAAATAGATACGACATTCACTACCCCATATTCCTGCATAAGCACCATATGAATTGCTCCTGCATTTGCTTTCTTATCTTGTTTCATCAATTGAACGAGGCGCTCTACATTCAAATCCCTTGGCATTTTTGGATAGCCGTATTTCAAGAACCACTGCTTCATATCTTCATAAGCAAGATCAACCTTGTACACTTGCTCACTTAAAAATATGGCGAATAACATTCCAACCGCTACACCGTCACCGTGAGTAATATTTCCATACCCTAGCTCTTTTTCAAGAGCATGTCCTAACGTATGTCCAAAGTTCAAATGAGCACGTACACCCTTCTCTGTTTCATCTTGTGACACAACATTTGCCTTTACAGGAATCGCCTTCGTTAATATATGGATTAACTTCTCATCATGAAGATCCGCTAATGTTTGCACTTCTTCTTTTAACCAATGGTATAGCTCCACATCACCAATAAGAGCATGCTTTATCACCTCTGCATAACCTGAACGCCACTCTTTTTCAGGAAGAGACTGTAAAAACGGTGTATGATATACAACTGCTTCTGGCTGATGGAATGCACCAATCATATTTTTACCTAACGGATGGTTAATCGCTACTTTCCCACCCACTGCGCTATCGTGCGCTAATAAAGTTGTCGGAACCTGCACAAAGCGAATACCACGCATAAACGATGCAGCAACAAAACCAGCTAAATCTCCAATCATTCCGCCTCCAAGTGCAAGAATTAAAGAATTTCTATCTAATTTATTTTCAAGAGCTGACGTATGAGCCGCATAGAAATTTTCGAAAGACTTCTCTTTTTCGCCACTTGGTACAACAAACGAAAACACGTGCTGCTCTACTTGTAATGCATCGATAACTGTCTGTAAATGTAGTGATGCAACAGCTTCATCTGAAATGATCATTACGTTAGATACCGCTGGCTGCATATTTTGAACGATCGTTGTTAAGTTTGACAACGCTTCTTTACCAACATGTACATCATATTCTTTTGATTTCGTTTGAATATGTATGTTTCCCATTAAAATCCCCTCGCATATTCATTATGTTTCTCAATATTTTCACGAATTAGTTCCATACGATCTAATCCGAATTGTTCTATTAAAGCTGTCGCTAATTCCCAAGCCACAACCGCTTCTGCAACGACACTAGCTGCTGGCACTGCACAACTATCTGAACGTTCAATACTCGCTGTAAAAGGCTCTTTCGTATCAATATCTACACTTTGAAGAGGTTTATAAAGTGTAGGTATCGGTTTCATCACACCGCGCACAACAATTGGCATTCCAGTCGTCATACCGCCTTCTAGTCCACCTGCATTATTTGTTCTTCGTGTATATCCATGCTCCTCATCCCACAGAATTTCATCATGAACTTCACTTCCTGGTCTATGCGCTGCTTCAAAACCAATTCCAATCTCGACACCTTTAAAAGCATTAATACTCATAATTGCAGCTGCTAATTTCGCATCCAGTTTTCGATCATAATGCACGTAGCTACCTACTCCAATTGGCATCCCTTCCACAATTACTTCAACGATTCCACCAATTGAATCACCATTTGCTTTCGCATCATCAATCGCTTTCATCATTTGGTTACCAGCTTCTTCATCTAAGCAACGTACAGGAGATGCTTCTGTAATACTCTTTAATTCTTCAATTGAACTATACGTAATCTCCTTAGCTTGTACACCGCCAATTTCAATTACATGGCCCGCCACTTTAATACCAAGTTCTGCTAACACCTTTTTAGCAACCGCACCAGCAGCAACACGCACCGTCGTTTCGCGCGCTGACGAACGTTCCAGTACATTCCTCATATCTCTATGACCATATTTAATCGCACCATTTAAATCAGCATGCCCAGGCCTTGGTTTTGTCACTTTCCTTTTCATCTCTTTTTCTTCTTGCTCAGTTAAAGGCTCCGCCCCCATAATTTTTGTCCAGTGTGCAAAATCACGATTTTCAACAACAAGTGCAATAGGGGAACCTAATGTTTCTCCATGTCTAACACCACTTAAAATTTGCACTTGATCCGTTTCAATTTGCATGCGTCTACCGCGCCCATATCCCTTTTGCCTTCTAGCTAACTCTTCGTTTATATCATCTGCTACTAAAGACAACCCTGCCGGAACACCTTCTATAATCGTTGTAAGTTGTGGACCATGAGATTCACCAGCTGTAATATATCGCATACGTTATTCCTCTTTTCGTATATGTATTTATCTCACTATATTAACTTTTATCATTCTAAAAATATTAAAGAAATTATATCATAAATCGACCATTTTCTTATTCTATATTTCCGATAGGCCTAATTTAAATATCAACATATCATAACAGCTCAAACTTTGTAACTAACTGAAAATAAAAAAAGCGCAAGAAGAATACCCCTATTCTCCTTGCACTTTTTACTATTATCACAGTGATTAAAGCGTTTACAAATTATTTCAAAATAATTAGTAAATCCATTCATTCATTAATTTTGAGTAGTCAACTAATTCTTCTTCTTTAAAGAAAATAGCAATCTCGCGCTCTGCGCTTTCTAAAGAATCAGAACCATGGATAATGTTTTTCGCAACAGTTACACCGAAATCTCCACGAATTGTTCCAGGAGCTGCTTCATGTGGTCTTGTTTTCCCCATCATGTTACGCGCTGTATCTACTACACCTTCACCTTGCCATACCATTGCGAACACAGGTCCAGATGTAATAAAGTCTACTAACTCACCAAAGAAAGGTTTTTCCTTATGCTCAGCGTAGTGTTGTCCAGCAATTTCCGGAGTGACTTGCATTAATTTTGCACCAACTAATTGAAAGCCTTTTTTCTCAAAACGAGCTACAATTTCCCCAATGAAGGCACGTTGTACACCGTCTGGTTTTACCATTAGAAATGTTTTTTCCATAAAAAATCTCTCCACTTCTGAATTATGTATGTAATTGTATATCCCCACACACATATTATCACCCTTATCACAATTGTGCAATAGTTTTGAAATAGAGAGATTATTTTATTTTTTAGAATAAACATTAAAATTTTCGTTTTCCAATATACTTTGCAACATTTTGTAATGCGTACTTTGCTTTTCCACGTGGGAGTGGTTTTATTATTTCTAAAGCTTTATGTAAATAACGTTCACTAAATGCAAATGCTTGATCAATTGCTGTACTATTTTTTACAGCATCAATAATTTCTTGTATTTCACTTGCTGTTGAATTTTCATGTACAGATGTGATTTTCTGACGAAGTACGGGATCTTCCATCGCATATAGAGCAGGAAGTGTAATATTCCCTTGTAGTAAATCTCCGCCAGCAGGTTTTCCAAGTTTCTCTTCTGTAGAAACGAAGTCTAAAATGTCATCAATAATTTGATAAGACATTCCTACAAAATACCCATACCAAAATAGACGATTTACCGTATCACGATTAGCACCAGCAGCAATCGCTCCCAATTGACAACTCGCGGCAATTAATAATGCTGTTTTTCGCTTTATTCTTCTTAAATACGTTCTTAAATTTTGGTTATAATTGTATTTATCTTTAATTTGTTCAATTTCACCTTTACAGACTTCTAAAATAGTATGTGATAACGCTTGATGCGCCTCTGGAATTTCGATATTTGTTATACATTCAAGAGACTTAGCGAACAGATAGTCCCCTGTATACATCGCAATACGATCTCCCCATTTCGCATTCACAGTCGCACTGCCGCGTCGTAAAAATGCAGCATCAATAACATCATCGTGAACAAGAGAAGCCATATGAATAAGTTCTAACGCAACAGCAACATGCTTAATCGCATCTAACTTATAATCTCCAAATTTCCCTGCAAGCAACACAAATACAGGACGAATTCGTTTCCCACCAGCTTCAATAAGCTGTAATGCTGCCTCTTCTACTAATGGCTGTTCAGAAGCGACTGTCTTTTTTAATTCTTTTTCTATCACATTAATATCCGATCGTAAAAAAGAGTACATAAGTTGTAACTTCATATTGTTCACCTTAACCTAAAACTTCTTTTTTCTATTTTGATTCTGGTTTAATACCTAAATGCATCGCTGCTACCCCAAAAGTAAATGGTTTCACTTGCACACGTTCAAGTCCAGCTTGCTCAAACATTTGAGCCAATTCTTTCATCCCTGGGAACGTACTAGCAGATTCTTGAAGCCATGAATACTCTTTATAACTTTTCGCAAACATCTTTCCAAATAACGGCATGATATATTTAAAGTATAAAATATACCCTTGTCGAAAACCAATCATTGTTGGTTGAGATGTTTCTAAACAGATTACTTTTCCACCTGGTTTTACTACACGCGTCATTTCTTTTAATACGTGCATATAATCCGGTACGTTACGTAAACCAAACCCAATCGTCACATAATCAAACGTATTATCTTCAAACGGAAGTTCCATTGCATTCCCATGTAGAAGTTCTACTTGTTTTAATTGTAACGCCTCTACCTTTTGCTTACCGACAGATAACATATTTTCACTGAAGTCTAAGCCAACAACCTTTCCTTGTTCACCTACGGCTCCAGCTAGCGCAATTGTCCAATCTGCGGTTCCACAGCATACATCAAGCGCTTGACTGCCTGGTTGTACATCCATAATTCGCATCGTTTCTTTACGCCACGCTTTATGTCTTTGAAAACTAATTACAGAATTCATCACATCGTATTTATCAGAAATCTTTTCAAATACGTCATGTACTCTTTCTTCTTTTGATTGTTGCATGCTCGTACCTTCTTCCAATGTAAAATTGCTTATGTCTTCTATTTATTCCTTAACACAGAATTTATTTCATTTATGTCTGTGTGATTTTCTAAAAATTGTTTTTCTTTCTTTCTCAATTCCTTCATCCAACCATTAATCACTACTTCTGCTTTATCCCCTAAAGCATCTTGCATAGCTTGAAAAACAGGCGAATGTTGCTTATCAGCATACAATTGAATTTCTTTTTGAAGGCGATTTCCACCTAATACGTATGTGATAAATGGCTTCCAATGTGATAACTGAAAATGATCACATGTTTTTTGAAGGAGCGCAGACTCAATCATTACTATGCTTTTCATTATGTCATCCGTCGTTTCATGCGCTTTTTGGTATAACATAATTTTGTGTTCATTTATCTCTTTAATTCCTTCAGCAAGTGCACGAATTAAAACAATATCACGATTCATAGACAATAAATAATAATATAGTCCACTATAGTAATCGCCTGCAAGTACTGTTAATTGACGACATTTATGGAATTCAATCTCTTCCTCGCCTGCTTTATTTGATACCCTTTCATGCGTATCAAGCGCAATTTGTACAAGCATAATTGTTACTACGTAATGCTCAATTTGTTCTATATGTAAGTTTGCACTCTTTAAAGCACCATATAACAATGCTATCTTTTCTTCATCAATAAATGGTTCTTCAATATAGTTTATAAAGTAAGGATGGCGTAATTTCTCCATCAATTTTTCTTTTATACTCGCATACCCTCCGTAGATGTCACACACAAAAAATCACCCTTGTTTTCTAATTCATAAAACTTATTATAACACATACACTCTATTTTCTATAACCAAAACTTGGCTACACCTACCATTCATGTAAGCAATCTTTCTAATCTCACTCTGTCTAGTTAAAACTATATCATTTATTTACTAAAAAAAAAAAGAAAAGCAGTTTCCCGCTTTTCTTTACTTCGTTTTAATAAACGATAAAATTTCACTGCGCGCTGCAGCATCATTTTCAAGCACACCACGCACTGCTGTCGTTACTGTTTTCGCACCTGGTTTTTTTACACCACGCATCGTCATACACATATGTTCTGCTTCTACTACTACCATTACACCATGAGGCTCTAGTACTTCCATAATAGAGTTCGCTACTGTTGATGTAATACGTTCTTGCAGTTGTGGGCGACGTGCAATTGTATCTACGGTACGAGCTAATTTACTTAACCCTGTCACCTTTCCACCTTGCGGAATATATGCAACGTGAGCAACTCCATAGAATGGAACTAAATGATGCTCACACATCGAATAAAATGGTATATCTTTTACTAGTACAAGCTCTTCGTGATCTTCTCCGAATACTTTATGCAAATGCTCTTTCGGATCTTCATGCATACCTGAGAACACTTCTGCGTACATTTTTGCAACACGCTTTGGTGTATCAAGTACTCCCTCACGATTTGGGTCATCCCCAATCGCCTCTAAAATAAGGCGTACTGCATGTTCAATTTGTTCTAAATTAACTTTTGCCATCCGCTAGCCCTCCCGAAAACCTAAAAGTGATACGAACACATTCTAGCATATTTATGTTTTTAAAAGCAAAAAGAAGAGTTCCCAAAAAGGAAACTCTTCTTCCCTGTTAATATGTAAGGATTATTTAACCGCATCTTTTAACGCTTTACCAGGTTTGAATGCAGGTACTTTACTTGCAGCGATTTCAATCTCCTCACCTGTTTGTGGGTTACGACCTTTACGAGCCGCACGCTCACGAACTTCGAAGTTACCGAATCCGATCAGTTGTACTTTATCACCTTGTTTTAAAGCTTCTAAGATAGAATCAAAAACAGCGTCTACTGCTTTTGTTGCGTCCTTTTTAGAAAGGGAACTTGCTTCTGCAACAGCATTGATTAAATCTGTCTTGTTCATGCCATTCACCTCCTCCCAAAGATAAGACTGTATAATGATCATAAAATGAGTCTTACTTTCATTTGTAGGCAATTTTTGCAAATTCTATACTACAAAGATGTAGATAAATCATTATCAACGCCTATATTATACGATTCTCCTTTATAATTCAATATTTTTAAGGAAATTGTTACTCTGAAAATGTGAAAATCTGATGAAACTTGACAATTTACAACAATGTATTAGATAATGACTGTTTATTTTTCTATTTTATAATCAAAAAAAACAAAAAATCCCTCTACAATGAGAGGGATTTTTTCTTATAGTATAATCGCAATTAATCCGCCAGATCCTTCATTAATAATTCTTTCTAGCGTTTCTTTTAATTTATATCTAGCATTTTCTGGCATTAAAGATAATTTCGCCTGAATTCCTTCTCGAACAATCGAGCTAAGTGAACGTCCAAATATATCAGAATTCCAAATTGATAACGGGTCATCTTCAAAATCTTGCATTAAATAACGAACTAATTCTTCACTTTGCTTTTCAGTACCAATGATCGGCTCAAACGTTGACTCTACATCTACTTTAATCATATGAATAGATGGCGCTACCGCTTTTAACTTCACACCAAACCTTGAACCGTGACGAATAATTTCTGGCTCATCTAAGCTCATATCCGCTAATGCAGGCGCTGCTACACCATATCCTGTTTGCTTAACCATACGCAGTGCATCCGCCACTTGATCGTACTCTATTTTCGCATGAGATAAATCGAGCATAAGCTTTAATAAATGATCTTTCCCCCGAATTTCTACTCCTACTACTTCTTTTAAAATTTGATCATACAATTCATCTGGCGCATATAAATCAATCTCAGCCACACCTTGCCCCATATCAATGCCAGCTAGGCTCGCTCGATCAATAAATTCATATTGACTAAACTGCCAAACAACGCGATCCACATCACGAAGACGTTTTATATCCTTCACAGTTTCTTGAACTGCTTCTTGATAACTTTGACGCAACCAATGCCCTTCATTTAGCACCATTACCCAGCTCGGAAGGTTCACATTCACTTCTAATACAGGGAATTCAAATAGTGCTTCACGAAGTACATTATATACATCTGTTTCTCTTAAACTCTCCACACTCATTGCAATAACCGGGATATCATATTCTTCTGATAAACTTTGGCGTAATTGCTCTGTATCTGGATGATACGGCTGTACCGTATTAATTATCATAATGAAAGGTTTTCCTACTTCTTTCAACTCATTTACAACGCGTTCTTCTGCCTCTATATAATCTCTTCTTGGAATTTCACCAATTGTTCCATCTGTTGTAATTACAACACCAATTGTTGAATGTTCTTGAATTACTTTACGCGTGCCGATTTCTGCAGCTTCATGGAATGGAATAGGTTCTTCATACCAAGGGGTATTAATCATGCGTGGGCCATTCTCATCTTCATAGCCCTTCGCTCCAGGAACCGTATATCCAACACAATCTACTAATCGAATATTCACTTCAAGTCCTTCATCTACTTCGATAGAAACCGCTTGGTTTGGAACAAACTTCGGTTCCGTCGTCATAATTGTACGACCAGCAGCACTTTGAGGCAATTCATCCTGCGCTCTTTGACGGTCAGACTCATTCTCAATGTTTGGAATAACTACAAGTTCCATAAATTTTTTAATGAATGTTGATTTCCCTGTTCGAACAGCTCCTACAACTCCAAAATAAATATCACCGCCTGTTCGTTCTGCAATATCTTTAAAAATATCTACCTTTTCCAAGTGATTCCCTCCCTCAAAATTTTTGGGAATAATTCCGCGTTTATAGTCAACTAATACCTTCTCTAACGTTGCCTATAATATCTGATATAATATAATGGTATTCTAGAAGTTCGGACAATATATCATATAATTTTGTCCAATTTCATATGACTATTAAAAAATATCTTTTGTTTGCATCGTAAGTTGTATAACATAAAAAACCTTTCTTCTAGAACTTATTCACTAAAAGAAAGGTTCATGACTTATCATTTTAAAAAAATTGGTTCTCCATCCTTTACTGTGTACGGTAAAGAATAAGCTGGTACAAACGGGGAACCTTTCGAAAGTATATTTCGAATATCTTCTCCCTCCGTAAACTGCCCTTCATTTTTTTTCAAAGCGTCATATAAATCGATTCTATAATCAACAAAAACTTCTCCTTTTTCATTAATTACAAAAGGAAGTCCTTTACCAGAATATGGACTTGTCACTTGTGGCACATCTTTATATCCTAGTTTTTTGAAATCCAATTCATATACACCATCTGAAATTACTTTTTTAAAAGGTGGATATTGATGTTCATCACGATACATCCTAAGCTTTAAAGATAGTTCCTGAATTTGTTCAGCCATCCTAACATCAATTAACTTTACTGTTGGATTTGTTTCAACGTCTATTAATACGTATTGATATACTCCTCCACTTTCATACGCATTCCCTGGCGCTTCTTGTATGTAACGCGGGGCAATCTGTTGAAAATCGATCGGATACTTTTGATAAATAGGTGTACTCATATCCCTCGTCTTAATTGGCAATATCCCATCATTTTGCTCCTTAAATGTCACAACAGCTTTTTGAACAACCTGTAGCTGATCTTCATAAGGAACCGCATTTTGCTTCATATTTTCTTTCGGATACAGACACCCCGTTAAAAGGCTCATACAACAAAATATTAAAATAATATGTAATTTTTTCACTAGCATCACCTTTTCATACTAATCTAATTTGCTCTGTATGTAGTATTTTCGAGACCATTCCATTTACTGCTGTACAGGTCCACTAAATACAACAAGAAAAATAACAATTCCTGACACAATCATAAGGGTGTACGCTACTAATGCTGTAATCCCTTTCAAAAATTTATTCTTTATTTTATGTCTACTTAATAAAATAAAACTTACTGCAAAAAACATAAATCCAATTGCCCCTAAAGCTAACCACATTTTCATAAGCCCTTCTGACATATACACACCCCTTTTTATCAATCTATTTTTATACTATTTTAACAAATTAAAATCTTTAAACAAATACAAAAAGAACATTTTACTACAAATTGCGAATATATAACTTTAATCAATAGGTTTTCCAGCATTTTTCACCAATCTAAGCAAAAATAAAACCGAAGCGATTGTACCTCTCGCTTCGGTTGACCAAATATGCCCAAAAACAGCTCTATTCCCATTCTTTCATGGCTATCATATGCAATCTACAAACTCTTTGTTTCTCATAATTTATTTTTTAAACATTTTGCTTAACGAGCCAAAATCTGTTGGCATATTATTATTAATAATCGCTTTTACAATTTGATCCTCTTGCTCTTTCGGCACTTCACGTCCCGCCATAAGAGCCACTTGATGAATTAATTGACGAAGTACAGTTTCATCACGTAAATTCGCATTTTGCACGGATGATGCTAATTTAAAAATATCCTCTTTATTTACTTTCGCTTCCTTCTCAATATTATTAAAAATATTATTATCCATTCTTTTCACCCTCTCCTCAAGTTACTCTTCATCCTATGCAAAAATGAAAAAATGGTGAAAAGACCCAAAAAATAAAAAAGCGACAGAAGTACAAATGTACTTCTGTCGCTTTTCTTTACAGTAAATCAGGTATAGCTTCCACTTCATGTTTTCGAACACGCCCCATCAATGAGCCTACCGCATCTTTTACGTTATTCCCATTGAACAGCACGTCATATAAAGCAGCTGTAATCGGCATTTCAACTTCCATTTTCTCTGCCAATTCATGAGCAGCTTTCGTTGTTCTTACACCTTCCACAACCATACCCATGCTTTCTAACACTTCTTCTAAAGAGTGTCCTTTTCCAAGCATATTTCCAGCGCGCCAATTTCGGCTATGAACACTTGTACACGTTACAATTAAGTCTCCCATACCAGTTAGACCAGCAAACGTTAACGGATTCCCGCCCATTTTTCTTCCTAAACGAGCAATCTCTGTTAAACCACGTGTCATCAATGCCGCCTTTGCATTATCACCTAATCCAAGACCATCAGTTATACCAGCAGCTAATGCGATAATATTTTTTAACGCACCACCAAGTTCAACTCCAACGATATCTGGATTTGTGTATACACGGAAATAACTATTCATAAATAAATCTTGTACTTCCTCAGCCGCTTCCATACGCTTTGCTGCAGACGTAACTGTTGTCGCTTGTCGTAAACCGACTTCTTCAGCATGACTCGGTCCAGACAGTACAACAACATCTTTAATTAAGTGCTCTGGAATTTCTTCCTCAATCACTTCCGAAATACGTTTTGACGTACCAGGTTCAATTCCTTTGCTCGCATGAATCCAAGTAATTGGTTCAGTAACAATTTCTTTCATCTCTTGTAATACATCTCTGTACGCTTTCGTTGGTACTACTAACAGTACTGTATTTACATCTACTAATGCTTCTTCTAAAGAAGAGTAGGCTACGATTGTGCTTGGCAATGTAATGCCTGGGAGATATCGACTATTCTCATGTTTCGTATTAATTTCATCCATAAGTTCTGGGCGATTTCCCCAAATACGTACATCATGTCCATTGTCAGCTAATACCATCGCTAACGCTGTTCCCCAGCTAC
Organism: Bacillus sp. LQ01; assembly: GCF_057624735.1. Classification (NCBI taxonomy): domain Bacteria; kingdom Bacillati; phylum Bacillota; class Bacilli; order Caryophanales; family Bacillaceae; genus Bacillus; species Bacillus sp. LQ01. Next base: position 730,679 of record NZ_JBYEZL010000001.1, on the reverse strand, counting down.
CTGCTCCTACTACTGTGATTTTTGTCATAAAATCACATCCTCTCCATTAGTCTCTTGCTCTAGCGATAATGTGAATCGGCGTTCCTACGAAGCCAAATGATTCACGTAAGCGATTCTTCAAGAAACGCTCATATGAGAAGTGCAATAATTCTGGATCGTTTACAAACACAACAAATGTCGGTGGTTTTACCGCAACTTGTGTTGCATAGAAAATTTTCAGACGGCTACCATTATGAGTTGGCGTTGGATTCATCGCTACCGCATCCATAATTACATCGTTTAATACGTTCGTTTGAATACGGATACTATGACTTTCATTTACCTCATCGATAACCGGTATTAATGTTTGTGTACGTTTTCTTGTTTTTGCAGATAAGAAAACAATTGGTGCGTATTCTAAGAATTGGAAATGAGCACGGATATTTTCTTCAAATGCTTTCATTGTTTTTTCGTCTTTTTTCACTGCATCCCATTTATTTACAACGATAACAACAGCTCGCCCTGAATCATGAGCATATCCAGCGATTTTTTTATCTTGCTCAATAATTCCTTCTTCACCATCTAAAACGACTAAAACAACGTCAGAACGTTCAATCGCTCTTAGCGCACGAAGTACACTATATTTTTCTGTACTTTCATACACTTTTCCTTTTTTACGCATACCAGCTGTATCAATAATTACATAATCTTTTCCATCTTTACTATATGGTGTATCGACAGCATCACGAGTTGTTCCTGCTACATTACTAACAATTACACGCTCTTGACCAAGAAGAGCATTTACAAGTGATGATTTTCCTACGTTTGGACGTCCAATTAAAGAGAAACGAATTGTGTCTTCATCATATCCGTCTTCTTCAATCTTTGGAAAATGTTGTGCAGCTTCGTCTAGTAAGTCACCTAACCCTAATCCGTGTGTACCTGAAATTGGGAATGGTTCGCCAAATCCTAATGCATAAAAGTCATAAATGTCACTGCGCATTTCCGGATTGTCCACTTTATTTACTGCAAGTACAACCGGTTTATTTGAACGATATAAAATTTTTGCAACTTCTTCATCAGCTGCTGTTACACCGTCACGACCGTTTGTCATAAAAATGATAACATCCGCTTCATCAATTGCTACTTCAGCTTGTTGACGAATTTGTGTCAAAAACGGCTCGTCTCCAATATCAATTCCGCCCGTATCAATAATGTTAAATTCATGATTTAACCATTCTCCAGCGCTATAAATACGATCGCGCGTTACACCTGGAATATCTTCTACGATTGAAACTCTTTCTCCAACAATTCTATTGAAAATAGTAGATTTCCCTACGTTCGGGCGACCTACTATCGCTATTACTGGTTTCGGCATATACTTTCATCCTTTCAACTTGCTTCTGTTTATTATGTAAAAAACCCTTCTTTGTGCAAGAAGGGATTTGCATTCCAGAATATTTCTCAACGTATCAAAACACCTCACATTATAACACACGTTGCTAATGTTTCACAATAATATATACATTCTCTTGTAAGCGATGTGCAATACCATCTAAAATTGCCTCTAAATTATTTGCAACAAATTCTAGTTCCTCTGTCGATTCGCAAACGAATAAAGGAGCACCACCTGCAAATTTTTCTGGAGTCGTTGTTATAACTGCCAGAATAACACTTTCTAACATCATCTCTTATCTCCCCTTCCTTTCGGGGCTTCCGATGACATATGGACAGCACTTTCTAACGTTGGTACATTTCCTATGACACCTATCGCTTTCTCTGCATCTTGATCTTGCGGCAGGACAAAAATCCCAACCCTGCCATCCTCTAAATCACGCTTTGCTAACGGTACAAGCGCTGGTGTACCAGAATCTCTATAAATCCCTAACGCTACTGAAACATCGTGTAAAATAGCTTGTCGTTGCCCTAAATTTGAGATTGTAACCATCGCATCAATTGATTTCGGCTTTAAAATAAAACCCATACCATATTTCATAATTTCTTCTTGTCTTGCTGGCAATCCAATATTCATAATGTAAATATTGTCAATATAAAGCCCTGCTCCTTCAAAACGAAGCGGAACGTGCTCAATTTCAACAAGATCATGTAGCCTTTTACCAGACATTAATTTTTTCGCAATAAAAAATGCGATTATAGCCATAATTACTCCTGCAATCCATGAACGGAATCCTATATACGCAAACGTCGTTGCAAACGACGTTAACATTGCCAAATAGTTGCGACTTTCAAAAACCAATGCAATTCCTTCAATGTATGTATTTCCACGCGGTACGAGCTCATACCCATCTAATTGTTGAAGCGTATTTCTTTCCATATTACGTACATCACGAAATTGTGTCGCTGCTAATGTAAGAAATGTAATGGCAGAAAAATCTTTTTTCAAAATAGACGGGATTGCAATCGCTCCTAAAGCAGCTGCAATTAACCCCATTGCAATATGAATAATTTTCCCATGTAGCCTCGTCGGATATTGCCGTGTATCCGTCCGAAGCATTAGCACCCTTGTAACTGTCCCCGCTATTACGCCGCATAAAATGGCTGGTGTATATTCAGTCATGTATTACCCTCGCCTTTCTTTTACGTGTTTTTCTCTTAAACCGTTCCATGTATACTGATGCTTTTGCAATCCAAAACAATATTGCCATGAATAATGTAGAAATGGCGACGATATCAAAAAATGCTAAACTACCGTAATCATATGGAAAATTCAATTTCCTAAAAATAAATGTCACTAGCAGCTCTCCTTGTAACATCCCTACATATAGAGAACATAATCGTAATATGCGATCTCCATGCAATAACACCGATGCATACACAAGACCACTACTTAGCAGAAACACTCTATCCACCACAATCCAAATCGGATCATATATTTCTAACAGATGAAAACTTGTATATAACATTGCAATAATAAGCGCCGAAAGTAAGCTATATAATTTTTTCCAGACAGAATATAGCGTGATCCCTATAAAAGAAATAATACAAAGTAAAAGAGCATTTACTGATACCACGAATGAGGCGATCGTTACATGTAACGGAGAGCAAATTATAAAAATCAGTATACAAGCGCCTAACTTCCACCGAATAAGGTCCTTTTTCATAAAAAAGGTTACAATGATCCACCCTATCCAAGCTACAAAATAAAAAGTACTTCCATCCATCAACTTCACCTCCTATGTTTTCCATTATGGGAACTTTTTATGAAAGTTAATCCACTTTATTTACGCATAGTTTTTTCTTATAACAGCAACACTTTTAACAAGGAGGTGTTATTCATTATGGGTAAAGATCGCCAAGAACGAAAACTACGAGAATCACGCCGCGTTGAATCCGATCGTGATCAATCACTACAATATCCAGGTGCAACTGGACTTGATACACCAGAACAGGCTCGAAAACAAAACCAGCACTAATTAATGCAAAAAGACGGTTTCGATATTGTACGAAACCGTCTTTTACATAATCAGTTTAATGTTTTCTATTTATATTGAAATAATATTTCACACACTATATCCTCCCACTACTTCTTTTTATCTTCACCTATTCCTATTAAAAATTAAGTTCTCTCCAGTAATTCGACAACACACCATCTACATTTTTCAACCCTTTTTCAATTGAAATTTTTACGAAATGATATTTTTATATAATACTAATTCCTTTCTCCACTTTATATTACGAAAAAGAATAGAACAAAAAAAAAATCAACCGAACGGTTGATTTTTTATCTCCTACTATAATGCGCAGTATCAATACCACGCTGCATTAACCAATGATACGTTTCACCCTTTACAACAAGAGGTACAGATTGCAACTCTTCTATCGTTTTCGCACCAAGAGCTGTCATTATAAATTTCAAATCTGTATGTAGAAGCTCAATTTCATCCACTAACTTCTCGATACCATCTTGCATTAAAATACGTAAAAAGTAACCAGCAAACGCAGTTGTATTCGCCCCTAATGCGATCGCTTTCGCTACGTCAAGCGCTGTTTGTATGCCCCCAGATGCAATAAAAGAGAGGTTATTATTTGTAGAGGTTGCTTCAATAATCGAGGTTGCTGTTTGTATGCCCCAGTTATTAAAATAAGAAAGCATTCGCTGTCTTCTTTCATTTTCAACAGCAGCAAAATTCGTACCACCTTGCCCACCAATATCAATTGCTGTTACACCTACGTTCGCTAACTGCTGCACTGTTTCCTTACTCATCCCAAATCCAACTTCTTTTACAATGATAGGAACTTTACTATTTAAAACAATTTTCTCAATGCGCTGAAGTACTCCAGTAAAATCACGGTCTCCTTCTGGCATCGTTAACTCTTGTATGACATTTAAATGAATTTGCAATGCATTCGCTTCAATCATATCAACGGCACGCTCTGCCTGTTCGATAGTTGCCTCACTACCTAAATTAGCAAAGAAAATACCATTTGGATTTACCTTTCTGATCACCTTATAAGAAGCAGCTTCACTTTCATCTTTTAACGCCGCCATTTGCGAACCTACAGCCATAGCAAGGTTATGATGTTTCGCTACATATGCTAATTGCTCATTAATATGTAACGTTTTCTCTCCTCCACCACCAGTCATCGCATTGATAAAAATCGGCGAACTTAGTGAAAGTTCGCCGATTTTTGTTTCACATGTTATTGTGTCATAATTTGAATTTGGCAAGCTTTGATGCACAAAATCAATATCATGAAAGCCATGCGTACGAGACTGACCAGTAGAAAGAGCGTATTCAATATGATCTAATTTACGTTTTGCCCTTACCACTTGTACCCCTCATTATTTCTTTAATTTTTTCAGTTGTTCACCAATAATATCACTTAATTGGAAAGTAGCAGAATCAGCATTTGGCTCATACTGACTATAATCTTCAGTTACATTATTTTCCTCAAGCGCTTCTTTTATACTTAAAGAAATACGTTTCTCTGCTACGTGAACTTCAAGTACTTTTACTTTTACTTCTTGTCCCATTTCCAATACTTCATTCGGATTTTTCACGTGACGATTTGCAATTTGAGATACGTGTACAAGTCCTTCAACGCCCGGTAAAATCTCAACGAATGCACCAAATGTAACAAGGCGTTTTACTACTCCCTCACGAATATCTCCAGCTTTTATTTCGCCAGCAACGTTTTCCCAAGGTCCTGGTTGAGCTGCTTTAATTGATAAAGAAATACGTTGTGTATCAGCATCAACAGATAACACCTTTACCTTAACCTTTTGACCTTGCTCTAACACTTCAGAAGGTTGCTCTACACGTTCGTGTGAAATTTGTGAAATGTGAACTAAACCGTCCACTCCACCAACATTAACGAATGCGCCAAAGTCAGTTAATCGTTGTACTGTTCCTTCAACAACGTCCCCTTCTTTTAATGAAGAAATTGCTTCTTTTTTCTTAGAATCTAGTTCTAATTCTACTACCGCTTTATGCGAAAGGATTACACGATTTTTTTCACGGTCTAATTCAACAATTTTCACCGCTAATGTTTTACCTTTATAGTCAGTAAAGTCTTCTACATAATGTACTTCTACAAGTGAAGCTGGAATAAAACCGCGAACACCAAGGTCCACAACTAATCCGCCATTCACAATATCTTTTACAGTAACATCAAATACATGACCAGAAGTAAATTTCTCTTGTAGTTCTACCCATGCTTTTTCTGCATCAACAGCACGTTTAGATAAGACAAGATCATCTTCTTCTAATTTAATAATTTTCAACTCTAGTGTTTGATCTAATTCTACAACATCGCTTGCTTTTTCAATATGAACGTTAGCTAATTCACTAATTGGAATTACGCCATCTGTTTTGTATCCAACATTTACAAGCACTTGTTTCTCTTCAACCTTCGTTACAGAACCTGTAACAACGTCACCAACTTGTAATTCTTTTGAATCCATAACTTCTTCATTCATTTTCTCTACCATGGAAATACCTCCCTACAGAATTGACAAAGCATTTTTTATGTATATACGAAATGAAAACAAAGTTTTCATTTGCATGTTTAAGAATTTCTCATCACATACTCTTTTTCAATAACATTCACAAGAAAATATATTAAACCTATATAAATAGTATACAGCAAAACCAGCTTGAAAAAAGTATGTTTTGAAATATAATAGCGAATATATTCTGACAGTTTTATTCCTCTTTAACTAACTTCTTACAAATCAGCTCATTTGTCAAGGAAAGAGACTCATAATTCACGTATCCTTTACATTTCTATTTAAACAAAAAAAGAAAGAGGATTATCCCCTTTCTTTATTTCGCAAACACTCCAGAAACAATGCTCATAATTTTTTGGACAACTTCTTCAATTGATAAAGAAGTCGTATCTAATTCCAATGCATCATCAGCCTTTTTTAGTGGAGAAACTTCGCGTTCTGAATCTAATTTATCACGCTGAGCAATTTCTTCTTTTAGCTGCTCTAAATTAGAATCGAAACCTTTATTTAAATTTTCTAAATGCCTTCTTTCCGCTCTTTCTTCAACAGAAGCAAGCATAAAGATTTTCACTTCAGCATCCGGTAATACATGTGTACCAATATCACGGCCGTCCATTACAACGCCGCCTTTTTTCGCTAACTCTTGCTGACGACGTACCATTTCTTCACGAACAAGGCGATGTTTCGCTACAATAGATACTCGATTCGTCACATCAGGTGTACGAATTACTTCAGAAACATCTTGTCCATTTAAAAATACAAGCTGTGTATTTTCTCCTTGCTGAAACTCAATATTTACATTCTTTACAACTTCCATTAACTGCTCTTCATTTTCAATGTCTACTTTTTGTTCAAGGGCTGCATATGTAAGCGTACGGTACATTGCGCCTGTATCAATATAAACATAAGAAAGTTCCTTCGCAACAACTTTTGCCACTGTACTTTTCCCTGCAGCTGCTGGACCATCTATAGCAATTGAAATTCGTTTATCCATTGTAACACCTCATTTTTTCACTTATAAAACAAAACGAAAAGCAGGTGTTCACCCTGCTTCTTCTCATTTGCTTCGCGTCATTAAATCCTCAATTATTGTAGCATAATCCTTCATAGAAGAAAATGAAAACTACCGATTCACCTGCAAGATTTCCACTTTGTTTTTTACCATAACACCCTCATAATAAACAATTTTAGATAAATATTTCACTGATGACTTATGTATAAATAATAATTGTACAACAGAAAGACAAATGAATTGTATTATTAATATACGAATAAAAATTCTCTCCATCTTTTTCACCGTAATTTCTCCCTCCTATACTATATTTGCACATTTCGTTTCGTAATTTTATACATCGTACATATAGCAGTTAATTTTATTGTCATTTTCGAGGCATACTTTTATACATTTCCATTGTCGAATTTACTCAAAACATGTTATGTTCTAAATGTATTTTTTTACTTGAAAGGGGTATAAGCATTGAAAAGAATCCTAGTTTTACACACAGGTGGAACAATTGCAATGGAGGAAGATAAAGAAACTGGGGTCGTACAACCAGGTAAAAAAAATCCTCTTTTAAAATTCATTCCTGATTTAGAAGGCGATGTTGATTTAATCGTTGAAGATGTGTTCCATCTACCATCTCCTCATATGACACCGAGCGAAATGTTACAATTACAAGTCATCATTGATGAAAGAGTAAAACAAGACAACATTCATGGCGTAGTTATTACGCATGGTACGGATACATTAGAAGAAACAGCTTATTTCTTAGATTTAACAGTACAAGCAACTATTCCGATCGTAGTGACAGGTGCAATGCGCTCTAGTAATGAGTTAGGTGCTGATGGTCTATATAACTTCTTATCAGCTGTAAAAGTTGCTAGTTGTGATGAAGCTGCAGAAAAAGGTGTTTTAGTCGTATTAAACGACGAAATTCATTGCGCTACAAATGTAACGAAAACACATACAAGTAATGTCGCAACATTCCAAAGTCCACAATACGGACCAATTGGAATGGTAACAAAACGCGGCGTTGTCTTCCATCACGCTTTAGTACATCGCGAATCATATACGATAAATAAAGTGTCTAAAAATGTAGTTGTTCTAAAAGCATATGCTGGCATGGATGATACATTATTAGCAGCAATCGAAAATCTTCCTGTAGACGGCATTGTTATCGAAGCTCTTGGACAAGGTAATCTCCCTCCAAGAACACTACCTAGCCTAGAAAGATTATTAAATAAAGGTATTCCTGTCGTATTAGTTTCTCGCTGTTTCAACGGTATCGTTCAAGACGTATATTCGTATGAAGGTGGCGGTAAACACTTAAAAGATATGGGCATTGTATTCACATACGGCTTAAATGCACAAAAAGCACGCATTAAATTACTTGTTGCATTAGAGAATACAAATTCTCATGAATCCATTCAAAATATGTTTATGCACGAATAAAAAGGAGCTGTCGAGATTTTCCCGACAGCTCCTTTTTATTTTTCTCTTGATGCAATGGTTTGCGCAATCGCATCTCCATGAAATCTACCGTTCTCGATAAATATTTCATTTGCATTATTTCCAGCAGCAATGACACCTGCAATGAAAATATTTTCAGCATTCGTTTCCATTCTATCCTCTGTATAAATTGGACGTCCTGTTTCTTCATCAATCTGAACACCCATCTTCGTTAAGAAGCTATGATCAGGATGATAACCAGTCATCGCAAATACAAAATCGTTTTTGATTGTAAAAGCTTCACCATCAACTGTAAACGTTAATGTATGCTCAGTAATCTCTTTCACATGAGCTCCAAAATGCATTTGAATTGTACCGTTTCGTACTAACGCCTCAAATTCCGGCAAAATCCAAGGCTTTATGCTTGGTGAATACTCACTTCCACGATACAGTACCGTTACACGTGCACCAGATTTAACAAGTTCTAACGCGGCATCTACACTCGAGTTTTTCCCACCTATAACTACTACATCTCGATCAAAATAAGGATGCCCCTCTTTAAAATAGTGAGCTACTTTCTTCAATTCCTCACCTGGAACATTCATATAATTTGGATTATCATAATATCCAGTTGCTACAACAATATATTTCCCTATATACATTTCCTTACTTCCATCACGCTTTGTCGTCTCAACCTGAAAAACTTCTCCATCTTTTTGAACTTTCTCCACTCGCTCAAAAGCATTTACACGTACAGATTTACGTTTTACTACTTCACGATAATACGCAAGCGCTTGATTTCGAAATGGCTTACGATTTTCTGTAATAAAAGCTACATCACCAATTTCTAATTTTTCACTAGAAGAGAAAAATGTTTGATGAGTTGGATAATTATAAATGGCATTTACAATGTTTCCTTTTTCAATTACTAACGGATTTATCCCTACCTTTTGCAACGAAATTGCAGCCGCTAATCCGCACGGACCGCCTCCGATTATAATAACTGTTTCTTTCTGCATACTCGTCCACTCCTAGTCTTCTACCAATGCACTATTTATAAAAACAAGAAAAAACCTACTTACAGCAGTAGGCACCTATCTTTATTGTATTCATTTTTCATATATTTGTCATCTAAACGAAACGTACATCCGATAGACATCTGCTAAAAACTGCTGAAATTTAATACCTTGTTTCCCTAATACATTCTCAGGATCAATCTTTCTAGCTGGATCAAGCGTTTTATGTGACACGATATCTTTTTTCGGATTTAAGCCAAAGTTTTGGCATAAATACGCATGATACCATGTAAAACGATTATACGCTTCCCAAAAGTTAACATCACCACCATAACAAAGTTCCACTCCAATGGCCGCCTTATTCGCGTCATAGCCATATAAGTCATTATCCGTCGGCACACCATATCGAACATGATACGCAACTTCATTTATAGGAATAATCTCCAATATTGTTTTATCATCTATAAATGTATGTGCCGAAGCTTTCGGTTGTAATTCATTAAAGTAATCTCGATTGCCTATCGCATTGCTTCCAGGATTCCCCGTATCATGGCTTACGATAAATCTCACTTTAGTCAGAGGAATCCCCGGTCGTGAACTTCCATATCCAATATAATTGCGCTCTATAGGAAACATCGCCATTGCTACCAACTCCCGCTCTAGAAGATTACCTTACTTCCTTATATATGTATTCGGTAGCAATGTCCTTATCGCATATTTCTTACGCGAAGAGAAAATCGAAAATATTTGAAGTGAACACCATAAACAACAAGATACTTACAGCCACTCCATAAAAACCGTAAAACCAAACACAATCTTCTTTCGTATCTAAACCGAAAAATTTATTTACCGATTGTAATAATGTGCCACGCTTGCTTTGTTTGTTTCGTAAAACTTCCACTCGCTCTACAACATCTGCTGGCATCATAAATCTTTGGTCTACTGTCATTTTCATCATTTATCTCTCCTTAAAATCATTTCCGTTTTGTTTATCTAAGGAGAGTATAGCACGTTTGTTCGTGTAGAACAAGCGTTCTTTTTTATTTTTATTTTATTTTTCAGCAAGCCAAGTAAAAATTGAGATTACAACGGCAATAATCGGCCCTACTACAACCACACCAAATATCAGAAACAGTAGCCCTTCCCCGAACATCCGAACGGTACTTATTTTGCGAGCTTTCATCGTTCTTGCGAGTTCTCCCTCTAACCTATTAACCTTTTCTTCTAATTGTTCTACTCGTTCCAACATTTCATTCTCCATATACAACACCTCATTTAATACTTCAACAAAAAAACGTGATTCCCTCGAAAGGAAATCACGTTTTCTCAAGATATAATATTTTATACCCAACCTCTGAAGCGGCTTGCTTCAGCCATTTTACGAACACCAACCATGTACGCCGCTAAGCGCATGTTCACTTTACGAACTTGTGCTGTTTCATAAATAGAATCAAATGATCTTACCATTACTTTTTCTAAACGTTGTTCTACTTCTTCTTCAGTCCAGTAGTAACCTTGGTTATTTTGTACCCACTCAAAGTAAGATACTGTTACACCACCAGCACTTGCTAACACGTCTGGAACAAGTAAAATTCCGCGATCTGTTAAAATTTTAGTCGCTTCTAATGTTGTTGGACCATTTGCAGCTTCAACAACGATTTTCGCTTTAATATCATTAGCATTTTCTTCTGTAATTTGGTTCTCAATTGCAGCTGGAACTAAAATATCGCAATCAAGTTCTAACAATTCTTTGTTTGAAATTGTATTGTTAAATAACTTTGTTACTGTACCGAAGCTATCACGACGGTCTAATAAATAATCAATATCTAATCCGTTTGGATCATGTAACGCGCCGTAAGCATCTGAGATTGCAATAACTTTCGCACCTGCATCATGCATAAATTTAGCTAAGAAGCTACCAGCATTACCGAATCCTTGAACAACAACGCGTGCACCCTTAATATCAATGCCACGTTTTTTCGCAGCTTCGCGAATACAAATTGTTACACCTTTCGCTGTTGCTGTTTCACGTCCATGTGATCCACCTAATACAAGCGGTTTACCTGTAATAAATCCTGGTGAATTAAATTCATCAATACGGCTATACTCATCCATCATCCATGCCATAATTTGAGAGTTTGTGAATACATCTGGAGCTGGAATATCTTTCGTCGGTCCTACGATTTGGCTAATTGCTCGTACATAACCGCGACTTAATCTTTCTAACTCACGGAATGACATTTCACGTGGATCACAAATAATTCCACCCTTACCTCCACCATATGGTAAATCAACAATACCACATTTTAAACTCATCCAGATTGAAAGTGCTTTCACTTCATTTTCTGTTACATTCGGATGGAAGCGAATCCCACCTTTCGTTGGACCAACAGCATCATTATGTTGTGCACGATATCCTGTAAATATTTTAACAGTCCCGTCATCCATACGAACTGGTATTTTCACTGTCATCATACGAATTGGTTCTTTTAATAATTCATATACTTCGTTTGGATAACCCAATTTTTCTAACGCTTCACTAATAACAATTTGTGTTGAATTCAATAGTTCAAAATGTTGTTCCCTTTGTTGTTGTGTTTTTGTTTGAGTTCCCTTTTCGGCTACCATAGTAAGTAAACCCCCTGTAATTTCACTTGTTTAGTAAACCTTCATTGCCTAGTATACACCCTTAAATTTGGAATGCAATAGAAAACGCTAACAAATATATACAAACTATTTTCTGTTGCAAGCGTTTTCACTATTATTATAGTCCTTTTATTACTTTTAGAAAAGTAAAATACTTAAATATTTAAATATTTTTTATTTCCATCAACCACACTCCCATAAAACTGCATATTTTATTTTCAAAAAGTATGTTCGAGTATTTACAATCATCCCTTCCCTTCTCCAAATAAAAACAAAACCTCAGCTATGTTGTATTAGCTGAGGTTTTGTTTTTTCACAAAGTAATTGTGTATTTGCTCTATCGCGTTAACATCCATTAATTCTTTACCGTACTCCATGATGCGATAAATGGTTGCTGTAGACGGATTACCGTATTCCGCTAAAATAGCTATAAAATCCGCCTTTAACAATTGAATTTGTTCCTCTTCTTCCACCCAAAGATAGAAGCGCTCATCCCACGTATATAGCTTTCCGCCAGTTACACCAAGGTTATATAAGCGATTCGACAGGTTAATTACGTCATCTAGCGTAGCAAACTCATATAATATATGCTCACTTTCATCTAGAGTCACTTGCATTTCAATAAACTCGTCACGGAACTCATCATCTGTATCCATTTCTTGATTTTCTTTCGTTACAATTACAACCATCCCTTGTGCTTGTAGAGAAAACACTTCAACTGCAATCGGACCATCTGCTTCAAACCCTAATTCCTTATTTGCTTCTTGCATCATATCACGAAATAATTGCTGTACTTTCGGTGCATTTCTCCATAAATCTTCTTTCGTTAATCCTCGTTCAGATAAATCATCAAATGTTAGAAAAATTTTTATCTTATTGTAATTTAATCGTTCCAGCCTCATCTCATACCCTCCCTACGTAACCAATGCATCTAATTTTTATTATATGAAATAGAAAATAGATGGTTCTTTTCGAACAACTATTCCGACATTTTTAACCATCCATCCCATTCTTCTTTCGTATCACCAATTAGGATTGTTTCAATGTCCAACTGGTTTAGAACGCCTAGCTTTCCGATAAATCCAACTAAAAGAGATTCCCTTTTTTCTTGTAATAAATTTATAAAGTTCATCGTCTTTTTCATTTCTTGTTCGTCAGCAAAAGATACAAATACATATTTCGGCTGTATTTCCTCTACCGCTGATAACATACCATCTTCAGCTAAGCTTGTCCTAATATATATCGCCTCATATCCTTTTAAGCGTAAATAAGTTGAAAAAATAAATCCTTTCAATGCATCCTTTTCTAACACAATAACTTTGTGTAAAGAGGAAAACATTGAGGCATTGTGATACACCATCCCTAGACGCGTTTGTAAAAATGATAGTGCATATTGAAATTGCACCATTGAAATCTCATTATTATTTTTTGACGTTAATAATTTGTCTGTCACTCGAAGAACAATACTGGCAACAACCTTCTCTGTTGAATATATACTAAAAGCTTCGTTTAATAATGCAGCAATTGTAATTTCATCAAATTTTAACAAAGCTTGTAGCAAATCGTCCACTAAAACAACTTCTTTATCGAAATGTATCTCTTTTTGAACTGTACTCTGCAAACGATTCTCTTCTAATAATCGAACTGCTTGTCCAATCATCATACCGGAAGAAACTTTTTCCATTAACCATTTTAAAATTTGAATATGCTCTTCTGTATATAAACGATGCCCAGCTTGATTCCGCTTTGGGGCAATAATTTGATATCGTCTTTCCCATGCACGAAGCGTACTCGGCTGAACTCCAATTATATTCGAAACGGCTTTTATATTGTATTTCCCATTAAGAGTTGGCATCATTTCCCTCCGCACAATGTAATGATGTGTGTTTGAGCAGGTGCTCGGAAACGAAGTGGTATCAATGTTGTTCCATACCCATTACTAACAAAGAGAATCGTATTTAAATGGTTATATACGCCACCTTTTAAATATTTTTTAGATGGGAATAATCGGATTTGCCCTCCATGCGTATGTCCACTTAAGACAAGTGAAATCTGTTCATTTCCAGACATTTTTTTTATTATATCAGGGTTGTGACTAACTAGGATACGAAAACCATCTTCTTTACAATCCGCCAATGCCAAATCTAGACGATCACGGTGCAATCCAACATCATCTATACCGAGCAAACAAATTTTCTCGCCTAATTCAGACTCAAATACCACTCTTGTATTATCTAAAACTTTTACGTTATTTTCTAATAATAACGCATCTAATTCATGATATTCTATCTCATAATCATTGTTTCCCCACACAAAATATACAGGAGCTATCTCTCTTAACTTTTGAATATTCGCAGAGATTTTTGATAAAGAGACACCTTTCTCTGCTAAATCTCCTCCGATAATTACGAGATCTACTTTTCCTTTTACTTGTTCAATTAACAAATTCGAAATGACTCTTCTATGAATATCAGAAATAAAAAACACATTTACTTTTTGAAAACTTTTCGGAAATTCTTTAAATACTAAAGTATGTTCCAACACCGTATTACGCATCGCTTCTTTATACATCACAAGAAGCAATAAAATCCCCATGCCTATGAGAGTACTGAATAATATAATCCATATCATATTTTTGACTCCCCTCCTCATAAAGATAATCCTAGGCTTTTATAACAAACGGTGATCGCTTAACTCACTAGCTTTCTTGCTTTGTGGACTTATCTTTTATCGGAATTTTTAATTCTTGACCTGCACTCACTTCATCTTCTTGCAAGTTATTATACTTTTTAATTACTTCAATTCCATTTCCATCTGAAAAATATTGCTTCGCTATACTTTCTAAAGTTTCTCCCTCTTTCACAGTATGCGTTATTACTTTTTCAGAATGTTTCTGCGACTCAGATTTAGCTGAATCAAAGAAGATTACTTCAAACGCACTTTTTCCGGCATTATTACTATCACCCTTCACCTGAATATATTTATCCGTGTACCACAAAATACTAATCGGCAGCAGAATGAATAGAAATGTTAAAACCCGGACGAAAATGTGATTTATTTTAAACTTTTGTTTTTTTTCTTTATTTCTATGAATTTCACTACGCGGCGGTAAACTTTCTTTTTCTTCCACTCGCTCAACTTCTAATTCCTCTTCAAAATCAGGAATTCGTTTCCTCATGTTGTTCACCACCACCTTCCATTTATTTTCTTAATTGGAGTCCCATTATAAAATCAACAAGAAAGTGTGCAAAGATTGTTATAAACAAATTTCCTGTCCATTCAAATACATAACCAAAGACAAAACTAATGAAACAGACGAAACAAAACAAAAATGGCTTTGTTATATAACGAATATGTAACACTGCAAATACGAAGCTCGCAATTACAATTCCAAAATGAGTCTGTACTACACCTCTAAATAAAAATTCTTCTGCAAAACCAATTAAGAACGTAATAACGAGTAAGTGCAGAACGGACATTCCTCGAAACATCTTATCGTTAATACCACCATCATCAAACCAAGACTCCGGAAACACTCGCATTGCAACATAATCTAATAACACAATACCAATCGCTAACAAACCACCTATAATAAGTATAGATACTGGTTCCCATTTCCATAAATTAAAGACTTCTTTTACATCTTGAAATAATATATATGCCAGTAAACAGCCAATACCGATAATAATTAACTGTGTTATATATAGATTCAGCCTTATTTCCTGCGGACTCATATCTTCAACATTATGTCTTTGAATGTTCATCATTCCTCCATCTTTTCTAGGCCGAAAAGCTTTTGTAACTCTGTTTCCCAATTATAGTCGAAATCCGATTGTTGCGCTCGTCTTTTTTTATAATCTTCTTTTGTAATACCGCAATAATCGCAGCAATTAATTAACTCTTGCTCTTTCCTATAACCGAACTGTTGCAGCACATATTCACGTCTACATCCTTTAACTTGTATCCATGACTTCATATTTTCTAGCTCACTATATTTATTACGCAACCTTATTTCTACTTCAGCTATTAATCGGTTCATGATTTCATCTGACAAACCTTCTAATAATAATCTTCGTTGTTGTATAATTCCAACCTGTTCGAGATGATAACGAACGAAACGCCAATATTGCTCATTAAATCTTGCTGCATTATAACAAATTTCTTCTACATCTTCTATTGGTAATTCTTTCGTTTGAAACATTCTTTCTTGTAGTAAAGAAAATAAAAATTGTATTTGTGACTTACTTGGCAATTCATCCTCAATGATCGAAATTGGTAAATCATGATCCAACGGACTACATAATAAAATAGCTATACTCGGTTCGCCATCTCTTCCAGCTCTTCCGATTTCTTGTAAGTAAGAAGCTATATTAGTTGGATAATGAAAATGAATAATATATCGCGTATTCGCCTTATTTACCCCCATACCAAATGCACTTGTGCATATTACAAGTTGCAATTGATCGTTCATAAACTGCTGTTGAATTAACATACGCTCTTCATGTTCCATACCACCATGATAAAAAGCTACACCAGTAACACCTTTCCCTCTCAAGTATTCCGTTAACCTTTCTGTCCACGCTCTACTTGAGCAATATACAATCCCCGGCCCTTGTAAATACATCACCTGCTCTAAAAGCGCCTCTTTCTTTTCTTCTATCGTCTCTACAAATTGCACATCCATTGCAATATTAGGACGGTCAATAGAGTATACATGTTCCGCGGCACCCTTTAAATTTAAACTATTTGCGATATCCTGCAGTACCCCTTTTGTCGCTGTGGCTGTCAATGCTAATACTGTAGGAGAACCAATATTTTCAATAACTACATTTAGTTTTTTATAGTCCGGTCTAAAATCATAACCCCATTGAGAAATACAATGAGCCTCATCAACAACAAATAATGAAATATGAATTTTCTTCAATTCCCTAATTAATAACTCCGACTGTAACATCTCTGGTGAAACAAAAATAAATTTATATGAAGATAATTTTTTCATCGCTTCTCTTTTTTCATTTAATGTCCGAAAACTATTAAATGCTATTACTCGGTTTTTCACAACATACTTTAATTGTGTTACTTGATCTTCCATTAAAGATAATAACGGTGATACAACAAGCACTGTTCCTTCTCGCATAAGCCCCGGAAACTGATAGCACATAGATTTCCCTCTTCCAGTCGGAAGCATTGCTATCACATCTTTTCCTTCTAATAAATCTGTAATAACTCCTTTTTGACCTGGACGAAATTCAGAATATCCAAACCACTTATATAAATATTCTTCAAGTTTCATTTACACCCTCCATCCGCGCTAATACAAGACGAACTTCAAAATAAGAGATATCTTCTCCAACCGCTTGTTTCAAAACACGTAACTTCCGCGTTTGCAATGCTTCAATTACTTTTATTACTTTGTCTATCTTTTCTTTTTCCATAAACATTTCAATAGAAAAATCTTTTTCTCGCAAAGCAATTTCAACAAAATGATCTTCTATCGTTGCAACCTTTAAATTCCGAATCGTCGCTATTTCTTCTAAAGAACGTCCTTGTCTCCAAAAATTATATGTTTTTTTCGTCGATAAACTAAATAATTCAGCTCTTTCATTTGGATAAGATATAATTTCAGCTAATAGTGGAAATTCATTTTCTTTATCACGAACTTCTTGTATAAAGAAATGCATTGTACCCCAAAATAAAAAATACACCCTGAATATATCTTGTTTCGTAATTTCTGCTAATTGTTGCAATGTACAACCAATACGTTCATAACCCGTTAGTCGATATGTTACAATCGTCGCTTCTATCGTATTGCTCTTTTCTAAAAGATTATATACTTCCGTCCATAGTTTTCTCGCCAACTCACTTCTCTTATATGGTATTCCTGTTAGAAAACGTTTCACCCACATCATTATTTCTGTATCTTGCTGAATTGGGATAAACTTCGTATTATTCTGTTGTAAATTTGATATAGTTTGAATAATTAATGATAATCTTTTCCAAAATGTTTCACCTAATTCACCATAATGTAAACCATGCAAATGCGCCGGAAAAGCATAAACTTCCTCCCATTTATGTAACTGCATTTTACCCGTAGGTGTTAACACATATGTATTTTCATGTATTTCTTGAATAAAATTCGCTTGCAACAACTTTGCAACTTCACCATCATAGTCATTTCTATTCAATGATTTGTATATTCCGAACAAAAAAGAAATTCGGAACATATTTCCATCTTGTAAAGTTTGCGAAGAACGTTTGCCCTTTAGTAAATAATAAATAGAAGAAACGGTTCTTTCACCATTCAATTGTTTTAAACAATGCAACAAAGTATATTGTATTTGCATGACCGCTTCCACCTTCCAATCTTAACTTCATTCTTTTCAGTACAATTACACTATCTACTTTCGCTCATTAAACTTATCATATAAGAACTATATACTTGTATATATTCTATTGTATCAAACGAAATCATATTTACGTATTTTGAAAATCTTATGACATAATTCAAAAATAAGTTGACACTCTAATTGATAAGCATTATCATTATAATTTTATGTTGAAAAGTTTTACAAACCGTTTTACAATAAGGTTATAATTTTTATGGCGAGCTTTTCACATACATATTATCAGGAGGGAAAAAAGATGGCAAAATATACAATCGTTGATAAAGATACTTGTATTGCATGTGGTGCTTGTGGCGCTGCTGCACCAGACATTTATGACTATGATGATGAAGGTATTGCATTTGTAACATTAGATGATAACCAAGGTATCGTTGAAATTCCAGATGTATTAATTGAAGATATGATGGATGCATTCGAAGGCTGTCCAACTGACTCAATTAAAGTTGCTGACGAATCATTCGACGGAGACGCTTTAAAATTCGAATAGTCTTTTATTAACTTCAAAAAATGCCCCTCATATTGATGAGGGGCATTTTTTGTATCTAAATTTTATTTTCCTTAATAAAAAACCATTAGTAGTTTCACACTACTAATGGTTTTAATATATATTATGCATTTTTCATTTTTGCAAACACCCATACTTTCAGGCGTGAGAATAATGCTACAAATACAATTGTTACAACAATCCCTTTAATTAAATTAAATGGTAAGATTGCCGTTACAACCGTTGTTCTTATAGCTTCGCTAGACATAGCCGGTGAATTTAAAAACCAAGTGTAAGCCGGGAATATGATGATGTAGTTTAATACACTCATAATAAGTGCCATTGTAATTGTCCCTAGCATTAATCCTGTAGTTAAACTCTTCACAGTACGATACTTTCTAAATAAGAAAGCTGCTGGTCCAATAAATAAGCATCCTGCAATAAAGTTTGCAATCTCTCCAACTGGTACTCCCGTTAAACTTCCTTGAATCCCGTAATGTAAAATGTTCTTTATCGCCTCTACAATCACTCCTGCTACTGGTCCAAAGATAATTGCTGCAATTAGAGCTGGTACATCACTAAAATCAATTTTCAAAAATGGCGGAAGCCCTGGGAACGGAAAATCTAACATCATTAGTAAATATGCAATACTACTTAGCATCGCTACACTCACCATCTGCACTACACTGTTTTTTTGTTTCATCTTTCTCTCTCCTTTTCCATCGATCATCTCATGGAAAGTGGAAAGGTTCTGCTATGCCTATTTTTTCATAGAACGAAAAAACCCTTTGTGTTTTACACAAAGGGAGAATTTAAGGCACATCAAACAGACGTTCAAATCCATATCTTTTTTGAACGCTTGAACCTCCATCTTCTCCCATCCAGACTATACTGTCGGCTTTGGAATCACACCAAATCCTGCCTTAACGGCTCGCGGGCTTAGAACAAAATCATAAATAGTTCATCACCGCCGGTCGGGATTTTCACCCTGCCCCGAAGATAGACCGATATTCTATTTTCCCCTTCATTATACAACAACCTCATAACATTGTGAACTAAAAAATTGTAACTTATTTAAAATTAGTTATTTATTTTTCGTAACAAAAAAAATAAATTGCGAGATATTTTACAATACAATCCATATTTTTTATTATTCGGCATTTCTCTTTTGAATTACCTAGTCATATATAATTAAAAGTGATAAGATATTGAATTGTTAAGATAAGAACATTTTCTGAGTTATGGAGGAAATGTCATGAAAAAAGACAAGAGACATTCTATTCGAGAAGCAATGAAAAAAAACTTAAGAAAAGAATACTTTTACTTAAAAAAAGAATTACTTTTCTACTGCCCAATTGATTTAGGCACATTCTCAAACGAGACATACTATGCTACTTTCGATGAAGATGGCATCAGTATTTATCAGTATGATAAAAAAACAGAAAGTAAATTAAAATTGTGTGAGCGTCATCCGTGGAAGAGTTGGAATAAAGTGAAGATTGATCACTATTTGACAACTTCTCAATTTATTTTTCAGGGTGAGCGAAATTGGATCTTATCTCTTTTTCAAAAAGGAAAAGAAGCTCAAAAAATTATTGAAGAGCATACATCTTTACAAACAGAAGTTGTTTCCCGCTCTTTCTTAAAAAAACTTCCTGGTTTTCGTTCTAATACACCACTGAATAAATACATCGGTAGTATTTGTTACACTGCACTTATTGCATTTTTATTAAAATGGATGATTCCATTTCAAGCACCACAAATCGCCCTGTATTCTATCTCGATTGGTTGTATGCTTCTTGGCCTACTTTGTTTGACAATCGGTTTAATTGAACCGACTATCGTACTGTTTCGAACAAAAGAGAAAACAAGAACAAAAGTTTTTTACTTATATAGCTATTTAGCTATTTCTGGATTTATATGTGTCTTTATTTTTTGGTAAAAGAAGCCGTCCCAAAATAAATTTTGGGACGGTTTTCTTTTAGATATAGATGCTCTAATTCACTCAATAGTTCTAGCAAAAGCGCCCATATAATTTCATTTACATTGAACCTTATTTAAGAAGAACATAAATTTGTTCAAAGTTTAATTTTTGAGATGTTTCCTTCACTTAACATATAATTGTTGATTAGGATAAATTAGCTCTTGCTGCAATCCATTTTTTTCTTTAATTTCCTTAAGTGTCATACTAAATTTCCGTGCAATACTAACTAAAGTATCCCCTTTTTGTACGACATATAATGATGAAGAAACAACTTCATTTCTTTGTTCATTTAAAACAAGCAATGGGTTCATCGCATTCTTTTTCGCCATCGTCCATCTTCCTTGATGAAGTTCTAGATGTAAGTGTGCACCTCGCGATTCTCCCGTGTTCCCTACTTCTCCAATTTTTTCTCCTTTGGAAATATAATCTCCCTGCCCCACATATCTCTTATTTAAATGTGCATATACAGCCTCATATTCTCCGTGTTTAATAAATACAACATTTCCATAACTACTTGAATAATAAGACTTCGTTACCCTACCATCTTGAATAGCTGCCACAGGCGTTCCAATCGGCGCAGCTACATCAATACCATAGTGTTTTCCATGCCTTGTCCCAAAATAATCACTTATCTGACCTTCAACAGGCCATGTCCATCGATTTTCCTCTGCATAAACATGTAATTGAGATACAAACAGTATACTCAATAACATGACGCCGCATTTTAAAACTTTCATATACATCCTCCGTTTTCTAATTACCACCATACCTTCTCTATTTTGGTATATTACAGAAAAAAGTATACAAAAAAAGAAAGTGAATTACTCCACTTCCTTCTCTTTCTTATCACGAAAAACTAATGCACTACGGTTATACTCCACATCTTTCACTTGTAATCGGGCATTTATTACTCGAGCTATCGCAAACAAATAATCAGATAATCTATTTACATACTTTAAGACAACTTCATTTATTTTCACTTCTTTTTGCAATGATACTATAGAGCGTTCTGCTCTCCTTACAACAGTACGTGCAATATGAATAGTAGCCGCCGCCTCGCTACCACCTGGCAAAATAAAGCGTTCTAATGGCGTGGCTTCTTCTATATATAAATCAATCTTTCTTTCTAAACTTTCAACCATCTCAATTGTCACTTTATAAGGAATTTTTTGTTCCACTATTGCCAAGTCTCCTCCGCAATCAAATAGTTCATGTTGAATATTTTCGAGCTCATTGTAAATATCTCTAAAAGCCTTGCCTTGAACCTTAGTCATTGCATATCCAATATGAGAATTTGCCTCGTCTATTGTTCCATACGCTTCCACACGGATATCATCTTTATCAACCCTGCCACCTATTACACTTGTCGTTCCTTTATCTCCTGTTTTTGTATATAATTTCATTTCTTCACAGCACCTCTCTTGTTATTTTTAATTCGACCAAGATAGAAAAAAGTTCTACCATTCTTTATTTAATTGAGTTTACAAAAAAATAAAAAACAGCAGAACTTTATTCATTATCAACTTTAAAAAAGCATATCTAAATTATACGATTCGGTAAATATACAGAGAATGTAGTTCCTTCTCCAACAACACTTGATACAGAAATTTTACCGTCATGGCCTTGAACAATATTTTTCGCAATTGCAAGCCCGAGTCCTGTTCCACCCTTTTTCCCACGTGTTCTTGCTTTATCAGCTTTATAGAAACGATCAAATAAAAATGGAATATCCTCTTCTGGAATGCCTACACCCGAATCTTGTACTTCAAAAATGAGGCCATTATTTTTCGTATCAATTACAAGCGTTACATGTCCACCCGCATTCGTATGACGAATTGCGTTATCAATCAAATTCGTCAACACTTGTTCCATCCGATCTGCATCAAACGCATATTCTTCAATCTGATTCCGGAAATCAACTGTTAGTTCAACTTCTTTATCCTTTGCAATCCCTTGGAATTTACGACCAATTTTTTCCACAAACGGATGTATGTCCACTTCACCAATATGTAACTCTACGTGACCGCTTTCCATACGAGCTAAATCTAACAATTCATTTACAAGTTTACCTAAACGAACGGATTCATCATAAATGATTTGAACAAACTCATCTATTTCCTCTTTCGTTTGCACAATATCATCTAAAATCGCTTCACTATACCCTTGCAGCATGACCATCGGTGTACGAAGTTCATGTGATACATTCGCAATAAAGTCTTGACGCATTTTCTCAAGACGACGTTCTTCCGTCATATCTCGCAGTACCGCTACAGCCCCACGAATTTTCGTTTGATTGTAAAGTGGTGTCATAAGAACTACATAGTTCCCTTTTTGTAAATTAATTTCAACAACTTGTTGTTGCTCGCTTTCTACAACGAGATGGAATAGTTCCACAAGTTCAGAAGGTAATTTTTTACTTAACTCTATCTCTTTTTCTTCTTGCCAAACTTGTAAGAAATGTTCAGCCGGTGGATTAATAACTACGACTTCACCTTCTTGATTTAACGTAATAACTCCATCTGCCATACTACTCAAAATACTAGCTAACTGTTCTTTTTCTTGCTGCAAAGCATTCATATTAAACTTCAACTGTTTACCCATTTGATTTAAGGCCGTTGCCAGCTCACCAATTTCGTCCTGAGATACCATAGGAGCCTTTGCATCAAATTTCCCACGTGACACTTCAAAAGCAACCTCACGCATTTTACGAAGCGGTGCTGTAATCCGAGTAGATAAGAAGAACGCAAAGAAAGTTGTTAATATAATCGCAATCCCAGCGGCTAAGAAAATGAAATCAGTCGTTCTCTCCATATCTTTTATTGGCACTTGTAAAGATTCATATACGAACACTGCGCTTTGATTTTTTGATTGCACTGGTTTCCCAACGATCACAATATCATTTTCAGTGCTTTTATTCTTTCTACTATCAGAAGCTTTTCTAATGTTGTTCTTAATTTCTTTTTTGTCCGTAAAAACAGCGGCTAATTCTTTATCTTCTTTTAAATTATCCATTGTAAGGGTGACTAACCCTTCTTGTTTCGGTGAAGAAGAGATTTCCTTGCCATCTTCTACAATAATAATCCTTGAAAGTGGATCAGAGAATTTGTACGCGATGTTCTCAATCGTTTTTACATCGGCACCTTCTTCAATTAATTCCGTAACACTTGTTGCGACTTTTTGAAGTCTATTTTCACTCATATCAACATAATACGTTCTAAAAAATTGTGAAAGTAAAATCGCAACAAATCCAAGAACAAACGAAACGAGAAGTAATATGGTCATCCATAACTTCCCTACTACACTTCTCCAAAGCATCAGTCGTTCACAACCTCAAATTTGTAACCTACACCCCAAACAGTAACAATCATTTTCGCTGCATCTGGTGATTTTTTGCTTAACTTCTCACGTAAACGCTTTACATGTGTATCAACTGTACGTAAATCTCCGAAGAATTCATATTGCCATACTTCTTTTAACAGCTGCTCACGATCGAATACTTTATCAGGAGCTTTCGCTAAAAATAATAGTAACTCATATTCTTTCGGCGTTAAGTTTACTTCATTGCCATCTGCAGTAACACGGTGTGCATCGTTATCAATTGTTAAGTGAGGGAATACAGTAACATCTTTTGTCGTTGTATCTTGTGTAAAGAATGTTGTTGGTACAGCACGACGTAATACCGCTTTCACACGTAGCACGACCTCACGTGGACTAAACGGCTTTACAATATAATCATCTGTTCCAACTTCAAATCCTTGTACTCTATTTACTTCTTCACCTTTTGCTGTCAGCATAATAATTGGTGTCGCTTTCTTCTCACGAACCCCTTTACATACTTCAATGCCATCTTTACCAGGCATCATAAGATCTAATAAGATTAAATCGTAATCATTTTGCAACGCCATTTCTAAAGCTGTATCACCATTATCTGCTTCTTCAATCGTATATTGTTCTCTTTCTAAGTACATTTTCAATAAACGACGAATACGATCCTCATCATCTACAATTAAAATTCTTGATTCATTTTCCATCTCTACCCGCTGCGTACTCTCACCTCAGCGGTTCACACCTACCCTTCTTTAACTATTATGTTGCGCTATTCTCGTTTATTTAAGCAATCTTCTAAATGTTTCACTTCCCATATTATGCTTCACAAGAATAATAAATTTTGTTCAATTTTTTTCCAAAACTATGTATTTTTTTTGAACTGTATATAATGTCCTCGACATCATTTTACAAAATCAACCGCTACTTTGTCATGTTTTTCTCAAAAAAGAAGAAAAGTTGACAAAAATAAAATAGGAAAGTGACATGCACTCTCCTATTTTATTTCTCTATGCATATGAATGTAAACCGGCAATAATTAAGTTTACTACAATAAAGTTAAACATAATGATTGCAAAACCAATTACTGCAAGCCAAGCTGATTTCTCCCCATGCCACCCTTTAGATAATCGTAAATGTAGTACTGCAGCATAAAAGAGCCACGTTATAAGTGCCCAAACCTCTTTCGGATCCCAGCCCCAAAAGCGCGTCCACGCTATTTGAGCCCAAATCATCGCAAAAATTAATGCACCTAATGTGAAAACTGGGAATCCAATTGCAATAGATCGATATCCGATTTCATCTAGTAGATCACTATTCGTATTCTTTACTAACGGCTGAAGTGCCGCCGATACTCGCTTCCGTAAAACGAGTCTTAATACAATATACAGTAATGTTCCAACTAACACTGACCAAATAACAGTATTTAATTTTTTTGCATTTACAATTGCTGGAACTTCAACTGCCGGTTCTAATTTATTTTCTGTCAGTAACTTCCCTTCATGCGGTCCAACTAAAGCCGGAAGATTGTACTTCATTTCCAGTTGTTGTTCATTTTTATCAATCCATTGAAACTTCGCTTCATATTTCATACTAGAAAATACCGTTGTTACTCCAATAAATCCAACTGTACAAACAAGTGTAAATACTACCGTCTCTAGCCAAAATGTACGTTTACTTCTCGTCGATTGATCTACATTTTTCAATAAATACATAACGCCTGTAATAAAACTAATCGCTAAAATGGCTTGTCCTGCTGCTGCAGTCGTCACGTGAATATGTAACCAATTACTTTTTAAAGATGGAATAAGCGGAGATATTTCCCTCGGAAACATACTTGCATAGGCAATTAATAAAAGCGCAACTGGTAATGCAAATAGTCCGATTATGCTTACACGGTACATAAAATACATGACAATAAATGCTCCTACAAGCATCATGCCGAAAAATGTACCGAATTCAAAAAAGTTACTAACTGGCGCATGCCCTGATGCAATCCACCTTGTAACAAAATATACTGTTTGTGCTATAAACCCTAAAATTGTAATCGTTATTCCTACATTTGCCCATTTATGACCCTTTTCTTTAATGGCTCCCCCAAAAAATAGAGTCGCAATTAAATATAAAATAAATGCGGTAAAGAGAAAGTTACTACTTATTTGCACCATATCGTTTCCCCACCTTAACTAATTTTTTTATCAATTACTTTATCATTTGGCTGTGGAATTGCTGTACCTTCTATTACTCTTTCAATATCTTTCTTTAAACCGAACCAATTTTTATTTGTATGCCCTGCAATCCACCATTCATCATTAACACGTTGTATCCAAATACGGCGATGATTCCAATACATACCTTGAATGACACCAACCATAAATATAAATCCTCCAATGCCGAGAATCCAAAGCGTTAAATCTTTTCTTACAGTAAGTGCTGTTGCATTTTGCATTTCAACACCTGCAAACGACATTTTATATTTGTTGTTTCCATCTGGTTCTATATTTTGCTGAATACCAACAAAACTCACTTCACCATCTGGTGTTTCAGGTGTAAACATTTTAAATACAAATGCAGGATTGTTTGGTAATTTCGTTTTCGTATTTGGTTTTCCATTCTCATCAAAATAAAAATCAGGAAAATAGCTTAATAGTTCTAGAGAATAACCAGTTCCTAAATCATATTTTTCCTTAGGATTCGTTAAATCTACTTTAATCGGTCCCCACTTTTGATTATTTTCTTTATTTTGTAAGTTAAAGGACATACTTTTAAATTCACTTTCTTTATAATCCACTTGATACACTGCAAATTGATCAAATTTCAGTGGTTCATTCACTCGAATTTCCGCTTCTTTTACTTTTTCTAATTTCGGTTTTTGTCCTGCTATATTTTCTCCTACTGCTTTATATAATACGGCATTCGTTTGGAAGTTTTTCGCAATCATTTTATCGCCTACACGATCAATCGCTTCATCAAAAACTTCCTTGTCCTTACTTTTATCATAAACTTCTTTTATAAATTTCTCGTTTTTTAAGTAGTATTGTCCATCCGTCCCTGGTATCTCTTTCGTTTCACCGTCACGTAACCAAAGTGCTTCGTCTACGTACATACTCGGTAAAAAACGAAGCATCGCACCGAATAAAAAGATAATAAGACCGATATGATTTACATATGGACCCCAACGCGAGAAGCGTCCCTTTTCTGCTAAAACGTTTCCGTCTTCCACTTTCACGTTATAGTTTCTTTTCTTTAAATTCTTTTGCACTCTTTCCAGGTCACCTTCTTGCGGTGTACCAGTCCCATATAATCTCTGTCTCTTTAAAAAGCTAGGATGTCTTTTTACGCCTTGCTTTTTTAAAGCTTTATAAAGTGGAATAACACGGTCTAAACTACATATCACAAGTGAAATACCGATAGAAGCAATCAAAATCATATACCACCATGAACCGTATAAATTATTAAACCCTAATTGATAGTATAATTGTCCTAAAAATCCGTATTCTTGTTTATAATATTCAGCTGGTGCAATCCCTGGAGTTATGTACATTTCTTGCGGAAAAATAGTTCCTATCGCTGATGCAGCTAAAGTTATTACGATTAGCCATACACCCACTTTTACAGAAGAGAAAAAGCTCCAAATTTTATCGATTATCGTTTTTGTCTGCGTGAGAGATCTCCGTGCACTCCCCTCATAGCGCATATCCAATAGTTTTGTATTTTCATTGCTTTCAAATGGTTTCCCGCAAGCTTCACAAAAAACGGTTCCTATCGGATTAACATGTCCACATTCACATTTAATTTCTTTCAACACTCTCACCGCCCCTGTATCTATATGTACTATTGTATATTCTAACCTCAAGTTACCGCAATACTCAGAATCTTTAAACCAGAGGCACTATAGACACGCACCCCTTATGTAAAGGCTTTCTTTATTACGGAGTAATTTTCTTTAAATACCCTTCTAACTGTTCTTTCGTTTGTTCACCTATAATTTGCTCCACTACTTTTCCATCTTTATCAATCAAAAAGCTTGTCGGTAATGGACCTACTCCATATGTTCCTATAATCTTTTGTCCTTTATCAATGGCAACTGGGAATTTCAAACCATACTGGTTCACAAAGTTCTTTACTGCAATATCCGTTTCATCTGCATCTAACGCTATGATTTCAACACCTTTTTCTTTATACTTTGGATATAATTCATTCATATAAGGCATTTCTTTTTCACAAGGTTTACACCACGTGCCCCAAAAGTTTAAAAATACACCTTTTCCCTTTAAATCTTTTAGTTCAATTTTCTTCCCTTCTAAATCCGTCACAACAAAGTTAGGTGCTTCTTTTCCGATTTGCATTTTCTCTTTATTAGCAAAGAATCCTTGATAAAGGGTAAATCCTACAGCACCACATAAAATGAGTAGAATAATAACGCGAAATAATAAGCGATTTTTCTTCATATTACTTCTCCTCTCCTCGATAAATGTTATGTATTATCTTCTGTAAATGTTGTATTGAATAAATCACCAGCAGAGCACTCCACTGGTGAATTTTTAACTCTATAGCTTATCTTGGCTTTGTAGAAGCAAGCGCGCGTAATTGTTTCACCTCATGTGGTGTCAATTCTCTCGCATCACCAGGTCGCAGGCTTCCTACTTCTAAGAAAGCATAACGTTCACGTTTTAATTTCACTACTTTACAGTCTAACGCTTCAAACATACGACGTACTTGACGATTACGTCCTTCATGAATTGTTAATTGTACAATAGCCATTTCTTTACGCTTGTCCCAAGAAATAATTTTCACACGTGCTGGTGCTGTTTTACCGTCTTCTAACGTAACACCGCGTTCTAACATGCGAATTTTCTCACCTGTTAATGGCCCTTTTATTTTTGCAACATATGTTTTTTCAACTTTATATCTAGGATGCATTAATACGTTTGCGAAGTCCCCATCGTTTGTCATTAATAATACGCCAGACGTATCATAATCTAAGCGTCCGATTGGGAATAAACGTTGTGTAATTTCCGGGAAAAAGTCCGTTACAACACTTCTTCCTTTATCGTCTGATACACTTGAAATTACGCCAGTTGGTTTATATAGTAAAAAATAAACAGGTTCTTCTTTTTCAAGAGGGATGTTATTTACTTCTACTTTATCTTGAGGAGTTACTTTTGTCCCTAACTCCTTCACTATTTTTCCATTAACTTTCACTTTTCCTTGCTGAATTAATTCCTCAGCCTTTCTTCTCGATGCAATACCTGCTTGCGCAATCACTTTTTGTAATCGTTCCATTTCTTTTTTTCACCTCGAATTTATCTTACCTTACATTAGAAAGACTTGGCAACCGCATACGCTTTACGGCTATTCGCTTCATCTTACTTAAACAACATAGCGATGATAATAAACATATAAAGGTCAAATCATGTTTTTACCCTTTATTATTGTCCATATTTTTCATATTTCTCACAATAAAAGTTCATCATTTTGTCAAAAATACCACATAAAAAAACCACTATTAAGCTACACCTTAATAGTGGTCGTATACGTATTATAAGCGAAATAGCGTAAAAAATGAATAGTATTACTGAAACAATAAAGAAACGAACACAATTGAGCATATAATCCCGATTAAATCTGCAAAAAGTCCTACTTTTAGTGCATCCCCCATTTTTCTGATCCCAACCGCTCCAAAATATACAGTTAAAATATAGAAAGTCGTATCTGTACTCCCTTGCATCGTAGAAGCCAATCTCCCAATAAACGAATCTGGCCCATATGTGGCAATTAAATCGGTCGTAATACTTAAACCAGCAGAGCCTGAAATAGGGCGTATAAGTGCTAGTGGAACAATTTCTGCTGGAACATGGATCAAATCTAACATTGGCTTCATTACCGATATCATTGCGTCTAATGCACCTGAAGACCGGAATATAGAAATAGACACAAGCATTCCAACCATAAACGGTAAGATGGAAATTGCAATTTGAATCCCTTCTTTTCCTCCCTCAACGAACGATTCATACGTCGGTACTTTCTTTATTGTGCCATATAAAAGGATAAAACCAATTACACAAGGAATTACCCATAAGGAAATTGTATTTACAATACTCATTTTTTCCGCCCCTTTCTACTCCTTCTTCGGTAAAAATAGCGGTCAATCCAAATTGCTCCAATCATAGAAAGTACTTGTGCAATAAATGTTACCCCAACAATTTCAGTAGGATTCGCTGATTCATACGTCATTCGAATGGAAATGACTGTCGTAGGAATTAATGTAATGGCTGATGTATTTAATGCTAGAAACGTCACCATAGAACGGCTCGCCGAATCCTTTCCTCCATTTAACTCTTTCAGTTGTTCCATCGCTTTAATACCAAGAGGGGTTGCTGCATTACCTAGACCAAAAAAGTTTGCCATCATATTTGATAGAATAAATCCCATAGACGGATGATCCTTTGGTATTTCTGGAAACAACCTTTTTACTATCGGCATAAAAAGTGTAACTAATTTTTTTAACAATCCGGCTTCCTCTGCAATTTTCATTAAACCGAGCCAAAATACTAAAACACTAATAAGTCCTATACAAATCGTTACCGCATCTTTTGCTCCGTCAAATACAGCTTTATTCACTTCTTCCATCGTGCCATTTATCATGGCGTATACAATCCCAATGACAGCCATCGCTACCCATACGAGATTAACCATCGTTCCCAACACCTATCATGTAAGAAAAAATTTCTTTCACATTATTCCAGTAAAGTCCCGTTGTAGCTACTAACTTCCGTTTACTATAAAATAAATTCCGTTCTCCAACTTTTTCATTACCAACATAAATGTCTGTCTTCCCAACCTTTACTCCATCCGTAAGTTTTATACTTTTATGGAGTTCAACTTTTAATACTACGTTCTTTTTTTCTTCTTCAGTTAACGGTACCGAAAAACTATTTTTCGTATAAACATGGTTGGCATACTTCTTTTCATTTATTTCAGCAATTGCTCCTTGTCCTAAAACTTTCGTTTGTTTGAAACGTTCAAAACCTTTATCAAACAAATTCATATGATCATCCCAATCACTAGAGGCACTCAAAGTTACGACAATTAAATCTAGTCCATCTTTTGATGCCGTTGTCACAAGCGTTCGCCCAGCTTTCTTCGTAAAGCCTGTTTTTCCTCCTGTTGCAAATTCATAATAAGACGTTACCAGCTTATGTTTATTTTTCCACGGGTAATCCCAAGAATCTGATTTATATGTTTTGGTTCCAAAGATTTTCTTAAATGTCTCGTTTCCCATTGCATATTTCGTTAATAATGCCATATCGTAAGCCGACGAATAATGTGATCCATCTCCATCTAAGCCATGAGGGTTTGAGAAGTGCGTATCTTTCATTCCAATTTCTTTCGCTTTTTGATTCATTAAATATACGAATCCATCTATACTCCCACCCACACTTTCAGCAATTACTTGCGCTGCGTCATTACCAGATCTAAGCATGAGTCCGTATACTAAATCTTCTAACTTCACTTTTTGTCCAGGCTTTAAATAGATTGCCGATCCTTCCACCCTCACCGCTTCATTACTAACTGATACCATTTCTTTCATCTTCCCTGATTCAGCAGCTAATAAGGCGGTCATAATTTTTGTTATACTAGCAATTTTTTGAGGCTCATGTTCTGCTTTTCCGTATAATACACGACCAGACTGTTGCTCCATTAATACAGCATTTCGAGCACTGACATTGCTGTTCATCTTTGCATATGTAGGAATCGGCATAACGCTTGCATACATCATAAGAAGCGTAATGATTACACAAATTCGTCTCATATTTCCCCCCACGTCCTTTTGGCACTTTTTGTACAAGTGTATGCTTGGCCTTTTAAAATATGAACGAAATCTTCCTTCTACTTCCATTAAAAAAGACGCAGAGAATTTGCGTCTAATATGGTGTCCATTCAATTTGTTTCGCAGTTTCAAACCTTTTTTCTACATCAGGCCAATTTACAACATTCCACCAGTTTTTAATATATTCATCTTTTCGATTTTGGTATTGTAAATAATACGCATGTTCCCAGACATCTAGTACAAGGAGCGGTATCGTATCCCATTGTGTAAATAATTGATGAAGTGTACTTTGCAAAATTTCTAACCTTCCAGACCGGGGTACCCAAACGAGAATTGCCCAGCCTGAACCTTCTACTTTAGAGGCCGCTTCTGTAAAATGTTTTTGGAAACGTAAAAAGCTCCCAAAATCTTGTTCAATTTGTTGTGAAAAAGCTCCTCTTGGACTTCCACCACCGTCTTTTTTCATGTTATTCCAAAATATCGTGTGTAAGTAATGACCTGACCCATGAAAAGCCGCTTCCCTTTCCCAATGCTTAATTAAATCAAATTTATTTGTTTTTCTCGCTTCTTCCATCATCTTCTCTGCTTTATTTAACCCTTCCACGTAACTCCGATGATGTTTATCATGATGTAACATCATAATTTCTTTAGAAATATACGGTTCTAATGCATTATACGGATAAGGTAATGGCGGGAGTGTATGTCCTCCAATCGGGACAGCTCGTTCACTATCCCCTCTTTCATATAATTCATATTCCTCTTCTTCTTGCATAAATACTTCCTGCAAGTGATGCTGAATATGTTCTACATCATCGCTTATTTCATACATAAACTCTGCATCTGTTTCATACTCATGCTCTTTCATACGCTCTAATAACGTCTGAATTTTATAGGCAAGCATATGGACATCATACACTTCCATTGCGCGGCTATCTAATACGTGAAGAACACTTTCACACCAATTTTCTACTTCATGAAAGTAATCTGTAAATACACCTTGCTGATTCATGTTGCACCTCCCTAATGCTATCCACTTAACTATATTCAATGAAAATCCCTTATATAACTGTACAAAAGGAAAAGAAGCTAAGTAACCTTAGCTTCTTTTCCTCAATCAATATTTGTGCAACATCTTTGTCTGATAATCCGTCTCATAATATTCTAGTTCTTCACGCATCAATTGAAATTTACCTTCTAAACTCTTCATCACTTGCTCCAAAGATGCAGGTGGTGTTTGTTGAAAAACGATAGAATTTTTCCCTGTATATGCAGACCGACTATTTTCATACCAATGATCACTCTTCGGTGAAAAAAACTCTGCAATTACTTGATGGTAAATCTTATATAAAATTTTTTCAGCTGCTGTTTTTCGAAATGGCTGGCTATTCAACAAAACAAAACATGCATCCTGTCCTTCTTCGCAAAAAACGAGAAGTCGTCTCATTGATGCTAATACCCCTTTATAATATTGCTCATTCCCTGCTGGTGTTTCCTCTAATAAAGAAGGTAACGTATGATAATTTACATAATTGGTTATCAAATTAATAGCATCTTCTAAAAATATAGAAACTTGTTCTGTTTGATTTTCAACCATCAAATTAGACATTTTTCTCTCTCCTTTGCCATTTCACGCTATTTCTACTCTTTTATTTTTATGTAATTCAGCCAATATTTCTTGTACTTTCGACACCGTTCCCTCATCAAAATATTGTTGAAATTCTTCCATATTATTTAAATACAAACGTTTTTGCGCACGAAGCTCCTTATCTTTCACTAAACAACATATCGCTACAATATCACGCAAATATATGTTTTGTTCTTCTACTTTATACACTGGATTTCCTTCAAAAGGAGTAATTTCTTGTAAAACTTCTTCAAAATATCGAACGTATAAAACCGAAAAAGTTTTCTCTTTACCATTTAATATATATGTCACTTCAGATCTGTTAAAAAAATCTTCTGATGTATTAGGTTTCGCTTTTTCTAACTCATATCCTACGTAACCTTTTATAATCATATACTCCCCTCCCCCTCTTTCATCTTATTCTAACTTAATTTTCTGATAAACAAAATATTCTTTTAAATATACCTATATAAAAAATAGCTCGCCTATACAGGAATTTACCTTTTTATTTTTCTTGAAGTTTGTCATAATAATATTATTGTCTCAGTTTTCTTATACAAGGAGAGTTGTATTTATGTCGTTTTCATGGAAACGTTTCTTACAAATCGGGAAAATTGTCTTCCCATTTGTTGTATTAACAATTGTATTCTTTCAAGCAAAAAAAGAATTAGCGGGCATTTCTTTTTTAGAAGCGATTGATACAATTAAAAACATTCCAACTGGAGGAGTCTTTTTAGCAATTACACTTGGTGCATTCGCTGTATCAACAATGTTCTTTTATGACTATGTTATGCTTCGTTACTTAAAAGCTGATATCCCTGTCCAAAAGATTTTCCGTATCTCGTGGATTGCTAATACTTTAAATGGATTTATCGGGTTTGGTGGTCTTGTTGGAGCCGGCGTACGCACAATGCTTTATCGTCCATATATAAAAGAAAATGGAAAACTTATTAAAAGTATCGCTTGGATGACAACTGCCTTTATTAATGGATTAGCCATTCTTTCATTTCTTGGTCTCATCGGAATATTAGACACGAGATTTATTTTGCATGAAAAACCATGGCTATGGCCTGTTCTTATCTTCTTCGCTCTTTTCGTCCCTATATATATCGGATTTTCTAAATTAAAAAATAGAAAAGCGACGCAAACAGAGGAACAAGAAGAAGAGGAGAAAAACCCAACTGTTTTATACTCATTAGTTTCATTAGTCGAATGGGTATCTGCTGGTATTGTTATGTACGTCATATTACTATTATTTGGCATTGAAATCGAATTCCAAAAGTTTTTAGGCGTATATGTTATTGCTGCTTTAGCTGGTGTCGTTAGTCTTGTTCCTGGTGGCCTTGGATCATTTGATCTTGTCTTCTTAACTGGGCTTGGGCAATACGGCATCGATACAGGTGTTTTACTCCCTGCTATGTTATTATATCGTCTCGTCTATTACATCTTGCCCTTCTGCCTTGGTCTCATTTTTGCAGCTTTTGAAATGACAGGAGTAGCCATTAAAAAGTTTGAAGATAAACCTTTTATTGCGCCTGCATTAGAGACAACTGGTGTTATATGGACTTTGCAGCGTGACTTTCTAGGAAAGTTAGGTTCTTGGGCATCTGCTGCTTTAACAGTATTTGCTGGCTTAATGGTTATTTTATCAACCATTCTACCGACAAGTATAAATCGGGCACACGCCTTACATATTCTAGCTCCAAAACATCTTATTCAATTTTCTTTTAGCTTATCGCTAACATTCGGTATTCTCCTCCTCATTCTTTCGCGGGGGATATATTACGGAACAAAACGTTCTTATTATATGACGATTGTTTCTTTAATTGGAGCGGCTATTTTTAACACACTAAAAGGAATTGATGTTGAAGAAACTTTTATTTTATTAATCGTACTCGCTGTATTGTATATGCTTCGTAAAAGGTTTGTACGTGAGAAAATGGAAGTCTCACTTTCCGATATCGTAAAAGTTTTTATATTCCTACTTGTAACGTTATATTTATATAAAAACTTAGGTATTTTATTTGCAGGTGCAAAAGAAGCTTTCAAACCTGATTTTGTCGTTCGTAATATTACACAAGTGAAACGAAGTGCATTAGCAGCTGCCTTTTTTGTTCCTACTTTTTTACTAATTGGTTCACTCATTGCAAATCGTTATCGAAATGAATTTCCCGGGCAACCAGCTAATGATAAACGATTACACAACTTCTTAGATGAACATGGTGGAAATGTACTTAGTCATTTAGGTTTTTTAGGAGATAAACAGTTCTTTTTCAGTAGTGATGGAAAAGCACTCATTCTCTTCTCAATAACTGGAAAACGACTTATTGTACTAGGTGATCCAATTGGGGACCCTTCCTCCTATCGTACTGTATTGCAAGAGTTTTTAGCTGAGGCTGATCGATTTGGATACATTTGTGTATTCTATCAAATTGAAAGTAAATGGATGAGTTTATACCACGATTTTGGTTATAACTTCTTTAAGCTTGGTGAAGAAGCTGTTGTTGATTTAAATACCTTTACAATAACAGGAAAGAAACGCGCTGGCATGCGAGCTACTTTCAACCGTTTTGAAAGAGAAGGCTATACATTCTCTATTCATGAGCCACCTTTCTCCGACGAATTATATGAAGAGTTAAGAAAAGTTTCAGATGCATGGCTTGGTGGAAAAAAAGAGAAAGGTTTTTCACTCGGATACTTCGATCGTGAATATATTAGTCGCGCTCCTATCGCAACATTATCTGATGCGGATGGAAAAATTATTGCATTCACAACATTCATGCCTGTATATCAAAACGGATCATTATCTGTCGATTTAATGCGATATTATCCAGATGCGCCTAGCGGCATTATGGACGCAATTTTCATCCACTTATTCCAGTGGGCAAAAGAAAATGAATACCACTCCTTTAATATCGGTATGGCACCACTTTCAAATGTTGGTTTATCCACACAGTCTTTCTGGTCTGAACGAGTGGCTGCTGCAATCTTTAATAACGTTCGTTATACGTATAGTTTCAGCGGATTACGACATTTTAAAGAAAAATATAAACCAGCATGGAGCGGTAAATATTTAGCATTTAGGAAGAATCATTCTTTACCAATTACAATGCTCTCTGTAACAAAATTAATAGGAAAAAGAAAAAACAGCTAAATTCTTAGCTGTTTTTTCTTTTTTGAACTTGTACAATAAATTCTTTTTCATACTTCTTACCATTTATATAGAAATTCCCCCACATTTTATACGTGCCCTCGGCAGGAAATGTAATTCGGTATTGTAATTGTTCATCCGTATCTACAGGCATAGCGTATAAAAAATTCTCCTTCGTTTCATCCACTATATAGAGTGACTCTACTTCTCCTCTCTCTGAATGTAATTTCAATTTTTCACCCTTTTTCGCTTGAAACTGAAATGTTAACGTAACTGGTTCATTCGGATGTAATGCACCAAATAAAAGAGAAACTTCATACTCTCCTATTTTTTTTGTAAGTACACTGTCGATTGGAAATTTCACTTTTTTCTTATTGTTCTCCTCTTTCGTTCTACCAAAATTCTTCCTAGCGAATGACTCTACGGACTTATTTTTGTCTTCGTATAAAAATATTGTATATTCTTCGTCTTTCGCTATTTTGGAAGATAACTTATATGACCCGTTCCCTGCAAATGTGGGTTTAATTTGTTGTATGTTTTTTAACTGTCCATCTACAATCACTGCCCGCATTTGATCATTTACACCACGAATTTCATTATTCTTGTTGTTTAACAACTGAAATACAATATCTACTTTCTCATTTCCCTTTCCATTCGAAACATCCCACTTTACTTCCTGAACATCTCCTACAGTCTCTTCGTTTTCTTGATATTTTTTTATGTAAAATCCTCCTGCCACAATAAGTACTAACGCAATAAGCCCGATGACAAGATTTTTCAAAACATCACCTACCATTTTTATTGTCTCTATTCATACAAAACTTCTTAAGATATATATTCTAGATTATGATTTATGAAATCCTCCTATTTTGCACATATTACAAATAATAAAAAGATTTTAATTGAAAGGATTCGTAGTGTATAATGCAAATGATATTGATTTCTATCAATACATTATAAGGAGGACTTTTTTATGAGTGTACATATCGAAGCAAAACAAGGTGAAATCGCTGAATCTATTCTATTACCTGGTGATCCATTACGTGCAAAATATATCGCTGAAACATTTCTAGAGGACGTTACTTGCTATAATAATGTGCGTGGTATGTTAGGTTTCACTGGAACTTATAAAGGAAAACGTGTATCTGTTCAAGGTACAGGTATGGGTGTTCCTTCTATTTCTATTTATGTAAACGAATTAATCCAAAGCTACGGAGTTAAAAATTTAATTCGCGTTGGAACTTGCGGTGCAATTCAAAAAGATGTAAAAGTTCGTGATGTTATTATCGCAATGACGGCTTGTACTGATTCTAATATGAACCGTTTAACATTCCCAGGATTTGATTTTGCACCAGCTGCAAACTTTGACCTTTTAAAGAAAGCTTATGATGCTGGAACTGAAAAAGGATTACACGTTCGTGTCGGTAACGTTTTAACAGCAGATGTGTTTTATCGTGAAAGCATGGACATGGTTAAAAAACTTGGAGATTACGGTGTATTAGCAGTAGAAATGGAAACAACTGCTCTTTACACATTAGCAGCGAAATACGGTGTAAATGCATTATCAGTATTAACAGTTAGCGATCACATCTTCACTGGCGAAGAAACAACATCTGAAGAGCGTCAAACTACATTTAACGAAATGATTGAAATCGCTTTAGATGCAGCAATTCAACAATAGTACACTAAAGAACTTGTCATACGTCTGGCGAGTTCTTTTTATGTGACTTTTTATAAATAACTACTTTATAAAGAGACAGATTTCTCCCCTCTACTTTCTTGTAACGTTTGTTATAATAAAGTGAAACTTTAATCAGTGGGGGTTTTTTCCATCCCCCACTGATTATTAGTTGAACCAATCGGATTTTACGGGCAATTGATCTCCCACTTAACTCCCTTGTATTCGCCGAATTTTGAAGTGGGAGTCTTATTGCCCGTTAAAGCGGGATAAAGAAATCATTTACAGTATTTCTCATAAGAGGTGACGCAGTGAAAAACAGAAGTATCGTCTTTAAACTATTTTTATTAACATCCACTTTATTTACAATCATATTCCTACTTTTTTTCCTAGGACAATCTCTATTTTTAGAGAAATTTTATATTAATAAGAAAGTAAAAACAGTCCAAACTGCTTTTGAAAAATTCGTAGATAATTATGATAAAAGTGATAAAAGTTATGAGAAGGTTAGAAAACTAAAACAAGAATTTCATGATAAAACAAATGCCGATATGCAGTTTTTAGATTCTAACGGTATTATTAAAAGTGATAACAATTACTATATCGATGTATTTAATCCCAACAATAATAAACAGTATTCCATTCCACTCAATAATCTTTTAACACCAGAAGAATATAATAAATTCGAAAATTTAGGTTTAAAAAAAGATGTAATAATCAATGTTGATGGAGTCGTGCAAGAGAATAATATAATCACACCACAAAAATTAGGAACGAATTATAATCAATGGCAAAACGAACATTTCTATTCGGATTTTCAATCAATTAATGGAAATCCTTCTAAGAATAGACTTGCGAGCCGATACAAATCTACAACTCGAATCGTCTTTACAGGTGTTATAACTAAGTTACAGCTCCCATCCAAAGCTGAGGTTCGCCTTGCAAATGATATTGAAACATTACAAGCCGTTCAATATTTTGCTGATATGATTAGAGAGGGCACTTCTAACTCGAACCAATTAAGTACTTTCATATTAGATGGCGGAGAAAATATAAAAAATAGTATCTTTGTAAAACCGATTATAGAAAATGGAAGGATTACAGAATATGCTTTTGCGATAGCATCTTTGCAGCCTGTTAATGAAGCGATGCTCGTTTTAAAAGATTATTATGTCTATGCCTTAATCATCGTGTTTCTCGTAATTATTTTGTTATCCTTCTACTACTCAAAAATTATTGTAAAGCCATTAATTAAAATAAATCGTGTTACAAAAAAAATGGCTAATTTTGATTTCAGCGAGAAATTACCTGTTACAGCTGACGATGAAATTGGCGGGCTTTCTGGCAGTATCAATACATTATCTGTAAATTTAAAAGATCGAATCGATCGATTAAATGTTGCTAATACAAAGTTACAACAAGATATTGAACGTGAACGTCAATTAGAAAAAACAAGAAAAGAATTCATTTCTGGCGTATCACACGAATTAAAAACACCGCTAAGTGTAATTAGAAGTTTTGCAGAAGGAATTAAAGATGGTGTTAGTAAGGATACTTCGTATTATACTGATGTTATTTTAGAAGAAACAGAAAATATGAACAGGCTGATTGTTGAAATGTTAGAATTAGCAAAGTTGGAATCTGGTACTTACAAACTAGATATGACGACGTTCTCAATCGGTGAATTAACGCAACAAGTCTACACAAAATTATTATTTAGCATGGAAGAAAAACATTTACAAGTGAACGTCGATGCAGACCCTTCTATACTTGTTACAGCAAATCGCAGTCGCATTGAGCAAGTAGTTGTGAACTTACTAAGTAATGCAATTCGGTATACACCAGAGGGAGAAAAAATACAAGTCTCCATTATAGAAGCAGAAGATACCGTAAAAGTCGAAATCGAAAATACAGGAAACCCTATCCCTGAAGAAAGTCTTGAAAAAATTTGGGATCGCTTCTATCGTCTAGATGCATCACGTAGCCGTCACACTGGAGGTACCGGTCTCGGATTATCTATTGTAAAAAACATTTTAGACCTACATCATGCCGAGTATGGTGTATATAATACGACTAACAGTGTTGTATTCTATTTCAATTTACAAAAAGTAAAAGAAGTCAAATAATTTGTCTTAATTTCACTAGGAGTTCACATGAAATTCACACTCTCCCTTTATAGTAAGAAACAAGTTAATCCTTTCCTTTACACATATAAAAGAGGAGAGTGCGTGAAATGAAACAAGCAGGACAACCTATTCAAAATGAAAAACAATTAGAAACTATCAAAAATATACTTTTACAATCTTCGAAACGTGATGGCTTATTATTCGTATTAGCTGTAAATTCTGGCTTGAAAGTAAGTGAAATCTTACAATTAAAAGTTAGTGATGTAATCGATGAAAATGAAAATGTTCGCCATTCCATTTTATTTTACAATGAAAAAGTGAAGAAACATAAATGGTTTGCGGTAAATGAAGACTTACAGCACGCAATCGAAGACTACATGAAAGAACGTAAAACTTGGAAACGTAATGAACCATTGTTAAAATCTCAAAAAGGAACAAAATCTATTACGAGACAACATGCATGGTACATTTTAAACAAAGCTGCAAAAGAAGTTGGATTAGAAGGGATTAGCTCACATACACTTCGAAAAACTTGGGGTTATTGTGCATACAAATCAGGTGTTGATATTGCGTTTTTACAACACTTCTTTGATCACAGTACTCCATCAAAAACTTTAAAGTATATCGGTATTGCTTAATAACTCTTATACATAAAAAAGGTTACCATTTTAAAATTTGGTAACCTTTTTTATATTTCATATTCTCTTTTCTTGTCTCTCCTATACTGTAGTGGTACTCTAATAATAAGGGGGAGAAATTATGAACACACTTACAATTGAATTACCAAAAGAAACGGCTGAAAAACTTGATTTATTAAAACAAGCTTATGAAAAGAAAACAGGTGCTTCTATCTCTGAGAGCACTCTCGTTCAAACACTTATCTCAAAAGAATTTATCCAAGCGATAACTCCTTTTGATTTACAACAATTCGTCAATGGAAAAGAACAGCATTAATCGCTGTTCTTTTTTTATCTCTATTTAAAATATATAAAGTTTTTTATATATTTTTAAAAAAACCATTGACAATGATAATGATAACCATTATCATTTATTATGAAGCCAACAATTGATGAATCAACCAAACGCTCAGTAACATTGTTACCCCTCTTTTTCATATAGAAAGGCACTGTACATTCCCCCCTGTTTGTACAGTGCCTTTCTTGTTTATTATCATTCAAAAAAATTTAATTGCTCCGGCTTCGGCTCACCATATGTAATGTTCATCATTTTCATAAGCTGTTTCGCATTATCTGCTGCATCCCCACCTGAATTGTTGTTAAACAGTACGTATATATCCTTTGTTTTCTTTTTTAATTGCTCTAGTCGTTCAACCCATTCTTCCAGTTCTTTATTGTTGTAGCGATATAAACAGCGAACCGCTCTCCAATTTTCCCCTTTATCAAGCCAACCATGAACATTTCGACCGTGAAAACGTATTAATGCCATGTCTGAATTCGTAACCTCTAACACGAGTGGCACAGAACCTATCCCAGCCTGTGGTTCATCACAAATTGTATGAATCCATTTCTCCTGTTCTAGAAACTGTAACGTCTTATCTCTCATTTCTGGATAAAACCATGTTTGATTTCGAAATTCTATTGCACATGGTAAACCTTCCATTTTTTCTTTCGTATATCGAAGAAAATCTACATTTTTCTTTTTGCAATCAAACCATGGTGGATATTGAAATAAAATTGTTTTTAATTTATCAGCTTCTATTAAAGGAAGAATAGACTGTTTATACACATCAAACATCTCATCGAACGTAGAAAAAGGAATTTCACCTTTCATATGTCCTGTCATTCCTTGATACGCTTTTACGACAAAGGAAAAATCTTTCGGCGTTTCCATTGCCCATTTTATATAATTTCGTGCAGGTTGCATCGCGTAAAATGAACTATCCACTTCCACAATAGGAAAATACTCGCTATATGTTCGTAATTTATTTCTATTTTCATAGGGATTTATGTATAAAGAATCATGATCTCCCCATCCTGTCACTCCAATAAACAGCACATATACCCCTCCCTTTTAACTTCATCTTCAATTCACTTTCCAAACACTTTGCATCATGTAGCCTTTTCTTTAAGAGTATCCTTATAAAAATATGATATACTATATGGAAGAATTTTTAAAATGAGGGGTTATTTATTTATGCTTCCAAACGATGCTACTGTATCTCATGAAAAACGAATTGAAGAACTAGAAAATAAAGTACGTTTTTATGAAGAACTTGTGAATCAATTACCACATCATTTCACATACAAAAATCCACATATTGGTTTACGAATAAAGAAAGCTAGAACGACTCATTCCATTCAAGAAATACCAAAAGAGAATAAAGAGGCTCATTTTCAACTTACTTGTGATTCATTATTTTTATTTGAACAACTTGAAAAACACTTTGTACATATTTTTGATGCCTTTTCACATCATGTAACCTTTATCGATAGTAAAGGGAATATTACTTTATGTAATCAAGTTGCTGCAGATGATTTCGGTATAATACGAAATGATATTATCGGAAAACCGATTCAACAATTACTAAACTTGCCGGAAGAAAAAATTAAAGCAATTGAAACATTAAAAACGGGAACAGAAATATATAATGAAGAAGTTTTAGACAAAAACTATGGCATTATAAATAACCGAATTATTCGCGATTATAACGGGGAGATTTTTAGAGTTATTAGTGTCTTTCATTATTTAAATACAGAACGTGATGCAGAGAAGTTTTCGTTAGCAGGGCGAATCGCAGCTGGAATTGCACACGAAGTACGAAATCCTCTTACAACAGTACGAGGATACTTACAATTTTTACAAGAAAGCATTTCTCCATCAAATAAAGAGTTATTTAAAAACTTGCTTATCCCTGAATTAGATCGTGCAAATAATATTATTACAAAATTTTTAGCCATTTCAAAAACACGGGAATTTACAAGAGAACCGTTTCCCATCAATACATTTTTACGTGACTATATTCAACAGTTACTAGCTAGTGAAGTTTCCTTGCATAATATTTCAATTGATTATAACTTCTCTAATGAATTAGATGATATTTTAGTCAATATTGATCGACA
Source organism: Bacillus sp. LQ01 (assembly GCF_057624735.1). NCBI lineage: Bacteria > Bacillati > Bacillota > Bacilli > Caryophanales > Bacillaceae > Bacillus > Bacillus sp. LQ01. The sequence continues at coordinate 686,929 of NZ_JBYEZL010000001.1, read as the reverse complement.
TGAACTTGTTCAAGTGTTTTTAAATCTATTTCAAAATGCCGTCGATGCTCAAGGCGACAAACCTCTTTCTATTCAAATTACTAGTTATCGCCTTAATAACTTCATTCGGATTACTTTCACAGATAATGGAATTGGTATTCCTCCAGCTATTCAAGAATATATCTTTGATCCATTCTTCTCAACGAAGGATTCGGGAACAGGACTAGGCTTGTCAGTAACAAAAAAAATCATCCAAAATCATAACGGCACATTAAAAATGACTAGTAATGAAGATGGTACAACTTTCACTATTTCAATTCCAATCTTACCTAAAACAACCCTTGAAAAATTAAATCAATGTAAATAAAGGACTAATCCACGAACTACATGCCAATTGTTAAACACTCCCAACAATTAGCATGTAGTTTTTTATGTTGCACTTTTCTTCTTTACATTATATAAACCTTTCTCTATATCTTACTTATTTCTTTCGTAGGTGGGCCAATTTCTTATTTTTTTTAGAAATGGTAGTTTGTCCATCACGAATTTAGTATAAATTTCATTTTAATATATAGTAATGACTGATGATTCTATGAAAGAAAAGAATGAAAAGATGAACAATAAAAATAAAGGAAAAGTATTTTATGGTAATGATTGTTGCGAAGTAAGAGCATGTAACCATATTAACATCCCTAAGTCAGAACTTACAGAATTTGTTAGACTTCTTCAAGCTCTTGGTCAAGCTATTCTAGTTCAATATGGATTTGGTTGCCTAGGCGGAGGAACTACGGGGACTACTGGTGCTCAAGGCGCTCAAGGACCTGCGGGCGATACAACTGCGACACTATCTGTCTTCCGAATTTACTAACCACAATTTCCGAAAATATTTTGGGAGGACTAAGCACATTTATAAGTAATAGATGTGATTTTGATTGTCTATTAAATCTCTCTTTTAATAAAAAGGAGCACTTGTTTGGGAGGATAAGTGCTCCTTCTTTACGTTTCTTTACCTCAAATTTACTCTATCTTAATCCTCATTTTGTATGATAAATAATGAAGTCAAAAATATGAAAGAGGGATGAAAATGAGAGTTATGTCACTAATACGCATTTGGATTGCTCTTATGGTATGCATTATTTTATGTGTAGGATTTTTTTTAACTCTAAAATATTCCACTATTTCAAAAGCAGATAGAAAAACTGTTCCATACAAAATTTTGTATACGAAACAAAGCAACATCCCTTATTCCAATGCAACAAAAAATGAAAAGAAAGTTATAACGGGAATGCTTATTACGAAAGCTTCTAGTTCCGAAGCGTTACTTCAAATTGCTGAAACGATTAAAGATCAGTATACAAATAAAAAAATCGATGAAATTACACTTTCTATCCACAATGAAAATAATGGTAATTACGAAGAAGAATTACCTTACGAACCTATTAGTAAAGGAAAAATAATTGTCACATACGATTCTCAATCCTTTGGCAATACGAACATTATACTTAACGAGTAGTAACTAGTACGGAGAAGGGATAATTTCAATCGTTTAAAGTTTCATTTTGTTTTTCATACAAAAAAGAGGCGAATTTCATTATTCGCCTCTTTCTTTTACCAAAATGAAGGAATCCATTCTTTCACTTTATCAATCCACTCTTGTTGCTCTTTTTTTCTTTGTTGTTCCTCTTCTTTCCTTCTCTTCTCTTCTTCTTTTCTTCGCTTTTCTTCTTCAATTGTTTGCAATTGTTTTTTATAGTCCGCCTCAGATATTAACGATAATTGGAACGCTTTTTGGGCTGGGTTTGCATTTGCTTTTTTCATGATATCCCGGAACATCGTCGTTGTAATTTGACTACCACCTGGAACATAATGCTCGCTATCTGTTTTGTCATATCCTACCCAAATCGCACCTACTAAATCTGGTGTGTATCCTACAAACCACGAGTCCTTTGCCCCTACGCTCGGGCCATTTACAAGTTGAGTAGTCCCTGTCTTTCCTGCTGTATCAACATTAGTAACTTTCGCTTTTCCACCTGTTCCCTTTTCTACAACACCTTTTAATAAATACGTCATCTTTTGAGCAATTTTCTCACTCGTCACTCGTGTCTCTTTCTTATACCATTTCCCTATTATTTCCCCTTCAGCATTTTGAACTTCTCTAATTGCATGAGCCTCTACTTGAACCCCATCATTAGCAAATGTACTATATGCTTGAGCCATTACAAATGGTGATGTCCCTACATGCATCCCACCTAAAGCAATTGGATACGTACGGTCTTCTGGTACTAATGGAATACCAAATCGCTCTAAAGATTTCAATCCTTTATCTAATCCTATTTGTTCTAATAGCCACACAGCGGAAACATTATACGACTTTGCTACCGCTTCATACATTGTCACATTACCATGAAAAGCCTGATCACTATTTTTCGGTTCATATTCTTTAATATGAAATGGTTCATCCTTTAATATATCGTATACTTCATACCCTTGTTCTAAAGCGGGTACATATACAGCTAGAGGCTTTAATGTTGAACCTGGCTGTCTTTTTAATTGCGTAGCATGATTAAATTGTAAAAACTGATATGGTCCTCTACCCCCAACTAAAGCTGGAACACCGCCTGTTTTGGGATTTATAAGGACTACACCTGTTTGCATAAGTTGATCTGAGCCACTATCTTTGAAATAGCTATCATTATTCACAACATCTTCTACAGCTTGTTGTTTTTTCGGATCAAGCTCAGTATAAATACGATAACCACCTGCTAAAATTTCATTTTGTGTCAATTCGTATTTGTCCATCGCTTCTCTAACAATATAGTCTACATATTGAGAATATTTTCCCTTGTATTTATCATCCACACCACGTTTTAATACAAGACCACTCTCTTTTTCTTTATTATACTGTTCGTCAGAAATATACCCTTGCTCTTTCATTAAGCTTAATACGACATTACGTCTTTCAATTGACTTGTTAAAGTTTTTATAAGGTGAATATGCAGATGGTGCTTTAATCAAGCCTGCAATCGTTGCAGCTTCTGAAATTGTTAAATCTTTTACATCTTTATCAAAATAAGATTTTGCTGCCCTTTTTATACCCCAAGCACCTTCCCCAAAATAAATTTGATTCATATACATTTCAATAATTTCATCTTTTGTATAAGTACGTTCTATTTTTTTTGTTAAAAAGTATTCCTTTATTTTACGAGAAAATGTACGATCTTGTGTCAGAAATACATTCTTCGCAAGCTGCTGTGTAATTGTACTTCCCCCAGCTACAACTTCTCCTGCTGTAATATTTTTAAAAACCGCACTTATAATTCCACTATAATAAATACCATGATGGTTAAAAAATTCCTTATCTTCTACTGCAACAATTGCCTGAACCATAATATCAGGAATATCTTTTCTTTTAACGCCTTCTGTTTTCGAAGAAGCTAATTTAGTTGCGACCTCATTATTTGCATCATAAATTAAAGTCGGTTGTGGAACAGCTTGTTTTAGTTCAGATATGTCTTGAATGGAAATTATTATATTTACAGCAATAAATAGAGTAACGAATACACTTCCCAATACAATTAATGAATTACGAAGTTTCTTCCTCTTATTGAACCACTCAAGCATTTTTTTAAAATGAGTGTTCTTCAATTTCATTCGTTCACTTCCTTCATTTATTTACACTCTTCTTTTTAAAAGGAAGAATATACCGCCTTTTAAATTTATTATAATAACGTAGTCATTCCTATAGTGTAAAGCTTTTCTTTTACATTCATACTTTTTGCAAGAAAAGGACATTCTACAAGTAAGATATTCACTATTGGATATTAATATTATTAATAGAACAACGAGAGTTATGTTAAGTTTTTGTAAACTTTTCGATAAAATGTTTTAAAAAACGACAGTTTTTTGTTAGAATTGATTAGCCAATATATTTTACATATATTACTTTTGTGGGGGTAACAATAATGGTCTTTAAATCAAAAAAAGATAAATTTTCTGAAATGTTAATGAATGTTTCCGAAAATTTAAAAGAAGGCGCGCAGTTTTTCGTGGAGTATAAAATTAAAAATGCTAGCGATTTAAAAGAGTTTTCTATGCGCATGAAAGAGTATGAGTCAAAAGGTGACTCATTTATTCACGAAATCATTATGGAGTTAAACAAAGCGTTTATCACTCCGATTGAACGTGAGGACATCCTACAACTTGCAATGAGTATGGATGATGTATTAGACGGATTAGATCACAGTGCTGGTCTGTTCGAAATGTATTCTATTACAGAAGCAGATGAATACATGATTAAATTCGTAGAAGCAATTAATCAATGTGCGATTGAGATTGCAAACTCTGTTGAATTAATGTCTAACAAAAAATTAGTCGACATTCGTACAAATGCGATTAAGATTAAGGATTATGAATCACAGTGTGATGATATTCGCCGTCATGCAATTAAGAACTTATTCTCTCGTGAAAAAGATCCGATTAAGATTATTCAATTTAAAGAGATTTACGAAGAGCTTGAAGAAGTAGCTGATAGCTGTCAAAGCGTTGCAAACGTATTAGAAACAATTATTATGAAGAACGCGTAAGGAGTTTGATCATGGATACACTCTTGATACTGACCGTTTTAGTAGTCATTTGCGCTTTAGCTTTTGACTTTATCAATGGATTTCACGATACAGCAAACGCTATTGCAACGGCTGTTTCAACGAAAGCTCTAAAGCCTAGACATGCCATTATTATGGCGGCTATTATGAACTTTTTGGGCGCAATGACATTTACAGGTGTAGCAAAAACGATTACAAAAGATATCGTTGATCCATTCGCCTTACAAAATGGTTCTCTTGTAATTTTAGCTGCTTTGCTTGCGGCGATAGCTTGGAACTTAATTACTTGGTACTACGGTATTCCAAGTAGTTCTTCGCATGCAATTATCGGCTCAATCGCAGGTGCAGCAATTGCGGCCGCTGGGATTAGCTCGCTAAATCTTAAAGGATTTATTAAAATTATTGAAGCTTTAATCATTTCACCGATTATCGCTTTCGTTATTGGTTATACCGTATACAGTATTTTTAAAGTAGTATTTAAAAACTTTAACTTAACGAAAACGAATAAGAACTTCCGTATATTCCAGATTTTCACTGCAGCATTACAAGCCTACACACACGGTACGAATGATGCACAAAAAGCAATGGGAATCATTACGATGGCTCTTATGGCTAATAACTATCATACTTCTAGCGATATCCCGTTCTGGGTACAATTATCTTGTGCTATCGCAATGGGGCTTGGTACTTCTGTCGGCGGATGGAAAATTATTAAAACTGTCGGTGGACAAATTATGAAAATTCGTCCTGTAAATGGTGTAGCTGCCGATTTATCATCATCACTTGTTATTTTCGGTGCAACATTCATTCACTTACCGGTTAGTACGACGCACGTTATCTCTTCTTCTATTTTAGGGGTTGGTGCTTCTCACCGTGTGAAAGGGGTAAAATGGGGAACTGCAAAACGCATGTTAATTACATGGGTTATTACACTTCCTATTTCAGCTTCTTTAGCTGCTCTGTTTTACTACCTATTACATTTTGTTTTCTAATCAAAAGTCGTCTTCCTTATTTTTCTAGGAAGACGACTTTTTTGTGAACAAGCCTATTTCTCATTAAAAAGCGTGTATAATAATTGGTGGATAAGTTATTTAGAGGAGTTGGCAATTTTGGAATACATCATGTTACTTTTCATCGGACTAATCGCCGGAACAGTCGGCAGCCTAGTTGGGCTTGGAGGCGGAATTATTATTGTTCCGTTATTAATTGGATTACACAGTTTATCACCACAACTTGCAGTAGGGACTTCTATGGTAACAGTCGTTTTCACAGGACTATCTTCCACCCTTACTTACATGAAGCATAAGCGAGTAGATTATAAAAGTGGACTTATTTTATTTATCGGAAGCGGCCCTGGTGGTATTATCGGATCATGGGCAAATAAATTTTTAAACCAAGACACATTTTCTTTATACTTTGGGATTTTCCTTATATTCGTCTCAATTCTACTTATGCTTCGAGACAAATTAAAACCTCTTTCCCTCTCAAATACGTCTGTAATTAAGCGTTCTTTTACAGATAATGATGGAAATACTGTACACTACCAATTCCCACCGTTTCTTGCTATCTTTATCGCCTTTATAGTTGGGTTTATATCTGGATTATTTGGAATTGGTGGCGGTGCCTTACTTGTTCCAGCAATGATGCTTCTTTTTGCATTCCCAGCACATATTGCAGTAGCAACTTCAATGTTCATCGTATTTCTATCAGCAATTGTAAGTTCTGCAACTCACATCTCACTTGGAAATGTCAGCTGGATTTATGCATTAATCCTGATTCCGGGTGCATGGATTGGCGGAAAAATCGGGGCTTACATTAATACAAAACTAAGTGGTAACGCCGTAATTAATTTATTACGTATTACGTTGATTATTCTTGGAACTAGATTAATCATTATTTCCCTTTTATAACGTATTCTTTTTAGAATGCGTTTTTCTTATACACATGAATATAAAAATCCTCCGAGGAGAACAAATAAAATTAAACAAACACATAATAACATATAATTTGAAATATGTACTTTCTTCAAGTTGACCACTCCTATAACTGCGACTGTTATCTTTATGATAGCGAAAAAATAGTTCACTTGCAGTTACAGAGTGCTAACAATGCAAAATCAATTATTACAAATTTTATCCTTATATTTCATTTCTTTGTATATTCTATCGATTTAATAAAAAAAGATGTCATATTGACATCTTTTTTAATGAAGAAGTGACCACCCCATGAAGTCTTCATGTACTTGGCACGCCCTCTTATCGTTTCGATCATATAATTCAGCATAGCTATCTGTTTCTTCATCATAAGCCATCGTATAAATAATTTGGCCGTCTACTTCAACGGATAAAACGACTCCACCTTTCATCTCTTCTACATGAATGATAGCATTCGCCGGAATTCTCATATCCGTCATTCTCATCGCATCTAACAATATACTAAACCCCCTACAGCGTATTCATTGCTAGTACTATTACACACTAAATAGTATACTACTGTAATAGCATACATTTCGTCAATGAAATTGCTGTTGAAATAGCATATTGTCTATATACATATACGCTAAAATAGAAGAAATAGAAACATATTAATGGGGGGCTAACATTGATTCTACACAAAGGAGATGTACTATTCCGTCAAGGCGAGGACGGTCCTTTATACTTTATAAAAACAGGCTTATTAAAAGTAGTTCGGCTAGAAGAAGACGGAACACCATTTTTATTCAACATTATCGTTCCAGGTGAAACGATACCTCATCATTCTTTAATTTCACCGAAAGAATATCACGGTACAGCTATCGCTTTAATAAAAACAGAAGTGGAACCGATCACTAATAGTGAATGGTACGAGAGACTTCAAGCAAATCCCGAATCGTATGCTAACATCGCTATGCAATTGCAATCTAAATTAAGAATGATGCAACAACGAATTGATCAATTGACAACCGTCTCTCCGAAAGAACGTCTTCATCGTTTACAAGAATGGTTCGCCCTATATTTAGGTGACATTCCTATATATGAAATATTAACACAAACCGAAATTGGTCAACTGATAGGTATACGTCGTGAAACAGTAAACCGTTTATTACGAGAACAAATAAAAAACGAGGTAAAATAAATACCTCGTTTTTTTGCTTATTGTAAGCTTGTTGCTGGGCCGAAAAATTCATAATGAATATGCTCTTGTTTCACACTTAAATCAGTTAGTGCAGCATTTATATGCTTCATAAATGCTACTGGACCACAGAAATAAAACTCTGCTTCAGTTGTCGGAATAATAGTTTTTAACCATTCACTTTCAATGAAACCTTCTTTATCAAAGTTCTTCATTTCTAAATCTTTTTCAGTCGGTGCAGAATAACAAGTATATGCTTTAACTTGTTCATATTCATTTTCTACTGTCTTAACGTGTTCTTTCATTGCATGTGTATTACTATTTATTGCTGCATGAACAAAATATACATTACGTTTTGAATCTTGTTCAATTAACGTATTTAACATACTCATCATCGGTGTAATCCCTACTCCACCACTAATTAGTACAACTGGTAATGTTGAATCCATATTTAACACGAAATCTCCCGCTGGTGCACTTACTGGTAAAACATCTCCTTCTTTTACATGTTCATGTAAGTAATTAGACACTTTACCGTCTGGTGTATCTACACCTTTTTCTTTTTTTACACTAATACGATAATATTCTTTCCCAGGAGCATCGGATAAACTATATTGACGATTATGTGTATATGTCTCACCTTCAATATTGATTTGAATCGTTACATATTGACCTGGGATGAATGAAGAAACTTTCCCTCCATCTTCAGGTTTCAAATAAAATGACGTAATAACATCGCTTTCCTTCACTTTTTTAACAATCACAAAGTTGCGGAAGTCTTTCCATCCACCTTCTTTATGTGCAGCTTCTTCATACATCTCTGCTTCAATGCTAATGAATGCATCAGCAATGACACCATATGCTTCTCCCCATGCATTTAAAACTTCATCAGGTGCACCTGCGATCTCTTTAATGGCACGTAGTAAACATGTACCTACAATCGGGTAATGCTCTGCTTTAATACCTAAACTTCTATGCTTATGACCAATTTGTTTTACAACTGGAATAATAGCTTCTAAATTATCAATGTACGTTGCAGCTGCATAAACAGCATTCGCTAACGCTTGTTGTTGTCTTCCCTTTTTCTGATTTGTATGGTTGAAAATATTCAATAACTCCGGATGTTCCGAAAATAAAATTTCATAAAATCTCGTTGTAATTTCAACGCCTTTTTCTTGTAATAATGGTACTGTTGACTTTACGATTTCAATTGTTTTTGCACTTAACATTGTATCCCACTCCTCTATTTCCTTAACTGTTTTTAGTTTAACTGAATCTTATAATGCAGATTGTGATTTTAATCACTATTAACACGGTGTTTTTGTGAATAATATATGAACATTGTATTTACAAAAGAAAATAAGCTAACTAGAATTCTAGCTAGCTTATTATTTTGTTTGTATAGCTTGTTCAATTACTTTTATATCTTTCCCATCGCCAAACTCCGTATATCCCCAGATATTCGTTTCACCTCTATATTTATTTACGATAATATCCAAGTCATGATATACACGGTGGGCATACACTACATACTCAATATTTTGAAGTTCCACACCTTTTTTTACAATTTCATAGCTTCTATTTACATCACGTTTTATTTTTTCATTCTTTATTTCTGTATGTATATTTTTTAACGATGATTCTTGTTGTTGAAACCATTGCTTAAATTGATTCCAATCCCCGTCTGTATAATTCTCTGCTTTACCGTAATTTAAGAAATTATTATAGCTTTCATGTGTCATTCGAATAAAATTTAGCACTTTTGTCTCTTCTTGCACATCTTCTATTTGAGCTATTGTATTTACCTCAGCAGGCTTATTCGCATAATGTAACAGCACTTTCATAAGACTATAGCTTGCAATGATCATCACGATAATAATCCCGAATACACTTAACAATTTCTTCATATACAGAACTCCTTCTCTACTAAAAATATTACAATGTATGACTATACTTGTAACTTTCTCTCGTAGAAATATAATTCCTGTATAAATTCTTCCTATCATTTCGACAATATTTTTCTATACATTTCTCGTTGGCAAATGTTCTTGTAAAACAATATATCCTTCATAAGCTGTGTAACCGAGTATAGCCATTAATCCAATATAACAAGCAAATACTGTCCATTTCGTTTTCGCATCCACTTTATAATAGTTTTCTTGTTGTTCCTTTTCTGTTTTCCATTCATTTAATTTTCTTTCTGACGCTTCAAATGCTTCCCTTATGTGAATTGTATACTCATCTTTTTCATCTTCATATGGAACATAATCTAACGGTTCGAACTTCGGTAAAAGATACTCTAACACTTCCATTTTTTGAAGTTCACCTATTTGTAACTCTTTTTCCCGTTCTCTTTGTCTTAATGCATTCATCTCATGATGCATCACGTATATAGTCCGATGTACAGCACCCGTTTCTTTTAATTCCTCTTCAAGCCTAGTAACATATTCTTTCATCCCATCAATTTTATGCCCTAATTCCTTAATCGGCTCATCTCTCTTTATTACTCTATATAACTCCATACAACCGATAATAACAATAAATCCTCCCAAAATACTTTTAAAGTAAATTGAATAGCCAAGTAATAAAATAAGGCCTGCTCCCCAAATTTTAGTACTGACAACTGAAATAATTCGCCCACCATCTAGCGGCGAAACGGGAATTAAATTAAAGAAATTAATCATACTTCCAAGCAAAATAACAAGCGCCCAAAATGGCTCTTTCGTCATTATATAAAGCGGTATCGCGGGTAAAAATGACAGAAGTCCGAAAAGCGGACCCATATAGGCAATGTAAGCTTCATCTTTCGCATTTTTCGGCATCTCTTTCATTCCAATAAGGGCCCCCATAAATGGAATAAAGATTGCTGGCGATGTTGGGATCCCCTTTCTTTTCGCAGCCCATAAATGGCCCATTTCATGAACAAACAACAAATAAATGAGCGCCACTCCAAATTTCCAACCATATAGAACTGCGTATGCGCCAAGCGATAGAAACATACTAAATACCGTTGAAAACTTTGCTAATTTAAAAATTGCAAATACCCACTTTAACTTAGACAGTAAAAATAGACCTATCGCAACAATAATTCCCCATAATCCTTTTTTATTATTTTTCATATTCCTCTCCTTTATCTCTCATTAATGAATCATATTCATTCATTAAAGCTTGTTCTTTTCTCTATTATGACATATTTTTTTCTATTGTTAGAAATAATGTTTATATAATCCATTTTCAGCCAAAAATATAAATAAAAGGAGGTGTACAAAAATGAATTTACAATCTCTTATAATAGGTGCTCTATCGTTTTTAGCTTCAACTCTTATTTTTTATACCGTTAGTTACGTATTATTATTAGATTTGTTGCCCAATCACGTATTTATTGCCCTTGTCATCCTTTCCGCTCTTATGATTTCTTTTCTTATTACACGAAAATCAATGAATGAGCCATCTGCAAAAGCAAAGTAATAGAGAGGGGTGCTTTCCCCTCTCTATTATCATTTCCTAGGAAAGGTCATATAGATTTGACGAGTTTATATTCATTCCAATCCGTAAGGGCTAATTAAAGTCTCACTTTATCTTTGAAAATTCATTTTTTCACCATAATCTTTAACAATCTGAATTATATTTTGAAACACACCTATTTTTTCTTTTTTACTGTTTAATATTTTCAAATCATAACTTTCGTAATATGTTTCTAATGATTTTAATTGTGATTCTGAAGCGCTTTTTATCGGAACAGTAGCATGTAATTCATATTGCTTATACCCTTCCTTTACTTTTTCACCTAAAATCATTTCACTCTCTTTTGCTCCAATTAATTTTTGAACTTTTTCTGGAAAATTGAGTTGCAAATAATATTCTTGCTCCTTCACTAACTTATTGTATAGTGATTGTGAAATCGTATACCGTACCGTATAATTCACGTTTTGATCGCCTGTTTTAATATGAAACGCGGTAATCTGCAAATCTTTTTTTGTTACTTCCGTTAAAGGGCTTACCTGCATCTCATCTTCTTTTTGTTCTGAGACATTTGGAAATATATCCAAAAGCTTTTCCGTATCTTTTTCATTCAACATATACATAGCTTTCTTATATTGCACCCATCCTCGTCTATCTTCTCCCCTTAACCATGCATAATAAGTTTCTTTTTTCCCATCTCTACTAATTTGTATTTCATATTCAGGTTCACCGAAGCTTCCTGTTATTTCTTGTTTCTCAGCTTTATTCAAAATGTCTATTACTAACTTCGCTTCTGATTCCTGCAACTTTTTCTCTTTATGTTTTTTTTGTATAACGGTTACCCCTATTGTTTCTTTCACTTCATTCACCGTCTCTTCTACTTTTTTTGTTTCTTTTTTCGGTTCAACTTGACCACAAGCTGCTAGTAACATAACAAACAACAACACCAATACATATTTCCCTTTCAAATTAATCCTCCTCTTACGATAAGAAATCCTTATAATCTTCATACATAAAACAAAAACGTGACATCCTATTAAATACGCTATACTAATCATTGAAAGGAGGTCTTTATCATGTCCATTAATTTTCATGATGAAAATAATAAGTACACATATGCAACAAGAAACGCTCATATTTCTTGGGCTGAAATGGTAAAAAACATTACAGAAATACAAAACAAGCAAATAATTGATATCGGCTGTGGTGGTGGGATTTATACGAAAGAACTCGCTCTTATGGGAGCCAATAATGTTGTGGGACTTGATTTTTCAAAAGAAATATTACAAGCTGCAAAAGAAAATTGTAACAACTTTTCAAACATTTCATTCATCCACGGTGATGCACATAATATCCCATACCCTAATGAAACATTCGACATTGTTATTTCGCGTGCAGTTATTCATCATTTACAAGACATTCCTACATTTTTACGTGAAGCTTCTCGTATATTAAATAAAAACGGTGTACTTATTTTACAAGATCGAACAATTGAAGATTGTACAATTCCAGGAAGTCCCGAACACATTCGCGGATATTTTTTCTCTTTATTTCCAAAACTTATTGAAATAGAGTCAAAAAGACGTCCAAAAACCAACACTATACAGACAGAATTACAAAAACATTCTCTTCATGTACTTCCCACACAAACACAATGGGAAATACGAAAAATACATGATTCTGTAGAAACATTATTGCAAGATTTATCTCCTCGAACAGGTCGATCCATTCTATATGAGTTAACAGATGATGAACTTTCTCAACTTCTACAACATATACAGACCGCATTACAAAACGTCTCTCCTATTATTGAAAGAGATCGATGGACAATTTGGAGCGCCATGAAGTTGTAAGGAAGGAAGCCTCACAAAATAATGTGAGGCTTCCTTTCTTTCATAATCTAATTTTGCAACACTCTTGATATCCTCCACTTCTGGCCTGTGCACTTCCACACTTCGGACATACTAAATATCTAGACTGATTTGTCAACAAACTACCTTTTTGAAAGAGTAAAACTTCTGCTTGTTTAAACGAACGCGAATAATATAACCACATAAAACCAATTATAGCAATAATGCCAAATAATACTCCCATCGCAAGCATTTCAGTCACCTCTTTTGGTTTGTTCTTTCCAGCAAGTGGATTGTTGTATTATTCTCTATAAATTCAAACAATCCCTTCTTCACTCCTATAAATATCAATTTTCTCTATAAAATTTACAATTCTCCGCAAATTTTCACTCCCATTTTACAATTCATCATTTCCTTTACAACAACGAATATCACTTTCGATATTTCCGTATATAAATATATCTTTCAAAAAACATATTGACTTTCTAAAAAAAACATGCAACAATACTGTCAGAATACTTGAATAAAAATTCATTGACGAGAACGAGTACGTTATAGAACTGTTCCCCAGAGAGTTGGCGATTTGCTGAAAGCCAACGTTCAGCGCGTAACCGAAAATCATCTCCGAGAAGTAGAACCGAATGTTACAGTAAGTTCTTACCGGCCGTCCCCCGTTACAAGGAACACGTATCATGTTGTACGTTGCAAAGCCGTATACATATAGATTTATTTCTACATGTGTAAATTAGGGTGGTATCGCGGGTAAATATAACTCGTCCCTTTCTTTAGGGACGAGTTTTTTGTGTTCTTACAAATGAATTTAAAAAAGGAGGAAAAACAATGAACACTGTATCAAAAAAACATATTTTTTTCACGGGTCTTATGCTATTTTCTTTATTTTTTGGGGCAGGTAATTTAATTTTCCCTCCCATGCTTGGCCAAAATGCAGGTGAAAACTTTTGGCCAGCAATGATTGGATTTTTACTAACAGGAGTTGGCTTACCACTACTAACTGTTATCGCAATTTCTCTATCTGGAAATGGAATGCAGCAACTTGCAAGTCATGTTCATCCATTATTCGGAATTTTCTTTACAGTAATTGTATACATTGCTATCGGTCCATCTATGGGCATCCCACGTGTTGCAAATGTCGCTTATGAAATGGGTGTTAGTTCTTTCTTACCAGAAACAATCCGCTCTAGCAGCCTAGTGCTATTTGTATATACAATCATCTTCTTTACTATCGTATTTTGGCTGAGTTTGAATCCATCTAAACTTGTTGATCGTATTGGAAATGTATTAACACCTATTTTATTACTCTCTATTTTCTTATTGTTTGTTAAAAGTGTATTTACACCACTTGGGCAATCAGGACCAGCAATGCAAGAGTATCAAACTTCTCCAATCTTCAAAGGCTTTATGGAAGGCTACTTAACAATGGACACTATTTCAGCACTTGCATTCGGAATTATCGTTGTAAATGCAATTCGCTCTAAAGGTGTGAATGATCGTAAGTCCATTGCCATCGCCACAGCAAAAGCAGGGCTTATTGCCGCTACAGGGCTCGTACTTGTATACGGTGCACTCGGCTGGCTTGGGGCAACTAGCGTCTCGCTCGGATATGCAAAAAATGGCGGACAGCTACTTACTGTTATCGTACAACAATTATTCGGTCCATACGGTTTGCTCCTATTATCTCTTATCGTTACACTCGCTTGTTTAACGACATGCGTTGGACTCGTATCTGCGTGCAGCCAATATTTTTCAACATTATTGACTACATTTTCATACAAAACGTTCGCGAGTATCATTTGCGCATTAGGATTACTAGTTGCCAACTTAGGTTTAACGAAAATTATCGCAATCTCTGTTCCAATTCTACTTGTTGTGTATCCAATTGCGATTGTACTCGTACTACTATCATTACTTCATAAATACTTCGGTGGATATCGCTCTGTTTATGTAGGTGCTTTAATTGGAGCAGCTGTAGTGAGCGTATTTGATGGATTAAAACAAGGTGGTATTTCAGTTTCATTTATCACACCATATTTTGAATTTATCCCTTTATATAATGAAGGAATCGGCTGGCTAATACCAGCATTAGCAGGAGCTCTTATTGGTCTTGCAATGGCTAAGTTAAGCGGTACGAAAAAAGTTCCATTAGTAACCGAATCTCACGAAGTAAAAGCCTCCTAAAAAAAACTCCCAAAAGGGAGTTTTTTTACATTTGATACGCAGTATGATTAAAACTGCTTATTTTATAAGCCTTCGTATAATATTCAATATTCGTATCAACTGTTTCTACCTTGACAACATCATAGTGCTCTTCTTGCTTTACTAAAAATAAATAGTATTCCTCTGTAGCCTCAATAATCGCAATTTTATCTGTTTCAACATTATATTGTTCACAAAGCGCTTGTAATGCGTTCACATAATCCCCTAATTTTTTAGACTTATCCATTCCGAATATAGTTTGAACTAACATATACATTCTCCCCTTTATATGTACTGTTAACACCTCAATGATAACGCTTACATTATTTATCGTCAATAAAAACATTCAATAGTTTTAACGCCAAATCTATATTGTATCGAGCCAATAATCAGCGAGGAATTCCCCGCCAATTAAAGTTTCACTTTATCCCGCATTAACTGCCCATAAAAGCCCGATTGGTGAGGGCTGATAATCAGTGGGGGAGGAACAACCTCCCCACTGATTAAAGTTTCACTTTATCACTTCGTTAATTGATGCCTAAATGCATAAATAACCGCCTGAGTACGGTCACTTACATTCAATTTATTTAATATATTACTCACATGTGTCTTTACCGTTTTCAGTGCAATAAATAACTCGTCCGCAATCTCTTGATTACTTTTTCCCTCTGCGATTAATAACAAAATCTCAAACTCTCTTTCCGTTAAATCATCATGCAAAGGTTGCTCTTTCTTTTGACGCATACGGGACATCATTTTCCCGGTAACTTTCGGCTCTAATACTGTTTCTCCATCATAAGTAGCTCGTACAGCATCAGCAATATCACTTGCTCTTGATGTTTTTAATAAGTAACTGGTCGCCCCAGCCTCAATAACAGGATACAATTTTTCGTCATCTAAAAAGCTTGTTACAACTACAATTTTTGCTTCTGGCCATTCTTGAATAATAGCACGTGTTGCTTCGACACCATCCATCTCATCCATAACAAGGTCCATTAAAATAATATCCGGCCTTAATTGCAATGCTAATTCTGATCCTTTTCTTCCATTCTCAGCTTCCCCTACTACTTCAATATCTGGCTGTGTAGATAAATATGCCGATACACCCATACGAACCATTTCATGATCATCGACAAGCAATACTTTTATCATACTTCTCCTCCTCTCTCAATCATAATCGGTACTTTTACTTCTATTTGTGTACCTTTGGCCGGGAAACTAAGTACCTTGAGTGTCCCACCAATTTCATGAACACGCTCTTGCATCGATCTTAGGCCATATGAACCAGCCTTATTAACCCCTACTTCAAACCCAACGCCGTCATCAATGATTTTTAAAATCGCATATTGATCAATTTTTCGAAGGCGCACTTCTGTTTTCTTTGCCTTCGCGTGTCGCAACGTGTTTGATAGCGCTTCTTGCACAATACGGAATAAATGATCTTCTACACCTTTTTTTAATTCTATTGGCTCAATAAGCCATTCAATTTTCATATGTTGTTTTCGCGATAATTCCGTTAATAATTCCTCTATACCTTCTGTCAGTTTCTTACCTTCCAATTGTACAGGACGTAAATGAAGGAGCAATGCTCTCATTTCTGATTGAGCATTTACAACCATATTTTCAACAAGTTGCAATTGTTTTTTTGTCACATCTGGAAATTCAGTTATTTGTTCATTAATCGCTGACATCATCATCGACATTGCGAAAAGCTGCTGACTTACTGAATCATGCAACTCCCTTGCTAAACGATGCCTTTCTTGAGAAATCGCTTCTTGTCTCATCTCTTCATTCCAATGAGCTCGTTCATTCGTTACTTTTTGAAAGAGTCCAGCTTGCTCCTCTAATCGACGAGCCAGAACGATTACTTTTCGTTCCACTTCATGAAATTCATCATCTGCAGTAAACGAAACATCGCTCGGAAAATTCCCTCGCTCTACTTCAAATAGAAACGTATTTAATCCTTGTATACGCTGCTCTATATAGTAACCGATTGCATATCCTACAATTCCCCCGATAAGTAAACTTGTAGTCATAATAAACAAGCCAATTGGAACAGAAGCGATGGATTCCTTCCATAATAAATCATACACTTGTTGCTCGCTTTTCCATACATATACAATTGTACAAATGAGTGCGATACTAACAGAGGACAACATAGAATAACGAATATACATCCACGAAATATTTTTTTGTTTCTTCATTATACTTTCCTCACTTCCGTGTCGCCTACGACAAGCGAAGAAATAATTTTAATACGACGAGGAGCCTCTTTATACTGCTCTGTTCTAAATGTAACATTGCGGTTAAACCCTGTCTCTTCATGACCTGGCAAGAGCACACGTCCGACAATAACAGAATGATTTAAAGAAAGTTCAATATCATATGGCACATATAAACGAATATTACCAACGACACCCCGAATAACAATTACCGTTTCCCCTTCTGGAATCATAGCAGTCGTTAAATCTATTTCCACATCACAGGCACCATATTGAACATTAATATCCTCAAGTTCATAAATATGATCCATCATTCGTACATTGCCTACAAACATATTTTTTAAATATGTTTCTGTACGATATATTTGCTTCTCTTCGTCTATCATCCCTTTTTCTTTAATTTCAACCTTCATTGCTTTTTGCTGATGTCCTTGTTGAATCAATTGATAACCTATTAAAGCTAAACAAGCAAATACGACAAGAACAAATGCTGCTGATGAAAATAAGAAGAATAAAAATACGATACCACCAACAAATAAAAATACATTTCCCCGTACATAACGATTCTTTTTACGATAATGCCTTCCAAACATAAGCATAATAAATGCAAAAATGAGACCACCTGGTTCAAAATGTCCAAGTATCATATCAAGAAAAAGACCGAACCCAAATATGATGAGGAGCATCCCCATTAATTGTGTCTTTGAAAAATGTTTCTTCATTTCAGCTCCCCCCTTCTTGTCACATATACATAGAAGAAAAGGCATTGCTTTCCAACACCTTTTCTCCTATCACTATATCATAAGCCTGTTTTATAATATACTACTATTATTTTGTTAACTCTTTCGTTAACGATACATCATTCTTTTCTTTC
This sequence comes from Bacillus sp. LQ01, assembly GCF_057624735.1. Lineage (NCBI taxonomy): Bacteria > Bacillati > Bacillota > Bacilli > Caryophanales > Bacillaceae > Bacillus > Bacillus sp. LQ01. The sequence continues at coordinate 668,616 of NZ_JBYEZL010000001.1, read as the reverse complement.
ATTTCACGCTCAAGTTTTGCAATTTTCATATCAAATGTGTCACGCTCATGCTCTTCATTCATACGAGTTTCTAAGTCACGAATATGATCTTCAATCTCTTCAAATCGTAAGAATGGATTATTTTCATCCATTTTATGCATCGCAGTATTCATACGACGATTTGCATGTGCCATATTTTCACGTGCCATTAGTTCCATACGCTTTGCGTGCATTTCTTTTAATTTATTTTTCATTTCAGAAAGACGACGCTCTAACTCATCAATTTGCTCTACAACACCTGCATACATTTCTTCTAATCGAGTTACTTGCCCTTCATAATAAGCTACCTCTTCTAACGCACGTTCGTGCAATTGTAATTCACCTGCTTCTTGAGCAATGATAGCTTGCTTTGATCTTTTATTAACGAAATAACGTGCTTGCTCAAGCTCACGAGCAAAGTTAGATTTTAATGTTTTATGACGCTCAATTAACTTCTCAATTTTTGTTATTTCACGCTCACTATCACGTAAATATTGGTTTAACATCGCAATTGGATTTTTTCTTTCCTTCTCATCTAACACGTTATGAAAATCAGCTAAAATTGCATCGCGTACACGTCCGAATAAAGATTGTTTCATTATAAATCTTCCTCTCTTCTACTTTAATTATAATTTGATTTATTGTTTTAGTTTTTCATTAATTTGTTCCACTCATCTTCAAAGTTGCTATATGATTTAGAACTTTCTGGAGCAGATTCAACAACTACATCTTTTTCTTTTTTCCACTCACGGTATCCGTAGTATAAAACCACTAAAGCAGCGATACCGATTAATGCTGGCGAATGAGAAAGTGCAATGGATAAACCGATTAAACCAACAATACCCCAAGCTAACTTTCCAAAAAATGATTTAGCTCGCACAAATGATTTATAGCTCCAATATACAACTCCTGCTCCGATTGCGAATCCTACAATACCAGCAAGACTACCAAGAGCAATTAAAGCCAAAATACCGGCTGCGATAAACGCTAGAAATTGTTTCATCTTGTGCTTGCCTCCCTTCGATTTGATACTCTTATCTTAACTATTTTTTCATCTTTCCATAACGAGCTTAAGAACCGTTTTCTACTCAGACTTAAGACCGAGTCATATTCAGCCCTTTACGCAAAAAACGTGCAGAGTCTATTCTCTGCACGTTTTTTAATTACTAACATTCATATTAAATTAAGCAGTTTTATGATACTCTTTTTTCTTAGCTACTTTCGAAAACCTTGGAAACCCAATTAAAATAGAAACAATCCCACATACTCCAACTAAAATTGGATAAAATGCATACGGTAACAATTCAACTGGAGATAACGCTGCAAATCCTGCTGCCGTTAACATTTGGGCACCGTACGGAATTAATCCTTGCACACAACATGAGAAAAGATCTAATACACTCGCTGATTTACGAGGGTCTATTTCATATTGATCTGCAATATTTTTTGCAAGCGGGCCTGTAAAAATAATTGAAATCGTATTATTCGCTGTACACATATTCGTCATACTCACTAAACCAGCAATACCAAATTCCGCTCCTTTTTTCGAACGAATATTACGTGTTAATACATTCATTAAATATTGAATACCACCATTATATTGGATTAATTCAACCATACCGCCAATTAATATAGCAAGTAATACTAACTCCATCATACCGCCCATTCCAGTCGTTACACTTTTAAAGAAACTTTCTAACGTGTAACTTCCATCTATAAGACCGATAACACCAGATAGTACAGTTCCACCAGTTAATACAATAAGTACATTCCAGCCAAGTAGCGCTGTAATCAGTACTCCTGCGTACGGTAAAATCTTTATCCAATCAAAGCTATGTGCTTTAATTTGCGTGTCACTTCCTGAAGTAACTATTACTAATAGCACAATTGTAATAATAGCCGCTGGTAACACAATTAAAAAGTTCGTTTTAAACTTATCTTTCATTTCTGTTCCTTGTGAACGAACAGCTGCGATTGTTGTATCTGAAATAAATGATAAATTATCACCAAACATCGCTCCGCCAACAACAGTAGCCATTGCAAGCGCAATTGAGATATCAGTTTGACCACTAATACCTACAGCAATCGGCGCTAATGCTGCAATTGTTCCCATTGAAGTTCCCATCGCTAATGAAATAAATGCCCCAATAACAAAGATTCCAGCTACGATAAATCCTGGCGGTAAAATAGTTAATGCTAAATTAACAGTTGAGTCTACTCCGCCCATTCCTTTAGCAGTTTCAGAAAATGCACCTGCAAGCACAAAAATTAATACCATAATCATAATATCCGGATTTCCTGCACCTTTAGCGAACCGCTCTACTTTCACATTAAAACTTTCTTTACGATTCATCATTAAAGTGACTCCTACAGCAATTGAGATCGCTACAAGTATCGGCAATTTATAGAAATCACCTGTAATAATTCCAGAACCAATAAATAGCGCCAAAAATATCCCAAGTGGTAATAAAGCTAAACCATTTCCTCTCGTTTCTTTCAAAGTATCATCTCTCCCTAGTTTCAACCTTTTTCTAATGAATAACAAAAGACCTCTTCCGATGAGAAGAGGTCTTATACATCTATAAGAAACACTCTTCTCATCTTTCAAGCACACGCTTGCTGGATTTGGCACAGCACTCTGAAATCGAGTCCGCTGCCGAGGCATCGTAGGGCCAGTCCCTCCGCCTCTCTTTATAAGAAGGTTTCATATTTATTTTTTAATAATAATTTCTTTCCTAACTTTACTCGCTTACAAAACAAAAGTCAATTATTTTTTGTATAGATTTTTTTGGTAATTATACAAAAATTCGAATACAACAATCATTTTAACTTTTCTATTTCTTCTTTCAACATTGAAATCCAATAAAATTCATTATTTTTTATTGTTGCTAATATCCATTTCGTAGTGTACCAAGCTAACTCATACTCTTCCTTCGTGACATCACCACTTTTATAAGCATCCTCTAGCTCCTCTTCATCTAATACATACACCTTACCGCTAGGTAATAATACTACATCTAAATATAAATCATCAAAATACGGTAAACCACGATCGTCTATTTTATATTCTTTCGCCACATCGATATAATATTGCACTAATTTTTTCTGATCATCTAACATAGCGGTAATCGCAAAGTTTTTCCCGTCTATGAAATATTGAATCCACGTATACTGATCCGCTGCAATACAAAGTTCTTCACCATCATATTCTTTACAACTAGGCTCTCTCACCTTTTTTATATCCAGTATTCCGAGTATTCCCTCTTCCACTTGCTTAACCGTATAACTCTTTTCTATTAGCCTCTTCCACGAAGAACCGTCACCATATTTACGTTTCATTATGTCTGCTCCTCTTCTATATACAGAAAAGCTCCCACATATTATGTGAGAGCTTGTTCATATTATAATTAAGCCGCTTGACCCTTTTCAGAAATCTCTTTTAAATAAGCTTGTCCTTTTTCAGCGTCATATTGACCTTCCCACTTAGACATAACTACAGCTGCTAAAGAGTTTCCTACAACGTTAACTGCTGTACGAGCCATATCTAAAATACGGTCAATACCAGCAATGAACGCTAAGCCTTCAGGTGGAATACCTACTGTACCAAGTGTCGCTAATAATACAACGAATGATACGCCCGGTACACCTGCGATACCTTTTGATGTAACCATTAATACAAGCAATAATGTAATTTGTTGTGTAATAGATAAATCAATACCGTACATTTGTGCTAAGAAAAGAGCCGCAATTGCTTGATATAAAGTTGATCCATCTAAGTTAAATGAATAACCTGTCGGAATAACGAAAGATGTAATTGCTTTCGGACAACCGAATTTCTCCATTTTCTCCATGATTTTTGGCAAAACTGTTTCTGAGCTTGCTGTAGAATACGCTAAGATCAGCTCGTCTTTTAAAATCTTAAAGAATTGGAAAATGTTGATTCCAAATATTTTCGCTGTAAGTCCTAAGACAACTACGACGAAGAAGATCATTGCTCCATATACGACAATTAGTAATTTCCCTAATGGAATTAATGAAGCAAGACCAAATGTAGAAACTGTAACACCAATTAGTGCAAACACACCAAATGGTGCAAATTTCATAACTTGGTTTGTTACGTAAAACATTGCGTCAGCTACACCTTGGAAAAATTGAAGAACTGGTCTTCCTCTTTCACCAATTGCTGCTACACCTAAACCAAATAATACAGAGAAGAAGATAATAGCAAGCATATCTCCGTCAGCTAACGACTTCATAATGTTCGTTGGAACAATATTTACAAATGTATCTGCAAATGAATGACTTTGTACTTGTTCTGTCGTATGTGTATATTTCGAAATATCTGTCTTTGTTAACTGCTCCATATTTACGCCTTTTCCTGGTTGGAAAATATTCGCTATTAATAGACCAACAATAATTGCAATTGTTGTAATAATTTCAAAGTAAAGAATTGTTTTTCCACCTAGTCGACCTAGTTTTTTAACATCGCCAACACCAGCAACCCCAACAACAATACTTGCTACAACAATCGGTACAACGATCATTTTAATTAATCGGATGAAAATATCACCAATTGGTTGTAAGTACTTCACAACAGCTGGATTATCAAAGAAAATCGCCCCAACCGCAATACCAAGCGCAAGCCCTATTAATATTTGCCATGCAAGTCCTATTCTTTTCATATTTGTTGTAACCCCCTCTTCGATGTGTCACTCTATCTCTCATTCTATCTCTATAAAACTAAGAAATTAAGAGTATTACATATTATTCGACAATTCACTACATTTTGTCCCTGTTAAAAATCATAAATCAAAAATTTAAATCTGACAACAAAATAACTTTGCCCGAACACAAATAATTTTCTTGACAAAAAGCAGACCCATGTCAGAAAACCTAACATGAGAACGATTCCTCACTAGTGTTTTATTAGCTTTCCAAGTAATATTTCACCTCATAAAAACGATTACTTTCCTTCTTCATTTTACAGATTAATTCCAAAATATACCTTTGTTACACATATGAATAAAATGTATGTACTATGACAATTACAGTTGAAAAATGATAAATTCCGACAAAACTTAGCAATTTTATAAAATTTTCTTTACATTATGATTACAACGATAGACACCCCTCTTCTTATGATATATAACATTCATAGGGAAAGGAGTCAGACAACAATGAAAAAGAAATTTGCAGCGTTTAGTGTTTTAGCAGCAGGAACGATTTTTGCTTCCCCGTTACTTTCACCTGCATACGCTGAAACGAATCAAGATAAATTATCTAACATTCAATCTGAATTAGAAGGCAAACAAAGTGACTTACAAAATAAATCAGTCGAGAAAGAACAAATAGAAAAAGAAATTCAAGAATTACAGAAGAAAATTGATGAATTAACTACTTCTATTAATAAAAACGAGACTGAATTAAATGATACAAAAAAAGAAATTAGCAAAACACAACAAGTAATTACTGACAAAAAGAAACATATAGAACAATTACAAACAAACATAGATACACGTCAGGAAGTTATTAAACAACGGTTACAATCTATGCAAGAAAAACCGCGTACCAATATCATTACAGAAGTATTAACAAACTCTACAAACATTGCTGATCTTGTTGATAATATGTACTCCGTAAGTTTAATATTAAACAACGATACAGATATTGTAAAAAAACAAACATCTGATCAAAATGCTGTAACGTCAGAAAAAGAGGCTGTTGAGAAAAAAGAACAACAACTGAAAGAATCTGAACAAAAACTAGAACAAAAACAGCAAGAATTACAAAATAACCAACAGCAGCAGCAAACTCTTATTAACGATCTACATACGAAAGTAGCAAAAGTAGATTCAGAGATTGAAGGATTAGAAGAATCCAAAGGCATTTTAGAAAATCAACGTCAAGCTGTTCAAAAAGCAATTGAAGAAGAAAAACGTGCCGAAGAAGCTCGTAAAGCGGAAGAAGCTCGCCAGGCAGAAGAGGCTCGCAAACAACAAGCTACTAAATCTGCTCAAGCAACTCAAGCGGCCCCAACACCACATGATACAAATATCGGTGGCTTTATCAAACCAGCAGCTGGATCAAAAACTTCCGGATTTGGTGTACGTTCTTTAGATAACCATAAAGGAATTGACATCGCTGCTTCGGGAACGGTTCCAATTATCGCCGCTGCAGATGGCGTTGTTATTCGTTCAGAATTATCATCTAGTTACGGAAACGTAGTGTATTTATCTCACCGTATAAACGGAAAAACATATACGACAGTATATGCTCATATGAATAGCCGTTCTGTATCGAATGGACAAACTGTAAAACAAGGCGATCAGCTTGGATTTATGGGGAACACGGGCCAATCATACGGACAACATTTACACTTCGAACTTCATCTTGGAGAATGGAATGTCGGCAAGACAAACGCAGTTGACCCATCTCCTTATATCGGATTATAAAAAACCTCGGTGCCTACCGAGGTTTTTTATTTACACTTCACACAATATAGGCATTCTACATAGACTATAACTAAATGCCTATAGTTTACGGGGTGATCAATATGAATACGCAATTACAACAAAAAATAGAAGAAGCTAGAGAGACGTATATTGGCCGGATATTTACATTTGGCGGCTCAGTATTATTTTTAATCGGTTCATTCCTTGCAGTCACTACAGCCTATAAAGCATATAATCGTTTATTACACTCATCAACATCCACATAAAAAAAGACGGGAGATCCCCGCCTTTTTTTATGCAAACATTTTAAATACACCTATCGCATTTAAAAATACAATTATTACAGTTACCGGAATAACATAACGAAGTAAGAAGAACCAAATGTTAAATAACGTTTTCCCCTTCGTTTCCGTCACTTCTAATTCTTTCATCAATAACTCTTTACTCATTTTATTTGGTACAAATAATGAAATAGCTAGTACTCCTAACGGCAGCAATACGTTACTGACCGAAAAGTCGACTAAATCAAAGAATGTTTTCCCAAATATTTTCACGTCACTCATAATCCCAAATGATAACGCCGATGGAATACCGACTGCAAAAATAAGAATACCAATTAATAATGATGCTGATGGACGCTTCTTCTCATTACCTTTCGCAACAGATGCTACTACAATTTCAAGCATTGAAATTGCTGATGTTAAAGTCGCAAAGAAGAATAAAATTAAAAACATAATAAAGAAAAATTGACCAAATGGTATTTTTGCAAATACTGCTGGAAGGACGATAAACAGTAGTCCCGGTCCTTCAGTCGGTTTAACTCCCAACGCAAAAATCGCTGGGAAAATTGCTAATCCTGCAAGTACTGTAACAAAAACCGTTAAACTTACAATAGATGTTGCTGATTTCGCTAAATGTTCTTCTTTCTTTAAATACGAACTATACGTTACCATTACCGAGGCACCTACAGTTAGCGAGAAGAAAGATTGTCCCATCGCATATAAAATCGTATCTGCTGTAAGCTTTGAAAAATCTGGCTTTAAGAAGAACTCTACTCCAGCAAAAGCACCATCGAGTGTTAGCGCACGAACAATAATCGCAATAAATAAAATAAATAATAGCGGCATCATGTACTTACTTGCCTTTTCTATACCTTTCTCTACACCTTTACTTACAACAAAAATCGTACAAAGCATAAAGATAAATTGTGCTCCAATCGCGCTTAATGGATTTGAAATCGTTTCACCGAACAATTGTCCATAATCAGCTGCTCCATTCCAGAAACTTCCTGTCACACTATAATATAAATAAAGTAAAATCCATCCACCTACAACACTATAAAAAGATAGTACACTAAAACAAGTAACAACTCCCATACGACCAATCCAAGGATATAATTTGCTATTTGGCACTAGTACTTTATAAGCTGTAACCGCCTCTTTTTGCGTGCTACGTCCAATAACAAACTCCGCTATTAGAAGAGGCATACCTATAAATAAAGTTAATAGTAAAAATACAAGGAAGAATGCGCCTCCCCCGCCATTACCTGCAACATATGGAAATTTCCATATCGCACCAAGACCTACTGCGGCTCCGGCTGCTGCGAGTACAAAGCCTATTTTCGACGTCCATTGCTGTGTTTCTTTCATCATAAATTCTCCTTTTCTGAATATTTAAATTTTTGTTAATTATACACTTTCATTTCATACTCGCACACCTCCTTTAGAAAATAAAAAAGTCCCCTACACGCAAATATGCATGTAGAGGACGATATATGTAATATAAATACCGTGGTACCACCTCAATTGGATTGATAAATCCCACTTGTTCAAGTACAGGAATAATTCCGATACTCTATCCTTTTAACGGCGGAACCCGGGTTGCCTACTACAATGTTCAACATACCTCTCGCAAGCCCATTCTGTATATTTTATCGTACCGGGCTCCCACCTAACCCCAGCTCTCTGAACGCATCAAATATACGTACTCTTCTTGCTCATCGATTTTATCTATTGAAGTTACTTGTGATTATAAATTATATTTTTATATTTGTAAAGCTCACTTTATCTTTTATTATTTTAAAATCTTTTCCTCTAATTCTCGTAAAAAACTTTCTCTTTTCCCCTCGTTTTGCACATATACTGATTTTAACACTTCTTGGAGCAATATATTTCGTGCCCTCTTTTCTAACTGTAAATCTTTTAACTTCAACCTTACTTCATATAAAAAATCTAAATACGATTCATATGTCTCATCATATTTATTTGCAATATCATCTCGAATTTTTTTTGCGAGCTTAGGGCTCGCTCCCCCAGTAGAAACTGCTATATTAAGTAAACCACGATGAATTGCTGCCGGAAAATGAACATTACCACTTTCCGGATTTGTAATAACATTTACTAATTGATTCTCGGCGGCATCTTCAGCAACTTGTTCATTTAATATTGAATCACTACTCGCTGCAACAACTAAAAAAGCACTTTTAATATCACTTTTCTCATATTCTCTTTGATACCAACGAATTTTCTTTTCTTCCACAAGTTTTACTAAATTCGCATCTAATTCTGGACTTATCACAACTATATCCGCACCCTGTTTGAGTAAAGGAATAATTTTAAATCCTGCAACTTTTCCCCCACCAATAACAACAACGCGTTTCTCATTAACTCGCACTGTAAGTGGATACATACTGATCTCCTTTCAATAACTCCGTCGTTTTCTGAATTAACATATCTTGAAACGCTTCATTCTTCCCTAAATATGGACTGATTTTTATCTCTCCCAATTCATATTGGCGCACTTCTTTCTCAATATGTTTCATAAGTAAACCTGTAAATAACAAGTAAGGCAGTACAACGATGTTCTTTTCTTTTTGTTCTACAACTTCCTTTAACTTCTCCTCAAATTTTGGCTCTGCAGCCGCTAAATAACAAACTTCTACTTTTTTAACCTTCTCTTTTGTTTGAAATAAAGAAGCAATCCAGTTTATATCTCTTAATACTTCAGGATCACTGCTCCCTCTTGCAACAAGAAGTAACGTCACTTCATTTTTATCTTCCTGTTCGATGCCACTTCCGCTATACACCGATTTAACAAGTGTTTTTGATACACCAAACGGATTACCATAGGTCACTTTAACATCCGAAAATTGATTAGTTAACTTTTCCAATTCAAAAGGGATATCTTTTTTTACATGCCCTGCCGCTAATAAAAAAACAGGGATAGCAATAATCTCAGTGGCCCCACGCTTCACACATGTACGAAAACCATCTTCAATAGAAGGATTCGCTAACTCTAAAAAACAAACTTCTTGAATAGTCGCTTCTATACGGCTCATACACGATGTAATAAATTGAATCGCCTCTTCTTTCGCTGTCTTCAAACGACTTCCATGACATATATATAAGACGGCTTTCATTTTACAACACTCCACTTACTTGATAAGCATTTTCTGTCTGCTTCTCAAACCAATGAATTTTTTCTCTAAAACGGACAACCTCTCCAATTACAATCATACTCGGATTTTGAATTTGCTCTTTTTTCGCAACATCTACAATTGTCCCTAACGTTCCAACAACTGTGCGTTGCATAGACGTCGTCCCCTGCTCAATAATAGCAGCTGGCGTACTTTTATCTTTTCCATGCTTCATAAGTTGCTCACATATGTAGGGCAAATTACTAACCCCCATATATACCGCTAAAGTCTCTACACCTTTCGCTAAACTCTCCCATTTCACTTCTTCTTCAGCACCTTCTTTCCTATGCCCAGTCACAATAGCAAAACTTGCACTTGCATCACGGTGCGTCACTGGAATGCCCGCATAAGCAGGAGCAGCTATTCCAGCTGAAATACCAGGAATGATTTCAAATGGTACACCTTGCTTTGCTAATGCTTCAGCTTCTTCTCCCCCTCTACCAAACACAAATGGATCGCCGCCCTTAAGCCTCGTTACAACTTTTCCTTTTTTCGCATACTTAATAAGAAACGTGTTAATTGTCTCTTGCTTCATCGTGTGATAATTCGGGAGTTTTCCACAATAAATTAAATCCGCGTCAGGCTTTGCGTGTGAAAGCAGCTCTTTATTCACAAGTCGGTCGTATAAAATAACATCTGCCTTCTCAATACATTTCAACCCTTTAACAGTAATTAAATCTGGATCGCCAGGACCCGCTCCAACAATATAAACCTTTCCCATCATCTCTCCTCATTTCTTCTATTAAAATGAAACTTCCATTCGTATATAAGAATGGAAGTTTTTATTTTTTCGTATTACTGATCTCTACTCATGAATAACAAATGCCGCACCTTTTCGAATCTTCTTTTTTTCAAACAAAGAAATCTCTTTTACCTCTGGCAACGGTAAAAAATGCTTTTCAAGCTCAATCTCCGCAAGCTTAAATGCCTGTTCTTCACTTTGAGCAATAACAACTATCGGAACAATATCACTCACTAATACAGCTTCAAATCGATATAAATCCATATCGTCCCTCCTAAGACGCTATGACTTCTTCTAACACGTTATTTAACGCTATTTGTAATGTATCTACACCAACACGACCTACAAAATCATAAAATGTCTCGGCTGGTAATTTATTCTCTTTGAAATAACTTATAAATGATGCGAGTACATCAGGTAGATCCTCGCCATCTATTTTTCCTTTTAACTTTTGATTGTAGGCACCGCCATCTAACAATGTTCCACCTACGTATATTTCAAACGCTTCAACAATGCCTTTTTCCTTCGTTTTCATTTTCACCCCTTGTAACCCAATGTCAGCAATTTGACGTTGACCACATGAATTCGGGCAGCCTACCATATGAATTCGAACTGGAACATCGAGTGCAATTTGTGTATCTAAGTATTCTGCAATTTTTCGTAATCTTTCTTTCGTTTCTACTAGTGCAAGATTACAATATTCAATACCGGTACATGAAACCGCATGACCAATAAATGATTTCGGGCTAGCAGATATCGCTTCAAACAGCGGTTCACTAAGTAATCCTTTTACATTTTCCGGAGGAACGTTCGGAATAATGAAGTTTTGCGAGTTACATGTACGAATTTGTCCATTTCCATATTGCTTTGCGATTCTTGCAACCTCAAACATTTCTTCTGCATGTAAACGACCTACCGGTACATTAAAACCTACATATTTTAATCCCTTTTGTTTTTGGTCTTGAACACCATAAAAATAGCCTGCATTCCATCCTTTGAGTGCACTTTCCCCTTTACTTTGTAAAGGCCCTGTATACTCTATTAGTTTCTCTTTAAATTTCTCTGCTCCCCAGTCCGCAATAAGAAATTTCAAACGCGCTAAATGACGTTTCTCACGATATCCAAAATCACGGAATATAGTAGCAATTGCAATCGCCACCGCCTTCACTTCTTCTGGTAAAACGAATACATCTAATTCCTCAGCTAAATACGGACGGGCTGATAATCCTCCACCTACTTTTATATGAAAACCAACTTTTTTCTCACCATCTATTTCTTTCGTAGCAGGTGTAAATGCAACACAGTTAATCTCTGCGTTTGCTGAATTATAAATATTAGAACTAATAGACATTTTAAATTTACGTGGCAAGTTAGAAAACTCTTCATTATGTTGGAAGTAATCATATACTTCTTTTACAATATGCGTTGTATCAAATAGTTCATTTGCATCAATGCCAGCAAGCGGATTACCTGTAATATTCCGCGTTATATCACCACAAGCCCCCGCTGAAGATAACCCAACTCTTGCTAACCTTTTAAAAATATCTGGAATTTGCTGAATTTCTAACCAGTGAAACTGAATCGCCTGTCTCGTCGTAATATCTATTACATCACGTCCATAATCTTCAGCGATAGAAGCAAGTACTTCTGCCTGTGCATTTGTAATAATCCCTGACGGAATATTTACCCGCATCATAAAATAACCAGCTTCTTTCGGTCTTTGTAAATACAAGCCTGCCCATTTAAAGGCATCCCACTCTTCTTTCGGAATAGATTCGAAACCATTTTCCGCATAGTAAGGAATATCATTAAAAATTTCTAAGCCATCTTTTTCTAATTTATTTTTCTCGGTCTGATTTAATTTTTCATTGTTAGCCCATACTTTTTCATAACTCATTGTTTATCCCCCTATATAAAACTACGCTCTTGTAAGTACTTCACGATTTGTTCTGCACATTCTTCAATAGAATATTTGTGCGTTTCTACAATTAATTCCGCTTGCTCTGGCTCTTCATAAGGCGAATCAATACCTGTGAAATCCTTAATATCACCTTTTCTTGCCTTTTTATAAAGTCCTTTCGGATCACGTTTCTCACACTCTTCAATCGGACACTTCACAAAAATTTCAATAAATTCATCTGCCGCTAATAAATCTCTTACTTGTTTGCGGTCTACTCGAAATGGTGAAATAAATGCTGTAAGGACAACTGCTCCTTGATCTACAAATAACTTTGCCACTTCGCCAATACGTCTTATATTTTCCATGCGATCACTTTCAGAAAATCCTAAGTCTTTATTTAAACCGTGGCGAATGTTATCCCCATCCAGCACATAATTTCCAATATTCTTTTCAAACAGTTTACGAGCGACCGCATTCGCTACTGTAGATTTACCCGAAGCTGATAAACCAGTAAACCAAATTACAAAACTATGATGTCCATTCTTCACTCTTCTCTCATCTTTTGAAACCGAAGCTGTATGCCAAGTAATATTCGTATCCATCTCGTTCTCTCCCTATTCTGTTACTACTTCTTTTTTCAAGCCTTTAATTAGCACTTCCACTACTTCTTTACGACTAAATGTACTTGGCGGAATCTCACCGTTTCTTAATAATTCTCTTACTTTCGTACCCGATAAAATAACATGATCTTCTTTTCCGTGCGGACATGTTTTCGTTGAAGCCATCGCTTCACATTTGGTGCAGTAAAAACTATGTTCAAAGAATAGTGGTGTAATTCCTAACTCTTCTATCGTAAAATTTGTGAAGATTTCTTGCGCTTCATACGTTCCGTAATAATCTCCTACTCCAGCATGATCACGCCCTACTATAAAGTGGGTACATCCAAAATTCTTTCTTACTAACGCATGAAATATCGCTTCCCTTGGTCCTGCGTAACGCATGGCAGCAGGAAATACACTTAAAAAGACACGATTTTTCGGATAATATTTTTGAAGAAGTACTTCATAGCTTTCCATTCTTACATCAGCAGGAATATCATCCGATTTCGTTTCTCCGACGAGCGGATTTAAAAAGAGACCATCTACAATTTCAAGAGCAGATTTTTGAATATACTCATGGGCACGATGTACCGGGTTTCTCGTTTGAAATCCGACCACTGTTTTCCACCCACGTTTTTTAAATGCTTCCCTCGTTTCAATTGGGTCTAAATGATAAGAAGGAAATTGATTATTTTCAAAGCGTTTTGTTAGAATAATAGTTCCTCCAACGTAAACGTTTGGTCGTTCATATAATTTTTTCACTCCTGGATGAGCCTCATCCGTTGTTTTATATACAAGTAACGCTTCTTTTTCTTTATCTGGTACAAAAATATCTTCTATTTGAATGACACCGTATATATTTCCATTGTTGACAAGCTTTACTTCCTCTCCAACCTTCAGGCTTTCTGCGACTTTTTCTGTTACCGGTAATGTAATCGGTATACTCCACACACTACCATTTGCTAAACGAAGCGTTTCTACGACTGAATCATAATCTTCCTTCCCTAAAAAACCAGTAAGGGGGCTATATCCACCTGTCGCCAATAGTTCTAAATCACTTAACGCAATATTGTCTAATTTAATTTCTTTTTCAATTTGTGATACGTCATATGTCTCATCTATACGGTTTACTAATTCGTTTACTATGCTCATTTTTCTATATCCTCTCTTAGCTTTATTTCAAGATTCATCTTATTGGTAATGAAGACCACATTCGGTTTTCACTTTCCCAGCCCATCTACCATCTCTTGAATCGCCACCATCCCCTACAGGTAACGTACATTTCTCACACCCAATACTTGGATAGCCAACATCATGCAACGGGTTATACGGCAAGCTATGTTTGTATACATATCGCCAAACTTCTTTCCACGTCCAATGAATGAGTGGACAAACTTTAATAGATTGAAAACGATGATCTTGATTTATAAACTTTGTATGCTTACGTGTTTCTGATTGTTCCCTTCTTAAGCCCGATATCCACGCTTTTTCCGCTGCTAATGATTTTTCTAACGGTAAAATTTTTCTAATCTTACAACAAAGATTCGGATTACTTTCCCATAATTTCTCACCATGCAACTTCTCTTGTTCATCAAGCGTAAGTTCCGGTTGTTTTTCTATAATATTTAATGAAGGAAATCGCCTCCGCACTTTTTGAATTAATTCATATGTTTCTTGAAAATGAACATTTGTATCTAAAAATACAACTTTAGCAGATGGATTTACTTGGTTTATAAGGTGCAGCAATACCATACCTTCCACCCCAAAGCTACATGCGTAGACGATTTCATCTTTATATTCTTTATAAGCCCACTTTAATACTGATAGCGCGCCTTTTGTTTCATCTTCTTCCGAAAACGAAACAACATTTTCTTCCCACGTTTCATACGTCAACATGTTTTTTCCCCCTGTAAAAGCAAAAAGACGGTTTTAACCTAATGAAAATAGGTTAAAACCGCCTCTAGTTTTTCTAGTCAGCGCTTTTCACTTTAAACGTACCTTTTCACTTTTCTCTAACTGAATTACTTTTCCATCTTGCACAACAATTGTAATTGAACCATATTTCATATCAGCAAGCATCGCTTCAATCTTCTCGGATACTTCATCAAAATGTTCCCGTACACCCACGCGAACAGCCCCCCTTTTTATTCATAAAAAAAATCTTTCCCATTTCGAAAAGACTGTTCGGTAATATATTTTACCTTATCTTTCAAAATGGATTCCATTTTGCTGGATTTAGCACCTTGCTTTCTATAAGCAGGTTGCCGAGCTTCTTCGGGCCAGTTCCCTCCGCTTCTCTTGATAAGCTTTGTATTTGTATTTTATCATAATTCTGATTTTTTTCAATCCTAGTTTTCCGATATATTTTAATTATTTTATTTTTACAAAAAAGGAATTGCCCATCCGAACAACCCCTTTTTCTATTTAGACAAGCTCTTTAATACGTATGCGATCGTTCCCAATAATATTTTCATATGTTTCGCGTTCCACAACTACTTGCGATGTTCCGCCTTTTGCAAAGACAACGGCTGGTCTTCGAATCCGATTGTAATTATTCGCCATCGAGTACCCGTATGCTCCTGTACAGGAAACTGCTAGTAAATCAGAAGAAGCGACTTTTGGTAAATGAATATCCCAAATCAACATGTCTCCACTCTCACAGCATTTCCCGGCAATCGAAACGAGTTCCTCATTCTCATCATTCCCTCGATTCGCTAACATCGCTTCATAACGCGCGCTATATAAAGCAGGTCTTAAATTATCTGTCATTCCACCATCGACTGATACATATTTCCGAATACCAGGAATATCTTTCACAGATCCAACTGTATAAATTGTTGTCCCAGCATCACCTACAATGCTACGTCCTGGTTCAATCCATATTTCTGGCAATGGATATTCACATACAGTAAATTGTTCTCTCACTGCACTTGTTACAGCTCGCACATATGTCTCAAGAGTTAATGGTGTATCTGACTCTGTGTAGCGTATTCCAAATCCCCCGCCTACATTTAACACTTTTACTACATAGTTTGTTTGCTCTCTCACTTCTACTAAAAATTGGCGAAGAACTTCAATCGCTCGAACAAAACCAGCTGTTTCAAATATTTGCGATCCAATATGTGAATGGATCCCTAGCACATTATAATTGGATTTTTGTAAAGCAAATCTAATTGCCTGCATCGCTTGACCGTTTGAAACGCCAAATCCAAATTTCGAATCATCTTGGCCTGTCGTAATATATTCATGTGTGTGCGCCTCTACTCCAGGCGTTACACGAATTAATATGTTCACAAACTTTCCATGTTGCATCGCTAAATCGTGTAAAACTTCTAATTCAAAGAAATTATCTACGACAAAACAACCGATATTCGCCTGAAGAGCCATCACTATTTCTTCTTCTGTTTTATTATTTCCATGAAAATGAATACGTGATGCCGGAAATCCTGCTTGGAGCGCAGTATATAATTCTCCCCCAGAGACAACGTCTAATGACATATTCTCTTCACGAGCTACTCGGCACATCTCCATGCACAAGAACGCCTTGCTTGCATATGCTACTTGATAAGAGAAACCACTTTCTTTAAAAGCACGATGAAATGCTCGGCATTTTCCTCGGATAGACTCTTCATCGTATACATAAAGTGGTGTTCCGTATTGCTTTGCTAGCTGCGTCGTATCGCACCCTCCAATTTCTAAGTGTCCTTGCCCATTAATTCGGCTTGTGCCGTGTAAATACATTTAAATTCCTCCCTTATTTCCTCTAAAACTCATAACCCCAATCTTCTATTCATTGCAGCACGCTTTTAGATAGACAAAAAACGCGCGGAACAATGTTCACACGCGTTTCTTATTAGGAAAAATATATATTGAAAAAATAAACGAGTTGTTATCTCCTCAAAATAAGAAACCGCATCAACATCTCCAAATAGCTCTCCATAAAATAAATCTTATGACAGTACTACATTTATTCAATGCAGTCCCAATATATGAATAAGATGGTTATTCTTATATTTCGGCAATAGTCCCTTTCAACCTATGATCACAGATTCCATTAAATCTCCCATAGCTTACTCTTTCCTATCGCGGCCTCTACCTTTGAGAGTAGATGAGGTAAGTCTATTTAATTTTCAAACATCTAATTGTTGCTATTAACAATACCAAAGGACCATTTTATTTGTCAAACAATTTTTTATATTGTTTTTTTACAGTTTAGTTTTGTATCGTTTGGTAAGCGCTTTACTGAAATCTTTGTCACTTCCCATTCGCCTTCTTCGTTATTAAATGTAATCGTTACCTTCTCAAATGGTGGAGCAATTTTCCCAGCAACACGTTCATACTTTGTCACTTCAATACTTGCTTGAAATAAATATGTACCGCTATACACTTTTTTTAAACTAATAATTTTAGGACATTGATAAGGTTTCAAACTTCCATATTGTTTTTCAATTGCTTTATTTATTTTTGGAAATAAAACAGAATAAAGTGCATCTTCCATAAGAGGTGCATCATATTGGGCTACCGACACACTCGGTGAAGTAAAAAGTATAACACTACTGCATGCTATAAAATATAATAATTTTCGCATTATAACCTCCGTATTATCACGCGATTCTTTCTGCGTACAATAATTATCATACATAGAAATTCTGTTTTATTGTCTCCCACCACTCTTTTTCTACTCGATTATTATAAAAAAGCCCACAACCTTCTTTTATTTTCGTATAATGATACTCATAGTATAATAATCATAATAACAAAGGACTGTTCGTATATATAAAATGAGTCGTTAAGCAAACTGACTCTCAAGAACTGTCATGCTTTTTAGGAGAGGAGTATATTATGCTACAACATCTGTTTCCAAAACTGCGATTTGCACTCGTTGCAGTCGTTTTACTATGGATTAAAACATATATTGTGTACAAGCTAGCATTTGATATTAAAATTGATAATTTCTTTGAAGAATTCATGCTTTTTATCAATCCACTAGCTGCGTTACTTTTATTTTTCGGCTTAGCTTTACTTGCATCTAAGCACCGAAACCGAATTATAATTGGAATCAGTTTTATACTGTCATTTATTTTATTTGGAAACGCAATGTTTTATGGGTTCTATAACGATTTCGTTACTTTCCCAGTTTTATTCCAAACAAACAATATGGCTGATTTAGGGACAAGTATAAAAGAACTCTTTACGTACAAAACATTACTTTTATTTGCAGATGCAATTATTTTAATGTTTATTTCGCGTAAATTCCCATCATTTGGCGACAAAACACCACTTTCCCGCTCAGAGAAGCGAACTTTCTTTAGCGGTGTAACAGCTTTATTAGCACTACAAATTGTTGTATCAGTTATTTATAAACCACAAATGTTCTCACGCTCATTTGACCGTCAAACTGTCGTGAAGAATTTAGGTTTATACACATATCATCTATTTGATATTACGCTTCAATCCAAGTCCTCAGCTGAGCGTGTATTTGCAAGTGGGGATGGGTTTTCTGAAATTAAAAACTATACAGACTCAAAAGACAAACAAGTTGATAAAAACTTATTTGGAGCTGCAAAAGGTAAAAATGTAATTTTAATTTCAATGGAATCTACACAAAGCTTTGTTATTAATAAAAAAATAAATGGAAAAGAAATTACACCATTTTTAAATGAATTTATTAAGGATAGTTTCTATTTCGATAACTTCTATCATCAAACTGGACAAGGTAAAACTTCTGATGCTGAATTTATCGTTGAAAACTCACTTTATCCGCTAGATCGTGGTTCTGTATTCTTTACTCATGCAACAAATGAATACACAGCGACACCAGAACAATTAAAGAAATACGGATATTCTTCTGCCGTCTTCCATTCAAATGATAAAACGTTTTGGAATCGGGATGTAATGTATCCTGCGCTTGGATATGATCGTTACTTTAATTTAAATGATTACGCAGGAACGGAGCAAATGTCTGTCGGTTGGGGATTAAAAGATAAAGAGTTCTTTGAACAATCTATTCCAAAGTTAAAATCTTTACCGCAACCGTTCTATACAAAATTTATTACATTAACAAATCATTTTCCATTTCTTCTAAATCCGGAAGATCAATATGTTGATGAATACAACTCGGAAAGTGGTGTTGTAAACCGCTACTTCCCAACTGTTCGTTACACAGATGAAGCTCTTAAATTATTTATTAAACAATTAAAAGAAGAAGGATTGTATGATAATTCCGTTATTGTCATCTATGGTGATCATTACGGTATTTCCGAAAACCATAACGCAGCTATGGCACAGTTCCTAGGAAAAGATACTATTACACCATTCGATTCTATGCAATTACAACGAGTCCCTCTTATTATTCATGTGCCTGGTCAAGAAGGAAAAGTTGTTTCTAAAGTATCCGGTCAAATTGATATTAAGCCAACGCTCCTTCATTTACTTGGTATTAAAACAAATAAATCCGTTGAATTTGGAACTGACTTATTTATTAAAGAGAAAGACCCGCTTATGGTAATGCGTGATGGTAGCTTTGTTTCTGAAGAGTATGTTTATACAAAAAATATGTGCTACAAAAGAAGTACGGGTGAAGAAGCTGACATGACGCTATGTCAGCCGTATATTGAAAAAGCAAAAACAGAATTAAAACTCTCCGATAAATTAATTTATGGAGATTTATTACGCTTCGATCCTAATAATCGATATAAAACTGGAACGATGACAACGAAATTTGAATAGTAAAGGAAGCAACTTTATACAAGTTGCTTCCTCTTTTTATTTTCACTTAATTTTCAAACCATCCTTCTATGAAATCTTTCACAAATTGGTAATTTCTTTCGTATGAGGAATAAATTTATGGTATGATAAAATAAGTAAACTTTCATACACTAATTAAGAATTTATTACAGAAAGCAAGGGATCAAATTTTGTATAGAGCAGCTATTCCAAACTTATTTACGCTCGGAAATTTATATAGCGGATTTTTATCAATCGGCTATGCATCTTTAGGATATTATAAATCAGCTGCTATTTTAGTACTTATCGGGATGATGTTAGATAGTCTTGATGGTCGTGTTGCTCGTTTATTACGTGTTGATTCACAAATGGGAAAAGAGCTCGACTCGCTTGCAGATGTCGTAACATTTGGTGCAGCACCAGCTGTTTTAATGTATTACACATCTTTCTCAAACTACGGAATCATCGGATTATACATAGCGGGATTATTCCCTCTTTTCGGAGCATATCGTTTAGCACGATTTAATGTAACACCATCTTCTACTTCAATGAAATATTTCACTGGAGTACCGATTACAGCAGCGGGAGGGCTTGTTGCTTTCTTAACGTTATTTTCACATACCATTCCAAAAATCGTTCTTATTACCGTATTTGTAACGTTCGCATTTTTAATGGTGAGCCGCATTCGTATCCCAAGTTTAAAAGATGTACCAATTCCACGATATAGCATCATTATTACACTATTTTTAGTTGGAATCATTATTACAATGTATCAAACAGGATTTGGAAATTTTTCTGTTTTCTTATTTATTGCCATTCCACTATATATTTTGTACATGTTATCTCAATTCATTAGACAAAGACCGTCTAAAAAAGCGAATAAAGAAAAATAAGAAAACCTTCCGAGTCCGGAAGGTTTCTTTTTATTTTGTAACTAATACCTTTTGATTTACAGGTGTTACTGGCTCTTCGCCGTTTAATACAGCTAAAATATTTCTGACAGCCATTTCAGCCATCGCATCACGAGTTTCAAATGTTGCATTCCCTACGTGTGGAGCAAGTACTACATTCTTTAATTCTTTTAGCTCTTCTGTAATTTTCGGTTCAAATTCAAACACGTCAAGAGCTGCTCCTTCAATTTCATTCGTTTTTAATGCATGAGCAAGTGCTGCTTCATTCATAATTGGTCCACGTGAAGCATTTACAATATACGCTGTTTTCTTCATCATTTTAAACTGCTCTTCATCAATCATATGATGTAAATTTGGATTATAAGCACAGTTAATTGTAATAAAGTCTGCTGTTTGTAATAATTCTTCCAACATCACATACGTTGCCCCCAGCTCACTTTCAGCTTCAAGCTTACGATTTGGCCCTGTATATAAAACATCCATTCCAAATGCTTTCGCACGTTTTGCAACAGCCTTCCCGATTTCTCCAAGACCTATAATTCCGATTGTCTTACCATGAACTTCTCGTCCTAAGAAAAATAACGGTGCCCATCCGTTAAATCCAGTCGTACGACATAACGTATCCCCTTCAGGAATTCTACGCGCCGCTGCTAAAAGAAGTGCAAATGTTAATTCTGCAGTCGCTTCCGTTGATACTTTCGGTGTATTCGTAACTGCAATTCCTTTTTCGCCCGCATACTTGTAATCAATATTGTCGTAACCAGCACCATAGTTTGCAACAATCTTTAAATGAGGCGCTGCATCAATAACTTCTTTTGGCACCTTTGTCGAAAGTAAACTTAACAATGCATCTTTATCTTTTACACGCTCTGTTAATTCATCTATAGAAATTAACTCCTCTTTATCGTACATTTCTACATCATGATCTTTTAATAGTTCTAATCCAATTTCCGGAATTTTTCCCGCTACTAATATTTTTGCCACTACTAACACCTCTTCTATAGAAAATAAGATATCTCTTATATTTCATTGTAAGAAATCCACATATAAAAACCAAGGAATTTGATTATAGTTTTAAAAATCGACACTTTTCCATGAAAAAAGAGGAGATGCAACTCTCCCCTTTTCTTACGCTTTTTCCTGCGATTCTTTTCCAAGCTTCACATCAATCGTTCCTTCTGCAACCGTATCGCTAATTTGCTCCTCAATAACCGATTGAGATTCAGCATTCGTTTCAGAAGTATAAGCTTGTTGCTGTGCACCTTGTACATTTTGTTTATTTTGTTGTTTCGCCATTTCTTACCCTCCTTTTCATTCTTTCTTATTTTGAACAAAAAGGACGGTTTTCATCAAAAAATTGCGTTTCATTTTGAATTTGTTACTTCTTCTTCAAGCGACCTCATTACTCTTGCTCGCTTCGTAAATGTTGCAACCTGAGTAACACCGTGAGCTAGTAATGTTTGTACATTTTCTTGTACATAATTCCCTAAATCATTTGGATAATGGGCATCCGAAGAAATCGTAATTGGAACACCATACTTAGCTAATACTTGTAAATATAGTGGACTTGGGCACATTTCACGAACAGGATAACGATAGTATAATCCTGCATTTATTTCTGTTGCCGTATTCGTTTCTACTAACGCACAGGCAATTTCCTCATAATAAGAAAGCTGTTCATTCTCATCCAATCGATAATTAAATACCTTTATATTATCAAGATGAGCGATAATATCAAATAACTCGGTACGAATCGCACTCTCAACTGTTTTAAAAAACATATCATATAATGCGCGTAGGTCATGCTTCTCAAAATATTCTTTCGTATCTGGATTATCAAATCCCCAGCCATTTAGAAAATGAACGGAACCAATTATATAATCAAAGTCTCCTAGCGCTAATAATTCTTTTAACTCTCCTTCACAACCAATAAAATAATCCGCTTCAATTCCAAGTTTAAGTGTGACACCTCTTTTACTCCATCGTTCTTTCGCCTCTTCAATGACCTTTGTAAAATCATACAGTGAAACTACCCTTACTTGATCTAACCATTCCTTCTGTATACGACCGAGCTTAGAATCACTAATATCTACATATTTTTCATAATATCCTTTCGCTTCATGAAAACGATATAAATGATCAACAATCCCAACTTCTGTTATACCTTTTCGCACAGCTTCTTCTAAATAGAGGTCCATCCATTCTGTTGTAAATGGCCCTTCCTTCACACGCTTTTGCAAACGCTCTTGTGTTTTCATAAGCCAATCAATAGAATGCCTTTCTTGAAGCGGTTCATAACGTTCCAGCGCTTCATTTATTTTAGCAAGCCATCCTATTGAATACGGTCCTTCTTCTAAGTGAAGATGATAATCTACTTTCATATACATTCCCCCTTATAATGTATCTATTTCCCTTCTATCCCCAACTCTCGAAAGCTTTCCATTTCGTTCTTTCACCTCACGCATGACATCTTCCAATGTAATATTTTTTTCAGCTAATAAAACGAAACAGTGATAAAATACATCAACCATTTCTTTCACTACTTCTTCTTTATCATTATTTTTACATGCGATAATTACTTCAGCACACTCTTCACCAATTTTCTTTAAAATTTTATCTTCTCCTTTTGAAAATAAATAATTTGTATACGATTCAGGAAGTGGGCTTTCCTTTCGTTCTTCAATTGTTTTATACAGCAACTTAAAGGCATTTTCCATATGTATCCCCCTATATAATTTGATAGTGAAAACATGTCTTCTCTCCCGTATGACAAGCAGGTCCTACTTGTTTCACATTCACAACAATTGAATCTTGATCACAATCCAAATATAAAGATTGCACATATTGAAGATTCCCTGATGTTTCCCCCTTATTCCATAACGACTGCCTCGAACGAGAATAAAACCATGTCCTTTTCGTCTCTAACGTTTTTTCATATGCTTCTTCATTCATATAAGCTAGCATTAAAACTTCTTTCGTACCTTCTTCGATGACAATTGCTGGTATTAATCCTTTTGAAAAATTAGGTTTCATAACCGCACCTCAACATTTGCATCTCTTAATTTTCGCTTTACACTCTGCACTGTCGCCTCACCATAATGAAAGATGGATGCCGCTAACGCTGCATCAACTGTTGTCTTTTGAAAAACTTCTATAATGTGATCCGTATGACCACAGCCCCCTGATGCGATGACTGGAATGGAAACACTTTTTGAAATTTCTTCTGTTAAACGAAGGTCATATCCGCTTTTCGTTCCATCTGCATCCATACTCGTTAACAAAATTTCACCTGCCCCAAGTTTAACAACACGCTTCGCCCATTCTATGGCATCCATTCCTGTGTCAACTCTTCCGCCGTTGACGTATACGTTCCATTTACCTTCTGCTACTTTTCTAGCATCAATTGCCACGACAATACATTGTGATCCAAAGTGTTCTGCCCCTTCTTCTATAAGCTTCGGGTTTCGCACTGCCGCTGAGTTTATTGAAACTTTGTCTGCTCCAGCTCTTAGTAAATTGTACATATCTTTCACACTTGAAATCCCCCCGCCAACCGTAAGAGGAATAAATACTTTAGCTGCTGTTTTTTCTACAACATCTATAATCGTTTTTCTTCCTTCATGAGTCGCTGTAATATCTAAAAATACGATTTCATCTGCCCCTGCCTCGTTATATGCTTCAGCTATTTCAACCGGATCACCGACATCTTGTAATCCTATAAAATTTACACCCTTTACGACTCGCCCTTCTTTCACATCTAGACATGGAATGATTCGTTTCGCTAACATAACTTCGTTACCTGTAACACTTCTTCTAAATCAATCGTTTTCTCGTAAAGCGCCTTTCCAATTATGACACCATATATATTCATATCATTTAACTTTTTCACATCTTGAATAGATGCCACTCCTCCAGAGGCGATGAGACGAATGCCCACAATTTTTTGAAGTATCGCTAATTGTTCAAAATTTGGACCTGCAAGCGTCCCGTCTTTCGAAATGTCTGTAAACACAATCGTTTGAACACCTAAACTTTCCATTTGTTTCGCTAAACTAACGTAAGAAATTTCAGACAGATCAAGCCAACCTCTCGTTGCTACGAAACCATTTTTCGCATCAATTCCAACAATGATTTTCTCTTTATATAGACGAACTGCTTCCTCTAAAAATGACTTATCATAAAGAGCTGCTGTTCCTAAAATCACTTTTTCTACACCTGCTGACAATAACTTCTCCACCGTTACAAGTGAACGAATTCCTCCTCCCACTTGCACAGGAATAGGTACCGCCTTGCAGATTTTTTCAATGACGGGCAAATTTAACGACTCGCCAGCAATTGCACCGTCTAAATCAACAATGTGTAGTATTTCCGCTCCAAGCTTTTCAAATATGATCGCCTGCGCTACCGGATCTTCATTCATCACCGTTTCTTTACTAAACTCTCCTTGATAAAGTCTAACGCATCGCCCTTCTTTTAAATCGATAGCTGGGAAGATTTCCATGCTTCTACCACTCCTTGAAAATTTTTTAATATTTGCATGCCAATTTCGCCACTTTTTTCTGGATGAAACTGTGCACCAAATACATTTCCTTTCGCGACAAACCCTGGTATTTGCATTCCATAATCACTTACTCCGCATACAATTTCACCTGGACAATCCGCGTAATATGAGTGAACATAATACACGAAAGAACCATCCACTAATCCATTCCAAAGCGGAAATTCTCTTTCCTTCCTTAATTCATTCCATCCCATATGAGGAATTTTATACGAAACTTTTAACTTACGAATTTCCCCTGGTAGTAAACCTAACCCGCTACAATCTTTTAGTTCCTCACTTCGTTCAAATAAAAGTTGCATGCCCAAACATATACCGAGGAGTGGTTTTCCTATGTCACAAACTTCTTTTAGTACACACACTAAATCTCTTTCTTTTAATACTTCCATCGCTTTCGGAAATGCACCTACTCCCGGTAGAATCACGCCATCGCTTCTCAATATCTCTTCTTTATCACTCGTTACAATGTACTCTGCCTCAATATATTTTAATGCTTGCTCTACACTGCGAATATTCCCCATTCCATAATCTATAATGGCAATCAATTACAACATCCCTTTCGTTGAATTTACACCAGTAATGTTGGCATTTTTTTCGACCGCTTCTCTAAGCGCTCTACCAAAAGCTTTAAATAATGCTTCAATTTTGTGATGTGTATTACTTCCGTATAGAACGCGCGCATGTAATGTAATATTGGCAGCATGTGCAACTGCTCTAAAAAATTCTTCCGTCAATTCTGTATCAAAATCCCCGAGCTTCGGATTTGTTAATTCCCCTTGAAATACACAATATGAGCGTCCACTTATATCAATTGCAACAAATCCTAAAGATTCATCCATCGGTACATACGCGGAACCGTAACGATTAATTCCTTCTTTATTTTGCAATGCTTCTTTCAAGCAATTTCCGAGTACAATTCCAACATCTTCAACGGTGTGATGTGCATCGACAAATACATCACCTTCTGCCTCAACTTGCAATCCAAATCTTCCATGTCTAGCAAATAAAGTCAGCATATGATCGAAAAAACCAACCCCCGTTTGAATAGATACACTCGTACTTTCATCAAGCTGCAAACTTAATTTAATTTTTGTTTCTGTCGTCTCACGTGCTTGACTGGACTGACGCATTATTTTTCCTCCTCAAACCTTATTTGGATTGCTCTCGCATGTGCATGTAACCCTTCTTTATTTGCAAGCTCTACAATATGATGCTGTACATTTTTTAATGCTTCCTCTGTATAAGAAATAAAACTTGATTTTTTCACGAAATCATCGACTGATAACGGAGAAAAAAATCTTGCCGTTCCGCTCGTTGGTAATACATGATTCGGTCCCGCCAAATAATCCCCGAGCGGTTCAGGTGCATATGGCCCAAGGAAAATAGAGCCTGCATGTTTCACATAATCTAGAGCATTCATCGGTTCTTTTATATGTAACTCTAAATGTTCTGGAGCAATTTCATTTGATAACTTTAGTGCCTCCTCTAAAGAAGCAACAATAAAGATGGCTCCATTTCTATTTATTGATTCACGTGCAATTTCACTTCTTGGTAACGTTTCTAACTGTCTTTCTACCTCTTTTTCTACTTCTTTAGCTAGTTCCATATTCGTTGTAATACAAATCGCCGTTGCTCTCTCATCATGCTCTGCTTGCGATAATAAATCCGCTGCGATATATTTTGCATTACCTATTTCATCCGCGACAACTACAATTTCTGATGGACCAGCAATCATATCGATATTTACTATCCCGTATACTTCTCGTTTCGCTAGAGCGACGTACAAATTTCCCGGTCCAACTATTTTATCCACTTTCGGAATCGATTCCGTCCCGTATGCTAAAGCAGCAATTGCTTGTGCGCCACCTATCGTATAAATTTCATCTACTCCCGCAAGATTTGCAGCAGCTAATATATGAGGATCAATTCCCCCTTTCCTCGGCGGTGTTACCATTACAATTTTTTTCACACCTGCAAGTTTCGCCGGCAATACATTCATTAATACTGAAGAAGGATATGAAGCTGTCCCACCTGGTACATATACACCTACATTTTCTAATGGCCGAATAAGCTGCCCTCTAATTATGCCTTTACTTTCACAATCGAAGATTGAATACTTCTTTTGTTTTTCGTGATACGAAACAATGTTTTTCTTCGCCTCTTTTAAAGCTTCTAAAAATGAATTCTCTACAAACATACTCGCTTGCTGTATTTCTTCTTCACTTACACGAAAATCTTTCATCTCTACACCATCAAACTTTTTTGTATAGAAAGATAAAGCCTCATCATTTCCTTCCCTTACATGTCTAATGATTTCTCTTACACTTCTTTGAACAGTTTCTTCTATTATATTAGCGTTTTCTCTTAGCACTTTTATTTTAGATAATGCCTCCTTAAAGTCTTCATAAATGATTTCCATTTTAAATCCTCCTATTTCCCTGATAAGATTTCTTGCTCCATCATATTTATAATGCTGAATATTTCGTCTTTTTTAGTTTTTAAAGCTGCCTTATTCACAATCATCCGAGCTGATATAGAGTGCATTTCCTCAAATACAATGAGTCCATTCTCTTGTAATGTTTTTCCTGTTTCAACAATATCTACAATTGCATCCGCCAATCCAAGAAGAGGAGCGATTTCTACAGAACCTTCTATTTTAATAATTTCTACATCCTCTCCCTTATCATGAAAATAAGTAGAAGTAATATGCGGGTATTTCGTAGCAATTCTTTTTTTTCGGTAACTCTTCGGATTATACGTAGGAATAGAAGCCACACAAAACTTACAAATCCCCACTCCTAAATCCAGCATTTCATAAATATCTTTCTCGTTTTCCATTAAAATATCTTTTCCAACGATGCCAATATCAGCTACCCCATGTTCTACATAAGTAGCAACATCAACCGCTTTTACTAAAATAAATGAAACATTTGTATTTTTACTTTGAAATACAAGCTTCCTACCTTTATTTTTGAGCTCGGAGCAATCAATTCCAATCTGCTCAAAAAGTGGAATGACATGTTTTTCTAATCTTCCTTTCGTTAACGCAATTTGAATGTTACGCATGAAGCCTCTCCTTCTTTCTGGACTATCCATTTCTCATTCCATACATATTCCACTAAGTATTCATTCTTTGCCTCAACGACCGTTCCTATTTTATTTTTTCTTGCGAATTGAAAGGTATCGCTTAAATTAGAGAATAGAGATAACCAAGCATTCTTCCCATCCTTTCGAAGTAAATTTCGTAGCCTTTCTGCTTCCGCTAATCTATTTAACTCATAATGAATCACAATATCAATTTGATTTCGTTCATATGGTTCTTGCTGCTCTTGCAGCGCCTTCACAATTTGATTTACTTGTACCGCGAGTCCAACAGCTGGCAGCATTTCTCCAAAATTGCCAATTAGCTCATCGTATCTTCCGCCACTAACGATTTCTTCTCCAATTTCATATATATATCCTTTGAAAATAACACCCGTATAGTAATCTAAGTGTTGAATCATGCCCAAATCAATTGATATGTAAGAACCATATCCTAACGTTTCAATTGTTTCATACATTTCTTTTATTCTTGCAATTGCCATTTTCATTTCATTACTTGAAGCAAGCTTTTCTGCTTCCTCAATAACTTCTAAATTTCCAAATAGCCTTGGCAATTTCTCAAGTAATCTTACTGTCTCATCGCATCGATCTAATTTCTTTTCTCCGATAAAAATTAAGAGGGCAGCATAATTTTTACTTTCTATATACGTTCTAAGTACCCTTTCTTCTTCATCATGGATGGAGAGTTTTTTTACAATACATTTATATAACTGTACTTGCCCAATCTCAATTGTAAAAGATTGCACCTTCAACTTTTGAAGTGCTTGAATGACACTTATTACACATTCAATTTCAGCTCTTACATTATCAATCCCGATAACTTCAATACCACTTTGTACGATTTCATTATATTTTCCAGAATGGGATTCATTCGCTCGAAATACATTCCCGCTATACGTCACTTTAAGTGGCGTATCCCATCTCTGTGTTCCAATAACTCTCGCTAAAGGAATTGTCATATCTGGACGTAAAACGATAATCCTTCCCTTTTCATCAAAAAATTTATACATCTTCTCTTCATCTATCGGTCTATTTTGAAATGCAAAAACATCATAAAATTCAATTGTAGGTGTTCTTATTTCCTCATAACCTCTCTCTAAAAAAGTAAGCCTTAATTTCTGTTCTACTTCTTCAATTAACGTACATTCTTCGAATAAATAATCTCTCGTTCCATTCGGGTTTGCTCGTTTCCATTTTGTCATCTAAATTTTCACACCTTTCCCCTTCTAATGTATGCCTATTTCATTCCCCTAAGCCGAAAATAAAAAGAGCCTTGTAGACAAAATACCTACAAGGCTCTTCAGTAGAGTGTAGGTACAACGGGAATAACCCTTGTACCTACACGTTTTCACGCTAGGTTCAAGGGTTTCATGTATGATGATGTAGTTGTGTAAGCATTGTAATAGATTGCACGATATTCATAATACTTACTCCCTTTCTCCTCTGATTTTCACATAGTATATAACAGTTAATTTTGAATGTAAATACATTTTTAATATTCCGTCATTTTTTAATGTAAAGCCACTTTTCTTTCATACTCTTTTATTTCTTGTTCATATTGCATTGTAATACTAATTTCATCTAAACCATTTAATAACTTCTCTTTCCACATTTTCTCGATTGTAAAATGGAATCTATGCGTATTCGTTGTCATTATTTCATTTTCTAAATCAACTATGATTTGTTCTCTCGCATCTGTTTTAGCAAGTTGTTCACGCATATCTTTATCCATTACAATCGGTAACATGCCATTTTTCATACAATTCATATAAAAGATATCGGCAAATCCTCCAGCGATAATAACGCGGAAACCATAATCAGCAAGTGCCCATGGAGCATGTTCTCTTGACGAGCCACATCCAAAATTATCGCCTGTGATTAATATACTGGCTCCTTTTCTTTCTTGTGCATTAAGCGGGAAATTAGGGTTTTCTTGGCGATTATTATCATATCGCCACTCATCAAATAAAAACTTCCCAAACCCAGTTCTTTCAATTCTCTTTAAATATTGCTTCGGAATAATTTGATCTGTATCAATGTTATCATTCATCAGTACTGCGGCAGTACCTTTATGAATACGAAATGGCTCCATCATAACTCTCCTTTCTAATATCAACAAAATGACCATGTAACGCAGCCGCTGCCGCCATTGCCGGGCTAACTAAATGCGTTCGTGCTCCCTTTCCTTGT
This sequence comes from Bacillus sp. LQ01, assembly GCF_057624735.1. Taxonomy (NCBI): domain Bacteria; kingdom Bacillati; phylum Bacillota; class Bacilli; order Caryophanales; family Bacillaceae; genus Bacillus; species Bacillus sp. LQ01. Next base: position 637,943 of record NZ_JBYEZL010000001.1, on the reverse strand, counting down.
CTCCCTTCAAAATTGCGATTTGACGTAGAGGCACAATGTTCTCCTTCAGGCACTTGATCTGGATTCATACCTAGACACATTGAGCATCCGGGCTCTCTCCATTCAAATCCAGCTTCTTCAAATATGCGATGTAATCCTTTATGCATCGCTGCTTCTCTTACCCTTTGAGATCCAGGTACAACAAGTGCTCGCACACCTTCTTTTACTTTTTTACCTTTCACGACAGATGCAGCAATTTCTAAATCAGAAAGCCTAGAATTTGTACAAGATCCAATGAAAACATGTTGAACTGGAATGTCATACGTACTTTGTCCGGGACTCAACCCCATATAAGAAAACGCTCTTTCGTCATTTGCATCATGCTTTTCTGGCAATTTCTCATCAATCCGAACACCCATACTAGGATTTGTTCCCCACGTAACGTACGGCGCTAAATCCGTAACATCTACTAGAATATGTAAATCATAAACTGCATCTAAATCTGTATAAAGTTCTGACCATTTTTCCTTAATAGATTCATAGTCTTTCGGCGCATATTTACGCCCTTTTACGTAAGCAACCGTTTTTTCATCTGGTGCAATAATGCCAGCCTTTGCTCCCCCTTCAATTGCCATATTGCAAAGCGTCATCCTCTCTTCCATATCCATAGCATGAATGGCCTCTCCGTAAAATTCCATTACGTAACCTGTTCCAACTGCTACTCCGTACTTTGAAAGAAGATGTAAAATAATATCTTTCGCATAAACACCTTGCGGTAACTTTCCTTTTAACTCAATGCCCATCGCTTTCGGCTTTCGTTGCCATAACGTTTGCGTTGCCAATACATGTTCCACTTCACTCGTACCAATACCAAACGCTAGTGCGCCAAAAGCACCGTGTGTCGCTGTATGACTATCACCACAAACAATCGTTTTTCCTGGCTGTGTGAGTCCAAGTTCTGGTCCTATAACATGAACGATCCCTTGCTCTTCATCTCCGATATCCGCTAATGGCACCTGAAATCGTTTACAGTTTTCCCGAAGTGTATCTAGTTGCTGCTTCGCAATGCGGTCGGTAATATTCCAAACATCTTTCGTTGGAATATTATGATCCATCGTTGCAAATGTTAAATCTGGTCTGCGGACTGTTCGATTTGTAAGCCGCAAGCCTTCAAAGGCTTGCGGTGACGTTACTTCATGAACAAGATGTAGATCGATATATAATAAATCCAATCCATTTTCATTAGTCGCAACTACATGTCTTTCCCAAAGCTTATCTAGTAACCTTTTCCCCATTATCTTCCTCTCCCTACTAACGCTTGCTCTTCCATTTCTTGAATAACTGCCTTTGTAAATGAAGTTGTCGTTTCAGTCCCCCCGATATCTGCTGTACATTTTCCTGATTTAAGGACTGCAGAAACTGCTTCTTCAATTGCATATCCTTCTCTCGTTAATCCGAACGATTGCCCAAGCATCATTGCAACAGAACGCATCATCGCAATTGGATTCGCCTTATTTTTCCCCGCAATATCCGGTGCTGATCCGTGAATAGGCTCGTATAATGAAGGCCCCTTTTCAGCGTGACTTGCTGATGGAAGCATTCCTAATGATCCGGCTAATACTGAAGCCTCATCACTTAAAATATCACCAAATAAATTTTCCGTTACAATAACGTCAAATCTTCCTGGATTCCGAATTAATTCCATAGCTGCTGCATCTACTAAAATGTGTTCTACTTCCACATTTGGGTAGCTAAGTGCTACTTCTTCTGTCACAGTTCTCCATAATTTACTAGACTCTAAAACATTCGCTTTATCAATAGATGTTACTTTTTTCTTCCGCTTATTCGCTAATTGAAAAGCATACGAAACGATACGTTCAATTTCATGGCGATGATACGTAAGTGTATCTGTTGCCACTTCTTCCGTTCGCTCTTTCGGATAAGAAAAATAAATTCCGCCTGTTAATTCACGAACGACAACGAAATCAATTTCATCAGCGTTTTTTAATGGTGATAAATGTGCAGTTGCACTTTCTACCGTTACAGGGCGAACATTCGCAAATACACCGAGTCCTTTTCTTAATGCTAATAATCCTTTCTCAGGCCTTTCTTTCGCACTATCCCACCTTGGTCCACCTACTGCTCCAAGTAAAACCGCATCACTCGCTAAACAGGCGGCAAGTGTTCGCTGTGGTAATGGTTGCCCAGTTAAATCGATAGCAACACCACCAAAGTACTCATCTTGCAAATGAAAATGATGTCCATATAGCCTTTCTACCATATGCAATACTTCCTTCGCACTTTCCATTACTTCTGGACCAACACCATCACCAGCTAAACAAACGATACGTTTTTCCATTTTTAACACTCCTTTTAACTGAATTTTCAGAACTTTAATTTGATAGGTGAGGAAAGCTTCTCTCACCTATCAAATATTTATTTCACAAGCGCTATAAGAGATTTTAATTTCCCTGCTGCATGGACATATGCTCTCGCCGACGCTTCCAACACGTCTTGCGCAACACCAAAACCTGATACTTGATGTGTCCCTTCTTTTAATTCAACATGTACATGAGCCAGTGCATCTTGACCTTGTGTAATAGATTGTATGCGATAATCTGCCAATTCACATTCTAATCCTAAAATTCTTTGGATTGCATTGTAAATCGCTTCAATACTACCAGAACCAGTAGCTGCATCTTCGTATACATTTCCTTCCTCATCCTTCAGCACAACTGTCGCGCATTGTGTACTATTTGATACGAAATGTACTTGCAGTTGCGTAATGTTATATTGCTGAGCCGCAAATGCTGCTTCTCCAAGCATAAGTGCACGTAAATCTTCTTCAGTAATTTCCTTTTTACGATCAGCCAATTTTTTAAATGCTTCGAATGCCGCATCTCGCTCTTCATTTGTAAATTCATAACCAAGCTCTTTCATTTTTTCCGTAAACGCATGACGGCCAGAGTGTTTCCCAAGTACAAAGAGATTTTGAGATTCTCCTATAAGCGCTGGTTCGATAATTTCATAAGTTGTTACTTCTTTTAAAACCCCGTCTTGGTGGATGCCCGATTCATGAGCAAATGCATTCGCTCCAACGATTGCTTTATTTTTCGGTACAACCATACCCGTTAACCTGCTTACTAATATACTCGTCGCCTTAATTTCTTTTAAAGTCATTGAAGGCTCTGCTTTATAAAAATCTTTTCTAATATGAAGAGCTACCGCAACTTCTTCTAACGCTGCATTCCCTGCTCTTTCTCCAATGCCATTAATCGTTCCTTCTACTTGCAATGCTCCTCCTTCAACCGCAGCTAACGAATTTGCTACTGCCATACCAAGATCATCGTGACAATGACAAGAAAAAATCGCTTTTTCATATGATGGAACGGATTCTTGTAAGTATTTAAAAAGAGAATAATACTCTTCCGGATTCGTATATCCAACTGTATCTGGAATATTAATTACATTCGCTCCTGCACGAATCGCAACTTCTACTGCTTCAGCTAAAAAATCTCTTGTTGTTCTTGTCGCATCTTCTGCAGAAAATTGTACTGTCGGAAATAATGATTTTCCAAGCGTAACCGAGCGATGAATACTATTTAACACATCTTCTTTTGACATACAAAGTTTATATTTCATATGAATATCACTCGTAGCTAAAAATACGTGTAGACGAGGAGATACAGCACCTTTCACAGCTTCATATGCTCTTCGAATATCACTTTCTTTCGCTCTAGCTAAACTCATAACTGTAGCATTTTGAATCGTATTCGCAATGCGTTTTACCGATTGAAAGTCACCTTCGGAAGCTGCCGCGAATCCAGCTTCCATTACATGAATACCAAGCCTCTCTAATTGCCTAGCAATTTGTAATTTCTCTTGTTCATTTAAATTTACTCCTGGTGATTGTTCGCCATCACGAAGCGTTGTATCCATGAACAAAACCTGCTTCATATTATTTAACCCCTACCTTTACTCGCGGCTGTACGAAAGGCATCATTTCACGTAATTTACGTCCAACTACCTCGATTTCATGTTTATTCTCTTTCTCATTTGTCGCATGGAAATTTGGTCTTCCTGCTTTATGCTCTGCAATCCAGCCTCTTGCAAATGTACCATCTTGAATTTCTGCTAATACTGCCCCCATCGCTTTCTTCGTATCTTCAGTAACAACGCGTGGTCCTGATACGAAGTCTCCCCACTGCGCTGTATCTGAAACTGAATATCTCATATTTTCAAGTCCACCTTCGTACATAAGGTCAACGATTAGCTTCAGTTCATGTAAACATTCAAAATATGCAAGTTCAGGCTGATATCCTGCATCAACTAACGTTTCAAACCCAGCTTTTACAAGTGCAGTCACTCCGCCGCAGAGTACAGCTTGCTCCCCAAATAAATCTGTTTCTGTTTCTTCTTTAAACGTCGTTTCTAGTACACCAGCTCTCGTTGCTCCAATTCCGTCAGCATAAGAAAGTGCTTTTTCAGTCGCAACTCCTGTTGCATCTTGATATACTGCAAATAATGCAGGAACAGCCCCGCCCTCGGCGAACGTACGGCGTACGAGATGCCCCGGTCCTTTTGGCGCTACTAGAAATACATCTACATTAGCTGGTGGTTTTACTTGATCAAAGTGAACATTAAATCCATGTGCGAACACGAGGGAGTTTCCAGCCTGTAAATTTGGTGCAATTTCAGCTTCATATACTTCTGGTTGTAATTCATCAGGCAGTAGAATCATTACTACATCAGCTTTTTCCGCTGCTTCTGCTACTGTATATACAGAAAATCCATCTTCATTCGCTTTATTCCAAGACTTACCTTTTCTTAAACCTACTACTACATCAAATCCGTTATCACGTAAATTTTGCGCATGTGCATGACCTTGCGAGCCATATCCGATGATTGCTACTTTCTTTTCCTTTAATACATTTACTGTTACATCTTTCTCATAATAAACTTTTGCCATTTTCATTTCCCCCTATATTTAAATGATTATTGAATTAACATAACTTGCTTATCTTGTTTTTTCATACTACGTGTAAATGCTGTTACACCTGTTCTAGCAATTTCTTTCAAACCGTATGGACGAAGTAATTCAATTAACGCTTCTACTTTGTCTTGCGTACCTGTTACTTGCACAACTATGGAATCCTTCCCAACATCTATTACAGCGGCTCGAAACGGTTCAATTAAACTATATAATTCTGCCCTCGCTACAGAAGTTGCTACTTTAATAAGAGCAAGCTCTCTAGCAATCATCGCTTCTTCTGTAATATCTGATACTTTCAGTACGTCAATTTGCTTATGCAGTTGTTTAATTAACTGCTCCACTTGCTGTTCACTTTCAACGTGTACAACAATCGTCATTCGCGATATATCTGATGATTCTGTATGACCTACTGAAATACTTTCAATATTAAAATGTCTTCGTGTCATAACCCCTGTAATTCGGTTTAAAACACCACTTTGATTTCGAACTGTCGCTGTAACAATTCTCTTCACCCTTTTTCCACTCCCTCCATTTGGTGAACACCTTTTCCTGGCGCAACCATCGGCATAACCTTCTCTGATTGAAGTACACGACAATCAATTACGACTGGCTCTTGTAATTCAATAGCATGCTGGATTTGCTTCTTTGCAAGAAGTGGATCGTCAATACGAACACCTTTTATGCCATATGCATTCGCAAGAGCGACGAAATCTGGTTGGCATGGTAATAAAGAATGTGAATATCTTTGATTGTAAAATTCATCTTGCCACTGTCTTACCATTCCTAAAGCTTCATTATTTAAAATAAATACTTTAACGGGTAAAGCGTGTTCTTTTAATACACTTAATTCTTGTAGAGTCATTTGAAATCCAGCATCACCAACAATTGCAATAACTAATTCTTCAGGCTTTGCAATTTGCGCACCGATTGCTGCTGGAAATCCAAACCCCATCGTTCCTAATCCACCAGAAGTTACCCATTTATCTGGATTTTTCAGCGGATAATATTGGGCTGCCCACATTTGGTGTTGCCCAACGTCTGTTGTTACAATCGCTTCTCCCTTCGTAATTTCATATAACATATCAATTGCGTATTGGGGCTTAATACTTTCAGAATTTCTTTTATAAGAGAATGGATATTGTTCTTTTCTCCCCTTTAATAAAGTGATCCATTCATGATGATTTTCTTTTCCCCCTTCTGGTTCAAGTAATACTTCCAATGCCCGCTTAGCACTTGCAACAATAGGAATTTCAGTTGGCACATTTTTCCCAATTTCTGCTGGATCGATATCGATATGCGCAACAGTAGCCCCTTTAGCAAAATAAGCTAAATTCCCTGTAAGCCGATCATCAAATCTCGCGCCTATATTAATGAGTAAGTCACATTCATATAACGCCATATTTGCTGTATAAGAACCATGCATTCCTCCCATCCCTAGAAATAGTTCATCATCTGGTGGAAAACCACCAAGACCAAGTAATGTATGCACAACAGGGATTTCATATTTACGAGCAAAATTTGTCAATTCTTTCGAAGCTTTCGCATGCAATATACCCGCTCCAGCTAAAATTAACGGTTTTTTTGCGGTTTCAATTACTTTGAGTAATTTGTTTATTTGAAGTAGATTCGGTTCATAATTAGGGTTATATCCCGGTAAATCCATTTGTACATTGCTACATTGCTCACCTTTCTCGACTACCATATCTTTCGGAAGGTCAATAACGACTGGTCCTGGTCTTCCAGTTTTAGCAATATGAAATGCTTCTTTAATAATTCGAGGTAAATCTGAGGCCTTTCGCACTTGATAGTTATGTTTTGTCACTGGCATCGTAAGTCCCATAATATCTGCCTCTTGAAAAGCATCGCTCCCAATTAACGTTGTTGCTACTTGGCCTGTAAATACTACAAGTGGCAATGAATCAATCATCGCATCAGCTAGACCCGTAATTACATTTGTAGCACCTGGCCCACTCGTTGCAATTACAACCCCTGGATGCCCTGTAATTCTGGCATACCCTTCAGCAGCGTGAATTGCCCCTTGCTCATGCCTTGTTAAAATATGCGGAATTTCACAATCATACAATGCATCATAGAGAGGTAAAACGGCACCACCCGGATAACCGAAAATCACTTCTACGCCTTCCTTTTCTAGCGCTTCTAACAATAGCTGTGCACCAGTTGCCAGTTTCTCTTCCGTTTTTGAAGACATTGTTCTTATAAGCCCCCTTTTTCAAACTTTTATACAATAAAAAAATCCTACGTCCACACTCCAGCTATGTGCTGAAGGGACGAAAGATTTCGCGGTACCACCCTTCTTCGCAAGAATACTCTTGCCTCAGTGATCCATAAATGGATCTAGCTAATAACGGAGCTACCGTCTAAGCCTAGACAAATGCTTTAGCTTAGCACTCAAGGGCGATGTTCGTCGACGTGAACCATCGGTTTTCAGCAACCACCGACTCTCTGTGAGGCTTCACAATCAACTACTCCTCCCTATCAACGCTTTCTTATGTTAAAAAAGTTGTTATCCAACTTTATTTTCTTCGTAAATTTTCTCTCCATCTTCTACAACTAACTTACGAAACTCTTTTAATAAACGGTTCGTATGTGGACCTGTTTGCCCTAAGCCAATCGTTCTACCATCTACTGTCGTAACAGCAATCACTTCAGCAGCTGTTCCTGTTAAAAACACTTCATCAGCTACATATACATCATGTCTTGTAAATAACTCTTCTCTTACGTCATACCCAAGTTTTTCGCCGATTTCTAAAATGGCGTTTCGTGTAATACCTTCTAACGCTCCAGCAGAACTTGGTGGTGTAATTAATTTATTTCCTTTAACAATAAACACGTTATCTCCTGATCCTTCAGCTACATATCCTTGATCATTTAACATAAGTGCTTCTTGTACTCCAGCTAATTTCGCTTCAATACGAACTAAAATATTGTTTAAGTAATTTAAAGATTTTACTTGAGGGGATAAAACATCGGGACGATTTCGGCGCGTTGCAACTGTTACAACTGGAATCCCTTTCTCATAATATTCTTGTGGGAATAAAGATAATTGTTCTGCAATTACTACTACATTCGGCTTCTTACATGAATCGGGATCCAATCCAAGATTTCCTGCTCCTCTTGATACAACAAGGCGAATGTATCCATTAGATAATTTATTTTGTCGAATCGTCTCAACAACAATATTTGTTACTTCATCTAATGAATATGGAATTTCTAAAAGGATTGATTTTGCTGATTCATACAGCCGGACAAGATGCTCTCTCAAACGGAAAACATTACCGCTATAAACTCTAATTCCTTCAAACACTCCATCGCCATATAAATAGCCATGATCATATACTGAAACTTTTGCCTCATCTTTTGGAACAAATTCTCCATTTAAGAAAATCCATTGCTCATTCACTAGAAGCGCCTCCTATGTTCTATGAATTTTTTATTGTTTCCTAGTTTACTCTCCTTTCTAAATAAATCAAGTGAATTTTTAGAAAATTTATAATTTTTAATCATACGTACTTCTTTGCTTATACTGATTTAACAACATTGTTAACGTTTACAAAAAGTCAAAAAATTTTTTTCGCCAATTTCCACTAAAAAAATATTTGTTTAAAAGAAGGATTTTCATCAATTGATACGAATCTATTGTATTCAATAAACGGACGTCCGATTTTATAAATCCGGGGATATATAACGACTTTTGCTGAAAAAGGGGGAAAATAACAAAAATAGCGCTGTCTAAAAATAACATTCATATTTTTCATTTCGTAATCATAATCCTATTTTTAAAAAACAATTTGTCAAAATAAAGGAGGAAATAAATATGGCGTGTGTACAAATTAAAGGAACGAGACAAGAGGTAGTAGAAATGCTGCAATTATTTGATCTAATGGATACGAAAGGTTTTTGTAAATTCGATAATTACGTAGAGGTAGAACCAAATACGAAAGAACATAATCATTTTATTGCTTCAATCGACATCCATTCAAATACTTCTTCAGCACAAGATACATTAAACGATCAATTCGTTAGTCAAATGCTTACTGGCGTATATAACGACTAAACAAAGATTTACTTCCTACCGTCTTTTCATAAATATATGCAGTGAACTTGAGCATACTAGCAATTAGATGGTAGGAGGTGATAATTATGGCTAGAATTGGCGTTGAAAACTCATTAACAGACGTTCAACAAGCTCTTCAACAACAAGGTCATGAAGTTGTTACACTTAACTCAGAACAGGATGCACAAGGGTGTGATTGTTGCGTTGTAACTGGGCAAGATTCTAATGTGATGGGCATTGCAGATACATCAATTAAAGGATCAGTCATTACAGCTCACGGTTTAACAACGGATGAAATTTGTCAACAAGTTGAAAGTCGCACTTAAAAAATGAAAGAGGACCCCTTTTAAAAGGAGTCCTCTTTTTTATATTCACCTAACGGGAAAGTAACATATACTGGATGAAAGCCCTACCTCTCTCTCATCATTACGGTTCCACTGACCGCTCCTTGATTCACTAGTATACATATATAGCTTATAAATACAATTTATAGGGTTTGTTCACAAAAGTTGTTGATAAAATTACCCGATCTTTCGCAAACTTTTCGTATTGCATTCATAAGAGATATTTACTTTACACTAGCTGTAACCGAGACACGAATTAAAATTCTAACACCAATACAATAACTTGTCAACTTTTTTCCGTAAATTAAAAACAGACATTAACGGTTTGTCTGTTTTAGAATGGAGCTTTTTCTTTTATTACATATACAACAAAGCCGCTAACTAACATAAATAAGCCAACTACTAAGTTTTTGATATTAATCATAAATTCCTCTCCCTTATTCCACACATCATATATATTTACATTTCAATTATTCCGATCATCCTAAAGCGCACTTTTTCTAATATATCATAATTCCTAAAAAATGCAAGTTCACTTTTGACGACCATTCACAAATTTATCTACAGTGCTTGGTACAGTATTTAAAGCCTTTTCAATTAAATGTGTACTGCTGTTGAGATGTAATACTTGCACCCCATTAGAACCAACTACTAAAAAAGCTACTGGACTAATGGAAACCCCAGCCCCGCTTCCTCCTCCAAATGGATGCCCTTGTTTGTTCTCTTTATGCTGATTTTGCCCACCGTTATGTTTTTCAGTGATGAAATCCCCTTTAAAATCACTTCCACCAGCTCCAAAACCAAAAGCCACTTGAGATACTGTTAATACTACATTTCCGTCAGCTGTTGAAACCGGGCTCCCAACAATTGTATTTACATCTACCATTTCTTTTAAATTTGTCATTGCCGTTTTCATTAAATTTTCAATTGGATGTTCCATTATGTATTGCACCCTTTCCTCATTATTCCTTTTTATATTTTCCAAAATAGAGGAAGTCATACTAACTTTTCCTATTTCAAAAAAACATTTTCCTTCTTTTAAAAGATACTACTCCCTGTACATGCTCCGGTATAGTGAAACTTTAATCAGTGGGATGTGTACGTAGCTCGACTCCCACAAATAGCGGGATAAAAAAGAAAAAGAGATACATACTACTATTGAACCTTGTTATGAAAGGAGTCATGACTTTGACTGAGAAATTTGATGATTATAAAAAAAGAGATAGAATAGATAGTGATTATAGTGACTATAAAGAAGAGTACGCCGCTGAGGTTGCACCACAACGCATTGATTATGATTACGATGATAAAGACGATAAAGATGTTGTAAAATCGTCCGCTGCTGGATCAACTGCTGGTTTTATCGCTCTTGCGCTATCTATCTTATCGCTATTTACATTTCCAACACTATTTGGTCTTGTTTCTGTTTTACTCGGTATTTACGCTTATAATCGCGGAGCTACTGTAACTGGCGGTATCGCTGCAGTTGTCGGTGGAATTGCTGCACTTATCGCAATTTTATTCCGAGTAGCACTTATTGGTCTATTGTTCTCCCTGTTCTAAAAAAGAAAAAGGTATCTCGCTTAACGCGGGATACCTTATCCTGTAAACACATCTTCCGATGGATATTTTATTTTTTGTTTTGCTGGTCGCGCTAAAGAGAACACAAGTGTTAATGGTCCAATTAATCCGCAGAACATAACAAACATAATAATACATTTTCCGAATGCCGATAGCTGTGCAGTAATTCCCATCGTTAATCCGACTGTGCCAAACGCTGATATTGTCTCAAATAATAATTGAATAAAGCTGAAGTTTTCTGTAAGCATTAATATGAATACCGCTGCTAAAATAAGTATTTGACTGGCAACAGCAATTGCTAATGCCCTCGTTACTGTCGACATTTTAATTGTACGCTGAAATAAAACAATTTCCTCCTTTTTTCTAAAGAAAGAAAGGACAGATGTAATTAAGATAACAAACGTCGTTAATTTAATTCCTCCACCTGTCGATACACTTCCTGCACCAATAAACATTAAAATCATCGTAAATAATATAGATGATTCTTCCATACCTCCATAGTCAACCGTATTAAATCCAGCTGTCCGCGGAGTAATACCTTGAAAGAAGGAAGCCCATAGTTTTTCATTTAAAGATAAATTCCCTAACGTCTTCACATTATTATATTCCAATACAAAAATCACAATCATTGCTATAACATTTAGCACTACTGTTCCAATAATCATTATTTTTGAGTGAAGTGATAATTTTCGAAAACTGCGACTATACCATATATCAATTAATACGGTAAAACCGAGTCCTCCGATTACAATTAAAGAGCAAATCCCAATATTAATAATGGGATCCCCTACATATCTTGTTAAATTATCTGGCCATAAAGCAAACCCTGCATTATTATAAGATGCAATTACATGAAAAATACTATAGTATAAACCTTTTCCAAAACCAAACTCTGGAATAAAGCGAAACGATAAAAAGATGACCCCAATAAGTTCAATACAAATCGAAAATATAAAGACACGCTTTACTAATTTTACAAGACCACCTATATTTGTTTGATTAAATGCTTCTCCAATTAATAAACGATGGCGTAATCCGATTTTTTTACCTAGTACCCAAACAATTAAAATAGCAATTGTCATAAGACCTAGACCACCTGTTTGAATTAAAAACATAATAACAATTTCGCCAAACATCGTAAATGTACTTGCTGTATCCACTACTCCCAAACCAGTTACGGTCGCTGCTGACGTTGCTGTAAAGAAAGCATCTACCCAACTAATATGTGCTTTCGTTGCGAATGGTAATTTTAATAACAAACCGCCAACCACAATTAAGCAGAAAAAGCCTAATGCTAATATTTGTGGTGGGTTTAATCGTATAAGACGATTATACAGCCCTTGTTTTTTTGTTACGTCCATATCACTAACTCCCTTATTAAAGTGAAGCTTCCCCTCATACAATAAAAAGCTTTTTAAAAGCCCTTAAATAATTGGGACAAACCTTATATTCTCATAATATAGTTGAGCATAATCTTTTTTTTCATAGATTACAACTTTTATTTATATTCAGATTCCTTTTCGTTTTTTGCTGGAAAACTCTATATCCTAATTCTATATTGCTAGCAATAACAATTTCATATGTACTATCTTTCAAATCCCCATATCTTTCACTCTATGTTCACATAGAGGTCACATCCACCTTTTATAGTATATGTATCGAAGCTGTTCCTCCCTAATTTATAAGACATTCCCCAGTGTCTTTGAATAGCTTCCATCCCTAATTAAATTGACATAAATTGTCCCCTTCCATTGACCATCTTATAAATGATGGTCTTATTTTTTGTTTGCTTTATCTTTTATTCCGCTATTTGTGGGCAATAAACGCCCGATTGGTTAAGGCTAATAATCAACAGGGGATGAACAAAAAACACTCATTAAATTTTCATTTTATTTAAAACTCCCTCTCTCTTTCACTCTATATTCACACAGAGGTCACATCTATCTTTTATAGTATATGTATCGAAGTTGTTCCTCCCTAATTTATAAGACATTCCCCAGTGTCTTAAAGCAACTTCCATCCCTAATTAAATTGACATAAATTGTCCCCTTCCTTGACCATCTTATAAATGATGGTCTTATTTTTTTGTCTTTCTATCTTTTATTTAAAACTCCCTCTCTCTTTCACTCTATGTTCACACAGAGGTCACATCTACCTTTTATAGTATATGTATCGAAGTTGTTCCTCCCTAATTTATAAGACATTCCCCAGTGTCTTTGAACAGCTTCCATCCCTAATTAAATTGACATAAATTGTCCCCTTCCTTGACCATCTTATGTGATGGTCTTATTTTTTGTCTTTCTATCTTTTATTTAAAACTCCCTCTCTCTTTCACCCTATGTTCACATGAGAGTCACACCTACCTTTTATAGTATATGTATTGAAGTTGTTCCTCCCTAATTTATAAGACATTCCCCAGTGTCTTAAAGCAACTTCCATCCCTAATTAAATTGACATAAATTGTCCCCTTCCCTAGACCATCCTATGTGATGGTCTATTTTATTTTCCAAACACAAAATCAGTCTATCTACACCTAAAAACCAAAAAATTCAGAAAATATTGTTAAATTAGGGATTTTTTCGGTATAATTACTTTAGAAAGAAATTTCACAAAAACAAAAGGGGGGATTTTATTGAAACAAACAAAAGCAATCTTAATCGCATTATTTCTAGGTCTAGTTGTTGGACTCACTCTAAATTTAGCTGCTCCATCTATCTTTGAGCCACTAAATCAATATGTGTTCAACCCAATTGGTCAATTGTTTATTCGACTTATTAAAATGCTAGTTGTTCCTGTTGTGTTCATTTCTATCGTACTTGGTGCTGCCGGCCTTGGAGATCCGAAACAACTTGGAAGAATCGGTTTAAAATCAATTTCATTCTTTCTCGTAACAACTGCGGTTGCCATCTCTATAGCGGTTACATTTGCACTTATTATAAAACCAGGAGCTGGCGGTAATTTTAAAACAGAAGGTCTTAAGTATGAAGGTGCAAAAACTGAAACATCTTTCGTTGACACATTGCTAAATATCGTACCAGATAACCCAGCAAAAGCGATGGCTGACGGAAACATGTTACAAATCATTGCCTTTGCCGTATTGATTGGACTCGGTATAGCTATTTTAGGAAAACGAGTTCAAGGTATCCATTCATTACTTGAACAGGGCAACGAATTAATGATGTATCTTGTTAATCTCGTTATGAAATTAGCCCCAATTGGAACATTCGGTTTGCTCGCTTCATCCGTTGGTAAAATGGGGCTTGCAGGCGTCGCTGCGATGTTCAAGTATATGATTGTCGTTATGTTAGTACTCATTATTCACGGGGTCTTTGTATATGGTGGCTTATTAAAGATATTAGCAAAAGAAAGTATTGTTCGTTTCTTTAAACATTTCGGGCCAGTAATGGCAATTGGATTTAGTACATCTAGCTCTAATGCATCGCTTCCATTTGCAATGAAAACAGCACAAGATAAGCTTGGCGTTCCAAAAGCGATAAGCTCATTTGTACAACCACTAGGGGCAACTATTAATATGGACGGTACTGCCATTATGCAAGGAGTAGCCACTGTATTTATCGCTCAAGTATACGGAGTTGAACTTACATTACCGCAATTAGCTATGGTCGTATTAACTGCTGTACTAGCTAGTATCGGTACTGCTGGTGTACCTGGTGTTGGACTTGTAATGCTTACAATGGTTTTAAATCAAGTAAATCTACCAGTAGAAGGTATCGCTTTAATTATCGGTATTGACCGTATTCTAGATATGTCTAGAACAGCTGTAAACATTTCTGGCGATGCAATTTGCGCAATGATTGTCGCAAAATCAGAAGAAAAATATAATACGGATCAATCGGCAGCATCGTAAATCAAAAAAGGAGTGAATTAATTCACTCCTTTTTTGATTTACTCCCTTTTTTAGAACGATATTCTTTCCCTTTATTATCATTACCAGTTTCAAATTCAGTGCTAAATTCTTGATTAAACTGGCCGGACTTTGGTGATCCTTGATTACCGCTCCCTTTACTACCGTTACGATTCGTCATATTTCTCCCTCCTTCCTTGTATTAGTAGTATGGCGCTCTATCTTTTTTCATACACATTTTATTTATTAACATCTATTACACACGAAAGAAGATCTCCCATCTATAAGGAAGACCTTCTATTTTATCACGTAAGCGTTTTCTTGTTTATAATCACTTAAATAAGTTTTTTGGAAATTGAAATCATTACATTCATTTCATCTTCTGAAAGTGCAGAGAATCTTTCTTGTAAATATTGTTTTTTCGCATCTTCCATTTTCGCAACTAAATCTTTCCCTTGTTCTGTAATCTCTAAATACACAACTCGGCGATCTGATGTAGAACGTGAACGAGTTACAAAACCTTTATTAATTAATTTTTCTGTAACAGCTGTAATATGACTATTCGACACATTTAATTCATTTGCTACACGCGATACCATTTCTTTATTCGTACGATTTAATATTCTTAGGACGATGAATTCATTCCACGGTATGTAACCACCGAATATTTTTCCGATATCATTACGCAACGTGCGAAACATAGCAAACACATTTGTCGATAGTTCTTCCATTAATTGCTCTCGATTTTGAGACAACATTGACAGCTCCTTTTATTTCATTTAGTTAAATAAAAACCTTATTAATAATTTTACATGAAATCTTACTTTTTGTCACCTTATTTTCCCATAATTCGTAGTTTTTTAATATGTATTTCATGATAAAATGAAGTCAACTTCCAGAAAAAGGGGTATTTTAATGCGTGAGGAGGAGAGGTTCTCAAATCTCAGCCTAAAAGATAAAACAATTATCATTAGTATTATTGCTCTTTTTCTCATTATAGTTTTTACATTTATATTTTTTGTATATGTAGGAATCTTTCAAATTACAGGTATAGCGTATAGTTCACGTACTGCTTTACTTCTCTTTTTTTTATTAATCACTTTCTTAGATGGTATTACATTATTTATTTTCAGTTTCTTCAAAGCGCTGCTATATCCATTGACTCAAAACATGCCAAATTGGATTTCTCTCACTCTTTTCTCATTCATTGAAATTACACTAGATTGGTTCGTCATTCATACTGCTGATGATTGGATAGAAAGCGTACAAATGTCCAACTTAACTGAATTATGTGTCGTACTATTCTTTTTTCTATTAAATAAATTATTAAGTGACAAGAAAGAGTAAGAATACAAGCTTTTCTATATAAAAGTTGGTACAATGAAAGCAAATCTTACTAAAGAGGTGTTAATTATGAACTTACAACAATGGGCTGATAAAGGTATGTCCTTTGATACATATGTGAATGAAATGCAAGTAAACCAATACGAGCTACTACACATTTACAATAATTTTTTAATTCCAAATGAATTACTTCCTGTATTAGAAGAACGTCAAAATGATGGCTGGCGTGTTATCGTATTAACTGCTGATTGGTGTGGCGATGCTCTTTTATGCGTACCTGTTATGAAACGAATTTCTGAAGTTGCAAATATTGATATGCGTTTATTAATTCGCGATGAAAACTTAGAATTAATGGATCAATATTTAACAAATGGAACAGCACGTGCGATTCCAATCTTTATTTTCATTGATAAAGATGGAAATGAACAAGCCGTCTTTGGACCACGCGCTCCAAAAGTACAAGAATTAGTAACTTCAATGCGCGCTACATTACCTGAAAAAGAAGATCCAACATTCGAAGAAAAACAAAAAGAAATGTATGCTAATTTCCGTGCTACATTAGCTGATGATACTTCTCTTTGGGAACATGTAATGGAAAACATGATAGAAAAATTAGTAAAATAAAAACCTGCCGAGCTCGGCAGGTTTTTATTTTACATAATGAAGAAATAGAATACCGCAGCTAAAATGAAACGATAATAAGCGAACGGTGTTAGTTTTACACGAGATAATAATTTTAAGAATGAGACAATTGCAAGCATCGCAACAACGAATGCAGTTACAAATCCTGTTGCAAATAGCGTTACATCTGCCGAGCTTAATACATCCCAGCTTTTAATTAAATCTAATCCAGTTGCAGCTACCATCATCGGTACTGCTAAAATGAACGTATATTCAGCTGCCGCTGTATGCGACACGCGAGCTAATAAACCACCACTTATTGTAGAACCAGAACGAGAAAATCCTGGCCAAAGTGCTAAACATTGGAACATTCCAATTGTAAATGCTTGCTTATATGTGATTTCATCTAACGTTCTTGCTGTACTTGGTTTTGAAAACTTCTCAGCAACAATCATTAAAATACCACCAGCTACTAAACTAATGACAACTGGTCCTGGACCAAATAAAACCTTTTTAATTGCACTATGGAATAATACACCGAGTACCCCGGCAGGAATCATCCCAATAATAATATGTAATAAATTTAACGATGGCCCTTCTTTTACTTTCCCAATTCCAACTAACGACCATAATCGTTTCCAAAATACAACTACAACCGCTAAAATCGATCCCAATTGGATTACAACTTCAAAAACTTTCGCTCTCTCATCGTCAAATCCAATTAAATGTCCTGTTAAAATCATATGTCCTGTTGATGATACTGGTAGAAACTCTGTTAACCCTTCAACAGCACCCATGATTAAACCAATTAACCAATCAGCCACAAGTAGTGCCTCCTTAATAACAAATAATATGTAATTTTTTCACACCTTATCATAATACCTTATCCCTTTTCAAAGTGCATCCTTTTTTTTATTGGCTTCATATGTTGTAGGCGCGTATTTCTTTTCTAATCTTTGATTAAATTGTATGATAGTAAGAGTTTGTTTTTTTATACGGAAAGGGGATTTTATGAAAGAAACTACTTCATTCTCACAAAAGTTAAAGCAATTTGTATTACTATTTTTTCCGATTTTCGTAACGCAAATGTCATTATTTGCGATGAGCTTTTTCGATACAACAATGTCAGGACATGCAAGCCCAACTGATTTAGCAGGTGTCGCAATTGGAACAAGTATATGGATTCCAGTTAGTACTGGGTTAACAGGAATTTTAATGGCCACGACTCCCATTGTTGCACAGCTCGTTGGATCCAAGAAAAAAGAGGACGTTCCCCACGTTGTCATACAAGCAGTTTATTTAGCAATTTGTGCTAGTTTCGTTGTTATCCTCATCGGTTTCTTCGTCGTTTCACCTATTTTAAACGGCATGCGCTTAGAAGAACCTGTGGAACGTATTGCAGCTCAATTTTTAAGTATTATCGCAATAGGAATTATACCTTTATTCACTTACACGGTTTTACGTGGATTTATTGATGCATTAGGAAAAACTCGAACAACGATGATTATTACATTACTATCATTACCAATTAACGTAATATTAAATTACTTATTAATCTTTGGTAACTTCGGTTTCCCAAAACTTGGTGGTGTTGGAGCGGCAATTGCTTCCACTGCAACATATTGGTGCATTTTAATTATTACAGTCATTATTATTCAGACGAAAGAGCCTTTTGCCTCTTTCAACATTTTCAAACAATTATACCGCCCTTCTCTTTCGAGTTGGACAGCATTCTTAAAGCTTGGCGTCCCTATCGGATTTGCTATCTTTTTTGAAACGAGTATTTTCGCTGCGGTAACGCTTATGATGAGTAATTTTAGTACGACAACTATTGCAGCTCACCAAGCAGCTATGAACTTTGCTTCCTTGTTATATATGACTCCGCTAAGTTTAGCAATGGCAATGACTATTGCGGTCGGATTCGAAGTTGGTGCAAAACGTTTCGATAATGCAAAACAATACGGACTGATTGGAATTGGATTAGCCCTTGCCTTTGCTTTATTATATTCGATTCTTCTCTACTTCTTTGATGATCAAATTGCTTCTATTTATACGACAGATGCAAAAGTTCATCATTTAGCAAAAGAATTTCTTATCTTTGCGATTTTATTTCAAATTTCAGATGCAATTGCAACCCCTGTACAAGGAGCTCTGCGTGGTTATAAAGATGTAAATGTCGCTCTAATTATGACTTTAATTGCTTATTGGATAATAGGTCTACCACTAGGTTATATATTAGCAACGTATACAGAATGGGCCGCAAAAGGCTATTGGATCGGTCTTATTATCGGTCTAGCATTTGGCGCTGCCTTCCTACTTATCCGTCTCTTTCAAGTACAACGAAAATATACAACACAAAACAGCCGCTAATAATAAAGCGGCTGTTTTCTTTATGCATATTTTTTCTTGTAACGTATAATATAATGAAAAAGAAAGGTGGGTACATATGGATGACAAAGAAAAAAAGCAATCATTCGATGAAGAATTTGCCCCTGAAATTTCACCTGGATATCGGCAAGATGTACATAAGCCACCTAAATATAAAAACACTTCGTTTTTAATGGGCATTACCATTTTCGCTGCTGTATTACTCATACTTATCATTTTCGTTTATTTTTGATGAAAGGTGGCCTACTATATGAAGAAACAAGATTCCAATCGTTCAAAAAGAACTGTTAAAACACAAAAAGGATATGCAGGAGATTCTGTTCATACCCTTAAACAAGTCGAGCAAGGAAATTTATATATTGCTCAAAAAGAACTTGGTCAACAAAATGAAAATCTTTAAAGGCCCTTTATTCCTTGAGGGCCTTTTTATTCCGCATTAAGTAGTACACACCCCAAAATGTTCTATTGAGCAATGAATTTCCTTTATTGTACGCGCTGCTTTTGTTCTAGCACCATAAATATATTATTAACCTTTACAATTTTCACTTCATAATTCAATTTCATTTCGCTTCTCTTACCATTTTCAGTACCCGCAACGTACGCTACAGCTTGATAAAGAAAACTCTCATCGGTCTCTTCACGTATCTCCTCGTTTGTAAATTTATACTCTAAATCTCGAAAACGATTTGGATAATAATTTCCCATTAATTGTTCATACCCTCTATTTAAAAATAGTTCTTCACCTTTTCGTTTCACATCTTCTTTATTAGTAGACCCAAACACTGATAGTTGCTCGGTCACAAAATGCTCTCCTACCTTTTTCATTTCATTATGAGTTAAATTTTCTATACTTTTGTTCTTTAACTCCTTATTTAACTCGTACTGATCAATCGGTTTAAAGGTAGCAAAAACCTCCTCTTTATATGACCATAACAATATAAAAGCGATACATAGAGAACTGATTAACAGTCTTTTTTTCGTAATACTCCCGCCCTTCTTAATAATGATAGCTATATTTTAACATATAGAAAGAAAATTCTGATATCATAAAGTGAAATAACTTAACTTAGAAACGAGGAACAATTATGGACTCTTACAAACATTATATAAAAAAAGCTTTGCCTAATCTTTCTATACATTCATATAAACAAAATGAAGAAGGATGGGATAATGTAGCAGTTATAGTAAATGATGAGCTATTGTTTCGTTTCCCGCGAAAACAGGAATATGCGATGCGAATTCCGTTAGAAAAAGAACTATGCGCAATTCTCACTCAATCACTACAAGAAATCGAAGTTCCACAATATCACCTAATTTATAAAAATGAATCTGATGAGGTTCCTCTTTGTAGTTACTATACTCTCATTCATGGTGAACCATTAAAAACAGACACAGTTGCCACGCTGGAGGATCCAGAGCTGAAAGCAATTATTACACAATTAGCTACTTTCCTTGCGGTACTACATAGCATTCCTTTACACCAAGTTACAACGCTATGTTTCCCTATTGAAAAAACATGTACCTACTGGAAAGAGCTACAAACAAAATTAAACCAATATCTCACTACTAGCCTTACTTCATTACAGAAACTAGCCTTAAATCGCTTATTTGAAAATTTCTTTGCATGTTTAGCTACATCCACTTTTCAAAACACAATCATTCACGCTGATTTTACTCATCATCACATTTTATTTAACAAGCATAACAAAAGTATTTCAGGTGTTATCGATTTTGGTGATGCGCAAATTGGCGATCCTGCTTTTGATTTTGCAGGACTATATTATGATTTCGGACATGAGTTTACTACATCTGTATATGAACAGTACAGTACACTTATTTCTCATCATGATCCATTACTCATTCATCGCATTACTATCTTCTATCAATACATTCCTTTACTACATAATATTATTTATAACTTTGAGTCAGAGAATAAACTCGAATTCATTACAGGCACAGAACAGCTAAAAACGATATTACAGGGATGAGATTACATTCTCTCCCTATATACTCTCTCCTCATACATCATTAACTTTTTATCCATTTCAACAATGACTTTATACAATTGAAATGCCTGTAAAATTTGCAGTTGAATTTCAAAAGGAGCATTTTGTTCTTTTAACCATTGAAATACTTTTGTTTCATCTTTCATTGATTATTCCTCCCTTTATCCTGCTATTTGCGGGTAGCCCGATTAATGAGGGCTGATAATCAGTGGGTGATTGACAAAACCCCCACTGATTAAAGATTCACTTTATTAAAATCTGCTACAAATATACCGTAAATGATGAAAAGCTTTTCATGTCAATAACAAAAAAGGATGCAAAGTTGCATCCTTTAATGTACGATATTTTTCTTCTGCTCCGCTTCTTTCTTTACTTCTTCCCCTTGGCATTCACTACGAAACGCACAACTTATACACTCAGAACGAAAATGACGCTCTGTATAATGCTCAGGTTGTTGCAACATTTCTTTCATTCTAGATAAATCAGCCATTCCAGTTATAATATCTTCCTGTTTTGGAATGCACTCATACTTAGTTCCTTCTATTAAATTAATCACTTCAATCTTTCCTGGAAGAACGCCGAAAGCTTTATAACTGAATACTGTCATTAGCTTCTGACAAAGAGCAAGCATTTCCTCATCCGCATCGACGACATACTTTTTAATTACAAACGACCCAGCACTCCACTCACCAACTTCAAATGTCAATGACATGTGAACACCTAACTCTTCCATATATGTTTGAAACTTCTCGTATAAAAACAATGGTGGTGTCTGACTATCATCCTTTTCAACAAACTGTAATAAGTGATCCGTTAGCTTCGCTAATACAATATAGTACTCCGTCTTCGAAGCAAACATATTAATCCTTACTTTTTTCCAATACTTTTCTATTAATATTAAAAGTACAATTTTCGTTTGTTGACCCGCAGGTAGCGTGTAATACTCGTTAATAATTTGATTGACAATCATTTGTGCTATTTGTTGCCATTCAAATGAAGAAGGTTCTCTTCTTTTTATATGACGAAAATAAAATTTATGCGGACAACGCATAAAATCATACAAATGATAATCTGTCATCGTTTTGATTGAGATTTTCTCATGCACTTGCTCTTCATCTCCCTTCTGCCATTAAGAAAGGTGTTTTACAAATTCAGCTCCAAACTGTAAACATTTTTCTACATCTTCATCTTCTGGCGTTAATTCTACTTTTAGTCCTTCTAACACAACTGCTGCCCCGCGCTCTTGTAGCTTTTCTATTAAAATGTCAACTGCCACTCCGTATTTCGGATAAGCCGAATCACACGATCCGAATACTGCCGCTTTTTTCCCAGTTAAATCAATAGAATCCATTGCATCATAAAAATCTAAGAAGTCATCAGGAAGATCACCATCTCCCCAAGTGTATGCACCTAAAATAATTCCATCATACTGTTCTAATATAGAAGCTTCTGGTGAATCCATAATATCAATAACTTCAATTTCATTTTCTGTTTCACGAATTACGCCGGCAATGTGGTCAGCCATTTCCTCGGTATTTCCACTCATACTTGCAAAAATCATTACTAACTTACTCAACTGAACCTCTCCCTTTACTTTGTATCTCTTTTTCTGTTTGAATGCTCTTATTCTCATCTACATATTCAGACCGAATTACATTTCTTTGCCATTCCATATGCTGATCAACATCTTTATCTTTATTTTTATCTTTTAATCCCCTCCGCAGAAGGTGAAAATTTTTTCTCATTAACATGTCGCATCCATCCTATTGATAATAATTATCAATTTCAACTACTTTTAGATTAATTGACATTGATTATCAATGTCAACAACTATTTTTTAAAAAATGATTAAAATGTACAAGCTTGTCCGTTAGCTATTCATATACTATGAATGAGCATAGTTCTTTCTCAGCCCTCTCTGACGGAAAGAAATAAAAGCAACTGCAATAGAGTGCAGTTGCCTTTTTTTGTTTTTCTATGATTTTAGTAATCTTATAGTCGTCTCTAAAAATAGCTCCACTCCACAAATTAATGCTGATTCATCCACGTCAAATTTCGGATGATGATGTGGATAACAAGTATATATATTTTCATTACCTGTTCCTAATTTAATGAAACAACCGGGTGCTTTTCTTAAATATGCTGAAAAATCTTCCCCACCCATAGAAGGTTCAAGCTTCACAACACGCTCATTCCCAAACAAATGTAGTGCACTTTCTTCTACTATTTTCGTAATATATTCATCATTAATAACCGGATCATATCCATATCGATACGTATATATATACGATCCTCCATGTGCTTCTGTAATTCCTTTCACAATTTTCTCGATTTTCCCTTCTGCTTCCACCCTCAATGCTTGATTAAATGAACGAACGGTTCCCATTAAAGTTGCTGTACTAGGAATAATATTGTCAGCCGTTCCCCCATGAAATTGTGTAACTGAAATAACCCTTTGCATAAAAGCACTCGTATTTCTTGATACGATATGTTGTAAATTTGTAATAATCTGTGCTCCGATAGCAATAGGGTCTATCGTTTCTTCTGGCCGCGCCGCATGTCCTCCTTTGCCTTGAATTTCAACTGTAAATACGTCTGGTGCCGCCATCATCGGCCCATACACAATTCCTATCTTTCCGCTTTCTAATCCAGACATAACATGTAAACCTATTACATAATCAACACCGTCCATTACACCTGCCTCAACCATTTCTTGTCCCCCACCGGGATACACCTCTTCTGCGTGCTGAAAGAATAGACGAATCTCACCTGCAAAATCTTCCTTTATATTTGATAGCACCTCTGCTGTGCTTAATAAAATAGCTGCGTGAGCATCGTGCCCACATGCATGCATCATTCCTTTATTCACAGATGTATAAGATTTACTTGTCTCCTCTTGAATTGGCAAAGCATCTATATCAGCTCGAATCGCAATTACTTTCCCTTGCTTCACACCTCTTTTAATTGCTAGTACACTATACTTCGTCGGTCTCGTTACTTCAAAAGAAGAAAATGAGCATAATGTATCATATATAAATTGCGAAGTTTCTTTTTCATGAAATGATAATTCCGGATACTTATGGAAGTGCCTTCTCCATTTCACGATATTTTCTTCCGAAATTAGATTCTTCCACACTCTATTCATGATAATTTCCTCCTTTTCAAAAGAACTAGAAATTTAAAAGTTTACTCCGTCTTGAATGATTAATAAAAACAAATACTGTATTTTTACGTATTCTTATAGTCCACTTTTATGTATTCACACAATCCACTTTCTATTTACATGTCAAACCCATTACAAATTCATGCTGAATGTAATATAATTGCTAAGTTAGGGATTTTCTTTTTTAGTATTTAGTGCTAATATCAAAAAAGAGCCTTTTGACTTATTTTTACCTAAAATGTGGGATTTTGTTTTTTTCACAATAATGTAGGACATGATACCTACAAAGAGCTATTATTTCATTAAGAGAGGGAAAGACATGGAAAGATTAAAAGAGATATGGTCTCGACCACTCACACAATGGGTTGCAAAGACGGTTTATTATCTTGCAATTTTATTTGCATTACTTTGGTTGTATGGATTCCATGATACAAACACAAGTACATTTATTTACAATGAATTCTAGGGTGGGAACGTTATGAAGTTATTAGAACAAATTGAAAAGTGGGCTGCAGAAACGCCTGATCAAACCGCTTTTGTTTGGCGAGATGCGAAAATTACGTACAAACAATTAAAGGAAGATTCTGATGCGTTAGCACATTGGATTTCTTCTGAGTATCCAGACGATCGTTCACCAATTATGGTGTATGGCCATATGCAACCTGAAATGATTGTTAACTTTTTAGGATGTGTAAAAGCTGGACATGCTTACATTCCTGTAGATTTATCTATCCCAGCTGATCGTGTACAACGTATTGCTGAAAATTCTGGTGCGAAATTACTTTTATCGGCAACAGCAGTAACTGTAACTGATTTACCAGTTCGCATCGTAAGTGAAGACAACTTAAAAGATATTTTCTTTACTCATAAAGGGAACACTCCAAATCCTGAACATGCGGTAAAAGGTGATGAGAACTTCTACATTATTTACACATCAGGAAGCACAGGTAATCCGAAAGGGGTTCAGATTACTTATAACTGCCTTGTTAGCTTTACAAAATGGGCTGTAGAAGATTTCAACTTACAAACAGGGCAAGTATTCTTAAATCAAGCACCTTTCTCATTCGATTTATCTGTAATGGATATTTACCCATCATTAGTAACAGGTGGTACACTTTGGGCAATCGATAAAGATATGATTGCGCGTCCAAAAGACTTGTTTGCTTCTTTAGAGCAATCGGATATTCAAGTATGGACTTCGACACCTTCTTTCGCTGAAATGTGTTTAATGGAAGCATCCTTCTCTGAAAGTATGCTACCGAACATGAAAACATTCTTATTCTGCGGTGAAGTGTTACCAAATGAAGTGGCTAGAAAATTAATTGAGCGTTTCCCAAAAGCAACAATTATGAATACTTACGGTCCAACAGAAGCTACTGTCGCTGTAACAGGTATTCACGTTACAGAAGAAGTGCTTAATCAATACAAATCACTTCCAGTTGGCTATTGTAAATCAGACTGTCGCCTTCTTATTATGAAAGAAGATGGCACGATTGCACCTGATGGTGAAAAAGGTGAAATCGTAATTGTCGGTCCAAGCGTAAGCGTTGGATATTTAGGAAGCCCTGAATTAACAGAAAAAGCATTTACTATGATTGACGGTGAGCGCGCCTATAAAACAGGCGATGCTGGCTATGTTGAAAATGGTCTTCTATTCTATAATGGTCGTCTTGATTTCCAAATTAAGTTGCATGGTTATCGAATGGAATTAGAAGAAATTGAGCATCACCTTCGTGCGTGTTCTTACGTAGAAGGAGCAGTTATCGTTCCAATTAAAAAAGGTGAGAAATACGATTATTTATTAGCGGTTGTTGTTCCTGGAGAACATTCATTTGAAAAAGAATTCAAATTAACATCTGCAATCAAAAAAGAACTCAATGAGCGATTACCAAACTACATGATTCCACGTAAATTCATGTATCAATCTTCTATTCCAATGACACCAAATGGAAAGGTAGATCGCAAAAAATTATTGAGTGAGGTTACAGCATGACCGCATATGGATCATTTTATTTTTTCGCTATAGTGGGCATTTTATTAATACCTACTATCATAGCTGGATTAAAAGGTAAAATGTTGCGTAAATATAATGCAGTATTAACATTAGTCATGATTGCTATTATCTTCTCAGATAAACCGAAGCAAGCGATTATGTTAGCCGCATTTATTATTTGGCAATATGCCCTAATTAAAGGCTATTTACTTTTAAGAAAACAAAATAATAGTACATTCATGTTTTGTATAGCTGTTATTTTATCGATTTTGCCACTTATTTTGGCAAAAATCGCACCCTTTGTACCTGAATTACATTTTATTGTTTTCGCAGGTATGTCTTACGTAACATTTAGAGCTGTGCAAATGGTCTTTGAAGTTCGTGATAATTTAATTAAAGAACTTTCCTTCTTTAATTTCTGGGAGTTTGTTTTATTCTTCCCTGCGATTTCAAGTGGACCTATTGATCGTTATCGTAGATTCCAAAAAGATATTCAAAAGCCACCTAGTGGTGAAGAATATCAAAAGTTACTATATACAGGACTTAACCGTATTTTCCAAGGTTTTCTGTACAAATTTATAATTGCACACTTGATAACAACATATCTTGTAAAGGCCGTATTCGCCAATCAAGATACACTTTTATCTAATGTGATTTTTATGTACGCTACTAGCATGCAATTATTCTTTGACTTTGCAGGTTATAGTGCGTTCGTAATTGGTATCAGTTACATGATGGGGATTAAAACGCCAGAAAACTTTAATAAGCCATTCCTTAGTCGTAATATTAAAGACTTCTGGAACCGCTGGCACATGAGTTTATCATTCTGGTTCCGTGATTTTATTTACATGCGTTTCGTCTTTTTTGCAACGAAGAAAAAGTTAATTAAGAACCGTTACACAATTTCGTATATCGGTGCATTTTTAAACTTCTTCATTATGGGAATTTGGCACATCCAAGGAAGCGCTGTTGCACAATATGTTATTTATGGTCTCTATCATGCCGCACTGTTCATTTTATTCGATATTTTCGAACGAAAAAACAAAAAGCATAAGTTTTGGCCAAACAATAAATTTACACACGTCCTTGCGATTGTAATTACGTTCCACGTTGTATGTTTCGGTTTCCTAATCTTCTCTGGACACCTTAACAGATACTTTTAATGCACCCTTCTTATTCCATTAAGAAGTTGCACATATAATAATTTCGGATATAAAGGAGATTTTAAAAATGGCAGAATTCAAAGAGCAAGTATTAGATATTTTAGAAGAAGTATGTGAAAACGATATTGTGAAAGAAAACTTAGATGTTCAATTATTTGAAGAAGGTATCCTTGATTCTTTCGCTGTAGTATCTTTATTAGTTGAATTCCAAGAGCGTTTAGATATTGAAGTTTCTATTTCTGATTTTGACCGTGACGAGTGGGCTACACCAAACATGGTTATTAAAAAGTTGGAAGAAATCCGATGAACAAAGCAAAATTTGGTCCGATGCTTTTAGCATTGGCCCTTTTTGCTGTATTCTTACTTATTCCAACGCGCTTCCTACTTCCACTTTTAAGTGATGAAAAAGTAGAACAAGCTGCTACTTCTTTAAAAGAAGAAAAAATTCAAAGTATGATTTTACAGCAAAAGATGTTAGCAGATCCAAAATATCTTCCGATGTACGGTTCATCGGAATTCGCACGTATGGATGCTTTCCATCCATCTAATTATTTTAAAGTAAAGCCTGAAGGATTTACGCCATTCCTTCTTGGACGCGGCGGAACACAAGACCTTGTACATGTGTTAAACTTCGCATCTACAATGGATCAATTGAAAGATAAGAAAATGGTATTCGTTCTTTCTCCGCAATGGTTTGTACCACAAGGTATTGACGAGACGCACTTTGCACCTAACTTTTCAAAACAACAAGGTTACCACTTCATTTTCAACAATGATTTAAAACCTGAAATGAAAAAACAAATTGCAAAGCGTTTATTAAACTTTGAGATTGTAAAAAAAGAAACTTTATTAAAAATCTCGCTTGAAGGTATCGCTTATGATGATACGAAGTATCAAGTAAAAGCACTTGCTGCTAAACCTTTCGCTTATATTTACCGTAACATTTTAGATCGTAAAGATTTATTTACAGCTATGTTTAATATTAAACCACACAAAGAAAAGCTTGACCCTTCATTAAAACAAATGAACTGGGAAGAGGCTCGTAAACATGCGGATCAAACAGGTGCAGCAGAATCTGTATCTAATGAATATGGTATCGAAGATGGTTACTTCAATAGCAAAATTAAGAAAAAATTAAAGCAACGTGAAGGTTACTTAAAAAATGATGCTTATGACCAATCGCCAGAATATGAAGATTTACAAATTGTACTTGATTTATTAAAACAATCTGGTGCAAAACCACTCTTCATTTCTGTTCCTGTCAAAGGTCCTTGGTACGACTACGCTGGCTTCCCGAAAGAACGCCGCGAAGCATACTATAAGAAAGTTCATGAGCAAATTGAAAAAGCTGGTTATCCAATTGCCGACTTCTCAAATCATGAATACGATAAATACTTCTTAAAAGATCATATGCACTTAGGTTGGAAAGGCTGGGTTTACATCGACGAAGCCATCCAACAATTTTATAAAGCAAACTAATGAAAAGACCGCTTGAATTACTCAAGTGGTCTTTTTGTATATATTTTGTAATTGTTCGATTGTATTCTCTGCTTCTTTCATAACTCGCTCCACTACATGCTGAGCTGATTCGATTCGAGCTAATGATGCTGCCTGTCCTGCCCAAAGTGACATATATTCTTCCTTATTTTGCTTCGCTGCCTCTTGGCGTATTTTAGAAGTTAATACGTTTTGCACTGGATACATCGGCAGCCCTTCTTCTTTTCCTTCATGTCTCTCTATAAATTCATTCTGAATACCCCGCGCATATTTCCCAGAAAACGCACGAGTTACAGTTGTGCTCGTATCTGTACTATGTAAAACCGCTTCTTTATACACATCGTGCGTAATACTCTCTTCACTTGTTAAAAAGGCTGATCCCATTTGAACACCTTCTGCTCCTAGTGCCAATGCTGCAACAAGCCCTTGTCCGTTCATTACACCACCTGCTGCGACAATTGGGATATGCGGAACACCCCCTACTAACTGAGGTATTAACGCAAAAGTACCAATCATAGCATCTCGTTCTTTCCCAATAAACGTTCCTCTATGCCCTCCTGCTTCGCTACCTTGCCCAATAATAATATCTACTCCTAGCTCAGCAAGTACTTTCGCTTCCTTCACATGGGTAGCTGTTCCGATAACTTTTATTCCATTTCTTTTTAAATCATTTATTTCTTCTTTTTCTAACGTTTGAAATGCAAAGCTAACGACCGGTACTTTTTCATCTAATAGCACTTGTAATTGTTCCTTATAGCTTTTTGGAAGCTTTAACGTTCCTTCTACTTCTATACCTAATTCTCTATTCACTCCGCTTAGTAATACTTTCGCCTCATTTACCTTCTCTTCTTCTATTTCTATCTCTTTCGTTACAAGTAAATTAACACCGAACGGCTTATCTGTTAGTTCTCTTATTCTATAAATCGCTTCACGAATTTGTTCTGGGCTCATATAGCCCGCTCCAAGCGTCCCTAATCCTCCGCTATTACTTACTGCTGCAACAAGTTCTGGCGTCGTAATCGCGCCTGCCATACCGGCTTGAACAACGGGATACTCAATTTTTAATATGTCTGTTACTCGACTTGTAAACATCATTTCCCCTCCTATTTCCTTTATATCTTCTTTATTTGATAAGCTTTCCCCTGCTTTTGCAAGGGTTGAACTTCATATGAAGCGAATATATTGAAAGAGAAGGAGGCTGAGCTTAATGATTTATCCAAATGCATTAAAACAAGGTGATACAGTAATGATCATTGCACCATCTGGTCCACCTACAATCGAAAATGTATTAAAAGGTGTGAATATATTACAAGAGATGGGGTTATCCGTCATAATCGGGAAGAGTGTTTACGAGAAATATGGATTTTTAGCCGGAAGTGATCAAGTTCGGCTTGACGATATACATGAAGCATTTACAAATAATGAAGTGAAGGCCGTTTTCTGTGCACGAGGTGGTTACGGAAGTGCTCGTCTCCTCCCTCACATTCAATATGAAATCATTCGGCAAAACCCTAAAATCTTTTGGGGATATAGCGATATTACAGCTTTACATACTGCTGTTTCACGTTATGCAAAGCTTGTGACATTTCATGGCCCGATGATTGAAGAATTAGGGAAAGGTGTAGATTCTCTTTCTTTATCTTCTTTCAATCAGCTATTCCATCCGTATTCAACCATTTTATCTGCATCAGAATGTATCGTACCTAGCTCTCACAGTACAGTTACAGGTACGTTAGTTGGAGGAAATTTAGCTGTGTTAACAAGTATAATTGGCTCGCCCTACGAGATAAATACGGACAATACACTTTTATTACTTGAAGACATTGGTGAAGAACCGTACCGCATTGACCGTATGTTAAATCAGCTACTTTTATCTGGAAAGTTTAATGAATGTAGGGGCGTTATTTTCACAAGTTGTCACGACTGCAATCCTTCAAAGCTATCTCAATCATTGCAAACAATATTATATGAATATTTCGCACCATATCATATACCGGTCCTATTCGGTTTACCAATTGGACATATAAATCCAAACATCGGTATTCCACTTGGAGCTACAGCGACAATAAACACGAATAATAAAACAGTCTCTATTTCTTCCGGTATAGCCACTCCATATTCAACTTAAAAAGGAAAAGCGATTACGCTTTTCCTTTTACTTATAATAATTAAAAATTCGTCCAGATGCGATATCTGCAATTTCTTCTGGAATAAATGTTTTACTTATATCAGTACCAACATTTAATACAGCTGTAGCATCTTTCTCAATGCTACCAAATAACTCTTTCCCACGTATCGTAATAAGGGGTGTTCCTTCTGGCAACACATCTTTTACAAA
The DNA here is from genome assembly GCF_057624735.1 of Bacillus sp. LQ01. Lineage (NCBI taxonomy): Bacteria > Bacillati > Bacillota > Bacilli > Caryophanales > Bacillaceae > Bacillus > Bacillus sp. LQ01. The sequence continues at coordinate 606,593 of NZ_JBYEZL010000001.1, read as the reverse complement.
TTCCATTTGTGTAAAGAACGGAACGATCCATCTACCTTCTCCTTGGAAATGACGCAAACGAAGTATTCCCTCTGTTGCCCCGTCCTCTGCTTCTAGTGAACCAGCAACATAAAACTCAGTAGATAAGAGCAATTCATAAAATTCCTTTTGCTTCTGTTTATCATCCCCTGCTACAACAAGTACCTCTTCTAATTTCTTTACTGAAATTTGCTCCATATGATGCCACCCCTATTTTCAAAATGATTGTACTTAGATTATACGAAATATTCTTATTTTTTTCTACATAATTTGTAATTATTTTCTTAAAATAATTTTAATACTTCTTTTGTCGTCACAATCGTAGCAAACTCTTCATGTAAATTTACAAGTGTCATACTGTGAATATCTTCTGCACTATACTCCTTACCATCTAAACCTTTACGGTTAAAAGTAGCCGTTGCATCACTCACTAAATATGTTGTAAATCCTAAATTCCCTGCCATTCGTGTCGTAGTTTCCACGCAATGATTTGTCGTTAATCCTACAACCACTACTGCATTACATTTGTTCTTTCTTAATTGCTCTTCTAAATTTGTCCCAATGAACGCGCTGTTAACGAATTTCTGAATAACCACTTCACCAAGTAGTGGTTGCACTTCTTCTTTAAAGTTTACCGTTTCCGCTCTCTCATAAAACATTGACTGAGCATTTTCTTTATTTACATGTTGAATATGAAAAACTGGTCGTTCCCTTTTTCTCCATTCTTCTAATAAAATTCTCATGTTTTCTTCAGCAAAAATATTATTTCTCTCGCCCCAATCTGGTAATTGAAATGCCTTTTGTACATCGATTATGATAAGTGCTATTTGATTTGTCATCATTTCCCCCTTAATTTGGCTGTAATTGAAATAGAAAACCAAGTTGTTGTGACGCAGTAATAAAGCAAACATAGGCGCAAAGCTCTACAATTTCTTTTTCTGTCCAATATTGTTTTAATACGTGAAACATAGTATCATCTATTGCTTTTCGGTCATGAACAAATGTATGCGCAAAAGTAACAGCTACACCAATCTCCTCTGCCTTTTGCACATCATCAGGTCTTCCCTTTGCCATACAGTACGGACATTCATTCCCATACGCTAATGTTCTTCTCACTTGCTCCTTCAACTCTGCTGAAAGAGTTCCTTTATTGTACAGTTTATCTTCTAACGTACTCCACGAATGTAATATATCCGAATTATGCCCTAATAACTTTTGAAACTTTGTATCTCCTACATTTGATAATGAAATTCTCTCCATCATTTCCCCTCCTATTTCCTTCTGTTTTATTGTAAAATAAATAACGTTCACTTTACATTTCATATGAATCTTAATTTATATTTTTCCTTTACAAAAATCATTATTTTACTGGAGGTATATTTACAAATGCAATTAGACCTTGTTGATCGAAAAATTTTAAATGAATTATATAATGATAGTCGCCTTTCGATGCGTGAATTGGCTAAACGAGTAAACTTATCTGCTCCATCTACTTCAGAACGTGTTCGTAAGCTCGAAAGCGAAGGTGTTATTCAAAAATACACAATCGATATTGATTATAAAAAGGCAGGACTTGTTTTAGATTGTATTCTAGAAATCACTTTAAAAAATGGTGATACAACACGTATGCAACAATTTATTCAGTCTTATCCATCTGCAAGTTTTTGTTACCGAGTAACAGGAAGCTTATGCTACATTGTAAAAATTTCTGTTCCTTCACTCGTTGAACTTGAAGAATTTATCAATGATGTTTCTTCATATGCAACGACCGTTTCTCATATCGTATTATCAGAAGTATCTCTTACTCCTGATATTGAACATATCTTCCCAGAAGATTAATTTATTTTTATTCATAAAATATAAAAAAACCCCTTACAATAAGAATAAAAATAATATATTATGTATTAAAATACATAAAGTTCGAGAAAGGGGCTTTACATTGAAAATCTGGTTTTATGAAAAAACGGCACAATTAGATGACTTGCTTGGTATTTGGGACAATGTTCCGACCATCCCGCGAATTGGTGAAAAAGTGGAGATTTTAAAGACGGTCCGCACTGTTACAGATATTAAATATGTAAAGAACGGTAATAATTTTCGTGTGGAAATTATTACAAATTAAAAAGTAGCTCTTAAGGAGCTACTTTTTAATTATCTATTATGTGCTTTCTTTATAACGATTTTATCTTCTTCTACAGATACTGTTACATAATCATTTTCTTCTAACCGAAGCTTATTTACAGCCTCATCTGGTAACTCTATGGCCATCAATCTATCGGTTACGATCACTTGACTATACACTTCATTTTCTTGTGATGAACTCACTACTTTTTGCTCATTTATAAAACGTACTCGTGGCACGCCAACTTCTTTTACTGTACGCCATTGTTTCCAAACATAAGGAATTAACCAAAGTAATCCAACAACTGTAAGACCGATACCAATCCATAAATTACTTTGCGCTTGTAATTCAGTAATTGAGATTGTACCACTTTCTTCTCCACCGAAAAATTGCATACTTGTTGCAATCAAATTATTTAGAGCGTGCACAGCTATATTCGTCCATATATTTTTTGTCTTTATGTATAAAAGACACATAACGACACCAAACATGAACGCACCAATAACATCAAAATGTCCTAAGCCAAAAATAATTGAAGATATAATTACAGCTTTTTTAATTCCCCATTTATAAGCCATTCGCTGTAAGAAAAATCCCCTAAAAATAACCTCTTCCATAATAGGTGCTAACACACATGCTGAAATGAAAGTAAATATCGTCATATATACGTTACTCGTATTAATAACATTTCCGTCTTCTAGCATAGTAACTAAGAAATTCGGTAACGTATGTGCTAATATGTAAAATTGAATCTGAGATATGCCAACTGAAAAAATCATCCCCATTATCGTTGCTAATATAATTAATCCCCAAGGTAAACGTCCTGGCTTATTAAAAAAACTGTTAAATACAATATTATTTTTATTTGTTTTTACGTATAGCCAAAGTAACGGAAATACAAAAAATACAGTTATTTGTGAAATAACCTCCATCGTATTCTCAGAAACATTTGCTAGACCTAATGGGATGATTATAAGGAGCACCCCTATAATCATCCATCCAAAAAAGCTACGTAGCCTTATACGTGAAAATGCATAGTGCATATAGAACACCCCCAAAGATAGTAAAAATACAATAAAACTTTAATCAGTACTTTATAGGCAATCCTTTCCCTATAAATAGCAGGATAATTAAATTATAATATGAATATAGTTGAAATTCTTCCTATTTTTCTCAAATCATTTCAAACAGCATATCTCTTAAAATACCATATCGCTGTTCTTCAAGTTGCAATCTAAGTGAATTTTATGTAATAAAAATCCCCGTTTTTACAAGCGGGGATTTCTTTTATTATAATACGTCACGTTTTTGGAATAATGCACTTGATGCTACAAGTAACACAACAAAGTATGCAGCTACAAGTAATAATGAAGTTGTAAATGTAAATTCTGTAAATGTTGGTTCTACTCCGCCACTAATTAATTTATTGCTATCGTAAGCTCTTAAATCCAAATGGCTAAATACTACAAACTTCGCTACACCTTTTGCAAACATCATTAATACCATGTTAATTGTACCTTGTAAGAATAATAGAAACATCGTAATAATTATTGGTAATACAGACTTTCTAAACACGTTTGCTAAGAAAAATGCAAGTGTTGCAAAGAAAAATGGTGATAACAGCTGATATACAATTGTTTTTAAAGCAATTCCTAACGTTAATTCAGTTTTACTACCGTCCATTACAATTATACCAATAATCATAGCAATTAACATACTAGCAAATACGATAAATAACATCGTTAATAATACTGTAATATATTTAGAAAATAAAATTGTCATTCGTTTTCTTGGACGAATTAATAATTGCTTAATCGTTCCTTTTTGGAATTCATCTGTAATTGTACGAGAAGCTATTGTAATTCCAAAGATCGTTGTGAATATCATAATTAAGCCGATATTTGAACTTGCAAAATCTAAGTAAGATCCACTTAAGCTACCAGCGTCGCCCCATTTCGCCAATACTACTGTTCCTAAAATCTCTAATAAAGCAATGACACCAATTAAAATATACATACCTTTTTTCGCATGCAACTTTAAAAATTCATTTTGAATTAATTTAAACATTACGCTTTCACTCCCCCAGTAATCGCTAAGAACTCATCCTCTAACGTTTTATTTTGAACAGTAACGCCATATACCAGCACATCAGCATGAACAAGTTTTTTTACAAGTTGCGGAATGTTGTCTTTTGTTACAGATGCTACAATTACATTCCCTTTTGCTTTACCTTTAATGATTTCATTTGCTTTCTGAACTTCATCTACTTCAAACGCTACAACGACTGCCTCATCATGTTTCACTTTTTCATGTAAGTTGTACTCTTGTACAAACTCACCTTGTTTAATAATAACGACGCGATCACACATTAATTCAATTTCACTCAATAAGTGACTTGATACGATTACAGCAATATTCTCTTCTTTCGCTAAACGTTGTAAATAATCACGAATTTGGCGAATACCAGCTGGATCTAGTCCATTTGTCGGCTCATCTAAAATTAAGATTTTCGGCTGATGAAGTAATGCCTGTGCAATTCCTAAACGTTGTTTCATACCAAGTGAATATGTTTTCACCTTTTTATGAATCGCATGCTCTAATTCAACAAGCTTGACAATCTCAGCAATGCGCTCTTTACTAATTGGTGTAATGGCCATGTTCGCAAAATGCTTTAAGTTTTGCATTCCTGTCATATAATCATATAGTTCAGGATTTTCTACAATCGCTCCAATTTGCTCTAGTGCCTTTTCACGCTCCGAGCGAATACTATGTCCACAAATTGTAATATCGCCCTCTGTCATTGAAATAAGACCTGTCATCATACGGATCGTCGTCGTCTTACCGCTACCGTTCGGTCCAAGGAAACCGTATACTTCTCCTTCACGAACCTCAAATGATAAACCACGAATAATTTCCGTTCCACCAATCTTTTTTCGAACATTCTCTAACTTTACTACTACGTTTCCCAATGCTGATTCCTCCTTTAGACTTCTAGTTTTTTATCGATAATATAAGCAATTACATATATTATTAGAGCACTAACCATTACCATGAAACTTATATTAAAAATGTTAAATCCATTTTCTTGAAACATATTAATAAATAGACTCTTGCTTTCACTATGATATTCTACTCTTCGCAATACTTGGAAAGCTGGAGCTAATTTTCCTAGCAAGGTTGTCGCTAAAGTAATCGCTATATTTATTACTAGAAAAATAATAACGATCAGTATATTTTGCGCCTTTTTCTTTTTGGTAAGTAACTTAACTAGAGTAATTACTAATATGATTTGTAACACACTAAACAAAAACTCAAATAAATCGCTTATCGTATATATTAAATTATTAATTATGCCTACTTGCATAATCTCTTTTGCCTCTACATATACAGAAGTCGTAGGAAAAGCTAATACATAACTTACGTAGAAAAGAATTCCACATATCCCATACCATATAGCCATTGCGATAAATGAGAAAATAAGCATAGAAATTACATATTGTTTCCCAGATATTGCTGTAAGTCGTAACATTGGATTAGTTAGTAAGCGTGAATATGATTTCATTGTTTGTATAAACATATAAACAATATAAAAGAAAAATATAATCATAATGATTCCAAATATACCCTCTTGTCTACTGATAGCCGCATCACTTTTTCTTACAATCATTTGTGAAAATAACACAGCTTCAATTAGCACAAAGAATAAAAAAGTAACAATATATCTTTTCTTATTTACATTCCATAAATAGGAAAGTACTGACTTCACTTACTAAACACCTCCTTAAACAATTCATGAACTGCTTTTCCTCTCTGAAAACGAATTTCTTCTACATTTTCATATAGAACCATTTCTCCATCTTTTAAAAAGATCACTTCATCAAAAATATTTTCAATTTCATTTATTAAGTGAGTGGAAATTAATATCGTACAATCTTCCCTATAGAACTGTAGAATTAAATCCAATACATGTTCTCTAGAAAGAGGATCTATCCCGCCCAACGGCTCATCCAGTACGTATAGCTTCGCTTTTCGAGAAAATGTTAAAATGATTTGCAGCTTCTCTATCATACCTTTTGACAATGCTGTAATTTTTTCTTCTAACGGTATTTTAAATTCTGCAATCGTATCTACCGCTTTTTGAATATCGAAGTCTTTATAAAAATCTCGGTAAAAAAATAAAGCATCTTTTACAGTCATCCAATCATCAAAGACTGGCTTATCAGACATAAATGAAACGATTTCTTTCGTCTGTAATCCTACCTTTTTACCGTCTATTGTAATACTACCTTCAGAAGGGTGTTGCAAGCCTGCAATCATTTTCAATAACGTCGTTTTCCCGCTCCCGTTATCTCCAACAAGCCCAACGATTTTCCCTTCCGTAATCTCTATGTTTAATTCACGGATCACTGCTTTTAATCCGTATCTCTTCCATAAGTTTTCTATTTTCAATAGCTCTGTCATTGGCTCTCCTCCCTCTTATCATGTAATGAAGAACGAAGAATTGTAAGAATTTCTTCTTCTGAAAAACCTAAATTGTCCATTCCATCTATAAAAGAATGAAGTAATTCTTTCGCCATCTCTTTTCGCAGCTCCATAATTTTCTCCCCTTCATTCGTTACATACCGTCCCATTCCTCTACGTGTGACAACAACTCCATCCCGTTCTAGCTCTTGAAATGTACGCTGAATCGTATTTGGATTAACTTGTAATTCACTCGCTAATTCACGGACAGAGGGAATTTTATCACCAGGCAATAAATGTCCTGTTACGATTTCTTTTTTTATGTATTCCATTACCTGAATGTAAATTGGTGTATTTGGAGAAAACTCTATTTTCATTTCTTCCCTCCTTTTGTATCGGTGTACTAGTTAAATAATACACTGATACAAAAGGTTTGTAAATACCCATTTAATTACAAAAAAGTTCTATCCGTTAACCGAATAGAACTTCCCAAATATAAATCGCTATACAAAAATAATAGTGTTATGTAAACAAAATTATAAAGAAAAGCTGTCTTATCAATCAATAAGACAGCTTTTCTTTATAATCCTATATTAAAAGTTAAACACGAAGTCATCGTCAGCTAACTTTTCAACGTTCGTTGCTTTTACGTAACCATTTCCTTTTACAGAGAAGAAATCATGGTTTTTCGTATCTGTACGTAAACCATTTAAAACGATTGGGTTAATTTCTTCTTCTTCAAACTTCGGCTCAAGTCCTAAGTTCATAAGCCCTTTATTCGCATTGTAACGAACGAAACGATTTACATCTTCTACAAGACCGATAGAAGTGTAAATTTCTTCTGTATAGGCCATTTCAATTTCATATAGTTCCATTAATAACTCTTGTGTTTCTTTTTGCACTTCTTGTTGCTCTTCTGCAGAAAGTTCTGCGAAGATTTGTTGTGCTAAAATACCGACGAATACGCCGTGAATTGACTCATCCTTTACCTTCACATAAGTTCGCTACTCCTATGCCGTTTATACAGCTTACAGTTTCCTGTAAGAAGAGACTATATCATCTACCTTCTCAGGTAGCCCTCCATTTCGATTTAAGGGATTCTCACCCACCGCTTGGCCCTACTCCTCTTGCGGAATTTCACCGCCATTGGGATAGTCGTTGAACGTTCCTTTATCTACGTATCGCACCCACCACTGTTTATACAGTTTTCGATGTCTGATACGGCTTCCTGTGCCGCTCGATAACCCATGTTTTCTTTCAATGGATGCATTAGATTCACCGGCTTGTAGCATCTGAACGATGTCCAAAAACATTTCAAGAGTCACACGTCCCCTTGTTTTCAGTTGGTGTTCAGATTTAACCGGCATATAATTTTGCACTTTTCCCCAAAGATATTTATAACGTTTCTTATGTCGAATTAAAGATACATAATTAGGATGAAGATTATACATATCAGCAATTTCTGGATTTGTCTTTCCGCACTTTAGTAGTTCTACAATCTCAAAAAATTGTGCATCTGTAATTTTTGATTGTGGATTTTTTTCACCTATAACACGTTGCCTTTTCTTCTCTAATTGTTCTTCAGTGAATTTAATTCCACCCAATCCTTCTCCGCCTAACGTCAAGTTATAGCCATTATTATAAGAATCATACAGCCAAATATACTGTTGCTCAATCTCACTCAATTCTTCCAATGAACATTCTATTTCCTCTAGAATTCCATATTCTAAAGTGGATTCATATTTACAGTATACTGCTTGTAAATACCTATTATAATGTGTACCACTCTTTAACATCCACATATGTTCCCTAATTCGTTTTAAATTTGAAACGTTCACATCTTTACCAATATAATACTTCCCATTGATTTTTAAATAGTAAATTCCGTACATGTTATCGCTAGATAAAGGCTTCGCTGCTGATTGCCCTATCAGCTATTCTCCTTTCCATCTATTGATAGTTAGAGAATAACCTGAATGCATATATTCATCAATAATAATACAGATAAATTTACAATAGGGGGTCCCAGCAATTAAAAGGGTTTTTCAATTGGTATCTCTACCAAAAGCCGCCATAAGTTAACGGATAATAAGGTTAATAATTTCACCACTTGCCGTCAGTTTACCTTGACCAGCTAAGTAAAGTGGATAGAAAAATCCACTATAGAATAAGTAACTTTCTAAGAACACACTTGCTACCATTGCCATGTATAACTCTTTTTTCGTTACTTCAGGCTTTAATAAACGACGATAGTAACTAGTAATAATACCAGCTTTTTTCTCAAGTAACGGATGATTGTCTACCCAGTCAAAAATATCATCAATTTCTTCTTCTGTAGCTAATGTTGTGAAAATGTGACTATAACTTTTCGCATGTACTTCTTCCATAGCTCCCATGAAAGCTAATACACTTTTCGCTTGTAAATTTTCAAGATGAACAAGTACAAGTGGCATTCCTTCGCCACCTTGTTTCGTATCTAAAAGTGTTAAACCACCTAATACACGCTTATAAGCAATTTGCTCTTCTTTCGATAATTGCACCCAAGTATTTTTGTCAGACGAAACCGCGATTTCTTCTTCTGTCCAAAACTGAGCGATGTTTTGCTTCCAAAACATTAAACTGAAATCATCTTCCTTTTTATTCCAGTTAACAGCGCGCATTGAATCACCCCTATATCTATTATTGTTCTACTGAACGGTTAAATTTCCATCTAACAATGAAAAGCTAACCGTTTAGTAGAACAAACCAAGTATGAGCAGGGTTCATAACCCTGCTCATACTATTGGGTTATTCATTTAGTATGGCAATATGCCATTAAACGGTACAAGCCACACACTCTTCCACGCTTAATTTACGTGTTCTCGTATAATACAGACTCTTTAAGCCTTTTTTATGTGCATAGATGTAGTAACGTGCTAATTCACGTGTTGAAATATCACTATTAACGTAAAGAATTGTACTAATTCCTTGGTCAATATGTTCTTGAATTTCTGCGATTAAATCAATTAATTTAAACTGATTCATATCGTAAGAAGATTTATAGTACCAGAACGTATCTTTTGATAAATACGGCATTGGATAATATGTTGTCGCATTCGCATATGTTCTTGATTCGATTTGACTTACGATCGGCATTACGCTTGAAGTTGCATTTTGAACGTAACTGATTGATTGTGTTGGAGCAATGGCAAGACGATATGAGTTGTATAAACCATTCTTCTGCACTTGCTCTTTTAAACTTGTCCAATCTTCTTTTGTCGGAATATGAATTCCTTCAAATAGTTGCTGAACTTTTTCAGTTACAGGACTGTAATCTGTCGTTTCATACTTTTCGAAGTATGTGCCATTCGCATAATCAGATTTATCGAAGTCTTTAAATGTCTCGCCTTTTTCTGTAGCGATTTCCATACTTTTCTCAATAGAATAGTAATTTAACATCATAAAGAATGTACGAGCGAATTCTTTCGCTTCTGCACTTTCATAAGCGATTTTATTTTTTGCTAAATATCCGTGTAAGTTCATTGCTCCAAGTCCAACTGAATGAAGCTCGTCATTTGCTTTTTTCACAGTTGGTGCATTCGGAATAATCGTCATATCAGAAACAGCTGTTAAAGCTTCCATTCCCGCATGAACTGCTTCACGAATTTCTTTATTTTCCATTACGTTTACGATATTTAACGATCCTAAGTTACAGTTAATATCACGACGGATAATGTCATCTGTACCGTAATCATTTATTTCTGAAGTTTCTTGAAGCTGGAAGATTTCTGTACATAAGTTCGACATCTTCACAGTTCCAATATCCTTCAATGGATGTTGATTATTTGCATTTGATTTAAACATTAAGTATGGGTAACCAGACTCAAGCTGAATCATAGCGATTTTAATAAGCATATCACGTGCACTAATATCTAGTGGCTTCTTCTTCACTTTCGGATTGCTCATTAATTCATCGTACATTTCATCAATGTCAATATCATCTAAATGCTTGCCATATTCTTTATAAACCGTATAAGGCGCGAAAACATGGAAAGGTTCGTTTTTCTCAGCAAGCTCAAAGAACTTACTTGGAACGATAATTCCGATTGATAGAGACTGAATACGGCTCTTCTCATCGGCATTTATTTTTTTTGTATCAAGGAATTCAATAATATCCCAATGGAAAATGTTTAAATATACTGCACCGGCACCTTTTCGTTGGCCAAGCTGATTCGCATATGAAAACGAATCTTCAAGCAATTTCATAACAGGTACTACGCCACTTGCAGCGTTGTCGATACCTTTAATTTGCTCACCACGTGCGCGTAGCTTAGATAAGTTTAAAGCTACTCCCCCGCCGATTTTTGATAATTGCATCGCAGTATTAATGTTAAAGCCAATTGAATTTAAGCTATCATCCATCTCTAACAAGAAACAAGACACCATTTCTCCTCTTCTGCTTCTTCCCGCATTTAAAAAGGTTGGTGTCGCTGGTTGGTAGTTTTGTTTTACAATCATGCTTGCGAATTGTCTTGCTTTCGAAACATCACCGCGTCCTAAGTATAATGAAACAATTGCTACACGATCTTCATAGCTTTCTAAGTATTGTTTTTGATCATTCGTTTTTAACGCATAATCTTTGTAGAACTTAGATGCTGCCATATAAGATTGGAACTCGAAGTTTTCACCATAAGCGATGTTATATACTTCCTCTACTTCCTCCAAGCTATACTCGTCCAGAACGTTGTAATAGTAATCATGTTCTTTCATATACTCCATTCGCTCTGCCACGCTATTAAAAGGAACGGTATTCTCTCTAGCTTCTTCCATAAAGACTTCTAATGCCTCTTTATCTTTATGAAGCTGATAAAAACCGTCCTGCATTTGCGTGATTTCATTATTCAGTTCAATGTGTCGCAATCTCCCGCACCCTTTCCTTAAAATATTCTACATCGTTATTTGTTCCAGATAACTCAAATTTTGATACAATAGGCACTTCATATTTAGTAGAAATCTTGTCAGCACTTGCACCGAACATGTCTCCCCAGTTACGATTGCCGCTTGCAGATACGCCTTTTAATTTTTCATTATTGCGCTCTAAAAAGTCTAAAACACGTTCTGGTACATTTCCAAAACCTGTTGTATACGTAATAAGAATAAAGTCTTCATCTATTACTAGATCTTCATCAATTTGAACGGCCGGCATATTTAATTTGTGAATGAAACGCTTCACGTTTCCTGTCATAGAATCATATGCAACTAACATTTCCGACCCTCCCTCTCAAATCTATATTCTCTATATGTTGTTCTTGATTTCTCTATATATTGTATTACGTTTCAAAATAAGACACAAGATATATGTATAAATTCTTTCTTTTTTTAACTTTTACTTTTCGACATGATAGCCGTTTTTTTTCAATACAATGACTATGAAACAACATTCTAAAACTCATGTCAATAAAGTGCTTTTCAAAAAAGTTGTCAACGAATTTAACCTTATTTTTAAAAAAGTTAACAATATATTTTGTCATAAAACGGTAGATGCTGAAGAAATATATTTCTCCAGCATCACGCAAAAAAGAACAGATATGAAACTATAATCTGCTCTAAAAAACGATTACATTTATCAAATTTACCTTATTAAATATATTATACATATACTTTCGTTTTTCGTTACATACTAAAAGATAACTATTATAGAAAAAGATTATTATTATGGAACTTCAATTTATTTATGAAAAGTTTATTCAGAGTACTCAATGCGCAAAATATCTTTTACAAATATATGATGTGGATTTTCATCTTTATCAAGCATTGTACATACAGGAGCCTCTTCATCAAAGTATACAATCAGTCCTTCTACGTACTGATATGTATGTTGAACTTGTACAGTTACTTTAATTTCTATTGCTTCTTCATATGCTCTTTTTATTTTCTGAAGCATTTTTGCTGAACATTTTCGTTTCTCTGGATACATAACCATTCCCATAAATCGATTGCCGGCTCTATCTTTCCACATATAATCCCAATGTGGTAAAATGCCTTGTTTAAAATCGCCCATAATTCCCCTCTCCTTTATCTTTTATTTATCCCGCATGAAACGTCCGTTTGGTGAAGGCTACTAATCAGTGAGAGATGCCCTGCTGATCAAAATTCTCCTTTATGAACGTGGCGTTTCTGAATATGTATAAATCACTTGCCCGCCTCGCTGTGCGTTACCAATGAAATGCTTAAAGTCTTCTCTATTTACAACAACTTCTCTGAACGTATAAAATACATCTTTCGTAACAACATACTCCTTTATTTCACCATTTTTTAGCTGATCTAAAATTGTATTTGCTAATTCTTTATCCATGTATTTCACCTCTCTGCAATATTTTATTTTATCTTATATTCTATAGGTCAACAACTGTAAATTTATCCCGCTATTTGCAGGTAGTCCGATTGGTGTTGACTACTAATCAGTCGTAGAATGAACAAAAAATCTTACTGATTAACGTTTCACTTTATCTCGTTGTTATGCCATGATTTTATTTTCGTTATTTCGCAAACAATATTGTTTTACTATATGTCCACTAAATATCATATACTAACATAGCTACTTCTCTATATCAAACATTTCGGCATTCAATTATGCAAAGTTCCATACCACTATGCTACAATATACAAATAGAACTAGGAGGGATACTATGATTCGGAAAGCAAAAAAGACAGATGCAATGGCAATAGCTCCTTTATTGTATAATGCTCTGCATGAAATTGCTGAAAAAATCACAGGTAGCACAGTTGAAGCAGAAGTATTACTAGGACTTGAGACATGGTTCTCAAAAGAAAATAACCGTCTGAGCTACGAAAACTGTTTTGTCTATGAACAAGACGAGAGTGCAGTTGGAATTATTGTCGCTTATCACGGTAGTGAAGCAACACAGCTTGACGCACCAATTGTACATCACTTAAGAGCATTACATAAAGATGAATCAATTACGTTAGAAAAAGAAGCTGAGCTTGATGAGTATTACATTGATACATTATCAGTTTCAAGTGCACACGGCGGAAAAGGGATAGGTTCTAAATTAATTGAAGCTGCCGAAATCTATGCAACTGAAAAAGGGCATAAAAAAATCGCTTTACTTGTTAATTTAGAAAACAAACGCGCCTATTCACTATACGAAAAGTTAGGTTATAAAAAAGATGAAATTGTTATGCTAGTAGGGGAACCTTATGCTCATCTCGTAAAACCATTAAACGTCAAAATTTCTATATCTTAAAAAGAAAGCACACGATTTATATAAATCGTGTGCTTTTATGTTAAATTTGTATTTAATATATTTCCATCCATCGCCTCGTGAAACGTATATGTTGTACATCCCCATGGCTCTCTGTGCAAAATAGGAGAACCAGACCATCCCATCGCTCTCAGTTCGGCACCAATCATTACATTCACATAATTATGACCTACAAGAGCTATACTTCCATGTACGAGAGCATAACGATGTAACAGGTAAGCCGCTTGCCTTACCCTCTCTCTTACTTCCTTATAAGACTCAACATCTTTATGGTAGCCAAGTATCCATAATGTTCGTCCAATGAACATCCATACCTTAATTGTGCATTTCAACCACTTCGGAGCAAAAAAGCATGAAGGAACTTCAGCTTCTCTAAAAAGAGAATTTTGCATAAAAGATAAAGAATCCGTCAATTCAGCTGCTGATTGTACAGCACGCCTTTGATCACTTGTTAAGACAAATTTCGCTGCTTCAATTGCCTCTATTGTTTCTATCGGCATTTTAGCTTTTTGTATCATTGACTCGGAATCATACTGTTTCATCCATTCGTGAAATGAATTAATTGTCATCGGTTCTCTTATACGACTTAAACAACCATGACGAATAAAAGAAATCTTCATTCTTTTCACTCTCCATTCATCACTTATGAACTCTATTATGCACTAGTTCTAAACATCATACCACGCAAGAAAATAAAGTTATATCCCTTTACATCTCTCCACCACTATCATGTGTTATCGAAGCATGGATACCATCCATCCCATCAAAATATGTACTCGTATCATATTGACGAATCTTTTTTAAATGCATATAAGAAAATAAAAATAAAATTAAAGCTATAACACTCCCCACAAATTCAAACATCATTTTACCGCCTCTAATTTCTCCCACTTCAGCAGGTTATTCTACTTTTTCATTATACCTCGATATAAAGATTCTCGCATTTTTGCTATTTTTTCTAAAAAACATGGATTTTCTACATATTTTCTTACAAAAAGTGAATATTTTTCGAATTTTTACTTTGGAAACATTTACAAAGTAGGAAATATGGTTCAAAATAGGAGGAAATAAAAAAACCCAAATTTATTCTTTTTTTGGGAAAACTGTAACAAGGAGAGTTGCTTATGCAGATCGCAGAAACTGGAGATATCATCGAATTTAAAGGTGGAATGCAAGGCCGTGTTCAAAAAGTAAATCAAAACTCTGTTATTGTTGATATAACAATTATGAAGAATTTTAGAGAACTAGATATGGAACCTCTTACAGTTGTAAGTCATAAAAACTATACTGTCATTAATCAAAATGCATAATATAATAGAAAGAAAGGGCCTGTATACTATACAGGCCCTTTCTTTCTATTAACGATTATCAATTGTTTCCGGATATAGATCGTGGTTCATCATGCGGTAGTCAGCCATTTGTTCATACTTCGTACCTGGGCGCCCGTAGTTGCAGTATGGATCAATTGAAATGCCACCACGTGGTGTGAATTTCCCCCATACCTCAATATAACGCGGATCCATTAATTTAATTAAATCGTTCATAATAACGTTCATGCAATCTTCGTGGAAATCACCATGATTGCGGAAACTAAATAAATACAACTTTAAAGATTTACTCTCTACCATTTTTTGCTCTGGAATATAGCTAATATAAATTGTTGCAAAATCTGGTTGTCCTGTTTTCGGGCATAAACTTGTAAATTCAGGACAATTGAATTTTACAAAATAATCACGGTTTGGATGATTATTATCAAACACCTCTAATATTTCTGGGCTATATTCAAATAAATATTTTGTATTTTGATTCCCTAGTAATGTTACATCTTTTAAATCTTCATCTAATCTTCCTGTCATTTTAAACATCCCTTCTCGTTATACGCCGCGCTTATTTCCCCATACTAACGCATGAAGCTGAGGCAATACTTTTGCATCATTCATCTCTTTACAATTTACAGCTTTATCAATCAGCCATTCATACTTATCTAATAAATTTTTTATAAGCATCGCATCATCCACTGTTTTTGTATCATCGTTTCCTACTTGTAAGAAAAATGGTACCTTTGGATAACGTTCGTGCATCTTAACTGCATATTCAAAATCATGATCATCGAATACTACTACTTTTAAACTAATATCTTTTCCTGCTAGTTTCTGAATAATAGCATCTAACTTATGAAAATCTGTTTTCATCGTTGAACTTGGTGGTTTTGGAGAAATTGTTACCTCATCAATTTGAAGTAACCAATCTTGCCATTTACTCCCTTGCGTTTCAATTGCCGTTCGCATTCCATTTTCTTTTAATATAGAAAGAAGAAACTCAATATTTTTCAGTAATGCCGGATTTCCACCTGAAATCGTAACATGAGAAAAATTTTCTCCTCCAATTGCAACAAGCTCATCCCAAATATCTTCTGGTGTCATCTGTCTAATTTGATCTTTAGCTGATCCATCCCACGTAAAAGCAGAATCACACCAAGCACAGCTATAATCACAACCAGCTGTACGAATAAACATTGTTTTTTGCCCTACAACCATTCCTTCACCTTGAATAGTCGGACCGAATATTTCTAAGACAGGGATTTTACTCATCAAGCATCCACTCCCGTCTTACTTCCGCATAACTAGTCGGCGTCTCAAATAGACGAACAAATTCAACGCGAGCTCCTTTATATTCGTTCACTCGATTCTCTTTTGTTAGTGCTTCTGCCATCTTTTCATAAATCCAAACGACCATATTTTCAGCAGTCGTATTCATTGCAGGTAACGTTTCGTTTAAATAACGATGATCTAGATAAATTTCGATTTCATTTTTCCAAATTTCTTTTATATCTCCAAAGTCAATTGCAAGACCTATTTCATTTACATATCCACTAATTCCAAATACAACTTTATATGTGTGACCGTGTAAGTTTTTACATTTCCCTTCATAACAGTGTAAATGGTGTGCTGCATCAAATGTAAATTCCTTGCTGACCATTACTCTTTTATTATGGTATTTGAGTTGTTTACGCTGAATATCCTTGTCCATTTTTTGCAAATTCTCTACGATGCGAAATCCAAAAAAGTTATCCATTAGTTATTCGCTCCTTCGCGTTCTTGTAGGTACGTATCTAATCCTGTTTTACGAAGTTGACATGCTGGACATTCACCGCAACCATCACCAATGATTCCGTTATAACATGTTAATGTTTTTTCTCGAACAAACTCAAATGCTCCAAGTTCATCTGATAATTTCCATGTTTCAGCCTTATCAATCCACATAAGTGGCGTGTGAATGACAAACGGGTAATCCATAGATAAATTTAAAGTAACATTTAACGATTTCACAAACACGTCACGGCAGTCTGGATAACCACTGAAATCAGTTTCACATACACCCGTTACAATATGACGTGCTCCAACTTGTTTTGCTAATACAGCAGCAAATGATAAGAAGAGTAAATTTCGTCCATCTACAAATGTCGATGGCAATTCACCTTCTTCATGTGTAATCTCCATATCCGTTCTGGTTAACGCATTTGGAGCAAGTTGATTTAATAGACTCATATCTAGTACCGTATGCTTTATTCCTAGTTCTTTTGCAATTTCCGCTGCACAATCAATTTCTAGCTTATGACGTTGATTGTAATTAAACGTTACAGCTTCTACCTCTGCAAACTGCTCTATTGCCCAAAATAAACATGTCGTACTATCTTGTCCTCCACTAAAAACAACAACTGCTTTTTCTTTTTTCATTTCACTCATTCTCCTTCTCTACTATAAATAAGAAGAAAGAACGTTCTTGAACTGTCACAATAAAAAAACAAAACAATACCTAAGGATATTGTTGTTTCCATAGTTTTTTATAGAGGGAGTTCGCGAACCTCTCCCGCGCGATGCACGGAATTTCTTCTTTCATTGACACAGCTTATTGTAACATATTGTATACTAGCGTAAAAATTTCTGATTTTTCCGCTATTTATTATTTCATTTCTTTCATTTTATAGTATGATTAATTTAATCTAAGAAGAGAGGAGGCATCCCACTGAAATCCTTTATTATTTATCTCTTTTTAAATATATTATTCATCCTGATTACAATGCTCGTATATCATTTATTTTGGAATCAAAAAGGGAAACGCTCTCCTAAATTAAATTCAGCTATATTCATTGTACTCTGTTGCCTTGCTACCGTACTCTGTATTACATTTGCAGCAAAAACAAATAATGGTTTTCAATTTGATATGCGCCATATTGTATTAATTGTCGGTACATTAACGGGAGGGCCTATTGCTGGTGGTTCTATCTTAGTTGTATTAAACATATATCGCTTATTATTAGGTGGGGTAGGTGTTTTCCCATCTCTTATCGGTTCTGTTCTTCTATTTATTGTTCTACTATTAACATATAAATTTTTTAATCAAACTTCTAATCGTATAAAAATAGCACTTGCTATTATCTACAGTCTCACATACGGATTTAGTTGGATACCCTTCTTCCTTTCAAAGGTTACAAATAAGACTGATTATATACTGCATATTATTGTGTATGAGTTATGTTCAATGCTTGGTACGATTCTAATTTTATATTTACTGCACATATTACAAACTCAAGTTCGTCTCCAAAACGAACTTATAAATGCTGAAAAGTTTCATTTAATTGGTGAAATGGCAGCGTCTATCTCTCATGAAATTCGCAATCCATTAACTTCAACGAAAGGTTTTTTACAACTGTTACAATCAGATACATGTACTGAGCAGGAACGAAAATTGTATATCGACATTGCCATTAACGGCATCGAACAAGCAAATCATGTTCTTACAGATTATTTAACCTTTGCTAAACCAAGCATTGAAAAAGAACAAACATTACAGTTAGAAGAAGAATTACTACATGCATTGTCGTTAATTACACCGCTTACTAATTTAACAAATGTACGTACTCATTATATAAAGCAAAGCACTTCTTTTTTTATCGCTGGTGAAAAGCAAAAACTAAATCAATGTTTATTAAATATTTTAAAAAATTGCATTGAGGCTATGCCAAAAGGCGGTGATCTTTATTTCACATTAGTTCCTGATCATAAGCATATTCAGTTATATATAAAAGATACAGGAGTCGGTATGGATTCAGAACAAGTAAAACGTCTTGGCTCTCCTTTTTATTCAACGAAAGAAAAAGGTACTGGACTTGGAATGATGGTCGTATTCAGTGTTGTTCAAGCTATGAATGGAAAAATTGATATTATAAGTGAAAAAGGAATCGGTACAACCTTTTTATTAACTTTTCCACTCATACAAAAAACGTGATGAAATACTCATCACGTTTTTTCTGTTCCTTCAACTAATTCAGCAAAAGCTTTCACTTTTCCGTGCGGTTGTTGATTTTCTTTACGTGCTTTCCAGGCGCGCTCTTCTTCTCGCTTCTTCTTAGACATGTTTTTTCAACTCCTTCTTTTCTTTCTCCATGTAGTATTCCAAAATAAGAAAGAAAACTATGCACGTATCAAAAAAGAAGTGGTTTCCCACTTCTTCCACTTTAGCGTTGCAAAATTGCATGTTTCGCCTCTTTTAACTGCGTAAGATGTCTTTGTTCATGCAAATCAAGAAATTGAACCCATTGATACAAATTCAGATCATTAAAAACAGGATGCTTTAATCCATTTTCAAATAAATCTTTTTCATCTATAACACTATGAAGCGCGTGTAATAGTTCTTGGCGTGAATGTTCTAGCAATTGAATTCCTTGCTGTTTTTTCATTAAAGTTTCTGTTGGTTGCATTTGCTGAGGAGCTTCTCGTTTATGTGTGCGATCAAGCGTAAGTTGGAGGTCTTTAAATGGAGTCATGTTTCTTTCCTTTTTTTGTAAAGCATATACAAGGGCAGACGTGACAGATTGTTCAACTAAATGCAAGTGGTGTAAAATTTGAATAATGCTCCATTTATCACGGCGTGGCTTTACATTCACTTCTGTGTCATTTAACATTTCAATTTCTGATAATAGCGTGCTTCGAGTAGACTGTAATGAGTTTACTAAACTTTCTAAACTTACATCCATATTAGATTGAAGCATACTTGTTCCCCCCTTTTGTTTGTGAAAAGAGGTGCTCCTTATTAGAAACACCTCTTTAGTATTCTGAATTTTCTTTTATTATCTCATCATTTTCCCATTATGTCGATGTTAAACATGTGAAAAAAAGCGCATGTTTTTTACAATTTTGTGTCGTCAATCGCATGTAACCATGCTTCAATTTCTGTAATAACACTTTTCACACAGCCTTCAGCAAATGGTGATGTTAAATTTGCAACTTCTACTAATTCTAAGAACGATTTACTTCCACCTTGTTGGCACAGATTCACATAATCTTCCCAAGCCTCTTGTCTATTATCTCTTGCACGTTTCCAAAATTGTAGCGCACAAATTTGAGCAAGCGTGTAATCAATATAATAGAACGGTGAGCTATAAATATGCCCTTGACGTTGCCAAAAACCACCGCGCTCTAAATAATCATTATCCTCATAATCACGATGTGGTAAATATTTCTTCTCTATGTTACGCCATGCTGTCTTACGCTCTTCAGGTGATGCTTCAGGATTTTCATATACATAATGTTGATATTCATCAACAGATACACCATAAGGTAAAAACAGAAGTGCTGAACTTAAGTGAGAGAAGTAATATTTATCTGCATCTTCTTCAAAGAATAGCTTCATCCATGGCCATGTAAAGAATTCCATACTCATAGAGTGGATTTCACATGCCTCATATGTTGGCCAATTATATTCTGGAATTTCAAATTTACGACTTTCATATACTTGGAAAGCATGACCTGCTTCATGTGTTAATACATCAATGTCACCAGATGTTCCATTGAAGTTTGAGAAAATAAATGGTGCTTTATAATTCTCAATATATGTACAATATCCGCCACCAGCTTTTCCTTTTTTCGCAACTAAATCTAATAAATCATTATCTAGCATGAAATTGAAAAATTCATCTGTTTCAATCGATAACTCTTTATACATTGTCTTTCCATGATCAACAATCCAATCCGCATCTCCTTTTGGAGTTGGGTTACCTGTAGCAAACTCAAAGTTTTCGTCGTAATAAGCTAACTTCTCTACACCGATACGTGCTTGTTGTCGCTTTCTTAATTCCGTTGTAACGGGAACGATATAATCTAGCACTTGCTGACGGTAATTAGCCACCATCTCCGCATTATAATCTGTACGGTACATTCTTGCATATCCAAGTTCAACAAAGTTTTTGAAACCTAAAGATTTTGCGATTTTCGTTCTCACTTTAACAAGCTCATCATAAATACGATCTAGTTCTTCCTCATTTCCAGCTAAAAATCCGTAGTATGCTTCACTTGCTGCTTTACGTTCGCTTCTTTCTTTTCCTTGCATAAACGGAATCAGTTGCGATAACGTTCTTTCTTCTCCAGCAAAGTCAATTTTTGCAGATGCTAATAACTGTGTATATTGCGATGATAATTTATTTTCTAATTGTAAATCTTTCACGACTTCATCTGAATATGTTTTTAAATCACATTCTGCTAGAGCAAATAATTGTTTTCCATAATACGCCTCTAATTCTTCACGAAATGGAGAATTAATGAGTGCCTTATAATATTTTGTACCATATCCTTGTACAACTGGAGAGAATTCATCAAAGAAATCCTGCTCCTCCTTATAAAAAGTATCCGTCGTATCAACAGAATGACGAATGTAACAAAGGTTTCCCATTGTACCAAAATCGTTGCGAATCTCATTAATTGAATGAATGACTTGTTTTTGTTCTTCTACAGTTTTTGCGTTATCAAACTTCTCTAAAGCAACAGTAAATTTCTCTTTTAACTCTTCAATATTTGGGCGTTTATATTCATAGTCTTTAAATGACATGAACGAGCCTCCTCTCCATTACATACCTTTATTATAATTCAATACGTATTCTCGAATCCCCTCTTAATTTTCAACAAATTTCGGCAGTGACTGCCATGAGTTCATTACAAATAAAAAAGCCTTGGATTTATTTATCCAAAGCTCCTTTGGAACATATTATTTTTCATACTTCCCAATTTTTTTTAATAAATCAAGTAATTCATCTTTTTCATCTTTCGTTAACATTTCAAAAGACTGATGTATAACTTTCTCATGCCCCGGAAAAATAGAAGCAATAAAGTTCTCCCCAGACTCAGTTAATTGCGCGTAAATAACACGTCTGTCATTCGGACATGGGATTCTCTTTACTAATCCCTTTTTCTCCAACTTATCTACAACATATGTAATGCTGCCACTAGCTATTAAAATGCGCTCACCAATTTGCTGGAGTGGTTGACCGCCTTTATGATATAGCAGTTCTAATACAGCAAATTCAGTTGGATTTAACCCGTTACTTTGTATAGATTTATTTGTAGTATCCATAACAGAACGATGTACACGAGATAATGCAATAAATACTTTTAAAGATTGAGAAATATCTTCTCGTTCATTATTTGATGTCATACAACTTTCAACCCTTCACTTAAATTCTCAGCAATAAAAAGAAAATACCACTTCATACTTCATGTGAATTCCGAATGAGCATTCACTCATCCATTTCCTCTCCCCTAATATATTAAAAATCATTCTTGAATAAAAACATGACAATTTTAACATAGTTTATATATAATGATAATAAAAAAAGAAGGAGTACCACATTTGAAAGTCAAATTCCAAAGCATAATTATATATATATTGCTTGTTATCCTACCGACAATAGGGATTGGTGCTACATTTTATTCGTACCATACATATAAAATGAAACAGGAAAACAAATTATCTGCTCATACAGTTCTCTTTTTATATAGAGATTATTTGGATCATCATCTTGGTGAAGCAATTTCTGCTTTAGACATGCTTGCAAAAGTTGTAGGCACCGAGACTGGTAATATAAATGGCATTAAACAAATTGTACATGATACAGATGGAAACGATGCACGCTTTTCTGGTCTATATTACGCTACACCAGAAGGAGTCATTACAATCGCATCTGAAGATGAATCAAAGCCTATAGATGTTTCAGACCGTAAATATATTCAAGACGCGCTCCAAACTAAAAAAACCACTGTATCATCAGTCATTACTGATCGCGTTCTTGGACATAAAGCTATTATGATTGCTGCCCCCATATTTAATAAACAGAAGGAGCTCTCAGGATTATTATTAGCTAGTTTACGCTTTGATTACATTTCCTCTTCTTTAAATGCCATTAAACCACAATACCATTTTGAGGTAACTGATAAACATGATGTAGTTTTTCTAACCGATGATAATAACGACACAAGTGATACGCATTCTAATATGCTTACTACCCCACTCCAAAGATTAAATTGGAAGGTCTCTGTTTCTCCATTACCCATTCATCAAAAAACCTTATACCAGTGGGTTGCAATAGAGTGTATAGCTACTTTATTTTTAATGTCTATTTTATTTTTGCTTGCTCAATATATGTTGTTAAAACGTCAAACAAAACTTGAAAGACAACAAAATGAACTACAGAAAATTGAATTAGTTGGAACTTTTGCAGCGAGTACAGCACACGAAATCCGTAATCCTCTTACTGGAATTAAAGGACTCGTCGCTCTATTAAAAGAGAAATATAAAGATGAACAAGATCAGTTCTACTTTTCCGTAATTGAACAAGAAATAGAGCGAATCAATGAAATTGTAAGTGAATTTCTTATTCTAGGAAAGCCAACCGCCATCATCGAACAAACATATGATGTAAGAACAATTCTAAATGAGGTAGCATTAATTATTCAATCTGAGGCGAATTTACATAACATTGTATTCCATTTACATTTGCCAGACCATCCTGTTCATATCCGTTGTTCGAAAGACCATATGAAACAAGTGGTTTTAAACATTACCAAAAATGCAATTGAGGCCATGACTTCTAATGATACACTAACCATTGTAGTAAAAAACAATGAAACACACGCACAACTGCATATTACAGATACTGGAAAAGGGATTCCGCAACATATTCAAAAACACCTCTTTCATCCGTTCTTTACTAATAAAGATACTGGAACAGGTCTTGGACTTGTCATATGTAAACGAATTGTAGAGATGTATAATGGGCATATTTTTATCGACAGTACAGAAAATGAAGGAACGACAGTTCATATCGAAATTCCGTTACACATAGTATAATTATCCTTATCCTATAAGGGTAATTATACTTATTTCATAAAACCAGCCACAAGCATTCGCCAAAAATTATTTGATTTTCCTTCATACCCGATTTGGAAAATAGGTATTTTTATAATTGAAAACCATTTCGGTGTTTGTTTTTCTTTATAACATTGATATTGTAAAATAAGCTTGTCCAATTCTTGACTAACTTGAATTGTCTCCCTACTATTTAGCCCACTTGTTAATCCTAGTTGAATCATTTCTTCACGTTTCATATGAATATCACGTGAAAGCTTTTCTAATGTGTACTTCCTTTTTACAGTAAACATCCATATCCCCCTTATTATACTTCCATGCTCTTAACTTCACTTCTCCATTGACTTTTTTTAACTACTTAATCATATGCAAATTTGAAGAATCAGAAAATTTAACATTTTCTCCCTGTAATTTACAAATCTTTACCCTCACTTTGAGAATTATTACAAATTATTCTATCTTTGTAAATACATTCGCAATAATAGACATTTTTTTCATCTTCTTTTTTTATAAATTCTACGTAAACCGGGGATTCTTAATTTTCCACCTACTTTTCTTCGACATTTTTTGTTTAATTTATATAAAAAAGCAAAACATAATGATGATTGATAAAGTGAAACTTTAATCAGTGTTTTTTTGTTCAGCCCCCACTGATAATTAGCATTCACCAATCGGGTAGGCAGTGAATCTCCCACCTATCCAGCCCAATGTTGAGGTGGGAGTCTTACTACCCACAAATAGCAGGATAACAATAGAAAGGAAATATTTATATGCGAAAATATACGATTGCATTATTCATCATTGTTTTGTTTTTACCGTCTTTCTTATTTCCTATTCAAGCAAATGCTCATACGAATAAAGTTGCTATTGTCATTGATGATTTCGGTAATAATATGAAGGGGACTAATCAAATGTTATCACTTCCCATTCCACTCACTGTTGCTGTTATGCCTTTTCTTCCTTCCACAAAAGAAGACGCAATAGCTGCCCATAAGAAAGGCCATGAAGTTATTATACATATGCCAATGGAACCTATAAAAGGTAAAAAAGAATGGCTTGGGCCGAAAGCAATTACAACTGATTTAAGCGATGAAGAAATAAACAACCGACTTGAACAAGCCATTCAAGAAGTACCGCATGCAATTGGAATGAACAATCATATGGGGTCAAAAGTAACAGCGGATGAAAGAATTGTTCGCCTTATACTTGCTGCTTGTAAAAAACACGGTTTATTTTACTTAGATAGTAAAACGAATCCTAATAGTGTCGTCCCAAAAATCGGAAAAGAATTAGGAGTTCCTATTATTGAAAACCAACTATTTTTTGATGATGTGTATACAGCAGGACATATTTCAAAACAAGCCCAATTACTCATCAAAAAAATTCAAGAAAAACCTATTATGGTAGCTATCGGGCATGTGGGCCCCCCAGGTGAAATTACATCACGCGTTATTGAAACTTCTATCCCTAAAATTCGTGAGCATGCAGACTTTATTTTCTTATCTGATCTAGCATTATCCCCGCCTCCTGTTTCAAAATAAAGTTCATTACTCACATATAATCAGCCCTCACCAATTGGGCTTTTACAGGTAACACCCGCCCACCTAACTTCTTTGCTTTCACCAAATTTTGAGGCGTGGATTTTACTACCCACAAATAGTGGGACAAAAAAGTACCTATCTATATATAACAGATAGGTACTTTTCTTTTTAACTTAAATATAATCTACGTGACTCACTCTGAATCCTTTTTTCTCTATTTTTCCGATTAATTGCTTTAATTTTGTTTCATCTAACTCATCTGATATATTTACAATAACGCGGCGGATATATTGATCACCGTTATCTAGCGTAAATAGGCCACCGATATTATATGCTTTTAACAATGTCCCAAGCTCTTTAATCGTTCCCTTACAATCTTGTGTTGCAATTGTTAATATATAACCACCTGTTCGCATACCAAATGAATCTTCAATAACATCAAATATATTCGAATGCGTTAACATACCGACAAATTCATTATAATCATTTAGCACGGCTAAAAACGGAAGCCGACGAATTACATAAAAGGCTCTGAAGAAGGAATCCTTTTCAAAAATAAATGCATTGGAATCGTCGAGCATATCCCCTGCACTTACATGCTCTAATCCGCTATTGCATTTTTTTTCTAATAAATCTACTTTATAAATAATCCCCGTGAATTTCTTCTCATCTTCTGCTAATACCGGGATGGCTCGAAATCCCGTTTCGTTCATCATTTGCAGTGCCTCTTCACCAGAATCATTTATTTTGCAAAATGTTACTTGCTGCTTTGGCAGAAAATGATATTTAACTCGCAAAATATGTTCCTCCTTACATGTCAACATGTAATCTATATATAATAAGGAGACCTATATTTTATGAGTGAAATTATTTTTAAAACGCTTTCATTTATTTATTAACTTGTAGCTATATCACATCCATTTTTATATAACAGAGCTCCTTGCCCCCTTAATCATTAATAACTTTACATGATAGTTCATTAAATATTCTATACCCTCTAGCCATTTTTTCGCCTCTTCTGGCGTTTTTCCCCACACAATCATGCCGTAATTATGAACAAGAACTACTCCTCCACCTTCAATGAAATTCGGAACATTCCTTTCTAATAAATCAGCGAATTTTTTTTCATCTTCTACAATTGGAATTGTCATTTCTGTTATACCTTCTTTTCCGAAAACACGCTCCACACTGCGTTTATCGAACGTTACTTCTCCTTCTTCCCCATATAACTCTGATATTAAATGACTATCTACAGTCTGCACTTGTAAAATACATCCTGCACTACTTTTTTTATAAATATCCGCATGCATAAATGACTCTGCAGCTGGTTTTTCTTCATTTTCAAATACTGACTCGCACATGCAATTTACGACAATAAAATCTTCTTCCGAAAATAGCCCTTTATCTCTTCCTTCAACATTTACTAAGAATGTTAACGGCTCTTTTGACGTACATAGCGATAAGCTAATTTTGGTACCATAAAACCAATCACGAAGTGCCAATTCAGATTTCACATCTTTTAATTCATTCCATTTCTTCAGAAAAAATAACATTTCGTCACCCCCGGCATAATATTCATATAAGGTTCGAATCCTTTCTATGTAAAAGGAATATTTTTTGATTATTCTAAAAATTAATTGAATTATCACATGAGAACGCTTTTTTGTCAATATAGTTTCGTGGTTCTTCTTTAAAATAGGCTATTCATATGTCTATACTCCTATCTATTTCCTATTTCATTTTGTACATAAAAATACGCTACTCTTTAATTAAAGAATAGCGTATTTTCCTCATTTTTTATTCCGCATTAACGGGCAGCCCGATTAGTGAGGGCTAATAATCAGTGGGGAATGAACAAAACCCCCACTGATTAAAGTTTCACTTTATTTCTTTATTGCATTATACAAAAACTGTGCATATTGTTCACGTGTTACGAAATTATCTCCTAAAAAATTCCCTTCCCCATCGCCTTTTGATATTTTATTATCCACTAAAGCTTTCACATATCCTTTCGCCCAATGGTCATTTGGTATATCTTTAAAATTCTCTGCACTATTTTCATTTTCTTTTAACTGAAATACTCTTTGTAATACTACTGACATTTCATATCGAGTTAATACTCCATCTGGACGGAACATACCATTTCCATAGCCTGTCATAATTCCAGCTTGAACCACTGCATCAATAGCCGTTTCATACATATTTCCTTTCGTATCTGTAAATGCCGTTTTTGGTACTAGATTATTTTCTAATTTTAAATACCTTTGTATTAGAAGAGCTACTTGTCCACGAGTAATGTTATCACCAAATCCAAATTCACCATTTCCATAGCCTATAAATAATTTTTCTTTCGCTAAGTAATTAATTGCTTCTTCTGACCAATGTCCCTTTGGTACATCTTTAAATTCTACCACTTCTGTTTTCTCATCTTCTTTAGACGTATTACCGTCTTTACTTTCTACTACATTTTGAATAACAGACCCTGTAAAGAAAATTCCTGTATCCGCGAATGGATCTTTCACACCAAATTCATATATTTTCTCACCTGGTGTACTCCATTTCACTACACCATTACTATACGTACCGTTATCGCTCTTCAGACGGATTTTCGTAGAAACCTCACCATCTTTTTCATATATAGGTACTTTTACTTCTTTATTTACTTCTGTTTCCTCTAAAAATACTTTTTGATTTTGGACATTAATATAAGCCGTCTTACTTAGTTCTATAACTGGTCGGACATCACGGATTTCATTTGCAACAAAACTTAGAAATACTAATTTTTTCAAATTACTAACTGGTGATAAGTCTGAAATATAATTCGCTTCTAAATCAAGCTTTTGTAAGTTTACTAAACTTGATAATGGCGTAATATCCTTTAACTCATTGTTAGGTAAGTGTAATTGTTTTAACTGTGTCATCTTACTTAGAGGAGTAACATCTTTTATTTCGTTTTTCCCGATCCACAATTCTTCTAATTGCTTCATTTGCTCAATGCCGGATAAATCTTTAACTTTATTACGTGTTAATACTAAGTCTGTTAAAGGTAATGAATATAACGCTTTAATATCTTCAATTTGATTACCTGCTAAAGTTAAGTATGTTACATTTTTCAAAGCGCTTAATGGAGCAACGTTCGTAATTTTATTATTTGCTAAATTCAAGTAATCTAGTTGTTCCATTTTCGCTAATGCTGTTACATCTTCTATTTGGTTGCCTGATAGAAATAAACTTTTTACATTTTTCATTTCAGTTAGTGGCGCAACGTTTGTAATTTTATTATTACTTAAATCAAGAGATTCTAAATTATCCATCTTAACAAGTGGCGTTACATCTGAAAATTCATTACCACGCAAAGCTAAATGACTTAATTGCTTTAAGTTCGCAAAGAACGACGGATCTTTTATCTTCGCATTCGCAACTGTTAAAGATTTTAAATTTGGCATATATTTTAATGCACTATAATCAAGTATCTCATTCGTATTTAAAAACAAATCCTTTACTTGTAATAACTCTTCTTTCGTAATTGGTGTATTTAAATCTTTTCTATTAAATACTTTTTTATTCACAAGTTCTCTTAATTTGTTATCTGTTATCATATTTTGATTATCAACTGGATTATCCGTTTCCGTATTGCCTGAATTAGAGTTATCATCTGGTTTCTCTGTTTCTTTGTTACCTACAGTTGGATCTTTAATTTCAAATTGAACTTGATATTTGTGATCATATCCAATAGCTGGAATAAGTATATGCATTTGCATATTGTGCTTCTTCTCAAACTCACCAATTTCAAATTGAACTACTTTCGTTCCATTCTTCCTCTTATCTTCTGACAAAACCTTCACATCATGAAATACACCAGGCTGGTTTCTATCTTCTATTCTAAGATATTGAAAATAATCACTATCTTGCATTGTTACAGTGACAATTTTTTTGCCAGCTGCAATCGTTACTTTAGGATCTTTTATATATTGAGAAACCATAGATGGCTCATCTTTTTGGTCCTTATATATTTTAATCTCAGTATCATACGTGCGATCACTCGCTGCTGCTACCGATTGATTTGCTTCAACTTTTAATGCCGCTAATGCTGGAGTAGAGTACGTAGCAAATGGAATTGCTAATGTTGTCGCTACTACTAGCGCCTTCATGTAATTTTTTTTCAAAATAATATCTCCTATCATATATAATCTTTACAATTGATAATTATTATCAATTATCCACAAATAAATGATAATGAATATCATTATCATTGTCAATGAGAATATTGCATTAAATTTATATTTTTAAAGATAAAAAATAAAAAAGCCCTTTATTCAAAGGGCTTTTTTACCTATCGTATGAAGAATTTCACTTTTTTCCTTCTCATTGATGACACCGATTTTTTGCAAAATATTCGCGTACAATACAAGTTTATTATATATTCGTTCTGACATGTTCTCCCTTCTTTCCTTCGACCAACTTTTTTTGTATTGGTAAATTATATGAAAGAGGTGAGAAAATGTGTCCACTTTTTGCATAACTGCAAATCTTTTATTTTACGATTTACAGATAATAAAACTCCCTCCTAAAAATTAGGCGGGAGTTTATGTGCTTTCACTGTATTTAACAAACTGTCCACTGAATATTATGCTTCTTAAGTTCTTCTTCAAAGCTATATGGCATTTTTTTATCACAAATTACGTGTTGAATACGCGAAATTGCTGCTATACGATAATTCCCTTTCACGCCTACCTTCGTATGATCACATAAAATATATGTTTTCTCAGCTAATTTCATCATCGCCTCTGACAATTTCGCTTTCTCTAATTCAAAGCTGGAAACTCCAAAACTAGGTAATAACCCATCAATCGAAACGAACGCTTTATGAAAATGAAATTGCTGTATGACTTGCTGAGAAATAGACCCTGATACACGCGAATGCTTTGGAGATACTTTTCCACCTATAAACAAAACTTCACCGTGAAACATCTTTTTATTAATAGAAGAAATTAATTGTGTTGCGACTGGAAATGAACTTGTTACAATCGTTAAGTTTTTACGATGAACAAGGTATGGAACCATTTGAAGCGGTGTACTTCCATCATCAATTGCAATGACATCACCGTCTTCTACAAATGTCGCTGCTTTATAACCAATTCTTTTCTTCTCTTCTATATGTAGCATTTCTCTTTCTAACATTGGTGCCTCTACTCCAGCGCCTGGAAGTTGAACTGCTCCACCATACACTTTTTTCAGCTTCTTTTCACGATCTAATTCTTCTAAATATCGACGAATCGTTTCTGTTGATACAGCAAATTCTCTCGCTAATTCTGAAACCTTTACTTTCCCTTTAAATTCTACCTTTTCAAGAATGGTTCGCTTTCTTTCTTCTCCTACTACAGACATAGCTTCACCTCATTTATATCTCCCTTATAAACGTCCTTACTTATACAAAGCTATAATTTTCTTTATAAGTAGAAACTTCTTCATGAATATGAATACCGCGCTTTGCTAGCTCATCAAAAATCAATTGTGGATTTTCAAAGGCTTCTTCAGGCGTAACAACACCCACCCTATTTACATTTCCATTTGCAATTAACTCTGCAGCAATCCCAAATGGAATACCGACGTTTCTCGTATACGCTCTTAATTTTTCCCATCCTACAACAGAACCATCAGATAACGGATGTGTATGATATAACACATGTCTTTGCTTCTCATTATTTTTCATACCTATTACTTCTACATGAAGTGCATAACCATAAAGCTCTGTTTCTTGCCCTTCTTTCGATTGCAATAAATACTGTGAAATACAATCCATAATGCCTATTTCTTTCCCGTTTATTTCAATCTGATCATTACGCAATATGCCGTAATCATATAAAGCACGTACAAGTTGCATATTTTGCTGTGGCCAAGTTCCTCTCGTCTCTATCAGTTTGACACCTTTATTTTCTAATGCCTTTGCTAGCGTAATCGTTTCAGAATGCGGAATGATATACTGCGTTGCCTTACCATAAGGCTCTGGCAATTCTATTTCTCTCGGACGCGCAAACGGAGGTACTTGCTTAAATTCACCATCTTCATACACTGTACGCGATGGTAAATATGGATCATATTCATATGTCGTTGTCTCTGTAATTGATGCAGAAAAAGCAATCGGACGATACGAACCGTGACTTACACGGACAGACTCTACAGTATCCAATTGATTTGCTGCATGCATTGCCATCATTTGCGTTACACCCGGCGTCATGCCAAATCCAGGTAAACATATCTTTTCATTTTCAACAAATATAGCATGCGATTCATTTTCTTCACCAAATCCATTTAAGTTCACACCGTGACATCCTGCTTCTGCAATACAGCGGGTCGACAATCTGTTTAACTTTATCGTCGTACCGTCCATTACAATGTCATAACCAATCATTTTTGCAACCGTATCCTCGTGATCCGTTACATCTACTTTTACAAAATCAACACGAGGGTCGTTGAGCCATTCTACTACTTTACGGCCCTCTACCTCGTTAAAATCAGCTACTGTAATTGTCTCAAAAGATGAAAATTGAACTAAATCCAAAATAGCTTCGCGACAAATTTTACCTGCTCCACCTAAGCAAAACACTTTCACCCAATAACAGCTCCTTTAGCAATACAATCAACTAAGCGATTAATATCTTGTTCATGTACATCACCGATATTTCCAATGCGGAACGTATCTACTTTCGAAATTTTCCCAGGGTAAATAACAAATCCATAACGCTTTAATTCGTTATATAACTGTTGAAACTCGAATCCCTCTTTTGGATAAATGAAAGATGTAATAATAGGAGATTGGTATTCCTCATCTACTAGTGGCTTAAATCCGATTTCTCCCATTCTATTTACTAGTAGTTTTTGATTGTTGTAATATCGATTGTAACGCGCTCTTACTCCTCCCTCTTTTTCTAGTTCAAGTAGTGCTTGATAAAAAGCATGTACAACATGTGTAGGTGAAGTAAAACGCCATTTCCCATTTTGTTTTTCCATCGTTTCCCATTGATCATATAAATCAAGAGATAAAGAGCGTCCTTGCCCTTTACACTTCAATAATTCATCACGTTTTGCGATTACAAATCCGAATCCAGGAACCCCTTGAATACACTTATTCGCACTACTAATTAAAAAATCAATTTGTAAATCCGCAATGTCTATTTCAATCCCGCCGAAACTACTCATCGCATCAACAATTGTAACCTTTCCATACTGTTTTCCTAATTTACATACATCTACAATTGGATTTATAATGCCTGTCGTCGTTTCGCAATGAACAACTGCAATATGCGTAATCTCTTTATCTTCTTGCAATAACTTCTCTACTTCTACAATATTAGTAGGTTCCCACTCTTCTGTTTGACTGACCACT
The DNA here is from genome assembly GCF_057624735.1 of Bacillus sp. LQ01. Taxonomy (NCBI): domain Bacteria; kingdom Bacillati; phylum Bacillota; class Bacilli; order Caryophanales; family Bacillaceae; genus Bacillus; species Bacillus sp. LQ01. Next base: position 573,602 of record NZ_JBYEZL010000001.1, on the reverse strand, counting down.
ACATCAATCTGTAACATCTCTGCCATTTGCACAATGCGCTTACCGTACGCACCATTTGTACAAACGAGAATCTTCCCATTTGCCGGAATAACAGAACCAATTACTGCTTCAACTGAAAACGTACCGCTTCCTTGCATTAACACTGTTGTATATTTCTCTTCTTCCTTCGTCGCTAACGATACAAGTTTAGCTCTTACTTCTTGCACCATCGTATTATATTCATCATCCCACGTACACCAATCGTATAGCATAACTTCTTTTACTGATTTTGTTGTCGTTAATGGTCCTGGTGTTAATAATAAGTAGTGATTTTCAGTCATGATCCTATTCCCCTTTTATGAAATAATAAGTTCTTGTTTCTCGATATGTTCCATTACGCTTTCGAGTTCCTGCATCGTTTCTATCGTAAAGTGCGCCCCATTTTCAACGAAACGATTGCGAACTACTTCTATTTTTTCACGAAGTTCTACCGAATCCATCTTCTCCACTTCTTCTTCCGTTAAACCGAGCTCGCTACTGCCAAGAATTACACCAACTGTCCACATTCCAGCATTTCTACCTTCTTTCATATCTGATACTGTGTCCCCAACTTTTATCATATGGTTCATCGGATACACACCAAGTTCCATTGCATTTTTATAGCACATCCATGGATATGGACGGCCTGCTGGAACATCATCTGGCGTAACAAGAAAATCAGGTTTATATCCTTGTAACGCTGCTTCCTTTGCTACAATATCCATCATTTCTCTCGTATAACCAGTCGTTGAACCAATTTTAATTCCTCTTTCACGTAAAGAAGCAATCACTTCTTTTACTCCATTAATCGGCGAAGCATAGCGCGGTAAAATAGCGAAGAGAATCTCTTCAAATTCTTCATACATCTCCTGAATGTCTGCTTCTGTTGGTAATTGTCGGAAAACACGATTCCACTCACTCGCAATACGAGGCATCTCAGTAAGTGCCCTTACATGATCTATTTTTAATAACCCCATTGGCTTACGAGCTTCTTCTGCTGTAATTGCTACACCCCGTTTATGAAAAATCTCCATGAATACTTCTAGTGGTGCAAAACATCCGTAATCAACTGTTGTCCCTGCCCAATCAAAAATAACTGCTTCAATTTTCATTCTGTCCATCACCTTTCTTACTTATCTTTTTTGCCATTGTGAAGTTCGGTTACGAAGTGCTTTCGTTCCCCATTCATATACAACTCTTACTACAATATTTGTAACAACAATAAGCACACTCATTGCAGCTGCTGGCGCCACATTTCCTGCATCATCCATATTTACGATTGATACGGCAGCTAGTTTAAAATCAGCTGCATATAGGAATACAACTGCCGATACAGTTACCATTGAATTTACGAAGTAGTACATTACCATTTCTAAAATTGCTGGTAAACACATTGGTACCGTTACTCTAAAGAATGTTTTATAAAACGGAATACCCATCGACTGCGAAACAAGCTCAAACTCTCGATCTAATTTCTTTAAAGCAGTCGTTGCCGTGACAAATGTTACAGAATAAAAATGAATGATATTTACTAGTACTAACACAGCGATTGTTCCGTATAAAGAATGAAACGGGTTCGTTACTGATAGTCCCAAAATTTGAATCGTTGGTTGACTAAAGAAAAAGACATATCCTAATCCGAGTACTAAACCTGGTATGGCTAAAGGAACGATAGAGAAAAAGTAACCTGTTTTTCGGAAGAATTGTAGCTGGTCTATTTTCTCAATTGCATATGCAAATACAAATGTTAAAATCGCCCCAATAACTGCTGTAACTGCTGAAACAATTACGCTATTTTTAAATGCTTCAAGTCCATCTCCTGTTAAACTCGAAAAATTAAAATGCTCAAATGTAAAACTCATATTATATGGCCATACTTTCACACTTGCAGCAATACCAACTGCCACAAATAACAGAATGATCATAAATGTAATCACACTACAGTATATGAATGAGATGACATCTCTTTTCTTATTAGCTATTATTCTGTATGGTACTGCTTTTGAAGATAAGAAATTCGCCTGCTTTCTTTGCGTAATACGATCAACTGCAAATGCGAATATAGCTGGGATTAATAAAATCATTCCAACTGTTGCACCCATCGACATATTTTGCTGTCCAATTACTTGTTTGTATACGTCAGTAGCAAGCACATTATATTGTCCACCAACAATTTTTGGTGCCCCAAAATCAGTGAAACTAAGTGTAAACACAACAAACATTGCACTAATTAATCCGTACTTTACACTAGGTAAAGTAACCGTGAAAAATTGTTTTGTTTTACTCGCCCCTAGCATATTAGAAGCTTCATATAAACGATAATCGGATCCTTGAAAGGCAATTAGTAATATGAGAAAGGCTTGCGGAAATGTATACATAACTTCAGCTATTACAATTCCTACTGGTCCATATAAAGGGATTTGTATACCTTCAAATAACCCAAACATTCCTTTCGTTACTAGCCCTTGATTACCAAATAAATATGTAAGTGCTATACCATGCATCATCGTTGGTGCAAACAATGGTAATAACGCTACATACTGAAATACACGCTTTCCAAAAACATTCGTACGGGCAATTGCATATGCGTAAACGAATGCAATTGAAACTGAAATAATTGTTGTTGCGCCCGAAATCCATACCGTATTTTGTAAAGACTGAACTAAAGTCGGTGTTGTGAAATATTTACTGAAATTCGCTAAACCAATGAAAACTCCATCTTTATTATAAAAAGCTTGTGTAAATAGTTGTAATAGTGGTAATACAAGTATGATAAGGAAGGAAAGAATCATACCGATAATTACAAGCCTTTGGATCCATTCCTCTTTCCCTATACTTCTCTTAATCTTTTTTTTCGCACTTTCTACCTTGTAGTTTTCTAACATCTCCATCTATACAATGACCTTCTTTCCATATGACAACATATGATTTTCTGAGAAAGAGATTTGAATCGGCTTTCCTTTTCTAATATCAGCTACTTCTACTTCTGATGCTAATATATCCACTACAATTTTCTCATTATAAAGGTGTGTGTTTTCTTCTACGACTCGCACTTCCGTCCGATATACAGATCCACGAAACTCCATACTTTCCACAACTGTTTTAATACCGTCCTTTTGTACAATTGTTACATGTTCAGGACGAATTGCATGCTCTTCGTTATTTTTCGAAAAGAAATTAATAGAACCAATAAAATCTGCCACAAACGGATTGGCTGGTCTTTGATAAATCTCCTCTGGTGTTCCAATCTGCATAATTTCCGCATGATTCATTACAACAATTTTATCAGCCATCGTTAATGCCTCTTCTTGATCATGCGTGACCATAATAGTTGTTACTCCTACTTTCTCTTGCAAATCACGCATTTCTCTACGTAACTTTTCACGTACTTTCGCATCTAAAGCAGATAACGGCTCATCAAGTAACAAAATATCTGGAGACAGAGCGAGCGCACGTGCAAGTGCCACTCGCTGCTGTTGTCCACCAGACATTTGAGCAGGATATTTATCTTTTACATTCAGTAAATCTACAAGTTTTAACGCCTCTAGCGCTTTCTCTTTTACTTCTGCTTTTCCATATTTTTTTGTCTTTAAGCCGTATTCAATATTTTCAAGTGCTGTTAAATTCGGAAATAATGCATACGATTGAAACACCATTCCGAAATTTCTCTTTCCAGGAGGTAATGCTGTAATATCTTTTCCATTCACAGCTATACTACCTGTTGTTGCCTCTTCTAGACCTGCTAAAATTCGAAGCAATGTCGTTTTCCCACAACCACTTGGGCCTAATAAACATACAAACTCATTTTTGTTCACAGTAAAAGAAATATCTTTTAACGCTGTAAATGCATCAAACTGTTTTTGAATGTGTTGAATTGATAAATATTCGCTCATTTTTTCTCTCTCCCACTCACTTACTTTTTCGGTTCTGCTTTTTGTCCAAACTCTTTTTCCCATTTTTCTAAAATTTTGTCACGATTTTCTGCTGCCCACTTAAAGTCATTCTTTTTGTATAACTTTTCTGTTACATCTTTAGGGAATCCATCTGGAAGTTTATAATCATTTTTAATTGTCGCAAATCCATTTTTCTCGAAGTATAACTTCATTACATCATCAGTAATCGCCCAATCTAAAAATGCTTGCGCTAATTTTTCATTTTTTGCATTATCTTTTTTAATAAGTGCGTTCGCTTCTACTTCCCAACCTAATCCTTCTTTCGGCAATACAACTTCAACTGGTGCACCTTTTTGTTTCTCTTTCAAAGCACTATAAACCATTGATACGCCAACTGGATATTCACCCGCTCCTGCTAATTTCGCTGGTTTTGATCCTGAATGCGTATAACTTGCCATATTATCATGAAGTTTCTTCATGTAATCCCAGCCTTTATCTTCACCCATGATTTGTAGCCATGCAGAAACTGTTAAAAATCCTGTTCCAGATGATGCTGGATGTGGCATAACAAGTGTTCCTTTATACTCTGGTTTCGTTAAATCTTCATATGATTCTGGCATCGGTAAATTTTTCTTCTTTAACTCTTCTTTATTTACAGCAATCCCCGTCATAAATGCAGTATTTCCTACCCATTTTTCAGGTTGCTTATCATCTTTAAATTGTGGAAGAACACGATCTGCTCCTTTTGGAGAGTATCCTTTTAACATATCTTTTTTATCTAAAGCTAATAGACTTGATGCCGCAGTTCCCCATACAACATCTGCTTGTGTATTTTTCCCTTCAGCTAGCAATTTCGCAGTAATAACTCCTGTTGAATCACGTACAATGTTCAATTTCACATCAGGATATTTCTTTTTAAAGGAATCAAGATAAATTGGTACAAGCTCTTCTTCAATTGCTGTGTAAACAGTTAATGATCCAGATAATTTGTCATCTTTCACTTTCGCTCCAGCACTTTCTTCCTTCTTTGCACCACACCCCATTAATAACGAAAATACCATTCCAGTCGCTACAGCTTTAAAGATTGTTTTTTTCACTGTTTCTCTCTCCTTTTACAAATCTTATGTACAACTCAAATATAAACAACTAGTGTAAAAGCAGTATTAAACCAACATTAATCTTTTGTTTGTTGTTTGTTTTTGTGTAATACGTTGCTACTTCTATGTTTTTTCGCATTTTTCTGCTCATAGAAAACACTAAATTTACAAATAATTAAAAAAACCTTTATAATCCCACAAAAAAATGAGGCGTTTGTAAAAAACGCCTCATTTTTGTTTCCCTTTTTTTGAATTACGATTCGCATACTTTGCGCTATTTTCTCCTTCATACTCTAATGCAAATTCTGCATCTGGTAAGCTTTCTTTCGGAGTTTTATTATTATTGATTGCCGCATTTTGTTTCACTTTTCTTTTTACCAATACATTCACCTGCTCTCAAGAAATCACTTTCTACTCTAGTTTGAAACAACTTAAAATAATTATTACTGGCAAGTGTTAACAAGTACATAAGAGGCGTTAGATGGAAATACTACATATGAAGAAATCATTATAAAAAGGAGCGATAATTTTGAAGAAAAAAGAAAAGATTCAATCACCCATTTTAGACGAAACGCTCCCGCATCAAATGAATTTTCCATCTTTTAAAGGAACAGGAAAAACGATGCAACAACCTTTTGTGAATCAATATAATGTTGTAATTGGAGACAGTAAATATAATTCCGAGAACAGTCCGCTTAACAATTGGAGTGATGAAGTAGATCCTGCCATTATGGCTGGCGATGAGTGGATCCATCCTACAAATGATATTGGGTGGATTTCAGAAGAAAATCAAGAGTTGCTAAAAAACGAAGCGGATAATAAAGATGAAGCTTTCATGCATCCACAATTTGGAATTAACGACTAAAAAACCATTCTACCTAACGTAGGTAGAATGGTTTCATACTATCCAATAATAATCCGCTCTTTCGGGTATTTATAGCGAGGTGGTTGTTCCCTTCCACCACTAGCTAAAATAAATGTTAAAATACCAACGCGTCCGATAAACATAAGCACAATAAGTACAAGTTTCCCAACAGTTGTTAAATCAGGCGTGACACCTGTTGATAGTCCCGTCGTTCCGAAAGCAGAACAAACTTCAACAATTAAGCTCATAAGCGGTACATTTTCCGTAATAGATAAAATGAATAGCGCAGTAGCACATAACAAAATCCCCATCGTCATAACGACAGATGCTTTCAGTACATCCTCTTCATGTAGCTGACGTTTGAAGACTCTAACTGTTCTACCGCCCCTTGCAAAGGTGTATAGTGACAATATACTAACAGCAAATGTAGTTGTACGTATTCCGCCCCCAACCGAACTTGGAGATGCCCCTATAAACATTAATATACTCATAAATAAAAGCGTCGGTTGTGATAATTCACGTATATCCATTGTTGCAAGTCCACCACTTCGCGTCGTCACAGATTGGAATAATGTATAAAATACAGTTTCATGCCATGACTTTCCTACTAAAAAATGATTTCTCTCCAGTAAAAAAATCATAATTGTACCAACAACAACGAGTGCAAAAAATGTTGTTGTCGTCAATTTTGTAAATAATGAAAAACGGAATAATTGTTGTCTCCTTTTACTAAGGAATTGTTTCACTTCCATTAGCACAGGGAAACCAATCGCTCCTAAAATAATTAGTAACATATGAATCATTTGAACAATATAATCTTTTTTATACGGAATTAATGATTGTCCTGTTAAATCAAATCCGCCGTTCGTAGTCGCACTAACAGCTGCAAAGAAACCGTGAAAATAAGCTTCTTGCCAAGTCGGAAAGTAAAGTAAAAATCTTGTCCCCAATAAGATTGCTCCAATAAGTTCTATTGAAATAATTACAATTAAAATAGAACGCATCAATTCTACGAGACCCGATAAATTTCCTTGATTATGGTCTGCCATAATTAATCTTCTTCTTTGCAAACCAATCTTTTTCCCCGTAATGATCCAAACAAATGTCCCAAGCGCCATAATTCCTAAGCCGCCTAATTGTAAAATAAGAGCTAAAACAATAATTCCTGCTGTAGTAAACGTATCTGAAATCGTAATAACAGACAGTCCCGTAACACTTACCGCACTAACCGATGTAAAAAGCGCATCTATAAATGTCCATTTCACACCAGGCTTCGTAACAAACGGTAAACTAAGCAATATCACCGATACAACTACCGCTAATAAATAAAACAAAACGATGAGTTGTACAGGACGTAATTTTTGTAAAAACTTTTTTATATCTCTCATTCCATCACTTCGCTACCTTTTTTCTATCGATTAAATAAAGAAAAATCTTTACTTTCTTTATTTGTAAATAACTGCTCAAATAATTTGGCAAAGACCATTCCATATACAGTTCCATTACCTCCATACGGCAATGCATAAAACAAATTATGTATCTTTTCGTCTTCTTTTAAAATGGGGAGACCATCATGAGTACCACCAAATGCGGCTGCCCAATAGTAGTCTGCCTGTATATTTTTATACTGCGGGAACATCTCTTTTACAATATTAATAAGGATATCACGCTTATGCAATAATTTCGTATCACCAATTGTTTGAATTTGTAGCGCTTCATCTAATCCGCCTACAATAATGCGGTTTCGATACGTTCGAAAATATAAGTAGGGCCGTGCCGTTTCCCAAATTAACGATCGCTCATGCCAGCCTTCAAATTGATCTATTTCATTTGTTACAATTGCATAAGAGGTGTCTACTGTTGTATTTTTTTCTTTCTTTCCAAAAAGCGCCTCATAACCTGTCGCCATAATAATATTCTTTGCTACAATTTGATTTCCTGTTTTCGTGTAACAAATTAAATCATTTTTGCGTTTTTTTATATGTATTGCCTCTGTATGTTCATATATATTAGCTCCCATTTGGTTTGCTTTATGCAAAAAACTATACGCTAGTAAATACGGATTCACCTCAGCATCACCTTGCGTATATAACGCTGCTTGTTTTGCAAAAGAATAACGTTTCTTAATATCAGCTTCTGTAAAATATTCAACTGGAAATCCATAATTCTGTAACGTATTATATTCCTCTTGTAAAAATGAGACATCCTCACTTTTACTTGCATAATATAAACTATTTCGCGGAATAAAATGGGGATTAATATCAAGAGTCGGTATAACCTCTTCCATTGTTCTTAGCGCTTCATAACAAAGCTTATATGCTCGTACCCCTTTTTCTTTACCAAATGTATGGATAAGAGAGGTTAACGATTTATCATGAAGAAATTGTAGTAAACCTGTATTAGCAGCTGTGCTACCACACGCAATTGCTCTTTTTTCAATAAGTGTAACACTCATGCCAATTTTCGCTAACGAATGCGCTATATGAGCACCGGCTTCGCCGCTTCCAACTACGAGCACATCACATATCATATCATTTTCTAACAGTGGATAACAAGGTACAGAAACTCCTGTATTCCAAAACAACTTACCCATCATAAGTTTCATAATTATACTCCTAAAATATAAATTTCTCCTTTCTATGTTTTGTTATTTTTCATAAAAAAATCCAACTAACATAAGCTAGTTGGATTTTTTTATTTTTAATTAGAACGCTCTTCAAGCCAATTTCCAATCGTCGGATATGTTTGTTTTACAGCTGTTCCACCGTAAACGATAGACATATGCCCTGTTGGTAAACATACATATTGTTTATCTGTGCTAGAAATATGGTCTAGTAATGCTTCTACTTGACATGGCAAAGCGATATGATCACGTTTCCCGGAAATATTTAAGACATTCGCCTTAATATTTGCAAGGTCTACCTTTTGTCCGCGAATAACGAGTTCACCCTTAACCAACTTATTATTTTGATAAAAATCACGAATCCACTGTCTGTATGATTCACCTGGGAACGGAATACCATCACCAACCCACTTTTGAACCAATCTCCAGCTTTCGACGAAGCGCTCATTCTCTGAACGATCTACTAAAGCAACATATGGACCAACAAAGTTCGTAATTGGCTTTAACATTTTGTTTCCGAAATCAATCATTTCTGGCGGAATATTTCCAAATGTATCAACCGCTTTATCTAAATTGAAGTATTTCTCATCTAATAGAGGGCCATACAATCCTGTTTCAGAGAAATCAAAAGGACTTGTCATGAAAATTAAATTACGAATTGGCATGTGCGGATGAAGTGCTGCATAAATAGAAGTTAGCGTTCCACCCATGCAATAACCAAGTAAAGAAATCTCGTCCGATTTTGCAGTTCGCATTACTTTTTTTACTGCTTTTGCAATATAATCAAACACAAAATCATCAAATTTCAAATGACTATCTTCTAAACCAAATGTGCCCCAATCAAGCATATACACATCAAAACCACGATCCACTAGATATTCCACTAAACTATTTCCAGGAGTTAAATCCATAATATATGGTTTATTAATAAGGGCATATATTAACAGAATTGGAACTCTTTGTGTTTTTTCTTGTTTTGGAATGTAGCGATAAAGCTTCGTCTTATTCTTCGTCCAAATAACCTCTTTCGGCGTTAACCCTACTTGCGGCTCTGGTTCACGTAATAAAATTTCACTCGCCCTTTTCACTCGGCGGTATGCTTTTCGGTACTCTTCTGGGTATAGCTCTAATTGCTTTTCCCATTCTGTTGCGAATGTAGTCATTTTTTTATCTCCTTTTTGGTCGATTTCCTTCTTAAAAAAAGAAGTGCATTCCTGCTATGGATATGCACTTTTTTCTTACTTCATTACATATATAATCCGCCGTTAATGTTTAATTGTTGACCTGTGATATACGCACCGTCACGGCATAGGTATACTACACCTTTTGCAATTTCATCGGCTTGACCAAAACGTTTTTTCGGGATTTTTGCAACGATTTTTTGACGTACTTCTTCTGGTACTTCTGCTACCATTTCAGTATCAATAAATCCTGGGCAAATAGCGTTTACAGTGACATTTGTTTTTGCAAGTTCTAACGCTAATGATTTTGTAAATCCTAACATACCTGCTTTTGCTGCTGAGTAGTTTGTTTGGCCAAATCCACCTGCTTGACCAATAATAGAAGAAATGCTAATAATTCTTCCTTCTTCCGCTTCTGTTATGTATGGAAGAACAGCGCTTGTCGTATTAAATACGCTACTTAAATTCACGTCAATTACGCGCTCCCAATCTTCACGATTTAACTTTTTGAATGTACGATCTCTTGTAATACCAGCATTATTAACAAGAATATCAACTTTACCAAAATGATTCACAGCTTCTTCTACAAGTCGGTTTGCATCTTCTACTTTAGAAACATCCGCTTGCACTGCATAAACATCATGTCCGTCTTTTCCTAATTCATTCACTAAATTTTCAGCTGCTTCTTTACTGCTATTATAGTTAATAACTACTTTTGCTCCCTCTTGTGCTAATGCTACTGTAATTGCTTTTCCAATTCCTTTTGCTCCACCTGTTACGATTGCTACTTTTCCATTTAATTGAACCATTTCTTTTCCCCCTTAAATGAATTTGTGAACGATTGTTATGAATCATTTTAGTACTCATACTATAGAGTCCATATATAATTATGTTTCGCTGTTTATACGTGAAAAGAGATTCTCCCTCTCTCTTTTATCTGTTATAAACAAGCGCTTTTATCATTTTTTATTTTCTGGCTTATTCGCAGGCTTTACCTCTTCTTTTACAGGTACTTGTAGTTTAGCTAGTACTGCATTTTGCTTTTCTAGCAATTCTAAAATTTGATCTACTTTTGTTTCAAGCGTACGAATATCTTGTTTCACTTTCGTCACATCACGCTTTAATGTAGGAGCTTGTCCTAAAGAATCGACTTTCTCCTCTAGAAACTCCTCAATGTTATCTACTTTATTTTCTAAGTTAATAACTAGCGTAGCTACTCTTGCGATATCCTCTTTCGTCGGCACATTTACTTGTTCTAAATAGTTTTTTGTCGTATCATTTAATGCTTTTTGATAAAACAAATTCAAATCTAGAACGCTGCCCATCCAAGCAGAATATTCTTCTGTTTTAATTGTTTCATTGAGCGCTTTTCCCCAAAATGTTTCGGTTTGTTCATAAGCATTTTTCCATGCTTGTAGTGGATCGAATTTTTGATCAATCACTTTACCTACACTCCCTTTTTCGTTTTTGAAACAATTCAACCTATTCACTATTTTCTAATATTCTGAATAAAACTTCAAGTCTATATTTTATTTTTTTCTATTTTCTAACAAATGTGTTGACTTTAAAAACAGATAGGTGTAAATTGCACTTATAAGCAAAAAATTCCATCTAACTGATTCATGAGGTGATGCACAATCATGCTACAAAATGAACCAGAACAACGCGAAAGTTTGGAGAGCAACCAAGCGAAGCAACCAAACTCCATGCCAAAAAACTTCTTAGTTCCCTTCTTACTTCTCTGTCTAAAAGACTGGAGTCTTCATGGTTACAAACTTATTCAAATGCTAATGGATATCGGCTTTTCTTCTGTTGACCAAGGTAATGTTTATAGAACACTACGCAAATTAGAAAAAGAAAACCTTATTTCTTCTACTTGGGATACAAGCGATGGAGGGCCGGCAAAAAGAATTTATTCTTTAACTGAATATGGAGAGCAATATTTAACAACATGTGCGACTTCTTTTGAACATTATCAAAATATGTTGCGAACGTTTTTCACGTTATACACCAATGCATTCTTTCCATTTTCTACTTCTCCAGAAAAGGATGAAAAGGATTCTTCATCTTCACCTGGTGGTACAGCAGAGTAATCTGCGTTCACAATATGCAAAAAAACATTTGGGGGTCAAACAATGGAAACTAAACCATACGAATTAGTCGATGCATTTTGGAAAAACTGGTCTCAATCACTTTCCCTTTTCTCTTCAGCTGGGAAACAATTAGAGCAGCTTACTTTAGAAACATTAAAACAACAACAAGACGCTTTGCATAAATTAACATCAGGAGTAGATGAACTAGAAAAAGAACTACAACAACTCACTGCTCAGTTCAACAACCAATATACAGATTACGTGAAACAATTAACTGGAAACTCCTTAAATGATCAAATTAACGAGTGGCAGGACAAATGGAAGGAACTTTCTGCTCATATGCATCAACTTACTGTTTCTCCTACAAAAACATCTTTGTCAATTCTTACACAAACAAGCGGTCAATTTGAAGAAACAACAAAACAATTTATTGAGCAACAACAATTACAACGTGAAGAGGCTCAAAAACAGTTAGAGGGTTTTTTGGAAGAGTTCAAGTCAAAACAGTTGGAACTCGCAAAAAAGTTCGAGGAAAACTCAAAAAATCTATTTACTTCCATCAAGTAAGAAAAATGTGGGAGCTAACCGCAGCACAAACAAAACTCTTTCTTCCTCCTACTACATCAAGATGGCTAACATTTTTCGATATGGAAAAGAAGGAGGACAAAATGAATCCATTTCAAGAAGCACAAACTGTTCCGGAGCTTCGCTATGATGAGATTCAAGTCGGTGATCAAGCATCCCTTACAAAAACAATTACAGATGAAGATGTTATCAATTTTGCAAAATTGACTGGAGATGTGAATCCTATTCACATTTTAGATTCTTTTGCGAAAACGACAATGTTTAAAGAACGTATTGCCCATGGTATGCTCGTTTCGAGTTTTATTTCTACCATCCTTGGAACGAAACTCCCAGGCAAAAATACGATTTATTTATCCCAAAATGTTTCATTCCGTGCCCCTGTCAAAATCGGTGATACACTTCGCGTTGTGGCAGAGGTTATTAAGAAGCGTGACGATAAAAAAATCATTACGTTGCAAACAAATATATATAATCAATCGGATGATATTGTCGTGGAAGGTACAGCGACAATACTAAAAAAAGAGTAGCAAATTTGCTACTCTTTTTTCTATCCAATAACTTCTAATCACACCGATTACTTCCGCGTATGAGCACGCCGGTTCCACATAAAATAACAGTACCAATTCAGATAAGTACTTATCTGGACTGGATTACTCATAAGGATGTGTATCATCATGGCAAAAACAAACAAATTACTAGTTCCAGGTGCTGAACAAGCACTTGATCAATTTAAATATGAAATTGCACAAGAATTCGGCGTAAGCTTAGGGTCTAATACAGCATCTCGTTCTAACGGATCAGTTGGCGGTGAAGTAACAAAACGTCTTGTTTCTTTAGCTCAACAACAATTACGTGGATAATAATATAACATATGGCTTAGAGGCAGATATTCTCTGCCTCTTTCTATTTTTCACATACATAATCGGACTTTTTCACATACTAGTAAGAGCAAACAGAAAGGAACGATATATAACATGAAACGGATTAACATTCGTATGAGTCCTCCCCGCGTTCTTACTTTGTCTTTTATCATGTTATCAATTATAGGTACATGCTTATTAAAGCTTCCAATTGCTACAACAACGTCTATTTCATGGCTCGATGCTTTATTTACAACAGTTTCTGCTTGTACGGTTACAGGGCTTGGTGTTGTGGACACTGGAAAAGTATTTACTTTGTTTGGACAATGTATCATTTTAACGCTTATACAAGTTGGCGGGCTTGGTATTATGAGCTTTGCTGTCTTAATTGCGATTATGCTCGGAAGAAAAATCGGTCTTCAAAATCGGATTTTACTGCAACAAGCATTAAATCAAACGAATATAGGCGGCGTCATCCGTCTTGCCAAAGCATTATTTTTATTCTCTTTTACAGTCGAATGTATCGCTACTTTAATTCTTTCTTTTGAGTGGGTACCAAAATACGGGGTTACCAAAGGGATCTATTATAGTTTTTTCCATTCAATCTCAGCCTTTAACAATGCTGGTTTTTCTGTGTGGAGCGATAATTTAATGTCCCATTCTCATAGCATTATTGTCAATTTCGTCATTTCCTCTCTCATCATTTTAGGTGGAATTGGTTTTACAGTGATCGTAGACATAAAAAGAAAGAAAAACTTTAAAAACCTTACACTACATTCAAAACTTATGCTCTCTTCTACTCTAATCATCAACATTATTGCTACCCTTTTTATTTTTATATTCGAGTTCCATAACTCCCTTTCTATGAGAGGGTTTACCCCATTTGAAGAAGGAATGGCCTCTTATTTCCAAGCAATTTCAACGCGAACTGCCGGTTTTAATACAGTTGATATTTCTACATTGTCAAAACCTTCCCTACTATTAATGATGCTACTTATGTTTATTGGTGCTGGTAGTGCTTCAACGGGTGGGGGGATTAAGTTAACAACATTTTTAATCATATTTTTTGGCGTATTTAAATTTTTACAACAACAAGAAGATATTGTCGTATTTAAAAAATCCATTAAAGATACTCTCATTGTCAAATCATTAACCATTACTATTATTTCTATTTCATTTATCTTTTTTGCTATTTTAATTTTGAGTATTACTGAACGAGTTCCTCTATTGATGAGTGCTTTCGAAGTATTTTCAGCATTTGGGACTGTTGGCCTCAGTATGAACTTAACACCCCACTTAACTATAATTGGAAAAGCGATTATTATTTTTATGATGTTTTTTGGGAAAATGGGTCCTTTAACATTGGCATTTTCATTTGCTCGTAAAAAGAACCGAAAAATAAAATATCCGAATGAAGATATTTTAACAGGTTGACAACCGTATAAATTATCCATATAATGAGAATACAATAACATATCTCCAAAGGGGAGTAGCGTCCAAGAATATATCTTGGAAACAAAGTCGTCATTACGTAGAACTTAGTTCTTCCGGCTTTGTTGGCATTTTTATTACATATGTCTAGCAAGACCTTTGCCTATTAACGGCAGAGGTCTTTTTTGCATTCATTTCCAGATTCTCCCAAAGTTAATAGGCAGGAGTATGGGGAAACTAAATAGTGGGGAAATTCTTCACTTATTTAGAAGTTATAGAGATGAGAGGAGAATGTACATGGATGTATCATTATTATTGGAGTATGGTTGGGTATTACTCATCCTAATTGCACTTGAAGGGATTTTAGCGGCTGATAACGCTCTTGTTCTTGCAATTATGGTAAAACATTTACCAGAAGAAAAACGAAAGAAAGCACTATTTTACGGATTAGCGGGGGCATTCGTTTTCCGATTTGGATCGTTATTTATGATTTCGTTCTTAGTCGATGTATGGCAAGTGCAAGCAATCGGTGCCATCTACCTTATGTTTATCGCTGGTAATCACTTATTTAAAACATATGTTAAAAAGAATACAGATGAAGAAACAGAAGAAAAAGAAGCAAAGAAAAAACAAGAGAACTTTTGGTGGACTGTATTTAAAGTTGAGGTTGCTGATATCGCCTTCGCAGTTGATTCAATTTTAGCTGCTGTTGCACTAGCAATGACTTTACCAAAAACAGGACTAGGTACAATTGGTAGTCTTGATACTGGGCAATTCGTTGTTATCTTTGTAGGTGGACTTATCGGATTAATCATTATGCGATTTGCAGCAACTGCTTTCGTACAAATCTTAAAACGTAAACCAGGGCTTGAAACTGCAGCATTCTTAATTGTAGGTTGGGTTGGTGTGAAGCTAGCAGTTTATACATTAGCACATCCTGCATTAAATGTAATTCCACATTCATTCCCAGAATCCACTCCGTGGAAGCTTACATTCTGGATTGTATTAGTCGGAATCGCAGTTGGTGGTTGGTTCTTCTCAAAAGAAGTAGAAGTAAAAGTGGAAAAGAATTTAGACGAAAAAGCGCTGTAATTACAGCGCTTTTTCTTTTTCCTTTCTTCCTCGCAATGTCCAGAAAAAATTCCATTATACTACCTTTTGTAAACGTTTTCTTAATGTATGTATGTCCTTTTTGTGAAACATTGCACAAACTTATTGAAAGTAAGAACAATTCCATGTACTTTATTCATATAAGGAGTATTTATAGAAGATTTACTAAAGGAGCGTATTACTCATGCTAGAACAAGGACTAGATTATGTTGTCAAACTGGCTAAAAGCAAAAAGAAAATACTAGATACAAACCCAATGCAATATTTCATTCGTGCTGCACTTGCTGGTATTTATATCGGTTTTATTATTGTACTATGTTTTAAATTAGGTAACTTTTTTCACATTGCAGATTCACCAGCAACTTATTTAGCCGCTTCTATGTTTTTCGGGATTGCTCTCGTACTTATTATATATGGCGGTGCTGAATTGTTTACTGGGAACACAATGTACTTTACTGTCGCAACTTTAAGAAAAGAAACAACGATTTCTGATACACTTCGTAACTGGGTTGCTTGTTATGCAGGTAACTTAGCCGGCGCATTATTCTTTGCCTTACTATTTTACGCAACTGGAATTTTTGAAGCAATTGATCACGGTCACTTAATGAGTAAAGTCGTTGAAGGAAAGATGAATACACCTACGATGCAGTTATTCTTTAAAGCCATTTTATGTAACTGGCTCGTATGTCTTGCTTGCTTCTTACCTTCTCAGGTTAAAGGTGACACAGCAAAAATAATGGTCATGATGCTACTTGTTTTCACATTCTTCTTATCTGGTTACGAACATAGTATTGCAAACTTATCACTCTTTGCTTTATCTTTAGTTTCACCGCATCCTGAGACAATTTCTTTTTCAGGTGCTATTCATAACTTAATTCCTGTTACAATTGGTAACATTATTGGCGGATCAGTATTTGTCGGTATGGTATACCACTACTTAACAAAGAAAACGCCTGAAGTTCAACAGGAAGAAACTGAAATCGCAACAGCTCAACAAGAAGAGATTATTCCTTTACAAGCCCATATGAAACATTAAAAACTCCAAAGTTTTACTTTGGAGTTTTTAGCTTCCCACGTATTTAATAACAAGGTGAGGAGTAATTTCTCCTTCTTCCTTTCCCTTATCCATTCTCTGTTTCATCTTGTGCATACCGATGACATCATTCGTATGAAAGTGAATTTCATTTACATATAACCCCTCTGTACAAAAAGCTTCTACAAAATCTAGTCCATTTTTCGCTCCCCATCCCATATTAAAATCAAGAGAAAGAATATTCACATCATAATCCCGAACCATTTGCAAAGCACATTCTACTGTAGTTGCGGGCACATACCCGAACGGGCAACTTCTTTGATCATCCATATATACGTTCATTTTCGATTCCCTCTCTAATTTGAATATGCGGCCAATACATAACATATTGCCCCGAGACTAATAAAAGGACCAAATGGAATTGGCTTTCGTACTTCTATACGTTTTAATCCGATACCAATCCCGAAAAAACAAAGACTAAAACAAGATGCTAAAAATAAAACGATAAAAACTCCTTTCACTCCTACTATAAATCCAAGTAACGAAAGTAGTTTTATATCTCCTCCGCCAAGCCCTTCTGGATATATCTTTTGCATGCAATATAACAAAATAAATATAACACCACTACCAGCTATACTATCTGTCCAAGTAACTAATTGTACAAAAACACTTTCGAGAATGAGTAAAAAGGCAAACGAAATTAAAATACAATCAGGAATTAACATATATAAGTAATCTGTAACTGAAATAATAAGAAGTAGCGAAAAAAGGGATAAAATAATAATAAGCTCTCGTTCTATTCCAATCATATACACTGTAAGAAGAAATATACCTCCTGTTATACATTCAAATGCTACATACATAATTGGAATTTTCCTCTTACAATTCGTACAACAGCCTCTTTGTATATAAAATGAAATGATGGGGATTAGTTCTTTTGTCCTTAGCACATATTTGCAATAATCACAATGTGAACGCGGGGTAATAATAGAAGCACCTAATGGAACCCTCATCGCAACTAGCATAAAAAAAGAACCAAACACCATCCCTGCTAACAGTGCATATAAATAAGTGAACATCCCTTCCTCTCCTTTCCCAAAAAACATAGCAAAAAAAGGAGAGAACTTCTACTTCATATTATCCTTTATTCTACTAAAAAGCAGGCCATTTCCAGGCCTGCTTTCCCCTCTTTTATACGATGAAATAAACTGCTTTTAATGGTCCATGTACTCCGACAACAAGATTCATCTCGATGTCAGCCGAGTTACTTGGCCCTGTAATAAAGTTAATACAAGATGCCGCTGTCTCCCCATTTTCTACGCGTGAGTTCATATCCTGAACTGCTTGTGTAATACGAGGCACAAGTGTTTCACGTGGAATAATAGCAAAATATACAGTCGGTAAAAAGTGTAAAGAACGCCCTTGACCTTTATGACTTTGTACAACAATTGTACCAGATTCAGCTAATGTATAATCACTAAATGCAATACCAATATTCGCTTTTTCAGCTAAACGCATATTTTCGTCTTTTCTCTCTGGATCCCATACATTTACTTCAACATCTCGTTTTGGAAGTTCTTCTTTAAATAAAGATGTTAAACCATATGCATCAAAACGCGCATCTGCTGATAATAAAATAGGTCCCCCGCCGTTTTCCATGATTACTTTTTGAAGGTCTTCACCTAAACGGTCGTTTGTCGTTTCTACTACAGTTGTATGAATGTTTGTACATTGCTCTTTAAACACTTCTAGTAATTCTTCTTGTGAATAATCTTTTAACGTTTCTATATTCACATTACTTTTCCATACTGGACGCTCTACACCTTCTGTTTTACGCGCGCGCCCAAGTTCTTTTGCAATGTTATCTAGAAAGGCATCACGGTTTTGAATTAATCCTGTCATTATTTATCCCCGCCTTTCTTATGATCTTTATACCAATCACGGAATCGTTCTTTACTTGGAGCTGGAAATTCACGAATATCCGTCCAGTTTTTAAGTGGTCCAACACCTTTTGATACACGATTACCAGATGTAAATGGACTCATTGCCGCTGGTGCCATTTTTGAACCCATTTTATATAAAGCAGCTGAAGAAGCACCCATACTAAACATTTTCATAGCCAGTTTTTCTGCAAGTGGTGCACGACCTTCTTGCTCAACGATGACTTGACGATGTTTTAATAATAAATCATGCAATGGAATTTTTACTGGACAAGCTTCTGTACATGCTCCGCATAAACTAGATGCATAAGGAAGCTCTTTGTAATCATCATATCCACCTAGAAGCGGTGTTAATACCGCACCGATTGGTCCTGAGTAAATCGATCCATATGAATGTCCACCAACGTGACGATATACAGGACATACATTAACACAAGCAGCGCAACGAATACATTGTAATACTGAACGGAATTCAGATCCAAGAATTTGAGAGCGACCATTATCAACAACAACTAAATGAAATTCTTCAGGTCCATCAACTTCCTCTTCTTGAATTGGCCCCGCTACTGTTACATAACTTGTTAATTTTTGACCTACTGCACTACGACATAGTAAACCAACTAAAACATCTAATTCTTCCATTGTCGGAACCATACGTTCCATACCCATTACCGCTATTTGTGTTTTAGGAATTGACATAACAAGATCTGCATTACCTTCATTCGTTACTAAACAAAGAGAGCCAGTATTTGCAACAGCAAAGTTACAACCAGTTACACCAATTTCTGCATCCATAAATTTCTCACGAAGTTGTTTACGAACAAACTTTGTCATTTCATACGGGTCATCAGAATTTTCATAGCCTAGCTTTTCTTTAAATACGTCGCGAATTTGCGTTCTATTTTTATGAAGTGCAGGTGCAATAATATGTGAAGGTGGATCGTTATCTACTTGCAAGATATACTCTCCTAAGTCACTCTCTAACACTTCACAGCCAATCTCTTCAAGCGCATGGTTCATACTAATTTCTTCTGTTACCATCGACTTTGATTTTACTACCTTTTTTGCCTGCTTCTTTTTTGCAACGTCTTGAATATACTTTGCTGCTTCCTCTTTCGTTTTCGCAAAGTACACGTGTCCGCCTCTTTTTGATACATTTTCACTTAACTGCATTAAGTAATAATCAAGATTTTCTAACGTATGTTGACGAATTTGTTCACCTAGTTCACGCCACTCTTCCCAGTTTCCTAGTTCATCTGCGGCTTTTAAGCGATTCGTATATAAACGCGTTTGTGCAGAAGATACTGCTCCGCGCATAAACGAATCTTGAATTCCATCACCAACGCGATCATTAAATTTTTTCTCACTGATTTTCATAGACATAGCTTATGTTCCCCCTTCATGAGCGACTATTCAGTACCTCAGCAATATGCATTACTTTTACTTCTTTTCCTAAACGCTCAATACGTCCGCCAATGTTTAACAAACACCCACAATCTGCACCAATTAAATAATCTGCACCTGTTTCCATTACACTATCTACTTTTTCGTCTACCATTTGCTCAGAAATTGGAGTCATCTTAACTGAAAACGTTCCCCCAAACCCGCAACAATTTTGCACGTTTGGCAAATCTCTCACAGTTAATCCTTTTACATTTGATAATAAAATTCCTGGTGCTTCTTTTATTCCAAGCATACGTGTCATATGACATGATTTATGAATAGTAGCGACCCCTGGTAAACTTGCACCAACATCAGTAACCTTTAAAACATCCACAATAAACTGTGTAAATTCATAAGTTTTATCAGCAACTTTTTGTGCACGTTTAGCCCACTTTGGATCATCTTTGAAAACATGTGGATACTCATGAAACATTGTCGCACAAGAACCAGATGGCGTAACAATATATTCTGCATCTTCGAAAGTTTCAATCATATGTTTCATTGCTTCTTTTGCTGCTTCTACATGGCCGCTATTATAAGCAGGCTGACCACAACAAACTTGCGCTTCTGGAAATTCAATTTCACAACCTAAACGCTCCAACACTTCAACCGTTGCTTTGCCGACATTTGTTTCAAACATATCGACTAAACAAGTAACAAATAAAGTAACTTTCATAACTATTACTCCCCCTTTTTACAACTTCACCAACAAACATATGGTCATCAGATGACTTAGCAGAGAAGAAATAGGCTCAACCATGGCCTATCCTCTCCCTCTTCTAAAGAAAACGCTTACTTAATCTTTCTCTATTTTATCAGAAAATTAAATTTTTAAAAGATTAAATTACGAATTTATATCGTTTTTACCTGTGACAATATTTTCTACATTTGTTAAGTGATCTAGCATTGCTTGCTGCGCTAATTCTACATCTTGTTTTAACACCGCATCATATATAACTTGATGCTCTTCTATAAGTCGTTCTGATGTCGTTTGTTCACCATATAAAATAATGCGTCTTGATTCACCAATCGTTTCAGCAATCATCTCTGAAACATGATTCATGAGTTCAAGCAAAATGCTATTATGCGAAGACTCTGCAATTCCCATATGAAATTGAAAATCGGCTTTTTCGCCAGCCTTTTCATCTCCAATGCTCTTTGCCATTTCATCTAACCAATGTTTCATATTTTGTAAATTATCTTCCGTACGTTTTGCCGCCGCTACTCGAACTGCCCCCACTTCAAGCACCTTTCGTACTTCTAATAAATTCAAAATATCTTCTTTCTTCATTAATAATCTATTGTTTAATGATTTCGTTAATGAAGAAGAATCGAAGTTCTTCACATATGTACCTTCTCCTTGTTTCATCTCAATTAAGCCCATCGCTCTTAGCGCACTTAGCGCTTCACGAACAGCAGATCTGCCAACTTGAAACTGCTCAGCTAATTGATGCACAGGAAGTAGTTTGTCACCAGGTTTTAACGTACCATTTTTAATCATTGTTAAAATAGCTTCAGATACTTCTTCGTAAATTTTTTTCGGTTTAATAGATTTGTACTCCAGTTAAATCACCTCAGTATCTTCCAAACAACAATTGAAACGATTTATAAGAACTTTGCATCATAACTATTTTAGACCGAATTGATAAGAAGTACAAATGTTTTGTTCATAAAATAGTCAAATTTTCGATATTTATTACATATTAATTTATATTTTTACGTATAAAGTGAAACTTTAATCAGTGAGGGTTTTGTTCATCCCCCACTGATTATTAGCCCTCACCAATCGGGCTTTTACGGGCAGCAGTGCCTCCACCTAACTTCTTTGCTTCTGCTGAATTTTGAGGTGAGGGTCTTACTGACCGGCGAATAGCGGGATAAATATTTTCTTCAATATAAAGAACATGCCCTAAAAATTAGAACATGCCCCCCTCATCCTGTACATTCAGTTTAATAATAACCGTTGTTCCCTTATCTTTTTCACTTTCAATTTTCCACTGTCCACCATGTATATGAACAATTTGTTTCACAATAGCAAGGCCTAAACCTGTTCCACCATGTTGACGACTTCTCGCTTTATCAACTCTGTAAAAGCGTTCCCCAAGATTCTCCAAATGCTCTATATCAATGCCAATTCCTGTATCTTTTATTTTTAATTCACAGTAATCATCGATTTGCTCTAAAGTTATAACGATATTTCCTTTTTGATTTGTATATCGTATCGCATTATCTAACACATTATGAAGCACTTGTTGCATACGATCCTCATCAATCATGACAATGACCTCTGGATTTAAATTGGTTGAAATATGAATTTCCTTTTCTATAAACTTAATCTCATACGTATCTAATACGTCTTCAATCAGCTGTGAAAAAACGATAGGTTGCTTCTTTAACGGAAAGTGCTCACCTTCTAATTGTGCTAAGTCTAACAAGTCATGAACGAGACGCTGCATACGACCTGCTTCTTTATGAATTAGCTGAGTTACTTTTTCCTGCTGAGCTCCCTTTGCAACACCATCTAAAATAGCCTCGCTATACCCTTTTATATAACTAAGTGGTGTTCTAAGTTCATGCGAAACATTTGCTAAAAATTCCTTACGCTTTACATCTTCTGTTTCTAATGAATTTGCCATTTTATTAAATGCTTTTCCTAATCGTCCAATTTCATCCTCTGAAGAAACTGTAATCCGCTCCGAAAAATCTCCCGTAGCCAAATGATTTGCAACCCGCTCCATTTGCGAAAGTGGCTTCGTAATTGCAATTATAATTTTTCTTCCAACCCATATCGTAATTAAAATCATAGCAATTGCTAACGGTGCTAAAATAAGACCCATATCATAGATTAAATCTTTTATACTTTTTAAAGGAATATACGAATAGACAATTCCGACTAATTTTTTATTTTCCAATACAGGAATGACAACCCCCATAATATTACGGTCAAAATGTTCTTCATATCCTATTTTTGTCACAGTTTTCCCATCTAATAGCGTTTGCCTATCTCCTTCACTTATAAGAGAATGATGATGCACATCAAAAGGCAAACATGCGCTTAAATCACGCGGATTAGATACGAAAATAACATCTGAACTAGATATTTGATCAAACGATCTTACTTTCTCTTCAAAAGTTGATATTCCTTCACGCTTATCATATTGAGCAGCAAGACTTTTCCCTTCCATTACTAACGAAGTTTTTAAATTATCAACGTATAACTTTTCATACGAGTATAAAGATACGAAATAAAGAAAGGACACTGTTACACATACTGCACATACTACTGTAAGCCAAAGTTTTTGTACCATCGTAAACATATGTTACACCTCAAATTTATAGCCTACACCCCAAACAGTTTGAATGTAGTTTCCACTTTCTCCAAGCTTCAAGCGCATCGTTTTCACGTGCGTATCTACTGTTCTTGTACTTCCGGCATAATCATATCCCCATACCTTTTCAAGTAATTGCTCCCGGCTAAATACTTGTCCTGTATGCTGACAAAGAAAATATAGTAAATCAAACTCTTTTACAGTAAGAGAAATCGACTCACCATTCGCCTCAATTCGTCTGCTTTTTTCATTGATAAGAATTGGTCCAAATTGAATCTCTTCTTGCTGTTCTTGCTTTGTATATCTTCTTAGTACAGCTTCCATACGGGCAACCAATTCACCAGGACTAAACGGTTTTACAATATAATCATCTGCTCCCATACGTAAGCCATTCACCCTATTCCACTCTTCACCTTTTGCGGTTAAAAATATAATCGGCACATCTGACGTTTTTCTAATTTCTTTACAAACTGAAAGTCCATCCATTTCTGGCATCATTATATCTAATACAACGAAATCATAATGATTCGTTTCTAGTTTTTTAAGAGCCTCTTTTCCGTTTTCAGCTTCTCCCCACTCATATCCAAAGTTATCCAAATACATTCCAACAAGCTGCCTCATATCACTTTCATCATCTACAACTAGCACTCTATATTTATTCATTGTCCTTCCCTTCCCTCTCTATGAGTTGAAACGGTCCTTTTCCGACTTTAATTGTTTGTTTTATTTTCATACTCTTCATATCCATAACACACACTTCATCACTATCATAACTTGCTACATATCCTTCTGCTCCGCTTTTCAAAAATGCAAATGGATTTGAGCCTATTTCAACGGAAGCTACCTCTTTATACGTACTAGTATCAAATTTTCTAAGCATATTCGAACCGTGGCTTAATGCATATACGTACTTATTATCTTTCGTTATGTTCACAGGCATAAATGGAGCGTGTAAAGAACGCACCATTTCACCGCTCTGTAAAGAATACACTAATACTTTCTCATTCACTTGATTTCCATCACCATGCCCGCCAATCCATATTTCTTTCCCATCAGGACTAATCGTCGCTCCTGTTGATGCTGGCGGAATCATAAAGGATTGAACAACTTCTTTTTTCTTCGTATCAATTGTCGTTAGTTTCGTATCATAAAAGTTTAGTACAGATAACCGATTCTGATACTCTACCATCGTTATAGGCCCTTTTCCTGTTGAAACATTTCCTGTTTCTTTCCCATTTATTGTAAAGAACCTTACCTTTTGAACATTTTGATCAGCAGCAAATAATTGTTTTTTATCTGCTGATACGACCACATTTACAATGCCCTTTCCAGTTTTATATTTTTCCACTTGCCTTCCTTCCGCTAGTGAATATACATACATATATTCTAATTGCTTACCGTATACAAGTATTTCATCGCCATTTGGAAGCAGTGTGATTCCGGCCATTGGCTCATTTAGTTCCCATGTCGTAATTAACTTTTTATCCTTTTTATCAATAAAACTAATACTGCCTTCTTTTATATTCGTAGTTATAATAACATTTTTATCTTTAGCAATTGGTGTATATGAACTTCCTTGACACCCTACTAATAGAAATAAAAAACAGAGAAGAAAAACATACTTTCTCAAAAGATTCCCTCCATCTTCAGATGATTTCGTTATAATTGTAAAATAACAAATAAATGTGTGGAAAGTGTGAAATTCCCCTTTCTTACTCAATTTACATATATAATGTACAACAAATAGAATTTGAGGTGTGTCAATTATGCTATTTCCTGATTTAGCGAATAAAATTGTACGAGAAGTACGCAGACTAATTACAGAAAATATAATTATCATTAATATAGAAGGCGTTATTATCGCAAGTACAGATACAGAAAGAATTGGCCAATTTCATGAAGGTGCACTCCGCTGCGCTAAACAAAAGAAAACCGTCATCATTACAAAAGAAGATGAAAGGCGATTGCAAGGTGTAAAGGCTGGGATGAATCTTCCTCTATTATTTCATGATGAAGTAATTGGTGTCATTGGGATTACCGGAGAACCTGAAAATATTTCACGCTACGGAGAAATATTGCGTAAGATGACCGAATTATTAATTCATGAAAACTACTTTTTAGAGCAATTAGAACTTGAGCACCGTTCTTATGAAGCTTTTGTCTTTGATTGGCTTCAAAATACAGAGTGGTCCCCGAGTTTTCTTGATCGTGCCAAAACACTTGGCATTGATTTATATAAGAAAAAACAACTTGTTTTGTTTTCTATTGGCAAAAATGACACAATGCTCCAGCGTAAAATATGGCAACATGTACGAAATATTTTAACAAAAGAGCATCTATTTGTTCGCTGGGGAAATGATCGTTTTATTTTATTTACAGCGATGAGCTCCAAAGAACAAACTTATCAGTTCTTAAAACGGTTAAAACAAGACTGCGAAGCTTTATTTTCTATTCCTTTATATATCGGGATTGGGCAAACAGTTACCCCAAACAATATGAACATATGTTACGAACAAGCATTACGTGCTCTTTCTGTATCATTGGAAACGAAAAAAATTGTATTTAATGAAGATTTACGTTTAGAAATGTGTTTACAAGATATTTCTGTCGAAACGCGTGAACAATTTCTAGAGCGTACCATCGAAAGCTTACTATCATCTCCTGAGCTTATGCACACTTTACGCTTATTTATCGATTATAACCAATCTTATAAACAGACAGCTAAACAATTACATATACACATTAACACCTTACATTATAGGCTAAAAAAGATTGAAGAACATACAGGACTTGATCCAAAACAATTCAAAGACTTAAACGTTTTATACTTCGCACTCCTCCTATTAGATAATCATACAAAAAAGAACGATAAAACAGATTAATCTTTAGATGATTATACATAGAAAGAATCCCTCGACTTTTTTATCATTATAATGAAAGCACTGTTACCACGTTGTTTATTATAACTAAACACGTTAACAGTTTGAGGGGGATTTCCAATGTTAGAAAAACAAATTATTCATTCATTCGTATCTATTGTTGGCGAAGATAATGTAGATACATCCAATATGGGGCGTTTAACTTATAGTTATGATGCCACTCCAAACTTCCAAGCAATGCCTGATGCAGTCATTGCTCCTCGTAATACAAATGAAGTAGCTGAAGTGTTAAAAGTATGTAACACTCACAAAATTCCTGTGTATGTGCGCGGGTCTGGAACAAATCTTTGCGCAGGAACATGTCCACTTGAAGGCGGTATCGTCCTTATTTTCCGCCATATGAACAATATTTTAGAAATTGATGAAGAAAACTTAACAATTACTGTACAAGCTGGTGTCATTACACTTGATATTATTAAAGCGGTAGAAGAAAAAGGTTTATTTTATCCACCAGATCCAAGCTCGATGAAAATTTCTACAATCGGCGGTAATATTAATGAAAACTCAGGTGGATTACGCGGTTTGAAATATGGCGTAACACGTGATTATGTAATGGGGCTTGAACTTGTCTTACCAAATGGCGATATTATTCGCACTGGTGGTAAATTAGCAAAAGATGTAGCTGGTTACGATTTAACTCGTTTATTTATCGGTTCTGAAGGAACACTTGGCGTGGTAACAGAAGCTATATTAAAACTTGTTCCTATGCCTGAAACAAAGAAAACAATGCTTGCACTATATGAAGATATTAATGAAGCTGCACGTGCTGTTTCTTCTATTATTGCAAATAAAATCATTCCAGCAACACTGGAGTTTTTAGACCAACCGACAATTGAAGTAGTAGAAGAGTTTGCACAAATCGGTTTACCTACAGATGTAAAAGCAATTTTATTAATCGAACAAGACGGTCCGCCCGAGGTAGTCAATCGAGATATTGAAAAAATGGCTAACGTTTGTCACTCTATGAATGCGGTTGATGTTCGCGTTGCAAAAGATGAAACAGAAGCAGATGCGCTTCGTACCGCTCGTCGTAGTGCCCTATCAGCGCTTGCAAGATTAAAACCTACTACAATATTAGAAGATGCAACTGTACCACGTTCACAAATAGCTCCAATGGTTGAAGCTATTAATACCATTGCAAAAAAATATAATATTCCTATTTGTACGTTTGGGCACGCTGGTGATGGTAACTTACATCCAACTTGTATGACAGACGCTCGTAATGCAGAAGAAATGCACCGAGCTGAGCAAGCTTTTGCTGAAATATTTGCGAAAGCAATTGAACTTGGTGGCACAATTACTGGTGAACATGGTGTTGGTGCAATGAAAGCTCCATATTTAGAAATGAAATTAGGTAAAGAAGGTATTGCAGCTATGCAAGGAATAAAGCAAGCTTTCGATCCAAATAACATTATGAATCCTGGAAAAATGTTCGCGAAAGACACTCGAAAAAGAGTGGTGGTTGAGCGATGACCACATTAAATAAAGAAAATATTCAAAAAGAATTTAAAGAACGATTAAGTGAAGATGAATTACTAAACTGTATGCGATGCGGTTTTTGTTTACCTACTTGTCCTACCTACATTCAATCTGGATATAAAGAGTCACATTCACCTCGCGGACGTATCGCATTAATGAAAGCAGTCGTTGATGGTTTAATCGAGCCAGATGAAGATGTTGAAAATACATTAAACGTTTGTCTTGGCTGCCGTGCTTGTGAGCCTGTTTGTCCATCTGGTGTAAATTATGGACATTTATTAGAAGAAGCTCGTGATATTATTAATCAAAATAAAAAATTCTCAGTGCCAGTGAAAGCTGTTCGAAAAGTCGTTTTTGAAGGATTATTCCCCCATCAAAATCGAATGAGAACATTAACTGGACTAATCGGATTTTATCAACGTTCTGGTTTACAAACGCTAACACATAAAACAGGGATTATGAAGTTATTCCCTGAAACCCTTGCAACGATGGATCTCGTTTTACCAAAAGTCCCTAAAATGAAAGCGATGAAAGATCGTCCTTCATTTTTACCTGCAGAAAGTACAAAGAAAAAACAAGTTGCATTCTTCACAGGCTGCTTAATGGATACGATGTTTTTAGAAACAAATAACGCAACGATGAAACTTCTTCAATTAGCTGGTTGTGATATCGTTATTCCGAAAACACAAAGTTGCTGCGGTGCATTGCATGGACATGCTGGTGAAAAGAGTGGAGCAAAAGAATTAGCAAAGCGAAATATAAAAGCATTCGAAGATTTAAACATCGACTATATTATTACGAATGCAGGTGGTTGCGGGGCTTATCTTGTAGACTATGATTATCTTTTAAAGGATGATCCGGATTGGGCTGAACGTGCTAAGCAGTTTGTTTCTAAAATTAAAGATATTACTGCTATACTAGTAGAACTAGACTTCCATAAGCGAACTGACTTACGACTCACGCCGCAAGTTATTACGTATCAAGACTCTTGTCATTTACGCAATGTTATGCGCACATCTTCTGAACCTCGTATGTTACTAGAGGCTATCCAAGGTGCAACATATCGAGAAATGAAAGATGCCGACCGCTGCTGTGGCTCTGCTGGTATTTACAATATTGTTCATTCAGAGTTATCAATGGAATTTCTAGATTACAAAATGGACCGTGTGCATGAAACAGAAGCAGCAACCATTGTTACTGCAAATCCAGGTTGTTTATTACAAATGAAATTGGGCATTGAGCGAGAAGGGCTTTCTCATAAAATGAGAGGAATTCACATTGTGGATTTATTATTAGAAGCAATTGAAACTAACTCGTAATAACTCGTAACATACGTAATAATAGGAAAACGGCTATCTCCTTCGTCTATGTAAAGAGATAGCCGCTTTTTTGTCTGCTACAACATTAAAAATATGTTACTTTATTATAAAAAAGAACAACAGAAACATTACAGTTTTGTAAAAATCAATCCATTATATTCCTCAAAAAATCGTTCAAACCATTGATACAATAGGATTCTTCATTTTCTATTTAGGTAACTTTATCCAAAAACCCCCTCTTAAAACCAAGTATAAAAACACTATAAATTCCTTTTATACTCTATATTTCTCTTATTTTTGCTCCCTTCTCCTCTTAGGATAAATTAGGTAATTTTAAAGTCTATGAATTTTTTTCCATCTTTTTTCTCGCAAATTGTATGCTACGATGAATTTGTCAGTCAGACAGGCTGTCAAAAACAAATCGTGTGAAAACAAATTAAAACTTTATATAGGGGGACACACATCATGAAAAAGCGTGTTTTATTATCTGTAGCTGCTGCAACAGCTCTTACTTTAGGAGTATCTTCTCTAGATGCACAAGCTGCAACAGTACAACCATCTAACGTAAAGGTTCAAAATATTCAGCATTCAAAAGTGATGATGAAACAAATGAACCAACAAGAATTACAAGCATTCTTACAATCTATGGGAGTTGAATCATTAGCACAATGGCAACAAGGAAACTTCCAACCAAACTGCTTCATTCCTGGTCAACAACCTACTGAAAATGTTGTAACTGAGCAACCAACAGCTAAGCCAGAAACTCAAAAGCCAGTTGAACAAAAACCAGCCGAGCAAAAGCCTGCTGAAGAAGTTCAAAAACCAGAAGCTCAAAAGCCTGCTGAAAACAACAATACTCAAAAACCTGCTGAACAAAAACCTGCTGAGCAAAAGCCTGCTGAAGAAGCAAAATCTTTAAGTGAGTTCGAACAACGTGTTGTTGAATTAACAAACGCTGAGCGTGCAAAACAAGGCTTACCAGCACTAAAAATCGATACTGAATTAAGCAAAGTAGCACGTATTAAGTCTGAAGATATGCAAAAAAACAACTACTTTGATCATAACAGCCCTACATACGGATCTCCGTTTGATATGATGAAGAAATTTGGTATTTCTTATACATCTGCAGGTGAAAACATCGCTCAAGGCCAACGTACACCTGAAGAAGTAGTACAAGCTTGGATGAACAGCGCTGGACACCGTGCAAACATTTTAAATAACGGCTTCACTCACATCGGTGTTGGTTATGTAGAAAGCGGCAACTACTGGACACAACAATTTATTACGAAGTAAATAGATTAAAAGAGTCTTCTCATAATGAGAAGACTCTTTTTTAAGTTTCATAGCTTTCTATTATGTATGAATAGAAAATATATAACATAAACAACATAGATCCACAGCTTATTATACTAAGCAATACATAAAATCCCCACTCTAAGTTCAAAAACAATGAAAACAATATGCCCCATGCCATCACTTGAAAAATCCGTCTACTCACTAAACGAATTTTTTGTAATTTAATTGGGTCTTTTTCTTTTTCTTTTTCTTTGCCTTTTATGTTCTTAAATTCTTTACTCAGCATAAAAAGAAACATACTAATCCCAATCGTTAATCCTGTTTGAAAGGATATCACCTTCCTAAAATTAATAAAGAGGATAAGCATATGAATAAACAACATAAATAACGTAATTTTCTTTATAAAGCCGCCTATAATACCATGCTCTCTTTCATTAAACTTAAATATATTATGTGAAATAATATACAAAAATCCATATGAAGAAATAATAAAACAGGGAATAAATGCTACAACAACTTGTTTACTCATAAACTCGTTTGGCTCACCATTTACATTCCAATGTACTGCCATACGATTTGGTAAATAGGGATAGAGAAATAGAGTAAGTAAAAGACAAGCGAAAAATATTCCAAGTACATACTTATATTTGATCAAGTGATTCTCACCTCTCTTTTCTCTTAACGGCTTCGCTTCTTTTAGAGAAATCCCTGCAAAAATCTACTTTTTTCAAGTTAAAACTTATACTTTACGCATTTTCTTTTTGAAATTCTTTTATTTTTTTATTTAAATTTGTAGGAAACGGCACATCAACTTCAATTGCTTCTTTCGTAATTGGATGCAAGAAATTTATCTTCATCGCATGCAATGCTTGACTGGACATATATTTTGTTTGTCCACCATATAATACATCCCCAACTAGTGGATTACCATTATGACTCATATGAACACGAATTTGATGTGTTCTACCCGTTTCTAATTGTAACGTTACGAAAGTCGTGTTTTGCTTCTTAAAATACTTTTCTACTTTATAATATGTGATAGCTTGGTCACCTTTTGAAGAAATACGACGCCTTGTAGCATGATGGCGATCCCTTCCGATAGCAGCATCAATCTTTCCTTGTTTCTTCTTTACTTTCCCTTCAACGAGCGCTGCGTACGTTCTTTTAATTTTTCTTTCCATTAATAGACGATCCATAATTGCACCAGCAATTCTATGCTTAGCAAACACGACACCACCTGTCGTATCTTTATCTAAACGATGAATATGACGCACCTTCGTCTCTAAACCTTGCATTTGAAAATGAAAAGCAACAAGATTTGCAAGCGTCCCGGTTCCACCTTTTTCAGCAGGGTGTGTGTCCATTTGCTCTGGTTTATTTACGATAAGTACGTGATCATCTTCGTATACTACATGTAATTCACCATATTCTGGATCTACACCGTACTCTTCCTCCGCAAACATATGGACTTGTAACTTATCGTTCTCTTTTAAAAGCTCATTCCATCTTCTTTGTTCCCCGTTAACCGTAACACCTTTTTCCATACGAAGCTGATGTAATAGCTTTTTCGGTATTTCCCATTCTACTTTTAATACCGATTCAATACTTATACCATTCCATTTAGCTGGAACGATAATTTCACACCATTCGCCCTTTTTCTTTGTTTCCATACTGTTTATCACCTTATTTCTATTGATTCTCTCATTGTAACGGAAAACACACTTTGATGCACTGTCAAAAATAGAGGACAGTCTTATAATAGACTGCCCCTCAAGCTCTAAGTCTTTTCATTTCTAACAATACTTCTTCAGCTTTTTGTTCATACGATAAATCCTTAAAGAAATCCGCCAACCTTTTATAATCATTGTAAGCATCTAATAAATCGTCCATCTTTTCTATTTTCATCACTTGTTGTTTTTGTTTCATTTTTACTGGATAGCGATAACCTGATACTTCTTGTATTTTGTAATACTCATCCTCTACTTGAACGACCTTTACAAGTTCTTCCTCTTCTGCATCCATCGTATACCCGTCAAATTCTCTAAGTAGTTCATAAATGATATGAGTCCATTCATCTTTTGGATAAAATCCTTTTTCTAACCGATAACCGACAATGCGATACATATGCCCATCGTTCTCAGCAAACTGTACTGTATCATTTAACTTAAACTTAAAATAACGAAACATTGCCTTCACCTACTTATTATGTAATGTTCTTATCACATACTATTTGCAAAATGTAGGCTTTGCTATTCATAAAAAATGCTCATCATATTGATGAGCATTTTTTACGATGCTTTTTCTCGTTTTTTTCGAAATGGTAACCACCAGTTCCAGTCTCCAAATAACTTCATTAAGCTTGGTACGAGCATAAGACGAATAATTGTTGCATCAAGAAATATTGCTAATGCAACGCCAAGACCCATCTGCTTTACTGGTAAAATATCAGTAAATGCGAATGCACCAGTTACAACAATCATTATTAAAGCAGCTGATGTAATGATTCTACTTGTTGAAACGAGCCCTTCTAACGTTGCTTGATCGTTATCTCCTGTTTCTTCATAGAGCTCATGAATACGTGAAATAAGAAATACTTCATAATCCATACTAAGCCCAAATACGAGGCCAAAAATGAAGATTGGTAAGACAAACAGAACCGGACTTGCTTCTAAACCGAAATGACCACCTTCAAATAACCAAACAACAATTCCAATGGTTGCACTTAAACTAAGTATATTCATAACAATTGCCTTAATTGGAATGAGTATAGATCGGAATGCAAATAATAATATAACAAAGGTCGATCCAAATATAACAGACATACCAATTACAACTTTATCTTTAATTTCATCTTCTAATTCTTGTTGAAACGTCGTCATTCCGCCTAGATAATACGTAACATCCGTTTCTTTATAGTTCTTTTTAAAGTCACGTACCCACTGTTTTGCAGTCTCTGTACGTGGTTTTGTTTTCAAAAAGATTTCTATCGTCGTCTTATTCCCTTGCGTGTATGCTTCAAATACAGGAGTTAGTTTCGCTGATTCTGGCGACTGCAATATTCCAACAACTTGATCTGCTTTCATTCCAGTTAACCCGTCGTATAAACTTCTTACTTCATGTACTTTCTTATCATCTTTTAACTTTCGAACGACTTCTTCTATCTTTTGTAGACTTTCTTTTTCTTTCATATCTTTTTTCGTCTCTACAACTAACGTAACATCAGCGTGTGTTTTGACAGTTTCATTAAATGCTTCTTCATACTTTTCATATGCAATCCTTGTATCACTCTTTTCAGGTAAAGCTTCAACACCAGGGAACTGCAAATTAGCTGTACGTAACGGTAATAAGCAAATAACAATAAATGTTGTAACAACAATAATCATTGCAATTGGATGTTTCATCACAAATTGTGCAAATTTACGCCATGCTTTTGCCGGCGTATGTGCTACTTGATTCTTTTTTAATATTCTTTTACCTATTAACGATAATAGTGCTGGAAGAAGTGTGAGTGAGAATAAAATGCTCATAATGACAACAATCATTCCGCTAATCGCGACAGATTGAATATAATCTATCTTAAAGAAAAACAAACCGGATAACCCAACAAATACGCATAATCCTGAAAATACAATCGCACGTCCTGCCGTTTGATATGTAATTGCTATCGCTTCTTTTACCGTTCGTTTAGCAACTTCCTCTCGAAAACGGTTCACAAATAATAGCGCAAAATCAATAGATAATGCAAGTCCAATCATCGGTGCAACGTTTAACACGAAAATAGATAGTTCTTTATCAACACCGATGAAATACAATATCCCCATCGTACTAATAACACTAAGCGCCCCATTCAAAATCGGTAAAATTGATGCCAAAAGACTACCAAACGAAAATAGTAATACAAGAAACGCAATTGGTAATCCAATCATTTCTGCTACTTTTAAATCATTTTGCGTTCTTTCATTAATCTCTTGATTAATTTTCGGAAATCCTGTAGGTGTTACTTTTAATGCTACATTACTTTCTTTCTCAATCTCATCAGCAAATTGTAATGTCTTTTCCATTCTTTCTTTATTTGTTTTCCCGGAAAATAAAATTGTCGCATAACCGATGTCATCTTGTAGCATTTCTTTATTTTGGATTGGGTGATGGAAAGATTCATAGCTCTCTTTCTCTTGAACATTCTTTACAATTTCATCTATTCGCTTTTTAAATTCCTCATGCGAAGCATCTTTATTTTTCTCAAAAACGAGCAAAAGCGTATCTTGAGACTTCTTAAAATCTTGATCTAAAATTTCTTTTGTTTTTTGATAGTCGCCTTCCGTTTGGAAACCGTCACCACCTAATACTCCCGGTAGCTTTGGAGCAAAAATCCCAAGTGCGATTGCGAGCAACAGTAACGCTACAATTACTGTATAACGAAACTGATACAAAAAGGCTCCTAACTTCCCCCACTTATCAACTTTATGTACGTTTGTCTTCACACATTTTCACCTACTTTAAATAATTCAATTGTCACTTATACTGTATCACATCTTGATATAAACAAAAAACGTCTGGAAAAACTATAATAATAGTTTTTCCAGACGTTTTTCTATCTCTCTTTATTAAGCCCTAATCTCTCAGTAAGTAAACGATGGTAGTAAATCGCGATAATTAACAAAATACCACCTACGCAGTAACCAGCTAAAATATCAGTTGGGTAATGTACATTTAAAATGACTCTACTTAATCCAATCGATAGAATTACTATACCCATCAAAATCGTTGTGACACATTTCCCAGCTACGCTTTTCAAATTAGCAGCAATGATATAAGTAAGAAATCCAAATGTCATAATCGATAGCATTGCATGTCCACTAGGAAAACTATATCCAAGTGCATCTAGCGCTTCATTTAATGACGGACGTTCTCTCTTTACAATCTCTTTTATCCCTTTATTCACAAGATGTGTTATTAAAATCCCCATTGGATATACAATCATCGCAGCATAATAACGCTTCTTCCAAAAAACAAGCAAACTTATAACGAGCGTAGTGACTATCCCAATTGCTGATCCCAATTTTGTAAAGTACGAGAAAAATATAAGAGAACTTTCCGTTTGTAGCCCTCTTACTAATCCACGGACATATGTATCCATCACTGTAACGCCACCTGCATGTACGCGCCAAGCAACAATACCAAATACAGCAAATAACAAACCGATACACATTACCTCATACTGATGTAACTTCTTCTTCAAACGATTTCCTCCTACTATGAAAAAATGCGATTTCTACTTTAGAAACCGCATTTCCTTACTTATTTACCTTTTGTTTTTAGCTCTGTCCAGTAACGATCATAGTCTTTTAACTTATCGTCTACATCAACAAGCCATTCTGTACGATCTAACTCTTCTTTCGTTAAGAAAATCATGTGATTATCACGGTATTCTTTACTATGAAGAGGATGAGCTTTTTCATTTGGATTACTGTAACCAATTGACTCGTAGTTTTTCACACTTACTTTTTCATCTAGTAAGTAGTTCATAAATTTCTCAGCAAGCTCTTTATGTTTTGCACCTTTTGGAATTGCTAACGTATCAGCCCAAATTGTGCCGCCTTCTTTCGGTACAACATATTCTACATCTTTATTATCTTTTGCGATAAATGCTGCATCTCCAGACCAAACTGTTCCGATCCAAGCATCTTCTGTAATGAATTTTTGTTTAATGTTATCTGTATCAAATGCTAATAAGTTTGGAAGCAGCTTCTTTAAATCATCTGCTGCTGTCTTTAATTGTGCATCGTCTTTCGTACTGTTTGAGAACCCGTGCTTCTTAAGACCCACTCCTAATACTTCACGAGAATCGTTCAGTAACGTTACATGTCCTTTATATTTCTCATTCCATAAGTCCGCCCAGCTTGTAGGTGCTTCTTTCACATACTTTTTATTGTATGCAATCCCTGTTACACCCCAAGTGTACACTAAAGAATATTTATTCTCTGGATCAAACGCAGGTGTTTTGAAATTAGAAACCATATTTTCGATATTCGGGATATTCTTTTTATCTAACGGCGCTAATAAGTCCATTTTCGCCATTGTTTTAACCATGTAATCAGACGGCTGGATTAAGTCATACTTTGCGCCACCAGCTTGTAATTTCGCAAGCATTTCTTCATTACTTGCGTACTTGTCATAGTTAATTTTCACATTATATTTCTTTTCAAAATCTTTTAGCACTTGCTCATCAAAATTGTCAGCCCAGCTATAAATATTTAATTCTTCTTTCTTTTCACCACAACCAGCAAGCACACCAGCAACAAGGCTAAAACTAATTGCTGCGCCAGCTATTCTTTTCATTAATTTCATCGGTTTATTACCCCCTTGTACTTTCTATATCGTTCGTATTATAAAGGAAGGTGTCCTCCAGAGTTTTCTTCACCATCTGCACCTTTATTCCGGAAGATTTCAGATAGAACCATTAATCCTACGATAGCAACAATTAAAATTGTAGAAAGAGCATTGATTTCTGGTGATACTCCGCGCTTAACCATACTGTAAATGTATAGTGGCAATGTTGTTGATCCTGGTCCTGATACGAAGAAACTAATTACAAAATCATCAATTGATAATGTGAATGTTAATAATGCTGCCGAAATAACTCCCGGTGCAATTGCTGGGAACGTTACATAACGAAACGTTTGCCAAGGCGTTGCTCCTAAATCATTTGCAGCTTCTTCTAAGTCACGTCCCATACTTGAAAGACGCGCAGCTAAAATAACAACAACAAACGAAATACTAAATGTAATATGTGCAATAATAATCGTTGTTTGTCCAAGTTCCATTCCTAACTGGCTGAAAAGAATTAGTAAAGATAATCCCATTAAAATATCAGGAATTAAAATTGGTAAATATACAAGGCCATTAATAGCCCCTTCAAAACGATATTTATAACGATGTAAAGCGATTGCAAAGAATACACCAAGTACCGTTGTCACAATCGTTGTTATAACTGCAATCGTAATACTATTTACAAATGCATCAATAACATCTTGTTTTTGAAATAAATCTGTATACCAATGGAATGTAAAACCTTCCCACTCCGCATTAATGCGAGAGTCGTTGAAAGAATAGACCATTAAAACCATCATTGGAAAATACAAGAATAACAAAATTAACCAAGAATAAGAAACTAAAAACTTCTTCATCTTTGCCTATTCCCCTCCGTTCTCATTATATTTATATACTTTCGTTGCACGATAATATAAGTAAATTAACA
Organism: Bacillus sp. LQ01; assembly: GCF_057624735.1. Taxonomy (NCBI): domain Bacteria; kingdom Bacillati; phylum Bacillota; class Bacilli; order Caryophanales; family Bacillaceae; genus Bacillus; species Bacillus sp. LQ01. The sequence continues at coordinate 535,810 of NZ_JBYEZL010000001.1, read as the reverse complement.
GAACAGAGAATAGAACAACGATAATCGATAACGCAGATCCAAACGGCCAGTCACGTGCACCTAAGAATTGATTTTGAATAACGTTTCCAATTAATGCTACTTTCGATCCGCCCATCACGTCTGATACAACAAACATTCCGATAGAAGAAACGAATACTAAAATAGAACCAGTCGCAATTCCTGACATCGTCATCGGCACTGTTATATTCCAAAATGCCTTTATTGGTGTTGCTCCTAAATCATAAGCCGCTTCTAGCTTACGCTTATCCAACTGCTCAATTGCTGCATACACTGGTAAAATCATAAATGGTAATAAAGAATAGACCATTCCGAGTATTACAGAAGGAGTATTATATAATAAATTTAACGGTTCACTAATAATGCCAAGCTTTAATAACAACGTATTCACAAGACCTTGTGAACGTAAAATAACAATCCATGCGTATGAACGAACAAGAAAGTTAATCCAAAACGGGATCGTTGCCAATAATAAAAGAATAGAGCGGTATTTGCGGTCAACAATTGTAATTGTATACGCAAACGGATAACCAATTAATAAACATATTACTGTTGTAATAACTGCAATTTTAACAGTTTCCCATAACGTTCCTAAGTATAATGGATCAAACACACGGGATATATTCTCCAGCGTAAATTGCATTTCTACTGTCCCGTAAGCTCCGCGCTGCATGAAGGCGAATCCTAATACGAATACGAGCGGGATTAGGAAGAAAATTAACAGCCACGCGACTGTAGGTAGTGCGAGTAATTTCCCTTTTTTCAATTTAAGGTCACCTCGTCCTCTTGCTCCCAGCCTACATATACATTATCTCCAATGCTCCACTGTACTGCCTCTTCAGCAGTTTGATATGCCATTAGTAATTCTGATGTTTTCTCATCACGTACATAAAGCTTCTCCATATTTCCGACAAACTCGATATCTTCAATATGTCCAAGATGGTATTCTTTTAAAATTGACTCTTCAACCGAACGTACTTTTACATTTTCAGGGCGAATTGCTACATAGCCTTCCCCGTTTTTCACAATATTATTTTCACCGATGAATGTCGCAACGAACAATGTTTTCGGCTTATTGTAAATTTCTTTCGGTGTTCCGATTTGTTCGATATGTCCTTTATTCATAACTACAATACGATCGCTCATGCTCATTGCTTCTTCTTGATCGTGCGTTACGTATATGAACGTAATTCCTAAATTACGTTGTAAGTTTTTCAATTCACGTTGCAAGTCTTTTCGTAACTTAAAGTCAAGCGCTCCAAGTGGCTCATCTAATAGTAATACACGCGGATTATTTACAATCGCTCTTGCAATTGCAACACGCTGCTGTTGTCCACCAGAAAGCTTCGCAGGTTTACGATTACGGAACTCAAGTAACTGCGTTAAACGCATTGCCTCTTCAGCACGCTCTTTCTGCTCTGCTGCTGATACTTTCTGCATTTTCATACCAAAACAAATATTCTTCTCTACTGTCATATGTGGGAATAGTGCGTAATGTTGGAACACTAGGTTCATATGACGCTTATATGGCGGCAAATCGTTAATTCTTTCATCATCTAATAAAAGATTCCCTTTAGTTGGAGTTTCAAATCCTGCGATCATACGAAGTAACGTCGTTTTCCCGCAGCCACTCGGCCCTAAAATTGTTAAAAACTCTCCCTCTTTAATATCTAAAGAAAGAGATGGGATAATCACTTGATTTCCAAAATGTTTTTCAACTGCTTCAACTTTAATAATCTTTTTCATTTTCCCGTCCTATCTATCTTAAATTTTAAATTTTTATATTCATGAATAAATATTTATGTTCTATAGACTATTTTTTTGTTTCGATCCAAACAAAAATGGTTATTTAGCAAGCGTTCGTTTCTATTCTTTATGTAGTATGTTTGATTCATTTTCGCATGATACATAACGTCGAACAGAAAAACCCCTTCCATTGCGAAGGGGCTATTATCATACGGCTACGCCTACTGATAAACACCATCATCATTTTAACAACTTTCGGATGAATTTTAAAGCACTTTTTGTAGAAGAGTAACGAATTTTCATGTCGAATGCTGTAGATTGGGCTAAAATGCTTTTATAATGTGAAAAAGTCCGAAAACTTTCTTTCCCATGATACCCCCCTAATCCACTACTTCCAACACCCCCAAAAGGTAAATATGGCGTAGCAAGATGATAGACAACATCATTAATACAGCCTCCACCATATGAAATATTACTCGTCACTTTCTTTTGTACTTCTTTATCTTCAGAAAATACATATAACGCTAACGGCTTCGGATGTTGCTGGATTGTGCCAATTACATCTTCTATATTGTCGTACTCTATGATTGGTAAAATCGGACCAAAAATTTCATCTTCCATAACAGTATCTTGCCATGTAATATCCGCTAGTACTGTCGGTTCAATATGTAATGTATCTTTCTTATAGTTTCCACCAATTACGACTTGACCATCTTGTAAAAATCCACATAATCGTTCAAAATGACGCTCACTGACAATACGCACATAATTTTCATTTTGCAAAGGTTCTTTACTATACTGCTCTGTAATTTCATGTCGCAGTGCCTCAATTAGCTTTTCTTTCACGGAAGAATGCACGTACATATAATCAGGCGCTACACACGTCTGCCCTGCATTTAAAAACTTACCCCAAACAATTCTTCTTGCTGTCATCTCTATCTTTGCATCTTTATGTACAATACAAGGACTTTTCCCGCCAAGTTCTAAAGTGAGCGGCGTCAACTGTTTCGCTGCTGCTTCCATTACAACTTTTCCAACGCCAACACTACCCGTAAAGAAAATATAATCAAACGGTTCCCTCAGCAAAGATGTACTCTCTTCAACGCCACCTTCTACTACCGCTACAAGCTCTTCTGGGAATAATTCATCTAACATTCTCTTAAGCACTTTTGAAACGCTTGGCGTTAACTCTGACGGCTTTAAAACGATTGTATTTCCAGCTGCCAGTGCTCCTACAAGTGGTGCAATTGCTAATTGAAAAGGATAGTTCCACGGTGCAATAATAAGCGTCACACCATACGGTTCTGGCACTACTTTTCCTTTTGATCCAAAATGAGTGAGTGCTGTTCGAACTCGTTTCGGTTTACTCCACGATGAAATATGTTTCAATTGAAAGGAAATTTCTTTTAATACATATCCAACTTCCGTTGTAAACGACTCGTGAACTGACTTATTTAAATCTAATTTCAATGCCTGAAATATTTCTTCTTCAAAATGCTGAATGCCTTCATAAAGCTTCTTCAAATTATTCTTTCTCATTTCGATGCTTCTCGTATGCCCTTTTAAAAAATATTCCTTTTGCCTACTTACAATAGAGGAAATACTCATTCACTCACCTTCTTCCACTATTTTTATCCAATTCTTTCATTATTTATATAGACTTCATATATAACAAATCTCTATTCTTAAGGTTACATTATATATGACTTTTTCAGCTATATAAAATTCATTGCTCACAAAAAAACTACCGAAAGAAAATCTCTCGGTAGTTTTACAGTATTAACGATATAAACGAACAGCACCTGCAGAATTATCATCAGCTTGTCCTACTACTTCAAATTTCAAACCAAGCTTCGGTAAAATACGTCCTGCATCTGGAATCTGTTGATTAATATACGTTTTAGAATCATCAAACTTTGGTACGCCTGCTAAGCCATCATACGTAAATGTTCCACGCGTTGGAGATACGACTTTCCAAGCTGGCGTTTTGTCGAATGAGAACGCTGCATCAGCGATTTGGAATCGTGTACTACTCTTAACTGTTGGTTTACCATTTAAAGTACCAACAATTGCTTCTGGATGAGAATCAACTACACCAAGGAAACCGTGTCCTGGATGTACACCAACCCAGTTATCTGTATAAGCTGAATCTGCATACCATACAACCATACCAGTGTTAAATACTGGACCGCGAGCAAATTTCAACGCGTTATCTGCCCCAGCATAGTTTCTCCACTCAACATAGTAGTTATGTTTTTTCTTCTCTGTTCCGTTAGATACAACGAAACCATCTAATTTTAATTGTGGTGTACCTTCTGCGTCATCAGAGAATACTACTTTACCATCTACTGTTAATGAAGCATTATCAAGAGCGAATCCATTTAATGCTAAACCACCATCAGTAATGTAATCAAATGTTAATTTTACTTTCTTGCCTTTGAATTGACTTAAATCATATGATTTGTCAATCCATTTTCCATTTGTCGAATCTGCATTTCCACTATTTGCTTTCTCACCAAGTCTTTCAATTAACGTTTGTTTACCATCTTCTGTTACAGCGTGTACTTCAAGGAAATCATAACCTGCTTCAATCTCATATAATGACTTGAAATCAAATTTTGCATTCGTTGCATTTGTTAAATCGAACAGTGGTGTTTCCATCTTCGTATGAAGATCATCACCTTTTGTGCTGTAGTAATACTGTTTTCCAAATGCTGGCTCAATTGTTTTAACATCTTTATCTGGTAAGTTAACACGGATCATACCTGGTCTTGCTGATTTCGTAACACTTTGATCCAAATATGTCGCTAGACCGATACCTTTATTTAATTTCTCGTAATCTACTTCTACGATATTTGCCCAGTTACCACCGATTGTTTTTTGGAAAAACTCTTTATTTTGTGGTGAGAAACTCGTTGGCGTCGTTCCAGCGATTTTACCAGCCCAGCTTCCACCACTCATAATAGACCAAGCTTCAATCGGCTCACCTTGACCACTATATTGTGTATCATACTCATCTGGAAGACCTAAATCGTGACCATATTCATGTGCGAATACACCAACTGCTCCATCTTCTGGTTCAATTGTGTAGTCGAATGCTGCCATCTTTCCACCCCAATATGGTACTTTCGCTTGTGTACCTTCAATTGGGAATGGCTTTGGTCCAACTGTCCAACGGTGCGACCAAATTGCATCATCACCTAATTTACCACCGCCAGCTTCTTGTCCAACACCCGCATGAATAATCATTAAGTGATCGATTAAACCGTCTGGTTGATTTTTATTTCCATCACCATTTACATCGTATTGATCAAATTGGTCGAACTCTGATAAATCAATACCACTATCTACAGCTGCTTTTAATGCATCTTTTACTAAATCACGTGGCCCTTTTGGCCCTTTATTATCATGGCCGCCGCTAGCAGCATCTGCACCGTAATCAGCAGCTTTACCAGGAACTGTTAACCATTTTGTAACTGTTCCGTCTACAGTATAACTACCACCAGATTGCTCTTCGTAATATTGTTTAAACGTTTCAATTTTACTTCCATCATCTAATGTGAATGGCTCGTTGCCGAATAACATTTTTTCATAGTGTTCTTTATTAAAATCGTTAGAATACATATATCCAGGCTCTTTGTCGATATTATTATGTTTAAAGTCAGCGTACTCTACAAGTAAAACGAGTACTTTGTCTTTACGAACTTCACCGTTATAGTCTTTTTGTTTCGCTGGAGAAGTTGGTACTTTACCATTTAGACCGCCTTTAACTGGGCCTGTTGCTGCAGGTGTGCCTGTTGCTGGTTGATTTAATTTTTCTTTCGTGTCTGCTTTCGCATCTTTCACTTTCTTTAAAAAGTCGGATGCATCTTTCGTAAGTTGGTCCCCATTCGCTGCTTCTTTCCCAGGATTTTCACCCTTTTTGTTCTCTACATACTTTTCGACTGCTTTCTTTGTTTCTGTCTCTGAAGCCTTCGAATCAATTACCCCACGTTTTTTTAATGCATCTGCTAAACGTTCTTCCGGAATTAAATGATCATCAACTGGGCTCGTAGCTGTTTTATTCACAGGCGTTTCAGCATATGCAGATTGAGTGCCAGCTCCGAATGAAAGGCCTAATACAGCTGTCAATGCGATTGATGACAAAACTTTGAACGGTTTCTTGTTCATCCCTTATTTCCTCCCCTAATAAATAATATGTATTACAAATTGAATTTTATTAAAAATTCAATATTTTTTCAATATTTAGTCATATTATGTAATGTTTTTAATATATTTGTAAAAATTTCATAGTTAGTATACGAATATATCACAATTCAACAATGTTTTCTGAAAATATTGAAAGTTTTTATCGAACAATTTATAATTTCCATAGAGGGAGTTTAATGGGGATTTTATCTTTGTTTCATCTACACAATATTTGATAATTCACTATATAAAACACAAAATCGGATTTCATTATCATGTATTCTGTAGCAGCAATTATGACCGATAATTAGGGAGGAATTACATTTGTACAAAGATAAGACAGACGCACTGGATCAAGAATGGATTGATTTAATACTTGAAGCTCTAGATGCTGGTATCGCCATGCAAGACATCGAGCAATTTTTCCAACGTATGAAGCCATCCAGTCAGGCTCAATAGGTTTGTTCTTTTTAACGAAGTTTATGTTATAATAATGACATCATAAGACAACTACATATTGATAGAAAGGTGCGCAAATATGATTGGAGAACGTATAAAACGCCTTCGTTTACAAAAAGGGATTTCATTAACTGAACTTGCCGAAAAAGCTGGCGTTGCTAAATCTTACATTAGTTCTATAGAACGAAATTTACAAAAAAACCCTTCCATTCAGTTTCTTGAAAAGATCGCAGCAGTTCTACAAATTCCAGTTGATACTTTACTTCATGATGAAACAACAAAGGAAACTAACCTAGACTCCGAATGGACACAACTCGTTAAAGATGCAATGAACTCTGGTGTCTCCAAAGAACAATTTCGTGAATTTCTTGAATTTACAAAGTGGAAGCAAAATCAAAAATAATAATAGAAAGAAGTGCTTACAACCAGCACTTCTTTTTCTTTATAAAAAAAAGCGGGAATACCCGCTTTTTTTATTATTTTTCTTCCCCAGCTTCTTGGTTAGCATTGAATGTCCATTCTAAATTCAATGTATCACCTTGGAAGATATTTTGGTCTTTTCCATTATCTACAAATTCAAATTGTACCCATAGATAATCCTCTGTACCAGCTGCTAATCCACCCTTTTCTCCCCACTCAGGAGCAAAGATATCTTTAGCTAAAAGATCTGGATCAACTTTTTGTAAGTCTGCTAAAGTTGTTTCGTATACAGGCTCACTTTGTTTATCCCAGTTCCAAAGGAATTTTACTTTAACGTGCTTACCAAAGTCTTCACCAGCATTATCACCTTTTGCATCTTTAACAGTATACTTTGTTGCTAATTTAACGTCTTTAATAGTTAACGAACCGCTGTTTTGTAATAAGAACTCTTTCTTAACAGAATCCCCTGGTTTTAAATCTTTAATATCTACAAGCGTCTTAGGGTTTAATGTAAGGTCTAACGTCCCAGCTGCAAATGTATTGTTTGATACTTCTTTATCGCTAAAGAATGCAAATGTTCCTCCACCAATTAAAGCTAACCCCAATGCTGCTGATGCAACTCCCATACCTAATTTCTTTTTCAGACTCACAATCAATTCCCCCTAGCTTTTTTTTATATTTTTATCACTTATTTTTCAATAAGAGATGTAAAGAAAACTATATTAGCTTAGCTAATATGTGTTCTTTTTTAAAAACCTTATGTTCATTATAACGAACAACCCTATATAAACACAACACATATTTATTAATATTTTCAGTTATTTTTATTTCTCAATATCATTTAGACTTTTCAGAAAAAAACAATGATAATTTATAACTTTTTTCACACTCAAATCATTTAATACTATAAGAAAAAAGAAAAACAAAGAGGTGAGGGCTAACGTTCCCTCACACTCGTATAAATATTACTAGTCTTGCTTATTCGTTCACTCTCTCTTACACCACATTCTTGTTTTCCGGCTGTTTCACTAAAGCAGTTACTCCGCTTTCTTTTGCTCTTCTAGCTTTTTCTGTTCTTCTGCTTTCTTCTGTTCTTCGGCTTTCTTTTGTCCTTCCGCTTCAATTGCAACGTTTAATTGTTGCTGAAGAGCCTGAATTTGCTCATCAATAGCTTTCAAGCTAATTTCTTTCTCAATATAGTCACGCTTCTCTTTGATACTGCGGAAGCCTTCATTTACATATATGGACACTTGCTGCATCGACTCATCTTTATTTACCTTTAATTCTTCTTGTATTTGATTGTAAGGAGCTTCTATTTCAGTATATACATTTTGCAGGGCTTCCTTCTCAGCAACAATTTTCTCACGCCCTTGTTGCCATACAGAAATCGCCTGTTTTATTTCTTCAATAGAAGTTGCTTTCGATTTTCCCTTCATCGTTCCATACTCACGCTCAATAAACTGTTTATGTTTCTCAGATTGCTCTTTTAACGTATTAACTGTTTTCGGAAATATAATTGCTGTAGAAAGCGTCGCTTCTACTTTCGTTTCATGAATGAACGCCGCTTCTGTATGCGTCATAATTTGAGATCCTAAATAAAACGTAATAGAACACATACACGGCAATATAAGCATCTTTTTAAAATTACGCGGTCTTTTCAGCATCTTAATCTCTCCCATCGAACATTACGTTCTTTATACAGAACATTATCTATATTATAGTAAAGAACTATTAAAATTGATAGACAAATACTAGAAAAATAGAAAAAGGGCTATCCATGTGATAGCCCTTTTTCTTATTATCTTTCTTCACCTGCTGTTTGTTGTGCATCAAACGTCCAATTTAATTGTAACTTATCGCCTTGGAATTGATTTTGATCTTTTCCATTATCAACGAACTCAAATTTCACTTTGAATTTATCAGATTTACCTGCTGAAATACCTTTTTCATCCCAGAACCAAGCCGATAAATCATTATCTACAGCTGTAAGTGTGTCACCTTTTAATTTATCTAAAGTAGTTTGTTTCACAATTGTCTCATGCTTATCTACATTTTTTAAGAATGTTACTTTAATATGTTTACCAAAATCATCTTTATTGTCTTTCTTTACATCTTCTACATTATAATCTGTTTTCAGTAGAACCTTTTTAATATTTAAAGAGCCTTTATTTTCTAGTTTAAATTCTTTTTCAATTGTATCCCCAGGTTTTAAATTCGATACGTTAACAACTGTTGATGGATTTAATGCTAAATCCAGTGTTCCAGCCGCAAATGTATTATTTGACACTTCTTTATCACTGAAAAATGCAAATGTTCCTCCACCAACTAAAGCTGCTCCTAATACTGCTGATGTAATACCCATTCCTAATTTTTTCTTTAAAGTCATGTCCATATCCCCTTAATATATATTTGTTAACTTCCTAAACGGAAAGTATAACCAAACGAACTAGACGGATTGTTCTACTTTTTTATCTTTCTTTTCTCCGTCAATGCTACGAATAGCACCAAAAATAGAAATCGCGGAATACCCAAGTAAAAAGACTCCTGGAATAATAAGAAGTAATGCTGCTCCCGCTTTTGAATTCGCATAATTCAGTAAATAACCAACATACGGAACTGTAATATCTGCATACTTTCCAACTACATTTTCTGCAAGTACTGGCTCTAAATCTGGTCCGTTGTTGTTATCCCCTTTTGTTTCATACATTACTTTTCCATTTGTATCTTTCACACCGATAATACGGTGAGTGATAATTTTTTGATCTTTCTCTTTAAAGGTAATAACATCACCTTTTTGATATTTAGAACCATCTTTGTTTGGTTCTATTGCAATGATTGATCCTGTTAAAAACGTCGGCTCCATTGATCCTGAAAGAACGCTCTTAAATTGATATCCCATCACTGTCGGATCACCACCGCTTGCTTTTGAAGAAATAACTACAAAAGCTAAAAAAACCATCAATGCAAATAAAACAAATGAGATCGCGTTGCTAATTATCTTCCATATTAATTTCATCGTCTCTCTCCCTCTCCGTTGTTTTATATTATTTCAAGTATGCAATATCCACTTTGTTCTTTAACAAGAACACAAGTAAATGATATAACGAACTTTAAGTTATTGCAATAAGAAAATTTACAATTATTAGTTATTTAAAATATAGAAAAAAGACTGTGCCAAAATTTTACACAGTCTTTTTATTAGTAATTTATTTACCTTCTGATTTCATTCCTTTTGTATTTCGGCGCAACACTACATATAAAATTGCTCCAAATAATATAATCGCACCTATCCCAACACTTATTACTTTCACATTTGAGTCTTTTACTTCAGGCATAGTTGTATCTTTTTTAGGCATCGTAAAAGTGACATCTTCTGTTGAAAGAACATTTACCGTCGCAATTGTTTGATTATTTTTCGTAATATCAACTGCACCAACTACCTCACCACGATGTATTCCTTTATGATATAAAGATTCTTTATCTAATGAAGCCGCCCGGAAAATAGTTTTCACATTTTTCCCTTCATCTTTCTTAAGCATAAGCTCCGCACTTTGTTCCAACTCAGAATTAACATCTTTATTTAAATATGTTGTTTTTTGATGCCAATTATGTTTATCAAGCACCATTTGCTTCGTAAATTGACCGAAAGAATATTCCGCCATCTGCTTCAAATCTTCATAAATTTCAGGTCTTTGAGAAGCCATTACTACGCTTATAATACGATTTCCATCTTTCTCATTTAATAAAACAAGTGTATTACGTGCTTCATTCGTAAACCCTGTCTTACCGCCAATGCTATATGGATTTTCAAAAAAATTAGATTTATTAAAAATAGACACCGTCTGCCTAGACGTCGTAACTGTCGTTCTTTTCGTATTCATCGCTTGTAAAATTTCAGGATACTTTTGCACACCCTTCGTAATCATAGCCATATCATACGGCGTCGTATAATGGTTCGGATCATGCAATCCATTCGGTGTTACAAAGTGACTATCTTTCGCCCCTAATTGCTTCGCTTTCTCATTCATCATATTAGCGAAATTCTCAACACTCCCGCCAATCCGCTCCGCAATCGCATACGACACATCATTCGCACTCAGCACCATTAAAATCATAAGCGCAGTATTTCTATTAATTGTCTCTCCAGGTTGAAACTCAATTTGATAATTACTCTTCTCTTGATCTAATGCTAATTGTGAAAATGTAAATTGATCCTCTGGCTTTGTATGCTCCATGAGTAAAATCGCTGTTAACACCTTCGTCGTACTAGCAGGATATGCTCGGTGATATGCGTTTTTATCATACAAAACATCTCCTGTTTTTGCATCAATTGTCGTTGCAAACTGACTAAAAACATTCGGTCCTTCCGCAGGTGGTGGTGCAACTTGTTCTGGATTTACTCCAATATTCGTCTCAGCACGCAATGTTATGGGCGTCAAAAAAAACGAACAAATAACTGTAATAAAAACCAAAATTTTCTTAAAATTTACCATATGACTCTCCCTTTTCCATTTACTCCTTAACAAAATAATAAATCTACCAATCATATGTAATTTGTATTATATTGGAAGAATTTTCACTATTTTTTACTATATCATACTTTTACGATAAAGAACATAAATATACAATAAAAATAAGAAGGAATTACTCTTTCTTATCCTTCTCATCAATCAACGAATCTATTAACTTTTGACTAGCTTCCTCGGGCGTAATCTCATCTGTTATTCCCATAAACGACCAACCTTTAGAATCAACCCACTCAACAAACTCTTGTAAAAATTCATCATGTGTAACATCCACATCAAGAATCGATCCATTAATCGAAATCGTTCTATTTTTAGACACGCGCATCTTGAACGTTTTTCTTACCATTACAACTTTTCTCCCTCTACTTCTGAATATTTATAAAGTGACACTTTCATCAACCCTCACGAATCGGACTTTTACGGGCATTCCGATCCGAACCTAACTTCTTTACTTTTGCTGAATTTCGAGGTAAGGGATCTTACTGCCCGCAAATAGCGAGATAAAATAATCATGTATCTCTGTTATACATGATTTTCAGTAAATTGTAAAAAGGATATATTGGCCAATTGGCATATTGAAACTGAAAATCTATCATTCTGCAAAAATATCAAATGATATGTAATTGTTCATAAATGACTAAATAGATTCACATAAAAATAAAACAACTTACATTTTACCACACCAAATACAAATGACTTTCTTACAATGGAATGGAGTATACTAGAAGAAAACTTAAAATGAGGAGGAACCTCATGACGCGTTGTACGTATTGTAAAACGAAGTGGACAATAAAAGATGTATGGGCAATACTCGTGACATTTGAAAAGGATTGTCCGTATTGTTTTATGAGACAATATCTATCAAAGAAAACGGTGAACGCTATGCCAGAACTTATAAGCTTACCTTTACATTTCTTACTCCCTTTTCTTGTTGATTTGAGTGCTGAAGGTCCTTTGGATTGGTATCGTAAATAATATAACCACTACATCCAAAGACTACTTTCTACTGAATTCGCTTCTCATCATTATTCCTTCATACATTACTAGCATAATCGCTTATACTTTCCCTTTTGAAGATTCTGTAGCTCAGCAGGAAGAGCGTCCCCTGAACAAGGTTTATCAATTATGACTTTAATAAACGATGATATATGCATACTGTTAAGCATAAAAAATTAGCATTAAGTTCCACTCAAATATTAATTGAAACCCAACACTCCATTTAATCTGTAATCTAGAATACAAGCAGTGTTTTTTATTATGCATTTTTGCATACAGTATTATTTTCTCTTGTAAATAGATAATAATGTTATATAATAAAACCAACGTTTTACCAATAAAAGGTAATAGAAGTAGTGGAATAAGTAAATAACCAAAGCGTATTAACAGATTTGTTCTATGTAAATCATGATACATATATGGAATCAAAACTATGAAATTTTATGTAGTGATTAGATTACTACAAGATGAAAGATTCATAGCGAATACACTTAAGGAAAAAACGTTCCATTAGATTAATGTGATATCTATCGAACGAATTGAGAGTATACTTAGGGGGAATTTCAAGTGAAAACATTTGGTAAAGTATTATTAACTGGCGCATTAGCTTTAGGCGGTTTAACGGTTATGAACATTGAAACACCAAAAGCACATGCTGACGAATGGGATGGTTGTCATTACATTTGTGGTCCTGGTGAAACGGTGAACGGTGTTACAGTTCAGGTACACTCTACACAAGTTACTTTTGGTAACAGCGTAATTGCAAGAATTACAAATGACCGAGCTGAAGAAATTCATTACAATGTCAGCCTTGAAAAGAAATATGGCGATAGATGGGGAGAATTTGAAACCAACTTCCGTTGGCAAAATCAATGGGTCCCAGCTGAAAGCAATGATGAAATTGCAACTTTCACAGGATATGGCGATGATATTTATGAGGATGGAACATATCGTTATAAAGTCGAAATAAAAGGCGCTGACGGTTCTATTGATACAATTTACACAGCAGGAATGACAGTTACAGGACGATAGCTTATGAACAAGCTCCATTATTTATGATTGTATTTTTGAAAATATCATTGATAATTGCGTTGATATTATTATTAAAATAAGCTCTTCGGGGCTTATTTTTTTATACAAAAATTAGAATATGAATATTCAGAAAATTACACCTTTACACCATTAAAGTTTGTTGCTATTATAGGAATACATCAAATGTTACAATACTCAACAAATTGTACAAATTCTCCGATTACACGAATGAAATGAAAATACATTGCTGATGGTAACATTTATAGTTGGGATCCCGTAGCTCAGCAAGGAGAGCGCCACCTTGACAGGGTGGAGGTCGTGAGTTCGAGCCTCTCCGGGATCATAAAAAAGAGACACCATATCAACCTTCTACGTGATATGGTGTCTCTTTTTATCTAATTCAATTACTTCCCACCAAACATCTTCTCCAAAGACTTCGCATTGGCAAACAATACTTCTTTCAAGTTATCGTCAGCAACGATTTTATAGTCGCCATCTTTGTCTTTCTTTAAGTTCAATGTAACTTCGCGAGTTGCCATTGCTGCATCTTTATCTGCTAAGTTTTTGACGATAGTTGATGTCATTGTTTTTTCGATTGCTTTTTCAGATTGTTCTTTGTCTTCACTAAAGGCACTAGCGAACGCCATTGGCATAACTTCTCCCACTGCTTTTGTTACAGCAACGGATAGATCTGCAGATGTAATTTTCACTTTCACTTCTGCTTTGTCATCCTTTTTCGATACTTCTTCTAGCTTTTCAAATTTAAAGTTTTTCGTAATTGCACTTAGCATTGCTTTTGCCTCAGCATCATCTGTTTTTTCATTTAGTTTATTAAATTCCTTGTCACTCTCAACAAATGTACGAGCCTTTTCTACATCACCTTTTTGTATCGCTGTTAAAAATTCTTCTGTAGTATCTTTCGGATTTGCACACCCCGCTAAAACACCTGCTGTTAATCCTACTACCATCATTAATAGCAATAATTTCTTTATCTTTTGCACGTTCATTCTCCTCTTATCTTTTCTAGTAAGTCAGCATCATACAATATTATGAAACTGACATTACAAACATTTTTTAGTATAGCATTTATATGATTTGTTTTCTATTAATTCCCAAAAGATAAAGGACCTTGCAGCATTCCTACAAGGCCCCTCTTCTATCAATCTGTATCCGTAGCACAAATGAACCACATTTTACGCTCCCTACTATCTAACACCATCCAAGTAGCATCCCATGCAACATCGTAAAACCAATCTGTCCAAGGGCAATAGCTTTTGAACACTTTAATATCTTCATAGCGATCTTGGAACATATATTGACATACATTCACGGCTAATTGTTTTGCGATAACTGGTCGTTCCTTAAATCCTTCATATGCTCCGCCCGACAAAATTTGAGCGGCAATGCTACCATCAAGCATGACTGCCCATTGCTCTTTAAAATGCAACTTATATTTTTCTGACGTATGTATTTTTAACTCTTCTAAGCTATTGATTATATCTAAAGAGTTAAAGATTCTTCTAAAGAAGTGCTCGTGTCCATCTTTCCAATATGGTATTTCTTTAAAAAATTTTTCGTTATGTACTTTAAAACAGCTTATAACCACTCCGCCATTTACGTTTTGTTCCTTAAATGTATGTATGAGTTTCTCAATAGATGAGTCATTCGTTTCTATTTTTTCAAACGTTCCTGCTTTCCATCTCATAACGCCCACTACTCTCTATTCAAAATTTGTTTCTTAATTATAAATATCAAAATAAAACCCAGCAACTTTAAGATTGCTGGATTATCTCTTATTTATATTTGAAAAAACAATAACAATTGCTCCAATTATATAATGCCCTGCTACCATCCACATACTCCAATCAAAAATCATATGCAATAACCAAAGCGATATATTAATAGCAGTAAATAATAAATATAAAATGAAATCTCTCTTTTGCATTGCTCCTCTATTCATCAAAATGTAAGCGGCACGGATAGGAGGAAAAAGACTAATATTTTTCTTAACGACTACGGATACGAAGTTAGTGTCTGCATATGAACCTCCTTTTCATCATAATACTTGCTTCAACATCAGCCTCACTACCCTATATTCATCACTATAAGCTTCCTTTATGATTAAAGGCGGGTAATCACTTTTTTCTTCCTCAATCATTGTGAATACTTCTGTTTTCTCTTGTAATGTATTAGATTCTCTATTTTTAGTAGGTTTTTTACTTGTTTTAATTTTCTTTGTTACTTCGCCAAGTTTTTGCCCAACTTCTTCTACTTTGGCAGGTTCATTCGTAACATAGTATTCTTGTTCGTCCCATACTAATATAGGTGGCACTTGTTCTCTTTTGTTACATATTATATAAGTAGTACTAGCTACAAGTAGTATACAAGTTAATAAATAGAAGATAGTTTTTTTATTCATATACTACACTCCTTATCTATCATTTCATTGGATTATATAACACAATTTATTTTCAGAAAATGGATTTGGTGGTAATTTTCAGGTTGAACAATAAAGAAAAACCTTACCAAAGTAAGGTTCCGTTTTTACATTCTATAGTGACTGATTAATTAATACGATCATTACAATAATTGCTATAAGCATAACAACTAAACAGCCGATTAATTTATAAAATCCTCGCTTCGTTAATGTCCCACCTTGAACGTCTTTACGAATAAATAAGAATACGGCTAAAAATAATACAAGCCCAATGCCAAAAGCATACATCATTTGCATATGTTAATCTTCCTTTCTCTCCTCCATCTTAATATCTTTTTGCTAAAACAACAAATGAGATAAAGACGGTACTCATTGTAAGTGCCATAAGTATATTCAATAATATAGAAGAAACTTTTTTAAATTTCAGCACGTCTATTTTGAAGCGAAACACGGAACACTGTAAATAACTGTTACTATATCTCCTCACTTCTTTTTTTAAAATTTAATATCTCCATATTTGTTTTATCCTTTTAAAATATTTCATTTATTTCTTTATTTCACGAAATGCGTTATTTGTTTTACGGTGTTTTTCGTCATATTTATAGAAACTAACTGTTTATGGAGCATTTTTTATGTTTAGCAACTTTTTTTGTAGAAATCCTTCACTTTCCTTTCAATATTTAACACTATCTAAATAAAGTTTACGATAAATTCATAATTTTTTATTTTTTATACTATATTCCGTTATATTGTTGTATAATATCTATGAAAGCGCTTATTATTTCAATATACATAATTCAAACTGTTTTTATCGAAACATTCTAACTATTATACCTATATTTAAATGCAACAATTATAGCTATTAGTATAGGCATACCAAATATATCCACCCCATTTTTCTGTAAAATTACTTTATAACATGAAAGATTAACTTGGGTGATAAGTTATTGTGAATGTTTTTTTACAAAACAGATAAGTAATAGTGTTTGGTATTATGTAAATTATTGTAATAACATAAGAGTAAAGAAAAACATTTACATTGATTATTGATTCATTACTTATTGAAAAAGAGCAAAATGCACCTTTGTATGGAAAAGGATTATATGCATTGGGAGGTTTAAACAAATGACGAGGAAGAATACAACGACAAACCCTTGGGCCAAGTTCCACGGTCCGAACCTTGGTTATGTTATTGAGCAGTATGATCTTTACGTAACTGGAGCAGGTTCTGTTGATCCGGAATTACAAGAGCTTTTTGAAATTTTTGGAGCTCCTTCGTTTCAAGATGATGTCGTAACAGGGGACAACACAGCAACACATTTTTCTCCTCAAAACACAGGTAACATTGAAAAAATTCTTAAAGTCGTTCAACTTGTTGAGCAGATTCGTTCTTTCGGGCACACGTTGGCTCACATCAACCCGATGGAAGATGCTGCAAATGGACAATCTCTTCTTGAGAAAGCAATGAACGAACTGAGCGATGCTGACTTGAAAGCGATTCCAGCGAAAACGGTATGGCAAGATGCACCAGAAGGTATTCACACTGCACTTGATGTAATTCATAGATTAAAAGACGTTTATACAAAATCTTTAGCTTATGAATTTTCTCATATACAAGATAGTGAAGAACGCGCGTGGTTGCATCAAATGGTGGAATCAAATTCATTGCGTCAACCACTATCAAATAAAAAACGAACTGCTCTTTTAAAACGTTTAACAGCTGTTGAAGGTTTCGAGCAATTCTTGCATAAAACATTCGTTGGGCAAAAACGTTTCTCTATCGAGGGCGTTGATATGCTTGTACCTGTTTTAGATGAAATTGTTCTAGAAGGTGCTAAGAACGGCGTAGAGGATGTCATGATTGGTATGGCTCACCGCGGTCGCCTAAGCGTACTTGCTCACGTATTAGAAAAACCATATAGCCACATGTTTGCTGAGTTCAAACATGCAAAAATAGAAGGCGCAGTGGCTAATTCTGGCTGGACTGGCGACGTGAAATACCATTTAGGTAGAGAACAAGTCGTTAGTAACGAAGAAGTTAGTACTCGCGTTACATTAGCAAATAACCCGAGTCATCTTGAGTTCGTGAATCCTGTAGTAGAAGGTTTCGCACGTGCGGCTCAAGAGAATCGTAAAAAATCTGGTCTTCCAGATCAAGATACTTCAAAATCATTCGTAATTTTAGTTCATGGTGATGCTGCATTCCCTGGTCAAGGTATTGTATCTGAGACACTCAACTTAAGCAGATTGAACGCGTACCAAACAGGCGGAACGATTCATGTTATCGCAAACAATGCAGTTGGTTTTACGACTGATAGCTATGATTCTCGTTCTACGAAATATTCAAGTGACCTTGCAAAAGGTTTCGATATTCCGATTGTTCACGTGAATGCTGATGATCCGGAAGCTTGTCTTGCAGCTGCTAACCTTGCGATTCAATATCGCATGTTGTTCAAAAAAGACTTCTTAATCGATTTAATTGGTTACCGCCGCTACGGTCATAACGAAATGGATGACCCGGCAGTTACGCAACCACAAGTGTACAAAAAAATTAAAAACCATCCAACTGTAAGAGCAATTTATGCAAATCAATTACAAGCTGCTGGTGTTCTAAATGCAGATGAGGTTGAAACAATTACACAGTTTATACAAGAGCAATTAAAATCCGACTATGCACAAGTACCACCAGCTGATACGAGTGATGCAACAATTCACGTTAAAGTACCAGATGTTGTTGCAAAAGGTATTCAGTCAATTGATACTGGCGTTGAGATTGACTCACTTCGTGCAATTAATGAAGGTCTACTATCTTGGCCAGAAGGCTTTAACGTATATCCGAAAGTGAAGAAAATTCTTGAGCGCCGTAAAGATGCTCTTGAAGAGAACGGCAAAATTGAATGGGCACTTGCTGAATCATTAGCATTCGCTTCTATTTTACAAGAAGGTACGCCAATTCGTTTAACTGGTCAAGATTCACAGCGTGGTACATTCGCACACCGTCATATCGTATTACACGATACTGATACAAATGAAACATATTCACCATTACATCGCTTACCAAACATTAATGCTTCATTCTCTGTTCATAACAGTCCGTTATCAGAGGCTGCTGTTGTTGGTTACGAATATGGTTATAACGTATTCGCTCCAGAAACTCTTGTTATGTGGGAAGCGCAATATGGTGACTTCTCAAATACTGCGCAAGCATTATTTGATCAATATGTTTCAGCTGGAAGAGCAAAATGGGGTCAAAAATCTGGCTTAGTTCTTCTATTACCACACGGTTATGAAGGTCAAGGACCAGAGCACTCTAGTGCACGTCCAGAGCGTTTCTTACAGTTAGCTGCTGAGAATAACTGGACAGTTGCAAACTTAACGAGCGCGGCTCAATACTTCCATATCCTGCGTCGTCAAGCATCTATCTTAGGAACAGAAGCTGTTCGACCATTAGTATTGATGACGCCGAAGAGTTTATTACGTCACCCACTTACGCTTTCAACTGCTAGTCAGTTAAGCGAAGGACGTTTCCAACCTGCTTTAGAACAAGAAAACCTTGGCATGAAACCAAATAAAGTAAAACGTCTTGTTTTAAGCACAGGTAAAATGGCGATTGACTTAGCAGCAGAAATCGAGTCTGGTAAACATGAGTACAACTTAGACGAAGTTCATGTCGTTCGTATTGAGCAATTGTACCCATTCCCTGCTGAGAAAGTTCAATCTATTATTAAACGCTTTAAAAACTTAGAAGAAATCATTTGGGTTCAAGAAGAACCTCGTAATATGGGCGCATGGCATTACATGGCTCCAATTCTGTTCGAGCTTGCTGGAGATAAAGTGAAAACAGGCTACATTGGACGTCCTGATCGCTCTAGTCCATCTGGCGGCGATCCATTCGCTCACAAAGCTGAGCAAGAACTAATTGTTGCACATGCTTTAGATGTGAAGTATAACTTCCGTCAAGATAAACAAGAAATTGAAGTTTACAGCAACTAAAAAGTAACAATGAAGCTTTCTAGCTTGTTCCTTGGGCAGATATTCTGCCCAAGGCCAGGCTAACAAATGGAGATTACCGAAGACAAAAGAAGAAAAAACACACCGTTAGGCAAATAAGGGGAGGACATTTAAAATGATCGAAATTAAAGTACCTGAGCTTGCAGAATCTATTACTGAAGGAACTATTTCACAATGGCTTATCAACGTAGGCGACAAAGTTGAGAAAGGTGGCAGCGTTGTTGAGCTTGAAACCGATAAAGTCAATGTAGAAATCATTGCAGAAGATTCAGGTATTGTATCGAAGTTACTAGGCGAACCTGGGGATACAGTTGAAGTTGGTGCAACTATCGCAATTTTAGATGCTAATGGAGCACCAGTTGCAGTAAGTACACCTGCACCAGTGGCTGAGCAACCAAAACAAGAAACGACTGAAGCACCGAAAGCTGCGGCACCAAATGCTGAGCAAACTGCAACACTACAAGGGTTACCAAATACAAACCGTCCTATCGCATCACCAGCTGCTAGAAAAATGGCTCGTGAATTAGGAATCGACTTAAACGACGTACGTAGCACAGACCCACTTGGACGCGTGAGACCACATGATGTACAAGCTCATGCTGCAGCACCAAAAGAAGCACCAGCTGCTCCAAAGAGTCCAGCTCCTGCTCCAGTTGCAAAAACGGAATTCGAAAAACCAGTTGAGCGCGTGAAAATGTCCCGCCGCCGTCAAACAATTGCAAAACGTCTTGTAGAAGTTCAACAAACATCTGCAATGTTAACAACATTTAACGAAGTTGATATGAGTGCGATCATGGAATTACGTAAAGAACGCAAAGATGCTTTCGAGAAAAAACATGATGTACGTCTTGGCTTCATGTCATTCTTCACAAAAGCAGTTGTTGCAGCATTAAAACAATTCCCATTATTAAATGCTGAAATTCAAGGTGACGAGCTTATCATTAAAAAATTCTATGATATCGGTATTGCAGTAGCAGCTCCAGATGGATTAGTTGTTCCAGTTGTACGCGATGCCAACCAATTAAATTTCGCTGAAATTGAAAGTGAAATTCGTGAATTAGGTAAAAAAGCACGTGACAACAAACTTTCATTAAAAGAACTACAAGGTGGTACATTTACAATTACAAACGGTGGTGTGTTCGGTTCTCTAATGTCAACACCGATCCTAAATAGCCCACAAGTTGGTATTTTAGGAATGCATAAAATCCAAGTACGCCCAGTTGCAATTGATAACGAGCGTATGGAAAACCGCCCAATGATGTACATTGCTTTATCTTACGATCACCGTATTGTTGATGGTAAAGAAGCAGTTAGCTTCCTTGTTGCTGTTAAAGATATGCTTGAAGATCCAAAGTCATTATTATTAGAAGGTTGATAGATTAAAAATCTATTAAAGGCTGTAGAATGAATCATTCTACAGCCTTTTTTTATTGTGTTCATACGGGACAAATTTCATGACATAAGGTAATAATGTATGCCTAAACGTAAGGAGGATTAAAATGAATAACCTTCCAATTCATGCAAAACTTAAAGTAAATAAGGATACTTTCTTCCTCCCCGATTCAAACGGGGGTGTCTATTTTCGAAATAACGCCAGTTCATTTCGTATGGACGGTGATGGAATTTATGATTGGATTGAAAAATTAATGCCAATGTTTAACGGGAATTATTCTTTAGCCGAAATAACCGATGGCCTCCCTCTCCCCTATCAAAACCGTGTATTTGAAATTGGAGAGATTTTATATGAAAATGGTTTCGTTCGCGATGCAAATCAAGATGCACCTCATGAATTAAACAGTACATTACTCGACAGATATGCTTCACAAATTGAATTTTTAGAAGCTGATTCTCATTCAGGTGCTTTAAAGTTTGAAACATACCGCGGAGCAAATGTCCTTGTACTTGGTTCTGGGGATATGCTCACTTCCTTAGTTTCTTCTTTATTAGAATCTGGTTTACCTACATTTCATTACCTCGTTACAGATCGGGATGAAACAAACTATGACAGAATACATGAGCTAATAGAATGTGCATATGAAGTTGATAACAGTGTACTCCTTCAAGAAATCGATACTACAATTGACCGTCCCTTGCGTGAAGTATTCGAACCTTTTGATTGGATTTTATATGTTTCTCAAAACGGAGACATTGACGGTTTAAAAACAGTTCACACTATTTGTAGAGAAACGAAAAAGAATTTCATACCAGCTATTTGTTTATCAACACTCGGTATAGCTGGACCTGTCGTAACAGAAAATCGTGATGAATGCTGGGAATCCGCATGGCATCGGCTACATGAAACGACTTTACAAAATGAAAATTCATCGGATTCCTTCTCACCAATTACATCTGCCATGTTAGCAAATGTAATCGTTTTTGAATTGTTTAAACATGTCGCGGATGATTCATATCGTGAAAAAGAATCACAATTCTTTTTATTAAACTATGAAACACTTGAAGGAACGTGGCATCCTTTTATAAAACACCCTCTTGTAACTGATGAAAGTTTTACAATTGATACGATAGAAAATATTTCTGAAAAACTTGAGCATCGGTATGGCCAACATACTTCAACTGATGTATTCCGCTTTTTCGATTCATTAACTTCTAAAGAAGCCGGTATATTCCATGTATGGGATGAACAAGATTCATATCAATTACCATTATCACAATGCTATATTCAAGTAGCTACTCCACTATCAGATGGCCCAGCTCCCCTTCTGCCTCTTATGACTCGTAGTGGATTGACTCATAATGAAGCACGCCGAGAAGCTGGTTTAACAGGAATTGAAACATATGTAGCAGAAATCATTCACCGCCTTATTCCTGAACATAACAATATCGGTATCGGTGCTGGAGAAACGATGACAGAAGGATTTTACCGGGCACTACAACAACATTTAAACAATAAACTGTATGAGCGGCAGTCACATATTCTAGAGGAACTTACAACTGTTGATTTAATTGATATTCAAGATAAACATTGTAGATTTTATTACGATGCTCTCTCTACAATCCATGAAACACCTAAAATCGCAATGAGTGAAGAGATTCTCAGTTTTCCAGTCGTTTGGGTTGGTATAAATGATAGATGGTACGGTGCATCTAATATTAATATGACGTTAGCGTTACGAAACGCACTACAACTATCACTCTTTCACGTTCAAAATGAAGAAATTCCTTACAGAGCTAATATCTTGCCTGAATCCTCTATTATTTTATATGACACGGATTCTTTTAGAGTGGAAATACAAGCGGAAGAAGAAATTCCAAGTGTGCAATCTTTACAGCTTGCCTTACAGCATTTAGAAGAACATAATTTTTATCCCTTCGTGTTCGATTTAGCAATCGAACCATTTTTGAAAGAAAACCTAGACGGTGTGTATGGGGTATTAATTGCAAAGGAGGACGGTTTATGATTCAAAATATATTGCTTATAGGAGATGGCCTTCTTGCAGACTATGTACATGATCAATTATGCAAACAATATTCCATCATTCGTCAGCAGACCCTTACAGAAGAACTTCCTGAAAATATTCATCTCGCTCTCGTATTACATGACGGATCTCCTTCTACTATTCATCATGATGCCGAACTTATTTTTCGCTCAAATCATATTCCATGGCTTCGTGGTTTTACTTCATTTGGCGAAGGTATTATCGGTCCTTACATTCATCCTCTTACGCCTGGATGTTCCCATTGTTCTGATGGACGCCGTTTTATCGCTGGCTTTGATCAAAAAGAAATGTGGGAACTACAGCGGAAATATGCCTTTAAAGCAGATAATGTAACGAGACGTGACGTACGTGCCACCCAAAATGGAATGTTGCAAATGTGCCATCTTATTTGCGCAGAAACAGGAAAAATATTAACTCATAACCATTCTTCTTTAGAAAATGAACTTATTTTACTAAACTTACAAACATTACAATGTACGCGGCATTCTTTTCTTCCAGATCCTCTCTGTCCTGTATGTAGTAATTTACCTGATGATACTGCGGATGCGGCGGAAGTTTCTTTACAACCGAGTTTAAAAGTAAGCACCGAAACGTATCGCTGCCGTTCCATTCATGAGCTAAACACATTTTTAACGAGAGACTATTTAGATTATCGGGTCGGTATGTTGAACGGAAAAATGCAGCATTCTGTATTACCATTCGCTGACGTCATTATAAACATGCCATTAATGTTCGGAAATGAAGGTGTTGCGGGACGAACTCATTCATTTGCAGTGAGTGAAGCAACTGCTATTTTAGAAGGTTTAGAACGATATTGCGGTATGTCGCCTCGAGGGAAAAAGACAAATGTGCATGGTAGTTTTCATGATTTAGAGGAACATGCACTAAATCCCCTCACACTCGGTGTCCATACAAATGAACATTACAATCGTGATAACTTTCCATTCAAGCCGTTTGATCCTGATTATGAGCAAAACTGGGTATGGGGATATTCTTTATCACAAAACAGACCGCTTTTAGTTCCTGAATCAATTGCTTATTATAGCCTCGGTCATCGAGATGCTTTCGTGTATGAAACATCAAATGGATGTGCAATTGGCGGTAGTTTAGAAGAAGCGATTTTTCACGGCATTTTAGAAATTGTAGAGCGTGATGCCTTCTTACTCACTTGGTATGCCGAATTACCTCTTCCCCGCCTGGATCTTAATTCAGCAAATGATACAGAATTACAATTAATGATTCAGCGGTTACGTACGATTACCGGATATGAATTACACGCTTTTAACGCGACGATGGAACACGGCATTCCTAGCTTATGGGTAATTGCAAAAAATACGCGTGAAAATGGAATGAACGTTGTTTGTGCAGGAGGCGCTCATTTAGATCCTATTCGAGCCTTAAAAAGCGCCATTCAAGAAATAGCAGGCATGTTACTTATAACAGACGATGAGCTCGAGCACAAAAGAGAATACTACGAAAAATGCTTACAAGATCCTTATTTCGTTAATAAAATGGAAGACCATAGTATGCTGTATGGATTGAAAGAAACAGAAGAACGTCTTCACTTCCTTTTACGGGAAGATGCACCGGTGCAAACGTTCCAAGAAATGAATGTATCACAATCATTTGATATGGATCTAACATCCGATCTCCACCAACTTTTAAATCGTTTGCATCAATCTAATCTTGAAATAATCGTTGTAGATCAAACCGTTCCCCTCATAGAAAAGAATGGATTACATTGTGTAAAAGTTATTATTCCAGGCATGCTACCGATGACGTTTGGTCACCATCTTACTCGAGTTACAGGACTGGACCGGGTATATACCGTACCGATGACACTTGGATATACAGACGAACCTTTAACGAATGAAAGATTAAATCCACATCCACATCCGTTTCCATAGTAAAGGAGGGATTTCATGCAGCTAGATACTTTTTTACATCATCTCCATTTCTCTATCGATGAAATTATGCCGAATCATGAGGTGGACTGGAAAGACGCACCGCTTCCTTATAAATTATATCGAAATTTACCTACCATCCCGCTCTCCTTAGAAATCCCATTATCTTTACCGAACTCTTCTACTACACCTACTTTAGATGAGATTGGTCACTACCTTTGGTATTCATTTGGTGTAACACAATTATGTCAGCTAAATAGCGAGAGAAATGTATTACGAAGATCTATTCCTTCGGGTGGTGCTTTATATCCGAATGAATTGTATATCTATTTAAAGATTGACGATTACCCAGACGGCATTTACCATTATGACGCCGCGCATCACCGACTTATTTTACTTCGCGAAGGAAATTTCGATTCTTATTTGGCAGACACACTCGGTAATCGCTGTAATATAGATGATTGTTTCGGTGCTGCATTCGTATCCACTATGTTTTGGAAAAATTTCTTTAAATACAATAATTTTTCATATCGTCTTCAAGGATTAGATAGCGGGGTCCTCATTGGACAATTGCTAGAATGTGCAAAGCAATTCGGTTATACAAACGGCGTATACTTTCAATTTCTAGACCGTGCACTGAACCATTTACTCGGATTGTCAGAAGGTGAAGAAAGTGTGTATGCCGTTATTCCTTTAAGTACAGAGCCAGAAACTAATTGGTTTCACAATGATTACCGTGAAAATAAAACAGTTACTTCTCATGAGTTGTTGCAACAAATTCCGCCGCTCGCACATGAACATTTCATTCGCTCAAAACATGTAGGTGAATATCCGATGATAACAAAAATAAATGAAGCTTCTATGATCGAATCAACAGCACACTTCCAAACACTACATCATGAAGAGCACTATCAACATAATCCGTACGCTGTACAGCTACCAAAAGTAGAACGGTTATCGTATGATTTCCTACAACTTTGTAAAAAACGATATTCTCCTGATGCGGATTTTATTTTAACGAAATGGGATGCAGCTGAGCTCGCTACTTTACTACAAGAAGCGAGCCTTTCCTTCCCCTATTACAACGACCTTGACGGTAAGTATACAAATGAAAATACACGCGTCTCCTTATACGGATGTTTTTATAGCGTGAAAAATATTGAAAACGGAGCTTACGCTTATAACAGTAAAACACATTCCATACAACCAATTCGGTATGGAGACCTTCGCTACCCACTTCAGTCTAGTATGACGATGGATAACGTAAACCTTTTTCAAGTACCACTTTGCTTACATGTAGTCGGACAGAAAGATTACTATACACGTGCATTAGGCTATAGAGGATACCGTATTCACCAAATGGAAGCAGGTATACTCGTTCATAAACTCGTTTTTGCTGCAACTGCTATGGGGATGGGCGGGCATCCTTTACTTAGTTTTGATACAAATGCATGTGATCAATTGTACGGAATAGATACTGGGAATGAAACATCTCTTATTCAAGTTCCAGTTGGGGCATATCGGGCGCGGAATTGGTTAAAAGGGGCTTTGCATAGTTAAAAGCACGCCGATGGACGGCGTGCTTTTTTACTAGATTAACTTAAAAATACTCTTAATTTGTCTAGCAAATAACCAATTTTTCGTACCGTAGTTATCATTTAAACTATCTAAATTGATAGATTGTCCGTTACCAAACTTTAATTCTAACGTAGTATTTTTGTCATTTGTTTTTAAGTTACTATTTGTAATGTCATCATACTTTAATTTTTCAATCTCAATATATTCGTCTTTTTCTTGTCCAATCACGACATGGTCTTGGAAGAAGAAAAAGACTTCTACTTTTTTACCGAAACAAAATACATTTTTCGTATAAATTAATGTCGCGTTATCAAGTCCGACACATACTTCTTTCATTTCTTCCACAACGTGTCCAAAGTCTTCTTCATGTCTTGCATTTGATTCAGCAATCCATTCTTCGATTGTTTTCATGTTAATTGCCATACTGCGCCCCCTGGTTCGTTCATTGCTTCGTTTAAAAAATAAATACTATATGAAAATATAAGCGATACGTAATATGTTTTCAAGGGGAAACGGTATATTCAAAATAAAGTGAAACTTTAATCAGTGGGGTCTTACTGTCCGCAAATAGCGGGATAAAGTTAAATTTCAAAGTAATATAAAAGGAAAACCAATTTCATTAAATTTTAAACGTTTGAACGAGACATTCTTCATCATCAATTAACTGCTCTCTCTCATCAAATTCTATGTTCAGTTTTTTATATACTTTCTTCCAAAACGACACTGCTGGTACATTTTTTAGAAGTTCGATAACGAAATATTGTCCTCTTTTCTCTTCTAGTAAATTCTCAACAGCTTGTTTACCTATTCCTTTTCCTTTATATTGATTCAATATGAAAATATCATTAATACCAAAATCATTTTCCTTCTTCAAAAACGGACGTTCCAGTAGTAATAAGAATCCTACAATACTATGATCAACTTTTATAAAATACGGCGTGATTCCGTCATTTTTCCAAAACATATGCAAATCTTTGTATCCAAAAAAACCATTGGCTCCGATAGTTATATTCATAGTGAACTTAGAAAGATCA
Source organism: Bacillus sp. LQ01 (assembly GCF_057624735.1). NCBI lineage: Bacteria > Bacillati > Bacillota > Bacilli > Caryophanales > Bacillaceae > Bacillus > Bacillus sp. LQ01. The sequence goes on along the minus strand of NZ_JBYEZL010000001.1, from coordinate 508,003 downwards.
TGAAGATATAATGCGTACAAATTACGTAATATTTCTTTTTCTGATTCTTGAACTTTTTGAAGTGCTACAATCATAAAAAAACTCCCCTTCCTCATATGTAACTATTTCCTGATCCTCTTCATTCGACAAAAATGATAATTCCCCTTTAACAAAAAAATAGCACTTTAAAAAGTGCTATTCTGCTCTCCTTGCCGCTTGTTGAATTGGGTCCCACACGCTGTTATATGGTGGTGCATAACTTAAGTCGACGTCTTCTAAATCATGAATACTCATTTTATTGAAAAGCGCCATTGCGATCACATCAATCCGTTTATCTACCCCTTCTTCTCCAATTACTTGCCCGCCCAATAATTGTTCCGTATCGGAGCGATATAGTAATTTCAAGTAAAGTGGTTTTGCATTTGGATAATAGCCCGCCATATTTGTAGAATCTACTTTGACTGTTTTATACGGGATGTGTAGCCCTTTCGCTTCTTTTTCATTTAATCCTGTTCTTGCGAGTGTCAAATCCATAAATTTAATAATGCCTGTACCTAACGTACCTTTAAATGCTCTTCGTTTATCCAGCATATTCAGTCCAGCAAGTCGCCCTTGCTTATTGGCTGTCGTTCCGAGCGGGATATGATCATGAATTTCCTTTATAACGTGGTAATGTGTTGCGCAATCACCGGCTGCATATACGTCTTGCACATTCGTTTGCATATATGCATTTACTTCGATTGCCCCTTTATAATTCTTACGTATATTTGTTCCTTCAAGAAAATCAGTATTTGGCTTCACTCCAACCGACACTAAAACAAGATCTGCTTTATACGTACCTTTATCCGTTTCGATTGCTTCTACTCGTTCATTTCCTTTAAATGCTTTTACATTTTCATTCGTTAAAATTTCAATATTGTGTTTATCTGCTTCTTTATGTATATATTCAGCCATATCTGCATCATAAATCGTACCGATATGATCATTTCGCTCAATCATTCTTACTTTCTTACCAAGTTCGACGAATGTTTCTGCCATCTCTAGTCCGATTGCACCACCGCCAATAATCGTTACATCTTCAACTTTATTCGTTTCTAACGTTTTTAATATGCGCTCAGCATCAGGAATTGTTTTTAAAAGATGAACGCCTTGTAATTCCCGTCCTTCCCATTCTGGCATAACAGGACGCACTCCAGTCGCAATTAATAATCGATCATATGGAAATTCAGAGACATCCTTCGTCTTCGTATGCTCTGCGTACACCATTTTCTTTTCCGTATCTACTTTCGTTACTTCATGACGCACTTTCGCATCAATTCCATATTTCTCACGAAACGTCTTCACGTTGCGCGCGATTAACTTTTCAGTTGAAGCGATAGCACCACTAATGACATACGGTAATCCACACTGAGCGTATGAATAAATTTCACCTTTTTCTAAAGTTACAACATTTGCATTTTCATCGTTTCTAACAATTTGCATCGCTGCACTCATACCAGCTGCATCTCCGCCAATAATGACATAGTTCACTTTACCACTCCTTCTTTTTTACATACTCTTTACGTTTTCCATATTTTATAGAAATAACACCTACTTCCATTGTAAAGAAAGAGAATTTCATCTTCAAATTTTGTGCACAAACTTATGTATGAATAGGTACCTGTCGTGTCTTATAAACAACATGTTTAATATCCTATAACAGTAACCAGTTGAAAGTAGGTGAAACATACATGTGCGCCGGCCTTCTCGTCCAGCTTCCAGAGGAACCGATAGAACCGAAACCCGCCCTCCCGCTTGAACAGGAGTTTACCGTTAGTGTAACTTTATACAGTGCTCGTGCTTGGTTATCTGACAATGACACTTTCTCACAAACTATTTGGAAAGCTACCCGCTTCGCTTCTGCATCACATGCTCGCAAGGCCATCTTTCCAGTCGGTACTGTTAAAATTTTAAATTTTTCTGACGATACAATAACAGTTACTGCATCCTCAGAATCAGATGATGCTCTTAAAATAATCGTCCCTCCTCATTCTGAAGCTGCTTTAACGTCTAGTTCTTTATCTGATGTGCAAGCCAGTACATCAGGAGGGGCAAGTAAAGTCACATTTCTCTTTCATATCTTTTTCTCTAGGGAACCTCGTCCAGCCAAATAACGATAGAAAAGGTACAGCAATATACACTGTACCTTTTTCACGCGCTCTATTCTCTTGATTTGATTAGTTCAATATTATAAGTTTCGATATCTGTTAACTTTCCTGTAAAATAAGGATTTTCTCTATACCAAGACTGTTTTGCAAAATACACTTGCATATCTTTCGTTTGAAAAATATGTCCATGCCTTGCATATATTTCATTTCTAGCAATTTTCAACTGCTCTTTCGATAAATATGTTAAATCTGCGCTCGTTAATTTTCGAATATCACTATCAGGAAAGATGAAACCATTATATACATACTCAGTCGCGGGCGTTGGAGTAACATTATAAACAACTGGTTTTTCTGTACTTTTCTTTTGAAATGGAAGATTATAAGACGAAAGTGCCGTTACCGTCTCTACTTTTGTCGTTTCCCGTCCATTTTCTCCATTTCGTTCTAAATAAATTTTCGCGCTTCCATCAGTCGCTACAGGCCCCCATGTAATTTCTTCTCCTGCGAGCGCTGTAACTGGTTTTTGATTTACGTACAATGTTGCACCAGGCGCGTTCGTTTGAACTGTAATATATTGACCTTGCAACGTTAAATCTATCGTTACGTTATTTTGGCTTTGTTTCATAAGTACAACCTTTTCCTCACGTGATAGTTTTACATAGTCATTTTTATATTCTGATTGAAACACTTGATTTCCCGGAAGAAATGGCCCATATTGCTTCTCAAACTTTTTGTCATCTGTCTTATCAATTTCTTTTCCGTTCATTTTTAACGATACGCCTTTTTCATTTGTAAGCAAAGTTGTATAGTACGTCTTCGCTTTCAATTTATATCGATCAAATATAAAGAAATACTTTCCGTCTTTCGTTAATGAAAAATCAGCTTTTTCTATTCCGTCCCGTTGTTTTTCACCTTGTCTCAAATATTGTTTTAATTCATTCACGTAAGATGGATTTTCTTTTATATATGAAAATAGAGGCGTTACGCTCTCTCTCGTTATCATAACCGATGGATCATCTGCCGTAACGATCTCAGCTAATTTCTCTCCGTCCCTCTCTTGTAAAATCGTAATCATCCGGTCTACTTGTGCCACCTGCGTATAATACGACAATCCGTACAAATACAATCCAATAATCGCTATAACAAATAGCGCTAACAGTGTAATGCCAACTTTTACACCACCGCTCATGTTCTTCTTTACTACAGAACGTCCCCTCTTCGTCCCGCAGTTTTGACAAAATTGCACACTATCTTCAAACTGAACTCCGCACTTTGTACATACATTCATCCAGTCAACCACCTTTTCATTAGAAGCCAGTTATTCCCTGTGTTAAGGCTTGAATTATCGTGCTAATGTAAGACCAAAGTACAATGAATGTTGCAATTCCAATTAAAACATTTGCAATAATAAGTGTGTAAACGAGATCTAATCCACCATTGTCTAGCTTTAATACGGCTACAGTTATACTAATCCCTATATAAGTTGCAGCTACCGATAATAATATCGGTAAGAAAAAGATTAATAAGAAACTAAAAAGAAAAGAAAGGACTAATATGACAATAGTCGGCGTCGCTATCGTTCCCCATATACCAAATACTTCAAGAAACGAAAAAGATGATTTCATCATCTTGCCACTTACAAAAATAATAAATCCGACAAATAAAGTTAAAATTAATAAAAAGAAAAAGACCGTTATAGATTCTCCAAAAAACGTGGGAGTAGATATATCTGGTGCAAATGTTCTCGTAACTGCTGATGCTGCACTCATCATTCTATAAAAAATACATGCTCCTAAAAAACAAATAAGAACAAGACTTACAATTCCATTTCGCACTTCAATAGCGCCGCTTTTCATAATCGCTGTCGGTGCTTGTAATGCATGTTTAAAAAATTGAAAATAGCCGCTCGCAAACCGCTTCGCTTGCTCTACCGTTTCATTTGGCCGAGCTTCCTTTGCTTGTGCCGCACGTGCTTGTTCCGACCCTTCTTCTTGACCACTACTTGCCACTACCTCTTCCGTTAACGAATGTCCACAATTCCCGCAAAATTTTGCCTCCGCTGCATTTTCTGTATGACATGACGGACATTTCATTCTCTTATCCCTCCTTAAGCATATACCATATAGGGTGTTACAAATTCAATATATGACTTTGGACATAAAACATGACTACAAGAAAAAGATTCTGAAATCCTTCTTCCGAAAGAAAATATATGTGCTAGTAATCTTGAAAAAAAATGCTATTATGAAACAGAATAAATAATATTTTTAACAGATTGGATGACTGGCAATGGAATTGGTAAACTCAATTTTTCAAATACTCCTTACAAGCGTAATCCAATTATTATCTTTAATTGGCGTTATCATTGTAATTGGATTTCTATTAGGCTATTTAGAATCTCTCACACGGATGTATTGGTCGAGAGCTTTTGGACGAAAAGGATTCCTATTAACGGCTTGGATCGGTGTTCCTATTCACGAACTTGGACATGCCATTATGTGCGTGCTGTTCCGTCATAAGATTGTAGCAACGCAGTTCTTCCCGACAGATACAAGTCAAGGGGCTTTAGGTTACGTACAACATCAATACAATCAAAAAAGTGTGTATCAACGGATTGGAAATTTCTTCATCGGCATTGGGCCTATTATTTCTGGTATTACTGCACTAATCCTTTTAATGCGCTATTTCGTACCAGAATCATATTTTTTATTTAATACAACTCTCGAAAAAACGATTGCTTCTACTTCTATTAATGTAGAAATGATCCAAAACATGCTCTTGTCGACGTTTGTATTATTGAAAAGCTTATTTACAATCGGCAATTTATTGAATCCTTCCTTTTGGTTATTTTTATTTATCGCCATTTGCATTTCCGCACATATCGCTTTAAGTAAACCAGACATTAAAGGATCAATAGACGGTGTTATCATCATGTTTATCGTTTTATTTTTATTCAACATCATCGCGGGACTGTTTCAATACGACAGTAACCAGCTAATTGGACAGGTTATGAAATATAATATGTATCTCATTGCGTTTTCTAGTGTAGCACTGCTTTTCTCTTGTATTTCTACACTTGTTAGTTTTTCGTTTTATAAAATAAGAAGAGGGCGTTCTTTTTAAACGCCCTCTTCTTATTAATTATTCCCCTTATAATCACAATGCTCAACGGGCACACGAGCATGCCCTTCTTCATCGGTACACCATGACTGTGATTGGAATGCAAGAAAGATACCAATCCATTCTTCTTCCTTTTCAAAGTGAATGAGTATTCCTCCGTCTTGCCATATGCCATCATCACCTTGCCATTTTTCTACATTCCCTTGATTCATATGAATATCATGTATACCGTTTCCTGGTTTGAAATGAAAATAGGAATCTGGTGTATTTTCTTCTGGTCCCCATCTTTCACCAAACGCGTAAATAATTGCTTTTTCTTCTATTGCTCGTTTTATATAACGTTCTATTTTTTCATTTAAATCATTATCTGCTCCTGCTTTTTCGGGAGGCAAAGGAATCATTTGATTTGAGTCAAATAGATTTCCTCTTACATAATCTAAAGCTACTTTCGGTTCATTGTTTTTTATTTCTGTAAAACCGAATGGTAATGTCGGTAAAATATGAATCGCCTCTGACTTAATATTGTTACTCGCAAAATATAAAACTTCTGACGGATAGCTTTGCGATTTTACGTTAATTGCAATACGATAATTTACTCCTGTCTCGCCCTGTAAATGAACTTGATAATGAGGTGTTTTCCCTTTTCCAATCTTTGATTGTATAACTGTACCTTTTAACACACCGTAGTTTTTTAGGGGCATACATTTCATCTCCTATTCATTTAGTAGAAGCTATTCATATTTAAATCATTATCCACTCATAAAAAAAATCCTCCTATGTTAGGAGGATTTTTAATTTCTCAACATATACCAAACAATAACTTCTACCACTACAAGCAAAACCGCACCAAAGATCATTAACGTCGTCTTCTTTAATAGTTCATTTTCACGGTAAGGGATATTACATAAGTAAGCACCTAGTGTAATCCGTGATGGGCAAGCAATTGTCGCTACTGATGATGCGGTGTTTTGAAGTGTTGTGACATATTGCCACGGGAGTGCTACGTTTTGTGCGGTTTGCATTTGTAGTTTTATAAACATTGCATTTGATCCTGCGTTACTACCTGTTAAAAATCCACCAATAGCGCCAATAAACGGAGCAACGAAAACGAAAAAGGTTCCAAATGTTTCACCAGCTGTCTTTGCGAGTAATGAATGCATGCCAGATGCACCCATTAGTTCTGAAATGGCGATAAACATTGTCGTCGTAATAGCAAATGGAATCCATTGTTTAATCGTTTGTGAGAGTGATTGTTTAATAATATTAGACGGGATGCGGAAGAAAATAATAGTAAATAAGCAAGTCATACCGAGCCAAAATCCTGGTGAATATAGTAACTCTAGTTTGTAAGAGTATGATTTCAAATCAAGAACCGCATATGATCTGAACAAATCATGTAATGCTGGAACGAGGCGAGAAAGTAAAATACAAACTGTTAGAAATATATAAGGGCTAATAATTTTTATAATGGATACTTCTCTCTCCGTTGCAGCCGCATGTTCTGTTATAAGATTTTGCCCACTTTTTCCTTTTAATTTAATGATAAAAAAGCCAAAGGTAATCGTAACGATAGAACTTAATATCCCGGCTAGTTCAACACTTACGTGCGCATTAGAAAGATAGATTCCGAGAGAAAATAATAGAAAGAACCCTACTCCTTCTTTCCACTTTTCTATAACCGCTTGCCAGCCGCCAACAACGTGTAAAGAAAGAATAACGAAGTAAGCAAACATCGGAATACTTAATAGCGCTGTATTTGTGCCAAGTGTTGTAAGAGGCATATTTATTAGCTGCGAACCGATAATCGTACCAGTTGCCATTGCGCCCCATGAACTAGCTAGTAAGCCGATGAATGAGAGTAGTACAGCTTGAAATGGTTTATATCCTAATGAAAGAAAAATAGGTGCTGCAACCATGAAGCCAATACCGAATCCACTTACTGATTCAATAAGCGGGCAAATGCCAAAACACATAAGCAGCATTTGTAATAAGCGATCCTGAGTAACTGCTTCTAGAAAACGTGCTACTTGATCGATGTACCCCATTTTGTTCATGAGGTGAAATAAAAAAATACCGAAAAATAAAACGTACCCGACAATAAAACAAATTAACCATCCTTTAATCGTTGCGTGCACAGTTTCACTTATCCCTAATTGAAACATTGGCGAGAGTAAAACGATTCCAACAGACACAGCATAAGAAATTAACGAGGACCTTAATGACGTTTGTTTAAATAAAAATAAACAAATGAAAATCATCATAATTGGGATAAGTGCCAACAATATGGCCATGTTATCATCTCATTTCGTTTAAAATACAATTTTTAACTATTATATAACAGATACTATAATTTTCAATTATTTTTACAACAGATTCAAAAAAGGAACCAAACGGCTCCTTTTCATTCACTCCCATTTTCTATTATCCTGAAAAACTGTCTGCTTTCCGACTATTTCTTTCAACACAACAAACACAATGTAAGTACATATTGCTTGCAATATAATATTCCAAAATTTCATTAATGTAAATGAATGAATCCGTAGAAATAATTCGTTTAATAATACAATCGAAACGATACTAAATAATTCTATACTAATCGAAAATAGACATATTTCTAAAATAGACTGTTCTTGAATGCGATTTAAGTTGGAAAAGATGAATACATACCCTAAAAATAGAGCCATTAACTCTATTTTCGTCATGCTAATGAGCCAAGCGTATAGCGGTACAGTTAAGAATAGATATAGTAGTTTACGTCTTAGCATGCCTTCTCACCCTCTAAATTATATGTATTTTCTGTATATTTTAACATTTATTACGCAAAACAAAAAGAAGAGACTACGCCTCTTCTTTTTGTTTTGTTGCATATATTAATTCACATATTTCTTCTTGCTTTTCATTTTCTAAAAGCTCAATAATCTTACTTCCAACGACAACTCCGTCGCATATTGTAACCATTTCTTCTACATGTTCTTTTGTTGAAATACCGAACCCTGCCACTACCGGTAAATGCGTATGTGATTTTACTTTTTCTAAGTAACTATGAATCTCACCTTTAAAGTTTTGACGTACTCCTGTTACGCCCGCTACTGTAACTGCGTAAACAAATCCTTTTGATTCACTCGTAATTTTTTCGATTCGCTCAATTGGGCTCGTGATGGTAACGAGTGGAATTAGCGCAACGTTTGCCTCTCGAAGGAGCGGTGCAATAATGTCTTGTTCTTCATATGGTAGGTCTGGAACGATGATGCCGTCTACCCCTGCTTCTATACAGTTTTCGATGAATCGTTCTTTTCCGAATGCAAGTACTGGATTTAAATATGTCATGAGTACAAACGGAATTTGCACTTCTTTCCTTACCTCTATTAATGCTTGAAAAATGCCTTTTACTGTTACACCGCTATCTAGCGCTCGCTTCCCTGCTCTTTGAATTGTTGGGCCATCTGCAACTGGATCTGAAAACGGGATGCCGATTTCAACGATGCTTGCTCCTGCTTCGTCTAGAAAACGAATTCTTTCTTTTAATTTTTCAAGGCCACCATCTCCGCCCATTACGTACGGAATAAATGCTTTCTTACCATTTTCAAACGCTGCTGTAATTTTTTCGACTCCCATTTTTTACACCTCTTCCATATAACGTTTTATACTCTCTACATCTTTATCACCACGGCCAGATAAACAAATGACAAGCCCTTCGTCTTTCTTCATTTGCGGCGCTAATTTTAAAGCGTATGCGACAGCATGTGAGCTTTCTAAAGCCGGAATAATCCCTTCTTTTTTCGTTAATAATTGAAATGCTTCTAACGCTTCATCATCTGTAATCGAATGATAAGAAACACGGCCAATATCTTTTAGTAAGCTATGTTCTGGCCCAACACCCGGGTAATCGAGCCCTGCTGAAATAGAATGAGCTTCTTGAATTTGTCCTTCTTCATTTTGCAGAAGGTACATCATCGATCCGTGTAAAACCCCAACGCTTCCTTTCGTTAAAGTAGCTGCGTGCTGTTCTGTATGAACGCCTTTCCCTGCTGCTTCTACGCCGTAAAGAGCAACTTCTTCATCGTGTACGAATGGATAAAACATACCCATCGCATTACTACCACCGCCAATACAAGCAACGACTGCTTCTGGTAACTTTCCTTCTAACGCCTCATATTGTTTTTTCGTTTCATTTCCAATTACACTTTGGAAATCACGTACAATTTGCGGGAATGGATGTGGTCCGAGAACAGATCCCATAATGTAGTGCGTATCATGCACATGTGAAACCCAGTAACGAAGCGCCTCATTTACCGCATCTTTTAATGTACCACTACCTGCCGCTACACTTTCTACTTTCGCTCCGAGTAATTCCATTCGGAACACATTTAATTTTTGACGTCTTACATCTTCTTCTCCCATAAAAATGACGCATTCTAATCCGAGAAGAGCACATACAGTAGCTGTTGCAACTCCGTGTTGTCCAGCTCCTGTTTCAGCGACAACTTTTTTCTTGCCCATTCGCACTGCAAGTAGTGCCTGACCGATTGTATTGTTAATTTTATGAGCTCCTGTATGATTCAAATCTTCACGTTTTAAATAAATCTTTGCACCTCCGCAATACTTCGTCAGATTTTCAGCGAAATAAAGCGGTGTTTCTCTTCCGACGTACGTTTTTAAATAATGATTTAATTCCTTTTGAAATGCCTCATCTTGCATCGCTTCTTTATATGCTTCTTCTAGTTCTAGTACAGATTGCATTAACGTTTCTGGAACGTATCGTCCTCCGTATATACCGTAATGTCCTTTTTCATCTGGATATGCGTAGTTCATTTGGAACACTCCTTCGCTTTTATAATAAATTGTTTTATTTTCTCTACATCTTTCTTTCCTTCTGTCTCTACTCCGCTGCTCACATCGACCATATAAGGCCGAACAGTTCGAATTGCTTCTTCTATATTAAGAGCGTTTAATCCACCAGCTAATATCGTTTTCTTTCGCAATTCTTTTGGCATATGCCCAAGTAGTTCCCATGAAAATGTCTTTCCATTTCCTCCATGAAACTTTTCTTTCGGGCTATCAAATAATATATAATCCGTTTCATACCCTTGAGCGTTTTTCATATCACTTTCTGAAGTTACTCCTAGTGATTTTATAGACGGAATATTCAATCTTCTAATTTGATAATTATCTTCATCTCCATGTAGTTGTACATGTGTTAACCCGCACTCATCTGCAATTTTCTGGATCACTTCTACTGATTCATTTACGAAAACACCGATTTTTAACACGTTGGCTGGAAGCTCCTGAATGATTTCTTCCGCTCTCTTTGGAGTGATTTTCCGCTTACTTTCTGCAAAAACAAATCCGAGTGCATCTGCGCCGTATTCGCAAGCACGTTTTGCTGTTTCCATATCAGTGATGCCGCAAATTTTCACTTTCATATATTCACCTTACAGTCTTCAAAAAAGTTACTAATAGAAGATGATGTCATAAGTGCCTCTCCAATTAATACACCTTTTGCTCCTGCTTTTTTAACATGAATAATATCCTCTTTTAAATGAATCCCGCTTTCACTAATCCAAAGTAGTTTCTCCTCATTCAATCTTTTTCCAAGCTTTTCAGTTTGGCTTAAATCTACTTCGAACGTTTTTAAATTACGATTATTAATACCAATAACGTGCGGATTTAATACAATCGCAGTTTCTAATTCCTGTTCATCATGAACTTCAACAATCGCTTCCAATCCTTTTTCTAACACGTAGCTATACAACTCTTTTAACTTCTCTTTCGTTAACGCTGCTACAATTAGTAAAATAATATCTGCTCCCGCTTCATACGCTCTATCGATTTGAATCTTATCGATTATGAAATCTTTACATAAAAGCGGAATGTTACTTTCTTCTCTTGCTGTTTGTAAATCGTGAAACGATCCTTTAAAAAATTGACCATCTGTTAAAACAGAAACTGCTCCTGCACCACATTTCTCATATGTTCCCACTTGTTTTCGTACGTCAACGTGTAAATTGATATCTCCTTTTGATGGTGATGCTCGCTTTACTTCTGCAATGACAGTAAACTGCTGTAACGCTTCTACAAGTGAATGTGCCTTTCTTTTTGTTTTTACTGGTGTATATATTTCATATAACTCCGCAACTTCCTTTTTCTTCTGTTCTACAATTTTATCTAAAATCGTCCCCACTTTAGTTCACCCTTTCTAATTTTTCGTTGCTTGCTGCAATTAATAAGTTTAATTTGGTTAATGCTTTTCCAGAGTCGATGCTATGTGCCGCGAGTTTAATTCCTTCTTCAATCGTTTCCGTTTTTCCATTTGCGAAAAGAGCTAGACCTGCATTTAATAAAACGGTATCGCGGTAAACACTCTTTTCTCCGCTCAATACTTCAAGCGTAATCTTTGCATTTTCTTTTGAATTCCCCCCTCTAATTTCTTCATTTTTCACTCTTGAAAAACCATACTTTTCTGGATCAATACTCATTTCTACTATTTCATTACCTTTTAAAAGGACTACGTGATTTTCCCCTTGTAATGATGCTTCATCTAAAAAACCACTTCCATTTACGACAAGTGCTTGTTTCCGGCCTAACTTTTGTAATACTTGTGCAACTGGTAATAACATATCTCGTTTATAAATACCGACAAATTGTGTTTCTAAATTCACTGGATTTGTTAAAGGGCCAATTAAGTTAAAGATCGTCGGCACGTTTAACTCTTTTCTTATTTTCATAATGCGCCTTAGTGCTGGATGCATCGCTGGTGCAAATAAAAATGCAATACCTACATGCTCTAGTAAATAATCAATTTCGTTTGGCGTACTACTAATATTTACACCTAGTTCTTCTAATAAGTCTGCACTTCCTGTTTTACTAGAAACAGCACGATTACCATGTTTTGCAACCTTTACACCTGCTCCTGCCAGTACGAATGCTGATGTTGTGCTAATATTAAACGTTTGAGCACCATCGCCACCCGTCCCGCAATTATCCATTGCTCCTTGTATATGGTTCGAAAACGGCAATGCCTTTTCGCGAAGAGCTCGAACGAGACCGTATATTTCTTCTGCAGTTTCACCTTTCGCTTTCAGTAAGACTAAGAAAGCTGCAATTTCACTTTCTAATATGTTTTCACTTAATAAAAGTAATCCTGCTTTATATATTTCCTCTTCTGTTAAATGTTGACCCTCAACTAATTTACGAAGATAGTTATTCATACTCTTTCCTCCTCTTTTACTTCTGTTAAAAAGGCACGTATTAACTTTCCGCCTTCTTCTGTTGCGATTGATTCCGGATGAAACTGTAATCCGAAGAGCGGATAATAATTGTGACGGACTGCCATTATTTCTCCGTCGTCCATCGCTGTCGCTAATATGTCAAAACACTTTGGCAAGCTCGTTTGCTCTGCAACAAGGGAATGATAGCGCATCGCCGTTAGCGGCTGTGTAGCGTATGAAAAGATTGACATTCCGTTATGTTTCACACGCGATGTTTTTCCATGTTTAATACGTTCTGCTCTAACAATGTCTCCTCCAAATGCAGCTATGATCGCTTGGTGGCCAAGACAAATCCCTAATATGGGAACGTTCTTATAAAAATGACGGATGACGTCGATACAAATGCCAGCATCCTCTGGTTTTCCTGGTCCTGGTGAAAGTACAATTCCTCTTGGATTCATCTCTTCTAACTGTTCTATCGTTATTTCATCATTTCTTACAACTACAATTTCTTCTTCATGTTCGCCTAACAGTTGATACAAGTTATATGTGAACGAATCGTAATTATCGATAAGTACAATCATTTCATTACCTCCAAAAGCGCTCTCGCTTTATTTAATGTTTCTTCATATTCAGCTACTGGATCTGAATCGTAAACGACTCCTGCTCCTGCCTGAACGTATGCTTTTTCATCCTTTACGACCATCGTTCGAATAGCGAGCGCCATATCAAGATTTCCTGAAAAACTAACGTATCCAACTGCACCAGCGTATACATTTCTTTTTTCATTCTCTAGTTCATTTATAATTTCCATCGCTCTAATTTTCGGAGCTCCAGAAACCGTCCCTGCTGGTAAGCAATACGCTAACGCATCAAATCCGCCCATTTGTTTTCGCAATGTTCCGTAAACTTCAGATACAATGTGCATAACGTGAGAATATTTTTCTACTTTCATATATTTATCTATCGTAACCGAGCCGATTTCGCTCACTCTACCAATATCGTTTCGCCCAAGATCTACAAGCATCATATGCTCTGCTCGCTCTTTCTCATTGCCTAACAGTTCTTTTGCGATTTCCTCGTCTTCCCTCTTCGTTTTCCCCCTCGGCCTTGTACCAGCAATTGGATTCGTCATCACTTTATCCTCCCTTACTGATAGTAAACTTTCCGGCGAAGAACCGAGTACAACATAATCTTGAAAATCGATATAGAACATATATGGTGATGGATTTGCAATTCGAAGTTTTCGGTATAACCCGAATGGATCCCCAATACATTCACTTTGTAAACGCTGTGATAGTACGACTTGGAATATGTCTCCCGCTCTTATATATTCTTTCGCAATTTCTACCATCTCACAAAACTCTTTTTCCGTTATAGAAGAAGTGAATGATAATGGGGATTGTATTGCATTTACTTCAGCTTCTTCTCCTTGTAGCACTTCCTCTTTGTATACTCGTAGCCTTTCGTATACTTCCTCATAATCTGTTGAATCATCTTCCCTGCATACATATACAAACGACAACTTTTGGCGTAAATGATCGTAAACGATAAACTCACGATATAGTAAAAGGTGTACTTCCGGAATATTTAATGGGTCGTGTAAATCCGCTCCAATGTTTTCATACTGTCGAATGACATCATATCCAATATAACCAACTGCTCCTCCGCAAAATGGAAATGGACTGTCTACTTGTGATGGTATGATTACTTCTTCTAACACTTGCAGTACGTTACCTTGTAACTTTTCTGCCCGGCCGTAAATCGTTCGTTCCACTTCCGTACCAACGCTTTTCACTTCTCCATAAGGATTACATCCTAAGTAAGAATAACGCCCTTTATCTTGATGAAGCTGTGAACTTTCTAATAAGAATTTCTTCTTCCCTTTCATACGTCTATATAAAGAAATTGGCGTAATGCTATCTCCTTCTTCTTCAGTGATTACTAAAAATGTCTTTCTCTCTCTTTTTTGTTTTATAAATTCTTCTTTCGTCATCATGTCCTTCACCTCACCCTGAAAAATAAAAAAGTCCCCTACATATCGAAAATATGTAGAGGACGATAAATATACCGCGGTACCACCTCGTGTTGGATGCAAAAGCATCCCGCTTTGTTCAGGTACAAATTTTATACCTTATCCTTGTAACGGCGGAACCCGGGTTGCCTACTAAAAATAATTGTTCAGCATACCTCTCGTAAGCCCATTCCGTATATGGCACCGTACCGGGCTCCCACCTATTCCCGGCTCTCTGTAACGTCTCCAATATACGTACTCTTCTTACTTAAACGATTTCATTTATTTAATTTTTTATACACAAAAAGGGAGTACTCATCCTATAGAAAGGACGGGTACTCCCGTGGTGCCACCTTAATTCGTTACAAATGTAACGCACTTTACCGTATCAAAAACAATACGTGTCTCTTGTATCGATGAGATCATGTCGCCAAAGCCTACTTCTTTCGTTTCGGTTTGGAAGCTCCGAAGCCCATTCCACATCAATTCCATACTGATTCGCACCAACCATCAGCTCTCTGACATGTTCATCATGTGTACTCTTCTTCATCAACGCTTGCATTTTTTTAAGTTGCACTCATTATAGACCTGACTTTTTTCACAAGTCAATACTTTTTTAAAAATTTTATTTTTCTTTCCTTTCAATATTATATTGACAAAACAACCTCTTTTTATGTAAATATAATAAATACTCTATTAAAAATAAGGTTTTTTGTATGAATATTATATATTAAAAAAGTAAAATGACATCAAAAAACGCTTACATTTCTGAAAATTCGTATTTCTATATGGATTTTTCAGAATAATCATGATAGATTATAAAGTGAAACTTTAATCAGTAGAGGGTGTTCATCCCCACTGATTATTAGTTGAATCAATCGGGCATTAACGGACAGTTGATCTCCCACCTAACTTCCTTGCCCAGCCAATTTTAAGGTGGGAGTTTTGCTGCCCGTTAATGCGGGATAAATATGCATAACGCATCAAAAGACCTGACAAAAGAAAGGGGAACTACATGAGTACGCAGATGTTAACTTTAACTTCTATCTCTATTTACATGCTCGGGATGTTAGTAATCGGCTATTTCGCCTACAAACGAACGTCCAACTTAACAGATTATATGCTTGGCGGGCGTACACTAGGCCCCGCAGTAACAGCATTAAGTGCTGGAGCATCCGATATGAGTGGTTGGCTTTTAATGGGATTACCCGGTGCAATGTTTAGCGTTGGATTAAGTAGTAGTTGGATTGCGATCGGCCTAACACTAGGCGCATACGCAAACTGGCTTTATGTCGCTCCTCGCTTACGTACCTACTCAGAAATTGCAAATAACTCTATTACTATTCCAGAATTTTTGGAACACCGTTTCCACGACAAATCTCATATGCTACGCTTAGTATCCGGACTTGTTATTATGATTTTCTTTACTTTTTATGTAGCTTCAGGATTAGTTTCAGGCGCTGTATTATTTGAAAATTCATTTGGCATGAACTATCATGTTGGATTATTCATTGTTGCAGGCGTTGTTGTCGCTTACACATTATTTGGTGGTTTCTTAGCAGTAAGTTGGACAGACTTCGTACAAGGAATCATTATGGTGGTCGCTCTTATTCTTGTTCCTATCGTAACAATTATGAATTCGAACGGACTTGGACCTGCATTTGATACAATTCGATCTGTAGATCCAACACGTCTAGATATTTTTAAAGGTGCCTCTACTTTAGGAATGATTTCTCTATTCGCATGGGGCCTTGGTTATGTCGGACAACCTCATATTATCGTACGCTTTATGGCAATTTCTTCTGTAAAAGAACTTAAAAGTGCACGAAGAATTGGTATGAGCTGGATGATTTTCTCTGTTGTTGGAGCTATGTTTACTGGTCTTATTGGTATTGCTTACTATTCACAACAAGAGTTGACATTATCTAATCCAGAGACAATTTTCCTTGAACTTGGGAAAATTTTATTCCATCCACTTATTACTGGATTTTTATTAGCAGCCATTCTAGCAGCGATTATGAGTACAATTTCATCACAGCTACTCGTTACTTCTAGTGCTGTAACTGAAGATTTATATCGTACATTCTTCAAACGTTCTGCATCTGATAAAGAACTTGTATTTGTCGGTCGTATGGCTGTACTTGTTATTGCATTAGTTGGGTGCGCATTAGCGTTTAAACAAAATGATACGATTTTAGCTCTTGTTGGATACGCTTGGGCTGGATTTGGTTCTTCATTCGGACCTGCTATTTTATTAAGCTTATATTGGAAACGTATGACGAAGTGGGGCGCACTTGCCGGTATGATTTCTGGTGCCGCTACTGTTATTATATGGACTCAATTCAAATTCTTAAAAGATTTCTTATATGAAATGATTCCAGGTTTCGCTATTAGTTTACTAGCCATCGTAATTGTTAGTTTACTAACACAACCTTCAAAAGAAGTTAAAGAGCAATTTGAGGATTTCGAAAAACAACATCGTCATAATTTATAAAAAAATCTCTGCTGTTATCATAACAGCAGAGATTTTTTACAGTTCGACAATCTTTTTATCAAATTTAACAAATTCTTTATGTTTCGTTAAATTTAACATAACACTACTCCTTTATAGTATGAGTATCAGCACTTATACAGAAAGGGGACTCCAACATGTTAGCAGCTTTCCAGCAACAACAAACACGAAAATTTTCACCTATCACAAATACTTCTGCGTCTTGTTTAAACATGCAACCTAACCCGCCTAAAATTTCAATTGCTCCTTCTGTTATTTCAGTCATCGGTGTTCATATGGAAAAACATAAATTAAAAATAAAAACGGGACAAAACATTGTGTTATCAGCTTCTATTTTACCAATACAAGCAACGAATAAAGAGCTTATTTGGTCAAATATGAATTCTGATATCATCACCATATATCCAAAAGGTGACACCGTGACGATTACTGGAAAAAGTGCAGGTAAAGCAGTCGTAATTGTCACAACTGCTGAAGGCAAATTTCGTGACCTATGTGTCATTCATGTACAACCTTATATGACAAATCCAAAGTAAAAGAGTGGCTTCGTAGCCACTCTTTTACTTGATTTCAATATTTGAGTTTTTACTTTTTACAAGGTTAATAAAAAATTGGATATAACCATACATTTTTTTTGATGGAAATTCTACTAAACTTTCCCCGTCTTGATTTAAGTCAATGAATCTCCTTCTCTTCCCTATTACAATGAAAACAATATTAGAAAAGGAGGACATATTATGACTGAACGAAAGTACGCCTTATTTGCTAGCACATCTCTTCTTGTTATGGCATTCATTGCATTTTTCTCTTACGGTTTTGTTCATGGAAACCTCGTTATACAAGGAGATGCGAGTACAACATTCCATAATATCCAAACTTCAAATTCACTTTTCAAAGCGGAAGTTTTTGGGTGGATTATCATTTTTATCACTGATATTGTCGCTGCGTGGGCTCTTTATTTCTTTCTAAAACCAATTCATACTAGCCTCTCATTACTAGCCGCTTTGCTTCGTCTTATGTATACAGCTATACTTGGGATTGCTATATTCAATCTAATATTGGCATTATTGCTTTCAAAAAATACAATTGCAAATCCAGAAACATATACAATGTTGTTTCTCAGTGCATTCGAATACATTTGGTCTGTAGGATTGATCATTTTTGGATTGCATCTTTTCGTTTTAGGCTATGTAGCTTTTCTCTCTAAACAGATACCAAAGTTTATTAGTATACTGCTGTTCATTGCTGCTACCGGTTATATGCTAATTCACGTCATGAATACAATGTTTACACAATACGATACAATGATTTCACTCATACAATCACTATTCCAATTACCTATAATTGCAGGTGAATTAGGACTTGCGATATGGCTACTATTGAAAGGTGGTAAACACTCTAATTAAGCCGTTTCTTAATTCTACTTAATGATTCTGGTGTCATGCCAAGATAGCTTGCTAGCTGATATTGTGGAACGCGATGAATTAAATACGGGCGTTTTCGTAACAATGTTTTATATCGCTCTTCTGGTGTCGATGAGATAAATACAGCAAGTTCATCTTGTACTTCACCGAAATTGTACTCGATCATTTTACGCGTCATTTCTTCTAATTGTGAATACTTATTATACATGTCCTTTTCACTATGTAGATCACCAACAACTACAGTACAATCTTCTAAACACGTTAACGTATATGATGAAGATTTATCTTGTTTATGATGGTTGAAATTCGAAATTGCCTGTTCTTCTGTATAAAAATTTGATGTAACTTCTTTCCCTGCTTCATCTATACTATGTTGCCTAACGCATCCTTTTAATACAAAATAACATTTTAACGGAACATTTCCTTGTCTTAGGAGCACTGTTCCTTTTTTATATTCTTCAATTTGTAATTCCCTGAGGATCATTTGCTGCTCTTCTTCACTTAGTGTTGTAAATCTATTCATATACTTCTTTAATATCTCTTCCATTTTCCTCCCCCTTCTACGCCCGCATTTCTATAAAACAAAAAGAGAAGTATCATAACTTCTCTTTTCTCCCCTAACACTATAATTCCTGTGTATACACTGGCTCGTTTACGACATTTTTTGCTGTTCGCTTTTGTTGCTGCATTAAGAAAACAGATACACCAAACAATACGAGCATGCTACCGATCATTTGCATTGCATTTAATTTTTCTCCAAGTAAGAAGAACGCAAGTATAGATGCTCCAACAGGTTCTCCTAAAATACTCATTGAAATTGTCGTTGCATTTACATAATTTAATAGCCAGTTATTAATTACATGTGACACTGTCGGCACAACCGCAAGTAAAAGAAAAACAGTCCAATCCCACTTCGTATAACCTGTAAAGGGTACTTGTAATATAACATTATAAATCCCCATAAAAAGACCTGCGAACGCAAAGACTGTAAAGCTATAAATCCAGTGCGATACTTTCTTCACTGTCGTTTGCCCGATAAATAAATAACCGACAACCGCTATTACACTTAGAAAGGATAATATGTCACCATAAATTGCTTGCTTACTTAAACCTAAATCTCCCCAACCAATGCACATTACTCCTAAAATAGCGATTCCCATCGTTGCAATGGCTGAATATGTTGTTCTTTCTTTAAATAGAAAAAAACCTCCAACTAAAGATACGATTGGTTGAAGTGCCAAAATAATTGTTGAACTAGCAACTGTTGTATGCTTTAAAGATTCAAACCATAAAAGAAAATGCAGTGCTAAAAAGAAACCAGATCCAATTAAAAAGCCCCAATCTTTCATTTGAATCCTATTAAATTCCTCTCTTTTTTTCCATACGATAGGCAGCATAATAAGTACGATAATCCATAAGCGGTACATACTTAATATTGAAGATGGTGCTGAGGACATCTTTACAAAAACTGCTGCAAAGGAAATGGCAATTATAGAAATTGCTAATGGTAGTGCGATTGATTTTTCTTGTTTCAAATCCTGTCTCCCCTCTCACCTGTCAAAAATCCCACTTCATTATATCCGTTTTCTTTCGCAACTTAAATACTAATTTTTTAGATTCTTCGTACCATTATGGTAAAATAGAAATTAAGGCACCAATTAGTGAATATTTCTTTCCTTTTCACTACAAGCGTCGCTCTTACAATCGTTACAGTAAATTTTTATTTAGGGGGATCTACATGAGTCAAACAATAGGGAGAATTGAAGAAATTTCATTTTATAGCGCATCACTTCAAGAAGATGTTACACTTCTCGTTTATTTACCAGTAAATTACACACCACTGCACAAACATACAGTTGTAATTGCACAAGATGGTAGAGATTATTTTCAGCTTGGTAAAGCGCACCGTGTAATTGAGCGCCTTCGTGAAACCGAAGAAATTGACCGTACAATTATTGTCGGTATTCCATATAAAAATGTACATGATCGTAAAGAAAAATATTTCCCAAATGAAGTAAAAAATGCTGCATATATTCGTTTCCTTGCTCATGAACTTGCACCATATATTGATGAAAATTATCCAACGTACCAAATGGGAAAAGGTCGTGTTTTAATTGGTGATTCTCTTGGCGGAACAGTTTCCTTTATGACTGCACTTATGTATCCGCATACATTCGGTAAAGTCGTTATGCAATCACCATTTGTGGATGAGACAGTGATGAACTTAGCAAAAGAATTCAAAGATCCACAGGCGTTAGAACTGTATCACGTCATCGGTACAGAAGAAACGGCTGTAAAGCGTACTGATGGACAAGTATCTGATTTCGTAGGGCCGAACCGTGAGTTAAATACGCTTCTTACAGATAGAAACTTCATCACGCATTATGAGGAATTTGAAGGCAATCATACTTGGAAATATTGGCAGACTGATTTACCGAAAGCCTTCTCTCATATTCTATCAATGAAATAATAGAGAGCAGTATTCAGAATAATTTGATATAATAGATAAAGAGATTTATTTATCTCAAAATCTAACTAGACTTACAAAGGGAGGAATTGGAACATGAAATTAGGCATTGTAATTTTTCCATCTAAAATGATTCAAGATAAAGCGAACGGATTGCGTAAACGTTATGACCCGCACTACGCATTAGTTCCGCCACATATTACATTGAAAACACCCTTTGAGGCGCAAGATGAACAATTAGAGTCGATTGTAAACGAGTTACATACAATCGCAAGTAAAACGAACCCTTTCACCCTTCATGTTGGGAAAGTTGGTTCATTCGCACCTGTTAATAACGTCCTTTACTTTAAAGTAGAAAAAACACCTGAACTTACTTTCTTAAATGAAGAAATGCATAGCGGGTTATTCACGCAAGAACGCGAATATGCTTTCGTACCTCATTTAACAATCGGACAAGGCTTATCAGATGCAGAGCATGCTGATGTGTTGGGCCGATTACGTATGAAAGATTTCTATTACGAACAACCAATTGATCGTTTCCATCTTCTATATCAATTAGAAAATGGAACATGGACTGTACACGAAACATTCCGTCTTGGAAAGGGGAACAACTAATTTGCACGCACAGATTGTACAAACGGACGAACAACTAAGAGATGCATTCTCTGTACGTAAACAAGTGTTTGTAAATGAACAACGTGTCTCTGCTGAAGAAGAGTACGATGAGTTTGAAGAAACTTCAACACACGTTGTTATATATGACAATGATGTTCCAGTTGGTGCTGGACGTTTTCGCACCCTTGATGGTATAGGAAAAATGGAACGCATTTGCGTGCTAAATTCCCATCGGAAAAAAGGCATCGGAAAAATTATTATGGATTCGCTTGAAGCGTATGCAAAAGAAAATTCGCTACCGAAATTGAAACTTCACGCTCAAACACATGCTGAAGATTTCTATAAAAAACTTGGATATGTAACAAGTTCTGATGTATTTATGGAAGCAAATATCCCGCACGTCGTAATGATAAAAGAATTGTAATTTGAAAGCAGGAGGTGACCCCTCCTGTTTTTTTACATTGCTATTTTCTTTTTCTTCCGCTAAAGTTAAATGTTGATGCTATAGTTTTGAAGGTGAACATATGACACAAGAAAAATTTTCACAAAAATCGTTAACACACGCTGATATTCCGCGTGCGACATATCATATTCCGAAAACATCTACCCATTTAATTATGGAAGAAGATGTAGATGCGGCTTATTTCCGCGCTCTCGAGCAACAAAATGTTTTTTTAAACGAAAAACAATTAGAAGCCGTGCGTACAACAGAAGGTCCTGTTCTTACACTAGCTGGTGCCGGAAGCGGGAAAACATCTGTTTTAACAACTCGCGTTGGTTATTTAGTAAATGTAAAACAAGTTCATCCACGAAATATTTTATTACTTACATTTACACAAAAAGCAGCTGAAGAAATACGAAGTCGTGTTGCGAAGTTACCGGGTATGAATCATGCAGCAAGTAGCTATGTTGTTGCTGGTACATTCCACTCTGTTTTTTTAAAATTGCTTCGTAGCCAAGGTTATAATCAGCAAATTTTAGCAAATGAAAAACATAAACAAATTATGATAAAGAAAATCTTAAAAGAATTGCGTTTAAAAGACGATTATGATGCGGAAACGATGCTCGCGATGATTTCACTTGAGAAAAACAAATTAAATCGTCCGAAAGATGTAAAAGCGAAAACACCAGTCGAACAAGAATTTAAAGAAGTATACGAACGTTTTGAAGAGGTAAAACAAAGATACAATTATATTGATTTCGATGACATCTTATTGGAAACATATTATATGTTAGAAAATAATGCTCCTTTACTAACTCAATTACAACAACGTTTTCACTATATTGAAGTAGATGAGTTTCAAGATACATCGTATGCACAATATGAAATCGTAAAATTGTTAGCCACGCCAAGAAATAATTTATTTATCGCAGGTGATGACGACCAGGCGATATACGGCTGGCGAGGAGCAAGTCACCAAATTATTTTATCTTTTCCAAAAGAATTTGATAACACAACAATCATTGCACTAAATACGAATTATCGATCCAATCCCTTTATCGTCGGGCTTGGAAATGAAGTTATAAAATTAAATCAAGAACGTTTTGATAAAGAGCTATACTCTGTTCGTGAGGAAGGTGTACAACCTTTTTATGCAAGACCTGCTACGACTCTTGATGAAGCAAATCAAATTTTGCAGCTTATTCAAGAAAAAGTAGAGAGTGGTGAACGTAACTTTAAAGATTTTTGTTTACTGTATCGCACACATTCTGTAAGTCGTTCGTTACTTGATCAGCTTACCATTCATAAAATCCCGTTTATTAAACACGGAGCGAGCCAATCATTTTATGAACATTCTTTAATTAAGCCTGTATTAGATCATTTAAGACTCGTGATTGAGCCGTTTCGACTAGAATCACTTTCAAACATATTGCCGACGATGTATATCGGACGTGATGATTGTATTTCATTTATTGAACGTGAACAATGGAAATATGGTGAGGGGCGCTTCCCTTCTCTTCTTCATTTCTTACTATTAAATCCAAGCTTAAAACCTTTTCAAGTGAAAAAGGTAAATGAGCGCATCGATTTTATTAAGTTTATTAAAGAATTAGAACCGAAAAAAGCATTAAAAGAAATCATTCATGGTAAAGGAAAATATTTAGAGTACTTACAAAATAACGATCGTTCTTCCTTTACAATGCATAAAGACATACAAGAAGAAATGTTGGAAGAATTAATGGAGTCTGCAACTCGTTTCACCGATATTCCAGCTTATTTACAATTTATCGACGAGGCGATTCAAGGTCAAAAAGAAATGGAAGCATTAAAAACAATGCCGCAAAAAGATGCCGTTTCACTTATGTCAATTCATAACGCAAAAGGCCTTGAATTTCCATGTGTCTTTTTACTTGGAGCGAGTGATGGAATCCTGCCTCATACTTCTTCTTTAAAAGATGCAAATGATCGTGTTACGGAAACTTCTGAAGCGTTAGAAGAAGAACGCCGATTACTTTATGTTGCCATTACACGTGCGAAAGAAGAACTTTACATTTCTTCTCCGCAATTTTTCAGAGGAAAGAAATTAGATATATCTCGTTTTTTATATACTGTGCGAAAAGATTTACCTGAAAAGACATCCACTAAATAAGGATGTCTTTTTTTATATCACGTTATGTACATCCCTCCTATATAAATTCCTTGTTTTTATCGTGAGAATTAACGTAATATCAGCCATATCCCACTCATATTGTAATAGTGTATGTCAGAACTCACGAGAAGGAGTGAACATAATGAGCTGCAATTGTAATGAAGATCATCAACATGAGTGTGATTTCAACTGTGTATCGAATGTTGTTCGTTTTATACATGAACTACAAGAATGTGCAACGACAACATGTGGATCTGGTTGCGAAGTTCCATTTTTAGGTGCACATAACAATGCATCAGTAGCGAATACACGTCCTTTTAT
This sequence comes from Bacillus sp. LQ01, assembly GCF_057624735.1. Lineage (NCBI taxonomy): Bacteria > Bacillati > Bacillota > Bacilli > Caryophanales > Bacillaceae > Bacillus > Bacillus sp. LQ01. Next base: position 483,605 of record NZ_JBYEZL010000001.1, on the reverse strand, counting down.
TTTATACACAAAAACTGGAGAACCTTTTGAAGCATTTGCACCATCTTCAAGCCTTACTAGCTGCCGATCTCCTATTTTCCGCGTAGAAAGTATAGATGATGATGACTGTGCTGTATTGCGTGTATTAACTGTAGTTTTAGGTGATGGTACCGCTGTACCACCTGGTGACGACCCAATCTGTACGTTTTTAGCTGTACCAAATGCAAGACTAATATCAACCTCCACTTGCATTACTGTTGATTTAAGTTGCTTCTGCGCTATTCAATGCTTACGTGATGTTTCTATTTAAAACTAAATAATGAGTTAAGCATGGATTGGGTGGCAGAGTATTCTGCCACCCAATCCATGCTTAAAGAGTATTCTTATGTAAATTTCTTAAAATTGGGAACTTGTCTAGAACATAGAACCTGTCCTTTTCATTAACTGAAAGTAGAAACAGATAAAGGAGTGAAAAACATGTTCTCTTCTGATTGCGAATTTACTAAAATCGATTGTGAGGCGAAGCCAGCTAGTACACTACCTGCCTTTGGTTTTGCTTTCAACGCGTCTGCACCTCAGTTTGCTTCACTATTTACACCACTATTATTACCTAGCGTAAGTCCAAACCCAAATATTACTGTTCCTGTAATAAATGATACAGTAAGTGTCGGAGATGGCATTCGAATTCTACGAGCTGGTATTTATCAAATTAGTTATACATTAACAATTAGTCTTGATAACGTACCTACTGCACCAGAAGCTGGTCGTTTCTTCTTATCATTAAATACACCAGCTAACATTATTCCTGGATCAGGTACAGCAGTTCGTTCTAACGTTATTGGTACTGGTGAAGTAGACGTATCCAGCGGTGTTATTCTTATTAACTTAAATCCTGGTGACTTAATTCAAATTGTGCCAGTTCAGTTAATTGGAACTGTAGACATTCGTGCTGCAGCATTAACAGTTGCACAAATTAGCTAGTAAAAAGCGGTATTTCTTATACAGAAATACCGCTTTTTATATATAATAAAAAACACTCACAGTAGCATGAGTGTTTCATTCTTCATATTGTTTTATTGTGTTCTTCTTTTTCCCACAATTGCATCCCTTTTTCTTCACAAATCCTTGTTGTTGTAATTGTTCTTGATATGCCTGTTGTTGTGCTTGGTGTTGTTGCTGTATATGATACCACTGCTGCAGGTCATATGAATTCTGCCTTAGATTATTGCTCACAGCAAACATCTCCTCTACTGTCAATTCTGTCTATTTACTATATGAACAACTCTTTATTTCCGTTCCCTCATTCTTTTAAACTCCGCTTTTTCTCGTATTATGAAAATATATTATTCTCCCATAAAATATCCTGTAATTGTTTCAATGATTGCTGCCGCTCCTGCAATAGCTAATAATGCAAGTAACGGTTCCGCAACGATAGGGATCCAATTATATAAGACTAATAAAAAAGCACTAACCCATACACCTGTACACCAATAACAGCTTAATAATTCGCCAATCCACTTTCTTAATCCATTACCTTTCACTTTTGTAAACGTTGATACACTTCCATCCGGCTCCGTAATCTCTAATTCATCAATAAATGGTCTTCGCAAAAAGGCTGTAATTTTATCATAAACAATTAAACGAGTGAGCCTAAAAGCAGCTAACGCAAAAATAAAAAATAAAAGCCAGCTTGTAAACAGCATAATTCCACCTACCCTTATCCTCTTTCGCCTATTTAAAAAAAAAGGTCTTGAGATTGTGACCAAATCTCCTCGACTCCAATATCTTATTAATGTAAATACAAACAAGAAGATAAGGAGTGACATTAATGAGTTGTAACGAAAATAAACACCATGGCTCTTCTCATTGTGTAGTTGACGTTGTAAAATTCATCAATGAATTACAAGATTGTTCTACAACAACATGTGGATCTGGTTGTGAAATCCCATTTTTAGGTGCACACAATACTGCATCAGTAGCAAATACACGCCCTTTTATTTTATACACAAAAACTGGAGAACCTTTTGAAGCATTTGCACCATCTTCAAGCCTTACTAGCTGCCGATCTCCAATTTTCCGTGTGGAAAGTGTAGATGATGATAGCTGTGCTGTGCTACGTGTATTAACTGTAGTATTAGGTGACGGTACTCCGGTACCACCTGGTGACGATCCAATTTGTACGTTTTTAGCTGTACCAAATGCAAGATTAATATCTACAACTACTTGCATTACTGTTGATTTAAGCTGTTTCTGTGCGATTCAATGCTTACGCGACGTTTCTATCGTAAAGTAAACTAAAAAACTATTGGGGTGGTAGAAGCTTTCTACCACCTTTACATATTTAAAAACCGGCCATACTAATCGATTGGATATCATCTATAGACAACCTAATATCTCTCATACTATTTTGCGGCATAATAGATACAATGCCATGACGATACGATATGATCGATCCAACATATGAGACTGTAGCTGTTTTTATTCTGCATCTTACTTTCGGAATGTAATGAGGGCGGTTTAGTAAAAAATGAATTTTTTCATCATTATTCATATCCTTAAATGATTTATTATACGGGACAGTTCTTACTGGTTCTGGTTCTGGTTCTTGCTCTTCTTGTTCTATGTGTTCTTCTTTTTCTTCTTCTATTTTTTCTTCCACTTGCTGCTCTTCTTGTTGTTCTTGTTCTATTACCTCTTCCACAGCACTTCTTACAATATTTTCTTGTCTATTACTTTTCTCTTTTTGATCTTCATTTTCAAAGTTTGTCAGGATAATCCTTTTTATTTTCGGTGCAGCAAGTTCTAAACTTACTTGCGTGATATATAACAACGGTTTTCCAACTGTTGAACTTTTATTTTTATTCTTCACACTCGTCCCTCCCACTTCCATACGTAGCTAAATAAATCGTGTACTATTATAGTTATATTCATCACGTGGTAAGAACTTTCGTTAAAAATCGTTCTTTCTAAGAACAAATAAAAAGGACAATCTCAGCATTTAGAGATTGTCCTTTAAAAATTAATATTATATTTATCCTAGGATATGATACCCTGAATCAACATGAATGTTTTCTCCTGTTACACCGCGTGCTAAATCACTGAATAGGAATACTGCTGTATCGCCAACTTCTTCTTGCGTTGTTGTACGACGAAGTGGTGCGCGCTCCTCAATTTCTCTTAAGATTGAGTTGAAATCGCCTACACCTTTTGCAGATAACGTACGAATTGGTCCTGCAGAAATAGCGTTAACACGAATACCGTGTTGACCTAAATCGTTCGCTAAATATTTCACGCTCGCTTCTAATGAAGCTTTCGCAACACCCATAACGTTATAATTTTTCACAACGCGCTCGCCGCCAAGGTATGTTAATGTTAAAATATTTCCGCCTTCTGTCATTACTTTCTTCGCTTCTCTTGCTACAGCTGTTAAAGAGAATGCGCTAATATTTTGTGCAAGTAAAAATCCATCGCGAGAAGTATCTACAAATTCACCTTTTAAGTCATCGCGATTTGCAAAAGCAATACAATGTGCTACACCGTGAATAGTACCTACTTCTTGTTTAATTGTTTCAAAGCAAGCTGTAAGTTCCTCATCATTCGTTACATCACAAGGTAATACAAGTGATTCTTGTCCTTCTAATGTGTCCGCTAATTCACGAACGTTTCTTTCTAAACGTTCTCCTGCATATGTGAATATTAATTTTGCACCTGCATTATGCAAAGAGCGAGCTATTCCCCATGCAATACTTCTTTGGTTCGCAACGCCCATAACAACAAATGTTTTCCCTTGTAATAGTTCCATGATATATCCTCCCAGAAATACTTATACTTGTTATTAGTACCTGATACTATAATTATAGTACCATAAAACCGCTTAAAGGCAAACAAAAAAGTCATTAACAGAAATTTGTTAATGACTTTTGGTTTCTATAAAAAACCGCTCTAATCCTTCTTCCCAAGACGGCATTTGTGAAAAACCATTTAATCGTAGCATGTTATGTTGAAAGATAGAATATTTGGGCCTCGCAGCTGCAGCCCCGAATTCTTCCGTTGAAACAGGTAATACATTCACTTTCATATTGGCGTATGAAAATATCTTTTGTGCAAATTCAAACCAAGAGCATGAGCCTCTGTTTGATACGTGGTATGTACCGTATAAAGAAGTATGAATGAGCTTATTAATAACCATATTCAAATCCGCCACATACGTAGGAGAGCCAACTTGATCCGCTACAACAGATATTTCATCTCTTTCTTTTCCTAATCGCATCATCGTTTTCACAAAATTATTCCCATATTTACCATATAGCCACGATGTGCGAACGATAAAATATTTATTATGTAACTCTTTGACGAACTGCTCCCCCGCATACTTAGAGGCCCCATATATATTTATCGGCGCTGGACTATGAAATTCGTCGTATCCATCTGGTCTGGCGCCTTGAAATACATAATCAGTACTAATATAAACTAGCTTCGCCCCTACTAATTGTGAAGCAACCGCTACATTTCGAGCTCCGATTGCATTTATTCTATATGCAAGATCCTGTTCTTTCTCCGCATGATCTACTTTCGTATAGGCAGCACAATGAATAATTATATGTGGTTTTATTTCTTGTACCACTTGTTGTATTCGGGATATATTTGTCACATCTAATAATTTTTTATCAAATGGATATATATCATATTCTTCAGAGTCTAACTCTTCAAATAGTTGCTTTCCTAATTGACCGTTTGCTCCTGTTATGATAACCCTCTCTTTCATTTAACATGCCCCTTACTAATCTTTTAGTGGTTTCCACCATTCCTTATTCTTTTCATACCATTTCACCGTCTCTTGTAATCCTTGTTCAAACGTATATTTCGGTTCCCAATCAAATTCATTCTTCATTTTCTCTGCATCAATCGCATAACGACGATCGTGCCCTAAACGATCTGTAACATATTCAATGTCTTTTTTTGTTTTTCCTAAAAGAGTAATAATTTGTTCCACAACTTCTACATTTGTTTTTTCATTATTTCCACCTATATTATATACTTCTCCTACACGTCCCTTATGCAGAACAACATCAATCGCACTGCAATGATCCGTTACATGTAACCAATCTCTTACATTTAAACCATCACCATATAGCGGTAGTTTTTTTCCTTCTAGTGCATTCGTAACCATTAATGGAATTAATTTTTCAGGATACTGGTACGGTCCATAATTGTTAGAACAACGCGTTACTATAACCGGTAATTGATATGTTTTATAGTAAGATAGAGCTATCATGTCCGCGCTCGCCTTACTTGAAGAATATGGACTATTTGGAGCTAACGGTGTTTTCTCTGTAAACTTCCCTGTTTTTCCTAAAGAGCCATACACTTCATCCGTTGACACTTGCACAAGTTTTATATGCGAATATTTTTTAACTAGTTCTAATAAAGTGACCGTTCCAATTACATTTGTATCATAAAAAGGAATCGGATTTTCAATACTACGGTCCACATGTGATTCAGCTGCAAAATTTACAATCACTTGTACGTCTCGCTCTTTTATAACGTGTTCTAATAGCTCTCCATTTTGAATTTCTCCTTTTACAAAAGAGTAATTCGGGTAATCCTGAAGAGATTTTACGTTATTTAAATTCCCACTATATGTTAATGCATCGTAATTAATAATTTTATATGTTTCATAACTTTGTAGCATGTAATGAACGAAATTACTTCCAATAAATCCAGCCCCACCTGTCACTAATATATTCATAAACAACGCTCCTACTTAAAAACTATCTTCATATTCCTCTAATAATGGTAATATCTGATCCTTATCGGACAATATAGGATCGGTTACTGGCCAAGGAATTGCTAAATCTTTATCTTCCCAAAGTAATCCTGAGTCATGCTCTGCGCTATAATATTCATCTACTTTGTACATAACGATAGTATGCGGAACAAGCGTGCAAAATCCATGCGCAAACCCTTTTGGCACTAGTAATTGCCGATGGTTATCTGCACTTAAAATATATCCTTTCCATTGTTTAAATGTTGGTGATTTTTTTCGTAAATCAACGATAACATCATAAATTGCCCCTTGCATAACTTGAATGAGTTTCGTTTGTGCTTTCGGTTTTTTTTGAAAGTGTAGTCCCCGAATCGTTCCTGCCTTAGCCGAATAAGATACGTTATCCTGTACAAATGAATACGTTATCCCTAATGTTTCTAGCACCTGCTTATTATAACTCTCTGAAAAAAAGCCACGCTCGTCTCCAAACAACCTCGGTTCTAACAATTTTGCATCGGTAAAATTTGTTTCTACAACTTTCATATTCTCACCTATTCTCCGTTAAACTGTTTCCCAAAATTAATATCACGCGCTAACGTATTCGCCTTTTGAAGCGAAGCATGAGTTCCCGCATCAGTCCACCAGCCGCTCATTTCATTATAAGTAAGTACCCCTCGTTTTAAATACCAATTATTTATATCTGTAATTTCAAGTTCTCCCCGTGCAGAAGGTTTTAATTCTTTAATATAAGAAAAGACTTTCGAATCATACAAATAAATTCCCGTAACCGCATAAGAACTTTTCGGCTCTTTCGGCTTTTCTTCAATTTCAACTATTTTTCGGTTTTGAATATGTGCTACGCCAAATCTTTCGGGATCTTCTACAGATTGCAATAGCACTTTCGCACCTTCTTTTTGATTTGCAAACTCTTCAACATACGGAAGAATATCATCTGAAAAAATATTATCCCCTAATATAACTACCATACGATCATTCCCGACGAAATCTTCACAAAGCCCTAACGCCTGTGCGATCCCGCCCGCTTTATCTTGCACACGATACGTAAAGGACACTCCAAATTCATGACCACTCCCTAAAAAGCTAACAACATCCCCCATATGCTCTTTACCCGTAATAATCATAATATCTGTAATATCGCATTGTTTTAGCTTATATACCGCATGATAAATCATCGGATACCGACCAACAGGAAGTAAATGTTTATTCGTTACTTTCGTTATTGGATATAATCTCGATCCAGTACCACCTGCTAAAATAATTCCTTTCACTTTTCATCTCTCCTTTATGATGGAGATAATATATCTTTGTAATGTTCTACAAACACTTTCCGGTACTTCTCATATGTATCCGCATCAAACTCATCCCCGTTGTAATGAATACACCATAAATTTGCTTGATTTGGGATACCAATTAAATAACCAGCCCTTTGAAACTCTAAAGACTGTGACACATCATAAAAGTGAAACCCTTGAAACAAATCTTCTCGCCACGGAATATCATACTGCGTTGCCATGAATAAACCATCAATTGCCTGAACTGACAAAAATGGTTGATTACCATAAAAAACCTGATCTAAATTTAATAATTGATAATTCCGTCTTCTATACTCAATCACTTTCCCTACTAAATTTTTTCCTTCCCACCATATCCCGTTATTCGGTAAAAACTGAGCCCCAGCGACTCCTATTAAACCAAGCTTTTCATTTTCTTTAAAAAGAGATATAAGTGTAGAAAACATGTCTCGATTAATAAGATATGTATCTTGATGTATATACACTTTGTATTTCGCTGGATATGAAAGGGCTCGGTTGTATGCACTTGCCATACTTTGCGCATCTCGTATCGGAAAAATTTGCACGACATAACCAGAGGGAACAAAAATGTTTCTTATTTGGCTCTCACATTGTTTGAAAAGCTCCTCATTATTTACACAAACAACGACTAATATTGTATGATCTTTCATTTTTGTCCCCCCTTTTATTCTTCCTTATTTACATCTGACATATAGTGTTCCACAAATATTTTCCGATACTTTTCATAGTTCGTCATATTCACATCAAAATGATAATGGATACACCAAGCATCGCGCTGTACAGGTACACCGACTGTATATCCTGCTTTTTTAAATTCAAATGATTGGGATACATCATAAAAATCAAATCCGTCAAATAAGTCTTCTCGCCACGGAACATCATATTGTGTCGCCATTAATAAACCATCAATACATTCTACAGGAATAAATGTTTTTGATTCATGATACGGTTGTTCTAAACTTGCCATATAAAACAAATCATTCATATAACCAATGACTTTTCCTACAATTCCACGCCCTTCGTTCCATACGCCAGTCGGAGGAACATATTGCGCTCCAACCATCCCAATCATCCCAAGGTTTTCATGTTCCTCAAATAATTGAAGTAATCCGTATAAAAAAGCCCTATTTATAATAAAAACATCTTGATGTAAATACACTTTATACTTCGCTGGATGCGAAATGGCTTGATTGTATCCACTCGTCATACTTTTCGCATTTCGAATCGGCATAAATTGGACAATATACCCTGGCGGTACTAACAATTGCAATATATGTCGCACGCAGTTTGCATACAATTTCCGATCATTTATGCATGTAACAAATAATATTGTTTTGTCTGCAGCACTCATAATTGTGATTTTTCAGCTTCAATAATATACTGAAATACAACTGTCTCAGCCATGAAGCCACTTCCAAGACGATATTTTTTACAAATTCCATATAACTCCTCAATAAGCGACTCATACATTTTATGATCAACATATACACGATCTACTTTACTAATTGAATATCCTGCTTTTAAAAACATTCTTAGCATTTCATTGAATGTAAAGAAACGAATATGTGTTTTATCTAATAAACCATATTCTGTATACGTCCAATTTCCAGCAAGTAAGGGAGCTAATACTGAAATATGAGCAACGTTTGGTATACTTGCTAAAATCACACCATTTTGCTTTATATATGGCTTAACCTTTTCAATCACAGCCCACGGATCAAATAAATGCTCTAATACATCCCCAAATAGGACGCAATCAAATTGCCCCTCCTCATAAGGAAGATCTATTTTTTCTATATCCCCTAAAATAACATGATCTAGTCTTTCCTTCGCTTTTTCTGCCGCCTCTGGAAATGCCTCTATTCCTGATACACGTGTACCGTTTTCTTTAATAGCTGCTCCCAATGCACCGCTCGAGCAACCAATATCAAGAACTTCTTTCCATTCCTTTTTTATATGCTTTAATAAATTCGGATTCGCTGCATTATAATAATGCTCGGATTTTTCTTCATATAAAGAACTTTTTTCGCGATTCATTTCACACACTCCTTATGCAAATTGAATTAGAAATATAAATCTCATATGAATTCTATAAAGTGCAGATTTTGTTCATCCCCCAATGATTATTAGCCCGCAAATAGCAGTATAAAATCTTTTATTTATATTGGTTACGTTACTGATACTCTAATATATAACCAATCTATTAGAGTTAGAATAGCGATAAATCATTTCTAAAAAACGAAACCTATTACACTTTATATGGTTTATCAAAAACTCCCCGAAAATATTTACGGTTATATTCAATTGCAGCATTATTCGGAACATAAGAAGCTGCTAATTCATTGTAATAATACGCTTTATCCTGCTCCCCTAACCTGCTATAACAAATACACATTTGTAAATAGGGTAGCCATGTGTAGCTAGCTGGACTATGGAAAGGACTTTCCGTTGCCATTGGTACTTCCGTAGCAAGTTTAAACCAAAATATCGCTTCATTATATTTTTCTTGTTCCATATATATATATCCTATTCTTGTACAATTCTCTCCTCTAGGGACGTCATACCGAAACGACTTCACACAAGATTCGATTGCCTTCTCCCACATTCCTAGCTTTGCATAGCAATCTCCTAACTTACCACATGCATAAATTTTCTCTTCATACCATCCTTCGTCTTGATTAAGAAATGTTTCATATAGAAGAACTGCATCATCATATTTTTGGTTATCCGTAGATTCATTTGCGTAATAAAATAAATCTCTCGGACTTAATTCTTCACCTGCCGCTACAGTATTTTGAAAAATTTTCAAATTACGATTTGTTACTTTTTTTTCTTTTTTATGTGTAATAGCAACATTACTACTAAAAACCTCACCAGAAATAGCTAAATACTCATGAACCTTTCCAAACCATTGAAATTGTTTTTCACGCTTTACAAGTCGATTTCTTTTTGTACAATATAAAGGTTTCCCGTTAGAATCCATTGCAAGATGATAAGGCATCGAAACAGCATCAATTTTAGGATCTAATTCTCTTTTTAAAAGTTTCAATGCTTCTTGAGCATCTTCTAATAAGACATCATCTGCATCTAGCCACAATATATACTCTTGCGTCGCTTTTGAAAAAGAAAAATTTCTTGCTGCTGCAAAATCATCAATCCACTGGAAATCATATATGTTAGAAGTGTATTTCTCTACGATTTCTTTCGTTCGATCGACGGAACCTGTATCAACTACTATAATTTCATCCACAATTTTTTCAACTGTTTCTAAACAACGGGCTATTGTCTCCTCCTCATCTCGAACAATCATACATAAACTAATTGTAATTCCTTGCTTGTTCAACATAATCACCCTCTTCCAAATCAATCATATGTTATACATATACTAAACTTTCCATTTTTTTAAATTGTTCAAGTAGTTTAAGATTTCTTTTCAATAATTCAAATGTCCGTGTCATTTTCTTTCGGTTTTGCATCTACTATATAATGAACGCTTTATGGAGGTGAATTTATGTCAAATAATAATTATTCAAATGGATTAAATCCCGATGAATCTTTATCAGCTAGTGCATTTGACCCTAATCTTGTAGGACCTACATTACCACCGATACCACCGTTTACCCTTCCGACTGGGCCGACCGGGCCGACTGGACCGACGGGACCTACGGGGCCGACTGTACCTACCGGGCCAACTGGACCGACTGGGCCAACTGGACCTACAGGACCTACAGGACCTACAGGGCCGACTGGTGGCACTGGGACTACTGGACCTACGGGGCCGACTGGTGGCACTGGGACTACTGGACCTACGGGGCCGACTGGTGACACTGGGGGTACTGGACCTACGGGGCCGACTGGTGGCACTGGGACTACTGGACCTACGGGGCCGACTGGTGACACTGGGGCTACTGGACCTACAGGGCCGACTGGTGACACTGGGGGTACTGGACCTACGGGGCCGACTGGGGCTACTGGACCGACTGGACCGACTGGACCATCTGGACTAGGGCTTCCAGCAGGATTGTATGCATTTAACTCCGCTGGGATTTCTTTGGATATTGGACTTAATGCTCCAGTACCATTTAATACTGTTGGATCTCAGTTTGGTACAGCAATTTCTCAATTAGATCCTGATACTTTCGTAATTAGTCAAACTGGATTCTATAAAATTACCGTTATCGTATACACTGCAGCAGTAAGTCTATTAGGAGGACTTACAATCCAAGTAAATGGGGTATCTGTTCCAGGTACTGGGGCCACTTTAATCTCAGTTGGAGCACCTATCGTTGTTCAAGCAATTACGCAAATTACGACAACTCCATCATTAATTGAAGTAATCGTTACAGGGCTTGGGCTATCATTAGCTGTTGGTACAAATGCATCTATTATTATTGAAAAAATCGCTTAATTTTTTACTTAGCAGTAAAACTGATATCAGTTTTACTGCTTTTTCAATTTCAAATTCAATCATGAAACATTCGCTATCTACATAATCATATTGTTGTATGACATTTTGCAGGAGGCACAAATATGGAAAGTAAATCTGCTGTTCAGCTTTATCTCGAATTGCTAAAGAAGACCATTTTATTTGAAATATGGTTAGAATATGAGGCATACTTACCCGCATCTCTACATATTTCAAAAGAACTAGAATTCGAGCCAGTTACAGTCCCCCTCCCTTTATTCATTAAGCAATATGCTGAAAACCATAACTTAAAAATTGTAAAACCAAATGTTTCAAAAAGTGAACGCCATGATGGAATGGATTGGCCAAGAGCAGCACATAGCATGATCGGTCGAGAACGTATGAACCAATTACAAGAGGCAATGGAAACCGTTGTTCGTGAAAATATAGAGGGAGATTTTATTGAAACAGGTGTATGGCGCGGAGGATCGTGCATTTTTATGAATGGTTTTTTACAAGCAAACAACATTACGAATCGTAATGTGTGGGTCGCTGATTCATTTGAAGGTTTGCCAGCACCGAATCTAGAACAATATCCAAAAGATTACGGTGATTATTTGCACACATTCGATTATTTACGCGTCTCTTTAGAACAAGTACAAGAGAATTTCAAAAAATATGATTTACTAAATGATCAAGTGAAATTTTTAAAAGGCTGGTTTAAAGATACTTTACCAACAGCACCAATTGAAAAAATAGCAATTGCACGGCTTGATGGTGATATGTACGAATCCACAATGGATGGTCTCGTGAACTTATATGATAAAGTTTCTAAAGGTGGCTATATAATTATCGATGACTACGGGCTACCGCCATGCGCTGAGGCTGTGACAGACTTTAGAAACCAACGAAATTTAAAAGCCCCTATTACTAAAATTGATGTATTTGGCGTTTATTGGAGAAAAGAATAAAAAAGATTTAATCTATAGGAGATTTCATTTTCACTCATCCTTCTCTCACTTCTAATCCAATTAAGTATTCTTTTTCGGAATCTCCTTACATATAACAATTGTTTTCCTGTGTTCTCTCAATACAAATTGAAAATTTTATTAATAGATTTACTGCATCTTCTCATACAAGAAAGGGGTATACTCATGAGTGAACTTAACAAAGAAATGACTTTACTCCCCCCTCCTGAACTCGTCCAATATGTAGGTGGCGACTTCAAAAAAGTTGGAAAAGAGTTCCTAAAGCATTTTATTCAAATTGGCGCTTTAAAACCAAATGAAAAAGTATTAGATGTAGGCTGCGGCGTCGGTCGAATGGCTGTACCATTATTGAATTACTTAAATGATGATGGAGCGTATTATGGATTTGATTTGTTTAAAGATGGAATTACTTGGTGTCAAAATAACATTTCAACTATGCGTAATAATTTTCACTTTGAACATGTTGACATATACAATCAATTCTATAATCCAGAAGGAAAAGAAGATGCCTCTCAATATCGTTTCCCCTATGAAGACGGGACATTCGATTTTATTTTTTTAACTTCTGTATTTACGCATCTTCTCCCAAAAGAATTAGAACATTACGTATCTGAAATTGTACGTGTATTAAAAAAAGACGGGAGATGTTTCATTACATTCTTTCTTATAAATCCTGAATCGTCCTATTATTTAAATGCAGGACAAAGTACATTAGGTTTTTATCATCGAATCGAAAATTGCTACGTTGTAAATAAAGATATTCCGAATTTCGCAGTTGCTTATCCTGAGACAGATATTTGCAATCTATTGAATAAGTACGGCCTAGAAATAATCAATAAGCCGCATTACGGTTTATGGTGCGGCAGACATGAATATACAAGTTACCAAGATATTGTTCTTACAAAAAAAAGCTTCTGAAAGGAAGTTATGTATGATGAATGAAAAAAATCCACCTCTCGTTTCCATCCTTATTCCCACTTATAATCGGCCTCATTATTTCAAAATTGCTCTAGAAAGTGCATTGGCACAAACTTATTCTAATATTGAAATCATCATCGGAGATGATAGTACAAATGATGAAACAGCAACTTTAATACGCGAACAATACTTACCAAATTATAAAAATATAACATACATTCGAAATATCCCTACTCTAGGACAATTTCACAATGACCTTATGCTCATAGAAAAATCAAATGGTGAGTATATAAATTTTTTAATGGACGATGACGTGTTTTATAAGCATAAAATACAAAAAATGATGACCTATTTTGAGCAAGATCCCAATAAAAATCTTGCTCTTGTTACTTCTTATCGAGTACGCATTGATGATCATGGAAATCTAATAGGTGATTCCCATCCAACACAAAGGTTATATAGTGAAGACACCCCATTAAACGGGATATTTTTAGGTAATTGGATGTTAAAGGGTGGACACAACATTATCGGTGAGCCTACAACTACCTTGTTCCGAAAGGAATTGCTCACTGAACCTTTTGGCACCCTTAAAGAGCGACAATATTCTTGTAGTGTTGATATGGCCTCATGGATTTCTTTACTTTCTAAAGGAAATGCAATATACATTTCTGAGCCTTTAAGTCAATTTCGCTACCATGCTGGACAACAAATACACAATAAGCTCCTTCAAGGTTGTGAAGATTTCACACACCTCGTTATAACAGCAAAAGAATATGGCTTTTTACAAAATACTACAGACTATAGAGCAGCTCTACTTAGTGCTTACCAATGGTGTAAAAGTTCCTTAAAATACTATCTTCATCAACTAGATATTTTTCCTGACGCACATGTACGTCTTTCCCATTGTTTGGATATAATTATTAAAGAGTTAAACAATTAAACTACTCTGCAAAATTAAAAGTGTATGGACTATATGTGAATCATTCGTATAGTTCATACATTCTTTCTCATACTATAAAGTGAAACTTTAATCAGCTCTCACCAATCGGGCTTTTACGGGCAGTTGATCCCCCACCTAACTTCTTCGCTTTCGCTGAATTTTGAGGTAGGGGTCTTACTGCCCATTAATGCGGGATAAAATCCATTACTATAAAGAGCAGTAGAAAGGAATACCTACATTGAAAGATCCAAATTCTCAATATCAAATAGACTACGTATTACTATTTATTTTATTTGCCATTGGGATTGTTAGTTGTTGTGCTATTGCAAGTGCGCAAGCCTCTTTACCGCCATTTTTACAAAACGTCAATTTTGTACTAAAGCAAATCCAATGGTATTTCATTGGATTTATAGCCATTGGTGTTATTATGATTCTCGACTTCGATCGTTATCAAAAAATTGCTTGGTATTTGTACAGCTTTGCAATGGTACTACTTATTGGACTAGAACTTCAAGTACCAGGTGCCGTTACAATTAAAGGCGCTACCGCTTGGTACAGGCTCCCAGGCATCGGAAATTTTCAGCCTTCTGAAATTATGAAATTATTTTTAATTATCGTCATTGGACGAATTATAGCAAACCATAATGAGAAATATTTTTCCCAAACAATACATGACGATTTTTTACTACTTGGAAAAATATTTGCAACAAGTTTGCCACCACTACTACTCATCGCAAAGGAACCAGATTTAGGAAATACAATGGTCATTTCAGCGATGCTTGCAGCAATGATACTAGTTTCTGGCATACGATGGCGTTTTATTTTCGGATTAGTTTCAGCTACTTTCGTTGCTGGAACTACATTAATATATATTTTTTTTACTCACACAGATTTCTTTAAAGCACACATTTTAAAAGAATATCAATTAAATCGCTTCTACGGATGGTTAGCACCTTACAAATATGATGCACAAGGCTATCAATTAAGACAAGCATTCTTAGCGACTGGATCCGGAGAAATGCAAGGAAAAGGGTGGGAAAATGGACAAGTATATTTTCCAGAACCACATACAGATTTTATTTTCACTAATGTCGCTGAACAATTTGGATTTCTAGGCGCAAGTGTCATTATTTCTCTTTTTTTCTTACTCATTTTTCGAATGATTCATATTGCTTTAGAAAGTAATGACCCTTTCGGTAGTTACATTTGCGCTGGTACAATCGGAATGTTTACTTTCCAAGTATTCCAAAATATCGGGATGACAATCGGATTACTTCCCATTACAGGGATAACATTACCTCTTATGAGCTACGGAGGAAGTTCACTGCTTACATACATGATTGCGATTGGATTCATTTTAAATGTTCGCTCAAGAACGAAAATCTTTATGTTTAAATGAACAACACAAAAACGCTATATTTTTATCTCTATCCTTTTTTAGATATACTAATGAAAAATACGATGGAGGTTTAAATATGAAATATGACATTATAGGAGATATTCATGGATGCTTCCAAGAGTTTCAAAATTTAACAGAGAAGCTAGGATATAACTGGAGTAGCGGTCTACCGGTTCACCCTGACCAACGTAAACTTGCATTCGTTGGCGATATTACAGACCGTGGTCCTCATTCATTACGTATGATTGAAATTGTATGGGAACTTGTCATACATAAAAAAGAAGCTTATTACGCTCCTGGAAATCACTGTAATAAACTATATCGATTTTTCCTTGGGCGTAATGTAACAGTCGCTCACGGACTTGAAACAACTGTTGCTGAATATGAGGCACTTCCTCCTAATAAGCAAAACATTATAAAAGAAAAGTTTATCACTCTTTATGAACAATCACCGCTCTACCACATACTAGATGAAAAAAGAGTAATCGTATGTCACGCTGGGATTCGGCAAGATTATATAGGAAGACGAGATAAAAAAGTACAAACCTTTGTATTATATGGCGATATTACAGGAGAAAAGCATGCCGATGGCTCACCTGTCCGTCGCGATTGGGCGCAAGAATACAAGGGGCAAGCTTGGATTGTATATGGACATACACCAGTAGCAGAACCTCGATTCGTCAATCAGACAGTCAATATTGATACTGGTGCTGTATTTGGTGGCAAATTAACCGGATTACGTTATCCTGAAATGGAGACTATCTCTGTCCCTTCTTCTTTACCTTTTGTCGCTGAGAAATTCCGTCCAATTTCATAACTACCTTACTTAGCATTATTTAGGCAGATCTCATATAAAACTAGGTAAAGTAATTAAAAAAAGATGCAATAAAGTGCATCTTTTTTTAATTACACTACATATAATGTCGCAGGAGGTGACAGAATGAAGAAAAAATCTTCTAAACAAAAAAGAAAATTTCCCCCTTTATATCTGCCCATGTACGGAATTAACAACTGGTGTAGTATTCGGGCTGCAGCGATAGAAGAACTGGAAGAACAAGAGTCATCAAAAAAAAGCAAAGTAAAACCAACATATGTCTCTTTAGAAAATGCTGTGATGAGCCGCATAATCAATCGCAGAAAAATAAAGATGCAACAAAAAAATAAACAGCTTTCAAATCAAGATGAACAGGTAATACATTCTAATCAAGCAGAAGAAAAGACGGAAGAAAATATTTCTGTAGCAATAAATAAAAAAGTGGAACCAGAAATTCCAGCTGCTATTATAAACAAAGTAAAAAAAATAAAAGAGGCATTGGCTTCATCGAATGATATACAACCTGAAAAACCCCTCATAATTGAGACACCTACATCTGAAAATACAAAAGTTAAAAGGGGCGGCCGATATGCATATGCAGAGGGGCTTCACTCTCATGCGGAGGGCATGGCAGCACATGCGGAAGGCTTATTAACACACGCAAAAGGTTCTTTCTCTCATGCAGAAGGATCAAACTCAAAAGCAACTGGACATAGTTCGCATAGTGAGGGAAGTGAAACGACAGCAGGCGGGGCTTATTCTCATGCGGAGGGTAAACAGACAATTGCTTTAGGCGAAGCAGCACACGCAGAAGGAAACGCAACTATCGCTAACGGATCCTCTTCTCATGCGGAAGGTCATCATACATCAACAGCTCATTTTGCAGGTAGCCATATTATGGGGCGCTTCGGCACTGCAGAAGAAGCTTATTCTTGGTTTATTGCAAATGGTGTAAGCGACACCGACCATAATATCGGGGCTAAATGGCTTGCTCATAATGGAGAAATGTACATTGAGGGCGCGTCTTACAATGCAAGCGGAACGGATTTTGCACAAATGTTTGAAACCGAAGGTTATAAACCTATTGATGTCGGTTATTTCGTTACATTTAGTAACGAAGAAAAAATTCGGATAGCTACTTCACGCGATTCGTTCATTTTAGGAATATCTAGTGCAACCCCTGCCCTTATAGGAAATAGCGGGGCTTTAAGTTGGCAAAAACGTTATAAAACAGATAACTTTGGAAAACGCCAATATGTATGGACGGAAGCCGAAGAAATACAACCTCTTTTAAATACAGAATGGGATCCAACTTGCAAATATGTAGCAAGAAAAGATCGCGCCGAGTGGCTTCCTGTCGGATTAATTGGACAAATGTTAGTACGTGATGACGGCACTTGCGAAGCACATGGATATTGTCGTCCAAATGACAATGGCATTGCTACAAAAGCCGAAAGTGGATTTTTCGTTATAAAGCGTACGGGTGAAAACCAAATTTTAATATTATTCCGCTAAGAAAAAAGGGACCAAAATTCTTTATAATATAAGAATTTTGTCCCCTTTTTAAGTATGCCGCAACACTTCTTGCATATCGCTTGGAAGCTTTATAGTGAAAGACATCTCTTTCTCTAAAATAGGATGATAAAACGTCAAAGATTTACTATGAAGTGCTTGCCGTTTCATTTCATCCCTTCTCCCTCCATATAAGCTATCACCAAGTAACGGATGTCCTATATGAGCCATATGCACACGAATTTGATGCGTTCTTCCTGTCTCAAGCTCAAGCGCTACATGTGTCTTATGATATGTACTATCAATTACCTTAAAATGAGTAACTGCCCTTTGTCCATCCTCACAAACCGTTCGCTCAATAATGCTATCAGATTTTCGACCAATTGGTGCATCAATCATTCCTTCTCGTTCTACAATCTTTCCGTGAACAATTGCTTCATACGTTCGTTTCACAGCTTTTTGTTGATGCTGCTTCGATAAAAGATGATGCACGAAACGATTTTTTGCAATAAGCATAAGCCCCGAAGTATCACGATCTAAACGTGTTACGATGTGCACTGTACTTGCAAGGTGCTGCTTATCATAATGAGATAAAAGCGCATTGGCAACACTCCTTGTCGGATGTTCTCTAGACGGAATCGTTGACATGTTCGCCTCTTTATTAATGATAAGAACCGCGTCATCTTCATATACAATGCTTAAAGGGATATCTTCTGCCATCATCCCTTCACTTCTTTCCTCAACTGGAAAAAAGACACGTAATTCTTCATCAGCACGCAACTGATGACGAACACTCGCATGTTGACCATTTACTTCAATTGCCCCGCCGTGAAACTTTATATCCGTTAAAGCGGCTTTAGAAATACATTTCGTTTTCAAAAATTCCCTAACTAAAGTTCCCTCTTCAGCCGGACCTATATCCCATTTCAATGTAAATCTGTTCAAATATATAACCCTTTCTATTTATCTGCAACAAACGAGTCACGAACTCGTTTCCAGAACGGGAATGGACGGAAACGAACAAATCGTACTTTCTCGTTTGCGACGCGATACTGGATTGATTTCACATCTTGATGAACCATCGTTAAATGATCCACTGTAATTTGTAAGTTCATTCCTGCAGCTGGCTTTAACACACATGTATGATGCTTCGGCAATACGAGTGGAGATCCTACAGTACGAAATACACGATTGTTAATGGACGCCATTTCTGCAATTTGTATCGCTTCAATAGATGGGTGAATAATCGCTCCGCCAAGCGCTTTATTATACGCGGTACTTCCTGAAGGAGTAGAGATACAAAGGCCGTCTCCGCGGAATGTTTCAAAATATTCTCCGCGTATTTCTACTTCTGTTACTAATGTACCTTCTGCACTTTTTACAGTCGCCTCATTCATCGCTAAATACTGTGACTCTTTACTTCCATTCACATAGCGAATAATAACTTCTAAAAGCGGATATTCCACCACTTGGAATGGTGTTTTCGCAATTGCAATTACTAATTTCTCTACTTCTGTCGGTAACCAATCTGCATAGAAACCTAGATGTCCTGTATGTACACCAACAAATGCTGTTTCATCCAATCGATTATAATAACGATGAAACGCATATAAAAGCGTTCCATCTCCCCCAACAGAAATTACAATATCGGGTTCCTTTTCATCCATTATAAATCCAAAATCTAGCAAGTACTCTTTCATCGTGCTTGCCAGTGTATCTGATGATTGATCTCCCTTTGACATAATTGTAAATTTCATCGCCCAACACCCTTTAGTTTATGATTCAGAATCTTTCGTTTCTTGCTTTCTTGAAAAAGCCTTTTGCGCTTCTTGAATTTCAAGACGAATAGAAGACATTTCTTCATCTAATAAAAACGCCGCTTCAGCTGCACGTTGCAACCTTATTTTAATATCTTCAGGAAAACGTCCACTATATTTATAATTTAAAGAATGCTCAATTGTTGCCCAAAAGTTCATTGCTAGCGTGCGTATTTGGATTTCTACCAATACTTTTTGTTCACCCTGAATCGTTTGAACAGGATAACTAATGACAACATGATAAGAACGATAACCGCTATCTTTCTTTTGCGTAACATAATCACGTTCTTCCACGATTTCAAAGTCATTTCGTTTTCGAAGATATTCTACAACAGGCTTAATCTCATCAACAAATTGACACATCATTCTAAGCCCAGCAATATCCTGCATATCTTCTCTCAATCGGTCTAGCGGTACATTTCTCTTCTCCGCTTTATCAATAATACTTGCAACCGACTTTACCCTTCCTGTTACAAACTCAATTGGAGAATGCTCTGTTAACATTGCAAATTGAGTACGCATTCCTTTTAGTTTCACTTTCAGCTCTGCCACCGCTTGGTGGTAAGGTGCTAAAAATTCTTCCCAATTTCGATTCATTTCAACCACCACCAAAATCAATCCATTTGCTTATAGAAATACTTTTTCTACAGCAGTTACTAGTTCTTCTCCGTAATTTGCATTACCTTCAATATTTTCAACTAAATATTCTACTTCTTCTTTTAATCCTTCTAATTCCATTTCAATGTCATTCACGCGAACGAACATAACCACATCGTTATTCATCGCTTCATGCATTGCTTCCCAGCATGTGTGCGGAATACTTACATAAATGAAAGATGATTCATTTTCTAAGATATATAAAAATGATAAATTGTCTGAGTCTACAAGTACGTGATTACGCGCACTTAACTCCTTTACCTCTATTTCACTATTTTCCGCACAAAAAATAAGAGCATTCTCTCTCTTTTCTACGCTCTTAACTTGGATTTTATTTTGCATGCTCTAACTCCTCCATCTCAACTTCCTGTCTTACTTAACAGTATTATTGTATCATAACATGGACGCAAACAAATAAAACATTGAACCAAATTTATGAAAAAGCGATAATGTGTAAAGAATTATTTTTCAAAAGGAGATTATACAATGACACAAGAAATTGAAATTGAATTCAAAAATATCGTTACAAAAGAAGAATTCGATACATTATGTAAATCGTTTTCTATTGAAGCATTTACAAAACAAGTGAATCACTACTTTGAAACACCTGACTTCTCGTTAAAAGAAGCTGGCTCTGCACTTCGTATTCGTCATAAAGGAGAAACTTATACGTTAACGTTGAAACAACCTGCAGAAATCGGTTTATTAGAAACGCATCAAGTCGTAACAGAAGACGAAGCAAAAATGATGATGGAAACAAACACAATCATTCAAGGAGCAGTAGTAGATCAATTACACAAATTACAAATTCCTGTTTCTGCTTTAACATATATGGGTAGTTTAACAACAGAAAGAGCAGAAACATTATTTAAAGGCGGAACGCTTGTCTTTGATCATAGTTTCTATTACAATCACGATGATTATGAAATTGAATTTGAAGTGCAAGATGAAGAAACAGGAAAAGCTGCATTTATTGATTTATTAACGCAACATAACATACCTGTTCGCCATACAAATAACAAAGTAAAACGCTTTTTCCTTGCCAAACAAAACAAAGCACGCTAAAGTGAAAATTCCACTAGTGAATATGTTTCACTAGTGGATACATCTCACTAAAAAAGGTTACACCCGTAGAATAAGCAAAGAATCTTTGAGAAGGCTGTTTATTTGCCCTCTCGAACATTCCATTGCTACAATAGATATACATTTCATGGAAAAAGGAGTTTATAAAGGATGAGCAAGCAACCGATGACACCATTTGAAGCAATTGGCGGTGAACAATGCATTGCAATATTAGTAGATACATTTTATTCCTATGTCAGTAAACACCCTGACTTATCTCCCATCTTCCCGGAAGATTTAACAGAAACCGCTAGGAAGCAGAAGCAATTTTTAACCCAATATTTAGGTGGTCCTAATTTGTACACTGAAGAACATGGTCATCCTATGTTAAGAGCACGCCATCTCCCGTTTGAGATTACCCCAAAACGAGCAGAGGCTTGGCTATCATGTATGGAGCAAGCAATGGATGATACTGGAGTGCATGGTCATATAAGAGAGTTTGTTTTTGAACGTTTAGCATTAACCGCTCAGCATATGGTTAATACTCCAAACGAAACAGGTGAAGTGTAATGGATAAGCAGGAAGCAAAGCATATAAATATGCCATCTCCTTCCGCATGCGAGCATAAGTCTGTAGAAGCATATTTATTTATTGATCCACTTTGTAAAGATTGCTGGGAAATTGAGCCTTTTATTATTAAACTATGGCTTGAATACGGGAAATACTTCTCTATTCGTCATATCGTAACAGGGAAAGTGGATGGAACGAACGCTTCCTCACACAAATGGAATAAACCTGCTAATATTCGATTTGTGTGGGAAAAGACAACCAGTTTACAAGGTTTTTCATGTGATGGAAAAGTACATATGCAAGAAGCATCGTCAACACCATATTTAGTTTCGATGGCAATTAAGGCAGCGGAGTTGCAAGGCCGAAAAGCAGGTTCGAAGTTTTTGCGAAAACTCCAAGAATACATTTTCCTTGAAAATGTATCAAACCCTGATTGCGAACTATTACTTGCATGTGCGAGAGATAGCAATATTGATGTAGAAGAATTTAAAAAAGATCTACATTCTGCTAGTGCAAAAAAAGCTTTCCAATGTGACTTGAAATTCACGAATGAAATGCATATTACAGAAATACCTTCCCTCGTCTTTTTTCATGCAAACTCAGATGAAGAAGGTATTAAAATCGCTGGAAATTATTCCTACGATGTATACGTACAATTATTGAAAGAACTTGTAAAATGTGAAATTGAGCCAGAACCATTACCACCTTTAGAAGTGCTACTAGAAGCAACACAATTTATATCTTCAAAAGAAGTAGCATTTATTTATGACTGTCCGCAACAAGAAATTGAACGCGAACTAAAAAAATTACAACTGAAACGAAAAGTACAAATGATAGAAGTAAAATGCGAACGTTATTGGAAATGGATAGCAAAAGAAAAAGACCTGGTGTAAACACCAGGTCTTCTTCTTTACGGCTTATAAAAATATTAAAGGGGATGGGAGAAATTTTCACGTTCAAACAAAGGGGTATATGTTTGTATGTGAATTCGTTCACGCTTATTATATTACAAGATTCGACGTCAGATGACAACCCCTTTTGTCGAATTTCACACTTTTGTCACATTCTAAACGTTTTCATTTTTGAATAAGCTATAAAAAAGGTCATTTAGGGGGTTTATTTATGAAAAAATCTTATATTGCTCTTCTCTTTCTAGCTGTCATCGTTTCTTTTTTCTTGTACATCCTCTCTCTACTACAAGCTTTTCCTAAAATTATTGCCTTACCTCTTTTATTCGGAATCATCGTTATCACACTCTCTTATTTCAATTATAAAAAACGATTCAAAGGGTTTTAATTTCAAAAATCAGCCGTAAAGCTATCCTTTCAGTTAGAAAAAACAAAAAAATCCACCTTTCTCTTCAACAAATATCGATATTAAATCTATTCAACAAAAAAGACGAGGATACAATCCCTCGTCTTTTTTCATTACTTTTCTTCAAATAATAATGCTTCTAATTCATTTAATTTCTCTTCAAATACTTGTAGTGCCTCTTTTACTGGTTCAGGAGATGCCATATCTACTCCTGCTTTTTTCAGCACTTCAATTGGATAATCAGAGCTTCCTGCTTTTAAGAACTCGTTAATATAACGTTCTACTGCTGGTTGTCCTTCTTCTAAAATCTGTTTAGATAGAGCTGTCGCTGCACTAAATCCTGTTGCGTATTGATATACGTAATAGTTGTAGTAGAAGTGTGGAATACGAGACCATTCTAAACCAATCTCTTCGTCGATTACTAAAGCGTCACCGAAATATTTCTTATTTAAATCGTAGTAAATTTCCGTTAGCATGTCTGGCGTGACAGCATGTCCTTCTTGTACTTTCTTATGAATAATATGTTCAAACTCTGCAAACATCGTTTGACGGAATACAGTACCACGGAACCCTTCTAAATAATGATTTAATAAATATAGACGCTCTTTCTTATCTTCTGTCGTTTTTAATAAATAATCATTTAGAAGCGCTTCATTACAAGTAGATGCCACTTCTGCTACGAAGATGGAATAATCACCATATACGTGCGGTTGTGTTTTTCTTGTATAGTAACTATGCACCGAATGACCAAACTCATGAGCAAGTGTAAATAAATTATTTACATTATCATGCCAGTTCATTAAAATATACGGATTTGTTCCATATGCACCAGATGAATATGCCCCGCTTCGTTTTCCTTTATTCTCATACACATCTACCCAGCGATTTTCATATGCCTCTTTCAAAATATCAACATATTCATCACCAAGTACGTTTAAAGATTTTAATAAAAGGTCTTGCGCTTCTTCGTATTTCACATTCATTTTCACTTCTGGTACAAGTGGTGTATATAAATCATACATATGAAGCTCATCAAGTCCTAGTGCACGCTTACGAATATCGATGTAACGGTGTAATAAATGTAAGTTGTCATTTACTGTTTCAACGAGTTGATCGTATACTGCTTCCGGAATATTATTATTGCTCAATGCAGCTTGGCGAGCAGAATCATATTTACGAACACGCGCATTGAAATTATTACGTTTTACTGCTCCACTTAACGTACTTGCGAATGTGTTTTTAAATTTTCCGTACGTTTCATATACAGCTTTAAATGCATCTTTGCGAACACGAGGATCATCACTTTCTAAAAACTGAATGTAACGGCCATGTGTAATTTCTATTTCTTCTCCGTCTTCCCCTTTAATAGATGGGAATTTTAAATCCGCGTTATTCAACATACCGAATGTATTGCTTGATGAACTCATTACTTCAGATGCTTCCGCTAATAAAGCTTCCTCAGCTTCTGATAATACGTGCGGGCGTTGACGTGTAATTTCTTCTAATGCATGTTCATATACACTTAAATCTCTATTTTCCTTCAAGAATGTTTGCAGTGTATCTTCTGAAATCGATAAAATTTCAGGAACAATATACGCTGTGCTACTAGATACTTGTGAATATAAATTTGTTGCGCGATCATTTAATGCTTGATATACAGAGTTTGTTGTATCTTGATCGTAACGCATATGAGCATATGTATATAACTTACCTAATCGCATTGAAATTTCATCTTCATATTGCAATGCCTCAAGTAAATTGTCCGCAGAGTCACTAAGTTTCCCTTTAAATTCAGTTAACTTCGGCAATAGCTCTTTAATAGCTTGAAATTCTTTTTCCCATTCTGCATCCGTTTGGAAAATATCTTCTAATCGCCACGTACTTGCTTCTTCAATCTCGTTGCGATCTGGTAATGCTTTCGCTTTGTTTTGTTCAGACATTCTTTAAGCCCTCCTTTAAATATCTCTACTTAAGTACAATTCGTTTTTTTCTTATGTAATTCCTTCACAATCATTCTTTATTATATCCCCTTTTCCTCCTCTCATGTTAAAATTTGCCTCAAATAAAGATAGCGCATGTATTAAGCAAATCTCATCATGTTTTATAATCTCCTCCTCTGTTTTTAACATCATGACATCCCTTATTTTCCGGTACGTATAAGTTCCCACTTTACGCAAAACACCTATATAGCATAAAAATGTCATATATTCAGTAACTGCCACTTTCCATATATGCTTTGAAAAGTACGGAAGTATCCGCCTTTTCGTATACCTTTTTACATAACTACACACGTATTGAAGAGAAATACACTCTCCCACTGCAAGCTTCCCTATACACTTCATATATAGAAAAGCTTGCCATATAAATGGGTTTGTTTGTAAAGCAAATGCAGAAGGGAGTGGAACACCAATTTCAGAAGGAAAGCTTGCTGGGGTACATTTAAATTGATATAAGAGGCGTAATAATGACTTATAATTATAATTCCAAATCGGCAGGGCATTTTTGCGGAAGTAGTTCTTTCTCTTCTTCCACTCTTCACCCAATCTTTCTTTCCCGAAAGGAACGGGAGAAAAAAGCATTTCAAAAGTAGTCGTATCAGTTGGTAAATATATAGTATGTGAGAAAAAGACATTTGTAGAAAAGGGAGTGACAAATACACATTTCATAAATGTTTTTTGTTTCGGACAGAAGAAAATAAGAAGTGGCTGAGGATAAGATTGTAAGGAGAAAGCCATAAGTGAGGAAAATTTCATCCAATATGCAGATTGCTTTTTCAATTGATTTCCACCAACGATCCAAATGACCTGTATACCAGCTTGCCAATACGAATATGTTCTTTTGTACAGCTGCTCTATAGCGAGGTTTGCACATTGGTATTCAATTGCAATTTTTCTGCCCGCCCTCTCTACAAAAACATCTGGTCGTTGCTTAATTTCTGGAAGGTAGTACTCTATATCCACCTGAAAGTTTTGACGCTTGAACCATCTATATAACAATTCTTTACCGTGCATATGATACGTTGATTCCGCTTCATAAAAGGCAAGACATGAATTCACTTTTTTATGAGCAAAATGCCAACTTTTTTGTTTCCCTAATTTCATTTGCACTTCCTTTCCACAAGCTACACAAAAGAATCGTTCTTGTTGACGCATACGGCGCAAAAGCTTTTCATTACAATTATAGAGTAAATGAATTTTCTCTCCGTTTTCTCTTTTAGCGATAAATATCGTAATCACACCCTTTCAGCTCCTTATATTCTACAATTTGTTACAAATTCCTTTTAAAAAAGAGATGTCCCAATTTCGGACATCTCTTTTTATAATAAAGGTGATAATAAGCGGTATGTTGATTCAACAATTCGTCTATGAAGACGTCTTTTATGAAAATGATCAACATGAA
The DNA here is from genome assembly GCF_057624735.1 of Bacillus sp. LQ01. Classification (NCBI taxonomy): domain Bacteria; kingdom Bacillati; phylum Bacillota; class Bacilli; order Caryophanales; family Bacillaceae; genus Bacillus; species Bacillus sp. LQ01. The sequence goes on along the minus strand of NZ_JBYEZL010000001.1, from coordinate 456,729 downwards.
TTTCACTTGATTCTTCTAAATCATCTTTAAAGTCTTGAACAAGTTTTCGAATGCTATCTGTATCATATAAAAAGGCATTTACTTCAAAATTCAAATGAAAACTTCTCATATCCATATTAGCTGTCCCAATTGAAGCTAAATCAGAATCGACGATGACAACTTTACTATGAAGAAAACCTTTTTCATATTCATATATCTTTACACCTGCATCTAAAAGCTCTGGGAAGTAAGATCTCGATGCGTAAAAGACAGTACGCTTATCCGGTTTACTCGGCATTAATAAACGAACATCAATACCAGCAAGTGCAGCAACCTTTAATGCGGATAAAATATCATCATCCGGAATAAAATACGGCGTTGCAATCCAAATGGATTTCCGAGCAGAAGCAATCATGGCAAAATATAAATGCTTAATCGTTTCCCATTTATTATCAGGCCCACCTGCAACAAGCTGCACGCCTCCCCAATGCTCCCCCTCAACTGCTTTCGCTTGTAAATATTCAGGGGCTAGCACAGCCTCACCAGTCATATAAAACCAATCTTGAAGGAAAATAAGCTGCAAACTTTGTACAGCTTCACCACGCAAATATAAATGTGTGTCTCGCCAAAAGCCGAAGTACTTATCCTTCCCTAAATATTCATCACCAATATTTAATCCACCTACAAAGCCTTCATTTCCATCAATAATAACGATTTTTCGATGATTTCGATAATTAATTTTATCGTTTAAAATCGGAAAGCGTACAGGGAAGAACGGAATCATTTCGACTCCTGCATCGTTTAATTCTTCAATATACGATTTTGATAATTTAAAACTTCCAACCGCATCATACAAAAAACGAACGACTACGCCCTCTTTTGATTTTTGTATTAAAATATCTTTAATTTCCGTTCCAAGCTTATCATCACGCACAATGTAATATTCCATATGAATGTGATGTTTCGCTCGTTTTAATCCATCTAAAATGGCCTGAAACGTTTCATCTCCATTTGTTAATGTTCTCGTTTCAGTTTGAAATGAAATATTTAAAGCGCCTAAGCGATCCGCTAAACGAAATAACAGCTCTTGATGCTTATGATTGCGTAAAATCCGTTCTTCGTAATCTTCATGCCCCTTATATTGTAAAAACGCTTGTTCATCGAGCAACGCCTTCTTTTGGAACATTCTCTTCCTCCGAAAGTTCTGTCCGAATAATAAATAAGCGAAGAATCCAAATACCGGAAAAATACCTAACACAATGAGCCATGTAAGTGTTTTTGACGGATGACGGTTCTCTAAGAAAATAACGCAACCAATTAAAAACGCAGATACTGTAAATAAAATACTAATAATACCTAAAACCGAAACATCTTTTATCCCAATCACATCTGAATAAAATGCTACATCAATAAACATACGTAACGAAACAAATAATGCGAACAATAGCAGTATAAAGAAAATCAGCTTTAACGTATTTTTCATCTCTTACCTCCTAACTAAGAAAGCTTTCCTATTCTTCATATAAAAAGCCGATTTCATACTACAGAAATCGGCCTACGTTTTAGCAGGAAAATTATTGCGAATCGTTTCAAGCGCATGCTCTTTCACAATTTGTTTTCCATACTCACTTACACGATGAATTGTTAAAGTTGATTCTTCTCCATATTCTAAAATAATACTTAAAATACGATCGATTTCTTCTTCATCATGTAGCACTTCATCGAATTCCACATATACATAATAGCGGTTCTCAAATGAATACAGCTCATCTTTTATATCTTCAAAGATAAGACGATGACTTAATGAAATGACATCTTCAAAATCATTAAACTTAATTAAAAAGCCAAACGTACCATCTTCATTAAAGTTTGTTCCTGTTTGTTCTTCTACCTCTTCGACTAATTCTTGCTGGAATAATGATTCGATGCCTTCATCTAGAGGAATATCTATAATTTTGTCTACCCCTATCGGTAGTTCCAGCTTTTGCCCGTCCTTTGAAAGCTCTGCTTTCGTGACAAGTACTTCAATCCCTTTATCGACTGCTTGCACTTGAATCCATAACGGCCCATCAATAAAGAAATCGTCATGATCACGAGCTTCGTCCATCATCTCCCAAAAGAGCTCTTCACTTCGTTCGCGATCATACCAAATCTCTTCACGATTAAATCCTCTATCCTCTATATCAATGTACGTAATAAAAAATTTCATCGTATGATCATTAATTCTTTCAATATCCAAAATACAACTCTCCCTTCCTGCTTAGAATTGTTATGAAGGGATTCCCCACTCATATGACAAATCAATAGATTCTTGTACTCTCATTTTATGATAAGATTCTCCAGAATGGAAATAAAATCGATTTATTTTACAAAAATAGTTATATGCCTATCTTTACTCGATCAACTACGTAAATATATTATTATAGCGATTTCTTACTTACAAAAAATTTGGACATACATTTCCACATTCCCCCGTACACTGTAATAAAGTGAAACTTCTATTAGAAGAGATTATTTAACAACAACTTTCTTCATCACATACATATAGTTCGCTTATTAAAACATCATAAATGGAGGCAGACGAATGGACTTAGAGTTTTTAACATCCGTACTAATGATTGTCGGTATCGATGTTGTATTAGGTGGTGACAATGCAATCGTCATCGCACTAGCTAGCCGAAATTTACCTGAATCGAAACGAAATAAGGCTATTTTGATCGGTACTCTTTTAGCGATTGTACTAAGAATTGTCCTTACTATACTAGCTGTCTATTTACTCGACATTCCATTTCTACAATTGATTGGCGGGGTTTTACTTACATTAATTGCAGTCAATTTATTAACCGATAATAGCAACGATCTTTCTTCTATTCAAGGAAAAACAACTTTATTTCAAGCTGTGCGGACAATTGTTTTCGCGGATCTCGTTATGGGGTTTGATAATGTTATTGCCATTGCAGGTGCAGCTCACGGGAGATTTTTACTCGTCATAATCGGCTTACTCATTTCTATCCCGATTATTATTTGGGGCAGCAAACTTATTTTAATACTTATGGAGCGATTTCCATTCCTCATTTATTGCGGTGCAGCAATTCTTGCCTATACTGCAGGAAAAATGGTTACACATGAAGACAGACTTGCAACCTTTTTTCATAACAATCCAAGTTTCACTGCAAGCATTCCTTATTTGTTCATTTTCACTATTTTATGCATCGGCTTTATTGTACAACAAGTTCGATTACGCAATGTGAAACATTAAAAAAAACCTTCTACTATATAATAGGTAGAAGGTTTTCATATTATTATAATTAATTTACAAGACGTTGTGCTTCACGTAATTGGAACGTTCTTACTGTACGTGGTAAGAAACGACGAATTTCGTCTTCGTTGTAACCAACTTGAAGGCGTTTCTCGTCAATCATAATTGGACGACGTAAAATCCCTGGATAGTCACGAATCATCTTATATAAATCTTGAAGTGGTAAAGACTCTAAGTTTACATTCAATTCTTGGAAAACTTTCGAACGAGTAGAAATAATCTCATCCGTTCCGCTTTCTGTCATACGTAAAATCTCTTTAATTTCCTCAATCGTTAATGGATCTGAGAAAATATTACGTTCTGTATAGGGAATATGATTTTCCTCTAGCCATAATTTCGCCTTTCTACAAGACGTACAGCTTGGAGAACTATATAATGTTACCATACAAAGCTCACTCTCCTTAAAGAGTACAAATTCTGTACTAAATACAGTTTTAATTTCTAACTTCAGCAATTTTTCGTGATAACTTGTCTTATTGAAAAGTACAAAAATCACATTTCATGTAAGCAACAACTTATAATAAACAACAATTACTTTTAATAAGTAACTTCTATAATCATTATACAATAGATTTTGCAAGAAATATACAGTAAATTTCCTGCTAGTTGAGAAAACTCTCCCGTGTATTTCACTGCTATGTAACATGATTACGCTCATTTCAGCTGTACTTTAACAATAACTTTCAACCCTTTTACTACTCACTTCCCATAGATTTTTCATATAATATATAGTTATTTATCTATAATCTTCCCTATGAAAAAGAGAACGTTTTCTTACTTTTTCTTGATAAATCAATTAAGAAATGTAAGACTATACAAATGAGAATAAAAAAGGAACATTTGTTCTTATTTTAACAAATATCCTCCCTCCTGTCTACATGATTTCTAAAGTAAATTAAATATTTTTCTGACATTTCTTTCTTTTTCATTTTTTATCTCATACAATAAACATACAGACAGGCAAAGGGGGAGTTTTCAAATGATTGCTTTTTTTATTGATTTTATTACGGTTGCTGCCCTCATCATCGGAATAACAGCATTGATTGGTGTCATTACAAATAGCATCGGCGAAAAGCTCTTTGGTGGAAAAGAAAAAATGAAGTTTGTTAACAAAAGTTTGGATGTACAATCTGGCTGGAACCAAGTTGGCGGAAAAGGCATTTATAAGAAACGAACGTATTAAAAAAAGCAGGTGATCACCTGCTTTTTTTCTTATTTCTCTACTGACGCCCATTTAAAGCTTAAATCGCCGCCATATTTATGGTTATACATATTTTTAATTGAATCTCTTTGTAAATATGCTCTACCACGTTGATATACTGGAACGATCGCAGCATCATCAAGTAACATTTTTTCTGCTTCTAATAAGTTCTTCCAACGAGCATTTACATCGCTTCCATCTTTTTTCGCCTTCATAATGATTTCATCGTATTTTGGATTAGAGTACTTCATCTTATTTTGTGACCCATCTGTTACAAACATATCAAGATATGTAATTGGATCTGGGAAGTCCGCACTCCATCCAGAGAATGACATGACATAATCGCCCGCATCTTCTAATTTTAGTTTTTGTGCGAATGGTTGTTGTTTAATTTTTACTGTTAAACCTGGTAAATTCTTTTCTAATTCACCTTTTAAATATTCACCAGTTTTCTTTGATAACTCTACATCTTCATTTAATAATTCTAATTCGATTTCATTTTTACCAAGTTCTTTTTTACCAGCTTCCCAATATTTCTTCGCTTCTTTCACGTTTGGTTTTACAATATCCCCGTTTACAGCACGGAAATCTTTTTTATCTGGTCCTTTAATGAAGTTATCAGGAATTAATCCTGTCGCTGGCTTAGAACCGTTATTTAATAATGTATCCACGAATGGCTTACGGTCAAAAGCAAGTGAAATTGCTTTACGAATATTTTTATTTGCTAAAGCTGGATCTTTTTGATTTAAACGAAGGAAGAATACAGATGTATCTTCTACTGTTTGGAAATCTGGTTTTCCTTTATATTTATCAATAAACTCCGCTAATAACGACGCTCGATCAATTGCATTTGTTTCATATAAGTTAATTGGCGTAGATGTATCTTTTACAATATTAAAGTTTACTTCTTCAATCTTCACTTCTTTATTGTCCCAATATGACGCGCTCTTTGTCATTTTAAAGCTACGTTCATGTTGCCAATCACTTAATGTAAATGGCCCGTTATAAAGCGTTGTATTCGCTTCCAAACCAAACTTCGTACCTTGCTCTTTCACAAACTTTTCATTCACAGGATAGAAGATTGGATATACCATTAAATCTACAAGGTATGGAATTGAATTATCTAATTCCACTTCTAATGTATAATCATCAATCGCCTTTACCCCTAATTGATCCGGACTCATCTCTTTTTTATTAATTTTCTCTGCATTTTTTATATCATACATAATGTACGCTGATTTCGCAGCTGTATCTGGGTTAATCGCTCTTTGCCATGCATATACGAAATCTTTTGCCGTCACAGGCTCACCATTTGACCATTTTGCGTCTTCACGTAATTTAAATGTATATTTTTTACCATCTTCTGATTTTTTGAATTCCTTCGCTACACCAGGAACTAGCTTATCATCTTTTCCTAAACTGTATAAGCCTTCCATCGTATTAGTCATTACTCTTGAAGAAACTGCATCAGCTGATAACGCTGGATCCATCGTTGGAATTTCTTGTGTTTCAATTAAGTTAATAACTTGCTTCGCGCCGCTTTTTCCGCTATCCCCTTTAGCGTTTGCTTGCGATTCATCTTTTTGATAGCTACATGCCCCTAACATCATGCTCATCGCTACTGTTGATGCTACAAAAACTGGTATCTTTTTTTTCATACTTCCACCCTCCAAAAAAATGTTAACCCTTTCATTTTCAAACAAAAAGAAATATATATATGTTCTAATAATTCATATTATACACACAAATATATTTTTTGTATATTTATATTTCTATTTCATTAAAATTTTTCGTTAAAAAATATACCTTTGTAAACGTTTCATATTGCTGATTATTCATACTAAAGTGTTAAAAATAATATTTTTTATACTTTTCTAAATTATCAGAGAAAAATGAATTTTATATCTCATAATATTTTATGTATAATTATCCTTTTGTTTTTATCATAAAATAGCACTCTCTTCATAATAAAAATATGTAGGCTAAAATGAGTGCAAAGGTTAAGAAAGTATGTTACGATACATTTTGCTAAAAATAGATATCGGTAAAGAGGGGACGGACATGGCAGCAATTCAGGCAAAAAACGGGCCTACTGAGAAATTAAGTTTATTCTTATTAACATGGCCTATTTTTCTAGAAGTTTTTCTTTTTATGTTAATGGGGATCGCTGATACTTTCATGTTAAGTGCATTATCAGACGATGCTGTATCTGGGGTTGGTGCAGCGAATCAATATCTTCATATTGCGATTTTGGTATTAGAAGTCATCGGGAACGGCGCTGCTATCGTTGTATCTCAATACCTCGGTTCCAAACGCTTTATGGAAGCATCTAAAATATCAGCATTAGCCGTCACATTAAATTTAATAGTTGGGCTCGTTATAAGCGCTGGTTTTCTTTTATTTTCGAAACATATGATGCTCGCAATGAACTTACAAGGCGATGTACTAACGTATGCGCAAAACTACTTATCTATCGTCGGAGGAGCCATCTTCCTACAAGCTATTATTAACTCATTAGCCGCAATTATCCGTGTACACGGTTTTACAAAGCAAGCGATGTTTATTTCACTCGGAATGAATATGATTCATATCGCTGGAAACTACGTACTCATTTTCGGGAAATTTGGTTTCCCTGAGCTCGGTGTACAAGGGGCTGCAATTTCTTCCGCTATCAGTCGATTGATCGCACTTATTGTTTTCTTCTGGTTACTATACCGCGTTATGGAATATCGTGTGAAATTACAATATTACTTCACTTTATCCAAAGAATACATTGGGAAAATTTTAAAAATTGGCATTCCATCTGCATTTGAACAAGTGATGTATCAAGCTTGTCAAATCGTCTTCCTTTATTACGCAACGTACTTAGGAACGGAATCATTAGCTGCTAGACAATACGCTACTAACATTTCCATGTTCACTTATTTATTTGCAATTGCAATTGGTATGGGAACAGCCATTATTATTGGCCGCCTCGTTGGTGGTGGCGAAAAAGATGAAGCATACGAACGCTTGTGGAAAAGTGTAAAATGGGCAATTGGTGTAACTTTATGTATGGTCGCTCTCGTTATTACATTCCGTACACAATTAATGGGACTGTTTACAGATAATCCGCACATTATCGGGTTAGGCGCAAGTGTTCTTTTACTAAGTGTACTACTTGAAACGGGACGTACGATGAACATCGTCATCATTAATTCGCTTCGTGCAGCTGGTGATGCAAAATATCCTGTTTTAATCGGTGCATTCTCTATGGTGTTAATGAGTTTACCACTAGGTTACTTTTTCGCCTTTCATTTAGATATGGGGCTCGTTGGTATTTGGCTAGCAATCGCCATCGACGAATGGACACGTGCCATTATTATGTTCTTCCGCTGGAAAAGTAGAGCATGGGAGCGTTATGCGCTTGTTAAACCTGAAGAACAAGAGGAGAATGTTTCTGTTCAAGTTCAGTAATTTTGCATATGGATATCACTAATGATACATGAGATTTATATCGGCGATTCTTTAAATATATCGACTGACCGACAAATGTATACAATTCTTTTATATAGTAGAAAAAGAGCCATCCTTCCATAACAGAAGAATGGCTCTTTTTCTTATTGATAAATCTCTTTATATTTCTTGTACTCCGCTTCCGAACATAGTACGAAATGTCCTGGGCGAATTTCACGCATTGTTGGTGCTTCACTACCATAATTATGCTGTGATGGATCATATACGATACGTTTACGATTGCGCTCATAATCTGGATCTGGAAGTGGAATCGCTGATAATAGTGATTTCGTATATGGATGAATTGGATTCGCATATAATTCATCACTTGTTGTTAACTCAACGATTTGGCCACGATACATTACACCAATACGGTCACTAATGTATTTTACCATTGATAAATCATGGGCGATGAATAAGTATGTTAAACCTTTTTCTTTTTGTAGCTTTTTCAGTAAGTTTACAACTTGCGCCTGAATCGATACGTCAAGTGCTGAGATCGGCTCATCGGCAATGATAAATTCTGGGTCTACAGCAAGCGCTCGAGCGATACCGATACGCTGACGTTGTCCACCTGAGAATTCGTGTGGGAAACGGTTTGCGTGCTCTTTATTTAAACCAACTGTGTTTAATAGTTCATGAACACGGTCCATGCGCTCTTTTTTACTTTTCGCTAGTCCGTGAATATCGATACCTTCTGCAATAATATCCCCTACTGTCATACGAGGGTTTAATGATGCATATGGATCTTGGAAAATCATTTGCATTTTACGGTTGAATTTCTTCAGCTCTGCGCGTGATTTTTTACCATGTACATTTTCACCATCGAATAACACTTCACCAGCAGTTGCATCATATAAACGAATAATCGTTCTTCCAGTTGTCGATTTACCACAACCTGATTCTCCTACAAGACCAAATGTTTCTCCGCGGTAAATATCAAATGAAATATCATTAACCGCTTTGACAACACCACCACTCACGTCGAAGTGCTGCTTTACATTTTTTACTTCAATTAATTTCTCACGTTGTTTAGTCATGTTGTTCACCTGCTTTCATTTGAAGAATGCGTTTTTCAACGACTGCCGGCGGTTTTACTTCTGGAGCTTGCTCGTGAAGTAACCAAGTTGCCGCATAGTGCGTATCACTTACTTTAAATAAAGGTGGGTCCATTTCAAAATCAATTTTCAGTGCCTGTGGGTTACGTGGTGCAAAAGCATCTCCCTTTGGCGGCTTCAATAAATCTGGAGGCGTTCCAGGGATTGCATATAACTCTTCTTCTGAACCATCTAAACTTGGCATAGATGCGATTAAACCCCAAGTATATGGATGTTTCGGATTGTAGAAAATTTCATCTACAGTTCCAATTTCAACAACTTTACCAGCGTACATAACTGCCACTCGGTCCGCAACGTTTGCTACTACACCTAAGTCATGCGTAATGAAAATGATTGCTGCTTCTGTTTTTTGCTGAATGTCTTTCATAAGTTCTAAAATTTGCGCCTGAATCGTAACGTCTAGCGCTGTTGTCGGCTCATCGGCAATTAATAACTTCGGGTTACAAGCTAACGCCATCGCAATAACTACACGCTGTCTCATACCACCTGAGAATTGGTGAGGATATTGTTTTAAACGAGCTTCTGGATTTGGAATACCTACAAGGTCAATTAACTCTAAAGCAACTTTACGTGCATCTGCTTTACTCATCCCTTGGTGTTTAATTAGACCTTCCATAATTTGATTTCCAATTGTCATCGTTGGGTTTAATGATGTCATTGGATCTTGGAAAATCATCGCAATATCTTTACCGCGTACTTGCTGCATTTCTTTTTCTGTTAATTTTGTTAAGTCACGACCTTCAAATACGATTTCACCATTTTTAATGCGTCCAGGAGGATTCGGAATTAATCCCATTAACGCTTTAGAAGTAACTGATTTCCCTGAACCAGATTCTCCTACAATCGCCAATGTTTCTCCTTTTTTCAAATCAAAAGTAACGCCGCGTACAGCTTGTACTTCACCTGCATGTGTATCAAAGGAGACTTGTAAATCTTTTACCTCTAACAATGTTTTCATCTTTGCCTCTCCCCTCTTTTACTTACGCATTTTTGGATCTAACGCGTCGCGTAATCCGTCTGCCATTAAGTTAAACGCTAAAATTAATATACTGATGACAACCGCAGGGATGAACATCATATGCGGATACGTTTGAATAGATTTATAACCATCATTTACAAGAGAACCTAGTGACGCAAATGGTGGCTGAATTCCTAAACCGATGAAACTTAAGAACGCTTCACCAAACACCGCTGATGGAATTGTAAACATTGTCATTACGATAATAGGTCCCATTACGTTTGGAATTAAATGTTTCACAATTAATTGTGTATTTGTTGCACCTAATGTACGAGATGCTAATACATATTCTTGGTTTTTTAACTTTAAGATTTGTCCACGAACAATACGCGACATCCCTATCCAACCTGTAATCGCCATCGCAAGTGTAATTGACCAAATACCAGATCCCATAATGATTACCATTAAAATAACGATGATTAAGTATGGAATACCGTTAATAATCTCCATAATACGTTGCATAATGTTATCTACTCTACCGCCGTAGAATGCTGAAATACCTCCGTATGCAACCCCAATTACTAAGTCAATTGCTGCCGCTAAAAGAGCGATATATAATGATACGCGTGTACCTTCCCATGTTCTTGTCCATAAGTCACGGCCAAGGTCATCTGTACCAAACCAGAAGTACTCTTTAATATCACGTTTTTCATATTGGTCAACACCATATTGATCTGTACCGTCAAATGGTAACCAATGAACATTTTCAATAACTGGAATTTTTGGTGGTAATTTCGCACGACCTAAATCTTGCTCTTTATACGAGTGTTTACTTACCATCGGTCCAAAAATCGCTAATAGCGCAATGATAACTAACAATACAAGGCCAAGCATCGCACCTTTATGTTGGAATAAACGTCTTCTTACATCTTGCCAAAACGTTAAGCTTGGACGGGCAATGACTTCATTATCAACATTATTTTGATTGGCTTGTTGAAATAAATCTGGAGATAATTTTTGTACATCTTTCATCATTTTTTCCCTCCCGCTAAACGAATACGAGGATCAATAATTCCGTATAAAATATCGACAATGAAAATAACTAAAATGAAGATCGCACTATAGAAAATCGTAGTTCCCATAATAACTGTATAGTCATTTAAAGTAATCGATTTAACGAATTGTTCCCCAAGTCCTGGTACAGCATAAATTTGCTCGATAACAAGTGTTCCTGTAATTAATGCCGCAACCATTGGTCCTAAAATTGTTACAACTGGAATTAACGCGTTACGAAGTGCATGTTTGACAATGATAACGCCTTGGCTAATTCCTTTCGCTTTCGCTGTTAAAATGTAATCGGCTTGCATAACTTCAATTAATTCTGCACGAGAGAAACGTGCGATTGTCGCGATAACTCCCATCGATAATGCAATTGTAGGCATTACAGTAAACTCTGGTCCTTTCCAGAATGCTACTGGGAACCAGCCTAGTTTTACCCCTACGAAATATTGCAGTAATGCGGCGAATACGAATGATGGTACCGACATTCCGAGTACCGAAATAACTGTTGCACTATAATCTACCCACGTATTATTACGAAGTGCGGCAACAATACCTAAAATTAAACCGATAAATGTTCCTAATATAATCGCTTGTAAACCTAATTGGGCTGATGGTCCAATACGATCCACAATCATGTCTGTTACTGGGCGGTTATCATATTGGAATGATACCCCTAAATCACCTTTTGCTAAGTTACCTAAGTAACGTGCATATTGAACTGGTACCGGATCATTCAATCCGTATTTTTCAAGAATGATTTCTTTTTGTGCCGGTGATAGCTTCTCCTGGTTTTTAAGCGGAGAACCCGGAAGTAATTTCATCAAAAAGAAAGTCATTGTAGTAATTAAAAATAATGTCAAAGCCATGTACACGAAACGTTTTAATACATAACGTCCCATAGTCAAGCACCTCCCCGTTTTTCTCAAAAGCAATAAGATAGTTTAAAATATTCTTACTTTTATTTTTTTAAAATAAGAGCATATGCCCATCATAGGCATATACCCTTGTAAACGATGGAAAAAAAAGATTATTTTTGTTCAACAGATGCCCATTTGTAAGTTAATTTACCACCATAGTTAATTGGGATAATATCTTTTACGGCACCTTTTACTACATACGCTGAACCTTTTTGGAAGATTGGAGTGATAACTGCATCCTCTTTAATTAACATCTTCTCTACTTCTAGAAGGTTGTCCCAGCGAGCTTGTAAATCTTTTGTATCTGTTTTAGCTTTTAGGATTAACTCATCATATTTCTGATTAGAATACCCTGTTTTATTTTGAGAACCATTCGTAACAAACATATCTAAATATGAGATTGGATCTGGGAAATCTGGTCCCCAAATACCAAACGCAATATCATATTGCTGAGAATCTTCTAATTTATTTTTTTGTGCGAATGGTTGCTGTTTAATTTTAATTGATAAACCTGGTAAGTTCTTTTCCATCTCACCTTTTAAGAATTCCCCAACTTTTTTAGCATCTTCATTATCAAAGTTTAAGAATTCTAGTTCGATTTTATCAGTTCCAAGCTCTTTCTTCGCTGTTTCCCAAAGCTTTTTTGCTTCTTTTGGATTTGTTTCAACTAGCTTTCCATTTTCAGCTCGGAAATCTTTTTTATTTGGACCTTCAGCGAAATCTTTTCCAACAAATCCGTAAGCTCCAATTGCGCCGTTATTTAAAATAACTTTTGCAATGTTATCACGGTCAAAGGACATTGAAATTGCTTTTCTTAAGTTTTTATTACTTAAGTATTGATTACTTTGATTAAATCTTAAGTAAGCAACTCCTGCTTCTTTTCTTGTTTGGAATTCTGGGCTTTTTCTAAACTTATCAACAAATTCAGACGTTAAAGCCGCTCGATCAATCGCGTTTGTCTCATATAAATTTACATCAGTTGCTGTATTTTTTACAATATTAAAGTTGATTTCTTCGATTTTAACCGTTTTATTATCCCAATATGAAGGATTCTTCTTGAATTGGAAACTTTGTTCATGTTTCCAATCACTCATAACGAATGGACCGTTATATAATGTTGTATTTGCCTCTAAACCAAATTTATCACCTTGTGCTTTTACAAAGTTTTCATTTAGTGGGTAAAATACTGGATAAACTGTTAAATCGATAAAGTAAGGAACGGGATTGTCTAATTCTACTTCTAATGTATAATCATCAATCGCTTTTACACCTAATTGGTCAGCAGGTAATTCTTTTTTATGAATTTTCTCTGCATTTTTAATATCGAACATAATGTATGAATACGTTGCTTTTGTATCTGGATTTACTGCTCTTTTCCATGAATACACAAAGTCTTTAGCTGTTACAGGTTCCCCATTCGACCATTTCGCATCTTTTCTTAATTTAAATATGTATTTCTTCCCATCATCTAGCTTTTCGACATCTTCTGCAACTCCAGGCATTCTCTTTTGATCTTTGCCAATACGATATAAACCTTCCATCGTATTATTTAATGCTGTAGAAGATGAAGAATCAGATGCTAATGATGCATCCATTGACGGAATTTCAGATAACTCTGTTAAATTAAGAATCTGTTTTCCGTTACTACTACTCGTAGCGTTCTCTTTCCCTTTTGCTTTTGCGTCATCTTTTTGGTAGCTACACGCGCTAAGCAACATACTTGCAGTTAAAGTTGATGCAAGTAATAACGGTATCTTTTTCTTCATGTTGTGTTGCCTCCCCTAATTGCACTTCCTGTACCCTCACTTGTTAAAAAGTAGAATTGAAAGAATAATCTCCAAGTTTCTACAATTTTCATTATACATATAATATAACAATTGTGAATATAGTTTTTTGTTTTTTTGTTAAAATTTTTAATAAAATATTTATATTTTTAATTTTTCGTAAAGGGATACATTAACATTGCTACCATCATCTTAAAATCAGACCTTTAATTGTGTATAATTTTCAAAAAATTAATCCTAGTACTTATTATAGCTTTTATAGTATAATAATTCTAGTAATATTTTGACGGAGGGGAATATTTTGAATAAAGTTTTTTTTCATACTTGTATACTAATTTTTATAGCGATGATTGCTTCTAGTATTGGTGCATTCCTCATTTCATCTCAATTTTTGTTGAACTTTGTCAACATTTTGTTTTATATTGCACTGTTTTTTATTCTTATCGGCGGTTTTTTATACATATTTCAAAATGGTTTTTTCAATGTAACCATTTACGCATTCCAAAGAGTATTTGGTACGAACAAAAAGATTGACTCTTTAATTGAAGAAGTCGAGGAACCTACAGATAAGAAAGAACGTATTTATAAAACATATTCATTCAAATGGACATATCCAATTTGTATTACAGGTATCTTCCTTGGGTTGTTCTCGACCCTTATTAGCTTTACTATTTTGATGTAGTTTGCAAACACTATCCCATATGATATAATAATCAGCAAAACATTTTGTTATAAAACTTTAGTTCTTTCATATTAAAAGAGCTCAAGTAACAATAAATAAATTTATATGTATGCGATGATAAAGAAGAGTACATATTGAGGCAATTTCAGAGAGCTTGTGGTTGGTGTGAACAAGTAATTGTACAGTATGGAATGGGCTTTTGAGCACCAAACCGAACCGAAAGTAGTAGGCTTTGGCGTTATATCCTAACGTTATTATGGATTAGAGAGATTTCACAGTAGTGAAATAATTAGGGTGGTACCGCGGTCCATTCGTCCCTATAGTTTTTGGGATGAATGGGCTTTTTTGTTTGCCTTCTCTCCCCCCCATCACGCATTCAATTTTAGGAGGAATTACTTATGTCAGTTATCTTTTCTGGTATTCAGCCAAGTGGAACGATTACACTTGGAAACTATTTAGGCGCAATGAAGCAGTTTACAGAGCTTCAAAATGAACACGACTGTTATTTCTGTATTGTAAACCAACATGCGATTACAGTACCTCAAGATCCCGTCGGACTTCGTAAAAACATCCGCAGTCTTGCTGCACTTTATGTAGCATGCGGCATCGATCCTGAAAAAGCTACTTTATTTGTACAATCAGAAGTACCAGCACACGCTCAATTAGGATGGATCATGCAATCTGTTGCTTACGTTGGAGAATTAGAACGTATGACGCAATATAAAGATAAAGCTTCGGGTAGAGATTCAGTTCCAGCTGGATTACTTACGTATCCACCATTAATGGCTGCTGATATTTTACTTTACAACACTGAAATCGTACCAGTTGGTGATGACCAAAAGCAACATATGGAATTAACACGCGACCTAGCAGAGCGTTTCAACAAACGCTTCCGTGAAGTGTTCACAATTCCTGAAATTCGTATTCCAAAAGTAGGCGCTCGCGTTATGTCATTAACAGAACCTACGAAGAAAATGAGTAAATCTGATCCGAATCCAAAATCAATGATCAGTATGCTTGATGAACCAAAAACAATTGAAAAGAAAATTAAGAGTGCTGTTACTGACTCTGAAGGTATTGTGAAATTTGATAAAGAAAACAAACCTGGTATCTCTAACTTATTAACAATCTACTCTTCATTCTCTGGAAAAACAGTTGAAGAAATTGAAGCAATGTACGAAGGAAAAGGATACGGCGACTTCAAAGGCGACCTAGCGCAAGTAGTCGTAGAAGCAATTCGTCCAATCCAAGACAAATATAACGAACTAATCAACTCACCAGAACTAGACGAAATTCTAGACAAAGGTGCAGAAAAAGCAAACCGCGTTGCATTCAAACAACTACGCAAAGTAGAAAACGCAATGGGACTAAGCAGAAAACGTAGGTAACATATAAGGTGGAAGCGGCTCGTTCAGAATGTGAGGGGGATGGAGCTCCTGACGTAGAGGCGCTTTTTGCCTCGCAGGAAGGCGCGAAGCCACCGAACATTCTTGCCGCCGGAGCTGGATTACTACAAAATTAAAAAACCGCCAATTGGCGGTTTTTTAATTTACCTTTTGCTCATTTTCCATTTCCCATAACTTTTCAAAAAATGGCTGTCCTTTTACGAGACGCTCGCATAATTGTTCATGCTTATCAGACCAGCCTGTTTTCGCTTCATCATACAGCTTAACCCAAATATCTTCAAATTCCATATGTTGAACCATTCCATATGCTGATGGATCCCACTCTGTGAACCAATAGCGAATTTCTGCTGTATTTTTCGTTGTATGTAATTGATCTAACGCCATAAATAATAATTGTTTTAGCTGTCTTTCTTTACGAGTCAAGCCATTCATAATGAAAGGCGATGGTGATAAAATGTGATGTTCTTTTTCTGTTTCTTCTACTTGGAACTCATACTTTTCTGCTTGTACGTTTTCTACCATCTCATATACCATCTGCTCTTGGCGTGGTATAAGTCTGCTTTTGCGAATTGGTACATTGTAACCAATTGTGTCAATCGCAATAATTCCTTTTCCATCTGTAACAACAAAGCAATACTCTTGCTGCAAACGTTCATGATTTTTACGAATATAAGCCTTATGATGTACGTCTTCCAGCATTTTTTGCGGAAGCTCTAACAATTCGTTCTCGATGTAATGATATAATGTGGCATCTACTTTTAATAATGGCACTTGATCTAATAGCTCAATCGTATCATCTTTCCGCCATTCGTAAAAATGACAAACGTTATACCCATTTTCTTCACCTTCAAACCAATTTACCCATACATCATGTAGATATAACATTCACTACCCCTCACTTCACTACTGTTTGTACCAATCATTATGTTCATTTTCGCTTAACTTTATTCCACTTGAGGAAATATATTCTAATTATTATTTTTTCTTCTATTAATACTAAAAAAACAGGAAATAGAACTCCTGTTTTTTTATATATGAAATGTACTTGCTTTATTCAATATTTCTTTTGCATCTATAGATAATAAAGAAAGTGTATCTTCTCCTTCCAAAGTTACACAATCTTTGACAATATGAAATCCAAGCGCATAGCCAAGCATCTTCGGATAAGAGTGAAAGCCATTTAATAAGATGTCATGTTCCCTTGTTCCTCGTTTTATACTTATTCTTTCATGTACAATATTTTTCCAATAATAAATAGCCTCTTCCTTTGAAAGATACGCCGTCCACGGTGCATTGTTTTTTTCTGTATACCTTTCTGTTACTGCTTGTTCAGCTAGCCCTTCCATAATCATCGTATCAAGTAATGTATATTCTGTTTCTTTCGTCTCAATTTGATGTAACCTGCATATGTGATGATATTCATGCGCTAATAACACTTTTAATTCTTCTACCGAATTCCGTCCACATACGAATAAGAAAATAACATGACGCATAGATAATCCAGCCCTACCGTTATACTCTTCTTGTACAGTTCGATTATAGGAATCTGATAATAAAATAAAGACAGGGACATCTGGACCTTTTAACCAGTTTTTCAGTTTATCATACTCCAGGCTCAATTCTTTCCAAATTTCCTTTTCCTCTAATTCTTTAATTTCCTTTTCTCCGCGCATGATCGGGCGATACATCCCTTTTGAAATTAAAAAGCGATACAACCTTTCTTTTGGCAACGGAATATACTTCGTAAATTTCTCACAAAGTTTTTCTGGCCGCCCATAATATAAATGTAGCCATTCAGCTGTTTCAACAATCCCCATCTTTATCCCTCCTTTTTCTTATGTATATGCTACAGGAGAAAAAGGCGTAAAAATAAATAAGGAGTTTTTTCGCAATATATTGCGAAAAAACTCCTTATTTCATCTATTATTTATACGATTTAAATACTAACACTGCGTTATGACCACCAAATCCTAATGAGTTACTTAACACCGCGTTTACTTCTTGGTGTCTCGCTTGATTCGGTACGTAATCTAAGTCACATTCTGGATCTGGTGTCTCATAGTTAATTGTTGGCGGAATTACTCCGTCTGTAATTGATTTAATAGAGAAAATCGCTTCAACAGCACCAGCTGCTCCTAATAAGTGACCTGTCATTGATTTCGTTGAGCTAATCGCTACTTTATACGCGTGCTCACCGAAAGTTTCTTTAATTGCCATCGTTTCATATTTTTCATTCGCATCCGTACTTGTACCATGCGCATTAATGTAATCAATATCTTCTGGCTGTAGGCCTGCATCAGCTAAAGCTTGACGCATTGCACGCACTCCGCCTTCACCACCAGGAGCAGGCATTGTAATATGGAACGCATCTCCAGTTGCACCATAACCAGCAATTTCCGCGTAAATGTGAGCACCACGCGCTAATGCGTGCTCTAATTCTTCAAGAATTAGAATACCTGAGCCTTCACCCATTACAAAACCGCTACGGTTTTTATCAAATGGACGGCAAGCCGTTGCTGGGTCTTCATTAAATGTTAATGCTTTCGCTGAGCTAAATCCTGCGAATGCCATACTTGTTAGCGGTGCTTCTGCTCCGCCTGTAATCATTGCATCAGCATCACCACGCTGAATTGCTTTAAATGCATCACCAATTGAGTTTGCACCAGATGCACAAGCCGTTACAGAACAAGTGTTAATTCCTTTTGCTCCTGTTGCGATTGATACTTGACCTGCTGCCATATCCGGAATCATCATCGGTACGAAGAATGGGCTCACGCGGCGTGGGCCTTTCTCAGTAAAAATCTTAAATTGTTGTTCGTATGTTTCCATACCGCCAATACCTGATCCAATCCATACACCAATTCGAGGTCCGTTTTCTTCTGTAATTTCAAGCTTTGCATCTGCAACTGCCATTTTCGCTGCTGCTACTGCATATTGTGTAAAGCGGTCCATACGGCGCGCTTCTTTTTTATCAATATATTTCTCGACTTCAAAGTCGTTAATTTCCGCTGCTACTTTTGCTGGAAATAGTTCCGGATCAATTCTTGTAAGTCGTCCGATTCCAGATACACCCTTTTTAATGTTTTCCCATGCTGTTTCAACATCTGTTCCGACCGGTGTAACAGCTCCTAGTCCTGTAATTACGACCCTCTTTTTTTCCATACAAAATACACTCCTTTTTTTCTCTCAGTCCTTATTTACCCCAACGAAGAGCGACTGCTCCCCATGTTAATCCGCCGCCAAAACCAACAAGTATAATTAAATCACCATCTTGAATACGTCCATTTTGCAATTCCTCTACCATTGCAATTGGAATTGAAGAAGCTGATGTATTACCAAACTTTTCAATTGTCATACTCATTTTTTCTTGTGGTAAATTTAATCTCTCTCTTGCAGATTCCATAATACGAATATTCGCTTGATGCGGTACTAAGAAATCCACATCCTCTTTTGTAAGACCAGCCTTATCCAGCACGCGAAGACAAGATTCACCAAGTTGACGAACGGCAAATTTAAAGACTTCTCTGCCATTCATCATAACATACTCGTCTTGATATAGATGCTTACCGCCGCTTCCGTCTGCACCTAATTCGAAAGATAGAACGCCTCTTCCTTCTGAAACTGCTCCCATTACGATAGCACCGGCTCCGTCTCCAAATAATACCGCTGTATTTCGATCATTCCAGTCTACAATTTTAGATAGCTTATCACTACCAACTACTAATACGTTTTTATAAGTCCCCGTTTGAATAAATTGCTGCGCTGTAATCATTCCGTACATAAAACCAGCGCATGCTGCACCTACATCCATTGCAGCTGCATGTTTCGCTCCAATCGCTTCTTGAATGACACAAGCTACTGCTGGAAACGCACGATCTGGTGTTACTGTCGCCACTAAAATAAGATCGATATCTTCTCCGCTAACCCCTGCATCTTCAAGTGCTTTTTTTGCAGCCTCTACGGCCATATATGAAGTATCTATTGTATCATCGGCAATGCGTCTTTCTGCAATTCCCGTTCTCGTACGAATCCATTCATCGGATGTATCCATTATTTTTTCTAAATCGTGATTTGTGACTACTTTTTCTGGCACATATCTTCCGATCCCTAAAATGCCCACGTTCACATCGCAGCCCTCCGTTTTATATCAATTATTATGACTTGGTACTAATTTTAAAACATAAATGTATTTTTGTCTAGAATATATTTCGCATAAAACAGAAAGCTAACGCATTATCCACTTTATTTTTCATTAAAAGAAACAGAAACATACCTCTCAAATATAAAAAGACTCAAACCCTTCTGTTCACGGTTCGAGCCTCTCTTCCATCTAAAAAGATGTTTTTTATTCTTTATCTGCTTTTCTTCTAAACTAGAGAGTTCTCCTCACTACCTTTCCTTTATCCTCTTCATATCTCTGGTTTTCCCCCAGGCGAGAATAAAAAAGGCCCTGACCGCTTCTATCCACGGTTCGAGCCTCTCTTCCACCTTAAAAAGATGCTTTTTATTCTTTATCTGCTTTCCTTCTAAACTAGACAGTTCTCCTCACTACTTTTCCTTTATCCTCTTCATATCTCTGGTTTTCCCCCAGGCGAGAATAAAAAAGGCCCTGACCGCTTCTATCCACGGTTCGGGCCTCTCTTCCATCTTAAAAAGATGCTTTTTATTCTTTATCTGCTTTCCCAAGCTCGTAAGCTTCGTTCATAACTTTCATTAACAACTCTAACACCGGCTGTGCCTTCTCCATATCAAGTGCAATTCCATTATCATCTAAAATTGCCTTTGCTTCCGGTAAATGCTTCATTGCGATTTGTAAAAACTGCATGCTTTTTTCGTTCATATTATACTCTTCCTCTCCATTAAAACTTTCACATACAATAGTGTAACACGCGTACTACCCTTCGTATAACTCTTTATATTTTTTCATGTGTGCCAGTTGCTTATTTAAACCGTATTCTAACGGAGTATTTCTTTTTATTGAAATTACTTCGATAGCCTCATCTCTTACTTCGTTATTATTTTTATTTACTTTATCATCCGCGCGTAAAAGATTCATACCTTTTTCCCATAATGACTGTTTACCACTAAGTAAATTGTATATACCAAGATGCGCCTCGTTCGTTCCATGTTCCCATAAGTATTCACATACATCTTCAACGTAAAGTAAATCATTCCCCTTTTCCTCAATCGTACAACGCCACTCTTTTTCAACTAATTCTGATAAAATAAGCTGATGAAACATCATAAAGGACGGTTGCCACGGTCCATATAATGTTGGAACTCGAAATACACTATATTGTAAATTCCCTTTTTTCAATCCTTCTTCTACTTTCAAAAATAGGCGCTTATTTTCGGATTCATCTGTACTGCCTACTTCAATAGAAGAAATTAAATTTAACTTCACTTTTTGTTCTTCACACATTCTTATAATTCGCTTTAAATATTGTAATATGACTCTTTCATTCCGAAATCCACTTTGCTGATTTGGCTCATATAAGCAAAAATAAACAGTATCGAATCTCTCTTCCTCAACCGATCTCCATCCATCTTCATCTCTTATCGAATAATACGTAAATAACGCATTTCGCCCAATTAATAATAACTTCTCTTCATTAATTTTGGTCATACTATCGAATTCATCAAAATCAAGACCATAGACTTCCACTTCTTCTGCAATCATTTTATTTACAAGGTGATAACCTACAAACGTAAGTGCACCTATTATCAGCACGCGTTCCATACCACCAACCCTTTCCCTCTGAAACAAATAGCTCCTCATTTATGTATATGGGAGCTTCATAATTCTTCTTCATATTTTTTAAAGAAATCAGTCGTTTGCCTAACCATTTTATATTTCACATCTTGCAGATGGAACAAGACAGAAGTATCACATTGATTTAGTTGCCTCATTTTCTCATATCTACGCAACTGCTGTTTTCTTCCTCTTTTTTCTTGTGTTGATACGAAAATTTTAACAGGTACACAAGATGGAAGAAGCGTAAATGATTTCTTATTTATTTTTGATTCTAATTCTTCTTCTTTGGCATCATACGCCAAACTTAATTCCTTCACGAGTCTCTTGTAAAAAAATTTATGCTCTTTCTCAAAACTTACATATTCCGGTAAATCTAAACACGGATTTAGCATAACAACAGAACGAATACATTCAGGATATTTGTTCATCATTTCAAGTGCTACAAGCGCTCCCATACCATCTGCCATAATGTGCATTTTCGCATTTAACGTCTCTTTTCTCAAAACAACATCATATAAACGTTTTGCCAGACGAACAGATTGATCGTTTCCCCAATGTCTTCCGTATAAATTAGAGGAAAAGACCGTGTAGCCTTGTTCAATAAGACCATGTAAAAAATAAGATTTACCCGCATGTTGTGTCCATAAACTTGTACCATTCTCAATAAAGTAGTTATAATCACCGAGGAGCATAACAGAAAATCCATTTGGCTTCTCCGGTAAATAAATGACACATGGTTCTTTTTCTAAGTAAAAAAAACGTTCCGTAATACTCATTTTTCCCCCGCCTTATTTTCTAAACATATAAAAGTACTCTTTTATAATGTATGAACGGAATGCAAATTTGCGTTGAAAAATCTACAAATATTTTTCTATATTCTTTTTTCAATTGTGTTACAATAAGGACAGATTGAACGAATAGAGGTGTAAAATATGCGTTTCATTTGGGCATTAATTTGGTCGTTCTTACTTGTACATATGATGAGCTATGTAATCGGCTCTATGACTGGCGGTACATACGACTTTAACCAAGCGTCTATTTTCTCAGTTGTTCTTGCTGTGTTAGTACTAGCAATTTCAGCTGCAATTCCAAACGAGCCAGTAGAACAACACTAAAAAAAGAGTCCGGATTTTATCCGAACTCTTTTTTATTTTTATTTCACATGAACGACTAATTCGTTATTTTCTACATCAACAACTACGTGACTATTGTCAGTAATTGTTCCTGCAATTAATTCTCGTGCTAATTTCGTTTCCACTTGACGCTGTACGTATCGTTTTAATGGACGAGCTCCGTACATTGGGTCGAAACCAGCTTCCACAACAAATTCTTTTGCTGCATCTGTTAATTCTACTGTAATGTGACGGTCAGCTAGACGACCTTGTAGTTCTTTTACAATTTTATCAACAATGCTTTTAATTTCATTCGTTGTAAGAGGTTTGAATAAAATAATTTCATCAACACGGTTTAAAAATTCAGGGCGGAAATGTCCTCTTAATTGCCCCATTACAAGGTCTCTTGATTCCTCTTTAATCGAACCATCTTCTTCTAATCCATCTAGTAAATGAGCAGATCCGATATTTGAAGTCATAATAATAACTGTATTTTTAAAATCCACTGTACGACCTTGCGAATCTGTAATGCGTCCATCATCTAACATTTGTAATAAAATGTTGAATACTTCTGGATGTGCTTTTTCAATTTCATCTAATAAAACAACGGAATATGGTTTACGTCTTACCGCTTCTGTTAATTGACCGCCTTCCTCATATCCTACATATCCAGGAGGTGCACCAATTAAGCGTGACACTGCGTGTTTCTCCATATACTCAGACATGTCAATGCGAATCATTTGCTCTTCACTATCGAATAAAGACTGGGCTAGCGTTTTTGCAAGTTCTGTTTTACCAACACCTGTTGGTCCTAAGAAGATGAAAGAACCAATCGGGCGGTTTGGATCTTTAATACCAGCGCGAGCACGAAGAACTGCGTCTGACACTAAGCTTACTGCTTCCTCTTGTCCGATAACACGCTCTGATAAGATTTGCTCTAAGCGTAATAATTTCTCGCGTTCACCTTCCACGAGTTTCGCAACAGGAATACCCGTCCAGCGTGAAACAATATCTGCAATTTCTTCTTCACTTACTTCCTCACGTAATAAACGATTTTCTTGTTTATTATGCGCGCCCATTTCTTCCGCTTCTTTTAACTCTTTTTCAATTGCTGGAATTTTCCCGTGACGAAGTTCGGCTGCTTTATTTAAATCGTAATTACCTTCTGCTTCTTCTAATTCACGACGCAGACGTTCTAAATGTTCACGTAAGTCACGAACTTTGTGAATTTCTTCTTTTTCTTTCTCCCATTTCGCTCTCATACCACTTGCAACTTCTTTTAAATCCGATAATTCACGTTGCAATGTTTTTAGACGCTCTTGGCTACCACGATCCGTTTCTTTTCCAAGAGCCGCTTCTTCAATTTCCAGCTGCATAATGCGTCGCGTTACTTCATCTAATTCTGTCGGCATAGAATCAATTTCTGTACGAATTGTTGCACATGCTTCGTCAACAAGGTCAATTGCTTTATCAGGTAAGAAGCGATCTGAAATATATCGATCTGATAAAACTGACGCCGCTACAATCGCACGGTCATGAATATTTACACCGTGATAAATTTCAAAGCGTTCTTTTAATCCACGTAAAATTGAGATTGTATCTTCAACAGTTGGTTCTTCTGCTAATACTTGTTGGAAACGTCTTTCTAGTGCTGGATCTTTTTCAATATATTTGCGATATTCATCGAGCGTCGTCGCCCCGATACAATGCAGTTCACCACGCGCAAGCATCGGTTTTAACATATTTCCTGCATCCATCGCACCTTCTGTTTTACCAGCTCCAACTATTGTATGAAGTTCATCAATGAATAATAAAATGCGGCCCTCACTCTTTTTAATTTCATTTAATACAGCTTGCAGACGCTCTTCGAACTCACCACGGAATTTCGCACCTGCTACGAGCGCACTCATATCTAACGCAAAAATCGTTCTATCTTTCAATCCTTCAGGTACATCCTTTTTCACGATACGCTGTGCTAGCCCTTCAACGATTGCTGTTTTACCAACACCTGGCTCCCCAATTAAAACAGGATTGTTTTTCGTTTTACGTGAAAGAATACGAATTACACGTCGTATTTCACTATCACGGCCGATTACAGGATCAATTTTCCCTGCTCTCACTTCCGCCACTAAATCACGACCATATTTTTCTAACGCTTCATAAGTTGCTTCTGGATTTTGACTCGTCACTCTTTGATTCCCCCGAACTGTCATTAAAGACTGTAATAAGTTATCTTTCGTAATATGCAATCTTGTAAATAATTGATTTATATCGCCTTTTTCTTCAGAAAAAGCAAGCAACACATGTTCTACTGAAATGTAATCATCCTGCAGTTTTTCTGCTTCTTTCCCTGCTCTTACAAGCAGTTGTTGCAGAGCGCTCGTTACATACAATTTTCCAACTTCTGCACCGCTCCCCGTTACAGAAGGTTTCTTTTTAATTAAACTTTCAGCACCTTGCTTTAATGCTTCTATATCAACATTCATTTTTTGAAATATACGTACTGCTAATCCATCTTGCTCTTCTAATAATGCAAGTAATAGATGAACAGTATCCACCTCTTGGTGATGATGAGATACCGCTAAAGATTGGGCACTCATAATCGCCTCTTGTGTTTTTGTTGTCATTTGATTTAAGTCCATCTTTACAGCCCTCCAAAAGTTTGACTTTCTTTGACCTTTGATTTGATTATACGCCAACTGACTTTTTTATACAATAATTTTGCCTATGTATTTTCAAACTTATTATTTGAAAAAGAAAAAGAGAGCATTCATTATACTGCTAAAAATACGGTAAATGAAATTACAATGTGTAACGACAAAAAAGCCGCAATAATGATTGCGGCTTCTGTTACGGTTTTCTTTTATATGTCCACTGGCGGTTATGATTCGTGTTATCCGGAAACTTTTCACCGGCAGTTAATTTCACCATTTGCGGATCTTTCACCATACTTCCCGTTTCACCAATTTCTACGTAAATGCCATCATTCGGCGCTTTTTGTCCAGAACGAAACCTGCGATTTTGTCCCATCTTCATTCTCCTTCCATGACGTCTTGCCTCATTAGTATATCCATTTTAAAAGAAAGCTTTTCTGTCATGTTTAGGAAACAGTACTACATCTCATTCTTGTACATATATATGAATGACACAAGCGTAAGCAGGGATTTCTTTCCTACTTGTAGAAAAAAAAGAAACCAACCTACTCTAGGCTAGTTTCAAAGGAGAGTCAAACATATACGAGAAGATTACATGTTCATTATATGCCTCATCACACGAGCAATGTAACCCTTTTCACAATTTGTACATAATGAAAGAAACATTGTTTGAACTTTCTAAAAAGATGTTGACTTTTCTTAATTTCCAACGATAAATAGTAGACACCACAGCGCTTTGAGACGTAAGATGGATATATAGTGAAATTTCCATCTATGGTGATTTCACCGAGCCTAACCTCTTATTTCTGCATATTAAAAACGGAAATACAGATAGATACAAAAAAATTATTATAAGAGGTGAAATTATGAACAAACAACATTTAATCGCATTAGACTTAGACGGCACTTTATTAACAGACAACAAAATAATTTCCACTCGAACGAAACATACAATTGCAAAAGCAAAGGAACAGGGACATATTGTTGTTATTTCAACAGGACGTCCATTCCGTGCTAGTTACGATTACTATAAAGAACTTGATCTTAACACACCTATCGTAAACTTTAACGGCGCTTACGTACATCATCCTCTTGATTCAAACTGGGGAACACATCACTCTCCTCTTGAGCTAGCAACAGCGCAAGAAATTGTCCGAGCTTGCTTTGATTTTGGCGTAAAAAATATATACGCGGAAGTAATGGACGATGTGTATGTTCGTGAAATTGATGAAGATAAAAAACATATTTTCGAATTCGGCTCTCCTAAGATTTTTACGGGAGACTTATTAAATATTTTAAACGATCATCCAACTTGCTTATTAATTGACGCACATGACGAGCATTCTACTGCAATTCGTCAACATTTAACGGATATGCATGCGGAAGTAATCGACCATAGAAAATGGGGCGCACCTTGGCCGATTATTGAAATTGTGAAAAGCGGATTAAATAAAGCAGTTGGATTACAAAAAATTTCTAGTCATTACAACATTCCACAAGAGCGAATTATCGCTTTCGGTGATGAAGATAATGATTTTGAAATGATTGAATTTGCTGGTCACGGCATCGCAATGGGAAATGCCATCCCTGAATTAAAATCACTCGCAAACCATACGACGTTAACGAACGAAGAAGATGGTATTGCTTTATATTTAGAAGAGGTTCTTGGGTTGTAATCTAAAAATTCCCTACTTATAGTTTCCTGCCAAATGTCCATACTATAAGTAGACGCATGAGACATTGCGTCGATTGTTTTCAGCTAAATAAAGGGGGTTTTTCGAATGGGTAAAAAGAACAAATCAAAACGTTTTATCCAACAAGGAGCCGATGCTGTTATGAAGCATGATGCAAGATTCCCGTACAGAGGTACATTAGCTGAGGCAGAAAAAGCAAGAAGTAACTCTTCTTTTGGAGGGGTTTAAATGGGGAACTTACTATTCCAACAAGCTAGAGATGCTGTTGAAAATGCCGTATCTTGTTCAAGCGGTACTGAGCAACAAGATCTCGTGTATAGAGCAAAAAATGCTTTGCAATCCGCTTACGCAAACTCTTCAACTGCTGAAAAAGTTCAGCTCCGTGAAATGCAAGAGCAATTGCAAAACATTACGAATTTACATTAAAAAAGAGGACCAACTTTGGTCCTCTTTAATCTTTCCGAAACAATCCGAACACCCCAACTGTTTGCAGTATATTTGTAAATGCACCTGGGTCCACTTGTCTAATAATCCTCTCTAATTCGTATAACTCGTAACGGGTAATAACCATCATTAACATTTCTTTATTTTCATTCGTATAAGCACCTGTTGCTGGTATCGTTGTAATCCCTCTTACTAATCGCGAGTGAATCGCCTTTCTTACGTCTGCCCCATTCTTCGTAACAATTAATGCTGTAATCTTTACATGACGAGTATGAATTGCATCAATAATTCTCGTTGATACATATAAAGTCACTAGCGTATACAACGCTTTTTCCCATCCATATACATAGCCAGCAGCAATAATGATAATTGCATTAAAAAAGAAAAAGTATGTACCGACAGGCTTATCTTTTATTTTTGATAAAATCATGGCGATAATATCTAATCCACCTGTAGAAGCACCCCACTTTAAAGCAATCCCTACTCCAATTGCCGAAATAATCCCACCAAAAATCGCATTTAATATGATATCATTCGAAACCGCTCTAACAGGGATGATTTCTAGAAACAGAGTCATAAATATAACACAAAGAAAACTAAAAAAGGTGAAGGCCTTTCCAACCTTTTTCCACGCTAAAATAACGACAGGAATATTAAATAAGCTAAACAATACTCCCGTAGATATGTGAATCGATAAAAAATCACCTAATATTTGCGATAATAATTGAGACAATCCAGCAAAGCCGCTCGCATACACTTTTGCTGGTGTTAAAAATAAATTCATCCCAATCGCGTTTAATAAACCTGCGATGATTACAACGATTAACTTCTTTATAAGTTCAGTATAATTCAACTTCAAATCCATTTCGAATCCACCTTTACCCTTCATAAATGCACCGCTATACATAGTCTTTACGAAAAAGGAAATGATAAACGTACAACGTTTAGAAATGGAGTTGATACATATGCCACATACGAGTGATAACGACAAAAAAGCACGCGATAATAACGCAAAACGCACACAAAAAAATGAGCAAGAGCAAAAAAATATTCAGCAAGGTAAACGTGCATACTCTAAAAAGACCGATCACCTTTGATTCCATCGTACATCAACAATTATGTTGATGTACTTTTTTACATTTTAAAGGAAAAAAACATTAAAAATTCACTTCATGTTCACTTCTATATTCTACAATAGCGATAACATATTCGGATGAGGTGTTGGCATGAGAGGGAAACATATTTTCATTATTACTGCACTAATAAGTATATTGATGTTATCTGCTTGCGGACAAAAAAACGGCTCAGCTACAGTCGCTACAGCAACAGACTCGACCATTACAAAGGATAACTTCGAAAAACAATTGAAAGATCGTTACGGAAAAGACATGCTATACGAAATGATGGCACAAGACGTCATCACAAAAAAATATAAAGTATCTGATGAAGAGGTAAATAAAGAAGTAGAAAAGGTAAAAAAACAATATGGAGATCAATTCAAAAAAGTATTAGAAAATAATGGTTTAAAAGATGAAGAGGATTTTAAAAATCAAATTAAGTTCAAACTTGCTATGAATGAAGCGATTAAGAAAAGCATTACAGAGAAAGACGTAAAAGACCACTATAAGCCAGAAATTAAAGCGAGTCACATTTTAGTAAGTGACGAAAATGAAGCGAAAGAAATAAAGAGTAAACTAGATGCTGGTGCTTCATTTGAAGAATTAGCAAAACAAGAATCACAAGATCTACTATCAAAAGATAAAGGCGGAGACCTTGGATACTTCAATTCAGGTACAATGGCTCCTGAATTCGAAACGGCTGCCTACAAACTAAATGTTGGACAAATTAGCAATCCCGTAAAATCATCAAACGGTTATCACGTTATTAAATTAACTGATAAAAAAGATTTAAAACCTTACGATGAGGTAAAAAACTCTATTCGCAAAAACTTAGAGGAAGAACGTACTGCTGATCCTGTATTCAGCAAAAAATTGTTACAAGAGGAATTAAAAAAGGCAAATATTAAAATAAATGATAGTGATTTGAAAGATACATTTACTCTTGTTTCTCCGCAAGGAAATTAAAAAAAGCACACCCTTATCTTTTTAGATAAGGGTGTGCTTTTTAATCTTTCATCTTATTTCTTAAAGTACGTCCAACCTTCTTCTTGGTAAACCTTTTCTTCTTTCATCAACTTACCAAGTGCGCGCTTAAATGCAGCTTTACTCATGTTAAAGCGTTCTTTAATATCTTCTGGATGGCTCTTATCCCAAAACGGCATTGCTCCGCCTCGTTCTTCCATATATGCATAAATTACTGCAGCATCATCTTCCATTCCTTCTTCTTTACGAGGAAGAAGTGAAATGTTAATTGTACCGTCATCTTTTACGTCAATAATACGGCCCGTTACACGCTGACCGATGCGGACTTGTTCTTTTCTTTCTGTATGGTGTAGGAAAGCACGGAAATGCTCATCCGTTAGTATGAATGAACCAACTTGAAGTGAACGATATACACGTCCGTTTACGTTTTTATTACGCATAGATGGCGTTGCATCTACGATAATTTCTTGCATATCACTGTCTCTTGCCGGAAGAGCAATTAAACGATCACGATTCGTTAATTTTAACGTACAATATAATTCGTCGCCTACTTCTGGCCATACCGGCATATAAATCGGGAACTCATCAGCTGGAATTAGTATATCTTTTGACACACCAATATCAACAAACACACCTAAACTAGGAATAACTTCTACAACCTTTACCCAGTTCCAATCATAAGTTGTAATAATCGGTTCCTTCATTGTTGCTGAAATACGATTTTGGTGATCAAGGTATAAGAATACATCAATCGTATCGCCTTCTTCAATTTCTCCAGCCACTTCGTTTTTATGTAGGAAAATTTCTTCTTCTTCATTCCCAACCATATATCCGATTTCCGTTTCGCGTAAAACAGTTACCTGTTCAATCGATCCTATTTGCAAATACATATTTTTTAATTCCCTTCTATATATATAAAATTATCTTTTTTATCATTCCAAACAAAAGTTAATTATAACATGATTTTTCCTATATTTGTCCAACTACCCAAAATTCACTATAATAAAATGAGGTTACATGAATATAAGTACGAAAACACTTAAGTCTAGACTCGTTTTCAGCTATACTTTAGTATGTACAGTACATAAAAAGATTAGAAATTTATTTGGAGGTGCTAACTATGGCAAAAGATAGTTCTTTTGACATCGTTTCGAAAGTAGAATTACCTGAAGTAACAAACGCAATTAATATCGCATTAAAAGAAATCCAAAACCGATATGACTTTAAAGGAAGTAAAAGTGATATTAAATTAGAAAAAGAAGTACTTGTTTTAACTTCTGATGACGAGTTTAAATTAGAGCAAGTAAAAGACGTTCTTATCTCTAAACTTGTAAAACGTAACGTTCCAATTAAGAACTTAGATTACGGAAAAGTTGAAGCTGCAACTGGCAACACTGTTCGCCAACGCGCAACACTTCAACAAGGTATCGATAAAGATAACGCGAAAAAAATTAACAACATCATTAAAGAAATGAAATTAAAAGTAAAAACACAAGTACAAGATGATCAAGTACGTGTTACAGCAAAAAGCCGTGATGACTTACAAGCAGTAATCGCAGCTGTTCGTAGCGCTGATTTACCAATCGACGTACAGTTCATTAACTACCGCTAAAAAGAAAACTCCTCTTAATTAGAGGAGTTTTCTTTTTTGTCTTGTAGAGACAATATTACGAGAACAAACTATAGAAAAAGGTATATGCGGTGAAAATCGCTAAGTGAACAGGGTCTAACCATACGCATACTTTACAAGTGACCGTATGATTAAACTAGGCCTTATTGTAGAATTTGTTTTATACATGTATTTAGCAGACCTTATTGAAAATAAGAAAAAGACACCTCAAGACGTTTCCCCCTTCGATTTGAATTACTTTTCTTAGTAACTACACCCTAGACCAAAGTCATCTTAAAAATCGCTGTAACTCATAATTCCTCCCCCCGCCAAAACGTAACAATTTATGAGTATAAGAATATTTCCCAACCTTTAATGTATTGTAAAATTAATAAGGAACTTAAAAAATGTTAATTAAAAAAGAGTTAGAAGTGGTTATATGAAGAAATTAATACTATGGTTTTTATTGGCCACATTCTCCCTAAATACTGTAGGATGTTCTAATAATGCGAATTCACTAACGGATAAGTCTAACTGTATCAACAAAGCTTGGTACAAAAAAACTATGTCATGTAATCATTTAAAAAAACATTAAATAGTTAATGATAAAAGTCATAAAAAAAGACACCTCAAAGCGCCTTCCTCCGACTTGAACCATCTTAATTTTAATTATATTTGGATGGAGTTAAAAAGAAGCATAAATGGTTAATAAAGATGCAGACTTCAAAATAAAAAGTACACTAAGTAAACTCTTATTCAAAAATTTATATTAAACACTAATATTTTAGAAGAAAGTTTATAAGTTTAGAACCTGCAGGGATTTTCCCTGTAGGTTCTATTATATTTCAAGTAATCCCCAAATGAATTATGAGTGGCTTTTTTCATTTTGGTTTTCAAAATATTTTTCTTTAACCA
Organism: Bacillus sp. LQ01; assembly: GCF_057624735.1. NCBI lineage: Bacteria > Bacillati > Bacillota > Bacilli > Caryophanales > Bacillaceae > Bacillus > Bacillus sp. LQ01. The sequence goes on along the minus strand of NZ_JBYEZL010000001.1, from coordinate 424,523 downwards.
TTTTTATCAGATTTTCTTTTTCTGTTAGTTCAAATATAAATAATGCTTTTTTTATGTTATTTGCAATATCTTCTTCATTCTGTTGTTTAAATCTTAATAAATTCCATCCCTTTAAATAGTAAAGTTCACCTAATAAGTATAAAGTATTTAGATTAATAGCTAATTTGACTTTGTGAACATATTCCATGACATAATTCGGATTGTGATATATTTTTTTAAATTCTAAGCTCTTTAATGGTAATACCCAAATCGTAAAACTCCATTTTCCCACCTACTATTTAGCACTGTATTAGTATAAGAGTATTCTCTAACTTTTAATGTAATGTAAAATTAATATAGTTGCAATTATTGATTGTTTCAAAGATTCTTCCCTATCGGTGCTAACACAAAAAACAGGTTAGGAAGAAAATCCCCTTCCTAACCTGGCCCTCCTCTCACTAGGGACGTTTTCATTCTCACATCGTTTCTCTTAAGAAATTTCATATCAACAGAATAAATACTACCGCGCCACCGAACAAACTTACATATACAATAAGAAGACATGAACATAGAGCCAGCAACTTCTCATCTACGTTTCCTTTTAACTGCAATTAAAAACGCAATAAATAATACATTCACACCAACGATTAAGGAGATAAATAACCAATTCACACCTGTTTCTCCGTTAACTTTATACACGTTTGATTCTTCACGCTTTAAAACGAGATAAAATTTTCCGTTTTCCTCTCTTATAATTTCATCCTGCAACAATCCTCTTAACTCTTGTTTTTCACCAATTGCACTTGCAGGTAAGGAGACTTTTTGTGTTTCTTTCGTATTATTAATTGCTACTAAAGTTACTTCATCTTTATATTTTCGTTTTAGTACGCTCATCCCGCTCTTATCATACAGAAGCTCAAACGTACCGCGTCGTAAAGACGGTCTCGCCTGCCTAAGTTCACCTAGTTTTGTTATGTGCTGCATAAATTTTTCGTCTGACTTAAAATCCATTAATCGTCTATTATCGGGTACACTTCCTCCATCTAATGCAATTTCAGTTCCGTAATAAAAATTCGGAATTCCAGGTGATGTTAACAAATAAGTAAGCGCCAGTTTTAAACGTGATGGCGGATAATACATATTTTCTTTTGCAATACGCGCATATCTTTTTGTTTCTTGATCATCTAAAAGCGTAACAAATTCTCCTTCTTTTTTACTCACATCGTATAACGATTTCACCGATACATCTGCTTTAGAAAACGATTCTACTATTTTTTCGTTGTATTCACCATCCTCCTTTGTCATAATACGAAAATCTTTCTTTATCACTTGCATATCTTTTTGCGCGTTATCCCAAAAGGAACGCGGCTTTTTTTCACTATGTATAACATAACTTCCGTCTAAATCAACTTCTTTTATCCACCATTTCGTTGCATCAATTACCTGTTGTTCGTTTTCTCCAAGTGGAAATTGAAATACAACTTTCATTCCTTTTGCATGAGCTTCTTTTACAAGTTCTTTCACATCATTGTCTGTCCCGAAATGTTCATTTACCTTTTTAAAATTTCGCACGTCTAATCCATCGTACTTTCCACTTTCAAAAAGCGGCGAAAGCATAATGGTAGTAAAACCCATTTCTTTTATGTAATCCAACCTTTTTATAATTCCTCTTATATCCCCGCCTTGATACCCTTCTAAATTACCAACTTCTAACTGCTTGTCATTTTTCGGTTCTCCATTATTGAAGCGATCAATCATAATGGAGTATATAACTTCATCTCGCCACTCTCTTTTTTCGTCTGCAAAAGTATGTATTGGTACAAACAAAACAACAGCTAAGCAAAAACAAATGAATAGTTTCCTAGTCCGTATTTTTCCCACACGCATCCCCCAAGTTCTTTAATTGTAAGAATATTATACCAATTTTCTGAATGAAGCGCATATGTCGATTTTAATCCTCACAAAATAATTCATGTTAGGTTTCATTACATCATATATATAATCTTCTGAATTTTTAGTTGATTTTTGGTTTAATTTCGAATATGATATGAAACATAACAAATATATGTTATTTTTTCTAACATTACAGGAGGAGAGATCATGGATATGGGAGATACAGTTTTTATGTTTATGACGACAGTAATGGTCATGTTGATGACACCAGGATTGGCACTTTTTTATGGAGGTATGGTTCGCAGCAAAAACGTACTCAGTACAACGATGCATAGTTATAGCGCAATGGCTATCGTTTCGATTCAATGGATTGTTATCGGCTATTCTTTATCATTCGGACCAGATTGGCACGGGCTTATCGGTACACTTGATTGGTTCGGTCTAAACGGAGTTACCTACGCACCAAATCCAGACTACTCATCTACTATTCCTCACAATTTATTCATGATGTTTCAACTCATGTTCGCCATTTTAACTCCAGCTTTAATTTCAGGTGCATTTGCTGAAAGAATGCGATTTTCTGCCTTTCTTATTTTTATCCTTCTATGGACAACAATCGTTTACAATCCTGTCGCTCATTGGGTATGGGGCGTCGGTGGGTGGCTAAGGGAACTTGGCGCCCTAGACTTCGCTGGCGGAAACGTCGTTCACATCACTTCCGGAGTTGCTGGTCTTGTATTAGCTATTTTCCTTGGAAAACGAAAAAACATAAATGGTTCTTCTCCTCACCATTTGCCATTTACAATGTTAGGCGCAGGTTTATTATGGTTTGGCTGGTTCGGCTTTAACGTCGGCAGCGCATTATCCTTAAACGACGTAGCGTTAACTGCATTTATTAATACAAATATAGCCGCCGCTGCCTCGGCTCTAACTTGGATGCTTTCTGAATGGTTCTTCCAATCAAAACCGACCGCAATGGGAGCTGCTTGCGGAGTTGTTTCTGGTCTAGTCGCTATTACACCAGCTTGCGGGTTCGTTACACCTTTCTCCGCCCTTCTTATCGGAGCAATTGGTGGCATATTATGCTTTGGCGCCGTTTTCTTCTTAAAAACAAAATTCGGTTATGACGATACACTTGATGCCTTTGGATGCCACGGCATCGGAGGAACTTGGGGCGGTATTGCAACAGGACTATTTGCAACTACTGCCGTAAACGGGGATGGTGCGAACGGATTGTTTTACGGAAACGCCGCGTTACTGTTTAAACAACTTGTAGCAATCGGGGCAACCTATGCCTTTACAATCATAATGACGTACACCATTATTAAAGTTATTAGCTTTTTCCTCCCCGTTCGAGTAGATGAGCACGAGGAACACATGGGACTTGATATTTCGATGCATGGTGAGAAAGCTTATGAGTATGTAGAAGAATCGGCAAATTAAAACGAAAAAGGTGTACTCCGTTCTAACACGGGGTACACCTTTTTCGTATATTCATAACGATACAATTATCTCAAACTATTGGTATATAAATATCCTTATCTATCTATTCACATAAACATCTTACCTTTTCATTAGTGCATTTAAAACGAGTTGTACTGCAACCGCATCATCTAAATAGCCGATTGGAAATATATAATCCGGAATTACATCGACCGATAATATAAAGTAGATCAGCGCACTTCCCATTAAAGCAAGTTCTGCAGTCGTTCCCTTCTTCTTCGTAAATCTTTCATACAATTCTTTTAAATCATTAATAAACGGGCCAATACTGCTTACCTTTTGAATCTTTTCAAGAAACCCCTTTTCAATCGTTTCTTTGCCTTCTTCTGTTTGCGAATATTGTTCATAATTCGTTAATTGCTGCTCTACATTCGATATACTAAACTTTTGATCATAGAGCTGTGCGGATTCAAGTAAATGTTCAATGTTATTAATGGAAACATGAATATCCGATTGCTCCTCCTGTTTCGTTTCAATAGAATAGCCTGCTGCCACAAACAAATCACCAACTGGAACACCAAGACTCTCCGCGAACTTTTGCAAATGCTTCGGATTTGCCTTTCGCTTACCATTTACAATCATTGAAATAGTAGCCGTATCAATTTCAGTAAGCAAACTAAGCTTTCGCATCGATAAAGACTTTTCCTTAAGTAACTTTTTCAACAACAATCCAAGATTACTTTTTTCATTATCTTGAGACATATCTCATTCCCCTTTATTCACGAGAATAACCATAGTTATTATAAGAAAAACAACTACAATCTCTATACAATTCATATTAACAAATTTTTTTGACTATTTACAAGATAGAAGTCCTTTATATGTTTACATTTTGTAAACAAAAAAGCTATCTTAAAAAATTAAGATAGCTTTTTAACTCATTTTAACCATTTCCGTAATAATAAAAATACACTACCACAAATTATGTAAGAACTCACGAATGTGACAATTGCTATAAAAAATGAATGATGCATAGAAAAGGTCAGTACCATTAATAAGAAAGATACGAAGATTAAATCCAATAAAATAAAATACCCCGAACTTAAAACACTTTCTACTAATTGTAACTCCGATTCTAATTCCGAATATTTCAGTCTTTTATACAGTAATCTCACTTTCACTCACCTTCTATGAATTAATCAAAAAATGCAGCAAAGGCAATAACTAATAATAATGTTCCACTAATCAATGTACCAAACTGACCTAAAGTGAATTTACCGATGCGAACGTGAGCTATCTTTCTTCCCAACACAACTCCGCCCCATACTGTAATAAAACTACCAACTGCAGCTGCAATACAAACAGCAATTGGATTCAAACCGAACAAACCCGCTCCTAATCCATTTGTGAGCGCATTAGCAGATAAACCAATCCCAAGAAAAATAGACTCCACAAAACCGATTCCCCCAGATTTACCGATATTTTTCGTTAAGCCATTTATTTCAGTGTCCCCCACTTCTCCTTCAATCTCTTGCACCGAAACCTTCCGAGGAATTGCTAGTAAGATGATTCGGAGACCGATTATAACTAATAAGAACGAACCGATTACAACCGGCATTATCCCAGGTAAAATTTTTGATAGCCATAAGCCAAAATATATTCCTACTACACTAAATAAAAAGCAAATTACCGAAATAATAAAATTTGATAGATGACTAATTTTTATATTTCGAATGCCATAAGAAATTCCTACCCCTAAGTTGTCAATACTCGATGAAAACGTTAGTGCTAATACCATCATCCATGCTGCCATTTCGTTCACCCCTTCGTATTGTTGAACATCCCGGAAACTAACGTGACATACATAGCATGGAATAGGAATATAGGAAGAAAATAACTCCCTATATTCCTTCCACTTAACAGCTCTGTTTAAAAACGGGGTAGAGTGAACCACTTCATTATATTCATACGATGTACTTTTCCTTTTTCGCGAACGAATTGAAAAATATCTCCCGTAAAAGATCCCATTTTACTAGAAATTTCTTTTTGCATCGCTTTATTTTCCGATACCGCTTTTACACTTAAATCTAATGCTTGCTCAAAATGTTCTAACGCTTTCTCTAGGTGGTAATCTACATCTTGTTCAACAGCTTTATGCGTCATTTCTTACTTCCTCCTTTTCCTCAACCTTTGCAGCTGCTTCAATTATCTCTTGTTCATTAGAATGTTCTTCTTCAACATGAGAAAGTTCTTTCTCGAATTGTTTTTGCATTCTATCCATTTTCGCTTCTACAATAATATCTTCCACTTCTTCTTTAATCGTTTCAAAAGTAGACTTCACACCTTTTGCACCTGATTCAACAAGTGGACGGAGTGTATTTCTTACAACAGGTAATAAAGCGGTACTTGCTAACGCTAAAGTAGATCCAATAACAATTTTTCGTATCATTTTCATTACTCCTTTACACTGTTTTTTAATAATGCTAGTTCATTAACTACCAACTTTTTCGAGTCATCATTCTTATATGAGATTAATTTAATAATAGGTTTTGAAATTTGAGACACTGTACCAGCTACAAAAAGAACAGGTACCCATTGCATAAATGTTAATGGAGCGGTATGGAATATACGAGCAAATGGCGGAACATATATAGCTGATAATAATACAAGCCAAGACGTTCCTAACGCCGTCACAAAGAAACGATCTTTTGACCAATCACGCATCGTTTCGTCCGATCCTTCTTGTCTCCAAGAGAATGTTTGAATAAGTTGACCGGCAACTAATGCTGCAAATGCTGATGTTTGCGCTACCGCAAGAGGCACGCCAACCGCTAAGCTCATACCGAATAAAGCAAGTGAACCTGTTCCAAGCAGTATTCCCCGCGTTACAACTTTTTTGTACAACTCTTTATCAACAATATCTTGACGTTTCATTTGCTTCGTTTTGTTTCCAGGATTTACAGCTAAAATCATCGCTGGTAAAGCATCTGTAATAAGATTCATTAATAAAATTTGAATTGGTACTAACGGAATCGGCATTCCCGCAATAACTGCCGCACTTGTCACTAATACTTCAGCTAAATTTCCCGTCAATAAACATCCAACCGCTTTACGAATATTACCAATAATCGTTCTACCTTCTTTTACCCCTTCCACAATGGAACCGAAATGATCTTTTTTCAATATAAGATCCGCAGCTTCTTTCGTTACTTCTGTTCCTGTTTGCCCCATCGCAATACCAATGTTCGCTTTCTTTATAGCAGGTGTATCATTTACACCATCCCCAGTCATCGCTACAATTTGACCGTCCGCTTGGTATGCAGCTACTATACGTAACTTATGTGCCGGTGTTACGCGAGCAAAAACAGAAGTATTTTTTACAATTTCTTTTAATTGTTCATCTGTTACATTGTCGATTTCTACCCCTGTCAAAACACGATCATCACGATTCCAAATACCGGTCTGCTTCGCAATAGAAATTGCCGTAGTCGGATGATCCCCAGTAATCATGACAGGCTTTACACCAAGTTCAATCGCTTCACGAATACTCTCTTCCACTTCAGGTTTTGGTGGATCAATCATACCAACTAATCCAACAAAAATAAGGTCATCATTCTCAACATTACTATACGCAAAACCTAATACACGTAATGCCTGTTCTGCAAAACCTTCATTTTGTTGTAAAATGACCTCTTTTTCTTTATCACATAACGGATAGATTTCACCGTTATGTTGATACCATTTACATCTAGTAAGGATTGCCTCTACAGATCCTTTCGAAAACTTATACAATGATTCATTTTCCTTACAAACGACACTCATAATTTTCGTCTCAGAATCGAACGGTTCTTCATGATGTCGTTCAAATGATGCCATATCCTTATATGAAACACCCGCTTTAGAAGCAAAACTTAATAAAGCCCCTTCAGTTGGGTCACCTTTCACAATCCACTGATCGTCTTCATGTTCTAACTTACTATTATTACAAAGAACACTAATTTGCAGAACGCGAACAAAATCTGGATGTTCTAACGGCGTTTTTTCACTTTCATGATAAGTCGCTTCTTCTACTTCCATCTCTACAGCAGCTGCGACTTTAGACGACGTTACATCCGATATTGTACCAACTGGTTCATATCCATCACCCGATACACTCCACATACGATTTGGTGTGGCAATGACTTTAACTGTCATTTCATTCTTCGTAAGAGTACCTGTTTTATCAGAACAAATAACAGTTGTTCTACCTAACGTTTCTAAACTGGAAAGCTTCCGAACAAGTGCATTTTGCTTTTGCATACGAAAGATTCCTGCACTTAAAGCGATTGTAATCATAATCGGTAAACCTTCTGGCACAGCAGATGCTGTAAGAGCAACTGCTGTTGTAATCATTTGCGTAATCGGTAAACCGCGTAGCAATCCTGCTACAAGCACAATACCGCCAGCCACAAATGCTCCTTTAATAAAGGTTTTACTAATAGACGTCACCTTTTGCTGTAGTGGTGTAGGCTCTGTTTCTTCCCCCTTCATTAAGGAAATCATATAGCCCATCTCTGTACTCATCCCGGTTTCCACTACTATAGCTCTCGCCTTGCCGCGCGTTACGGATGTGCCCATAAAGAGCATATTATTCTGCTCCGCTAACGAAGATTCTTCCCCTACCGCATCCACTTTCTTTTCAACTGGTAGAGACTCACCCGTTAGCATCGCTTCATTAACTTCTAAATTCCAAGAGTCTATAATACGAAGATCCGCAGGTACGCGGTCTCCGGCTTGAAGGCAGACAACATCACCTGGGACGAGCTCACTACTTGCTACCTCTATCTCTTCCCCTTCACGGGTTACTATACAATTTGGCGCACGGAATTGATTTAAAGCTTCTACTACTTTTTCTGCTTTTCGCTCTTGAAGGGTTCCAATTACCGCATTGACGACGAGAATTGTCCCCATCGCTAATCCATCAAACACCCCGCCTGATAATACAGACAATCCAGCTGCTCCAAGTAAAATAAGCGATGTAAACTCTTTAAATTGCCCCATAAATGAAACAATCCAAGGAACAGACTGCTTCGGTTCAATTCTATTCATTCCATACTTTTCTTGTCGCATTTTCACTTCTCGAGCGCTTAGCCCTTGCTGTTTCTCCACTTGTAAATCTTTTATTACATCTTTTTGCGAGAGTGCATACCATTTTGTAGAAGTTTCTCTAGCTACCGAGTGGTTCATATTCAGTAACTTTTTATTAGAAAAAATCTTCTCACTTACTCGCTTCGCTCTAGATAAAAGCGTTAAAGATAGAGCATTTGCCATTAAAGCGATAATAGGTGCCGTGAATATAGACCAAACAGCCAGCATCTCCCCGGCAATATTCCATATTTTCGCTACTCGAAAATGTTCTTTCACTAATAAATCGATTTGTTTCGCATAGACGATTGACTGAAATATATTTTTCATTTCATAATAAGATACAGACGGAAATTCAATATTATCCTCACAAACAAATAATACTTCTTCCCCATCTGAACGAATACGCTCCACACGCTCTACAACATCACTATGTTGCCAACTTGCATCAATACCGTGCTGCGAAAGAACACTATGATTTACATGTAAACTATTTTGCAAAACTGCAAACTTCCACTGATTTTCACCTAATTCTTTCATTATTTCTGTGAATTCAGGTGTAATCGTAATTTTCGATCCAACTAACAATCCTACACATTTTTTACCTTTAGCAACGAACTGAACGTTAAATCCTTCTTTGCCAAGTCCTTTCACTTCTAACTCATAAGCACTTATATCTACACCATTTCGCTGCACAAATACTTTACTCCCGATAAAGGATGGAATGCCTTGTATGTCACCTTTTATCCCTTCGTCATCAACTTCGATTTCAAAAGCTTTCCTTAACGTTCTTCCTGTTTGCTTCGCTCGTTGCACAACTTCCTCTTTCCAATCATGCCCACTTTTCTCCAGCAGTGAGGCTGCCGTGCACCAAACTTGCCCTTCATCTTCTGAAATGCAGCTAATCTCCGCTTCTTCATGACAGAATATACGCGATACATCGTCAAATACGATTGTTCTCGTTCGGGACAGTTGAGATAACGATCCTTCATTTGGAATAAGATATCCTCTTTCCCTCGCAACGAGATCTCCTTGTCGCCATGCATACTCAGCAGACGAAACTGCAGGTTTCGGATTCGCAGCTAATAAAACCGCCATTCCGCGTAGTGGATTTCTCGTAAAGGCCCATGTTGCTCCCCCAAAAAGCATGCCCCATTTCGATTGCTTTTCACTGTATGCTTTAATCTCCGGGGATAAAATTCTTTCTTTATACGAATCTGTCTCTTCATTTATGTTCGCTTGACTACGCTTCCAATTTAAATAATTTAATAGACTAAGTCCCGCTAGTACGACGATATTTTCCCGCGCTAGTGCGAGTGCAAGCGTTCCTATGCCAAGCACTAGATCAGAATTCACTTTTTTGCTAGCAACCATTTTTTTGAATCCTCGTTTTAAAAACGGGTATCCCGTCAAAACAGATAAAGCCCCCGACAAGTAAAAAAGCCCTGGACTTCTAGCTAAAGCCGATCTTCCCATAAATAGTTGCTTTATACCGAACGCACCTAATCCAGCGACAGAAAGCGCTAGTGGCAATGGAACACCTTCACCTTTTTTCTCGTAAGAAATTACACTAGATGAAGAATCTTCTGCTTTCTTCGTTTCTTCAATATTGTTAAAGTTAGTATTCTTTGTAGTTTGTTCTTCTAGGAGTTTAATTATTTCACAAACGGTATGTAGAGAGGTCTTGTTGATATCGTAAGTAATCAGGGCTCTTCCTGTAGAGATAGAGGGACTCACTTGATAAATACCTTCCACGTCACGAAAACGTTCTACTATCAAGTTCGCCATGTCCAAGTTGTATTTTAGTTTATATATTTCAATTCGAATTCTTCCAGGTAACGATCGTATAAATCTCGTTTTTAATAATTTACTCTGCATCATCATCCTCCTTATCCTTGTAAAGGAAGTAAAATCACTTACTATCTAAGGAGTAACAGGTATGCTTTCGTAATCTACACTCTGCTCAGAATGATATGCATTTACACGAGACGCCCATTTTTCCTGAAATTTAGAAATAGTTGTCGGTACAGCTTCTACTGCTCCAATAATTGGCGATACTGTTTTTACTGCCACTTTACGTGCCGCTTCTTTTACTTTCGGTAAAGCTTCTTCCATTTCTGAACTAGCATTTTGAATTTGTTCTTTTGCACCGAGAAAAGCAGATACTGTTTTTACCGCTAGCTTTCTTAACCCCTTTCTCGCTTTTGGTGACGCTAATATAACCGCTGCTACTCCAACCGCTATACCGATTGGTGATTTCATAAATTGAAACATGTACATTTCTCCTCACTTAATTTTTTTCGAATTTGTAAAGTGAATCAATCCTATCCTACCAAGTAAACATGTAATTCATTTCATCACATCCTTTTTTTGTAAAAAGTATATATAGAGTATATATTTACGTTTGCATTATTTCAACAATTTATTAGTTTTTTGCAAATTTTATATTAATTCAAAAAACATTTTTGTAAACACTCCTATTCCTATGCCATTAAACAGGTAATATATTCCATGTTTTGTTACGCAATTGTTGAGATTATATTGAGAATTTATTTTGTTTTTTCGCAAATCACAAACTAAGACACGCACTTTTACGAAACAAATTTTATATACTATAAAAAATGCTACAAGGAGTGATTTTCATGAGCTTATCTTATTGGAAATACGCGATTCTTACTCATATCACTGCAAATTTCCGTACCTTTTTATTCAATATCATTGTCGCTATTTTAGGAGAAATCGCCCTCTTTCTTGTCCTCAGTTTTATTCCAAAAAGATTTCATAAATTTTTTGCATAAAAAAGCCTGAGTTCCTATCTATCGTAGAACTCAGGCCACTTAGCCTTATTAAATAATGGGAACTTGTTACATAGATTTCTCAATACCCAATCTGGTATTAGAGAGAATATATCAGCGATTTTTTGGATATATCAACGATTTTTCAAATATATCGATTGTTTCTTTCAATATATCAACGGTTCGACACAACATATCGATTTACCAACAAATTCCGACATGTTTTACATGCGAAATACCCCACATAACTTTATACAAAAAAGACGACCAAAGCCCGGTCGTCTTTTCCTATTTATTTCGGAGCATTTCCTACATATTGCGTAATATCAACATTTAATGCCTGTGCTAAACGCATACCGTATTCTTGATCTGCACGGAAGAAGTTACAAACAGCTAATAATTTTGTGCGTTCATTTACGTCTTTTAGATCATTTGTTAAGTTTGCAATTAAGTTATCTTGCTCTTCTTTAGAGAATGAACGGTAACGCTCACCTGCTTGTTTGAAGTCATTTGGTTTCTCAATTTTTTCACGAGATACATAGCCTTCTACTTTCATAGTTGAATCGCGGTAAGTTTTATCTTCAACTGGATTCTCTGCATGACGACTCGGTTCGTAGTTGATTGTAGATGGGTTTTGATTCACTTGCATCGCACCATCACGTTGTTGATTATGAACAGCTGCGTATGGGCAGTTTACAGGAATTTGTAAGTAATTTGCACCAAGACGATAACGCTGTGTATCTGGGTAAGAGAATAAACGACCTTGTAATAATTTATCTTCCGATGGCTCAATACCATTTACAGTTGCACTTGGAGAGAACGCTACTTGCTCTACTTCTGCAAAGAAGTTTTTCGGATTACGATTTAACGTCATTGTCCCTACTTCCATTAATGGGAAGCGATCTTCTGGCCATACTTTCGTTGGATCTAGCGGATCAAAGTCCAAAGAGTCCATTTCATCTAATTGCATAACTTGTACGTGTAAATCCCATTTTGGGTAATTTCCTTTTTCGATTGCATCGAACAAGTCACGAGTTGCATGATTGAAGTCTTTCCCTTGTACTTCTTGCACTTCTTTCGCATTTAAGTTACGTACACCTTGCTGTGGTTTCCAGTGGTATTTAATATAAACAATTTTGCCTTCTTCATTAATCCATTTAAATGAATGGACGCCGAAACCTTCCATTTCACGATAGCTTGCTGGTGTACCGTAATCAGAAAATACCCATGTCATCATATGTGTAGATTCTGGACTTAACGTCATGAAATCCCAATAACGATCTGGCGTTTGAATATTCGTATCAGGTGCTGGTTTTAAGGAATGTACCATATCAGGGAATTTAATTGCATCACGAATGAAGAAAACTGGTAAATGATTACCTACGATATCGTAGTTTCCTTCTTCTGTATAAAATTTAACAGCAAACCCACGTGGGTCACGTGCTGTTTCAGGAGAACCTTGACCATGAATAACCGTTGAAAAACGAACAAATACAGGCGTTTCAGTTCCTTCATTTTGTAAAAATGCTGCTTTCGTATATTGCTTCATACTATTTTTCGTTACGAATACACCGTGAGCACCTGCACCACGTGCATGCACAACACGCTCCGGAATACGTTCACGATCAAAGTGCGCAAGTTTTTCTACTAAATGATAGTCTTCTAATAATACTGGTCCACGACGACCAGCTGTACGAGAATTTTGGTTGTCTCCAACTGGAGCACCTTGGTTTGTTGTTAAGCGATTATTTGGATTCATCTAGGGGGATCCTCCTCTTTCTTTCGTAGTAATAATTATTTATTTAAAATTATTATAAATTAATTATTATTCAAAACTAAATCTTTGTCAACTATTTCCTTCACTTTTTTGGAAACAATTTCAGCCAAACAGTCGATAAATGCAGATTGTGCATTCGGCATATTTGGTCTGAAATATTTGGCATTTAATTCATCCGTTACAACTTTACATTCATAATCGTTGTCATATAAAACTTCTAAATGCTCCGCTACAAAACCAACTGGGCAATATACGAAAGATTCGTACCCATGCTCTTCATATAAATCTTTCGTTAAATCTTGCACATCTGGACCAATCCACGGATCTGGAGTATTCCCAGCACTTTGCCAACCGATTGTATAGTTTTGAATATTTGCAGCTTCTGCAATTAAATCTGCCGTATGCTTTAGTTGTTCTACATATGGGTCTCCTGTTGCAATAATTTTTTCTGGCAAACTATGCGCTGAAAAAATTACGACTGCTTTCTCTTTATTATCAATTTCTGTAAACGTCTCTTTTATTTGGTCTGCCCAATACGAAATAAATTTCGGTTCATCATACCATTGTTCAACTGGTTCAATAACAGGACCACCAATTTCTTGCGAAAGACGAATAGCACGGTCATTATACGCTTTAATGCTAAATGTAGAGTAATGTGGCGCTAATACGATACTAATCGCTTGCTCAATCCCATCACGCTTCATTTCTTCTACCGCATCTTCTATAAATGGTGCAATATGTTTTAAACCTAAGTAACAAGTAAATTCATACTCTGTAAATATGTTATTCATTGAATCTGTTAATTTATGCGCCTGCTCTTTCGTAATTTTTGCAAGCGGTGAAATTCCACCAATCGCTTTATAGCGCCCAATTAAATCTTCAAGCGCTTCTTCTGATGGCGTACGCCCGTGACGGATATGTGTATAATATGCCTCTACATCGTCTAATGATTCTGGTGTTCCATACGCCATTACGAGTAAACCTATTCTTTTCTTTGTCATCTATATAACACCTCAATTTTATAAATGAGAATCTTTTTCCGAACGTTTGTTTCCAATTATAACAAGTAATAATAAGTACGTCAAAATAATAATTCTAATTAAGTATTATTTATAAGGTGATTTTGAATTTTATATGACAATTTCTTTAATAAAAAGCGACTTACATAATTGTAAGCCGCTTTTCCCTTATTCCTTAATATTTACCCCATATTCTTTAAACCAAACATGAATTTGTGCTAAATGAGCTAAAAGCTGTGGCCCAGTCATCAATTGACCAAACCATGGTGTTTGAAATGCACTGCCGCCAGACTGAATCAATCCGCTCAACTGCTCTTTATCAAACAGTTCGTGTAAAATTGAACCTTTATCCGTTAATATATTTTGAAGCCATACTGTTACTGCGTTTGTATAGTGTGGATTGTGCGTTTTCGGATACGGACTCTTCTTTCTATATAAGATGTCATGCGGAAGTACATCTTCTAACGCTTTACGTAATAGACCTTTTTCGCGGTTTTTATACATTTTCATTTCCCAAGGAATATTCCACGCATATTCGACAAGACGATGATCTGCAAATGGAACACGTACTTCTAAACTTGCCCCCATACTCATGCGGTCTTTTCTGTCTAATAATGTTGTCATAAACCATACCATATTTAAATAAAATAATTGGCGTCTTTTTGCTTCTAGCGGACTTTCCCCCTCTAAAATAGGAACTTCTTGAATCGACTCTTCATAACGCCTTTGTACATATTGTTGTAATTTTAATTTATTTCTCCATTCTTTTTTTAGAAGTTGTTCACGTGCCTCTGTAGAACGCATCCATGGAAATGCACTCGATTGTAAATCATCTTCTCTATAAAACCACGGATATCCACCAAATATTTCATCTGCACATTCTCCAGATAAGCCAACGACAAAATCTTGTTTAATTTCTCGGCAAAACCATAATAATGACGAATCGATATCTGCCATACCAGGCAAATCACGAACAAGTACTGCTTCAGTTAAATACTCTGCTAATTTTTCATTCGAAATGACGCAGCGATGATGGGTTGTTTGAAATGTCTCAGTCATTAAATTAATAAACGGAGCATCTGAATTTGGCTGGAATGCATTTGCTTTAAAGTATTTGTCATTATCTTCGTAATCAATAGAATACGTGTGTAATTGCCCTTTTCCCGATCTCTCATATTCTTTCGCTGCAATAGCTGTAATAGCGCTCGAATCTACACCACCTGATAAAAAAGTACATAGTGGTACATCAGAAACAAGCTGTCTTGTAATAGCATCTTGTAGTAAAAAACGCGTTTTCTCTACTGTTTCTTCAAAAGAGTCTTCATGTTTTTTACTTTCTACATTCCAATATCTCCATATACACAAACCGTTCTTTGAAAATGTCATCGCATGACCTGGACGTAATTCTTTTATACCAGCATAAATACCGTGGCCAGGCGTTCTTGACGGTCCGAGTCCGAATATTTCTGATAACCCTTCTAATGTTACTTCCGCCTTCACATCTGGATGCGACAATATCGCTTTTAACTCCGAACCAAATAGTAAGCGTCCGCTATCATATTTATAAAAAAGTGGCTTTACACCTAATCGATCTCTCGCAATAAATACTTGTTCTTTCTGTTCATCCCATACTGCAAACGCATATATACCGTTTAAATGATCGACACATTCTTCTTTCCATTCAATATAAGAAGCTAATAATACTTCTGTATCAGAATGACCTTTGAACGTATACCCTCTTCTTAATAATTCCTTTCGAATGTCTTCTGTGTTATAAAGTTCACCGTTATAGCAAATGGCATAATTCGTTTCATCTTTTAAACAAGTCATCGGTTGTTTCCCCCCCTCAGGATCAACAACAATTAACCGTTTATGCCCAAATGCGACATTTCCTTTAATCCAAACTTTATTATCATCCGGCCCCCGCTTCGCTAACGTCTCAGCCATCTTCGTAACGACATCTCTTTCTCCTTCTAATGAGCGTTTATAATCCACCCATCCTGTAATCCCGCACATATAAATCATCCTTCCATCTTATTTCTTTTCTTGAACGTGCAGTAATCCCCACCCTAAGAGTGCGGATCAAAAAATGAAAAACTTGACGATAACCTACTATCCACATATGGAATAGCATTCTCACTCAGTAAAACGTGTTTTATTGTATGCCCACCTATGTCTAGATGTGTCTAGTTATAAAGAACGCACGAACTGTCTATAACAGGAATAACTACTTTTCATAAAGGAGAAATCGTATATGATACAACGTAAACATATTTTATATAACCAGCCCCGTGCTCATACAGTCGGTAATGTAGAATATATAAACAATGAATGGGTATTCTTTGATGATGAAAATGATGAAGCGTTTCTATTAGAAGATATTGCCGAAGATGGGTTTGAAATTTTGTATAATAACAATTGGTTACCAGCCCGTTTCTATGAACAAGATGTATTACAAATCGCCAACGAGCAACACCATTTGCAAAATGGTGAAATGGTACGTATTCGAAAAAAGTTACTTCTTAGCTATAATGAATGGCTCGAGGAATTACCTGACTCTGTCTTCACATTATTAACTGAATCATTGCAATCACTTCACTACTCTTTATATGATTGCATGTATTGTCATAATTATTTATCTTTCTTACCGAAAGAGGAGTCACGCGAAGGAGTAAATATTCTTTTGTTTGATAACGACGAAATGATCTGTACACTGCAGCACCATTTCGTCCGTCACACTACGTCAAATAAAAATATGTTCCGTTTTACGAAAGTAAATGGAGAAGAGTTGCATATCGATGCGACATAAAATAAAAAACCACCTTATCTCCCAAGTCTTTGAGATTATAAGGTGGTTTTATTTTTATTTGAATACGTACCAGCCAAGTGGCAATTTCAGTCCTAAGTATAATACTGCTACTAGCGCAACAATAAATAAGCCCCAAACCGCCCCTGTTGGTTTGTTTTTGCTCATTTTCACAAGAACCATTTCCATTCCGCCGATAACTAAAATACCAGCTAACATTTTCAGGCCGTACCACATGTGCATGCTACCTGTTGCTGTCTTCACAATACTCATGTACAACATGAAGCCTGTCACAATAATGATGATATACATTAGGCGAAGCCCCATATGTACACCCTTACCTTTTCTTCCTGCTGAATAAAGTGAATACGCAACGAAGAATAAAATTAAACCTAACGCCCATGCTGTAATATGCATATGTACCATCGTATCCCTTACCTCCTCTTTTCACACTTTTTCACTCTATATGATAACATGTTCATTTATTTTCAGGAAATGTTTCGCTTTTTTACATTTAAATGCTATAATATTTAGAGTATTTACAAACTTCTTGTAATAACAAAAGGGGGAACAATCATGATTCAAACTAAGGATATTATCGAACTTACAGACACATACGGAGCAAATAACTATCACCCACTTCCAATCGTTATTTCTAAAGCAGAAGGTGTTTGGGTAGAAGATCCTGAAGGAAACCGCTATATGGACTTATTAAGTGCATATTCTGCAGTAAACCAAGGTCATCGTCACCCGAAAATTATTAACGCTTTAATTGACCAAGCTAATCGTGTTACGTTAACTTCTCGTGCTTTCCATAGCGATCAATTAGGTCCTTGGTACGAAAAAGTTGCGAAACTAACTAATAAAGAAATGGTACTTCCAATGAATACAGGTGCTGAAGCTGTTGAAACTGCAATTAAAACAGTTCGTCGCTGGGCTTACGATGTGAAGAAAGTAGAAGCAAACCGCGCTGAAATCATCGTTTGTGAAGATAACTTCCACGGACGTACAATGGGTTCTGTTTCTATGTCTTCAAACGAAGAGTACAAGCGTGGATTCGGTCCAATGCTTCCTGGCATCGTTGTAATTCCTTACGGTGATTTAGAAGCATTAAAAGCCGCAATTACACCAAACACAGCAGCATTCATTTTAGAGCCAATTCAAGGTGAAGCAGGAATTAACATCCCACCAGCTGGTTACTTAAAAGAAGCTTTTGAAGTATGTAAAAAAGAAAACGTTTTATTTGTAGCAGATGAAATCCAAACTGGCTTAGGCCGTACTGGTAAAGTATTTGCTTGTGACTGGGACAATGTAACTCCTGACATGTACATACTTGGTAAAGCACTTGGCGGCGGCGTATTCCCAATCTCTTGCGTAGCAGCAAACCGCGACATTTTAGGCGTATTCGAGCCAGGTTCTCACGGTTCTACATTCGGTGGTAACCCACTTGCATGTGCTGTTTCTATCGCAGCTCTTGAAGTGTTAGAAGAAGAAAAATTAACAGAGCGTTCTCTTCAATTAGGTGAAAAATTAGTTGGGCAATTAAAAGAGATTGATAACCCAATGATCACTGAAGTTCGCGGTAAAGGTTTATTCATCGGTATCGAATTAAACGAACCAGCTCGTCCTTACTGTGAACAACTAAAAGCAGCTGGTCTACTATGTAAAGAAACACATGAAAACGTAATTCGTATCGCACCACCTCTAGTAATCTCTGAAGAAGATTTAGAGTGGGCATTCCAAAAAATTAAAGCTGTATTATCGTAATGATAGAGAGGTTGTCCGACATGTTGGGACAACCTCTTTCTTTTTATATTCATTTACATTAAGATAATTTTGTAATTTTCTGTATTTTAAAATCGTAAAGGAGATGCGATATGCTATTAAGATATGGTAAACATATTAACTATTTAGCTACATCTTTTATTTTAGTTACATTCTTTGGCTTCCTACTTTCCACAACATGGCTTACTCACTACTCAACTCCTACTACATTCACACTACTGAAAGCATCATTTTGGACTGCTGTTATTCTTACTATCATTGGTTTTGGACGAGAAAAAAGCGCACTTACGGTTATACTATTTGGCATTTGTACACTTGCATTCATTGGTCTTTACACTTTTTCCGTTATTGATTACCTCTATAACCCAAGGCCATAAAAAAGAGCTATCTTTTAACAAGATAGCTCTTTTCTTCACTTCACTACATTTCGCAAAGTACCAATTCCTTCTACTGTAATAACCACTTCATCACCAGCATGTAAAAACTTCGGTGGTGTGAAACCTTTTCCGACACCAGCCGGGGTTCCTGTTGCGATAATATCGCCTGGTTCTAAAGTCATTCCTTTACTTATCGTTGAAATAATTTCTTCTATTGAAAAAATCATTTTATTTGTGTTGGAAGTTTGCCTTACTTCTCCATTTACTACCGTTTCAATGTGTAATGCATTCGGCGCATTAACCACCGATTTATGAATTAAATACGGTCCCATCGGACAAAATGTATCGAAGCTTTTCCCAAGGAAAAACTGTTTATGTTTTCTTTGAATGTCTCGAGCTGTTACATCATTTATAATCGTATAACCAAAAACATGCTCAAGCGCTTTTTCTTTTTTTATTTGCTTCCCTCGCTTACCAATAATGATAGCTAATTCTCCTTCGTAATCTAGTTCGTCCGTTGCATGAGGGTGACCATTAATTTGCTCATTTATGCCAATAACTGTTGTTGGTGCTTTCGTAAAAATCATTATATTTTCTGGAATAGACTCTATTCCGCCCATTTCTATGGCATGCTCACGATAGTTTTTTCCAACGCACAAAATATTCTTTCTTGGCCTTGGAATCGGTGCTAATATTTTCACCTCTGTTAACGGATAATACGCCGCTTCCCCGTTCTCTTTTGCCCAATTTACAATTTCACATACTTTCTCAAAGCATTCAGTTCCTCTTTCAATACACTCTAACATTGTAATAGGGATTGTAACCTTTTCCCCTTTTTGTCTTTGCGCTTCTCTTAAGTGTAATACCTTTTTTTCTTCTTCATCCACAATACCTACAAATACCTTTTCTTCTTTCTTCGCCGTTACAAAACGCAATATTTCCACTCTCCATCCTAAAACTCATGCCCTTTAATTGTATTCGCATCCGTAAGAAAAAAACCTTCTCATACACGCTAATTTTTACAATATTCTTCTCATACCCTATTCGTTACGCCTTTATATTTGGCATAAAATGTAGAAATTTTACTTTTTTTAGCGAAGGTATTTCTTTTTTATGGAGTTTTTGTATAATATGTACTACATATATACTAAAAATTTCATTTAGAGATGGAGCCGATTTCAATGTTTGAGCAAGCGATTGAAAAAAAACGTGAAAAAATGATTTATTTTGCTGAACGCTATGGAATGACTTCTCAAAAAACAGTGGATTGTAGCCAAGAACTGGACAGGCTCTTAAATGTAATTTGGCATGTACATACGGATTTTCACCCAAATCAAACACTCGACACACACACGCAATAGCGTGTGTGTCTTTTATTTCAAAAAAACACACATTTTATTGAAAACGCCCATACAATAGTAGAAAAGAAAATTTTAAAAACGAAGGGTGTTTTATATGCCAGCTATGGTCGGACATATTCGTATCGTCAATATTGGATCAAGTGGTATTTTTCATATTGGAGATGTATTTGCGATTAGGCCTATTAGTTACTCACGTGCTTTCGCCGGGGCCGGCTCTTTCAACGTTGGAGACAATGTTTCTGTCTACAATTATCAAAGTGCAACGACTGTCAACGATTCAGATGTAATCGATCAAGCGATAATTGGCTCAACTTAAAGGAGGCAATTGCATTGAATTTTTATGTAAACCAAAGTATCATCATCAACAGTATTAAAATTGATAGCATTACAACCTCTTCTGTGTTCCAAATTGGTACTGCCGGAAGTATTAAAGCCCTATCTAAATTTTCAAATACGGGCGGATTTACGGAGCCGCTTCGCCCATTACAGGCGAAAGGACAAATTATTTCTATCAAACCATCAACTAGTTCTTCTTAAGACATCCTTGTCATAAATATATAGCAGGAATATTTTTACCCTCCCTATTGAAAAGGAGGTTTCACAAATGAATCAAGATATATATACTTACTTACACCAACTTCAACAAGCTCTTCAAACACAACAAGCAGCCATCCTGAATTTAGAAGATCAAGTGCGCCAACTCCAAGAAGAGCTTAACGAATTAAAAAATCGCCCCTCCTCTTCTGTAGGAAAAGTGGAATACAAATTCGATCAATTAAAAGTCGAAAATTTAAATGGTACTTTAAATATTGGTTTAAACCCATTTTCAGCAAAAGGACAACAAATTGAAGATTTTCAAGTGGATACAGAAACATTGAAGGTAAACCCTGAAACTGAAACAAACCCAGACTTTTATCAAGGTATCCTCCAAGAAATGCATCGATACTTAGATGAAGAAGCATATAATCGTATTCTCCATTTTGAACAAGAAGAGCGGACACCGCTTGATGAAATGTATCGACAAATGATGGTGGATGACATAAAAAAACAGATGGAGCATCGACTCCCTTATTATTTATCACAAGCGCAATCATATGAAGGTATTTCAACAGATCCAGATTATTTACGAGATATCATTATTCAGGCAATGAAACAAGATATTGACAAAGCCTTTCTCTCCTTTATTCAGCACATACCGGGAAATTTCCGAAAGGAGTAAGTATGTATGAACCTTAACGTTGTAAACCGTGAGTTAAAAGTCGGACAGATTAAAATGAACGGTGTATCGTCGTCCGCACTCTTTTTAATTGGAGATGCAAATCTCCTCATTCTATCTTCTATTCTCGATACACCATTTGAAACAGTTACAGAGGGTCCATTTGTACCATTAGTAACAGATGTCCCTCCTACTCCAGGTTAAGGAGACTGAGAAATTATGTTGCATCATGTGTCTATTGTCCAAAATGTTTCTATTATTTCTTTAGGGATTGCTGGTGTATTTCAAGTTGGAGATGCAAACCAAATGGAATTAAAAAGTAGAGCTATTGCCGTCCACCGTGAAATTCCTTTTTATATACGGGGAGAAGGTCGCTTTGATGCTTTTGAAATCTTTACAGATGAACACATTACAATTCCAAAACGAACGACAGATGTAAAATTAAACATTGTAAATGAATGCCCTTTTATTGAAGTTAATAACGTTGAATTACGCACACTTTTAAATTCTGGTTGCTTTCAAATTGGAAATGTTGATTATGGTTTTAATAACTCTCGTATTATACAAATCCGCCAATATATTACGGATGAACCTTCCGCACAATAATTCATATAGTAATTAAAAAGCTTAGTAAAGTAGGTGGATGGTATGCCTTCGGTTGTAGGAAATCTCGTCGTGCAAAACAGTAACGGCTCTTTCAACTTAGGAGATTTTTATAACGTATCTCCGAAAGAAAACACGAAAGCCTATAACGGATCTGGAGCTTCCAATGTTGGGTTTGTCGTGAATACGTTTAACGGTGTTAGTGCAACGAATACATTTGATTCTGATGTGGCAGATCAAGATCAGATTGGAACAGCGTAAAAAAAGTAGGAGATATTCTCCTACTTTTTTCTTTTATCTAATTCAAAATTATTAAAATAAAATTTTAATAAGCAAGAACTTTACTGTCCACAAATAGTGGTATAAACAAGTAAGTAGTGAAGAGGCACTATTTCATTTTATTTAAATGATAACCCGCTCTCCTCCAAAGCCCTCCTAAGCTTCGGCAAAGACGCATGTCCCATACCATGCAGTTTTAATATTTCTTTTTCACTATATTTTGAGAGTTCTTCTACAGTTTGAATTCCATGGTGTTCTAATGCCCTTCTTGCTGGCGCTGAAAGAAGAGAGAGAAAACCTTCTTTTGGTTTTCTCTCTTTCTCACAGACTGGGCAAGTTGGACAATCGCTACTTTTATAGTACTCGTGTCCCTGTTCACAAGTTCTTAACGTTTTTTCCGTTACCATTTTCAAGCCCCTCTATTCTTCAATATTTACAACGTGATTCCCATCAAAGAAGTATAAACATTTCTCTTTTACAGGATGTTGTAAGCTTTTCTCCAGTGCTTTTGCATATAACGAAAGCTGCACTTTATATCGATCTTCTAAAATTGGTTTCGCTTGTTCGAATCCGCCTGGAAATTTCCCTTCAATCGTATCTGTTTTGAAGTCGATTAACGTAATGCCATCTTCCTCTTCAATCATGCAGTCGATAACCCCTTGGACAAGAATCGATTCCCCGCTATTCCCTTGCCAATCTTGATATGCTTCTTCTGCTGCAAGCATCATCGTAAATGGAACTTCACGCTCAACACTTTTCGCCGCTAATACCCTTTTACCTAAGTCACTGTCAAAGAATGAAATTACTTTTTCAATCGCTATTTCTTCCGCCTGCTCGAATGTTAATAATTCCTTATTTACCATTCCAGCAATTTGCTCTTGAAGAACTTCAACCGTAATCGGCTTCTTCAAATCAACATGCTGCATAACGGCATGGACTGCTGTTCCGCGCTCTGCGTACGTTAACCCTTTTTTCTCCATAAAGCGCGGACGTGTTTTAATTGGTGCACGTAGTTTTTTAATAAAGGCGTTATCACTACCATCTTCTGATTGATAATTTCTCTTTATTTCTGTAACAGATTGCTTCGCACGGTGAGATGTTGCTTCCTCATATCCGTACTTCCACATTAATCTGTCGTACACTTCATCTTTTCGTTCACTTTCTAACGGCACAGCCTTTTTCTCACGAAGCGCTTCTAACAATTCTTGTTTCTCTTCTTGAACTGGCTCTGGTGCAAGTAGCGTATTACCGTCCACAACTTCTACTTTCCAGCTCGTGTCATACCCGTAAATTTCATCTGGAATACTTCCTTGTCCTAATTCAAGAAGCATTTCACTATCACGGTGTCTATATAATGAAGGTGCAATCCAGTCTAAATAACAAGACGCCCCGGCACGTATGTGATCTGGTAATAACCATTCACTATATTCCCTCGCATCAAGCCATTTTTCCATTTCCTTATTTGCATCCTTAACTGTTCCGATTAAAATTAACTTCTCTTTCGCGCGCGTCAACGCTACGTATAGTACGCGCATTTCTTCCGCAATTAATTCCATTTTCATTTTACGCTTAATCGCAAGCTGTGATAATGTTGTATATTTAATTCGTTTACGCGGATCGATAAATTGCGAACCGAAACCGAAATCTTTATGCAATAAGAAACGTTTCATTAAGTCTTGTGTATTAAAACGACGACCGAGTCCAGCTACAAATACAACCGGGAACTCTAACCCTTTACTTTTATGAATCGTCATAATGCGAACAACGTCTTCTTGTTCACCGAGGGCCCTCGCCGTACCCATGTCATCACCGCGTTCTAAAATACGTTCAATAAAACGTAAGAAGCGGAATAATCCTCTAAATGATGTTGCTTCGTATTGTCTTGCGCGGTCATATAGTACGCGTAAGTTTGCCTGCCTTTGCTTTCCAGCTGGTAAACCGCCAACGAAGTCGTAATAACCTGTCTCACCGTACACTTTCCAAATTAAATCAGAAAGTGATTGTTGACGTGCAAATTCACGCCATCCTTGCAGTAAGTTATAAAACCACTCTAATTTATCATGAAGTTCTTGCTCCTCTTCAAGTGGTGCCCCTTTTAAGAATGAGCTCATTACTTCATAAAACGAGCTTTTCTTTCCATGAGCACGAAGCGTTGCAAGTTCTTCATCGCTCAATCCAACGATTGGAGAACGAAGTACAGCTGCAAGCGGAATATCTTGCATCGGATTATCAATAACGCGGAATACGTTCATCATAATATTTACTTCCGTCGCTTCAAAGTAACCAGTCGCAAGGTCAGCGTACACTGGAATTCCTTGTAATTTTAACTCTTCCATAATTTGCGGGGCCCACGGCATGGAGCGAAGTAAAATAACGAAGTCGCGGTATTGTACTGGGCGCATACTATCATTTTTACGGTCATACACTTCATAACCTGAATCAACCATCGCTTTAATGCGCTGCGCCATAAGACGAGCTTCAAGCTGTGCTTTTTCGACTTCTGCACCTTCTTCTCCGTCTATTACTTCTTCTTCCGTTTGCTGAATGCACAGTAGTTCTGCCGCTACATCTTCACCTTCTGGATAGGTAGCACCTAACTTTAATTCAGCGTCTGCATCGTAGTCGATTTCTCCGACTTCTTCACCCATAATTTGTTTGAAGATAAAGTTCGTACCTGCTAACACTTCATGACGACTACGGAAGTTTTTCGCTAAGTCGATCTTCATTCCACCGCCCAATCCTTCTTGTGTGAAGCGTTTATATTTTCCTAGGAATAGTCCTGGTTCGGCTAGTCGGAAACGATAAATCGACTGCTTTACGTCACCAACCATGAACAAGTTTCCTTCACTCTCAGAATCTTTCGTTACGAATTTAATAATAGATTCCTGTACAAAGTTCGTATCTTGATATTCATCGACTAATACTTCAGCAAATTTATTACGATATTGGAGCGCCACTGCTGACGGATTCATTTCACCATTTTCACTTTGTTCACTTAAAATTTGTAAACAGAAATGCTCTAAATCTGTGAAATCGACCATTCCTTTATCTCGCTTCATCGCTTGGAAACGCTCTGTAAATACTTTTACAAGTTGAACAAGCTTTTCTAATACTGGGTGCATATCTTGAAAATCTCGTAAGAAACTTTCAGGTTTTCGGCTAAATAACTCTTCTTGTAATTTCTTCACTTCATCTTTCGCTTTATTACGAAGAGAGTCTACTTGTTTTACAACATCTTCATTGTAATCACTTTTCTTAATACGCTTTAACGTTTGCCACGATACGTTTTGCATCGCTTCATACAAACTTGTCCACGACTCCTGAGCAGCTGATGATAGCGTTCCAAGTAAAGCTACATCTGCTTGCAGGGTTTCAATGCGAGGCGCTGGACCGTCAGGAAGCATTGCGAGTTCAGTTGCCTTACGAATATGCTGTTCCGCTGTTTCAAGCTGGAATTTCACATCTTCTAATAAATAAGAAGCATATACTAAATCTTCAATTGTCTTTCCTTCTACGTCATATGCTTCTACTAATTTATCAAGCCATTTTTCCGGATTTGGATGCGCTCTTGACTCTGTATGAAGCGCTAAAATCATACGTTGTAAGTCATCATCACTACGGTCACTCGTATAACGATCAACAAGTTCAAAGAAGATTGTATTATCTTCGATTCCGTACTCTTCTTCTAATATGTCATCTAACACTTCTTCTTTTAACAATTCATTTTCTGTTTGATTCGCAATACGGAAACGAGGATCAACATCAAGCATGTAGTAATATCCTCTAATTACTTGTAAACAGAATGAGTGAATTGTTGAAATGGAAGCTTTATTTAATAGGCTCAGCTGCTTTCTTACGTGTTGAGAGCCTGGTTCATCAATTAATACCTTTTCTAACGCTTCCCCGATTCGGTTTTTCATCTCTTGCGCCGCTGCATTCGTAAATGTTACAACGAGCAGGCGGTCGACATCGACTGGATTCTCTTCATTAATAATCTTTTTAATAATACGTTCAACTAATACTGCTGTTTTCCCTGACCCAGCTGCAGCCGCAACTAAAATATCACGTCCATTCGCTACAACAGCTTTCCACTGGTCATCTGTCCATTGACTACCTTCTGGTTTTTCAGGCCAATTTTCTATCATTCTCCGCCAACCTCCTCTCTTATTTTCTCCATCGCTTCGCTATCTTTCATATCTTTTAACGATCGGAACTGATTATCTTCAAGTGACTCATCAAATTGACAAACAGATTTGAAGTTACAGAACGTACATGCTGCTTTATTTCCCATTTTATAAGGAGCAATATCGATAACACCTTCTGTAATATCTTTTCCGATATTTTCAAACGTATGGTGTACATATTTTTGCAGTACGTTAAACTCTTGCTCACTTGCAATACTTGAACGCGCACTAAAGCTACCGTCTTTTTTCAGGCCAGCAGAAATAATATCTGAACTTCCTGTTGAAAGTTTGTTATCCATTAAACGAACAACGTCAGCATCTCCTAATACGAGTCCTTTCATTTTAAATTTCTTTAAAATTTCTTTTTCAATTTCAGCTTCAGATGCGTCACCTTTCATCTCAACGATTGGGTTATGAATATGGAAATACAATACACCAGCTGGTGATGCTGCGTGACCTTTTTTCATCCACGTCTGCGCATTCGAAGTAACAACATCTAAATACGTTAACATTTGAAGTGCTAATCCGTAATACACTTCCGTTAAATCTAACGCTTTTGAACTTGATTTATAATCAATAATACGTAAGAACGTCCCATTTTCATCTTCTGCCTTATCAACACGGTCAATACGGCCGACAACTTCCATCTTCACACCATTTGGTAATGAGAATTCCATCGGCGGAAGTGATCCTGTACCACCCATACCGAACGGCACTTCTAAATCAACTGGTACGAATCCGCTTGACTTCGCATGTTCACGAAGAATGATTGACGTACGGAAAATGATTTGTTGTAGTTTTTGTTTTAAATAGAAATGACGGTTTGAACTTAATAAAATTTGTCGTTGTAATAACGGTGCGATTTCTTCTATTACTAAAACAGAAAGATGCTCACACTCTTTTATGGATAAATCCGCCCAAGTACGGTTTTCACGCAATAGCTTGTCCGCAATTTTCTTTAATGCCGCATGGAATAATTCGCCGATGTCCGGCGCATCAAGCTTGAAAATATCACGCTCTCTAAGCGATAAACCGTGCTGCGCAAAATGAGCGTATGCACAACGGTTAAATAGTTCCATACGAGAGACGCTTCCTTTAATTATATCTCCGTATAAATCTCTACTTACTGCTGTACTTAGTTTCTTCGCACGATTTCGATAGAATAAACTTGATAAGACGCGGCTACTTTTTTGTTTCCATTCATCTGAAGTTACGTAGAAATTATATACGTCCCACCAAAAGTCTAAATTCCCTTCAAATCCGTATCGCTTCCACGTTTGTAGTTGCTGCATAACGTAAGATAACGTTACTTCTGGCGTTGCTACGTATGAAATTTGTTCTGAACGTGATAAATCGTTTACGTCATTGGTAATAAATGAATCTTTCACATTAGGGAACATTCTTTTTATTTTCTTAATAAAGCTAGACGCAAGTAACGTCTTTCCTTCTTCATCTGCAAGCGGGCATGAAATATATAACTTCTCAGATGCTCTCGTTACCATTTGATACATAACGAACTGTTCTTCTAACAAAGTTTGTCTCGTCGTTGGCGCTAATTCAATCCCTGCTGCACCAAGAACTTCTCTTTCTTCATCAGAAAGCATACCTTCGTCCATAGGTGCTGCTGGAATAACACCCTCATTTACACCTATAATAAACGTTGCTTTCACGTCAGATAACCTGGAGTGATCAATATTAGCAATTAACACTTGGTCTAATGACGGCGGAATGTTAGCAAATTGAAGTGCCTCAAGACCTGTCGACATAACGTCCGTAAACATAGAAAGAGACATTTTCTCTTCACCAAGCATCTCTACAAACGTATCAAGAAGGCTCATTACTTCTTCCCATACTTGTTCATGATCTGTCGCAAATAAGAAATCTCCACTTTCTTCTGCACGTATACGTAATTCTTCTAGTTTTTTCGGAACATCCAGCTCTTCTAGAAATAAGTAAACTGCTTCACACATTTGCATAACTGTTCCTGCACGCTTTAACCTTTTTTGCATGCGAATAACAGGTGTTCTTACAACGTCACGTAACCTATTTATTTTCTCTTCCATTTCACGTTCACTGTCTGTAATCATCCCGTTCGTATCATCAAGAGAACGATAACGGCGATACATCCATGGATCCTCTGAAGTCCACCTCTTTCCTTGTACACCGTACGCTAAACAGTAATTTTCAAATTCATCCATTTCTTCACGCATCGTTTCTTTTCTTACGTCTAATGGATATAAAAGCTCTGTTTTCACGCAGCGGAACACCGCATCATAACGCCAATTCCCACTAATAATCTCGAGTGCAGAACGAATACATTCTACTAATGGGTGGTGTGACATCGGGCGCTTTTCATCGATGAAGTGCGGGATATTGTAATCTGTAAATAACGTGCGCATCACATCGTAATAACTTTCCCCATTACGAAGAAGCACTGCAATATCTCGGTAACGATATTTTTCATTCGCAACAAGTTTACGAATTTCACGAGCAACACCTTCTACCTCCGCTCGTAAATTCGCAGCTGTGCTAATCGTTACACTCGCTTCACCGTTAAATTTTTCATTCGGACGCGCTTCATAATGAGCTTCTAAATGCGCTAATGCGGGAGAATGAAAACGCGGCTGTTCCATAAGTGGAATTGTTTTTTCAATTTCTATTTTCTCTTCACGCGCTACTTGTTTGATTTTTTCATACGTTAACGTCGTTTCATAAAATAAATCGAGTTCATTTACTGGCTGTGCTAACGCTTTTTCATCTATCGTTAACGTGATCGTAACTCTCGCTCCGCAAATCATAAGCTGTCTTACAATCTCTAACTCTTGCGGGGAGAGTGAATGAAATCCATCTATATAAATTTCCGCACCATTTACATATTCAGACTGCGGAAGCTTTTCCACTAGCAATTGTAGGTAGTCTTCTGAATCTAAATATTTTCCAATTAAAGCACGTTCAAAATCATCGTATAGTAACTGTAAATCATACACTTTATTCGCTAGTAACTTTTGTTCGGCACTGCTACTATGCGCATCCAATTGTTGCCACATTTCATATACGTTAGATGGCGTTACATTGTAACGTTTAAACTCTGCAATCATACTGCCAAGATGTTCAAAGAAACCGTTTTGCTCCGCTGCTTTTTGGAACACCGATAATCCATCTTTACGAGACTCTACAATTTTACGGAGTAACATATGTACACCCGCTTCATCAATATGAAGACGACTCGCTCCGCCAACTTCTTGTAGTACCTTCCACGCTAATCGTGAAAAACTAAAAACTTGTGCCCGAATAGAACCTCTTACATCCTCACTTCCAATTAACGCCTGCTGCGTCTGGAATGTCATCTGTTCTGGCACAAGATATAATATTGTTTTCCCTCTCGGGCGTTGTTTTAACTCTTCTTGCACTTCGCGTAAACAAAGTGTACTTTTTCCACTTCCCGCTCTACCAATCACAAATCGAAGTGACATGTAACCCCACCTTTCACTTACATAACGAACGTTAGTTTGCTACTATAATTGTATTATAGTACACGAAAAAAGACAAACTGAGTTGTTTGTCTTTTCTATACTTCTACTTCATTATATCAACCTTTTGAAAAATTCGTTTGCACCTCTTGAATTGGCCAATATCGCAAATCAACTTTACCGACAACTGTATCAGCTTTTACAAAGCCAAAGTGTCTACTATCCCAGCTCCCGAGCCGGTTATCACCTACTACAAAAATAAACCCGGGTGGCACCAGCTTTTCTTTCGTTAACTCTTCTAATGTAAAGTCGCCTGTTAGTTGCCTTCCATTTATCTCTTTCTTATACTTCTCTAAATACGGCTCATCAATAAATTGACCGTTTATATATAACTTATCCTGCTTATATTCAATATGATCTCCAGGTAAACCGATAACCCGCTTTACATAGTCCTCTTTTTTATTCGCATGAAATACCACAACGTCAAATCTGTTCAAGTCACCAACTTGATAACTCACCTTATTTACAACTAGCATATTGCCATCCTGCAATGTCGGCATCATTGACTTCCCCTCTACAACATACGTTGAAAAGAAAAACGTTCGAAAAAATACAGCTAATAATACACCAATTAAAATTGTTCGTATCCACTCTATGCCTTCTTTTTTCAAAGTTTTCTTCATCTGCTTCTCCCCTTATCCTTTAATACTGAAGCTTTCCTTTACAAAGAAGACTATTCTTAATGTAGTTCTAACTTTACTTCGATTTTCTTACCGACATACCATAAAATAAAAATACCAATCGCTACAATAACTGATTTCACTGGATTATGAATAAATGACATTAAATCATGACCGATATACGTTAAAATAAAAATCATCACAAGTTTTCCGAATGCTAACGCTAGACCAAACTGTTTTACACTAATTCGGGATAAACCAGCGACAACATTTATTAGCGCTGACGGTGTAAACGGAAAACAAAATATAACAAAAATCGGTGCGAATCCTTTCCTTTCAATCCACCCCATTGCTTTTCGTACTCTCTCATGCTTATTTACAAACGAAAAGAAACGACTGCGACCAAAATGGCGGATGATGAAAAAGACAAGTAATGCACCCATTACTGATCCAAGCCATGAATAAAGAAAACCGAGCCAAAAGCCAAATGCAACAGCATTCGCCAGTACAAATACAATAAGCGGTAATGCTGGAATCAACGCCTCTATCATCGGTAAACCAATACCAAGAAGTGGTCCGAACGCTTTATAACTCTCAACAATATGATCCATATTTTCTGGTGAAAAATACTCTTTGATTGTCTGAAAATCCATTCTACACTTTACCCCTTTACTCTAAATACTATCCCTACTGTATCATTGCTTATATGAAAGAGGAAATGGTAGATACGACATACGGAGATGTATTTATTAAAGTTTCCATATCTTTCATAAGAATTCCTTCATTATTTAGCTATGATAATCTATCAATATTCGACAGGACGTGTCGTTCATTTTGTTATTTAGATTGTTTTTCGGTTTTTATCGGTAAATGAAATTATACTGGTGATTTTCTAAATATATCAATTACAACTCGTTTTTTCTAATATATCGCCTTATCTACAAAGACTGACTGACAAACAAAAAAAGAATGGGGATTCCCCCATCCTTTCACACTTCGCCTTCCTTCACAAAATACACCTTCTCATAAGCGGGTCTTAATGTTGATTCCTCTTTTTTATCGACCTCTTTAAAACAAGGATTCCCTTGTTTTTTCCTACGATCTTCATATTCAGTACGTAATTTCGCTGTACGATTTTGTTGATTTTCAAAACTAGTTTTTGATATTTCTAATTTCACAGCAAAGCCATTTATAAATCTAATAATAAGATTTCCATCTTCTAATTCTTTATTACTTTCAATATAAAAATGAGACAACCAAGCGCACTCTTTTCTAGAGTAAGAATAGGTAGGGAAAAAATAAAGTTGATCTGCTGGACTAATCGCAATCGGTGCTTTATGTGTAATATGAGTTAACTCTTTCGTTCCTTCTTTTCTGCCTAAGAAACTAGAGCCATGCTTGCGGCAACTTCTTTCTATAATATCTAGAGGTTTTTGAAATACGAAAAAAGAATCATTCATTTCAACGACTCGCGTAACAATTTTCTTTTCACTTAGAATAACAGGAAGTAAGGCCATCGTATTTTTCGTTACAACATAATTTTCGACATAGCGTTCCACTTTACTTTCCATACTCCATTATCTCCTTTTTTCCATTTATATTAGCAGCTGCATATATAATTTTAGCATCTATGAAAAGGAAATAGCTTACAAGTTCCGCTTTTTTACAATTTTTTATCATTTATCAAACATTTGTTAAACAATAAAATCACAATATAGAAATTAATTAATTTTAAAGTTATAAAAACAGCATTTATACTACCTATAAATATTTATTATCCATTCCTCATTTCACATCATTACAACAACTAACTTTGCTATAATTAAAATGTAAATCCAATATATGGAGGGCCACTATGGAAGAAAAAGAGATTCAACCATCGATTCAAATGAAAAATAGTAGCGTCATTATCGTGAAAAACTCAGCTAGTATTATATTCGGTTTATTTTTCATTCTGCTATTCTTTGCCAAACCGTTTCGTAAATCAAAATGTCCAGAATGTAAAAAACGTGAGAAGAAAAAATCAGGGCAAGAACAATAAAAGGCCTTCCTTTATGGAATGCCTTTTTACATTCGTAGTATCATTTTATTTATTCTTCTTCACCCTAAAAAACGACTATATTTTCTTCCAAGGTTCTCTACATCTTTTTTGATTTGTAATATGATCCTTATATAAAACATGAGAAAGAGTATTTGTACTTGTTATCCGCTTTTAATTTTTATTAAAAAATTCAAATTTGCACATCTTTATCCATCACTAACAATTCGTTAATTAGTTAACTTTGTAATATAAGTTTTGTATATAATGTCATTCAAAAACACAATATATATAAGTAGCTATTTATAATTACATTGCTTTTTATCGAATTCTAAAAAGGAGTTGTATACTATGGATAAAGAAAATCCATTAAATCAGCAGGTTAATAGCATTCCCTCAGATGCTCTGAATACCCCTAGTAAGGAACAAGAACAACTGTTAGAAACATCATCTCAAAACGTACAAAATTCCAACAACAACGCTAACAAAAAAGATGTTACTCAAGGTCTATCTGGAAAAGATTTCCCCATTTCAACAGAGAATACAAATTTATAGTTATTTACTATCATACGCAGCAAATGCTCTTGCTGAACTAATTCTTCTACAGAAACTAATACGCATTCCAGATAATTTTTTACCAGTTGTAACATCGAAAAAGAGATTTAGATATAAAAACAGGCTCTAAAAAAACTTTCTCCACAACAAAAAAAGGATGGCATTAGCCATCCTTTTTTCCATCATCAACTATAAAATTATAGTTTGATTACGTTTTTAGCTTGAGGTCCACGGTTACCGTCTTCGATTTCGAAGCTAACTTTTTGACCTTCTTCTAAAGATTTGAAACCGTCAGTTTCGATTGCTGAGAAGTGTACGAATACGTCGTTTTCGCCTGGAACTTCGATGAAACCGAAACCTTTTTCGTTGTTAAACCATTTTACTTGTCCTGTTACTGCCATAATTATTTCCTCCTAAGAAAATACAAATTTTAAATTTTTTAGTCTTCCTGTCTAAAAAAAGAATCCACACATTATCAAATACGAAACATAAACTAGTTCTCACATACTTTTTCTCGTTCGTTTTCAGCACTTGATAACATATGGATTGCTTAATTTAACTATTCAACTGACATCATCATAGCACATTAAAATAAAATGTACAATCTTTTTCGAAAATAGAATTTCTAATTTTTAGTATTTCTTATAAAATATAATTATCTCTATTCTAAATAAGGAGGAGTTTATGACCAATAAAATTCCTAAAAAAACATTAAAAAGAATTGAAGAGGATATTGAAAATAATAATCTTGGAAAAGCAAGAGATAGATTGCATGGCCTCATCTTTACATACCCAAATGAATTACATCTTCGAAAACAACTCGGAGATATTTATTATAAATTACAATATCCAGAAATGGCTGGACGTTACTGGTATCTAAAAGAGCATAAAACAGGTATTATGCATGAATCATGTTTATTATTTGAAAAATCAATGGGAAATAGTCCTCATCATATTGCACGTGCTTTAAAGTTTAAAGGCGATTCTAACCATATAAAAGGTTTGTATAAAGATCAACCTTTATCTTCAGTGCAGAAGAAAGTAGCAGAGGAGTTAATTTATGAGTATAAAGAAACATGGAAAGATAAGCTAGTTCCTTTTGGCTGTCTAGCATTGCTTGCTTCCCTTCTCTTTTCTGCCGTTGTTGGTCTATTCACTATTTGGAATTGGATTTTTTAATCACAGGGGGAATTTTCACATGTCAAACTACGCTAAAGAAGAAAGGCTAACAGGGGGAAACGTCTCAAGCGTATATCGTTCTGAAAATACTGTTCGGCGAGAGTTAAAGCCAGACAGTGAAAAGATTCATAAGCTATTGCAACATTTAGAAAACAAAGGATTTCATTATGCTCCAAAGTTTTTAGGTGTAGATGAAAAGGATAGAGAGATTTTATCCTTTATTGAAGGAGAAGCTGGCAATTATCCTTTAAAAGAATATATGCGATCTAATGATGTATTAAAAGAAATAGCAAAGATGCTCCGCCTTTACCATGATGCTGTAAGTGATTTTCCGTTATTAGCTGATTGGAAACCGATGGATCATACTCCAAATAACATTGAGGTTTTATGTCACAATGATTTTGCCATATATAACATTATTTTTAATAATAAGAAGCCAGTAGGGATTATTGATTTCGATGTTGCTGCTCCTGGTCCAAGACTATGGGATATCGCTTATACACTCTATACTTGTGTGCCTTTAAGTAGAGTGTATTATACTGAATCCGGTGAAGCCGTTCATTATGACTCATCGCAACATGCAGATCGTATTAAAGAGAGAGTGAATTTGTTCGTTCAGTCCTATGATAAAAATATGGATGAAGATTACTTAGGAATGGTGTTGCTTCGATTAGAAGGGTTATGTACATATATGAAACGAAAAGCTCAAGAAGGCGACTTGAATTTCCAAAGAATGATCGATGAAGGACATCTAGAGCATTATGAGAAAGATATGAAGTTTATTCGTGATCATAGGGCTGAGTGGAGTTGATTTAGTAATAAAGAAAAGTTAGTATCGTTTTTTGCCGACAACGCAATCTCTCTTTTCGAATCGTTTAGAAAATAACAAGGGGCACCTTTCAAAAAGGTGCCCCTTCCTTTTATTTCGTAAACTGTGCTTCTTCCGTAGATCCTTTTAACGCTGTCGTTGATGAAGTTCCGCCTGTAATCACTTGTGCCACTTCATCAAAGTAACCTGTTCCTACTTCGCGTTGATGACGTGTTGCAGAGTAGCCATGTTTTTCAGCTTCGAATTCTGCTTGTTGTAGTTCAGAGTATGCTGCCATGCCGCGCTCTTTATAGCCACGTGCTAGTTCAAACATACCGTAATTTAATGAATGGAATCCAGCAAGTGTTACGAATTGGAACTTGTAACCGTAAGATGCGATTTCCTTTTGGAAGCTTGCAATTGTTTTTTCATCTAGTTTTTGTTTCCAGTTGAATGAAGGTGAGCAGTTATATGCAAGTAGCTTCCCTGGATGCTCCTTATGAATTGCGTCCGCAAATCGTTTTGCATCTTCTAAATTTGGTTCTGACGTTTCACACCAAACGAGGTCTGCGTACGGTGCATACGCTAACCCGCGCGCAATTGCTTGATCAAGACCTGCATTCGTACGGTAAAATCCTTCTGGTGTTCTTTCTCCTGTAATAAATGCTTTATCAACAGGATCAATATCGCTCGTAATTAAATCAGCTGCATCCGCATCTGTTCTTGCAACGATAATTGTCGGCACTCCCATTACATCTGCTGCAAGGCGTGCAGAAATTAAATTGCGTACTGCTGTTTGCGTTGGTAGTAGTACTTTTCCGCCTAAATGGCCACATTTTTTCTCTGAAGATAATTGATCTTCAAAATGCACACCTGATGCACCTGCTTCAATCATACCTTTCATCAGTTCGAATACATTTAATTGCCCACCAAATCCAGCTTCAGCATCTGCTACAATCGGTACGAAATAGTCTGTATCATCGCTTCCTTCCATATGCTGAATTTGATCCGCACGTTGAAGCGTTTGATTAATTCGTTTTACTACAGCAGGTACGCTGTTCGCTGGATATAAACTTTGGTCTGGATACATATGCCCAGAAAGGTTTGCATCAGCTGCTACTTGCCAACCACTTAAGTAAATCGCTTTTAACCCAGCTTTTACTTGTTGCATCGCTTGGTTTCCTGTTAATGCGCCAAGTGCGTTAATATAGTCTTCTGTATGAAGCGATGTCCAAAGCTTCTCAGCACCACGACGCGCTAACGTATGTTCAATATCAATTGACCCGCGCAGGCGAATTACATCTTCTGCCGAATATGGACGTGTGATCCCTTTCCAACGCTCATCTAATTCCCAGCTTTCTTGTAACTTCTCGATTCTTTCGTTTTTCATTTGTTCCATCCCCTTTTCATTTTTTATAAAATTTCATAACCCGGTAATGTTAAAAATGGTACGAATTCATCATTTCGAACGAGATTTGTAAACAACGTTGTCGCCTCTTGGAATCTCCCTTTCTTAAAGGCTTCCTTACCAATCTCTCTTTCTATTTTTGCTAATTCTTCTTCTTTTAATTCTTCCATTAATTCAAGCGTAATATTACGACCATCATTTAGTTTTCCACCTTCATGACGAATCCATTGCCATACTTGTGCTCTTGAAATTTCAGCTGTTGCCGCATCTTCCATTAAGTTATAAATGGGTGCTGCTCCCCGTCCGCTTAACCAGGATGCAATATATTGAATACCTACGCTAATATTCATGCGAAGGCCCTCTTCTGTAATCGTTCCCACCGGTACCTCTAGTAAATCGCTTTCTGTTACACATATTTCTTCACGTTTTCTAAAAATTTGATTTGGTGTTTTCATAATGTGATTAAACACTTCCATTGCAACCGGTACAAGTCCAGGGTGGGCAACCCAAGTCCCGTCATGACCGTCTAAAGCTTCGCGTTCCTTATCAGCACGCACTTTTTCAAAAGCTGCTTCATTTGCTTCTGGATTATTTTTAATCGGAATTTGTGCCGCCATTCCTCCAATTGCTGGTGCATTACGGCGGTGACATGTTTGAATTACTTTCAAAGAATACGAACGCATAAATGGCGCCGTCATCGTGACTTGTGCTCTATCTGGTAGTAAGAATTTATTATGATTACGGAAACTCTTTAAAAAGCTAAAAATATAATCCCATCTTCCGCAGTTTAAGCCAGCAGAATGATCTTTTAGCTCATACAAAATTTCATCCATTTCAAACGAAGCGTGAATCGTTTCCAGTAACACAGTTGCTTTAATCGTTCCATTTGGAATGCCGATATATTTTTGAGCAAATACGAATACATCATTCCATAATCTCGCTTCTAAATAACTTTCCATTTTCGGTAAGTAAAAGTATGGGCCGCTCCCTTTTGCTAAAAGAGCTTTCGCATTATGGAAAAAGTACAAGCCGAAGTCTACTAAGCTACCCGACATATTTTTCCCATCAACTTGCATATGCTTTTCCTCTAAATGCCATCCTCTTGGACGTACAATGAGTACAGCTGTTTTCTCATTTAATCTATATTCTTTCCCT
Organism: Bacillus sp. LQ01; assembly: GCF_057624735.1. Lineage (NCBI taxonomy): Bacteria > Bacillati > Bacillota > Bacilli > Caryophanales > Bacillaceae > Bacillus > Bacillus sp. LQ01. Next base: position 386,589 of record NZ_JBYEZL010000001.1, on the reverse strand, counting down.
TTATCATTTTCATGTGAAATCGTTCCCTTTACTGCATCTCGTAAATTGATTTGGCCTTCCACTGCATTTTCCCAAGTTGGTGAATTCGAATCTTCAAAATCCGCCATAAAAAGATGCGCTCCTGAATTTAAAGCGTTAATGACCATCTTTCTATCTACCGGTCCAGTAATCTCTACACGGCGATCCTCTAAGTCTTTTGGCAGCTTGGCAATTGTCCAATCCGCTTCACGTATGTGTTTTGTTTCTTCTAGAAACTTCGGAAACTCCCCTGCATCAATTCTCTTTTGTTTTTCTACACGTTTTTGTAAAAGTTCTATGCGGCGCTCATTAAAATTCTCATGTAGTTCCTTCAAAAAACTAAGCACCTCAGGTGTCAATATTTCGCTGTACGCTGGTAACATTTCTCCAACGAGTGTAACCCGTGAAGTTTGCGTCGACATATTAGCATCCCCTTCTTAAACTGTTTTATAACAGATTTGATTTCATGTTTTATATTATATAACAAATCTTCAGAAAAGGAAGTTTTTTTTGAAAATTCATTTCGTTTTTTTTCAAAACGCCATTCTTTCGCGCTTTATTTCATACAAAAAAGGCCACTGTTATACAACAACGACCTTTTTGTATTATTTTTGAATTTCACTTTGACTAGTTAAACTTTATTACTGCCCTTGTTCCATATCATGCAATATTGCTCTATGTAAAAACTGTGCGTATTGTTCTCTCGTTACCTTCATAGACGGACCGAATTTACCTTCTCCGATTCCCATTGTAATACCATTTGTTTGTACTGCACTAATTGCATTCGTTGCCCATGAATTTGCTGAAACATCATTAAAGTTATGAGATCCCTTTGCCTGTAGGTCAAAAGCATTCGTAAGAACTTGTGCCATTTCCGCACGCGTTAACGTCGCCTTCGGTCTAAAGTTTCCATTCTCGTCTCCCTGGAAAATTCCGATTTCCGTTAGAGCCAATATCTCCTCGATAAAGCTTGTTGAATTTTCATCGATATCTCCATATGGGTTTTCATATTCATCTTGTTCTTCCATATCAAACACACGGTAAATTAAAGCTGCAACTTGCTCACGTGTTACATTATCCCCAAAACCGAATATTCCATCGCCATATCCCAAAATTATTTCTTGTTCCGCTAATTCATGAATTGCCTCATATGCCCAATGTCCTTTTGGTACATCTTTAAATACAATTGTATTTGCTTTTTGCAACGGTGCACTTTCCGCTTTTACACTATTACTCTCTGCTGAGAATAACACCCCACCCATAATTGTTAATGCTGTAGCTGTTTTTAATAATTTTTTGCTCATCAAATTATCTCCCCAATATGTATATGTTTTTTTAAAAATATACAGAATAAATGGTATAGTGACAATATATTTTCCGACACATTTCGTGACGGTTTTGTGAATCATATTACACATCATGTCTTTTTCATCGGGTTGATTATAAAGCTTGTTTATAACCATAAAAATACATAAATACGAATAATAATTCTTTTTTAAACAAACAAAAAAGCACAAATTTTTCTATTTGTGCTTTCATATTTCACTCTACTTCCAATCCTCTTTCAAATGATAATTAATAATCGCATTATTAATAAACTGAGCATATTGTTCTCTAGGTACAGGGCGATTTAATTCATACATGCCATTCCCAGTTCCTCTCACAACATTATTAGATTGTAACGCACTAATTGCATCTTCTGCCCAGTGACCTTTTGGAATATCTTTAAATGTATGTTTTTGTTTCGTTTCAAAATTAAATGCTCGTTTTAAAATGACAGCCATTTCCGCTCTAGAGATTGGTGCTTTCGGTCTAAAATCCCCTTGGCCATCCCCTGTAAAAACACCACGTTTTGTTAACGCTAAAATTTCCTTTTTAAAAGTGGTTGTACTATCAGAAACATCTTTATATGGATTCGCTACTGGCCCTTCTTCTTTTATCTCAAGTGTTCTGTAAATAGTCCCAGCTACTTGTTCACGTGTTATAAGATCGCCAACACCATACTTCCCGTTTCCATACCCTAATATAATTTTATGATACGCTAAATCCATAATAGCATCATATGCCCAAAATCCGTATGGAACATCTTCAAACACAATCATTTGTGGATACTCTTCCGCTTTTACAGGTGTCACATTCGCCCCTGCAAATATACCTCCTGCCATTGTCGCAATCATCATTACACCCAATATTTTTTTCTTCATTATCCTCTCTCCCTATTTCATTCAAATAAAATGAACTTCATCGTTTCAGGAGTACTATTTTTTTGTGAATGTAAGATAAAATGCAAATCTTCTAGAAGAAATATTCCCACTACCTTTCTGCTTTATACCCCCTTCTTTCTTTTTCAAAAAGGAAGTTGTCACATCTAAGGTGTTATATACTAAAACATTCTACAATCTCTTTATAAACTCCTTTTCACTTTATAACTTCCCTTTATTGGCACCTAAAGGAGATGCCTAATGGAGATTACTATATTCATGGTTTATATTTCAGAGGTAGCATCCCCCTTCACTGATAACTCGCTTTCGCTGAATTTTGAGGTGGGGGTCTTACTGCCCAGCAAATAACGGGATAAAAAAATCATCCTTTTTTCTTAAAAGAGGATGATTTTTTTATATTTATTAACACTCAAATATGCTACTACTTTTGAAGAGTAAATTGGGCAACTATTTGTTTTAATTTTCCTGCTGCGTTATGCATATGTTCAATTGAAACCGAAATCTCTTGAACAGATTTTTCTTGCTGTTGAATAGACTCTTTTACCCTATCAGTTCGGTCAGATGATCTTTGGGAAATTTGAGCCATGTCTTCTGCAGAAGCCGAGATTTCCTCACTACTCGCTGCAATTTCATCTGTAGACATAGATACCGTTTGAATTTGCTCAGATACTTGCTGTACTTTTTCTGTAATTGTTCCAAATACTTTTTCTGTATGCATTACTACTTGTGTACCTGCCTGTACCTCATTATCTACTTTCCCCATCATATGTACCGTATGGTTCGTTGTTCCCATAACTTGAGTAATAAGATTCTCAATTTGTTTTGCAGAATCACTAGATTGTTCTGCTAATTTCCGCACTTCATCTGCCACAATTGCAAATCCTCTACCACTTTCACCAGCACGTGCAGCCTCAATTGCGGCGTTTAATGCTAATAAGTTAATCTGGGAGGTAATACCTTGCATAACATCAATGATTTTAACAATTTCTTCTGATTGTTCTTTCATAGTCTCTACTTGTTTCACACCGCTATGTACCGAATTTTGGATTGTATCCATCTGTTGAATCATTTGTTTCATTAATTTGTTACCACTCTCTGCATCTAATGCTGATTGAGCAGATAATTCATTTACAGAGGATGATGTATTGACTATACTCTGCATTCCTTGCGTCAACTCTTCCATCGCACCCGCAGTTTGTTCCATTGCTTGCATTTGACTCTCTGCACCATTTGCAACTTCTTCAATATCCATAGTGATTTTCTTCGCTGCACTACTAGATACTTCTGATGCAGATACTACTCCGTCTGCATGTTGGAATAAAAGCTGAATATTATTCTCTACTTCTTGCATATTTGTTCTTAGCCCTGCAATCATCTCGTTAAAATTACTTACTAATACACCTAATTCATCCTTAGCAGTATAATCACCATGTACGGTTAAATCTCCTTCTTTCGCTCTTTCCATCATACGACTAACCGTTTGTAAAGGAGCAACTATGAGCTTGCTAATAATATAACTTACTATACATATAACGATTGTAGTAAATACTACAAGAATGATAAAGGTAATAACGGAACGATCAATCATTTTTTGAGAATCTTTAAATACTTGGTCAGCTAAATTTGAAACATACGATTCTAGATCCACTGCATAACCAGCTAACTCTATTCCCTTCGGTTTTAATTCCTTCTGAAATTCATTTACCATTTGTGGCTCATTTGTTGCCTTCGCCTTTTCAAATAATTTTTTATATGTATCTTTATAACTTGGCAAAGATTTCTTCATCTTCTGAAATAGTTCATCCTCTTGCTTACTTAAATTAAAACCATCATCATATTCTTTTAATAAAGAATCATATTTTTTAAGATCCTTTTCAATATTATCAATTATCCCCTCTTTATTTGCCACTTCATTTTGTGATGCCGTAATTAATTCTAGTAAGTTATATTCTAATGAATTTTGTGTACGAAGCATTCCTTCTAATAAAATTGCAGAATATTGATAATCATCTACTACAACCTCTGTATCGTGCTTAATCTTATTAATAGAATGAATTGCTACACTGCTCATAATTACCATACCTAAAACTGCTAATGAAATAAGCGCTAATAATTTATATTTCACTTTTAAATTTTGTAAAAAATACATTTTTCCACCTTTATTCCTTTATATATAGATTTTTAGAATTTTATAGCTTATTATTTACAAAATCGTAATAAAAAGCAATGATAAATATTCCCAATATGAAACTTATATCTCTATAAAAAAAGAAGTAGCTATCATGCTACTCCTTTTTGCTTTGTTTCTCATATTGTTCAAACGTATGAATTCTTTCAAAAATTGGTGGGTGCGTGTATAAGAAAAATTTTACTAACGCAGGCGGATTTACTTGGCTTAAACTTGTTTTTGATAAATATTGAAAAGTTTTCACACCAGATTTCCCATCCTTCGTCATATTTAAAGCATATTGATCTGCCGCTCTTTCTTCTATACGTGAAACGTAGTTTGTTGCTGGTTGTGCTGCAAAAGAGAGGACAGAAGAAATTAAGAAAAATAAAGGTAACATGGAGAAACATGCTACTTTTGAAATTTGCAATGTATCTCCCCATTTGCGAATACACATATTTATAATACGACTAATTAAAAACATACCTATAAACGATAGCAATACATAACTTGCAACGCCAAAATATATATGTTTCATAACATAATGCCCCATTTCATGGGCCATTATAAATAAAATCTCTTTATCTTTTAACTGCTTAAGTGTTGTATCCCACATTACAATACGGGCGTTAGGGCCAATTCCTGTTACGTAAGCATTTAATGCATTCGTTTTTTCTGACATATTTACTTCATATACGTGTTTAGCAGGAATGTCCGCTTTGTCTGCTATCGCTAAAATTTTCGTTTCTAATTCTTTATTTTTCAGCGTCGAGAAGTCGTTATACAGTGGATCAATAACGACAGGCTGTATGAATGTTAAAAAGATTGTAAATGGAACAGAGAGCGCCCATCCTGCGAGCCACCATCTCTTCGGAAATTTACGGATAAGCCATAATAGAACGGTAACTACGATTAACATAGTCGCATAACTTTCCCAAAAACCGATAACATGATCTTTTATCCAGCTTTGTGTACTTTGTGTTGAAATGCCGTAATCAACGGACACTTTCCGGCCAATCCATTGCATCGGTAAGGCAAGCACTGTTGTCAGTAATGATAAATAAAAGAAATAAATCGCAACTTGCAAAACACTTATTTTAGTCGTTTCCTTCGACCATTTCTCAAACTTTCTTGAAATACCTAGCACAAGTACAAATAATAAAATAATCCATTCAAGAGGCGCCGCTAAAAAGTATAGTAAATTTTTCACGCGCGAATAATCTTGGCTTAGCGTAAGCTCTCTCGTACTCATAAACGTTTCTGGATCTGCACTCGTTCCCTTATACATGTCCGGAATAAGTTCATGATTCCATCCAAATAAATACCAATATATAAGTAACGCAAATCCAACGTACAAAAAAAGCGACCAACCGATAACCTTCTTCACGCTATTCCCTCCTCTATGCTGCCTGTCTATTATTATTGTAAGTTCGTACACGCTAAATTAGAACAAGCTTATTATGTGAATTGCTCTGGATCTTTTTATTTACATAAAAAAACTCTTCTACATAAGAAGAGTTTTACCTATCTTTAAACACTTTCTTCGGTTCACAATCCGTACACTTACAAACCAACACGTACCCTACTTCCTTTTTAGATAAAATAAAAAGCCTCTTTAAGGAAGTACATCTATTAATAAACTAAAATCTTGTAAAGAGAAAGAACTATATTTCATAATACCCTGTACGGCTAAAAGTAAAACAAGACCAATCACACACATATAGTTAACGCTTTCTTCATTCTTTTTTTCAGTAACGACTCCACCACTTATACATAAAATCCCTAGCAAATGGAGCGCTAAATACATGAAAAAATAAGCTTCCTCCCAGCGCAAAATAACATTCACTGTCGTTATTAACACTAGACTAAGTAAAATCAAATAAAAAAACTTATTTGATGATATCGTTTCATTCATATAATTTTATACATCCCTTTCAAATTTCGAATTAATGATGTTTCAAAGCTATAAAGTAAATGATTGTTTTTATACCATAAAACAAAAGGAAAGCCACCATTACTTTCTCGAATACTTTATGAATCCACATATACTTCTCTTCATTCTTTTTGAAGATGCGCTTCATCATTTCTTCTACAATTAGACCAAATATTAGTAAAACCCCGAACACAATAAGAAGAGAAATAATATTTTCTTTTAAATGAGTACTAGAAAATAAGTAATACTCTGGAAACACAATCGTATCTACTACAGGTTGAAGCCAATGACAAACGCTTTTATCACACATATCTGTAATAGACGTAGAATCTATAATGTCTTTTAATATTTTTTCAACCGTCTTCTTCATCTTATTTACTCCCGACTACATCTGAAAAGCTCTTTTCCTGCTCTGCATATATAACCGGCACTTCTTTACTCCAATATTTGCGATTAACAAATAAAAAGATAAGTACTAAGTTTAATCCTGTTATAAAAATAATAAGTCCAGGAAAGAATGTCGTATAATTTGAGAAATCGGCAAAACTAATAATTTTTTCTCTACTTATTAGAAAAGACGCACCTATTACAAATGCATTGTTTAACATATGTATTGCAATTGGCATGAGTAAACTTTTCGTACGAATATATACGATTGACAATACGATGCTGAATATGGCTGCACCGAGGAAATCAACATGTAACAACGCAAACAATATTGCTACAACGATGGTCGCTATGCTCGTTCCCCATTTTGTTGCAAAACGTTGAAGTAAAAATCCGCGAAAAACAAATTCCCCGATAATTGGTGCGATGAATACGACCCTAATGACTTGAGATACATATCCCCCAGTACTATCTACAATTGGTTCATGCAGGGCGTTCATAATAAAGTCCGGTGTAATCCATGCAAAACTATACATATACAAAATAAGATACCCGTAACTAAACATGCATAACATAACCGTAATGTATAAAACTTGTACCAAGTTAAATGTTTCATTTTTATTAACAAATAATGAAAATGAAATGTGGTGCTTTCTATACTCATAAGAAATCCATACCATCGGAAGGATATAGAATATAAGGATATTTATAAAAGAAGAATTTTGTATATGAAATATACTTGTTAGCAAATCGCCACTACTTCTCGCTATTAAAATTAATAGTGCAAATACAATTAAAAAATATCTAGCTCGCATCACTTGAAACGGGTTCACACTCATCTCCTCCCCTATGTTACTTTTATCATATCATTTGATTCTTAATTTTTTGCGAAAGAAAACCTTAAAATTCCCTTAAAAATTCCATAAGTTACAAAATGATGATATGATATTCGAGAAAATTAGGAGGGATGTTTATGTACCAAGCAAATATTTTACTCGTTGATGATGAAACAGCAATTTTACAATTACTAACTACCATTCTTGAAAAAGAAGGCTTTTCTCATATTACAACTGCAACATCAGCTGAAATGGCTTTATCTCTAACTAAGCAAAACAATTACGATTTAATTATTTTAGATGTAATGCTTCCTGGACAATCTGGTTTTGATATTTGTCCAATCATTCGCCAACAAACAGATTGTCCAATTTTCTTCCTATCAGCAAAAGCATCTGATTTAGATAAAATATCCGGATTTTCATACGGTGCAGATGATTATATTACGAAACCATTTAATCCATTAGAAGTAGTAGCACGTATGAAAGCACAGCTTCGGAGACATATGAAACAAACCGTACCACACGAACAAAAACCACACTCAATTTCATTTGGAAGATTTGAAATTGATCAGCACTCTGCAGAACTAACAGTAGATGGGCACATTGTCGAATGTTCTGCTCAACTCTTTCAACTACTACTCTTCTTTTGCGAGAATCCGAACTACGTATTTTCGAAAGAGGAAATATATGAAAAAGTTTGGGGAGCACCTGCCTATAATGGCGATGACAACACTGTTATGGTCCACATTCGAAAACTACGTGAAAAAATTGAACATGATCCAAGTAAACCAGAATATATAAAAACCGTTCGCGGGCTTGGTTATAAGTTCGTTACAAAGTAGGGTGACGATATGAATTTTAATAAACGACTTATTATTCAATTTATCATGCAACACGTTTTTGTTTTAGTTACATTACTTATCGCTGTAGTTGCTGCTTTTACTTATTTAATTTTTCTTCTTACTAGTACTTTATACGAACCTAACATTCCAGATTCTGATAGTTTTACAATTTCAAGATACATCTCTTCAGAAGATGGGCATATTTCGTTACAATCTGAAGTGCAAGATTTAATAAAGGAGAAAAATGATTGGCTCCAAGTTGTAGATGAAAACGGAAAAATCCTCTACCACTTTAATACACCAAATGATGTTCCGGATGCTTATACGAAGACATCTTTAGTCGCATATATACAACATCATATCGAAAGCAATTATAAATTTACATATTGGGAAATTGAATTAGAAGAAAAGAAAGCACTTGTTATTTATGGTGGTATGTTAAAAAGCAATGCGTTACTGACAGCAATTCAAAAGGAGCATTCCTCTTTAACGATGGATTCGTTCGCATTAACAGACCAAGAAAAACAGTTACTATCTAAAGAAAAAGCAACACTTCAAATATTTAATCAAAATGGCGAAGAGGTTTTTTCCTATCCAACTGGAAAGAAAAAAACATTTTCAGCAATACAAATTGCCCTTAATGAAAAAGAACCGTGGAATCATAAAGAAAACACGTCTAGCTTTTACGATGCAAATAGTGGCAACCTTCTCGTTGTAACTGCAAAAAATGAGCACTACTATCCAGATGACGAAATTGAAGATGTATTTACTAAGAAGTTTCTCATCGGATGCGGATTAATCCTTCTTATCGTATTTGTTTATTTAGTCATTCTTTCTATTTGGTACGGTAATAAATTCGGAAAACCGTTATTACATGCGATGCGCTGGCTAAAAAATATCGCTGGTGGAAAGTATGAAGAACCTATTAGTAAAAAAGGAAAACCTGTCAGGTTCCGGCGATCTGGTAAAGAAAAATGGTCATTCCGTTTGTTTAGAGATGTAACAAGTTCACTAGAACACCTTTCTATTACACTCAAAAAAAATGATGCGATGAGGCAAGTACTCCAGCAAACACGAGAAGAATGGATTACCGGTCTAACGCATGATTTAAAAACACCACTTAGCTCTATATATGGCTACGCATTATTACTCGAATCGAATCAATATAACTGGACTGATCGTGATATTCAGCAATTTGGTAGTGTTATGAAAGAGAAATCTCAATATATGACGACATTAATTGATGATTTAAGCTTAACGTATCAATTAAAAAATAACAGCCTTCCTGCCCAACACGTAAACGTTGAAATCAATCAGTTCGTTCAAAAAGTATTATTGCAATTTATTAATAATCCAACACTTCAAAATCAAAATATTGAATTCGTACCGAGCTCAAATAAAATTCAATATTTCATTGAAGAAAAATGGTTCCAGCGTATTATCGAAAACTTACTCGTAAACGCGGTAAAACATAATAACGAAACAACTACTGTCATCGTAAAATTATCACAAAACGCTAATTCCTTTACACTCTCCATTTCAGATGACGGAAAAGGAATGGATGAAAAAACGAAAGAACTTCTATTTGAACGATATTACCGCGGAACAAACACAGAAGAAAGCAACATAGGAACTGGACTTGGCCTAGCCATTACAAAACAGCTCGTTCATGCTCATAACGGGACAATTTCCGTTGATAGTGCACTCGGAAAAGGAACGACGATTATTCTTGTGTTTCCGTTTCGTTCGTAGGAAAGACGCTATGTGGCGTCTTTTTTTCTTTTCTGGGAGAGTTTTGCGGTAATTGAAATTATGCAAATCGTTTTTTTGGGGTGTTTTAGCGGTATATGAAATTATATCGGCGATTTTTTGAATATATCGGCGCAACTCGAATTATATCAGCGATTTTTTGAATATATCAGCGCAACTCGAATTATATCAGCGATTTTCTAGATATATCGACTTACCGACAAAAACCGACAATACTAACCTACTTCCTCTACTACTATACAAAGTAAAAATAACCCTTCATAACTCACTATGAAAGGTCACTCCATATTTCAGCTATTTCCCTACTAACACAAACACATTCTCATCAGGTGCTTCCATTACTGCAACATGTCCTGATTCTGTTGGAAATGGTTCGCGAATCCACTTTACATCTTTATTATCTTTTAAACTCTCATACGTTTGTTGTACATCTTCTACTAATACTTCGACTTCCATAAAATTAATATCCGGATGATTGCTTATTACTAACTCCGAACTTTTTTCATCTGGAAACTTCAATCCTATTAACGTCCAAATAGCTCCTTCTTCTAGTTCTCTTTCTATCATCCAGTTTTGCTTCATTCCCATTTCTTTATAGAAAGAAACTGATCTTTCTATATCTTTCGTATGTATAGATACACATTCTAGTTTTTTGAACATTTTCCCATTTCTCCTTTTATGAAAAAGCGAACCATCTCCCAATGATTCGCTCTTACCTTATTATTTTTTCTTCACCGGTATCCAAAGCTCTACTTGTGCAAACTCACTCTTATCTTCGTGGCAACGCTCATCGTACAGTTCAAACTCTGTAACTCCGCAATGTTCATACCCTGAATGCGGAAACCATTCTGAGAATACTGCATTCCAAGTTTGGTGAATAGACGATACCATTTCTTTATGAGGAACTTTCGGCGTTGTAAATACTGCATATGTTGCTGCAGGGAAAGTACGCTTTGCAATTTCATTTGGTACATTTTCAAAGTCTGTAACTTCCATTCCAATAATATAAGTGAAGTCCCCTGTTTCTAAATTAAAATCAGTACATAATCCAAGCTCTACCCATTGGCTCGTATCTTTACGATTCGGAATCGTTGTTCCAAGATCTTTTTGTAAATATTCTTGCCAAAATGCTGGGATGTCTTGATGGTTCTTCCCCTCTTTACTTGTCGTCTTCAGTTCATAACCTGCCATTAAAAATTCTGGTTTATTTACAATACGATATTCCATTTGTATGCCTCCTAAATACGGATTTAATTTTCTTTGCTTTACATTCACGCTGTAATACATCGGTGTTTCAATTTCTTGTTTTCGATATTCACTCGGTGTCATTTGAAATAATTTCTTAAAGGCTCTCGTGAACGTTTCGTGAGATTGAAAGCCATGCTCAAATGCGATATCAATAACTTTTTCATCCGTATGAGAAAGTTGGTAAGCTGCCCGGGCTAACCTCCGCTTTCGAACATACTCCATTACTGTATCACCTACTAATGCCTGAAATACACGATGAAAATGCGACTCAGAAAAACCTGCAATACGTGCTAAATTACGCAGCGTCTGTTTTTCCATTACATCTTCCTCAATATAATCAATTGACCTTTGAATTTGTGTTTCATAGCTTTCCATCTCTGTTCACCCGCCTTATATGTATTATGATAAAAGAGAATCCTATCCAATTCTTGACGTTTTTTACTATAATTCCATAAAAATTGTAACTTTTTTATATGTATTTCGTTGTTATGTATGAAGGGAGGGAAATGTAGTGAAACGCAAACAATCATTAGAAGACATTTACTCCGAGCATATGCAAGATTTATTTCGCTATCTTCTCTCCCTAACCGGAGATTCCCACTATGCGGAAGATCTCATGCAAGAAACCTTTTACCGAATGCTCGTCCATATTGACTATTATAAAGGAGAAGAAATTAGGCCGTGGTTATTTACAATTGCCTACAATGCCTTTATCGATTGGTATCGTAAAGAAAAGAAATATAAAACAACAGAAGTTGCAGAATTCCATTTACCAAACGTTCCAAGTACAGAACATGCATATTTCGTAAAATTTGAGATTGCTAGTTGGTTAGAAAGTTTATCTTCTCTTCCGCTCGAACGACGAAATGCCCTGCTACTACGAGATTACTATGGATTCTCCTATAAGGAAATAGCAGAAATGACTGGTCTCTCATTAGCGAAAGTGAAAATTGAATTACACAGGGGACGAAAAGAAATAAAAAGCATAAAGGAGTGATACAGATGGGCTGTGCAGAATTTAAAAAACTATGGAAGAAGTATGAAAATGGAACGCTCACGCATGATGAACAAGAACTGTTAGAAAGTCATATTGAGTCATGTGAAGAGTGTGAAGCTTACTTAGATGAGCTGTTAACAAAAACAGAACCAATTAAGAAAAAGTTACCTCCAAAAGATCTTAAAATTCCTTTTTGGAGAATTAAGTGGAAACATCGTTTACAAACGTTTGGTTTTATATTATCAATTTGCATCGTTATCTATATAATCGGCGGGGTATTATCAGCCTTTTATTTTCAAGCTAATAATGATAAAAGGCTAAAAGAAATTAGAGAGGTTCCTTCGCTGGCACTTGAAGCAACTATCCCAAATAGCCGCGTTATGGGAGGTGGAACAAGTGTAGAAGCTTTTTTCCGTACAAATAGCCAATTTGATTTAGTAAGAACCGTCGGTAAAAAAGAAATGCCACTTGGTACAATAGAAACAAAAAGCTTCTTATCATCTGTAGATATCACGAAGCAAACTTGGATGAATCCGTTCTATCAACCAAAACTCTTCTTTGTTCATCCCAAAACAGAGCAGGGTGATTATTTAAAGGATTCATCAAAAAAAGTATGGGATACACTTGCAAAAGTACATGATGGAACCGTTGCAGAAGTAGCAATTTCTTTTGATAAAGCTTACACTTTAAAAGAATTAGAACCGCTTTTATATAGCATATTCGAGGCACAAGAACTCCCTCCAACTCCTGTATGGTACGCTTTAGATACAGGACAAGAAAGAAAAAATGTAGATGACTATATCCTACATGGCGGAGAAGCTATAGGGTTTCCAGAACATGTAAGATTCCTCGGTAATGAAACTGACGGGCAGAAAACGCAAGAAGACAAAGTAACCGAAATGATGCGCGTCCTTTCTATCCATAAAAAAACGGTAAGCAAAATAGCAGCGCTTTCTGAGAAAGAACTAAACTTAGATAAACGTTATCAATATGTAAAGGATAACGGTGTAAAAGTATACGGAATTGTTATTACTGGCCCATCGAAAGAGTTATTAAAATTACAAAACTCCCCGCACGTACGTTATGCGACTCTTGGAGATATTGAGATTTGGAATTGGTTTGATCATTAATAAAAAAGAAGTAGCGCTCTAAAAACGATGCGCTACTTCTTTTTTAATTCGAAATCACTTTCACATACATCCCTCTCACCGCTTTTTCATAAGCAATATCACTCATCTGTCTTATGTTTTCTGACACAACAGACGACTGAACGATTTTCCCTTCACGAAGTAACGGCGGATCAATAAGACGCACTTTATTTTTCTGATGTAAATCATAATCGTTTCTATCTTCTTTTACCTTTACATTTCGATGAACTTTGCTTAATAAAGCTTCTACTTCGGGGTCATTACATTGCTGCAATTTCGAAATAAGCTCCTCATCTTCAAGAAGAAAATCATCTGCATGAATAATCCTTTTATGAAGAGCTACCTTTAACGTTTTCGCTAACATATCATTTCCGTAAATATTCATTGGTTCCATAAAGAAATCGATTACTTCCTTGTAATACGTTTCTGTAAACCATTCCGCTATTTCGATATTTTGCAGAACCATTTTCCCCTTTACTTTGATGACATCCTCTAAAAAACTGTGAACTTCTTCTAAAGAAATATACCCATATGTATACATATCTCGTAACGTATAATCCACTCGATCTGCACATAATTCGGGCGCTGACCTTTCCAGTAACGTCCATTTCGAATCATCTAACAAAATATCTTCATAGTTATAACCATACTTCGCAAGAATCGCTGGAATTTCTGAGTTTTTCACAACAGAACTAAATATCTCTTCATGATAACTTTCATCTTCATTATCAAAAACGTAATCAATCACATGGGAAAAAGCAGTATGCGATACGTCATGCAGTAAACTAGCAATCTGTTCTTTTACTGAACCACCTAATTTTTTAACTAATAACATAACACCAACTGAATGATCAAAGCGCGTTACATTCCATTTCTCGTTCATTAAGTAACTTGCGCCATTTTGATGAATACCTTTTAGCCTTTGCATAGACTTACTTGAAATTAATTCTTCTACTACTTGATCCACTTCAAATTCTCCGTATAGTACATCTGATATGATCACTTACAATCCCCCTTTATTTTAATCGAGTCTTATAATCTTATCTCTTTTATGAAATTAGCACCAACATAAATATTTATTGTTATTTGTTTTTATTTAAAAAAATAGAGAGCCATCAGCTCTCTATTTCATAACCCCTATTCAAATGTAACTTCTACCTGCACAATTTCCGACCTACTACCAAGTCTAAGCGGTGGTCCCCAGAATCCGAAACCAGAAGAAACAATCGCGTGGAATGCACCTTTTTGTGCGTATCCCCAGTCTAGCTCATACATTCTTCTCGTTACAATATGATTGGGCGCCATTTGTCCGCGGTGCGTATGACCGGATAATAATAAATCTACACCTGCCGCTGCTGCTTGTTTCAACTCAAATGGCTGGTGATCCATTGCGATAACAGGCATCGATTTATCTACCGTACTCATTAATTGTTCAAAGCTTTGACGATCTCGCTCTGTTTTATCTCTTCTTCCAACGAGATAAAAGTCATCTTCAATTGTAATTACTTCATCTAAAAGAATACGAATATCAATCTTATCCATCTCTTGTAAAAACTCTGGAACCGCTCTACCATAGTATTCATGGTTCCCTAAAACACCATATACGCCTAATGGTGCTTTCATTTGTTTCATGATTGGTCCCATATTCTTTTGAATGAACACACCTGGATGATCATCGATAATATCACCTGGCAGTAAAATAATATCAGGTTCCATCTCATTTACATGACGAACAAGCCTTTTTAAATGCGAAACGCCAGACAGTTTACCGAAATGCATATCAGAAGCCATCGCAATGCGTAAACTTTTACGTCCCTCTACTTTTTTCGGTATGTGCACCTCGTACTTTCTTACTACCGGGCTATACGCATTAAATACTCCATACGCAAAGATAAAGATAAATGCAGCTATCACAGCCGCCCCTGTCCAAATAATTGCCGCTTCTTTCTCTACTGAAAACTGTAAAAGAAAGACCATAATATTAGCTAATGGCAACAGCATAAGCGCATATTGTATAACCGCAAACCAAATCGAACCTATCGTTCGCAGAAATGGCAAAAACTTAAACACTTGCACGAGAATGTACGCATATGAAATAAATGCAACTATAAAAGCATAATATCCCCAAGATTCCCAGCCAAATACCGCATGAAGCCAAACCCATCCGTTCCAGCCGATGTAAAACATAAGTAGTGTGTATATAATTAATATGGTAAATATATTGAGATAACGAAGATTCTTCACAGCCAGCCTCCTTATTGATTTCTTTTATTATAACTTGTTATGCACTTATAACGTAAATATTAAGCACTTCGCTCATCATAGCAAAAACCTATAGTTGTTAGACTTGTATCTAACAACTATAGGCACCATTTATATCAACATTGTTTTTACAAATGCTCTTTATAAAAACTTGTTAATTTTTCAACTGCAATTCTTACTGGTTCTGGTTGGTCGTATAAATCGTAATGACTCGCACCTTCCACAACAAGTAAATCTTTTTTCTCTGAAGCTGCTTTCTCATAAAGCTCATGACCATCTTTATAAGAACCAAATGCACCTTGCTTACTGCCGACAATAATTTGCAGCGGCTGCGTTAATAACGTATCTGCTAAATGGAACGCATCAAAACCAATTACCGATCCCATGCTCGTAAAGTTTAGCTTATTTGGAGAGTTAACACTTTGCCCTCGTGGCGTTGTGTAATACTCAACTGCTTCTACAATATCTATATCGGTCATACCCGCTGCTACTAACTCTTCCTGATTTTTAGGAATCCAATTTGTAATCAGTTCCTCTGCTCCGCGTGCTTCAGCAGTACGTTGTTTACCAATCGCCTCTAACACCCCAATTGGATCAGCTTCACGATTTAATCGGCCAATATTTGCACCAACAACTGTGCCAACTGCTTTAATGCGGCGCTCTGTCATTGCGGCATTTACCGCATAACCACCGCCCGCACAAACGCCTAACACACCGATACGTTCTTCATCTATATAAGAAAGAGTAGTCAAATAATCTACCGCTGAGCGAATATCTTCAACGCGCGCAGCTGGTTCTTCCATATATCTCGGTGCACCTTCACTTTCACCTTGATACGATGCATCAAACGCAAGCGTTACATATCCTTGTTCCGCTAACTTCTCGGCATACAATCCTGCTGTTTGATCTTTACAGCTACTACCTGGATGCACACAAACAATCGCTGGATTTTGTTTCTTTTCCTCAGCACCTTCAGGAATGTTCAAAATACCTGCAACTTGTAAACCTCTTGCATAAAATCTTATATTTTCCTTCGTAACTGCCATATATAAAACCACCCTTATCTTATTATTAATTTTACACTTGCGAGAGTTATTACTCACATGTATATTTATAATAAAATGAGTAGAACCTTGTTTCAATGACCACATTTACGCATTTGGGTGATAATACACACATAAAGAAATATGTGTATCAACAACGGAGGAACACGATATGGAGAAAATCGATAGAAGAATTATAAAATCACAAAACGCCATTCAATCGGCATTTATAGAAATGTTAATTACAGATGGATTTGATGAAATTACAGTTAAAAACATTACCGAAAAAGCAAACATCGGAAGAAAAACGTTTTACTTACACTATCTAGATAAGTACAATTTATTAGATAAAATTGTGGACGATCATTTAGACCAATTAAAAGAAATATGCTACGAGAAGCAAAACAAAGAATTTATAGAAGGAACAATCATATGGTTTGAATACTTCAAAGAACACAAACCATTTTTTGCGGCACTATTTAGAAGTAACAGCACCTTATCATTTCAAAAAAAATTACTAACTTTCATCATGGGTGAAATAGAGAAAAAATTAAATACAGACACATCAGTAAATAAAAACATCGATAAACATATCGTCTTAAAATTTTTAGGAACAGCTGTAATGGGCATTTTAGAGTCTTACGTGTTGGATGAAATTGATAGTGATGTTGCGTTTGTTGCGACGCAAGTTGGAGAATTGATTAGGAGAAATATATAAAATGAAACTTTTATCAGTGGGGATTTATTCATCCCCCACCTAACTTCTTTGCTTTCGCTGCATTTTGAGGTGGGGGTCTTACTGCCCAGCAAATAGCGGGATAAAATAAAATCACATCAATTTCCTTAATAAGGATTGATAAAATGCTATTATCGTTATCCTTCAAAACTCATCTATGCAATTATGCATAACCATCCATTCCGTTTTATTTTCATGTTACGATATAAATGTAATACGACATATATCGACAAAGATAAAAGGAAGTGATTGTATGAAACGTTCTAAAACATACTTAAAATATTTAGCATTATCCGCTGTTTTTGCTAGTAGCGCTGTAACTCTTTCAATACCTGCTGCTTATGCTCAAACAACATCGCAAGTTGTAACAGATATCGGGCAAAATGCAAAAACACATACGAGCTATAATACATTTAATAATGATCAAGCTGATAATATGACAATGTCTTTAAAGGTAACTTTTATCGATGACCCAAGCGCTGATAAACAGATTGCCGTTATTAATACAACTGGTAGTTTTCTAAAAGCAAATCCTACTATAAGTGATGCACCTATTGATAACTACCCAATCCCTGGCGCTAGTGCAACATTACGTTATCCTTCACAATATGATGTTGCATTTAACCTTCAAGATAACAGCGCTCGTTTCTTTAACGTAGCACCTACAAATGCTGTAGAAGAAACGACTGTAACATCTAGCGTATCTTATCAACTTGGTGGCTCTGTTAAAGCTTCTGTAACGCCTAATGGCCCTAGCGGTGAAGCTGGTGCAACTGGTCAAGTAACTTGGTCGGACTCTGTAAGCTATAAACAAACTAGTTATAAAACAAATTTAATTGACCAAACAAACAAAAACGTAAAATGGAACGTATTCTTTAACGGATATAACAATCAAAACTGGGGTATTTACACACGTGATTCCTACCATTCTTTATACGGAAACCAACTGTTTATGTACTCTCGCACATACCTATATGAATCTGATGCAAAAGGTAATTTAATACCGATGGATCAACTTCCAGCGCTAACAAATAGTGGTTTCTCTCCTGGTATGATTGCTGTTGTTATCTCTGAAAAAAATACAGATCAATCTAACTTACAAGTCGCTTATACAAAACACGCCGACGACTACCAACTTCGTCCAGGCTACACATTCGGAACTGCAAACTGGGTTGGAAACAACGTAAAAGACGTTGATCAAAAAACATTTAATAAATTGTTCACACTAGATTGGAAGAATAAGAAATTAGTAGAGAAAAAATAAAGTAAAAAAAACGAAGGGCTATTTAAACTCTTCGTTTTTTTACTTATTCATAATAAGATCCCGCGAGTAATACCGTCGCTATGAAATTCCATGATATATTTTTAGGCATCTCTTCACCTTTATTTTGAAAAGCATCCATTAAAATATCAATGCTTTCGTCACTTATAATCAATTTATCCCCTTTTATTTCCTTTTTATAAAAAGACATATTTCCTCTCCTTTACTCTCTTATACATATCCCTTGAAGACTCTCTTTTTCTTTCTATCACACTAAAACACGTACCACTTCTTCTAATAATAAACCCAACCATTCATCCAATTTGTTTCAAAACACTCTAATACATTCAGCCTTCTTTCCATAGTACTATTTCAACATTATACTCATTTTTTTAAATTGATAGGCTTCAACAATAGACTTAAAACTTATTAATTCTTTACATACAATATCTTTCATATATATCAAAAACCTCTCGTTTATTCTAAACATAAAAAATAAGCATCAAACTTCCTTAATATTAATAAGTTTGATGCTTACTCACAATTATTATTTAAAATATTTTTATCAAACCGTAGATAAACGATGTGGATCACAGAAAGTTTCTGTATCAATCTCTTTTTCCAGCCAAAGGTCAAAGAGTGCACTAATATCTCCATCTCCTTGTTCCATCATATACTCTTTTTCTGCTTGATGAATAGGTAATAACCAAAATAAATCAAGCTCCTTTTCTTCAAAAAACTCCATTAGCTCTGGAGACTCTCCTGCCTCAATAACTGCCGGGCTTACTAAAAGCACATTCATTGAAAAATTAGATTCAGCATCCGCATTAGAAATTGTATCCTCATAATCAAACGAGGTCTCATCTATAAATGGATAATGTGCTAATCCAGCAAGCAAATCAATTATTTTCTCATTTTGATTTGCATTTAACCAAATTAATTCTCCTTTAGCACCATTGGTCATATATTCAGCTGACATCCCTAATGTCACATATGTCCATACTGGCCTATCTTCATTTTTCGGGAATTCTAAAACGTATAGCATTCCTTTTTTTAGAGCGGTATTATCTAATTCTACTCTTTTAGCTCCTCTTTCACCCCAGGTATATTCAAGAATCTGACTAGGCTCTCCAAAATGTTCATAGTATTTTTTCTGAATGTCACTTAATTTATTTTTTCGAAAAAAATTCATTTATGCTCTACAACCCTCTTTCTACTATACAACCTTGTTATTAAAGATAGATTTCTTCTTTCCAACTACTGGATTTAGATTGAACTACTATTAGATTTTCACTTTCCCATTTTAATGTCCCTAAGAATCTAGAATATACCATTTCATTCCCTACCTCTTCCACCAATAGTTGATCTCGAATCTTTAATCCCTTTTCATCATACACTTCACATCGTAGCTGGAAACCTTTAACACGATGAATTCCTTTTAATATCGCTATCTTCTTACGGCTTGGGCTTTTCTTAGGTGTCTTCCCAACTAAAAATATTCCTTCATAGTTTTGCTTCACAATTTCATCTAAAGATTCCTCTATATACCCTTTAACAACAGATGATGAAAGAGTAGAGTTTTCTTCAAGTCCAAGGACAACATATTGGCGTACTAATTTGCAAAACTCTTTGTATTTCTCTTCAACTGAATTTAATGCTAAAAAGTCCATAAAATCATATGGAACATATATACGAATTTCACCCAAAGCTCTATTCACTTCATATGAAATATCAGTGTTTTCGTTAGCTAAACAAAAGACAGTTACTTTTTCAATCTCTCTTAATCCCATCTCAAACTCGCTAACTTTCTTTGAGAAAATTAGCTCGAAAATTCTAATTTCATGTACAAGCAAATAATGTTTTTTAGGACGTTTTTTTTTCCAATCGTAAAACTTTACTTCAAGCAATATAATTCACTCCTTTAAATTTATCACCATGCATCGAGGACCTATGATACCTTTTATTAAACTGTACTCCTTTTTCATTCTACCTTATCTATATTTTTAATATGCTCTACTCACAATGCATGCGGTGACATAACAGCCATAAATACATCACTTCTCTCACCTGGTGCTATATACACTCCTTCTGCGTTTAAATATTCAATGGAAAAGGCTGCTAGCTCATACGCCATTTCTTGATCACATTCAAAAAGTGAATTTACAAAAACTTCATTCCCTGTAATATTTTGTAAATATTTCAAACAGTTAGACTTACTTCTTGCATAATCAGCCACATTCTCATTAGCCCAAGACCACATCCAACTGTTACTCTTTTCAGACCAAGAACCTATAAAAACAACACTAAATTCAAGTAATACTTGACCATTTTTTTTAAACTGTAATATACATTGATCTTGATCATACCAATACTCATCAAAGTTATAGATATTATAATCTGAAATGAATTTTTGCTGTTTACTTTCTAATTTGTCATAACACATAACAAGATAATTCTCGAATTGTTCATCCGTCATTGCCAATTATCACACGCTCCCTTCATTCAAGATCTCCACTACAAACAATATATCTTATATCTTACTCTCTCAAAACCTATATAAAGTGAAACTTTAATTAGCCCTTACCAATCGGGCTTTTACCAATAGCCCCCCGCCCACATATCATATACGTTTCTATCACTAAGATATCTTAATATATACAAAGAAAGAAGAACTTATATAAGCCCTTCTTTCCATAAATAGTTTCTTTACTCCGTCTAATTTATTTTATCACGATAAATAAATTCAACATTACACAAATGCACCCCAACCATCTGTATATCCACCAAACTCTTCACCCAGTTTATTCAATTCCTTTTGCATCTCTACAATATCCTCATAAATCAAGAACATTTCTTTAGAACAAGTACATGTCCAATCTTCAAATTCTTCATTATAATCTAATTCACAATTTAAGCCCAGCTCTTGTAGTCTGCCAATTATTTTTTCTCCATTACCTTGATCAGGAATTGCAATAAAGAAATCTACTATATGTTTTTTATTAAAATCTATACCTTGCTTGTATAACATATTTAATACTTGTCCATCTTCATCTTTTGGGAATTTCATTATTTCTCCCCTTTTCTATAGCATATAATAAACCTTCATTTGGAACAAAAAATATTCCATTACTTAAAGTCCTCTTTACCCGTTATTTTTAAGTTTTTTCCATTCTGTATACCTAATATCGATCACTTCTTTTAATTTAAAGTAATTTTCCCAAGTATCTTGCACTTGATATAATGTATCACACTCTAAAAATACATCATCATAATCATCTAAATATAAACCTTTTTCAAAATCAAAATAATCTATTGCAAATTGATTCCCTTCATCATTTAACATGTCATCGCTTAAAACCCCATCCCAGAACATATAAACTTGAGTCCCAGTCATTTTTCTAAGCTTAAATTTATTAATTTCCTCTTCGGTCTCTTCTAAAAATTCATCACTAAATAAATTATTATCAATAATCCAACCTAAGAACATTCCAGTATGTACAAATGCTTGCTCCATCGGTAATTCTTGTGGGAAATCTCCTTCATAATGATATTTAGCTTTATCGTAAATTATTGTTTGGAACAAGATTCTCACTCCTATTTCACATAATATAATTGAGCTCAAATAAATAATTCTTTGATACACTTTTTAAAAAGGTAAGTTGACTAGACTCTGTGGGGTTTTTGCTTCCAAAGGCTAAGTCTATCGCTACTGCTCAAGGTTACAGTGCACCATCATCACTCGCAGGCACTATCTCAAACCGGCTAAAATTCGATATGGGCTTTCCAGTATTATAAAACCTGTAAATAAAAACCCCTATAAGTTACATTCGAAGTTTGTATCTAATCATAAAAATGTCAAATGTTTCCTTCTAGGGGCTACCAATATTTATGATTAATAGAAAATCTAGAGTTTAATGTTTTTCCAACCAGAAAAACCAGATATAAACAATTAACCCCACTATAATCACGAAAATGAATAACTAACCTTGTTTATCCTAGATTCATATTAGAAAGAAAGTTTTCAAATAACTCCAATTCAAATTTATCCCTCGTCTTTAAATACTCTCTCTTTTTCTCAATGATTTGTTCTAATATCTCTTCTTTATTTAATAACAAGGCTAATCCAATAGCATTTTGTGCTCGCGTCCCATCAAATATTGTCCCTATTAATCCAGCCTCATCATCATCTCTTACACATAAATCAAATACATTTTCCATATCTACATACTTATCAATATATGGAATGAAGTATTCCTTAACTTCTTTTAAAATATCCATAGTAACAGGTAAAATATCTTCTTCCTTTTCAACACGCCACCTTTTTTGCTCTCTATAGACTAAATTCCCTAAATCAACTCCAATTGTATATAGGTCTCCTTTTTCTCTCTAATTGTTAAACCGTCAGCCCATTGATTTTTCATATTTTCTAATTCATCAAAACGAATTCCCACATCCACCGTCACATCAAAATCTTCTAGGTGATTGATAAAGGCTAAATGTATACCGATTTTTCCTTTATCAAATTTTTTCACCAGGTCTTGTTGTGTAATTCTAGTCTTATAACCGTTTTCTTTTAATGCTTCACCTAGACCTTGCAGTAGCTTTAATTTTAATTCTTTTTTGTTCATATAATTCCTTCCGCTCTCTATTTTAATTTGTCCCACGAGGATTAGATACATGTCCTATCCTATATATAAAGAAAAAAGAGCCTATATTCGCTCTTCCTTCATATACACATTTAACAAATGCATCTTTCTAACCACTAACTTTTCTGGTGATATATTAATAGCCTCTAAAAGCAAACTGAATATACAAGTATGTACCAACACCATAAATAACAAAAGCAACTATAGTAATTAGCCAATTTTCACGAGTTTTTTGTACATACTTCGAACATGCCCAAAAAAGAAGTAAAATAATTAATTGAATTGCAGTCACTTTTGAGACAGCAATTATAGTAGTTTCCGTAACAAATACTATCCACATTCCCATTAAAATACGTGTGACTTGAATAATTAACAAGATCCTATTATTGGTAATACTTTCTTTAATATCAAACAGATAATTTTCTTGAAAAAAAACGACCAATGTTAATATAAGACTTAAACTCAAAACTATAATAAACTCTAAAAATTCTAGAAACGCTATCCACATCAACAATTCCCTCTTTCTTTTCCTATAGCATAAGGTTCATTGTAAATTTTTAATGCAGCTATTCTATTTTCACTAGAAAGATTCGACAATCATTTTGCATCTACACCATACTAATATGTAACATTGTCATGTATCCTAAACTATCATTTAATAGCTTAGAAACTATCCTCTTGTATCTCCTTGCGCTAAAAAAATCATTTAATTACATCTTATTATTTTCATGTTGCACAAATATCAAAATTATTACTAGCAATTGTTAAAAGCGCACCATCATATTGGATAAATGCACACGCCGATGATGGAACTAATTCGATTTGTGGTACAACACATTCTCCCATTAAACACTTCATCAATTTACTTTGATTTATTTCCTCTAGTTTAATACCAACGCTATTTCCTAAACTGATAATAGCAAAAGTATTTTCTATACTTACACCATAAAAATACTTGATTATATATGATACTTCTGTCCTTGGTATAGAATCAAAAACAAAGAAAAGGTTCCTTCTTCCCGAATCAAAAACTGTGTAGGAAATGTTTTTAGACTCTATTTCTTCTTTCACATTTTTTTCCTCAGATTTATCTACATGTACAATAAACTGATTAATCCTCTCTTGAACAAGTAAACTTAAATTATCAACATTACGATTATCATCATCAAATAAATCTATTTCATAAATATCAGTTACATTACTAACACGATATATATTTGCATCTTCAATACATTGAACCTTTTCGAATGTAAACTCCATAATACACCTTCTTTTCTCTCAAAGTTATATTTATTCCCATCCTATTCTTACTTAATAATATTAAGTTTATTATTCCTAATTGTTTTTATAAATCAATAATAATCTAATTCTCCTCACAGAGAATCCGCTTTTCACCTTATAATACGCTACTTGTAGAGTATGCATACCGTTCCCTTTTTCATATCTGTTTCGTATAACGGATTAATGTTGTCTCCATTAAAATCAAAATTCCGAATTATAGGCATTTAAATCCCTAGCTTCTTTAAAGTAATTTCTAAATTTATCATCAATATTTATATCGTTACTTAATAACAACATCAAACTGGAATCCCAACAAACAATTTCAAGTTTTGCTTGAGGGTGCTGAATATTTGGACTTGGTACCCAGAGCCCTTCGTTTCCATTTGCATAGGGCTCTACAAGCAAATTATGAATATCAATGTTTATAGACTTATCAAATGCAGATAGTACGCCCCAAATAAATTGAGGATTATATTTTTTTACGAGATTTGAAAGATCTTCACCTGCTATCCAAACTATTGGATACGACATTTTAGGATAATCTCGGATAAGTTTCTCTTCCTGATGTGCGACAATCTCCATGTCTGTTATAAGCCAATTAAACTCTTTTTCCCTACCTTGAAATGAGTCAAAAACGGAAGCTAAAACTGTATGTTTAGATCCATGTAAAATGAAGTTCATCCAATCCCTCCAATTAGTAACAATCGATAAGTTAGCCTTCTTGAACTTATTATGTGTAGCTAATTAAACAAATACCAATGAATACTGTTACTATACACAATATAATAGTTGTTGCAGTATCTAGCAAAATGCTTACGGCTAGGAAAATTATTAATTTAAGAGCAAAAGAAGACCCTTTTTCTTTCCATTGCCGATAGATTTGCATCATTGCATAAATTAATGGAATCATACCACCTATAATCAGAATAATCCCTATTATTTTCCCCATGTTTCCCCTCCTTTTAAATATTCGAATCAATATATATACTATATAATCATACACCCTCAAAATATATCCTTATATTTTTGAAGTTATTTTACACATACAAAACCCTCTAATCATAGCTACATTCGTATTAAGCGCATTGTTAAAAGTTATATAATCTTTCATTCTGTAATTAACGGAACTTTCCATCTGCTAAAAACGTTGCCATACAGCTTAACATCTTCTAAGGTATTAAATTTCCTAAGATATCAATTAGCTCTTCTAATGCTCTTCCCAAATCGTTTATATTGTCTCGTTCATCAAAACCTTTCTCCATTAATTCATCTGCTATAATATCTCTCAATTTATTTATTTTTTCAGTTTCTATCATACTTAAGTCTTCATAAACATTTAACCATAGTAAATGTTTATTTTGTGATTCTAATGTCTGTTTCAATAAAATGTGCATCTCTTTATTTAATTTAAACAACCTTATTTTTTCCTTTCCTTATGTATTTTGAACCTTTAGCAAAAGTTGTAATTACTTTACCTTTTTTATTTAAAACTACTACAGCCTGTTTACTAGTATATTTAGTTCTACCGCACTTTTTCGCCAGTTTTAACAGCATTTAAAATCACCTTAGATGATACTCCTACAGCTTTATTACTACCTCTTACTATAACAGCCTTTATTGCTTGTTTACCTGCACTTTTCAGCACACTTTGCATCGCTTTTCGATTTCCAACTTTTACTTGGGATGCCTTTACCGTAGATTTTGTTTTAGATTGTTTCCACTCTTTAGATGCTCCCGTTATAAACGATCCCAATTTACTAACAAAATTCCCTCCACCCATAAAATTAAAACTATAGCTCTCTGCCCAACCCTTTATTCCCGCTTTTACTCCCCTAGAGTTTGCATAAGCTGTTCTGTCATCATAAACCCACAATTGTGTCGTCCCCCAAGGACGATATGCACAATGCCCATCCGGATCCACCGATAAGAACACACCATGTTCTGGATTATAGTACCTCGCAATCAATTAATACATGCCAATTTCTTTATCATACATGTATCCCGCATATCCAAATGGATTGTCTGCTGCTATTCCTTTTGCGTCGCCCTTTAGGACATTTCCCTAAGCATCATATTCATAGTTTGCTACCACTTGTCCATTTTGATCTGTCATCGCTACTACATCGCCACGTGCATCGTAGTGGTAGAATAATAAGACTAATTTATATCTTATATAAACAAAGGCGAAGCCTTCCGAGAGACTCCGCCTTTTCAATGTACAATGAACTTCAACAATTACTAGCTATTACCTAAACATTGTTCTGTTTATGCTTTTTTCAAAACTTACCACCGAACTTATTCTATTACTTGTGTTTCCCAGCCATCATAACTAGTACATGTTCCACTATATAAAATCGCTAACTCCGCCATATGTTTTGTTTCTTCCCAAACCTTTTCTTTTGTTGGTATACAATTTTTCCCCACTATAAATACATAGTAACGTAACCCATCTTCTGAAAGTTGTTCAGATGGTTCATAAATATCATAACCTTTTACATGTAGTACCTCTGCAATTTGTTCTGCAATCTCTATTGTATCTACTAAAAAGTAATGTTCTAGGTAATGTACCTTTGTTAAATTAGATCCTGCGTTCTTCAAAGCAGTTAGCGTTGCTATGTCCTGTTTTTCTCGTTCCTGTTTTTCATGAATTGTTTCTAACATTATAAATCTCCTTCAGACCAATTTATAGTGTATTTCTTCGACAAACCCATGTTTCTTTTCTAATTTGTCTTTTGCCTGTTAAATATTTCACTTTATATATTTTCATTTAGTTACAAAATTCATTTGATTTTATTTCTAAATTCATCTTGTATATTTTTGAATTCTTGTTCATATTTTTTTATTTTCTCAATATCTGTCTTTGAATTAAGAAAAGGTCTTTTTCTACCAATCATCATTATATCCTTTCCTTCTGTGGACTCCATGCGTACATATGGTTTAAAAAATTCACATTCTGTATTTTGTAATACGACCGATAATTTAGCATATTCTTCCATAGGGAATTGATTGGATAAGTTTAATTTCTTAAGCTTTTTCAAATTCATTAATGGCTCTAAAGAATGATCTTTAACTTTAATATTCATTAAAGTTAGCTCATTTAATCGTACTAAGTCACCAATTGGCTCCAACGTTTTTACATTAAGTGCTTTTGTTATCCCGCCTCCTAAATAAAGACCTCCTAAGTTTCCTCCATCTTTTATTGGTGTTAAATCTTCTAATTTCGAGAAGTCTTCTATTAATAGATAAGTAAGATTTTTATTATAAATAAAATTCCACAAATCAGTATTTTTAGTATTCCAACACAAATATACTTCCCTAAGATTAGACATCATCTGTAGAATCGATAAATTTTCTACTCTCATTTTATAAACATATAGTAATTCAGGATTAACATGCGTCATAATATTATCAAATTGCTCCTGATTCACTGCAAAAACCCATAATTCCTGAATTTTCAACTTGCCTAAAAGTTCTATATTCTTTGTTTCACCATCAACAGATAACTTTTGTACATCAGTATTAACTCCAACTAAATCTCTAGTAACCTTAGGTTGTTTACCTAATGGAAACATATAATCTCCTCCAAATACTAGTTAGTTTAAAAGTGACAATAATTCAACATCAATGAAAATAAATCATTTTGCCCCACTCTATTAAAAATGAAATGTTCACTTACTTCCACTTTTTATATTTTGTACCACTTTGCTGCATATAAGATTTATATTTTTTATTCTTTTTACCTATGGGTCTAATTCTATTTCTTAACTCTTTTTGGCCACCATATTTTAGATAGAATCGATGTTCCATCCCTCTGGCCTCAGAATAACTTAAATTGCGCCTTACACGTGTAAATTTCAAGTCAGGATGTACTTGCTCTATGCGCTATTTTTCTAACAGCTGGACTAATCGTTCTCCCAACGTACTCCACTTTACCTGCACTATTTTTCAAAACATAAACAGTATGTTTTGCAGCTTTAATCCTTGAGCCGCCAACAAACCCAATAGCGCCTGCCGCTACTACACCTTTCCAATTCTTACCTGATTTATACGCTCCATATCCATCATAAAGCGCAAAACCAGCATTAACAACTAACCAAGCAGCATGCCCATCTGGATCCGTCATCATCGCCGGATTATTATCCGCATAAGTATACCCATTCATCGTAACAGGATCATCTTCATCACCCGGATCAGGATCCACCGACAAGAATACACCATGGTCTGGGTTATAGTATCTCGCAATCAAGTAGTACATGCCAATTTCTTTATCATACATGTATCCCGCATATCCAAATGGATTGTCTGCTGCGATACCTTTTACTTCGCTCTTTAATACGTTACCCCACGAATCATATTCATACGTTGCTACAACTTCTCTATTTTGATCTGTCATCGCAACGACATCACCACGAGGGTTGTAGTGATAGTATAACGTTTGTCCTTTTGATTTCATCGCTAGGCGCGTACCACTTGTTGAGTATACATATTGACGAAGTACAGTTCCACTACCATCCGTCTCATATAACGGATTAATGCTGTCTCCATCATAGAAGTAGCGTGTTACTTGACCATTCACACTCTTTTCAATACGACGATTATCCTCATCATACTTATAAGTTGCGAAGGCATTGCTCTCACCTTGTTTTGTAATAGATACAAGTTGGTCATCTTCATTCCATGTATATTTATACTTTCCATCAGACGTACGATTACCATTCGCATCATACGTTAACGATTCATTTCCGAATTTTACAAGCTGATTTCCTTCATTGAATGTTGCTGCTATAGACTTTGTTTCTTTTCCATTCTCTACAACTTTCACACTTGTACGGTTTCCAAATCCATCATATGTGTATGATTTAGTTGTTCCGTTTGGTAATGCCTCGTTTAATAGTTGGTTAATCGGGTCATATACAAAGTTTGTTTCTGTTACTTTTCCGCCCGCACCTTCATGTTTAAACTTCGTATTGAAGTTTAAAGATAAATACATTTAACAATTGATAAAATAAGACAAGGGCTTTTTTGGAATCATCGGTTAAACTTGCAATTTAGTTGAAGAAGGCACAAACTGATGATGCGGAAAAACGTAGTATATAGAAGACTATGTAAGGAGTTTGTCATATGATTGATAACAGAATTCCGAAAGATTATGACCATGAAATAGATGATTCTTTAAAAGAAATTACAGATACAACCATCTTACTTAATTTTCAAAAAGCGATTGTAAGTTTATATCCTCATCTAATACCAATTCATGCTTTTGCCTATGACGCATGGGATGATATTGTAATGCCATTGTTTTATGAAATGGTATATAAAACCTTTGCTTTTAAATACGGGATAGATATTAACTTTAAAGAAACTCATACCTATATGTTTTCGCTTAATAGTTATAAAGGGATACATCACATCGAGTGTGTTCCAAAGTGCACGACATTTAAGATTTATATTAACGAAGAATGGATTGAAATGGATAATAAAAGTTTGAAAGAAAATGTATTTGTATTTAAGTCATTTGGGGATGGATTGCATTTTCTAACTGGTGGAATTGAAATTGCAGATGCTTATCGTGTAGGATTTGACCTTGTTGAGGTTGATATTGTTTCTACCATAACAGGTCTTCCATCTAAAACAAGTATTTTTATTGATAAAGAGCATGTAGACTTTGTGTTTGTTGCAGAAACATATGATACAAATATCCAAAATTAAAAATTTTATGTAAGAAAGTAGGAAGAATATCTTCATTACTACTCATATCAAATAGTTGTTCGAACACGCTCCGCTATTATATATACAAACTTCCTACTACATTTCATATGAGAAAAAGTTATTACGATAAACAAAGAAAAGGTCTCCTAAAAGATATTTTAGGAGACCTTTTCTTATTAATAGATTTTGTAATTTAAGAGTGAACACTCTTAAATTACAAAATCCTCCGGAATAAACACTTTCACTTCTTTCGGCTGTACGTATACGAAATCACCCGCTTGAATGTTCAGCTGCTTGAACTGTTCTTTCGTAATTTCTGCTTCTAAATATTCATCTGTTCCGTCTCGTTTTAATTCTACATATACGACAGGTCCGACTGCGTGAGAATAAGATACTTTTGCCGGGATTGCATCTATGCTTTGTTTCGTACGAGAGATTGATAAGTCATGCGGCCTTACGTAGGCTATTCCGTCTACGTTGGAAACGTGCTTATGCTCTGGTGCTTCTAGTTCGACCGATCCTACATTTAGCTTTCCTTTATGAACGCGGCCGTGAAATAAATTTACATTTCCTAAAAAGTCATATACAAACGGACTTGCTGGGTTTTCATATACTTCTTCCGGTGTTCCCATTTGTTCAATGCAACCTTCATTCATTACAACGATGCGGTCTGCAACGTCTAACGCTTCTTCTTGATCATGTGTTACGAATACGCTCGTAATTTGAAATTCGTCATGTAATTTTCGGAGCCATCTGCGTAATTCTTTTCTCACCTTTGCATCAAGTGCACCGAACGGTTCATCGAGTAATAAAATTTTCGGTTCGACTGCAAGTGCCCGGGCTAGTGCAATACGTTGACGTTGTCCACCAGATAATTGCGCTGGATAACGTTTAGCAAAGCCATCCATTTTTACAAGCTTTAATAATTCTGTTACCTTTTCTTCTATCGCTTCTG
This sequence comes from Bacillus sp. LQ01, assembly GCF_057624735.1. Classification (NCBI taxonomy): domain Bacteria; kingdom Bacillati; phylum Bacillota; class Bacilli; order Caryophanales; family Bacillaceae; genus Bacillus; species Bacillus sp. LQ01. The sequence continues at coordinate 355,128 of NZ_JBYEZL010000001.1, read as the reverse complement.
CTGACGGTCTTAAGCTTTTCTTTCTTACTTTTAAACCGAAAGCGACATTCTCAAATACATTCATATGCTTAAAGAGCGCATAGTGCTGAAAGACGAAACCGACTTGCCTGTTTTTCACGTGAATGTCTGTTAAATCTTCTCCATCAAATGAAATAGAACCTCCATCCGCTTCTTCTAATCCTGCAATAATGCGTAATAACGTCGTTTTCCCAGAACCTGACGGGCCTAATAAGGCAACAAGTTCACCTTTTGGAATATCCAAATGAATGTCTGTTAGTGCTTGAAATGTACCATATTGCTTTGATACACCTTGAATTTGAATACTCACCGTAATCCCCCTTATTGTCGTTTTTCTATTCGCCATTCAATCCAGTTTTTTATAACGAGTGTAAACACTGCAATTAATGACATTAACGTCGCTACTGCAAATGCTGCTGAAAATTGATATTCATTGTACAAAATTTCAATATGGAGCGGCATCGTGTTCGTAATGCCACGCACGTGACCTGATACGACAGAAACGGCTCCAAACTCACCGATAGCACGGGCATTACATAGAATCATGCCGTATAAAAGACCCCATTTTATATTTGGAAGCGTAACGCGCCAAAACATTTTCCAGCCACTTGCGCCAAGTGATAAAGCTGCCTCTTCTTCACTTTTCCCTTGCGCCTGCATAATTGGAATTAATTCACGTGCAACGAACGGGAAGGTTACAAAGATTGTTGCGATAATAATGCCTGGTACAGAGAAAATGAGTTTCACTCCATGTTCAAGTAACCATTCGCCAAGAGCACCCCTCGGTGTGAAAAGTAAGACGAATACTAATCCTGCGATAACTGGTGACACAGCAAACGGCAGTTCAATAAGAGAGAGTAATATTTGTTTTCCTTTAAACTGAAACTTTGTAATAAGCCACGCGGCCGCTACCCCAAATATCGTATTAAGCGGCACAACGATTAACGCAACGAGAAGCGTTAATCTAATTGCTGAAAATGCTTCTTGATCTGTAATAGCGGCAATGTATACACCCATCCCTCTTTCAAAGGCTTTTAGAAAAATAGTTATGAGTGGCAGTAATAGAAAGAGAGATAAAAATAAAACTGTAATCGTAATTAATACGCCTGGTACAAGCTTAGATTCTTTTTTAGCTGATACGCTTTTTACTATTTTCTTTTCTAATAATGTTGGTTCCATTTTCTCTCCTCCTATTCACTTTTTAGTTCATGCCTTCTACTCCAGCTTTGAATCATATTAATAAGAAGAAGGAAAAGAAGGGAAATAATAAGCATCACGGTCGCTACAGCTGTTGCCCCCGCGTAATCATATTGTTCTAGTTTCGTCATAATCATCAGTGGTGCAATTTCTGTTTTCATCGGCATATTACCTGCGATGAAAACGACAGATCCGTATTCTCCTAATGCTCTTGCAAATGCGAGTGAAAAACCGGCAAGAAGAGCGGGAAAGATTTCTGGTAAAATGATTTTCACAAATATTTGTAAGCGGGATGCACCTAAACTCGAAGCTGCCTCTTCTACTTCTTTATCAATATTTTGCAGCACTGGTTGCACCATTCGAACGACAAATGGTAAACCGATAAAAGTAAGCGCAACGATAATTCCGAGTGGTGTAAAAGCTACTTTTATATGAAACAGACTAAATATTTTCCCAATCCATCCATTTTCCGCATAAAGCGTTGTAAGTGTAATACCAGCTACAGCTGTCGGAAGTGCAAACGGTAAATCAATGAGTCCATCTAATAGTCTTTTTCCCGGAAATTTGTAGCGTACGAGCACCCATGCTATTAATAAACCGAAAATGGCATTTACAATAGCAGCTGCAAATGAAGTTGTAAAACTAACTTGATAGGAATGCAACACACGCTCGTTCGTTATAACCCCAGCGAACTTCTTCCAACCTAACTGTGAAGTTTGAATAAATACGATAGAAAGTGGTATAAGTACGAATAAACTCATGTACAACATTGTAAATCCAAGCGATAATCCAAACCCTGGTAAAACACGTTTCTTCCTCATCCTCTTTCACCTCATCCCCCTTTAGCAGTACGCATTATTTTTGATAAATTTTATCGAATACGCCGCCGTCATTAAAGTGTTTCTCCTGCGCTTTTTTCCAGCCACCAAATAGTTCATCTACTGTAAATAATTGAACTTTCGGAAATTGAGATGTATATTTTTCTGCTACTTTTTCATTACGTGGACGATAAAAGTTTTTTGCCGCAATTTCCTGTCCTTTTTCTGAGTACAAATATTCAAGATACCCTTCTGCTACTTTTTTCGTTCCTTTTTTATCAACGACTTTATCTACAACCGCTACTGGTGGTTCTGCAAGTACACTAATAGAAGGGGTTACAATTTCAAATTTATCTTTTCCAAGCTCTTTTTGGGATAATAACGCTTCATTTTCCCATGCGATTAATACGTCACCAATTCCTTTTTCAACAAATGTTGTCGTTGCTCCGCGCGCTCCTGAATCTAATACTTCTACGTTTTTATAAATTTGGCTAACAAACTCTTTCGCCTTATCTTCACTATTATTATATTTTTTCAGTGCGTATCCCCACGCCGCTAAATAGTTCCAACGTGCCCCGCCTGATGTTTTTGGGTTTGGTGTAATGACAGACACACCTTTTTTCGTTAAATCATCCCAGTCTTTAATGCCTTTCGGGTTTCCTTTTCGAACAAGAAATACAATTGTTGACGTGTATGGAGTGGAATTATTCGCAAGTCGCTTCTGCCAATCTTCTGCTAATTGTTTTTTCTTACTAATCGCATCAATATCATAAGCAAGTGCTAGTGTAACAACGTCTGCTTCTAAGCCATCAATAACAGAGCGCGCTTGACTTCCAGATCCCCCGTGTGATTGTTTTACATTTACTGTTTGCCCGTGCTTCTCTTTCCAATACTTCGCAAAATCTTTATTGAAATCTTGATATAACTCCCTCGTTGGATCATAAGAAACATTTAAAAGCTCAACTGTTTTTTTATCTCCACTTCCTTCAGAATTACTAGTGGATGTTGCCGAACCACACCCTGATAAAAGTACAACTGCTGATAATAAAACACCTGTACTTTTCATAAACGCTGTCTTACCCCACTTTTTCATCGTTAAGCCCCCTTAGTTTATACAATAGAAAAAGGCACACAATATATTCACAAATGTGAACATTGTGCGCCTTCAGTTTATCTGATTAGCTTCTAATGTATTCTATTCGATTTCTTTTCATTTTAATTCTGTAATTCACATGTGTCAACTTGGAATTTGAATTTTCTTATTAAACTAAAATATTGGCATACGTTGAGCCCAATGATTTTTCAAATCAGCAAATTCTTTTGGTAACTTACTATTTTCATTCCATTCTAATTTATATGCATTTACTAACACCGTAGCCATTGATTCACAGTCCACTACTCCATTTTGATTAAAATTACCGTTCTTATCACTTTCAGAGTTCATCCATAATTTCACAAATAAGATATTGCACCCGACGTAAGCGTTAATTTCTTCTGTTCTACGTATGTCCCCTCCTTGTTGGTCATATACAGGTTTAAATATATGGCACCACCGCTTAATCAATACAAAAAAAATGAGGCAACCACCTCCAAAGATGGTTGCCTCATTTTTACACTTGCATCGCTTTCTCTCTCAATGCTCTTCTTAACAACTTACCCGTCGTATTCTTCGGCAATTCTATTAAAAACTCAATGCTTTTCGGCACTTTATATTTCGCTAAATGTAACCTACAGTAATGCATTAGTTCTTCTTCTGTTACGTTTGCTTGCTTCAAAACGACGTACGCTCGCACAGCTTCTCCTAAGTTTTCATCAGGAACACCGATTACGACAACTTCCGCTACTGATTCGTGCGTATATAATACTTCTTCTACTTCACGAGGGTATACGTTATAACCGCCAACTAAGACGATATCTTTTTTACGATCCACGATATAGAAGTAACCTTCTTCATCCATTTTCGCCAAGTCACCTGTATATAGCCAGCCGTCTTTCAATGTCGCAGCTGTATCTTCTGGTGCATTATAGTATCCTTTCATAACGTTAGGTCCGCGAACAATTAATTCACCGACTGCGCCGACAGGTACTTCTTCCCCAAGTTCATTTACAATTTTATTTTCTACATGCCAAATATTTGTGCCAATTGATCCTGGTTTCCGAGGACGATCTAGCGGATTGAAACAAGTAACTGGTGATGCTTCTGATAAACCGTATCCTTCTGAAACAATAACGTTAAAACGTTTTTCAAAGTTTTGCAGAAGAGCAACAGGCATCGATGCACCACCGGAAATACAAAGGCGAAGCGTCTTCACATCTTCTGCGCTTGCTTCTTCAAATAAATATAAATAATTGTACATCGTCGGTACGCCAGCAAAGATCGTTGGTTCGTACGTACGACAAATACGGAATACTTCTTTCGGACTAAATTTCGGTAACATTAAAATCGTTGCCCCGTTCACAATCGGTGCATTTACCGCAACTGTTAAACAGAATACATGGAACATAGGCAGTGCCGCAACAACGCGGTCATCAGCCGTATATTGTAAATACGACGCCACATCGTTCGCATTACTATATAAATTTTTATGTGTTAACATAGCGCCTTTCGGTTTTCCAGTTGTGCCCGATGTGTATAGAATAACCGCTACATCTTCTTCATCTAGTTCAGGACCTTCGTAAGTTGTATCTCCAGTCCCCACAAAACTAGTAAACGTTTTCATTTTTTCGGTTTCTGTATGGTTAAAATCTGATGAGGTTTCGCATATGATGATGTTTTCTAATGAAGGAAGTCTTGTTGTAAGAGATTGTATAACAGGTAGAAGGACGTCGAGTACGATGATTGTTTTTACATCTCCATTTTGTAAAATATAATGCATTTCGTCTGCTGTATAAATTGGATTAACTGGAATAACAGTTGCTCCGGCTTTCATTGTTCCGTATAAACCGACCAAAAAATGTGGTGAGTTCCCAACAACTAATGCGACATTGTCCCCTTTTCCAATGCCCATTTCTGCTAAATTGCTAGAAAACCTTGTGACCATTTTGTTTAATTGGTCATATGAGACCGACTGATCCATAAATATATAAGCCGGTTTTTCCCCCTTCTTTTTTGCCGTTTCAGCCAAAGATTGAACGAGATTCACAAAAACCCCACCTTTATAAATTTTAGAATATTTAAAAATTCTAAATTAATTATATTAAAAGAAAATTAAAGTGGCAAGTGATATTCTATTAACTGCATATAGACAGATCACCTTCTCTTAGTTTACTTTGGAAAAATAAGGGGATTTTATTTACAAGTAATTTATAACACTAGACCAAAAATCATTTTAGGATAATATGCACTCATCTTTTTTCTAAGATTTTCAAGTTCCTCTTTATTTAAGCTCGTATACTCCCCATACAAATTCAAAACGTCCGCTCCATTTTCATGAAAATACACGGTAACATATAATGCCGGTAACCCTTTGTTATCTTCATCTATTGATAAGACGACATCTGGTGTTTTATTAACAGTGCTGAATGTTTCATTTCTTTTCCACTTCTTATTTTGAAACATGTCTTGTATATCATGTATCTTTCGTTTGTTATCTGTATGCGTAAAATATATGACATTATCCTCCGCTGGTTTTCCGATAGACAAAATTGTACGACTTGAGGGCGATCCACTGCTACACGCTGTCATTCCGACGACGAAGCTGAGTAATAATACAACGTACATTACCCTTTTCATTTCGATTCGCCTCCTTTTGAATATATATATTCCTTTACGAGGGGCAAATGTCCTGTGATTTTATGTTTTGTGGTAAATGAAATTATATGAGCGATTTTTCAGTTATATCAGCGCAACTCAATTTATATCGGCGATTTTCCAAATATATCAGCGCAACTCAATTTATATCAGCGATTTTTCAGTTATATCGACTTACCGACAAAACCTGACAATCTACGCAAAAAGAAAGAGGCTGCCCGTGATGGCAGCCTCCCTCATTTTTAGAAGAATAAATGTAAGAAATCTTCTGTTGTAATGTTACCGAAGTAACGTGCGATATCTACGCCTTCTAAAGCTACAGTGAATGCATCTTTATCGAATTGAACGCCTGTTAGACGCTCTTCGATATCATGAACATCTAGTGAACCGAAGAAGTCGCCGTAAATTTTACATTCTGTTACTGTTCCTTTTTTCACTTCAAGACGAACGTCAACTTGTCCAACTGGGAAGCGGTGTGAATGTTGTAAGTTGAACTTCGGTGATTTTCCGTAGTTCCAATCCCAATTTTGGTAGCGTTCTTCAGAAAGTTTATGGATCTCTTTCCAATCCTCTTCTGTTAATTCATACGTTGGGATTTCTGTTTCTCCTTCGAAAATTGTTTCTAGAAGAAGTTGTCTAAACTCTTCTGTCGTCATTTCTTCATTTAGGAACTCTGTAATGTTCGCAACGCGGCTACGGATTGATTTAATACCTTTTGATTGAATCTTATCCATTTTTACTTTTAATGCCGATACGACGTGATCGATTTCAGAGTCAAATAGTAACGTACCGTGACTGAACATACGACCTTTCGTTGAGAACTGCGCGTTACCTGAAATTTTTCTACCTTCAGCTAAAATGTCGTTACGACCACTTAGTTCTGCATTTACGCCTAATTTACTAAGCGCTTTCGTTACAGGCTCTGTGAATTTTTTGAAGTTGCTGAAACTGTCTCCATCATCTTTTGTAATAAAACTGAAGTTTAAGTTTCCTAAATCATGATATACTGCGCCTCCGCCTGATAGACGACGAACGACATGAATACCTTTTTCTTTTACGTAATCTGCATTAATTTCTTCTACTGTGTTTTGGTTTTTACCAATGATAATCGAAGGCTCATTAATGTAAAACAGTAAATATGTTTCGTTAATATCTAAATTCTTCACACAATATTCTTCAATCGCTAAGTTTATTCTAGGATCTGTAATTCCTTTATTATCAATAAATAACATCGTATCACCTCATGAGTTCCATACGTAGCCACTATGCGCTAGCGTAATGTGGCCACTGAAAATTTGTTTTGCTTCTGTTACTAAATCAGATGGGTTGCCTGTATGCGGTAAGTGCGTTAATAAAAGTTCTTTTACATTTGCATCTTTTGCAATACTTGCTACTTCTGTACTATTCATATGCCCTGCTTTTGCAGCCTCTTGATGTGCATACATATTACACTCACAAATGAAAAGATCAGCATCTTTCGTGAATGGAATGAATTCAGGAATATAACTTGAATCAGCGCTGTATACTACAGCATCATCTCCAGCTGTAATACGCATCGCAAAGCATGTAACAGGATGAACAGTTTTTAAGAACGAAATCGAGAACGGTCCAACTTGAAGTGTTTCTTCTGGATTGTACGCGATTCCTTTCGTATGTGGTTCATGTGTTAAAGAATGGAATCCATTCTCGTCAAACGTATGACCGTATATTGGTAATTCCGGTAGTTGCCCCTTCGCCCCGCTCATAATTAATCTCGCATATTGCAATACCCCAATGTCCGCAACATGATCGTGATGATAGTGTGACAGTACAACTGCATCTATATGAGATGGTGTTATATATTTTTGAAGCTGTGCTAGTACACCACTACCACAGTCTACAAGTAAACGAAAACCATCGTGTTCAAACAAATACCCCGACGTTGCTTCTCCCGCTTCTGGAAAGCCGCCCCAAAAGCCGACAACAGTCATTTTCATATGTATCCATCCTTTCTAAAACCGAGTAGAAATGCATGTTTTACTTACATCCTACATTGTTAACTATAATCCATTTCCTAAACTTTTTCATTATTTTTCAATTTTGTTATAAAACAGTTGTTGACTTTTATTTTTTGTACTAATACAATGATAGTAATAAATGGAAATGGAGGGATTGACATGATCGATCAACCAATGGAGTTTTTCAGAAATTTACCGACGAAAACTTGTGCACACTGCGGGAAAGAAATTGATGAGCAGCACGAAGCATACCATAACAAATGTGACGATTGCGTTCACGAAGAATAGTAGTTTGTGAACATAAAAAAACCTAGCAGACATAGTCTACTAGGCTAATAACATCTTATCCTTCATCGTTGAACCTTTCACCAAGAGCTCCAGTTCAAACTCATACAATTCTTTTTTTCGATAATTTTTCGTATGGATTTTATCCATCATCAGGTCGACAACTTTTCTGGCCATTTCATCAATTGGCTGTTCAATTGTCGTAATACCTGGTTCTGTAATCTGCGATAATATTTGATTATCAAAACCGATAACAGCGAGATCATCTGGAATGCTCCAGTTATGGCGTTTCGCCTCTGAGATAATTCCAGCTGCTACCTCATCGCCTCCTGCCAAAATCGCGGTAGGATTTTTTTTGTCCTTTAATACTTCATGGAATATTCGTTTTCCATCTTCCCAAGAGAAAGCGTTTTCAAGAAAGTCAATCGCTTCTACTTGGCGGCTCTTCTCAGTTATTGCACGTAAAAAGCCCATTTTTCGCTGCTGGCTAACGACTTTGGTTTCGTTACCACGGCAAAAAATAAGATTACGATATCCTTGATCTAACACATGCTTCGCAGCTATGTATGCTCCTTGCGCATGATCAAACTTCACTGTTGGAATATTTGCTTCCTCAATATATTCATTACACAACACGATTGGACCGTGCTGTAAGTATGGCTCTACATCTTCCCACGGATTTTCTAGTGAACATAGAATAATCCCATCTACTTGTTTCGTAGATAATAATTGTAAATACTCCATCTCTTTTTCCGGTAAATATCTTGTTTGACAAATAATCAGTTTATATTTATGTTCAGAAGCAGCAATCTCGATTGCTTCAATAAATCTACTGAAGAAAGGATTTGTAATCCTTGGAACTAGCACCGCAATTGTTTCCGTTTTTTGTTTACGAAGCCTTCTCGCCGCAGAATTAGGAACGAAGCCTAAATGCTTCATTGCTAATTGAACCCTTTTTTTCTTCTCATCTGAAACATATGGATGATTATTAATCACCCTAGAAACCGTTGTCCTTGATAACCCTGCTAATTTCGCCACGTCCTCTATAGTCGACACGAAATTCTCCCCCTTTGCATGAAAACGTTTTCTTAAATTGATTATATAGTATATTATTGGAAACTGCAATATCGGTTGTTATGATTTTACTATATTAATATTATACATAGGTAAAAGTCTGTTAATGCAGGGGCAATATACTGCTTTTAGAAATTTACGTTATGTACATTCCTTTTCTTAATACCATATATTCTTTATTTAATATAAAAGCCCATCAATACATCATCTCCATATGATCCATCTTCATATTTAATTTGCTTTCGTTGTCTTCCTTCTTCTACAAAACCCATACGTTTGTACACTTTAATTGCCCGATCATTAACAGAAACTACACCTAAGCAAATTTTCTCTAAACCTTTCTGCCCTTTAGCCCAACTAATAAGAAATTCAATTAATTTCGTGCCGATGCCTTGATTACAATACGCCTCTTTAATCCCCATTCCCATTGTGCCTGCGTGTTGTAACCGTTCTAGTTCATATCGGTTGAAAAGTAAAAAGCCTACCACCTTATAATCTACTTCATACACAATATAAAGATTACCTTTCTCATTACTTTTCCGTATCTTTTCTCTTTCTGCATCAATATCATTCGGTAATTTCTTTGGAGATACTATGAAAAACTTTGTAGTATTTTCCGATAATATAATTTCTTTTCTAATGTTCATTATTGCTTCTGCATCAGCCTCTTTTGCTAATCGTATCATTGAATCACCTCGTACTTTTTCTTTTAAAAAATAATATTAAAACTATAAAACGTCCAATATGCAATATTGCATATTGAGAATCTTTTTACTCTTGATACAATATTCATACATCAAAATAAAAGGAATGTATGCAATGAATCCAATCTTAACAGCTGCAAAACAACTATTACATAAAGAAGAAAAGATTTTATCTACTTTAAAATGTTCACTTACTGGCTATATGATTACGCATAAAGTCCCGTATCCTGGCATGTTACTTGCTACTAATCAAAGACTTCTCTTTTTTAGCCAATATAAAAACACATTCATTGCCGAATTTGATTATGAAAAAATTCTATCCATAGAAACGAAGAGAAGAATCTTTGACAAAAAAATAATATTTTACTATGAAGATGAATATATAACGCTTGGATACATTACAAGTTCGAATGTTGAAGCGTTCATAGACTTACTACAAAGAAACAGCAAGACTAGCACAGGCTTATAATCAGCGGGGATCCCCTCGCTGATTCATTATTTTAACTCCTCCCACTTCGTCCAAACTTCCCTCCCGTTTATACAGTACATATTATCCTCTCTATTCATAAACCCCTGTACAATAAATTCACGTCTAATTGTACAAAAATCATCATGATATTGTTTTATAAATGTATTAATTTCTTTTTCTGTATATTGATTTTCAGCATTTAACTTGCTAATTAAATGCTCTAACAATACTAGTTTTTTCTTCTTTTGACCTGGAATCGATTTTAAACGATCCTCTTTATCGAAAAAGTTACGAATGGTCGTATCCCGGAATTTCATTTCACTTTCAGTCATTTTGTTATCCTCCATCACTTTTTTTCTTTATCTTTTCACTTAAAATATCAATAAAGTAATATCCACCCATTAACACATAATAGAACGTAAGTATTCCAAATGCATCTTTCATACTTGTATATACTTCTTTATCAAACAATATAGGTGAAAGGGCGTAAACAAGAAAGATTATTAGCGGATTTACGATAAAATAATAAGTAAGATTGCCTTTCATCATATCAACTCCTCTACCCTATGTTTCTCTGTAAATTGTTGTAATTCCTTTTCTTTCGTTTCTATAGCTTTTAGAAAGATTTATAGATGAACTAAGGAAAAGATGTGCCCTCTATTAAAATAAAAAAGCACCAAAAAGGTGCTTTTATCTACGCTTCAACCGATTGATTTTCAGCAACATTTTTAAATTGTCGTTTGTGCATCAAAGTTAAGGAAGCGATCGTTCCAAGTGATAATACAACGATAAAGATCATGAGCATTCCTATGTTTTGCCACATGAAGTCAAAGTCTCCACTCGATACGACTGCTTTCAATCCTGATACAGAGTATGTCATCGGTAACCAAGCATTGAATGGTTGTAAAAACTTCGGAATCAATTCTAGCGGGAATGTTCCGGCACTCGTTGTAAGCTGCATAATTAATGTGATGATGGCGATAAAACGGCCTGCATCACCGAATGCTGTTACTAAACATTGAATTAATGCGATAAATGCTAAACTTGTAATGATACTAAAGAGTATGAAGTATGGAATGCTTTGTACTTCTACACCCAATCCGAACAGTAATATAACATCTGCTACTATCGCTTGAATAATACCAACTGATAGTAAAACACCGAACTTACTAATAAACCAACTAAATCCTGATTTTGGAACGCCTACTGTATCACGTAATGGGTATACGATAGATAATAATAATGCCCCAACAAATAAACCGAGTGATAAGAAATACGGCGTAAATCCAGTTCCGTAGTTAGGAACTTCCGCCATTTTCTCTGTCTTCACTTTTACAGGACTTGCAAACATATCATACGTTTTATCCGTTCCTTTTACTTCCCCAGTTTTCTCTGCCCCTTCGCCAAGTTTCTCTGCAAGTTCACCTGAACCGTCGTTTACTTTTACGAGACCATCTGTTACTTTTCCTGAGCCATCTGCTAGTTTATTTACGCCGTCGATTAGCTGGGTTGAGCCATTTGACATTTGATTTAGGCCACCATTTAGAGTACCTAAGCCCGTTGTTACTTGACCAGATCCGTCTGCTAATTGATTTACTCCACCTGCCATTTGATTTGCTCCTACAGATAATGTACCTAAACCGCCTGTTACTTTACTCGAGCCATCTGCTAATTGATTTACTCCACCTGCCATTTGGTTTGCTCCTGCAGATAATTGACCTAGGCCGCCTGTTACTTGACTTGAGCCATCTGCTAATTGATGTACACCACCTGCCATTTGATTTGCTCCTGCAGATAATGCACCTAAACCGCCTGTTACTTTACCCGAGCCATCTGCTAATTGATTTACTCCTGCAGATAATGTTCCTAAACCACCTGTTACTTGGCTTGAGCCATCTGCTAATTTCGTTACACCTACAGATAATGTCCCTAAACCGCCTGTTACTTGACCAGACCCATCTGCTAATTTGGATACTCCTACAGATAATGTTCCTAAACCGCCTGTTACTTGACCAGACCCATCTGCTAATTGATTTACTCCTGCAGATAATTGACCTAATCCTGCTGTCACTTTTCCAGAGCCACTTTGCAATTGCGTTACTCCATCAATTAATTGAACTGATCCATCTTTTAATTTATCGGCACCTATTTTTGCATTATCTAATCCCTCACCAAATCCATGAAACTTACTAACAAATTCATTTTGTGCGCTCGTTAGTTTCTCAATAGCACCTGCTAGAGTTTTTATCCCTGCTGGATTTGGTAAGTTTTTTTGCAACCCATTTGTTGTTTGATGTATTTCACCTTTTAATTGTTTCACTTCTTCATTTAATTTATTTGTTCCACCTGCTACTCCGGCAGCTTTTTGCTGAACTGTCGCTGTACTTTTTACAGCACTTGTTACGAATGGCTGTAACTGCTCTTGATATTCTTTTGGTAAACTTTCAATTTGCTTTTGTAAATTCGCTACCTCTTGTGCTGCATTTTTTGCATCTCCTGCTGTTGATTGTGTAAGTTCATTTAACTGATTTACATTCGCCCCAGCTCCATCTATTTTTTCATTTACTGTATTCAATATAGAAGGAACTTTCGACTGCATTTCCTCTAAGCCTGCAGCAGACTTTTGTACGTTACTATTTAACTCTTGCAATCCCTTTTGGATCGCTTGAGAACCTTCCTCTAATTGGCTTTGCCCTTCAACAAGTTTTCCCATACCATTTGATAGATCCGTTGTTCCTGTTTTTAATTCACCGGATTTACTTACTAATTTGTTCAAGCCACCGGTCACTTTCTCAGATCCATCACGCAACTCACCCGTTTTACTATTTAACGTATTTAAACCGTCTGTTACTTTGCCCGATCCGTCTACTAACTTCCCAATACCTGCATTGCTATTTAATGCATGTAAACCATCTGTTACTTTGCCTGATCCATCTACTAGTTTCCCAATACCTGCATTGCTATTTAATGCATGTAAACCATCTGTTACTTTGCCTGATCCATCTACTAATTTTCCAATACCTGCATTGCTATTTAATACGTGTAAACCATCTGTTACTTTGCCTGACCCATCTACTAATTTCCCTATACCTATCTGCATTTCACCTGTTTTGCTATTTAGTGTATTTAAACCATTTGTTACTTTGCCTGACCCATCTACTAATTTCCCTATACCTATCTGCATTTCACCTGTTTTGCTATTTAGCGTATTTAAACCATTTGTTACTTTGCCTGACCCATCTACTAATTTTCCGATACCTACCTGCATTTCACCTGTTTTACTATTTAGCACATTTAAACCGTTTGTTACTTTGCCTGATCCATCTACTAATTTATTAGATCCATCTGCTAATTTCTGAACTCCATCCTTCATCTCCCTAGATTTCCCTTGAAGTGTATGAAGGCCATCCGTCACTTTACTTGAACCATCATGCAGCTCACTTGATCCGTCGTGTAGTTTATTTGCTCCTTCCGCCCCATCTGCTAATCCTTTTGAGACGTCTTGAATGGAATCAAACATTTTCTCTGCATATGTTTTCGTTAACGTGCTTGATACTTCAGTTTTAATCTTTTCAATGGCTGTTCCTCCAATTTGTGAAGATAAGAAGTTTAAGCTTTCGTTTGGAATGTACTCTAAGTTTAATGGCTTTGGATTGTCTTTTAGTAACGTTGTAGCGTTACTTGAGAAGTCATCTGGAATGCGCACTAACATGTAATACTTTCTACCTTCCATTCCTTTCTTCGCTTCTTTTTCACTTACGAACTCCCATTTAAAACTTTTATTATCTTTTAAATTATCAACGAGCCCTTTTCCGACCTCAATTGATTTCCCATCAAATACTGCGCCTTTATCTAAATTGACTACTGCAACTGGTAAGTCATCTAACTGTTTATACGGATCCCAAAAGGCCCACAAAAACATCCCTGCATATAAAATCGGTACGAATAAGACCGCAATAATTGGAATTAATATTTTTTTACTTTTTATAATTTCCGTGAACTCTTTCCGAAGTAACTGATTCCCTTTCATAATTTCTCCCCCTTTTATAAAATGACCAAAATGTTCATATAGTCATTTTTACCCAAACAAAAAGGCTATACTTGTTCATACATATGCCTTATCCCCGAATTTATTACTATGCAACTTTTTCTTATTATGATTATAATTTTTCTATATCCCCCCTTAACTTAAATATATGACCGTATTGTTCATTTGGTCATTTTTTATAAAATTAAAAGGATTATCTTAGTTTGACAATCCTTTTAGTAAATAAAGTTCAAATAACTCTGCAATTTTTTCTTTTTCTAGCGGTTCGTGATTTTTTTCCCAATCAAAAATAAGCGATACATATAGACGAAGCATAATAAATGCTGTAATTTCTGGATCACATTTGCTAATTTCACCTTTTTCAATCGCAATCTTTAAATACGATTGAATAACAGAAACGATTTCCACATCAACTTGTTGCATCACTTCTTGTACTTCTTTCGTTCCCATATCGCGCTCTTCTTGAATTAATTTAATCATGAGCTGATGTTCTTTTCTAAATTCCAAGATGCTATATAATGCTCTATGTACATTTTCAAAAAATGAAACATCTGAACGAATTGCACTTTCTGCAACTTGCTTCATTTCTGTAATTAAATTAGAAATAATTTCACCAAATAGCTCTTCTTTATTTTTGAAAAAAGTATAAATCGTTCCTTTTCCTACATTCGCTAACTTCGCTACTTGATCCATCGTTGTTGCTTTATAACCGAACGCTGAAAAAGACTTTGTTGCAGCTTCAATAATAGAACGTTTTCGATCTATCGCCACATTGTCACCTCCAAAAATGACCAATTGGATAATATAGTCAATCAGTACATCTTTGATATTACCACACGCTTACATTCTATACAAGTTCTCTTTTTATTATTTCCAGTATAAAAAAATTTCAGTCAGTGTATATCATACTTTCCATAGTTTATCAGAAGAAAAGAGAAAAGGAAAAGATGTTCTAGAGATATACATCTTAAGAACACCTTTTTGCTATTTCAACATAGAAAGCATAATTTTCTCTAATTCTTCTTTATTTACATTCTTATCGAATACTGCTTCTCCTGGGTTCTCTAAACTATGATTAATAATAACGATTTGGTATGCACTATTTTTCCCTTTTGCTGGAACAATCATCTTCATACCTTGTAAATTACTATCCGAGTGATGAGTAGCGTAGAATATTTGATTCCCTTCTAGTTCGTACTTTTCTATATTTTCAGGCACTATAAACTGGTGGCTAAATGGGTCTTTGCTTTCCCCAAAAACTTGCGATTGAGAAATTGTATAATTTCCTTTTCCGTTCGTATATTCTAATTCAATAGTGAATTCCGGTTTTATCTTAAGATAATAATTCACTCTTTCGTCTTTTTGGGTATATCCTTTAATTGTATAAGTTGGCCTCTTGATTTGGAAATCAACATGTTGCTGCACTTCTTCAACTGTATATGTTAAATATTTCCCTACCTTATCCTCATAAGGAGTTGTTTTATTATGAATTTCTTTTAATTTTTCACGATTTTCTGTACTTAAGCGCTCTTCTTTCACCTCTTTTATATCCCCTTGGAAATTTTCGGGTAAGTTTAATCTAACTAATCCTTTTTTCTCGATCTGCAATACCTCTTTATATAACTGCACATAATTCTCAAACTCTTCCTTTGTTAAAGCTTTTTCAGCATGATATAAAAAGGCTGTTCGGTTTTCATATTGCCATTTTGACATCCCCCACTCTTTTCTCGCCTTTTCCTCTGTACCAAATAATGTATCTACAGCATTTTGGAAAGCATCCTTTGACTGCTCTACTTTATCCTTTTGTTTTTCTTTCCCTTCCGTTGCACGTGCGTTGAATAAAGAAAGAGATGCTATAGCAACTATGACAATCACTCCAAGTAAAGAAAGACGATACGATTTCTTTTGGAATTTTTTAATCATAATGATTCTCCTTTTTAGTGTTCGTTTATTTCTACTTAAATTTGCTAGGCTTGGTACTTGATAGGAATAGTGTTCTAAAAGGGTAATAATTGTATGACCGTATGCAATTTGTTCCTCTTTATCTATAAAAGTAAGTGCATATGCATCACAGGCTAATTCTTGATCTTCTCGCATACAAAAATAGGCGTACCAAAGAATTGGATTGAACCAATTTAATATGATTAAACTGTACATAATCCAATTTACAGCTACATCGTTTCTCTTAATATGAGCTAACTCATGGTAAAAGACATATTGTAATTGTTGTTCATTTAATACTTTCATATGTTTTTTTGATAGTAATACTTTCGGGCGAAAGAAACTAAAAACCGTTGGACTTGCAATCTTTCCTGCAAGACGTAATGAAACTGCCTTCTTCATTTTCATAGACTGCTTACAGCGATTAAACACTGTAGTGACCTGTTCGTCCGTAATATCCGGTTGTTTCTTTATGTAAGAATATAAACGTCTATTTGTAAGAAACGTGATGGCTGCTAATATGATTACCCCAGCTAGCCACACATACAAAGCAAGTTTGTATAAAGAAAATGTAGTCTGTTTTTCCGAACTGACTTTTACTTCCGGTTCGCTAGTTTTTGTCACCATTTTAGAATTTGATTCCAATTCCACTTTTCGGTCGCTTTCTATGTTCACTATATTCTCAGTAGCCGGCATATTTTTTGGAATAACTTCCGATACGCTAGAACTATAAGAAAGTAATGAGTAAATGCTATAAGAGCTATCTGGCGACCACGGTAAAAGGAGTCTTATCATTAATACGATCCACAGCATATATTGCCACCGGGGGGTTAATTTATTTCTAAATAGAACTTTTATACATAAAATAAATCCGACTAATATGCTAGCCATAAGTGACGTTTCTATAAGCCAATCAAAAAAATGAGGAAGGTATACATTTATAAGCGTGTTTATCATTTTTATCGATCCTTCCTCTTATTCTCCTCTGTCTTCTCATCTAAAATGCGTTTTAATTCATTAATATCTTCTGAAGATAATTTCTCCTCTTTTAAGAAATTAACAAGTAATGGCTTAAACGCTGCACCGCAAAAACGTTTTAGTAAAGATTTCGTTTCCACTTGCAAATAATTATCTTGTGATACTAACGGGTAATAAGCGTACATACGCCCTTTATCTTGATGGTAAGAAACGGCTTCCTTTTGCACTAATCGATTAATTAATGTGCGGATTGTTTTCGGTTTCCAGTCCATTGCATCTTCCAGTTCTTCTATAATTTCATTCGCTGTTTGCGGAGAATTCGACCAAAGCACTTTCATAATTTCTAATTCTGCTTCAGATATTTTAGGTAATTGATTTGTCATAGTATATTTCACTCCTAAGTATTACATTTGTAATCTATAATTAAGATTACAAATGTAATACTTAATTGTCAACCATATTTTAGAAAAATTAATTTCAGCTAAACCTTACTTACCAACAACAAAATTCCTCTTTTTCAAATAATCAAATAAAAAAACAAGAAAATCTTTACAATTAATAGTAATATAGAAAATAGACAAGTTTATCAAAACAGTGGAGGCTTTTTCAGTCATGATGCGTGCACTTCGTTTAAATATAAAGCAAGCTTTTTGTAATCGTGTTTCTTTAATTATTATGTTTAGTGGACTAGCTCTTATTTTTATTTACCATTATTATTATGTAATTCGTTACATTGGGGATGGAACGGATGCGTTTGTAACAACAGCTTTTAAATGGATTGGATTTCGGGACAATGAAATGGATGTTTATTTATTATTAATGCCCGTTATTGCCAGTTTCCCCTTTAGTACAAGTTACAATTCGGATAAATCAGATGGTTTTAAACCGTTTGTAAGTAAAGGGATTTCTTTGTTCCCTTATTCAGTAACGAAATATATTGTTACATTCTTTTGTGGCGGACTTCTTTATACATTTCCGTTCATCTTATCGTTATTATTTTGCAAATTAACCATTCCAGACGGAGAACCGACGGCTGGTTCAGGCATTATAAATGATAATGGGATGTTTGCAAACTTATATTACGAATCTCCCCTCACTTACATTACTGTATATATTGGAATTAATTTTTTATTTGCAGGTTTAATGGCCCTTTTAGGACTTGCTGCATCTGCGTGGTCACAAAAGGACTATATGGCGATTCTTTTCCCATTTGCAGTTGCCTCCATTCCATACGTCCTGCTAAATACGATATTCCCTACAATAGGCGGAGCTCCTTTTCATTTATATGACCCAAAACAACCTTTGCATGGCATGTCGCCGTATATTTTGACAATACAATGTGCATTCTTCCTCCTCGTTAGCTTAATCATGTATATACAAGGAGTAAAACGTGATAAAAAAAAATATAGAAGAAGGTTGCAAAAAAGAGAGCGGTGTAGAAAAGCGTTTCAAGTATAATAAAACCCTAATTTCCTTACTATATTGGAAATTAGGGTTTTATTTACTATTCACTTACGGTGTACCAGCCAATCCCCATAAAATAACAACCGCTACAAAATAAATCGCTTTAATCGCTATTACTAAACATAATGAAACAATTGCATATTTACTTAATTCTCTTCTTGCACCTATTAAAGTGAAAATAACCGCCAAACTAAATGTTATATAAGAAGCTGCTGTATGTATTAAGTTATACGTAATATCTAGATTGCTTGTAAGTCCTGTTATATCAGCTACAAACTGAAGCATGACGATCGTACTAAAAAAAATTGCAAACTGATTCATTACCTTTCCATTTATTTGTAACTGCATTGTTGTCCCCCTTATTAAAAACTAAATATTCAATCAATTTTATCATTAGATTACAAAAAAAGGAATCATCTCTTTATACTATTAACGATGCAAAAAAAGAACGCTTAGTCACCTAAGCGTTCCCCACTTTAAGAAGCCTTCTTCAAATCAATTTGAGCAAGTACTGGGTCGTGGTCACTTACACGTCCGTGTTCTTTCATAATGTTTGAGTTTAAGTGTACTGGGTCTACAATTGTGTGTGGTGCGATATTGTTTGTTACTAAAATATGATCTAATACTTGTGCATTTCCTTCGTGAATGTACGTGTAACGATTCTCTTTCGGCACTGTGTTTAACATATCTTTTAAGATTGTTCCCTCTAGTGTTTTTAATGCTTTAGAGAATTCGAAATCGTTCATATCACCTAACACAACAACTGGTGCATTTGTATTCTTTTTCTGAATTCCTTGCACGAAATAATTTACTTCTTGTGCTAACTGAATTCGTTTGTCTTCACTCTTTAATACGAGCGGCTGCACTTTTCCAAATGGCGTTGCATCTCCTAGTTTTGAGTTTAAGTGATTTGCAACGACAACAATGTTTTGTCCTTGGAACGTAAATTCTGCCGCTAGCGGTTTACGTGTACTTTCAAACAATGGATTTTCGTCTCCAATACGAACAACATTCTTATCAAGTAACTTCGGTACCGTCGCTAATTTCACGCGTGATGGATTATAGAAGAAACCGACGCGAATATTCGCTCCTGGTGCTCCTCCATCTTGATTATTGTTTGGAGCGATTTCTACATACTCATACTTCGGTCCACGAATTTCTAGAACTGCATCAATGATACGTTTTGCGCTTAATGACGCATCTGTTGTACCGTCATTAATTGATCCGTTATTATCTTGCATTTCCTCTACACCGATAATATCTGGCATTTTTAAATTGTATTTAATAGAATACGCTAACGCTTTTACTTTTTCATCTGTTGTTTCTTTTTTATTCGCCGAGAAGTTTTCAATGTTATATGTAGCAACCGTTAACTTATCAAGACGTGGCTGAATATTTGCCCCTACTTGCTTAAATCCACCATCCACTACAGCTGGCAGTTCTGTTATTGGTGAAATACGGAAAGAACCGTAATCATATCCTACTACCCCTGTTATATCTCCAGTAAAAGTATCTCCTACTTTTGCTACATAATCGCGAGGTACTTTTACAGAAAGGCGCTCTGGGTTTAATTGATTTTCATCTAATAGAGGTGTGCCATATTGTGTTACTATTTTATCTCCACCATTTTTTACTGTTACATATAAATTTCCGTTTTTCTGAGGTGTAATAATTTTTGGTGTTGGCATCGTAACACGCATACCTTCTATACTTTCATAGAAGTCGATTGCATCTTCATTTGGATCAAATAAACCAAATGCATCATTATCAATAATCTGGTCCGGGATTTTCACACCGTTTTCCCCAAGTACAATCGGTGCTGGCAAAGATTGATCTTTTGCGATTACAGCAACGCGGCTCGCTTTAATTTCAGTCGTCGTTAAGTCTGTTTCAAATCGTTCTGCATATCCTGGTCCAACATATTCTTCTACTACTCCATCAACTTGAATAAGATCTCCTACTGCTACATTCGCATCTTTTTTATATACGTACATACCTTCTGAAGTAGCTGGATCATTATCTGGCTGATTATCTTCTATATAAAAGCCGCTTTTATCAAGTGCTGTGACAACGCCTTCCACATTGTTTACTTTCTTCCCGTTGTAAGGAGACATATGTGATTTCCCTTGAATGTCATGAATACGAACCTGTTCATTATTTACGATAATAAATGAAAATGTCGAAATTGCTGAAGGAGTAAGTCCTTCTTTTTCTGCGATTGCTTTCACTACACTATTTTCATTCACTATAATTTGTCCATTATAACGAACACTTTTATTAGTAGGATTAGAGCCATCTAACGTATAGTAGATTGTTGCGCCTTCTGTATTCGTCGTTAATGTTACCGCTGTTCCTTTAGCAACTTCTCCGCCGTTCGGTGAAGCTACTACATCGCTAACACGATTTTGTCCTTCACCTTGAAACTTATAAGCTGTTACTGATTTTAGACCTGGGTTACTAAAATATAATTCAAGGGTCCCAGTCAAACTAACTTTCTTCCCGATATTTTCAGGGTGATCTTTTACATTCACTGCCGTTCTCACATCACCTTTCGGTAACTGAACGGGCATGATTTTGTCTGGATTCGTTTCGTTTGGCGAATCTGCAATTGCTACGTTTGTATCATCAAACTTAGCTGGATCCTTCGTATATTTAGAAGAACTTTGCGTATATCCAACAATATATCCTTCTACTATCCCCTTCGTTTTCCCTTGCTGCTTAAATACTTGAATTGCTTTTTCTACTGACATAGAAGCAGTTTCTTCTGCTTGCGCTAAAGTTCCAGTAAATGAAAGCAATAGCAAGAATGATAAAAAGACACTTAACAATTTCTTCACAGCCATTTTCCTCTCTCTATTTCATATTTTCTCAGCATTTCTATCATAACAAATGATTCGTTATATAGAACTATATTTCGACAAATTTTACAAAAGATTTATTTAATTTACAAGCTTTCAAACTATAATACAAAATAATAATTTTACACCTTCTACAAATACACTCTATAATGTTAGAGAGAGAAAACAGAAAATATCGACATTTAATTGGCATGTAAAATGGATTCATTTGAATAGGAGTGATTGGATGGAAGTGCAAACAGAAACATACCGCGCAGCTATGAATGGAACATTAGAACGTCATTTTTCAGATATGATTGCCGTTATACCAACTAGAATTACAATTGAGCAGTTAAAACAGCGACTAGAAACGATCGCTACTAAAGTTGATGATTTAAAAATTGTTTATAGTGATGAGACAAGCCTTATTGTTGAATTACATATGGGTGAAACAGTCATACCGTATGAACTGCATATTGATGAACCGAACGATCCAGAAGGATATAAAATGTACAATAGACAAGATGCTACAATCTTAGATCGTAATTTTGAAGATGCAGCTTTCGGCACTGAAATTTTCACTCGTACGCTATTTGTAGGCAATGTACTGGACTGCTTTTTCCAGCAGTTACAGTTCTTATGGAATCTCGCCCCAGATTTGTTATTTGTAATCGATTCAAGTGCAGCAATGAAAGTGATATCTAGAAGCTATATTGAATATCACGTTGAAAATGAATTATTACCTGACATTCCTGACTTATACGTTATTCATTCCGTTTATGAAGACGATAAAGACGGTGAGCCTACGCAATATTGGTTTCATACACATGGTCTTTTAAGAGCAGGCGTAACTGAAATAGAGTTAATTATTCCAAATCGCATTTCTTCCTACTACGGCATTAGCGATCTCTTTCAAACATTTGCTAATAATGCCGTTGAGAATGGACAAGTCCCTATGAATGAGCCTATCGTTATCGCGCATAGTCAGCAAGGTTCTATACATACAGTCGCTGTTCCGTGGGAAAAAGGATTATCTTATATAGGGCATAAAACGAGTATGGACCAATTATCTTCAATCGAAGATGAGGAAGTGAAACTACAACCAATAGATGCACAAAATACATTCTTAGGCGGAATGGATGCCCGAGATGAATACCATCAATCTCCATCCGTTCTCTTATTCAAATTTAATACTTCAGAAGAATATATTGAAAGTTTTTTCAAAGAACACGAGGAAGCTACAGGGCTCATGTTCTATAAAACAAATAGTGAAACCGATCGTATGGCTTACAATGCGAAAAATACTTTTGGGTATTTCAGCAACATTTTTCACATTGAACAATCAAATGAAGATTTTCGTTTCCTTGCTAAGTTTGGTGTCTCCTACGAAGAAGGAAAAAGTGAACATATGTGGTTTGAAATGCAAAACATTACGGAAGATTTCATTCAAGGAATACTCATTAATGAACCATATTTCATAGAAGATATGAGTGAAGGAAATAGTTATCATTTAGATTTTGATAACTTAACAGAGTGGGTTATTTATGCAGGAGATGCTGTTATAAAGCCAAATAACTTATATATGTTTATTGGCGAATAAGTATTTTATATAATAAACGAAACGCCTTCAATATGATTGAAGGCGTTTCTTATAATTTATTGTGCGATTAATTCAGCATCTATTACTTTCTCCAAATGAGATAATACACGCTTTGCAGCTTCCTCACCTTGATTAATACAGTCTGGAAGTCCAGCGCCAGCATAGGAGCTACCTGCCAAGTATATACCTGGCAACTCTTTCTCCATAAATGTTGTGAGCTGTTTCATTCGCTCGTTATGGCCTACTGTATATTGAGGCATCGCTTCTTTCCAGCGACTTACGATTGTAAACTCTGGATCCTCTGTAATATCCATCGTCTTCTTTAAATCCTCTAGTACGAGCTGAACGAGTTCTTCTTCAGTTTGTTCTACAACCGCTTCATCACCAGCACGTCCAACGTAACAGCGAAGGAGTGTTTTTCCTTCTGGCGTTGTATGTGGCCATTTTTTATGCGTCCACGTACATGCTGTAATGGTGTAATCGCTATTTCGTGATACGACAAATCCTGTACCATTAATATCGCGCTGGATTGCAGACTTTTGGAAAGCAAGTGCCACATTCGCAACGGATGTGGATGGAATATTACGGAAGAAACGAAACTGCTTGTACTGAGCAAACATGGACGGCAATACTTTATGCGAAGTTGCCACTACGATGGCGTCCGCTTCTATTTCTTTTCCGTTACTAAGAGTAATTGTATAACCATCACCCTGTTTTGCAACTTTTTCAATGCGAGTTCCCTTTATTATCGTACCTTCATGCATCTTTGCTTCGAGAGATTTTACGATAGATTCTAAACCTGTTTTCACTGTTTGGAACATTCCCTTTTTCGGTTCAGATTTCTCTTCTTTCGGAGCGAGCGTACGCATACCGAGTGAAATACTGCGATGTTTCTGCTCAATCTGATACATTTGCGGGAATGTTGACATTAAGCTCATTTCATCAATATCCCCTGCATAAATACCCGATAGTAACGGTTCTATTAAGTTTTCAACCACTTCGTTTCCAAGACGATTTCTGAAAAATTGTCCGAGTGATTGGTCAGATACTGGCTTTGACCTCGGCATTAATAGATCAAAACCAGCTCTTAGTTTACCAATTGGGGAGAACAGCCCGGAAAATAGAAACGGCGTAATTTGCGTTGGAATTCCCATCATTGATCCATTCGGCATTTTATGTAACCGATTGTTTACGAGGATAAATGATTGACCGGCTTGATTATTTACAAGTTCATCGCCAAGACCTAATTCTTTCACTAATCTAGCTGCACTTTCTTTTCGTGCTAAGAAAGAATCCGGTCCGCGCTCAATTGTAAATCCATCTTTTCGAACGGTTTGAATTTTTCCGCCAAGTTTACCCGATGCTTCTATAAGTAATGTATCAATCGGCAAGTTTTTTTCATGAATATTTTTTTGTAAGTTATACATTGCTGTTAATCCAGTGATGCCTCCGCCGACGATCACAACTTTTTTCCTCAAGCAGGCTCCCCCTTTCTTCTTACAGTACAGATTCTTTTTTCTTTAATACAACATCTGTTAAACAATCAATAAATGCGTCCGATGCATTTGGCATTTCTGGACGATAATATTTCGCACCAATTTCATCCGTTACAACTTTACACTCAAAGTCGTTGTCATATAAAACTTCTAAATGTTCCGCAACAAATCCAACTGGTGCATATACGAATGAAGTATAACCGTGCTTTTCATTTAGTTCTCTCGTTAAATCTTGTACATCTGGACCAATCCAAGGATCTGGTGTGTTTCCTGCACTTTGCCAGCCTACTGCATAGTTTGCTACTTCAGCTCCGCGCGCGATATAATCCGCTGTTTCATTTAATTGATCTGGATATGGATCGCCCATTGCAATAATTTTCTCTGGTAAGCTATGTGCAGATACGATTAATACTGCTTTTTCACGCTCTGCATCTGACATACCGTTATATATACCTTTCACTGCATCAACCCAGTACTGGATGAATTTCGGCTCTTTATACCAGCTATCAATGCCGTGAATTGTTAAGTTTCCAAGTTTCTCAGCTTCTTCTTGTGCTCGTCCAACGTATGATTTCACGCTAAACGTAGAATAGTGAGGTGCAAGAACAAGTGCGATTGCATCTTGTATTCCGTCGTTATGCATATCTTTCACCGCATCTTCAATAAACGGTTCAATATGTTTTAAACCAAGATACATATGGTACTCTACTTCATCTTGTACTTCATTTAAACGCTGTTCTAACTTCTTAGCTTGCTCTAATGTAATAGTAGCTAAAGGAGAAATACCACCAATTGCACGGTAACGCTCTGTTAAATCTTCCAGCATTTCAGGACTTGGCTTTCTTCCTCTACGAATATGTGTATAGTAACGTTCAATATCTTCTTCTTTATATGGCGTTCCGTATGCCATTACAAGCAAACCAATTTTCTTTTTCATACAGCAATTCTCCTTTACTTCGCTAACTGCCCTTTAGAGTATTCATGAATAAATGTAGTTAAACGTTTTAATGTATCCGGATTTACTTCTGGGAATACACCGTGACCTAAGTTAAAGATATAACCCGGCTGTTTCATCCCTTGATCTAAAATACCTTTTACATGTTCTTCAATAACAGACCATGGTGCAAGTAAGAATGAAGGGTCCATATTACCTTGTACCGCCTTATGAACGCCACGTGCACGTGCTTCTTCAATCGGTAAGCGCCAGTCTAAGCCGACTACATCAAGCGGTAAGTCGTGCCACTCATTCACTAAGTGTGCAGCTCCTACGCCGTGCATAATCATCGGTACACCCATCTTACGAACTTCTACAAAAATACGCTCCATTGCTGGTTTAATAAATACGCGATAATCTGCTACATTTACTGTTCCAACCCAAGAATCGAAAATTTGAACTGCTTTTGCTCCTGCGTTTATTTGCGCTTTTAAATATGTAATAACCATATCTGCTAGTTTATCCATTAAAGCGAACCAAGCTTTTGGCTCTGCATACATGAACGCTTTCGTATTATGGTAGTTACGAGATGGACCGCCTTCAATCATATAGCTCGCTAATGTAAATGGAGCTCCTGAAAAACCGATTAACGGTACGTCTAACATTTCTGTCGTTAATAAACGAATTGTATCTAGTATGTACGGTACGTCATCTTCTGGATTGATTTCCCCTAGTTTTTCTACGTCTTGTAAAGAACGGATTGGATTATCAATAACTGGGCCAATACCTGATTTAATTTCTACATCCACACCAATTGCAGGTAGTGGTGACATAATATCTTTATAAAGAATTGCTGCGTCTACGTTATATTGATCAACCGGCAATTTTGTAACGTAAGCACATAACTCTGGATTATGTGTAATTTCAAATAAAGAATACTTTTCTTTAATCTTTCTATATTCCGGCTGTGAACGACCTGCTTGACGCATATACCATGCTGGTACATAATCGGTACGTTCCCCCCTACATGCTTTTAAAAATGTCTCATTTATAGTTCTTACCAAGACCCTTGCTCCCTTCCTTACCAATGCTTCGAATACGTTCGATATTTATCTTTTTTTACTATACAGCTTGTAAAAACAAAATGCATAATATTATGTACGTTGTTCATTAAATTGACACAAACATTCTTAAAAACGCTTACTATTTTCACAACATTCTTATTATAACACAGAGAAAAACTATGGTTTAGCTACTTTTGACTTTTCTCCTTCACGATTCGTTTGTGTATTATATGGTACAACGTAAAAGCTCGGTTTTGAAAATATGTTAACGAACTTTTCCTCATATTCCCCAGCACCATTTACAGTGCTAACATGTGTATGAATTCCGTTCTCCACTCTATAGATTCGGTACATAATTCTGTTATCTGGAAGTGGCGTCCAACTTAATTTTGCTTTAAATAAACCGAAAGGGCTAAATGATAGTTTCATTTTTACATCTTCAATTTTGCGCAGTCGAATCGGAGCGCCGATTGTTTCCACACCTTCAGGCTTCATAAACTTCTCTTTATGTTCTACATTAGCCTTCGTTAAAATTTTCTTGAACAATTTTGTCGCAGATGCACTTTCTCCTTGCAACTGATGCTCCTTATCCGTGCGATCATAACCAATCCAAACAGCGCCTACTAAGTTAGGTGTATAGCCGACGAACCACATATCTCTTGCTCCCTTATCGTCATTTGGCAATGAAGTTGTACCCGTTTTTCCAGCTAACGCACCGTTATATACACCAACTCTCGCTGTTCCTTCCTTCACAACTCCTTCTAACATTTTCGTCATATACCATGCTGTCTGCTTCGAGAAGATTTTCGTCTCTACTTTTGGAGATTCCCCAATGACTGCACCGTGTCTATTTAATACTTTATCAATAACGTGCGGCTCAATAATATTTCCATTTGCTAAAAATGAACGATACATTTTTACAAGATCAAATGTTGAAACGCCATTTTTTAGTCCCCCAAGAGCTGTACTTAAACCAGCATCTGCAATATGGATATTTCCTTTTTCTAAATATTGCTTTCCTTCTTCTACCCCTAACTCATTTAATAAAGAAACTGCCGGTACGTTTGCCGACTCTAAAATCGCATCATACATCGTCATTTCTTTTGAATACTCATGATTATAATTTCGAGGTTCATACCCTTCAAAAGAATTTCTTTCATTTGTTAATAAAGAATACGGATTATACTTTTTCGTTTCTAGTGCTGGTGCATAAACGATAAGTGGTTTTAAAACAGATCCGGGCTGCCTTTTGGCAAAAACACGATTAAATCCTCTCGGGACGTACTTTCTTCCCCCAATCGCCGCTTTAATCCCTCCCGTACGATTATCCATTAATAAGAAAGCACCTTGCGCCCCTTCTTCTTTCCCAGGAAAATTCCTTGCATCTTGAAACTGGTTATATGCTACCTTTTGAATCTTTTCATCCATAGGTACGACAAACGTATATCCTCCGCGAAGTACTTCTTGATGAGACAACCCGTATAAACGAGCGGCTTCATCTATGACCATATCAATATACGGCATATATGCAAGCTCATTCTCATCTAAATTTTTATATAGAGCAATTGTCTTCCCTTGATAACGAACGCTTTCTTCTGCAGTCAAATAGCCTTGTTTATGCATAAGTGACAATACTAGATCGCGCCGTTCCTTACTCTTCTCTGCAGAATAGTACGGTGAATATCCGTTTGGTGACTTCGGAAGGCCTGCAAGCATTGCCCCTTCCTCTACTGTTAAATCCTCAACATTTTTATTAAAATACAACTTTGCTGCCGCTTGAATACCGTAAGCCCCATGACCAAAATAAATATGATTCATATACATTTCAAGAATTTGTTGCTTCGTATATTTTTGCTCTAATTGAAGAGAAATTGCGACTTCCTTCAATTTGCGCGTAAATGTTTTTTCACGAGTTAAAAAGACGTTTTTAGCGAGTTGCTGCGTAATGGTACTACCGCCCTCTACCTTCTCTCTAGCTAACGTATCTTTATAAAGAGCACGGAATATAGACGGATAATCAATCCCTTGATGCTCATAAAAACGAGAATCTTCCACCGCAACAAACGCCTGCTGCACATACTTCGGAATTTGCTCGATCGGTACGAGGTCTCTATTTTCTACGTATAATTTCGTAATTTCTTTCCCTTTCTGGTCAACGATACGTGATGAAGAGTGGAAAACGAGCTGCTTTTCATCCATCATATAGCCACCAGCTAACACGATAAGTTTATAGAGTACAATCGCTACTACGAACGTTGCGACGCCGCCTAATAAAGTCCACTTTACTTTCTTCATACATCGTCCTTCTTTCCAAATGATGGTACATTTATTATTTGAAAAAGAAGTATCTTTATGTATATAATCTTCGAAGTTTTTTAAGAGAGTTGATATAATAGAAACAAACTAGTAAGGGGGCATTAAAATGAAGGCTATTATTTCATACGAAACACCTCTAGAACAAGCACATTTCACTGCAAAAAATGATGAGAAAAATATGTTTTATAAAGAAAATACAGAAGAATCTGTAGAAGGTTCACTTCAGTATGACGTACTAGATGCTGTCGGCGAATTTAAAGGACAACCTGGCTATATCGTTTGTAACAACATTTCTGTAACAGACGAAGGTCGCCCTGTATTTGAAAACCGCTTTAAAAACCGCGCAGGCCTTATCGAAAACGAACCAGGATTCCAAGCGATCCGTGTTCTACGTCCATTAAGTAACGATACATATGTCATCTTAACGATGTGGGAAACAGAGCAAAACTTTAAAGACTGGACAGAATCACGTTCATTCGAAAACGCTCATAAAAAACGTCCCACGCAAGCAGAAGGAAAACCTCAGGCTCAAGCGCATCCACATGCGGAACAGCAAAAGAGTATTTTCTCTCGCCCTTCTTTTGTGACTACTTTTGATGTGTTAGTTTAATTTTTTTGAGTTTGGAGTTCGGAAACCGCGGTATGTGAAATTATATCAGCGTTTCTTCGAATTTATCGGCGCAACTCGAATTATATCAGCGTTTTTCTGAATATATCAGCGCAACTCGAATTATATCAGCGTTTCTTCGAATTTATCGGCGCAACTCGAATTATATCAGCGTTTCTTCGAATTTATCGGCGCAACTCGAATTATATCAGCGTTTCTTCGAATTTATCGGCGCAACTCGAATTATATCAGCGTTTCTTCGAATATATTAGCGCAACTCGAATTATATCAGCGTTTTTCTGAATATATCAGCGCAACTCGAATTATATCAGCGTTTCTTCGAATATATCGACTTATCGACAAATCATGACACAAAAAGGAAACACCATTACACACCGGTGTTTCCTTTTTCTTTGTACCAATTATATATACGAAATGAATCTTTTTTTCTCATATGCTTTACTTCATAACCCCGCCCCGCTACCGCTACAAGAGTTGTACATAATTCATCCTTTCTTTGAAAATACGATTGATTATAACCTACTGCTTGAACATGTCTTCTTCGCATTATTCCTGTATATTTCGAAAAATTACGATATACAACCGTTAGTTGATTTTCTCTTAATTCATAACCGCCACTTTTATATCTAGCATACGCAAGTAACGAAAACACGATAAATAACGGTAAAATAAAAAATAACGCAATATATTGTTTTAAATATATACTTACGCTAGCAATTAGAACTGTGAGTATGATACTTATTAACCAGCCCATAATGAAATAACGACGCAACGCTGTTTTTGGTAAGTGAGCGATCTCCGCTTCAATTTCATAAGGTAACTCTAAATATGTGAGCAGGTGCTGTACATCTTTTTTCTTCATAAAAGGATGCAGCATCACTTCATTACTTGCTGCTCCAATACTGTGAATTGCTTCCACTTCAACAGCGCAATAACCAAATGGCTGGCGAAGCATACATTCTTTTACAGTAATCGCTTGAATTCGGTGCAATTTTAAGACAAACTCTTTCTTTTCAAATAACCCTTGAACGATACGAATTTCTTCCCCTTTTCGCTCAATTTTAAAGTTTGCATATTTCAACACATATCCAGCCGTGGAAATAATCCATGAAATTGCCATTAAAATTAATGCTATTACAATTAGTTTATAAACACCGTTTCCCATCACATACCCTTCTACTTTACTTGTGAATCCTTCAGGAAGAACAAAATCAAACTTTGTGTAAAGAAGTACCAGTCCAGAAAACACTAGTCCGAACCGACCAGATGTAATCGCTGCTGCTAAAACCTCTTTCGCTGTTAACTGATAAACCGTCTTGCTTTCTTCCTCTTCTATTTCTTCTTTTACAGTAGTTTCTTTCTTATGTAATAAAGAGATTAAATGTTTTGCCTCGTCTTCTTTAATACCAGCCAACATCACTTCTGGTTCACTACCACCACCCGCTACTTCTATATTTAACTTCATAAGCCCAAGCATCTGATAAATGACATTAGAAGACGTACTAACATTTTGCACACGTTCTTTATTTAAATAACTTTCCTTCTTTACAAAAACACCGTGCTTTATATGTAAAATATTATTCTCAATCCAGTACACTTTAAAATACCATTTAATTGCTGAAAAAATAGCCATGATGAATAAAACAACCAGAAGGAAAAGATAAAATAAATACCAAGGTTCCACTTGTTCATCAGGTTTAAATAAAACAAGAATAATAAGTGGCAACAAACTCGCAACTCTAATACCTAACAATATCGTAATCGGATGTTGCCTCTTATACATCCTTATCACTCACTTTCGCAAGTTCTCCAATTTGTCTTTTTAGCTGTTCTGCTTCTTCTTTCGTTAAACCTGGAATACTATGAGAAGTTGCGGCTGTTGAAATGTGTAATTCTGCTAAATTATACTTTCTCATGATCGGCCCTTGCTCAATCGTTACGTGCTGCACACGGATCATCGGAATAAGTACGCGTTTTACAACGAACATTCCCTTTTGAATCTCAATCTCTTCTTCATTTAATCTGTAACTATAATAGCGCTGACGTAAATTTGGAAACACAAAATAATCAAGTGGAATAAATGTAATAGCTCCTGTTACTAATAGTCCAAACAACCAGCCCCACCAGTTAAAGTTAATCATAAAAAAGAAATACGCAATTACGACTGTTAGTATAACTGCCGTCCCAATTAAAGCGTGAATTCGCCACACTTTCAGCATATTAAAATGAATCTCCCTTTCTAACGGCTGCATCTCATCACTCCAATTCTATGAATTTATTACTTATATATTATCAAAAAATAAGATTTCATATACATTTTTGTAAATTTATAGTCAAATAAAAATATATGAATCAAAAGCATATTAAAGAAAAACATACCTCAGTTTTGAAAATTATATATTATAAATATGAATTATATTGAACTAAAATAAACCTTACATGATTCATGTAAGGTTTATCGTTTTATACACAATATATTTCATTATTGTTGAGATATACTAGCATCGCTTTCAATTCGCTTTTCTTTTTGGCTCAGTTTTTTATCTTTAGATTTTTTTAATGTTAAAGTCATACCAATAAAAATAAAAAGAATTCCTGTTATTTGCATTAAAGTTGGACGGAATCCAGTAAGTACAGTATCTAATAATATTGCCACTGCCGGATCCAAAAAAACTAATATTGAGATTGTTTTTGTAGATAAATAGCGTAAACTATCAAAAAACAGATAATATACTATCCCTGTGTGAATAAAACCAGTAGCTATAATATATGTCCAATTACTTTGAGTGAGGCCACTAAAAGCATCTAAATCTATAAATGGTATTAAAAGAAATATCCCCAAGAATGTTTGTAAAAATGTCATTGCATACGCACTCATTTTGTTAATCCCTTTACCAAATAAAGTTGTAAATGCATAAAAGAGAGCTGCAAGAAATCCCCATATCATACCTGAAGACATTAATGAACCGACAGAGAAACTTCCATCGATACCAGCAATTAATAAAGCTCCTGCAAAACACACAACTATTGAAATGATAGATATTAATGTTAATTTTTCTTTAAAGACGATACTTCCAATTAACAGTACAATTACTGGTGCAAGATGATAAACCGAGATAGCAATTGTAACTGACATATTTTCAAAGGCTTTAAATAAGAAAACCCAATTAAATACTAAGAAAAAGCCACATATTAAAACTTGAATAACTTCTTTTCGTTCCCATTTATCTTGTTTATATTGCCCTGTAAGCAACCAGCATACACTTAAAAATATTGTCGCAAAAATACACCTTACAAACACTAATTCAAACGAAGGTAAGTTTGTTTGAACTGAAAAAAATCCAACTGATCCAAAGATAACCATTGATGCTATCATCTTTAAAGCCGGTACCGTTTTCTCTTGCTTAAAACTTTTTTGAAGCAAATTAATCCCCCTCCAATAAAAACTCGGTTTATAGTGAGAAAAACACCAGCCTAAAAAAGGACAGGTGCTTTTCCTCAAAAACACTCAATTATAAATTTTTCCCAGCAGTCCAACCACCATCAATTACAAAATTAGAACCAGTAATAAAGCGGGCCTGATCAGAAATCAAGTACTCAATACATGAAACAATATCCTGCGGCAACCCCCAAGTATCTAAAGATTGATTACTTTTTATCATAGACATCAAGGCTGTATTACTAAAGTATTCTTCTGTAAGTTCAGTTCTAATAACACCGGGAGAAATGCTATTCACCCTTATATTTTGCTTTCCAAATTCCATAGCCATCTGTTTAGTCAATCCGATTAAAGCATGCTTTGATGCAACATAAGCAGCTCGCTCTGGTTCAGCCATTAATCCAGAAACCGATGCTATATTCACAATACAACCTTTTATTTTCGATTCGCACCATCGCTTCGCTACTTCCCTAGAAAGGATAAATGGGGCTACTAAATTTACATCAATTACTTTTTTAAACATATCATCGGATAAATGTAAAACAGGTGTTATCTCTCGAATACCAGCTGCATTTATTAATATATCAGGAGAAAGCTTTTCTAAATCTAATTGAGTAAAAAGATTATGAATCGCTTCGCTATTACTTAAATCAATTTGCACTACTTTCAAAGGCATATCTGTTTTCATATAATCTATTAAATTATTATTATTAATATCAAGCGCTATTACATGAAATGATTTTTCTAAAAAGTATTTTATACAAGCATGACCTATACCGCTATTGGCTCCAGAAATCATAATTATTTTATTCTCTCTCATTTTGTCTCCTTATAAGAAAATGTTACTAATAAAATATCACGAAAAGCCTCCGTACTACATTCTGTTCCAAGTGGCGTTACGGCATGGAAGACCTTTTGTCCAAATACTAAAGTTTCTAAAGGCTCCTTCAAACTTATAAACTGATTAATTTCCCGAGGAGAATTAGCTATTAAATTATCTCCACCAATAGCTGTATTACTTAAATTCATAAGGTGTAAAAACACTACTGGTTCATCATCTTTATGTAACCAAATAGGTGAACTAAAAGATGGTCTTTCTTTAGTAGCTTTATATCTTACTTGATGTAAACCTATAATTAAGTCTTTACTTGTATCTATTATATTTGTTTTAAATGCAAATTCAGTATCGAAGCGCACGATATTTTGAATTAAAGGATTACATAAAAAGCTATCATTTATGCTATTGAACTGTCTAACTTTCCCGCCATCGTCATAGTTATATTCTTTAGATTGGAAGTAATCATTACTATTATCTAAAATATAATCTGGTGAATCAACATACTTTATATACCTTGAATAAGATCTAGCACGGCATTCACCGTATGCATCATCTTCCAAATTATAATAATCTAACTGTGCTTGTGTTAATAGACGATGATTCTCTTCCTCTTGTAAAAAGATTTCATTTGAGATTTCAAGGAATCCTTTAGATTCAAATTCATGTACCTTTTCTTCTATGCTAAAGCCACTCATTTTACTAAGAACAAACGTCATTATAAAAACCTCCACACTATTGTATTTTTCTATCTCACCCTATGTTAGAAATGCAATAAGTAACCGAGATTCTTGCTTAATAAAATTAAAAATTATGATATTCAATTAATACACCAAATGAAATATACGTAATTCGTTAAAATTATTTATTAAGCAATACTATATATCCTTTCGGGTATTTTTTCTAATTATCTGAAGATTTATCAACATTAGTCTTAATATTCAAAAATAAAGAAATAGATTTTTCAGAAAGATAAAACTGCGCGTATTGCAATTATTTATGTATATAACTTTTTTAAAAATTATATTTTAAATATAGCTAGTTTTTTATAAATTTTTTGATATAATTACATACGGGAAAAGGGAAGAATTTTGTCTTCCCTTGTGTTTTTATTTGCATCTAGTACTTTTGCTAGATGCTTTTTTTTATGCTAAAAAAGGTATCCTCAAATACTTTGAGGATACCTTTTCACCTTTATTATCTCTGCTGTTTTCTACCTAATATGAGTAATCCAAAACTCATCATTACAAGAAGTGCTCCCATATATGGTTCCACAGGCATTTTCTGCCCTGTCTTCGGTAATTCTTTTTCAGGGTTCTCTGGATTCGGTGTCCCAGGCTTTTCTGGATCTGGTGTCCCAGGTTTTTCTGGATTTGGTGTTCCAGGCTTTTCTGGATTTGGTGTTCCAGGCTTTTCTGGATTCGGTGTTCCAGGTTTCTCCGGATTCGGTGTTCCAGGCTTTTCTGGATTCGGTGTTCCAGGTTTCTCCGGATTCGGTGTTCCAGGCTTTTCTGGATCTGGTGTTCCAGGTTTTTCTGGATCTGGTGTTCCAGGTTTTTCTGGATCTGGTGTTCCAGGTTTTTCTGGATCTGGTGTTCCAGGTTTTTCTGGATCTGGTGTTTCTGGGCCTGGTGGCGCTAAATGATTCAATTTGTTTAATACTTCTAATTGAACTGCATTTATCATTCCATTTGTAATTTCAAATGGAATTGGATTAGTTAATTTTTCATATCCTTTTGGTGCTTCTACTTCTACTAGTGTGTAGTTACCTACAGATAGATCTGTGATTTTTGCCTTTCCATCTTTATCTGTTGTTACTTTCACTACTACTTTTCCCTTTTCATCATGAACCTCAAACACAGCTCCTGATAAGACTTCCTTGCTTTCAGCGGCCATTTTTGTAATCTCCACTGAACCTTTGTCTAACTGTTCATTCTCTACTTGCAATGATAAGACTTTCGTCATACCTTTTGTAATTTCGAATGAAACTGGCTTTTCTAGTGGTTTGTAGCCTGCTGGTGTTTCTACTTCTACTAACTCATACTTTCCAATAGATAAATCTGAAATGTCTGCTTTTCCTTCTTTATCCGTTGTTACTTTCGCAACTACTTTGCCTTTTGAGTCACGTACTTCAAATACAACATTTTCTAATGGTGCTTTACTGTCTTTATCTATTTTTGTGATTTCTACATTCCCCGTATCTACCATTTCATTTTCTACAGTGAACGCTAAAGATTTTGTCATACCTTTTGTAATTTCAAATAGTACAGGCTTTTCTAATTTTTTGTAGCCTGGTAAACTCTCTACTTCTACTAACTTGTACTTTCCTACTGATAAATCTGCAACTGTTGCTTTTCCAGCTTTATCTGTCGTTACTTTCGTTACTACCTTGCCTTTGTCGTCTTGAACTTCAAAGACTACACCTGCTAACGGTGCCTTATTATCTTTATCTATTTTTGTAATTTCTACATTTCCCGTATCTACCATTTCATTTTCTATGTTTAATGATAGAACTTCTGTCATACCCTTTTTAATTTCGAATGATACTGGCTCTGTTAGTTTTTTGTAGCCTGGTAAGCTCTCTTTCTCTACTAATTTGTACTTTCCTACAGATAAGTCTGAGATTTTTGCTTTACCATTTTTATCTGTTTTTACTTCCGTTACTACTTTTCCTTGTTCGTCTTGCACTTCGAAGACTACGTCTTCTAATACTTTTTGACTATCTTTATCCACTTTTGTGATTTCTACTGAGCCTTTGTCTACTAGTTCATTCTCTACTTTTAGTGATAAGACTTCTGTCATACCTTTTTTGATTTCAAATGATACTGATTTCGCTAGTTTTTTATATCCTGGTAAGCTCTCTACCTCTACTAGCTTATATTTTCCTACTGATAAATCAGCAATCTTTGCTTTTCCTTCTTTATCTGTCGTTACTTTTGTTACTACTTTGCCTTTTTCATCTTGTACTTCGAAGACTACACCTGCTAATGCTTTTTGACTATCTTTATCTACTTTTGTAATCTCTACTGAGCCTTTGTCTAACTGTTCATTCTCTACTTTTAATGATAAGACTTCTGTCATACCTTTTTTGATTTCGAATGATACTGGCTCTGTTAGTTTTTTGTAACCTGGTAAGCTTTCTTTCTCTACTAATTTGTACTTTCCTACAGATAAGTCTGAGATTTTTGCTTTACCATTTTTATCTGTTTTTACTTCCGTTACTACTTTTCCTTGTTCGTCTTGTACTTCGAAGACTACGCCTTCTAATGCTTTTTGATTATCTTTATCTACTTTTGTGATTTCTACATTTCCCTTGTCTAACATTTCGTTTTCTACTGTTAAAGCAAGAGATTTTGTCATGCCTTTTTCAATTTGGAAAGTAATCGGATCTACTAATTGTTTATATCCTTTTGGTGCTTTTACTTCTACTAACTTGTATGTGCCGACTGATAAATTAGTAACTTGTACTTGTCCTTTTTTATCTGTCGTTATTTTAGCGACTACTTGTCCTGCTTCATCTTGAATTTCAAAGACTGCATCAGCTAAAGCATCTTTATTTTCTTTATCTACTTTTGTAATTTCTACATTTCCTGTATCCACTAATTCATTTTCTACTGTTAGCTTTAGCGCTGTTACTCTACCCTTTTCAATTTCGAATGAAATTGGCTTTTCTAGTGGTTTGTATCCTGCCGGT
Source organism: Bacillus sp. LQ01 (assembly GCF_057624735.1). Taxonomy (NCBI): domain Bacteria; kingdom Bacillati; phylum Bacillota; class Bacilli; order Caryophanales; family Bacillaceae; genus Bacillus; species Bacillus sp. LQ01. The sequence goes on along the minus strand of NZ_JBYEZL010000001.1, from coordinate 317,541 downwards.
GTTTCTACTTCCACCAACTCATACTTCCCGATAGATAAATCTGAAACGTTTGCTTTTCCTTCTTTATCCGTTGTTACTTTCGCAACTACTTTTCCTTTTAAATCACGTACTTCAAATACAACATTTTCTAATGGTGCTTTACTATCTTTATCTATTTTTGTTATCTCGACATTCCCTGTATCCACCATTTCATTTTCTACTTTTAATGATAGGACTTCGGTCATGCCTTTTTTGATTTCAAATGATATTGGTTTTTCTAATTTTTTATAACCAGGTAAACTTTCTACCTCTACTAATTCATACTTTCCTACAAGTAAATCTGAAACATTTGCTTTTCCATCTTTATCTGTCGTTACTTTTGTAACTTCATTACCCTTTTCATCTTGGACGATGAATGTTACTCCCGCTAACGGTGCTTTATTATCTTTATCTATCTTTGTTATCTCTATATTTCCCGTATCTACCATTTCATTTTCTATTTTTAATGATAGAACTTCGGTCATGCCTTTTTTGATTTCAAATGATACTGGATCTGTTAGTTTCTTATAGCCCGGTAAACTTTCTTTCTCTACTAATTTGTACTTTCCTACTGATAGATCTGAGATTTTTGCTTTACCATCTTTATCTGTTTTTACTTCCTTTACTACTGTTCCAGCTTCATCTTGCACTTCAAAAACTACGCCTTTTAATGCTTTTTTGCTGTCTTTATCTATTTTTGTAATTTCTACTGAACCTTTATCTAACTGTTCATTTTCTACTTTCAACGATAGGACTGTTGTCATACCTTTTTTAATTTCGAATGATACTGAATCTGTTAGCTTTTTGTAGCCTGGTAAACTTTTCGTCTCTACTAATTTGTACTTCCCTACTGATAAATCAGAGATTTTTGCTTTACCATCTTTATCTGTTTTTACTTCTGTTACTACTTTTCCTTGCTCATCTTGCACTTCGAAGACTACGCCTTCTAATACTTTTTGACTATCTTTATCTATTTTTGTAATTTCTACTGAGCCTTTGTCTAACTGCTCGTTTTCTACTTTTATTGCTAAAGCTTTTGTCATACCTTTTTTTATTTCAAATGGTACTGGTTCTGTTAGCTTTTTATAACCTGGTAAGCTTTTCGTCTCTACTAATTTGTACTTTCCTACTGATAGATCTGAAACATTTGCTTTTCCATCTTTATCTGTTACTACTTTTCTTACTACTTCATCTTTCTCATCTTGGACTTCAAATTCGACACCCGCTAATACTGCTCCGTTTTCTTTGTCCACTTTTGTAATTTCTATATTACCTTTGTCTACCATTGCATTTTCCACTTGTATTGGGAATATGCTGTCCCCTGTTACACTTACTTCGAACTCTGTTTCTTTTAATTGGTAGCCTTCAGGCGCTTTCGTTTCTTTTAAAATATATTTTCCTAGTGCTAACGGTTTAGAGATTGCCTTACCATCTTTATCTGTAACAATATGTTCGACTACTACACCGTCTTTTACTATATCAAACTCTGCATTTGCTAATGGTTTTTCACCATTTTCCGAATCAATTTTCTTTATTTCAATTTGACCCTTTTGCACAGTATTTTTAATTTCAATTGTTTTTGTTTCTCCAGCTTGAAGTGTAACCTCTACTGGGCTTGTTAATTTTTGATATCCTTCTGGTGCTACTGTTTCATAAACTTTATACGTCCCAGGAGCTAAAGTTTGAGGTACTGAAAAACCTTTTTCGTCCGTTGTCAGTTTTGCAACAACTTCATTTGCACTATTTCGAACTTCAAATTCGGCACCTTTTAACCCTTTGTTCGGATTCTCAGAATCTATTTTATGAAGCGATACTGTACCATCTTTTGGAGCTTCAGGCGGTGTAATAGTTACTTCTTTTGATGTTAATGTTTTATCATCAAAATGTAATTCCGCTTTATTAGGAATCTGCTTATCTACGTAAGAAGATAAGTCTGCATTATTTTTAATTTTCGCCTTGATACTAAGATTAATTATCTGGTCTTCATATGACTTATAATCAAAATTCTCACCAAACGTAAATGTTACTTCACTTCTTTGTTTATCTATATTTAACGTCCCTTTAGAAGTAATATCTTGGCCATTTTTATCATACACTTTTGCCTCTAATACTTCTAAAACATCTTCTAAATCATCACTAATTACCATAGATGTGTATTTAGAAGGATCGTTCGGTATATGTGTACCAACTTGGTATTGAATAACTTGATCCATTTGTGTTAGCTGCTCATTCTCTACAAGCTTGCCATTCTCATCAACTATATTTTTTTCAATGCTAGGTGGATTATTGTCACCTGAACCAGATCCTCCCCCACCACTCACAAATACTTGTCCTACTTTTTCTTCAGTTTTAATATTTTTACCTTCTAATTTCACAGTATTTTTATGAGGTTTTGCAGCAGGATTTGTAACCTTTGTTTTATATCTTAAAATATAGCCTTTTGAACTGTCTGGAAATTCAATTGTAAATCCAGTCTTTGTTGCATTTATTTTAATGTTAGATAAATTTGCTGGCTTAATATTTGTTGGTGCATAACCATCTTCAAATACAGCCTCTTCTAATACTACGCTGTCTGTAATTAACTCATGCCCAGGTCCTAATGTATCTGTTAATTTAAGATCTTGCATTTCTGTTCCAGTTGCATTTACATATACAAGCCAATCAGCAATAGACGGATCTTCTTGATTATAAGAACCCCATTTCAATAGATTTTCCGTATTGGGTTGTGGCTTCGGTCTCTCTGTCGTATTACTTACATTTACTTCTTTATTTACGATTTGACCATCAACGTTAAATTCTAATGGAATTTCTTTAACACCATCATATGCTTCTAGACCAAAGTAGAATTCTACGAATAAAGAACCTTTAATGTTGTTCTTTCCTTCTACGTAATCACCCATAGTACACGTTAATAGACCCTTTTTCATCTCACATGTACCAACTGTTTTTCCTTCAGCATCTTTTAAAGGAAAACTCATATTCATAAGGTCTTTTCGAAACTCTTTTGGCATATCAATTGTGAATTGATCTCCACTTTTTATTTTTTCTTTAGCTGACCACTTCACTTCTACTTTCATACCATCTGAGGCTTGATATGGTTCAGATGTCGTGCCATCAGTACGGGAAATATTAATTTCGTCCACTGGACTTTTCATCACAGCAGCTTGAATAACTGGAGCCCACACATTCAGCACTGAAAATAATACTAGAAAAACTAATGAAACCATTGAAATATGTCTTTTAGTACTTTTCATTTGCATAGTTCCTTCCTATTTTTTATATTTATATAACAAAAAAAGACCGTCCGGTTGCATCAAAAATGTGCAACCAGACGATCTTAGTAACCAATATGTATTACCGTAGACTCTAAGCTTTGCGGCCTATCCTTTCGAATAGTGTGCTAAAAATATCTTTTATTCTTTTTTTGTTTCATTTTCCTCTTAAACCAAATATTACTATACCGTCTGGACGGTTATAATTCAATACTCTATAAAATTGTTCTATTTTTCTAATAAAAAAAATAATTCACCACTACATTAAAGAAGCAATGGTGAATCATTTTTAAATTATATAGTTAGTATATTCTATTTATATGAATTACTAATAAGAGCTTGAATCACTTTTTCTCTTAACTCGGGGCTTAGTCTTCCAACCCCTAAATATTCCGAATACCATAATCCATCTGCTGCTAATCTAATAATTGTTGCACAAACTGAATCTATCTCATCATTTTCTATATTTTTTTGCAGTTGCTGAAATGATTGTTGTAATGGCTCAAGTAATTCAGGTTTTAACATGAGTGCTGCCATCATACTGCTAGACAACTCTTCTGTTCTTCTCTCATTACTTAATCTTTCCTCTACAAAAGAGCGAACCCATCTCCCTTTCCTCTCTGAGTCTTCCGCTACTTTATTGTAAATGGCCCCTTCATAATCCTCTACCCCTCGGACTATCATACCTTCTATTAAAGCTTCTTTATTTGAAAAGTGATACAATAATCCACCTTTGCTTAAACCCGCCTCTTTTGCCACTGCTTCTAAAGTTAATTTAGCAACCCCTTTACATTGTACAATTTGAGAAGCGGCCGCCAAAATCTTTTGCCGCGTTATGCTTATACTCATTCCTTTTTAAAACCCCATTTCTACTAAATTTATATAAATACGAATCTTATTTTTAATATTGTTGATTACTACTAAGTATTTTCTTTATACAACAAAAGCTTCATTACCTTTGAATTTTTAGTTACTTATTCTATTAAAAATTTCCATATCATTCAATATGATAACATTAAATACACAAAGCTGACTATACATCTATACTTTTGTATTTATTGAAAATATATCCATTAATAAAATTTACCGATTTATTCCTTCTTATTACTTTAAGACAGCAGTAATTCTTTCAGTACTAAATAAAAAATGTTATTACTCCCATTAAATTGAGTAATAACATTTTACTTAACAAATTCGCTGCCAACTAGCATCCTTCACATCTTCACTAGTCGGTTTTCTAACTGATCCAATAAAGTGAAACTTTATATCCGCAACATGGACAGGTGTATTTCATTTTGTCACTCCATTATTAACTTGTTTTCCCATATATTCCGACTCACAAAGAATGTAACAGCACAAATCATAGTTATCCCCATGAAAAATGTATTAGAATCTTCATATGTAGTTGGAATGCCTACCGTTACGAAAACAATACTAAAAGCTAAAAATAGATATAATAATAAAGATATAATATAGCTTAGTTTAAATCGTAAAATGATACCTCTAAACAATAGCTCACCAAGTAGACAGCCACCTAAAATAATAGGTACTCCGAAATACAATGTAAGGACTCCCATTTGCGCAGTAGATTGAATTATCTTTCCAATTATGTTCGGCGAAACCAGCTCACTATCGTTTCCCATCCTATCATATAAATCAAGTGCTGTTGCTGAAATAAAGAAACTTAATATAGAAAATGAATACGGTATTAAAAATTTGCTCACTCTCATTCACCTCGCTTTTTTCTTTACATATATTATTCATTATTTCCTATCATTTTTACATAAAAAAATAACCCTCTATGATAAAACATAGAGGGTAGCATTTCTATATAAAAATCTATACCTTATCCTGAAGTGAATCCCGAAAATAGGACAAATATCAAAACACCTAAACCATCTGCTATCTGCTCCCTACATTCTTTAGGGTAGATAGTTTATATGTTTTATTAGAAAGTAGTGCCTTCTTTTTTATAATATTCTTTTGAAATCTCTTCATAAAATGCGGCTGATGTCGCGTAGAAATAAGGTGCTAACCATAAGAAACCGATTCCTACAGTAAGAATACTTAAAATGAACCAACCTAAGAAACTTAAGCATAGTAAAAAGTAATCCATTTTATGTCCATTCATCATATGACGACTCTCAGTAATCGCTTGATTCGCTGTATATTCTGGATGATCATTCAAAATAAAATATGTCATAGAATAAGAAAATGATTTAATAATACCTGGAATAATAAGAAGTAATGTCCATAGAGTCAAGTAGACATACATTAGTAAATATGTTAAAAACGACTTCATCAACTTACTTCCATCGCTAAACCATCTAAATATATGACCAATGCGAGCATCAGTCCCACGAATTGCATTTAAAACAAGATAATAGGCACCTATTGTTAATGGACCAATAACAAGCATTACTATAATACTTACTGTAAGTGAATCACTTGCTTCTTCCCAACCCCAAAATATCGAGAAAATACCTGTTGTTAGCATTTCAACAGCTCCAATAAGGATTCCAATTAATAAGGTTGCCCCTACCGCTAGTCCCCATCTTCCTTTTAATGCATCAAGTGCTTCTCTTTTCAACTGACTTATCATATATAACCTCCTAATACTATTTCCATTTTATTATACCATTTATATCAAAAATCCCACATATTTTCCTAAAACAGAAGCATATTACCTTTTTTCATACGTATTGATACATGTGTGCTGTAGTTGTACTAATATATGGATTAAACGACTCTTTTCCCTATAACAAAAAAGCCTGCCTTTCATAATAGGCAAGCTTTCTCAAGTTACATCTCATTTATTTTCTTCTTATACCAATCCTGCATTCTCTCCGCATCTTCTACTCTCGTATGCTCTATTTTATAACTAGATGATGCACTCGAAAACTTATACGTACATAAATCCGCACGGCGCTGGAAATATGATTGTGTCTTCTCCATTGATTGGACGTGTCTTCTTCTAATAAGTCCTGTATATTTTCCGACGCTACGATAGACAAGTGTAATTTGTTCTCCGTTAACACTGTAGCCATTTGTTTTAAATGTTGCGTAGCCAAGTGTAAAGATAAGGATTGCGAGCGGTAGTAATGCCCACATGATGTAATACTTTTCAAAGTATACGCTTATTCCAGTAAGCGGGATTGCGAGCATAGCGAAAAAGATGAAACTATCAATGAGATAGCGGCGCAATGCTGCTTTTGGTAACGAAGTAATATTTGCATTCAGTTCGTATGGTAATTGTAAATGCGCGAGTAATTGTTGCACTCGATTTTTTCGAATGATAGGATGCAGTGTAACTTTTTCTTCTTTCCCTTCACTTTGAATGACTTCTACTTGCACAGCACAATAACCGAACGGTTGGCGTAAAATGCCTTCTTTTATCGTAATCCCTTGAATGCGGTGCAATTTTAGTACGAGTTCTTTTCTCTCCAGTAACCCTTGCGAAATACGGACTTCATCATTTTTTCGATTCACTGTGAAGTTACCGTGTTTTAACGCGTAGCCAATTGTAGATATCATCCAAGAAACGACAAGTAAAATAGCTACCATGTAAATCCAGCCATATATATCGTGGTCCATTACATATGACGTCACACTATTTTTTATCCATTTCGGAATATACTCATCTACTTGGTGATAAACGAAAAAGATTAAAGAGAACAATACTCCAAATTGACCAGATGTAACAGACGCTATTAAAATCTCTTTCCACGTTAACTTGTACTCTGTCGTTTGTTTTTCCTCTGTAACAATTGCTTTTTCTACTGTATTTTCTGCTGCTTCGTCTAACGTTTTTTCTGCTTTCACTTCTGGAGTTGGCTCATTTAGCAAAGTAATAAGCTCCGTCGCCTCTTCTACCGTAATTCCAGCTAAGCTAACTTCTGCTTCATCGCCCCCGCCAGCTGTTTCAATCTGAATTTTTTTCAAACCGAGCATTTGGTATAGTACGTTAGAACTTGTATTAATTGTTTGAACACGTTCTTTATTTAAGTAGCTCTCCTTTTTCACAAAGAGACCTTGTTTCACATGTAATACGTTATTTTCGACCCAGTATACTTTGTAATACCAGCCTACGATAGCTGAAATAATTGTGATTAACGCAAAGCCAATAGGAACTAAATACCAAAATGGAAACTTTCCCCTTAAGCTAAAAAGAAAAATAATGAGTGGTATAAAGTCTGTTATTTTTAACTCTAATAACATCGTGATTGGATGCTGCCTTTTATACATCCTCATCACTCACTTTCGCTAATTCTGCGATTTTCGTTTTCAACATTTCAGCTTCATACATCGTTAAACCTGGGATGCTATGAGAAGTTGCTGCCGTTGAAATCTGTAATTCTGCTAAGCCATATTTTCTCATAATTGGTCCTTGTTCAATCGTTACGTGCTGCACACGAATCATCGGTACTAATACGCGCTTTACGACAAAAAGACCATGCTGAATTTCAAGTTCTTCTTCATTTAGTTGATAGCTGTAATAACGTTGACGTAGTTTCGGGAATAAGAAGTACGCAAATGGTGCGAACACAACTGTTAGCCCAATCATCACATACAAAATCCACGCCCACCAATCAAACTTTATCATGAGGAAAAGGTAAGCTAAAATAACGAGTATACCGATCCCTTCTTCAATTACAGCACGAACTTTCCACACCTTGACCATGTCAGGGTGAATTTCATTTTTCAATGGATCCATGTAACCACTCCAAATCTAGTAATCTAATATATGAATACTCTCAATCTATATTTTACGTAACTTTACAGAAAATTGAAATTCAATCTTCTTTCTTCTCAGGAATAAAATATCCGAACCAAAGTAGCCAAATGAAACCGATTAACTTCATCCAATTTCCATCCGCTTGAAAAGCTTCAATCATACCTGGTATTTTATAAACCCCAATAAATCCAAGAAAACCGAGCCACCAGTTTTTTTGCATTTTCATCTTTACTCCTCCTTCATGACGTTTTTCACATTTCGAATCCAAATTTCTTTATACTTTAACTGGAATCCCATGAGCATATAGTTGCTCATATTATCAATCACGAGTGCTAGCGTATGAGCATTTTCTTCCGTTTCATGTTGTGACACTACGTCAAGTTCTACGCCTTTCTTCAATAAATCGTGGAAACCATTTAAGAAATCTTCTTGTATTTCAAATAAGCGTTTCTGATACTTTTCATTTCGCGATGCAGTTACGATAAATTCATTGATAACGCGTAATATCCCTTCTTGCCCTTCATATTCAGAGAGCATATGTAAACCATCAGCAATTAACTTTTCTGCAAAATTTTCTTTCGTATATTGCTCTTTATCGAAATAACTCACGAAATGATATCCAGAGAAAATTTCTTCAAATAAAAAATCGATTAACGCTTCTTTAGAAGAAAAATGATAATAAATAGCCGGTTTTGAAATACCTACCTCTTTCGCAATCATGGAAAGACTCATCTTCTCAATGCCGTGTTCTGCCATAAGTTTAAATGATGCCTCTACAATGTTTTGCGATGTTTGTAAATTCTTCGTCATACTGTACCTCACTTATTTTTACTTACCGGTCGGTAAGTAAATTATAAAACAAAACGAAATGATTTTCAATTTAGTTAGCACTACAGAAGGTGTTTATCAGAAAATACAGAAAGTTATAAAGTAAAAGCAACATATAACAATAAGGAGGATATCATATGGGACTTGGCGGTAATGGCGGTAGTGGTGGTAATGGCGGCGGTGAAGCAGGACAAGCTGGTAAGAGCGGATTTTCATTAATCATTGTACTTTTTATCGTATTGATTATAGTTGGAGTTAGCTATATCGGACTTGGCTTCTAAGAAAAGGCGTCCTACGTTACACATGTAGGACGCCTTCTTTTTAATCCCTATTCAGCAATCGCATACGATAACAATTCATCGTCACTTCTCCAAGTCTTTGCAGCAATTGATAGTTCGCATATGCGCCGACTGGGGCACCGATTACCGGGACGAGCTGAAGCATTTTTGCTAAATCGATATAGTCTCGGTATTCTGTTTGGAACTTTTCCCAGTCCATATGATTTTCTTTTTCTGTATCCCACGTTTCAATTGCTTTCCATATTTCTTTTCGGTGATTGTCACTTGAAAAGGCAAGCTGAAAAACGTGAAGGATAAAAAGACGCTCTTCTTGTTTACTCGTATCAAATCCGTACAACGTTGCTGCATCGAATAAAAATTTAATTTTAATTGTAAGTAGAAGCGGAAAGTCAGCAAGACCGAGGAGAATACCGCCAGCCCCCGTCCCTGCTCCTTCTGCCGCTGCTATTTTTTTGTACTCATCCATTTTTTTACGTACTTCATCGTCTCGTCTTTGCAATGACCATGTCGTCTCTTTTAGCTTCGGCTTTATAAAGTTTGACCCGGCGCTGATCGTTTGCACCATCATACGAATCGTCTCTGTTAGTACCTTTTGTACTTTCGCCGGAATGAGCTGTTGCACTTTCGTCTGCACTTTTTTGGAGAACCGTGTCATCATAGAAGAATCTTTCATGAATGTAGCTTTCCACTGCTCCAATTCTTTTATAACCTTCTCTTCGTATGTAATCATAGGTTCATTCCTTTCAATTTAAACGCTCAATGCGCTTCGCCCCGTATTGGTAAACAAAACCGATACTAAATAATATGCTTACGATAAGTAAAATTCCTGTCATCATGAAATCTTTCGTTGCTAGTGCAAATATAACTGTAAAGATTACGCTCCCTATGATTAGAATCGCGTTTAATAAAGTAAGAAAGTCTTTCTTCTTCTCTTCTCCCCCTACCGGATACAAATCAAGCCAAATCTTCATGCGGTGATGTTTCCATAAAGTTAAGAGCTGATAACCGATTAAGTATAGGAAAATAAGGCTTACGATAAATCGTCCATATAAAAACGGAATGAAGTACAAAATAACTCCTCCAAGAGCGAGCAAACGCACATATAAACCGAAATAGTTACCAGATCGTAAAAATGTTCTCGTATATAAGTATAAATAGGTACGCTTTTCACCAATCATCGAAAGAATGAAATCGAGCCATTTTCTCCGTGCTACTCTTTCTTTTAATGCTGGTACATCAACGAACATATTCGCAATGCGGTACAGTAGCATCATCTTCTTACCTTCTTCAGAAATTAAATACTCCCAGTTTAGCGGCTTTCCCTTCACCATTTGATGCAGTACTACGAGGTATAACACCATGAGAAGGACGGTTCCGCCAATAAACATAACCGAAGTACGCTCTACAAGGAAATAAACAAATAAGCCGTTTAAAATGAAACGAATGAACCAATCAGCTCTTTGTATATTTTGATCTGTTAAAAATGACTTTTCCCACGCTACGAATAAGTTCCACGCTTTTACGATAACAAACGCGAGTCCAATCCATATGTAAGCCGCTCCTGTTTGCTTCATTTGTTGGAAGTATAACGGAGCAAGCGCAGCTGCTACGATTGCGATTATGTATAACTGAATCATAAATGTAAAAAGAAATGCCTTTGTGAAGTAAGGTTTTAACTTTTCTTCAACTGGCAGTAAGTAAACGAGATCCGCTTCTTTTAATAATGTTTGAATGGATCCAGCCGTTAACACGAGTCCAATTAATACTGCCATTACGAGCGCCGCCGGAAACGAAGGTGTTAACGTTTGTAACCATTGCTGGTAATAATACGCTCCCGCACCAATGATGAACACGAAAATAAATTTCAAATGATCATTAAATACGTATTTACTATATGTACGAACTTCTTTTAGAAAGTGACGAAATCGTTCTTTCCATAACGCTGTGCTATTCATAATCTTCTTCCTTTGTTAGCGCGATGTAAATATCATCTAACGTTGCACCTGGCATATTAAACTGTGATTGCAGTTCAGATAGCGTTCCCTTCGCTCTTACTTCACCTTGATGCAAAATAATGAACGAATCACAATAACGCTCTGCCGTCGCTAAAATATGTGTGCTCATTAAAATACCGGCACCACTCTTTTTCATTTGGTCCATCATTTGAAGAAGGGATTGAATCGCTAACGGATCTAATCCAACGAAAGGTTCATCTACTATGTAAAGAGATGGCTCCACTAAAAATGCGCTCATAATCATTACTTTTTGTTTCATTCCTTTTGAGAAATGAGATGGAAACCATTTTAAACGATTTTTCATACGAAACTCTTGTAGTAGTTGTCCTACACGTTCTTCATATTGTTTTTCATCAACGCCATACGCCATAGCTGTTAATTTCAAATGCTCTTCTAACGTTAATTCATCATATAATACTGGCGTTTCCGGAATGAATGAAAAGCTAGAACGGTACGCTGTCATATCATCACGAATTGTTTTCCCATTAATTGTGACAGTTCCTTTTTTCGGTTCCATTAAACCGATAATATGTTTAATCGTCGTACTTTTACCAGCTCCATTTAAACCGATTAAGCCGACAAGTTCGCCTTTATTAACAGAGAACGAAACGTCTTTTAATACAGGTCGTTTCGTATATCCTCCTGTAACATTTTCTACACGCAATAACTCGCTCATACGACACCACTTTCTTCATTAGTATTCATTCTATATTCATCTTACCAAAAATTATGCTGTACTACATAGTATCCATGTACTCAAAAAAAATTTTTAAATTTATTAGCATATATTTTTCCGAAAGCGGACATCATAATTATTGAAGAAGGAACACATTGAAAAAGCAACCACCAATTGATGAGTACAACAACATAGTGAAGTCATCATGAAATGGGGTGTCCAAGTTGGACAATGAAATTTACACATAACCAGATCATTTGTTTCATTTTCGAAACGGGGTGTCTCTGAAAGAGCATATACTGTTTTAAAAAATAAACAATTTCATTTTAAAAAAGATTGCAATTCATTTCACTTGAAAATGGGGTGTCTACGGCAGAAACTTTAGCCGATTTACCGTGCATTTCTTAAATAAATGAGGTGTCTGCGAAACGTAAATTACGATAATGCTTTTTCAATCCCTCTTCAGAAAACAGGAAGCTGAGTCAGCTTCCTGTTTTTCGTGTTTGTTCTCTTATGTAATTATGGTAAAATACGGCTAAGGATATTTGAAAGGATGAGATCAATGAATCATACAGCAGACAATTGTATTTTTTGTAAAATCATTGACGGGCAAATCCCTTGCTCAAAAGTATACGAAGATGAACATGTGCTTGCATTTTTAGATATTAGTCAAGTAACAAAAGGACATACTCTTGTTATTCCGAAAGTTCACAAACAAGACATTTTTGCGCTAACGCCAGAAATCGCATCACACATTTTTTCTGTCGTTCCAAAAATCGCAAATGCGATTAAAGCAGAGTTTAATCCAGTTGGCTTTAACCTACTTAACAATAACGGTGAAAAAGCTGGACAAACTGTGTTCCACTTCCACCTTCATTTAATTCCACGCTACGGTGAAAAAGATGGTTTCGGTGCTGTTTGGAAATCACATCAAAATGAATACACTATGGAAAATTTACAAAACATCGCAAGTACAATTGCAAATAGTGTGAAATAATGACACTATAAGAAGGCGTAATACATAACAAGCCACTTCCCTGAAGTCATCAAATTCCGCATGGCTTGTTTCTTTACTTAAAATGCTCAGGGATGATTGTTTGTGCATAGCACATATAAGAAAGATATGCATATTTTTCCCATCATGAATACGAACAAAAAATAAGGAGGTCTCCTTTTATGTCAAAAGCTAAATCCTTTATTACAGGTGTTATTTGCGGCGGAGCAGTTGCTGGACTAGCTGTTCTTTTCTCAACTCCTTCTTCTGGTAAAGACATGCGCGGCAAGTTAAAAGAAAAAGGAAATGATATTAAAAAGACTTTAGCTGATATTACAGCTGATACGAAATTATTAAAGCGTCAAATTGTTGAAACTGCTTCAGAAGGTAAAGAAGTGTTTCAAGAATTAAAAGATGACATGCAAGACACGCTTTCTAACTGGAAGCAAGATATTTCTCAAAACAAGCGCCATATTGAGAAAGAAATTTTGGACATCCAAAAGTCAATTGAGAAACTACAAGAAGCTGTTCCAGAAAAAGCGTAAACAAATTCCTGCTTAGTTTTTTGCATATAACAAATATTTTTTATATAAATTGACCTTGACACGGCATATCGTATAGATATGCCGTGTTTTTATGCATTTACAATATATGTTATCACTTAACATGTAAGGACAACGTATGTATTCACGACTCATAAAACGCTTCCATAGTTATGCATGATTTGTATAGAATGTCATTTTTCCGAAAAATTTTCACAATTCTCACAAAAAGACTTTATTAATTTTTATTTTACTGGCATAATAGATAGTAATGAAAAAAGAATGTTAAAGTGGGTGAGTAAATGAAAAGTGGAGAAAAAGATTACTCGGTAAAAGAAGCGATGATTTTCAGCCAACGCATTGCTCAATTATCGAAAGCGTTATGGAAATGTGTAGAGAAAGATTGGCAGCAGTGGATTAAACCTTACGATTTAAATATTAATGAACATCATATTTTAACAATCGCTTATCATTTAAAAGGGGCTTCTATTTCTGAGATTGCTAAGTTTGGAGTTATGCACGTATCAACAGCGTTTAACTTCTCGAAAAAGCTGGAAGAACGCGGCTATCTTGTATTCTCAAAAAAGGAAGATGATAAACGAAATACGTACATTGAAATTACAGACAAAGGGGAAGAATTACTACTTCGCTTAATGGAAGAGTATGATCCTGAAAATAATTCAGTGTTTAATGGGGCTCTTGCACTTCGTAATTTTTATGGGAAGTTCCCAGAAAATATCGAACTGATTGCAATCCTGCGTAACATTTACGGACAAGACTTTATCGATATTTTTGAGAAATCATTAGAAGATATTGAAGAGAACTTTACAGAATCCGATCAAAAGTTAGTTAAGAAATAATCTATTTATTTTTTCGCAATCATGCTTAAGAATTCATTCATAAGCGGCTTAAATAAACCTTGTTTTGCTAGCGCTTCCGCAGTTTCGTGTACTTCGAGCTGATGTGGAAGCGCTTTTTCAAATTGATCTAACAGCGCATCGAACAAAAGAAGCCCTTCTGCTTTCTCCACTACATATTGCTCGTTCAGTTTTTCACAAAGATTTAGTATACGTTCAATATCTTTTTTACGAGCTTTTTTCTTTATGATCAAAGAATAAAATGGACACTTCTCTTCATCAATCATTTTAAATAATAGGTCTACATAGTATTCAGCTTGTTCTAATCTTCTAACAACGTCCATTTTCTCCCTCACTTTCTAACACAAAGTCTTCTATTTCTGAATTTTGTAACACGAACAAAATATCGTGTGATACAATATATGTATATGTATTTTAGCCAAAAGGAGGTCTCGCCTCATGACACTTATAACAGTTGTTTTTGTCGCATTCGCACTTCTTGTTATATTTTACACGAATTTCATGACACATACACTGTGTGAACGAAAACAAATAGCTGCGAGCCGCCAGCCCGGTGTCTTTCGGGTTATTAATGTATGTATAACAATTTTATTAATTTCTAGTTATATAGAAATTATATTTCATGGAAAGTGAGGAAGGAAAGCCCCTTCCTCACTTTTTTCCTCTATAAGCAAATTATACCTACAATAACCAATAAAATAAACAGTACAAGTAATAAAATAAGTTGAGAATTCATCCCCATCCCCTCCTCTATTCTGTATATGCGGCATACGCCCAATATGGCACACTTTCAAAATCTGACACGTGCTGGTTAATTTTTCTTTATCAATATGAAAACGGTTCGAAATATGATATATTAAATTTTGTACATATTGCTTATACTATAGAACAAAACATTCATCAAAACTTTATCCTCAGCCACGGTAAGCCCTGTTAAGCGCGCTTTACCAATATAAAAAAGCAAAAGTATCAGTGAGACTTAATCGGGCTCTTATGAACTAAAATTCATCGGTGTAGGATAAATTAAAAATACATAATAGTAGGAGTGTTTATTGAATGAAGAAAGCTATGCTTGCCTTAGCCGCAACAAGTGTAATCGCATTATCAGCATGTGGAACATCATCATCAGACAAAATTGTTACATCTAAAGCTGGTGACATTACAAAAGAAGAATTCTACGATCAAATGAAGACACAAGCTGGTAAACAAGTACTAAACAACATGGTTATGGAAAAAGTACTTATTAAAAACTACAAAGTTGAAGACAAAGATGTAGACAAAAAGTTCGATGAAATGAAAAAACAATACGGTGATCAATTCGATACACTAATGAAACAACAAGGTATTAAAGAAGAAACTATTAAAAATAGTGTGCGTGCTCAATTAGCTCAAGAAAAAGCGGTTGAACAATCGATTACTGATAAAGATGTAAAAGCAAAATTCGAGGATTATAAAAAAGAAATTAAAGCAAGTCATATCCTTGTAAAAGATGAAGAAACTGCTAAAAAGGTAAAAGATGAACTTGCTCAAGGTAAATCTTTCGAAGAATTAGCAAAACAATACTCTGAAGATACAGGCTCAAAAGAAAAAGGTGGCGACTTAGGATTCTTCGGACCAGGGAAAATGGTAAAAGAATTTGAAGAAGCAGCTCAAAAGTTGAAAAAAGGTGAAGTAAGCGAACCTGTAAAAACACAATTCGGTTACCATATCATCAAAGTAACTGATAATCACGCAGATGCAAATTTCGATAAAGCAAAAGCTGATATTAAAAAATCACTAGTTCAAGAAAAAACACAAGATGCTCAATTTATGAACGATCTTATGATGAAAGAAATCAAAAAAGCTGACGTAAAAGTTGACGATAAAGATTTAAAAGATCTTTTCGAAGAGAAAAAAGCTGACGATAAGAAAGACGAAAAGAAATAATGAAGTAAAAAAAGCTTGGGCTTCGGCCCGAGCTTTTTTTATCTCCTCTTCTCCCAGTAGTTAATCTAGATTCGGTAAATGAAATTATATCGGCGATTTTTCAAATATATCGACCGCAACTCCAATTATATCGGCGATTTTCAAAATATATCAGCGCAACTCCAATTATATCAGCGATTTTCGAAATATATCGACTTACCGACAAAAAACGACAACAAGCGTGACTCCTCTTCAAACACAAAAAAACCTTGATCCACGCCACGTAGAACCAAGGTTTATCTTATTATCATTGATTAAATGAAAAAACTATGTTAAATTAGAACAGAAACACGTTTTATAAAACAAAAGGAACGTATTTATCCGTATCTTAATTTTACACCAAAACACATCTTCAGTCAACCTCTATTTTTCACTTTTAAAGGAGTGCTTACCGTATGAACAAAAAACTTGATCTAGAGCAAAAAAGATTGGATACCGTAATCGAGACAATTACGGAGCAAATTGATAAACTGGAAAATGAAACTGGCAGACGCCGAGCAGAAGTAATCAATATTCGTAAACACTTTTGGGATGACGTGAAAGTGAATACTGATACTTTCGATGATTATCTTGAAACAGTTATCAACTTAAGACAACAAGCTCAGTCACTAGCTGTCACACAAATTACCCATAAGCACACCTTTAATCGACTTGCCGCATTAAGACGTATGCATAAAGCACCTTATTTCGGACGAATTGATTTCAAAGAAGAAGGAGAATCTGCCGCGGATCAAATTTATATCGGCGTCGCTACACTTACTGATGCAAGCGGAGAAAACTTCCTTATATATGACTGGCGCGCACCTATTTCGAGTGTGTACTACGATTATCCACCAGGACCTGCTGAATACAGTACACCAGGCGGCGTAATCCACGGTAATGTGGAGAAAAAATTACAATACATTATTCAAAATGGCGAGATTGATTCTATGTTCGATACGAGCCTTACAATTGGTGATGAAATCTTGCAACAAGCGCTTGGAAAAGGCACGAACAAACATATGCAAAGCATCGTTGCTACGATTCAGCGCGAGCAAAATAAAATTATCCGTCACGATGAAGGCCGACTCCTTATCGTGCAAGGAGCCGCTGGTAGTGGTAAAACATCAGCTGCATTGCAACGAATCGCCTACTTACTATATAAATATCGCGAATGGCTAAAAGCAGATCAAATTATTCTCTTCTCTCCTAACTCTATGTTCAATAGCTACGTTTCTAACGTACTACCTGAACTCGGTGAAGAAAATATGCAGCAAGTTACATTCCAAGAATATTTAAATCATAGACTAAGTAAGTCATTTGAAGTTGAAGATCCTTATGAACAATTAGAATATATGTTAACTGAAACGAATAATCCTACCTATAAAACGAGAAATGCGAGCATCCGATTTAAAGCATCCACTCAATTTTTCGAGATGATTAGAGCGTACAGACAATCTCTTGAATCTTCAGGCATGCTATTTAGAGGAATGAAATTTAGAGGAAAACTGATTGTTTCTGCGAAAGAAATTACAGAACAATTTTACAATACCGACTCCTCCCTCCGCTTCCATAGTCGAATTGAGAAGTTAACGGATTGGCTAAATAAGCAAATAGATGCACTTGAAAAAGCAGAACTGAAAAAGCCTTGGGTAGAAGAAGAAATTGAATTACTTAGTAAAGATGAATACCAAAAAGCTTATAAATATTTGCAGAAAAAAGGAGAGTTTGACGACAACTCCTTTCATGATTTTGAAAAAGAAACGAGAGTACTTGGACGTATGATTGTCCGTAAAAAATTGAAGCCACTGCGTAAAGGCGTTCAAACATTACGCTTTATCAATTTCACAGGCATATATAAACAACTCTTCACAGATGCATCATGGGTTACTGAGAAAAAACCGAAAGAGTGGGATGACATTTGCTCCTTAACAGTAAACATGCTTGATGAAGGAAAACTATATTACGAGGATGCGACTCCATTCTTACTTTTAAAAGAATTAATTGAAGGCTTCCAAACGAACAGATCGATTAAACACGTACTCGTAGACGAAGCGCAAGATTATTCTCCGTTTCAGTTCGAGTTTTTAAAACGTCTCTTCCCTGCCGCAAGAATGACGGTACTCGGAGACTTTAACCAAGCGATATTTGCTCATGCGAGTGAAACGGTTAATTTCGATACACTTACAAATTTATACGGTCCAGACGAAACAAACGGCATTAACTTAACTCGTAGCTACCGCTCAACAAAACCGATTATTGAATTTACACGTGCTCTCGTACCGGAAGGCAAGAACATTCACGCCTTTGAACGTGACGGCGAGAAACCTACAGTGACGAAAGTATCGAATGTCAACGAACTGCACGAACGTATTACTGCCAAAGTTGCTGAACTACAAAAAGAGCAGCACAATACGATCGCAATTATATGTAAATCTGCAGCTGAAAGCGCAGCTGCATACGAAGCACTTAATCATATCGATAATATTAAACTCGTGAAGAGTAACTCAGCCGAGTATGAGCAAGGCATTGTCGTAATCCCTGCTTACTTAGCGAAAGGTATTGAATTTGATGCTGTTATTATTTACGATGCTTCTAAAGATGTATATAGTGACGAGAGTGTTCGTAGATTATTCTACACTGCTTGTACGCGCGCAATGCATGAATTACAACTTTATAGCGTTGGCGAGGTTAGTCCTTTTGTGCTTGGGGCTGATTCGGAGAGTTTTGAGCTTATAACGAAAACACCTTGATGATTCAAGGTGTTTTTCTCATTCTAAACGACATATCTTTACGACGATATACACTCAGCACAATCCCCATTATAAATGCATGAAACAGAGTTGGTATCAAGCCGTAACTAATAAAGGGTAATGATATAGAAACACGTGGTAATATCCCAAGAATCATGCCAACGTTATAAACGAAATGGAATACAAAAAGAGTTACTCCACCAACGAGGAGTAATTTACCATAACCATCATTTATTTTATAAGCTATATTCATTATTCTTACTGCAAAAAGAGACAAAATCAAGACAAGAACTAGCGCAAGCACATATCCATAATAGTAAGTCAAACTTGCAAATACAAAATCAGTATGAGTAGCAGGGATAGACTTTATATTTCCATATGTACCAAACCAACCTGCCGATGCCATTGCCTCTTTTAAACGTAAATACCATTGATCATGCTCTGGGTTTAAAAACCCTAAAATTCTAGCTATCCGGTATTCTTTTACGGCAGACCAGGAAAATAAATCCCTAATAATAAAGAAACAAATCGGTAACATTGTAATGAGCCAGGCCGTTTTCTTTCCTAGCTTACTCCACCAAAGCATAACAAATACCATCGTGATATAGATGAACAGTGGTAAAAGAGTTGATGTAGTTAGAAATAAATATAAAGAAAATAAATACAACATGAGAAGATGTATAAACTTTAATCTACTGTTATTGAAAAAAGAAGCCCAGGCTAGAAGGAAGAATGGTATTGTCATTAGACAGTCAATTATGATGGAACCAATTTTCATTAATGGCTCACCATTCAAAAAAGCAGTCGGAAAACACTTTATCATTAACAAGATAAGTACACCAATTGTATAAAACAGCCACCCGAGTCTCTCTAACTTCCGATAATCAAATAGCATCATCCCAATCGCTGTTGTAACACCGAGAATTACAAATATCACCTTATTCATTAATAAGTCAGCATGTCCAAGCGCTATAACTGGCAAAAATCCTAGCCCCATCGCAGCCACTAATAAACCAATTAAGAACCAATCAACCTTTGGCTTATGTAGTTTATTAAGTTCCTGGCCAAGCTTAATTGGACTTCCCATTTGTTCAACAGCCTTATCTTCAGCAACTTCCTCACTTAAGCCTTTCTCTATCCACATATTCTTCGTCTGTTTCAAGTGAAAGTCTAGTTCTGTTGCCACCAAGTCCTTTGCTTCTTTTGATTTAATATGGTTCGTAACTTCTTTTAAAAAACGCTCCCCTTTTTTGCTCAATTTTTTCTCACTCCTGTACTAATCCTTTTAATATAAATCGTGCCTTCGTAGCATTCTTCTCTGCCTTTCGCAGCATTTTATTTCCTTTATCATTTAATTGATAATATTTAGCTCCCGCGTGATCCCAGCTAGATTGGATAAATCGATTTTGTTCTAGACGATGTAATAAAGTGTATAGAGACCCTTCACCACCTTCGAATTTTTGAATCCCTCTCCCTCTTAGCAACTGCATCAATTCATAACCCGTTTTTTCATTCATAAGAAGTTGTAACACTGCTAAAAGGATATCTTCTTCCTTTTCGGACGATTGCTTAATTTTTTCGCGCACCTGCTTCTGGTGCTGATCAGAAAAACTCAAATGTTTAAACGTTGTGTTCTCCATTGATTTTCGCAAGCCTTTTAATCGATCTTCCATTTGATTATCCCTCCAATCCTTTCTTCAAAAGTTCCTTCGCTTTTTTCAGTCTCGTTTTTATCGTATTTTCCTTTACGTCTATTACTATAGCAATCTCTTTAATTGATAATTCTTCATAATAAAATAGATAAATGACTTCTCGATATTTTATCGGTAAACTCATTACCGCAGAAGCCAACCTACTATCCTCCGCATTTTGAATGACAGTTTGTTCGACACTATCATTTTGAATCCCAATATACGCAAATTCATCCTCTGTAACGATTACCTTTTTGTTATACCAACTTTTTATATAGTCCTTACATTGATTAATCGCAATTCTCCATAACCACGTTTTCACATTCGATTTCCCTTTATATGTATGAAGAGATTTATAACATTTCACGAATATATCTTGCGTTAAATCCTCCGCAACCTCTTTATTATTCACATACGAATACACAAGCTGCAGGACTTCTTGTCCATACTTGTTCATTATTTCGTCGATAAGGTCCTCCTTATCTTCTATTTCAAACGCTTCTATCGTTAATTCATCCACATCATTTCCTCCTTCCCATATATTAGACGACGCACTGTATGGAAAAGTTTTATAAATGTATAAAAAAATACGGATGGTAATGTCCATACCGTTTTTTTATGAATATTTATTTACTTCTTGTCCCCTGACACTAATGCTCTGCTTAAAAACAGGAATTTTCATCCATATATCTTGTTCCCTATTTTAAAACATAATACAATTAAAATGTAACTTAATAAGCTATAACTAGTAGGTGTGGCAATCATCTCTTCCATTTTGAAAAAAGGGGGGAGGTGATAATATAATCGCGATGTTTATAATTAAATTAGTGTATGGTATCCTAACCGGAGCTGGCGTTGTCATCGGTAGAAGATACGTCGGTCCGTGGCTAATTTCTGTATACAAAAAAGCGAGAACCACCCTGCTTCGTGGAAAAGGTAAGGGCGGTTCTCGGCTAAAACGTTAATGTAATTGTCTTATAACCGCACCTACTACCACCACAATAGCAAGTTAGGTTACACAAGGCAGAAGTTTCTCAGGCTTCTGTCTTTTTTATTTTATGCAAAATTCACACTACATACTCTATCATCATTGTAACACATTTTATTTATTTTTAGTCAAGAGAAAAACTACCTAAAGGGCTCCCCTTCAGGTAGTTCTCTATTTTACGCTAACGCAGCTAGACTTTTTCAAGTTCAGCTGTGCCGCTCTCATCATTTATAGCACCAATAAAGACGGATTATATACCCGCTTCATAACAGTATGAGTAAACAAGGAACAACACCTATTACGAATATAAAAAATCCTCTCACTATATAGCACTTATGTTTTCAGCAATACTCTATTACCATCAAACTAAATTTGTATAATTTAAACTACAGAATAGCAAGCTAATTTTCAAATATCTTCTTGCGCATTATCCTAAATTTATTATCTATTTGTATCATGCTTATAAATAAAAGATATCCTACCGACGCACCGAGCATATTTATAGCAATCCGCCACACATCAAAAACATCAGACAAAGTTAGTAAATGTAATATCTCCCAAACAAGAAAGGTCATAACATACCACTTACGAGCTTTCTTATAGTTAGTCACTTTATTAATCAGCACTGGAACGAAAAATCCGAATGGAACTACTAATATTATATGTTGTAAAACACTTAACCAATAAGTTGAGTTTCCCCAAGGACCTGGATGTGCAATAAAATCTTTAACTTGCCAAAGTGTTATTCCAAAAAGTTGTAATAACGTTTCTAAATCAGATATATGTAAAAATTGCTGCCAAAATTCAATGGGATGATAGACAGTCCCACCTGTCAAACTGCGAACAGAGTCAAATGTAGAAGTTGAAATAAACGTTCCTAAAAAGACAATAAAACAAATGATTATATAAGGAATACATAAAATTTTTGATAATACCTTTAATGGTCTAGGAACTTCGTATACCGATTTATTAATCTCTACGCCAATAACTTTTGATTCTCCAAAACTTTGAATTGCTTTATAAATCGCTTCTTTTTCATTCATACCTTGTTCCATATATTCTTCTTTCAAGCTGTTCAAGTGATCATACATTTCTAGAAATAACTCATCCTGTTCAATATCACTAAGTTCTGAATAGGCTAAAATAGACTTAATATACTCATCAAATTCACTCATAAATAACTCCTTTCTGACAAGCTTGAATTAATGCTGTTACACTCTCCCAAGAATTCACTTTCTTCTGCAATTCTTTTTTCCCTTTATCTGTAATAGTATAGAATTTCCTTTTCATCCCATTCTCAGATTCATTCCAATAAGATTCAAGAAACTCCTTTTTCTCTAATCTCTTTAAAGCAGGATACAAAGTTCCCTGCCCCATACTATACAAATCTTCACTTGCATCCTTTAAACTTTGAGCTATTTCATATCCATATGTATCACGTTTTGCAATGATAGAAAGTAATAAAATATCTATACTTCCCTTCAAGATTTCTTTGTCCAACAATACCACCACCTTATATACATCGTATAACAACATATGTCGTTATGCAATATAGTTAGAAGAATATTCCATAAAAAAAGAACCACCTAAAGGGCTCCCCTTCAGGTAGTTCTCTATTTTACGCTAACGCAGCTGCCTGTTCTTGTTGATCTACAGGAATTACAGCGTCTGTTAATGCTTTTTCTAGTTCTGCTGTGTATTTCATTTGCTCTTCTTTGCTCCAGCCTAGTTTCGCAGCCATGTAGTTGATTACTGCTTCTTTCCACTCGTATACCCAGTGGATGTTGAAGAATACAGCACCTCTGCGGCGTACGAAGAAGTCAACTGGTTTTGCTGTCATTTCGTAATCCATTGCGTATACAAGTGGGATTAGAACGTCTAGCGGCATGTTGTATTCTTTCGCTTCGTCTTTATGTTTTTTCGCTAAGTCAAATAGTACGTCAACGTTAGAACCGTAGAATTTCGCGAATTCTTCTGCTTGTGCTGTTGTTAAACCATATTTCGTACCTTCGCCAGCTTTTTTCGCAACGAATGCTGGGAATCCGTGTGAACCATCTACATGTCCACCAGAGATTGGCATATGTTTCGTGTCGCTCTTCGGATATGCGCTATGACCTTCTTTTTGTAGTAAGTTCGTTACGTAGTCTACTACCATTTCAGCCATTTTGCGGTATCCTGTTAATTTACCACCTGCGATTGTAATTAAACCAGATTCAGAAGTCCAAATTTCGTCTTTACGAGAAATTTCAGATGCACTCTTACCCTCTTCATAAATTAACGGACGTACACCAGCCCAGCTTGATTCAATGTCTTTCTCTGTAATTTTCACGCTTGGGAACATGTAGTTAATCGCATTAATGATGTATGTGCGATCTTCTGTTGTCATTTGTGGTACAGCTGCGTCTTTATCGTAGAACGTATCTGTTGTACCTACATAAGTTTTTCCGCCGCGAGGAATCGCGAACACCATACGTTTATCTGGTGTATCGAAGTAAATCGCTTGACCTAATGGGAAACGTTTTTGGTCAATTACTAAGTGAACACCTTTTGATAACTGAAGTACTTTTCCTTTTTTCGAGTTATCTTTTTCACGAAGTGTATCTACCCAAGGGCCAGCTGCGTTTACAATTTTCTTACCGTAAACTTCGTATACTTCTCCGTCTAGTAAATCGATTACACGTACACCGCATACTTTTCCATCTTTATATAAGAAACTGTCTACTTTTGCGTAGTTAACAGCTTTTGCACCGCGTTCAATTGCTTCTTTCATTACTTCAATTGTAAGACGCGCATCGTCTGTACGATATTCTACGTAGTAACCGCCGCCTTTTAATCCTTCTTGTTTTACAAGAGGCTCTTTCTTCAGCGTTTCTTCACGGTTAAACATTTTTCTGCGCTCGCTTCGTTTTACACCTGCTAAGAAGTCGTATACACGAAGACCAATTGATGTACTAAATGATCCAAACGTACCGCCTGTATGGAATGGAAGTAACATCCACTCTGGTGTTGTTACATGGGGACCGTTCTCATATACGATCGCACGCTCTTTACCTACTTCTGCTACCATTTTCACTTCAAGTTGTTTTAAATAACGTAGACCACCGTGTACAAGTTTCGTTGAACGACTTGATGTACCTGCTGCAAAGTCCTGCATTTCAAACACAATTGTTGATAACCCGCGTGTTGCTCCATCTAATGCAATACCAGAACCAGTAATACCTCCACCAATTACGATCACATCTAACTCTTGTTTATTTACTCCGTTTAATACGTCTTTACGTTGTTTACTTGAAAATTTCATGGTAATTCCTCCCTTTGATAACGAAAAAAGAGACCACAAACTCCGCTATAGATTTCGCCTCTATAGCGCGTTGCGGTCTCTCCAAATCTCCTACCGAATTATTAACTTGTCACCATTATAACACTGTTTATGATTATTTGAAAGCTTTTGTTGCTTCAATTGCTTTTTTCCATCCAGCATATAGCTCTTCGCTTGTTTTCGCTTCCATCGTTGGTTCAAAGCGTTTGTCCATATGCCACTGTTCTTTAATTTCATCTTGGTTTTTCCAATATCCAACCGCAAGACCAGCTAAGTATGCTGCACCTAGAGCCGTTGTTTCATTGATTACTGGACGCTCTACAGGAACATCTAAAATATCACTTTGGAACTTCATTAAGAAGTTATTTTTAACTGCTCCGCCATCAACGCGTAATGTTTTCAGTTCAATACCTGAATCTGCTTCCATTGCGCATAATACATCTTTCGTTTGGTAAGCTAAAGATTCTAGCGTTGCACGAATGAAGTGCTCTTTCGTCGTACCACGCGTTACACCAAACATAGCGCCACGTACTTCACTATCCCAATAAGGTGTTCCTAGTCCAACGAATGCTGGTACAACGTATACACCATCAGTTGATTCAACGCGACTCGCATACACTTCACTCTCACTTGCATCTTTAAACATGCGCATTCCGTCACGTAACCACTGAATTGCAGAACCTGCTACGAAAATACTTCCTTCTAATGCGTAGTTTACTTTACCATCTATTCCCCATGCAATTGTTGTTAATAGACCGTGCTCAGAAGCTACTGCTTTTTCACCTGTGTTCATTAACATGAAGCAACCAGTTCCGTAAGTATTTTTCGCCATACCTTCACCGAAACAAGCTTGTCCAAATAATGCTGCTTGTTGGTCACCAGCTACACCTGCAATCGGTACATTTTGACCGAAGAAGTGGTAATCAATTGTTTCTCCGTAAATTTCAGATGATGGACGTACTTCTGGAAGCATGCTCTTTGGTATTGTTAACATTTCTAGAAGCTCATCATCCCACTGTAAGTCGTGAATGTTAAACATTAACGTACGTGATGCGTTTGAGTAATCTGTTACGTGTGCTTTACCACCAGATAGTTTCCATACAAGCCACGAATCAATTGTTCCGAATAATAGATCGCCGTTTTCTGCTTTTTCTCTTGCACCTTCAACGTTATCTAAAATCCATTTTACTTTCGTACCAGAGAAGTATGCATCAATTAAAAGACCTGTTTTTTCGCGAACCATTTCGCTATAACCTTTTTCTTTTAACTCATCACAAATTTCAGCTGTTTGGCGAGATTGCCATACAATTGCGTTGTAAATTGGTTTACTAGTTGTTTTATCCCAGACAACCGTTGTTTCACGTTGATTCGTAATACCGATACCAGCGATTTGTTCTGGTTTTACATCTGCTTCGCTTAAGCAAGTTGCGATAACTGCTAAAATAGATCCCCAAATTTCTTGCGCATTATGCTCTACCCAGCCCGGCTTTGGAAAATGTTGTGTAAACTCTTTTTGAGCTGAATGAACAATTTCACCTTTTTTATTGAATAAAATTGCGCGTGAGCTTGTTGTTCCTTGGTCTAATGAAAGAATATATTTTTTCATATCGGTTTCCCCCTTATGCTACTTTTCTACTATTTGTATTGCTTCCGCTTTTTTTACTTGTCATATAAGAGATTGCTAGTACAATCACAGTTGCGATAATCACATAAATAAGTGCTGAATTTTGTTTTCCTTCAAATACAACTTGATGGAATAAACCTGCAAGTGATCCACCTAAAATTGGACCAACTACTGGAATCCATGCATACTTCCAGTTTGAACCGCCTTTTCCTGCAATCGGAAGGAAGAAGTGTGCGATACGCGGACCTAAATCACGTGCTGGGTTAATTGCGTATCCTGTTGTCCCACCTAATGATAAACCAATACTTACAATTAAGAAACCTACGATAAATGGATTTAATCCATCTGCAAATTTATTTGCACCAATTGCTAATATACCAAATACTAAAACGAATGTTCCAATCATTTCACTTAAAAGGTTTGCAAATGTGTTCGGAATTGCTGGACCTGTTGCAAATACACCTAACTTTGTTCCTGGATCTTCTGTTTCTTTCCAGTGTGGTAAGTAATGTAAATATACGATAACTGCCCCGATAATTGCCCCAATCATTTGTGCTGCGATATAACCTGGTACGTCACTCCATGGGAACGCTCCCTTAAATGCTAATCCTATTGTTAAAGCTGGATTCAAATGTGCCCCACTAATTGAACCAACCGCATACGCTGCAACCGCTACTGCTAAGCCCCAGCCCATTGTAATAACAATCCAACCTGAATCTTTCGCAAACGATTTCTTTAAACTTACACCAGCACAAACGCCGCCACCAAGTACGATTAACAACGCAGTCCCTATTAACTCTCCTAAAAATGCTGACATAGTATCCCTCCACAATCAATTTAAACGCTTCCAAATGTGATAGAGGTAAAATGAATGGCCATTCGTTTTTGTCAAAAGAAAAAGACCCACAGCTTGCACGCTTCTATATAAATTTATATAGAAACAATGAAATGTGGATCTCTACTTTTCTCCGTCACGTTTATTAACTTGTCTATAATGTTAACCGTAAATGAAAGCGGTGTCAATGAAAAAATTCACATTTTCGTCACTTTTTTTGGTAATGTTTCCATAGTTCGCGTTTTGATGTCGTAATTGCTGTCGCACCAGCGTTTAAAGCTCTTTCCACATCTTCTACAGTACGAATAAAACCACCCGCTAAAATCGGTACACCAGTACGCTCTTTCACTTCAGCGATAACGTCCGTCATTGCTCCAGGAAGTACCTCAATATAATCCGGTTTCGTCTTATCTAAAAGATTGCAGCTCTTCTCCATCGCACTCGAATCGATTAAAAAGATGCGTTGTATTGCCACAACACCTTTTTGCTTCGCCTTCATAATAACGCTCGCCTTTGTTGAAAGTAACCCGTACGGTCTAAACTCCTGACATAAATATTCCGTCGCATGCCCATCACTCTGCAAACCATGAATTAAATCCACATGTAAAAACACCTTTTTACAATATTGCTTCGCAAGTGATATAACACTCTTCAATTGACCGACATGAATATCTAAAATAACGATATATTCATACGAACTATGTAATAGCTTTTCCAAATCTTTAATTTGCCTCACTGCCGGCAAAATTTTCTGTTCATGAAATTCCATTCTCTATATCCCCTTCTTTATGTCATCCTATCCTTTATAGTACACAATTTAAGTGAAAAGAACAGCTAGTGTAGGGGATTTCTTTCAAATCTTTCCTCTATCTATATATTTTCTTCAACTTATCCGATCCCATACCACCTATAATCATGAATGCAAGGGGTAAAAGATTCATTACATATGGCGCATCTGCTACAATTGTAATACTTGCTCCTGCAAACTTATTTAGCATCCATACAACGATTTTTGCAATAAACAAAAATACCCCTATCATAAATAGACTATCAAAAAACACCTTCCATTTTGGATACGCCAATTGCTTACCATCTTCAATTACTTTCTGCGTCAATTCTTCATCACCCCTTAGCAATTCATCAATTGTAATACCGAACAAATCACTTAAATGAATAATAATTTCAATGCTCGGATAGTTCTTTCCCGTCTCCCATTTCGAAACAGATTGCCTACTCACATGAAGTTTTTCAGCCAAATCATTTTGTGACCAATTTCTTTTTTCCCTTTCTTCTTTTAAATGCTCACTAAAAATCATACTGTGTTTATCACCTCTCTATACCCATTATGTTCAAATAAATGATGAAGAGTAAAGCTAGTTATCGTTGCATTTCCTGTGCAACTTATGCGTTACAGCTTATAATGGCGCTCTTTTATATGTATCTCCCCTATACTATGCTCCAATAATAATTTCCCGAACAATAATACAAGGGACGGATATTAATAAAGTGAAACTTTAATCAGCCCTCACTAATCGGGCTTTTACGGACAGCCCGCCCCCCACCTAACTTCTTTGATTCCGCTGAATTTTGAGGTGGGGTCTTACTGCCCGGCAAATAGCGGGATAAAGACTAGATTAGGCATAAAAAATACGCCATCCCTTCTTATCAGTCTCCAGAAAGAATAACGCAAATTTTCATTTTTACTCATCATTTTTCGGACTATATGAAAACCCCGGATATTTCACAACAGGCCTCTTCTCCTTACGCAGGGAATCCATTACTTGCGGGCCAACATGTATATTACTCTCCACTATTTCTTTAGGAGTCAGTGCCATCCATTGATTTAACGATACATCTTCAAAACGATTACTTCTGAACATCTCTAAAAACCATAATGTTTCGGTACCTGTATTTTGAATATAATGCCCCGTCGCAAACGGTACATATCCGACATCGCCAGCTCTATAATCAAATGTACGAGCGGTACCATTTCCAAGAAACACAGTCATTCTCGCTTCCCCTGTCAAATAATATTGCCATTCATCATTATTCGGGTGCCAATGAAGTTCTCTCATTCCACCAGGCTCAACCTCAACGAGCGCTGCTGCGATTGTTTTGGAAATAGGGAAATTTGTAGAATCTACAATTCGAACGCTACCACCAGGCGTCTTAATCGACTTTTGTTTTAACAATTCATGTTTAAATGTTAAAGGAACTTCTCCTTTCGGCGATTGAATTTCCTGACTTTCAAGCGAACCTGGCACCTCTCCTTGATAAATATAAACTTGATCTGAAGGAATAGAACGAAAAGCACTCTCAGGTACTCCGAAATTAGCCGACAACACTTCTTTTGGCGTATGCGCAAACCAATCAGAAATAGCTAAAGTAGATAAATCAGAAAAATGCCCATCATCGAAAACGAGTAGAAATTCACAATGTTCCAATCCTTGAATGGAATGCGGAATACCAGGCGGAAAATACCAAAGATCACCTGGTCCAACATCAGCAATAAAATTACGCCCATTTTGATCAACAGCCGTTATGCGCGCCCGTCCTAAAAGCATATACGCCCATTCCGCTTCTTTATGCCAATGTAGTTCTCGTACTCCACCGGCCGTTAAACTCATATTTACTCCCGCAATCGTCGTCGAAACCGGTAGTTCCCGAGCAGTAATCTCCCGAGACCACCCGCCTTGTTTCAAAATCATAGAAGTGTCCGAGAATGAAAACTTCAAGTTAGGAACTAACCCTGCATCCGTTATAGGCGGAACAAGCATATTCGGATTTTGAATATCCCGCATAACATTACGAGGTCCAGAATCAATCGCACCTGCTCCGTCGCTGCGGATTGGTTGTGGCACATTCCCTCCCGCTTCATTAACAGTACGTTTCTTCATGATTACACTCCTTTTTCATCCGATTAGTAAGTAAAAAGCCTCCATCATAGTGTATGAATTGGGCTTTAGATGGTTACAGTTACTATGGAGTTACATCATCTGCCTATCATTATCGTTTTGTTCATTTCTCAACTTATACTAGTATGCTTAGCGCTTAGGAAGACAAAAAATAAACTAGAACTAACAAAAAACCCTGTAAAATTTATTACAGAGTTTTTCACCAATTATTTATTGTTTTATATATCGAATACGAACATTATCGTCCATTTGATAAATTTGTAATGTGTTCCCATAACTAATTCCTAACTCTTCACTTGCACCAACTGCACCCACAAGTACCTCTTAAAATAATTTATTCTTAGTTGGTTTTACTACCGATACTCTTCGCTGCCTCTTCAAACAGTTTCGAACCTTCTTGTGCTTTACTTACTGATTGATGCATTTTACTTTCGTCTTCTTGGTCCAATGCATCAAAGAGAAGTTGAAAACAATCCGCATACAGTTCCATCGACTGCTTTATCTTCGCCTGTTCTCCCTGTAACTCTGGAGGCGCTTGTAGATTCTTCAGTTTCGTTGCAGTTGCCTTTGCTCCACCTAAACTCAGTTGTACTTCACTTTTCTTTTGTTTGTATGATTTTACGTCTGAATCTGCTATTCCTTCAATTAATTTCATTGTATTTTCAATTTGAGTAGCACTATTTATGATATCTGCCTTGTACCTTTCAACATCTGAACCAGTTACCTTACCAGTTGAAGAACTAGAAGAAGTTGAATTATTTGAAGAAGAACTTGGTTGACTACTTGATGAACTACTGTTTGTACCTTCACCTTTCGCTACAGATAAGCTATCCTCTTTCTTGCCATCAGTTGACTTACTCTCTTTTTCAGAAGTCTTATTCTCTTTCTCTACCTTTTGCGTTTCTTCTTTCTTTGGTTCAGCTTTCTTACCATCAGTTTCAATTGTAATACAACCACTCAATAACATAACTGGTAACGCTAAACTTACTAATTTCTTTGCTTTCATGATTACTAATACCCCTTTATTTGTAAAATGTAGTGCAAACAAGTTAATATACTTAACTAATAAATTCCCCCCGAATAATTTATTAAAATCTACTATCCATAGATTCCCTGTATATTCATAATCTTTCCATATATAAGATTTTACAAAGAATTACATATTTGGTCAAAGGGATTTATGTAGTTTTTAAAAGGAAATTTACTAAACGAAAAGAAAATTTTAATCACAAAGAAAAGAAGCTAACAATAAATTGTTAACTTCTCGGCTTAAGGAAAAAATAGTATCTTTCCTTATCTTCTACTATCTAGATTGTGGATGAACCATATACCGCTCCCTCAAAAGAAAAAAGCTACCACCTAGGCAATAATTTCTACTAAGTGGTAACCTTTCAAAATTTCTATTAAAGCAATACCGAATCTTTATCACTATCCTGATTACGTTTCTCACGCTCTTCTTCTAAACGCTTCATATATACTTCGCCTTCTTTTTCGATAAACTCATTATCCATATCTTGCTCTTTTTTCGAAGTATATAAAACCATGTAGCCACTTAGTACAATCCCGACAATTACAAGATACACCCACCATGGTAAAGTTTCCAAATCACTTCATTCCTTTCCTTAGACAAGCCTTATTAGTTTCACTTTATGAGGAAAGAAGTGGATTTATGCTTAAAATTTTTATTGTGGATGCTTCGCGAAAAATGCTTGTACATATTCCATAAACTCAATTGGTTCCTGACGAAACGGTGCGTGGTATCCTTTTTCAATAATATGAAACGTACTATTTGCAAATAGCCGATGATACAGTTCACCATTTTTCCACGAAACACTCTTATCATGTCGTCCCCATATAATTAAAGTCGGTACCTTAATTTTATCAGCTTCCATCACAATGCGGCGCTCTCGCATTTTCGTAAGCTGATCATAATGCTCTTTATCATCACGACTATTTTTTACTTCATTTTTATTATACTTCGTAATCTCAGTTACAGTTTGTAAGTCCGTCGATAGCGGTGGTACTTCATAACTTTCTTTTTGCTGGAAAGACTCTATCCCTGTAGAATCCGCCAAGATGAGATGCGTCACTGCATCCGGATATAAATACGCTAAATTGAGAGACATCTCTCCGCCCATCGAATGACCAAGTACCGCAAACTGATCGTATCCGAGCTTCTTCATTAACTTATAATATAAATTCACTTGCGCAGGAAACGAATACTGAAAATCAACTGGCTTAGAAGAACGCCCAAATCCTAAAATATCAACCGCAATAATCGTATGATCTCGCACTAGTTCCGGATAAATATCACTAAACCCATCAGAAGAACCACCAAACCCATGCAACATGAGTAACGGAGGTTTCCCCTCACCAATTTGCTTAAAATAAATCGTCTGCCCATCAATTTGCGCCATACTCTCTTTCGTATTCAGCTTCATCATAACAGTATCTTTCACTTCTTCAACCTTCGCAATCGGCTTATCAACGAAGTTACATACGATAAGCAAAACAAGCACAATACCGCTAATCAAATAAAACTTAAACCGTTTCAAAGTTCCCGTCTCCTTTCTTGAGTTGCTATTTAAAGTTTTTACATTTTTTGGTTATTTTATGTTCTCTTTTTAATTGTAACTAAAACAGTTACAATTATACTAAAAAAATATAACTCACTTCTATTACTAATGGTTATTCTGTAACTATTATAGTTACAGATTTAAAGTAAGTCAATTCTTTTCTCTACATGGCCTGAAAATAGAAAAAGGGACTTCATGTTGAAGTCCCTTTCTTTGTTATTATAGTTGGCTTACTCCGCCGTCGCCTTTATTATCTGCTGGTGCTCCGCCTGTGTCACCAATGTTAACGTAGTCTGGTCTTGCTGGTGCTCCGCCACCATCTCCTTTATTAAGTGCAACTGAATTAAAATCATGAAATCCTAGAGATAAAGTAAATGCGAACCCTATTACCGTTAATACAATTTTTCTCATTATTTTAACGCTCCTTTTATCATTTGTTTTTTTCTTGCTTCTTTACTCATATGATAATATTCGCTAGATTTTTCATGATTGTTTTCATAATAAAATTTATCTGCTAAGCGTTCCGTATACTCTTGAATACAATCAAATAATTCTTCTTTTTCAAAATAAGAAATCGCATCTAAAATAACATTTTCAAACTCACCAGTAGTCGCATTCATTTTATTTAAAATCATGAATCGGTATTGATACTCTTGATTTTTTAACTGATTACAAATACGTAACCCTTTATTTATTAACGACTCTGCTTTTTCTAATTCATTTAGTTTTAGGTATTCGTCTGATTCCAAGTATAGTGCTCGAAAATGATTAGGAGATTTCTTTGTTACTTCTGATAAGTGACGGATAGCTAACTCAGATAAATTTTGATTCGCGTACAATAAACCTAAATTATTTCTAACCATTAATATATATTTTTCATGATTAACTTGTTGGAAAACATTCAATGCTGTATTAAATGTTTCTTCAGCGAACTCGAATTGTTGTAAATCAATATAACACAACCCTAACATATTCTCGCACAACGCAAGATTAATCTCATAACCTGGTTGTTTTAAAAAAAACTCTTTTGCTGTTTTTATTTGATCAATCGCTAACATTTGTTGATATGATTGGTTATAAAGATATCCATAACGATAATGAAACTCCGCATGTTCTATCGGATCGGCAATATATTTCAATAACTTCTCAGCTTGCTCATACTGTTCTTTCGCTTCATTATAATTTGAAATTAATGTGCAATGAAACCCTTTAAAAAAGTGATAGTAATAAGCTAGAACACCTTCTGCCGGGATTTCAAAAGATTCTACTTTATCAAAACTATCTTCTCTAACCCCAATCCAATCAACTAATGCACCATATCTAAAATTCAACAACGCATGATAAAGCAATACATCCTGATCCACGTCCAACCCACTAATCTTACTTTCAATCTCCTCTTTCATTTCCGTGGCCTTCTCTATATTTTGCTGCAACATTACACGATACCAATCATCTAAAGAATGTTTCATTTGCTCCCGCGTTACTACATCTGCTCCCATACACTCGCATCCCCTTTTCTCCAAAATTACAAAATTAGGATTTTTATACAATTATTAAAATTGTATATTACCACTCCTTTTCTATGCATTGAAAAATAATTATCAGAAAATTTAATATTTTAATTAATTATACCAAAGTTTTCCTTTTTAATAACTTGAGAAATAATTGTCAGAAAACTTACTAGGATAAATAAAAAAGCAAGTAGTTCCAGCACTCCGCTAAAACTACTTGCTCTCCTACTTACTATCTCTATTTTTACTCTTTAATAAATTCCTTCGTACTTCTCACTGTATCAATTGGACGAACTAATTTTTCAATTTCTTCACGTTTTGGCTCTAGGAATGGAGGTAAAGATAATTTTTCGCCAAGTGTTTCGTATGGCTCATCTCCCATAAATCCTGGGCCGTCTGTTGCAAATTCAAATAAGATTTGTGGTGCAACTCTTGCGTATAATGATTCGAAGAAGTGACGGTCTACATAGCCAGATGAAGGAAGTCCAACGCTACTGATTCTCTCAATCCATTCTTCTAATACAGCGCGATCTTCTACGCGGAATGCAGCATGGTGAACCGTACCAAAACCTTGTCGTGCTTCTGGAAGAACCGTATTATGTTCTACAATGACAGAAGCACCGTTTCCACCTTTATTCACTTCAAATAAATAGAATTCTCCTTCTTGCGCAACCTCTTTAAATAATAAAACTTTTTCTAACACTTCTTTGAAGAAACTAAAGTTTGCAATACGGATGAATACAGGCCCTAAACCAGTAATTGCATATTCTAATGGAACTGGTCCGTTTTGCCATGGTGTACCTGATTCAATCCCTTTATCAAGTTCATCTGAGATTAATTGATAGTGTTGGTCATCAAAGTCAACGAAAGAAAGAATTTTCTTACCAAATTGCTCTTTAATTCCTGTATGTTCTACTTCAAGACGGTCAAAACGTTTCACCCAATATGCTAACGCTGCATCAGTTGGCACTCGGAATGAAGTTTTTGAAATTTCATTCGTACCGTGTACTCCTTTTGGAATACCTGGGAAGTCAAAGAATGTCATATCTGTTCCTGCACTACCTTTATCATCTGCAAAGAATAAATGATACGTTTGAATGTCATCTTAGTTTACTGTTTTTTTAACTAAACGCATTCCTAAAACGTGAGTGAAAAACTCATAGTTTTTTTCTGCACTACTTGTAATCGCTGTAACGTGGTGAATTCCTTTTAATTGGTTCATTTTATATTCCTCCAATGGTTTTAAATTGTATATTTTCTCTTCTATTACTTCTCTTCAATAGGTGCTAATTTCGCTTCAATTTCTGCTCGCTTTTCTTCTAGGAACGGCGGTAAATCAAGTTTTTC
Organism: Bacillus sp. LQ01; assembly: GCF_057624735.1. Classification (NCBI taxonomy): domain Bacteria; kingdom Bacillati; phylum Bacillota; class Bacilli; order Caryophanales; family Bacillaceae; genus Bacillus; species Bacillus sp. LQ01. Next base: position 281,781 of record NZ_JBYEZL010000001.1, on the reverse strand, counting down.
TCCTAAATGCTCTACATCGCCATCAACTGTAAATCCTGGTCCATCTGTCGCAATTTCAAATAAGATTCCGTTTGATTCGCGGAAGTATAAGCTTTTAAAATAAAAACGGTCGATAATGCCAGAAGAATGGAAACCTTTTTGTATCACCTGTTCTTCCCAATAAGCAAGCTCTGCATCGTTTTTTACACGAATTGCTAAATGATGAATGCTACCACGGCCTGGCTTTTCAGTAGGACCATCCAAATATTTCACAACGATTTCTCCGAAGGCTTCTCCTTTAATAGACTGGAAAATCGCTTCTTCGCCACTTCGGCTAACTTCTGTATAACCAAATATATCTGTTAATGTACTCGCCAGTTTATCAAGTCTACGCACTGTCATTTCCACAGAACCCATTCCTTGAATTTGATGCTTTGCAGGAACTTCTGATTTCTCCCACGTTTCCCAGTGCTCCACTTTTTCTCCATTTGAAACGAGTAGCACGAGACGAAGACTTTCCGCATCCTCAAATTGCAAAGCAGGACGATTTGCATATGTTGTTATTTCACTATGTTTTACACCAAATTTCTCAAATCGTTCTTTCCAGTAATGTAAACTTTCCTCTGACGGAACGAGTAAGCCAATTCGCGTAATTGCATTCGTACCACGGTACGTTTTTCCTACTAAAGGCATTTCAAAAAATGATAGTTCCGTACCTGGGCTCCCTGTTCTATCTCCGTAAAATAAGTGATACATCGATGGATCATCTTGGTTTACCGTCATTTTCACACGGCGTAAACCAAGCACGTTTTTATAAAAATGGTTATTCTCACTTCCGTTTTTTGTAACCATTGAAATGTGATGATGCCCTTTAATTTCATACATTGATAATTCCTCCGTTTCATTTTACTAGTCAAGTGATACCTAAAAAATAATATGCTTCTTAGCTTTTCAATTTATTCTCATTATATTTTTGTAAATTCATCTTAGTTTTTACTGAATAAGTTACTTCGTTTTTTTAATCGAAAGCAACTGAGTATATGTTTTTCATATGACTCAATCGCTTTCGTTACTATCACTTTACAACTCAAGTGATTAAAAAGCAAGTGATTTATCTCAAATTCGAGATATTTTTTTATTAAATAACATTTTGGACTAAAAACACGAGAAATTCTTGGTTTGAGGACATTATAAAATTCATAAGTTGATGGATGTGAGATATCGCCAGCATTTTTGAAAAAAACACGCTAAGAGTATGCGAGATTTTATACAGTTTTTTCGTTAATCCAATAGCAGACAAGAACCCTAAAACCGCACCAGAATAGGAATGTATAAAAGATTGCATAGATTGATAGAACAAAAAAAGGAGGTTCCCTTGTGAGAGTAGGGTTCCTCCTTTTTCCTTGCTACCGATAATAGGACGTTATGTTAACTGATCATGTATAGGATATTCATATAGGAATTGTTTCTATCAATGCTGAATTATACAAAGAAGGAGGCATGATAATGAAAAAGGAACAATTAATATTACTTGCTAGTCTTACTCTTTTATTTCCTGTCCTTGAATTTTTCTTCCAGAAATATGATTACTTCGATTTTTACGCACATATAGGTATTATAGCCATTGCTGTATCAACTGTCGTATTCACACTCCATTATATAAAACAAATTTATTGGAAATTATCGATCGTATGAGGAAATTATGAAAGAATAGAATTTAATTGAATATGTTTTCTATTACCCGTTTCAAGCTTTTCCCCATACCTTTTACTGCCCATACTAGTTTAAGGAACACTTTAAAGATAGCATCCCATACGTGTTCATTAATAAAAAATTCGTATACTTTCTTTAACCACTCTTTCGGGGATTTACTCTTACGTTTAAACCTTTGCCAATGCGTTTCTTCACTAGTTTTCATAACTACCCCTTCTTTCTTAATCGAATATGCTTTCTATTAGAAGTTTTAACACCTCGCTATAATGATGAAAAGAACGAGGTTTATCATATCTGGCAATTTAATCACTCCTAATTTTAAATTAAATTCATTATATAACGATTTCTAAATTTTTAGTTAATTACTAGTGAGAATTAAGCAAAATTTAAACAAAAACACCTATGTTAGGCTTTAGTTACAGGTTTTCCCCCTATAAAATCAACTATTTGCGCCACCAACTATGGGGTACGCGAATTACTTTGATATTATCTTTGAACGAACAAAATAACTCCTTTCGAAAAACAAATGAACTGATATTAATCAACTTCCAATATCGAGAATTATGTAAATAGGCTGCCCATATGGACAGCTTATTGTATTTTTTGCTTAACATATTTTTTCTGAAATGCTGGCGGTACTCAATTTAAAAGTTGATATGCCCCCATTCTAGTGGCAAGATATGTTTTATTAGTTCTTCGTTACACCCATGCGTACTTCTTAACTATTTTATTTCATTTTTAATAAAGTGAAACTTTAATCAGTGGGGGTTTTCTTCACCCCCCACTGATTATCAGCCCTCACCAATCGGACTTTAATGACTTAACATTATGCTTATCTTGGGAGCAAGGTATTTTATCGGTGAGTGTATACAAACCATGTAATGCTTGCTGTTAATAATGCTGACGAAATCAAAGCTGTAAGAACACTATATGTTTGCCACATAAGTATTGTTGACCAATCGAAAGCACAGCACAGTATACCCAAGGCAATCGTAGCGGTCAGGAAAATAACTGTTACGGTTATTCTCTTTTTTGTCATTGGCTGCCGCTCATTCGTTCTCCTACTGCGTAATCCTAAGAAAAATAGCAAAACGGCCAATAGGCAAAGAATAATTGTGATGGACGACAAAATGATATCCAAAAGCTGTGTGCTGCTTATTTCATATGACTGAGTTAGATTGCCTTCTAATATATCTTTAACTTTTAGTACCATGTTTGTATTGGTATTTTCGCCGTTGCTCAGCAAGGAGACGGCTGTTCGTTCATTTGGCAGTATGACTACTTCGGTTCTGAAATTTGGATTGCCCCCAGTGTGTTCTATAATCGTTTGTTCGGCATTTACGGACCAACCTGCCGCATAATACATACCGTTGACAGCCGAAACAGACATATCACCCCTATGTGATTTTTCGATAACCGTGTGAAATATTTCGGGTATGTCCTGCACGATACCCATCTGTATGCCCAGCCAACGAGCCATATCTTTTGTATTAGAAATGATGTAGCCTGCGGGTTTATTCCCAGCATAATCCGGAGCTTTAAATGGAGTTGTCATAAAAAAGGAAGAACGGTAGCCCTGTGCCAACTGTCCAGTAGCTTGAGCATCTTCTTTATAAACATACGTCTGGTGAAGACCTAGCGGCTGAAATACCTGTTCCTTCATAAAGTCTTCATAGCTTTGTCGCGACACAATCTCAATAACCAAACCCAATACGTCATAATTAACGGTTCCATAGTTATACTGTTCACCGGGAGGGAACGCCAATTCAGCATCAACGAGCATTTCCACAGTCTTTTGCAACATATCCGGTGTATTGCCTTGTGGAATATTTTGAAGATGCCTAATATTTGTTAGACCACTGGTATGGTGAAGAAAGTTATTTAGTGTAAGACTTTGCATATCAACAGGTTTCCCTTGATACTTTAATGTAAACCAAGGTAAATATTTTTGGACAGGGTCAGTCATTGAGAGCAGCCCTTGCTCTTCCAATAGCATAATACCCATACCGGTAAAAGCTTTACTGACCGAGGCTAACTCATAGAGTGTATTTTCACTTGCAGACAACCCCTTTTCACGGTCTGCATACCCTGAAGAAAAGTAGAACACTTCATCATCAGCAAGTATTGAGATTGACATTCCGGGCACACCTGATATACGACAGGCATCATCTAGCAACGCTTGTATTGCCGCAGATTGCGAATCTGACAACGCATAACTTTGTGTTGCGAATCCTGAGAATAATATAAATATCGTTAATACAAAAACAATAATCTTTTTCATAAACTCTCCCTTTTGGAAAATTATAAGAGAATAATATAAATAACCTCCTTTTACAACTACGAAACTAATTTTTAATGTATCTTTCTATTCACCTATATAATATCAAATAATTGCAAATAGTTACACTTGAACGAACAGATGTATGTAATTTGAAACAACTTTAAAGAGCCTTGCTACGTAGAATGTAGTAAGGCTCTTAGCTTTTTAATAATCAAAATTCAATAACTTTATTATCATTATACAACAGCCCCACTAAGCTTATTACCACTTAATGAGGCCATTTGATTCACATTATTAATTATGGAACGTCGGCTTATAGAACGAACGATTATCAAGTGCGAAGACACGCTCTGTGTATTCGCCTGGTTTTGTGCGTCCTAATGCGCGGTCCATCATGTTCATTTTTGCATCTAAGTTATCGATGTAGTGCAGAATTTCTGCTTCTTTTACTAATGGTGGTTTTGGGCTACCCCATTCCGCTTTTCCGTGGTGCGAAAGGACGATGTGTTGAAGAATTAATACTTCTTCTGCATCGATTTGCAATTCGTCTGCTGCTTTACCAATTTCGTTCACCATAATAGAAATGTGGCCTAGTAAATTTCCTTCTAACGTATACGTTGTAGAAATTGGGCCAGATAGTTCGATTACTTTACCAAGGTCATGTAAAATAACGCCTGCATATAGTAAGTCTTTATCTAAAGATGGGTATAGATTTGAAATAGCTTTCGCTAAATCAAGCATTGATACGACGTGATAAGCTAGTCCAGATACGAACTCGTGATGGTTCTTTGTCGCTGCTGGATAGTCTAAAAATTCGTTTTGATGCTTATTTAATAAATGTCTTGTTAGACGCTGAATGTTCGGGTTTCTCATTTCAAATATGTATTGCGTAATTTTCTCAACCATATCTTCTTTTTTCACTGGTGCTTTTTCTACGAAGTCTGAGATGTCTGTTACTTCATTTTCATTCGCAACACGAATTTGTTTCACACGTAATTGAATACGTCCTTTGTAGTTTAAAATATCACCAGCTACTTTCACGATTGTTTCCGCTACATATTGTTTCTCAACTTCTGGTGATACGTCCCACAATTTCGCTTCAATATCTCCACTTGGATCTTGTAAGATTACTGTTAAAAATGGCTTTCCATTGCTTGCGATACCTTTTGTCGCTGTTTTAATTAACAAGAAAATATCGACTTGTTCACCAACTTCATACTCTGCAATTTTCTTTTTCATTCGAATTCCTCCACCAAATCAGTTACTTTTAGTATAGCACACTACAACTCATTTTCTTTACGCATATGTGTTAATTTTATAATCTGTTTTTCTGGAAAATACGCAAGTAAATGCGCATGACATGTAAAGAATATGACTTGTCTATCCTTTGCAATTTCCTTTATAAGTTCAATCGTACGATTCGTCCTTACCGCATCAAAATGCACGAAACTATCATCAATAATAAATGGATAATCATGTTCGAATGTTTTCGCGAGTGCAAATCTCAGCGATAAATATAACTGCTCCGCTGTCGCTTGGCTTAGTTCATGACTGTAAAAACGCATACCATCGTTACGTTCAACGATAAACGGTTCTGCCTCTGACGGTGAAAAGATTTTACTATAGCGTCCGCCTGTTAAATAGACGAAATACTCTTCTGATTTTTGTAAAATACGAGGAAGATGAACTTCATGATAATAGTGCTTCGTTTTCGTTAACACTGTCTTTGCGGCCGCATAAGCAGCCCACTTCTTCACTTGTTCACGCACTTGCGCTTTTTTCATTTCCCATTCATGCATTAAATCGCCGTACGTACTACCTTCTTCTAAATTCGCAATTTCCATACGATGTTTCGCAATACGCTCTGTCAGTTCTTTCTCTTTCGTAAGACAGTTTTGGACAGTTGTAATTTCTTGCTTTAATTTTCCTTCATAACCGTCAGCTTCATAATGTTCAGCTAATGATAAACTCGTTAAACGCTGTTCCAACAGATCAATTTGCGGTAATAAACGCCCCACTTGTTTCTCTGCATCCTCACGTTTTTCCGCCAGTTTACCTGCTTCTAAAAACATCTCTTCATCTGTAGACTCTGCAATATGCCATAAACCATCTCGTTCTATTAGTAATTGCTTTAATTGTTCTTGCATAAACTCATATTCTTCTTGCCATTCCGCCAGTTTTTCTTTTAACTGCTTACAAGTTTGGCGCTTCTCTTTCTCATTTTGCATACGGCTTTGTGCCTCGTGTAGCTTACTATACTCCGCACTACCGATAACAGTTTCTAGTTTATGTTCAAATTGCGAAATCATTTCATATAATGAAGATTTTCGCGTACCTTGCTTCTCTAACTCCCGATATAATTGCTGCATTTTTTCAATACGCTCAAACGCCGGCAATATGTGTGCATACGTATAAAATTCAGGAAACATATAGCGCGTTTTATATGCATCGACTTGTTCTCCCGCCTGGAACGTTTCTCTCTCCCATTCCTCATACGATGAAACGACTTTATCATACGCTCGTTCCAACTGCTGTAACTTATAAGACTCGCGCTCAAATAACTTCCGAATCTCTTCATCTTTTTCTAACTCATAGCGTACAGACATCGCTTCTTCACTTTGTCTCCCGCCGGCACTTTGCTGAAGAGTAAGAAGCTCTTCTTGTAATCCGCTTGATGGATCTTTATATAAAACAAGGGCGAGAACAATCCCTACAAATACGATGACACTAATAAATAAAAGCGGGCGATTGTCTATAAATAAGCTCGTGAATAAAATGCCTGTATTAATAAGGAGTAACAGAAGACAAACTCTTTGCCACTGCTTTTTCTTTTGCATAGCCGCTCCTGCTTTTTCCTCGTACTTGCGCTTCATTCTCTCTGCGCCCATACCGATAAACGCCGCATCTTGGAACGACTTCTCTTTCTCAGCTAACGCATTTCGCTCTTCATCCGCTAACATTTGTTGCTTAATCTGTCTTATATTCTCTTCTTGTTCTTCTAATTGCTCCTGCGCTACTTTAAAACGATCATCAAGCTGTGCTTTTTGCGTTTCTAATTCACGCGCCTTTTGCACTGTTTGCGTAATTAACTCTTTCGTTGCCAAACTCATATCAAACGACAGAACTGTTTCCTTTTCAAAAGTAGCACCAATTTGTTGCTCTAGTTCTGCCAGTTCTTCTTTTATATTCGTAATACTTCCTGTCAAATCACGCATTTCTTGGCGTGCATTTTCGTAAGACATATGCTGCATACGAAGTTCTTCTACATAACTTTCTTTTTGTAAAAACTCTTCATCTATTTGAATCGAGGCAATTTCCGATTGCACTGTCTCAATTTTCTTGTGGAGCGAATCAACTTGTAATTGAAGCGGCTCCATCTTCGCCTTAATTGCTTCATAACGCGCCATTCCGTTTACAGGAAACTGCCCGCTCTCGTTCTCTAACACTTTCTCGTGCGCACGCTTTTCAATAACGAGAGGCTCAAGCGCTGCTAATATTTCATAATCTTGCTTCCGCTTTTCTGCATTCTCTTTTTCCCCGCGAACAGAAGCAAGTTTCTCTTCACTTTCTTTTAACTGCTCCACTTGCTTTTCATACGTGCCAATTTTCCCTTGCCACTCTTTCATCTTCTCTTCCAGCTTCTTCATCTCTTGCAATGATACGTTAATTTCTGGTTTACGACCACTCGGCTTGAAGCGCTGGTCCATTTCTTTTTCTAGCTTTTTATCTAACTGCAATAGCGCATCACTTCCGACTGCACTTGCCGAAAATAAATAATTGCCAATATCCGCTTCGCCGAGCTGATGAATGTTTTGAAGGCCATGCATATCAAATGAAAAGACAGATTCAAATAAACTTTCATTCATCCCGCTTAATATATCGTTTAAAATTTCTTCTCCGCCCGTTTTCCCGTCTTCAAAATAAACGATCACCTCGCCAGCTGCCGTCTTTGGCAATCGCTCAATTTTCAAACGACCGTACTGCTCTGTTTGCACAGTGATCGCACCGCCATATTTCCCGCCTTCTTTCGGCTCATAACGGCGCTGTCCTCTCGTCGGAAAACCGAATAAAATACTTTTCATAAATGAGCGAATTGTCGATTTCCCCGCTTCATTTTCACCGTATAACACTGTCAGCAAAGAAAGATCCATTTCCACATTTTCTAATTTTCCGTACCCATAAATATGGAGTTTTTCAATTCTCATTTTTTATCCCTCTCTTGCTGGAATAATTGTTCTAAAATAATATTTTCTGCTTCCTTTTGAATCTCTTTCTTCTCTTCTTCTGTAAAAGATTCAATACTATTACGCGCTACAGGAGATGTCCAAATAGTGCGCAATACTCCGTCCATATTAGTGAAAGCTTCTAACTCCTTTAGCACACTACCGACGAAATGATTTTCCGCTTTCAAACGTTCGATTTCCGCAAAAGAAACCGTCTCATTTTTCCACTTCATTGCATATACGAAATCTTTTCGCTCTTCTCCAGATGCTAAAATGTGAAAAATCTCTTCCACACGCTTTTCGTCGCGCAAATAAGGTGAAAGTGGGCCTTGTCCTGTAAATACGACAGTTAATAGCGTACCTTCCTCTTCTCTTCGGCATTCATTCATCGCACTTGATACGCTCGTCATAAGTTCATCAACAGTGTCAAGTCCATCAATACCAACCTCGATTTCGTCCCATACAACATCTGCCGTATGGAAAAATGAACACTGCGATCCTTTTTTCGTAAGTTCAATAAGGTATGCACCCTTCTCGCCTGTTTCCTTACGATGACGACCTTGTATGTTCCCTGGATAAATAATGTATGGTTCTTCTGATAAAATTTCACGTTTATGTATATGGCCAAGAGCCCAATAATCAAACTGTTTTTCTTTCAACTCACGAATTTGAAACGGTGCATAGCGATTATGCTCTGCATCTCCTTCCACACTTCCGTGAAGCATACCAATATGAAAAGGCGCATCACTCATTTTCGTATACTGCGCTGTCATATTATCCGTTACCGCTTGCTGCAAATAACTAAAACCATAAATAGAAGCTAATAGCTCACCATTTTTATAAAATGATTTCTCTTCTACATAAGGCTCAGTAAATACATGAACATTTTCCGGAAACTCAATTGCTGCCCAGCTTCCCCCTAAATGATCATGGTTACCGTGAATAATAAAAACAGGGATATCGTATTGCGAAAGTCTCTTCATTTGCTCACGCACAAACACTTGCGCCCTCAAACTTCTCGTCTCCGCATCATACAAATCCCCAGCTAGTAATACGAAATCAACGCGCTCTTGAATCGCTTTATCAACAATACGCTCAAATGATTCAAACGTACTTTGCTTCATTCTCTCCCACACAGACTGCGCAACATTCATCTCCATCCCTTTAAACGGACTATCCAAATGCAAATCAGCCGCATGTATAAACTTTACTTGTTTCACAAATAACGATCCTTTCTATCTTTCAAAAGTTTCATTTTATCAAAATTAAAATCGCTGAAAACTAATAATCATCGAGAATAAAAATATTCTCGATGATTAAAGTTTCATTCTATTTTACCACGCAATGTCATATATTTCTTTGCATATTGTAGCATTTTATGTCAAAATAATTATAAGATTCTGATTTTAAATATTGGAGGGAATTTTCATGGGAGTATACGTTCTAACAGTCTTTGAAAAAGATGGTTCAAAAGCATTAGACGAATCATTCCAGGCGGCAACTGAAAAAGAAGCGAAAGCAAAAGGTGAATCTATCTTACAAGAAAAAGGATTGTATGAAAAAACACATCGCTGTACATCTACTGCAGGTAAGCTCGTTTTATTCCAGCGCTAAAAAAAGAAGCGTCATCCGCTTCTTTTTCACTCTACTATATCTTCGTCACACCACGTAAACACCACATCTAGAATACGATTACCGATACGTACGCGTTTATTCCATTTACCTGTTTGGATCTGATGTTGCAATTCTGCTTTCATCTTTTCCGTCCAGTCGTGAATCGTTTCACTACCGTCGTACGGATATACGCTCGGAAACTCTTTCTGTAGTAGATGCAAGCTCTCTGCATCAAAATGAAAATGGAAGAAGTAGTTTGCTGTAAGCGATGGTTCTTGCAATCGTAAAAAATGATCATCAATTTGCTTTCTATTTCGATAGAAAGTAAAGATATTCACTTTACCGCTAGTAATTTGGTCAATTTGAATTTCGTGCTTCTCTATAATCACGTCTTGTCCACCTCGTTGTATACTATCTTTAGTATATATGTCTTTTGCAACAAAGTTAACCATTTTCGCGCGAAATTCATTTCCTTCATTATATTACCTGTACCTCCATATGCAATCAGAATAAATAAAACAAAGTTGAAGGGGAGCGATCACATGTATTTCGGAAGCAAAGGTTGGTATGTAAAAGAACTTAAAAAATTAGGTATCCGTACTTATGAAGGTAAAAAACTAGAATCGTATCGTACGCATGTGTTGTCTAGTTTACTTGAGAGAATGAAGAGAGCTTCGGCTTAATAGAAAAGTAAAAAATAAAACGAATCCGAATAGTGGCATATAATAAAAAACACCTCCTAAATTCGCATACTAAGTATGCAAATTAAATGGAGGTGTTTTTATTAGTTTCACTTTTTCAGGGGCGCTTCAGTTTTCATAAAATATTTTTTGTTTCCGCTGAAACGGATAAGTTTTAATCTCAGCTGTATCTAAATTTTCATGGAATAAATGAATAGCTATAATTTGTCTACAATCGTAAGTATGGTAATAATATGTTCCAGACTCCATACACATCGCACTCGTATAGATGGTATTATCTAATGTTCCGTCTTCTGTTATTACTGCCCCTTTAGGGACCTCACAATTTGATAAGATATGAAAAATAGCCGATATCCCCTCTTCTTCGTTCTCTATACCTTGAATGTTTTGTTTGCCATATGCTGCCCGCACAAATCTTGATGGCGGGGTAAAATCTCCAGGAAGTCCCATCGATCCTGAACCTTGGCCAAAAGCACTTAATGGTACATCTCCCCACTCCGTTGGCGCAAATGGTTGCGATTTAAGTCCAATATATTGTCTTAAATTTTGTAAATGCCAATTAAACTCCGGACTATTAGTCATCACTCCTAATGGATTGTCATACATTTTTAGTCCATCAGTTGTCGGCTCAAGTACAATACAATCTCCCCATTTATCTGCTAAAATCCAATGTAGCGGTGGGGTAATTCCTAAAACTGGTAATGGTATATCTATAAGGGAAATGTTATCAACAGATTTTTTTAACTCTTCAACAGAATTAAATTGCGTGAGGCTCCAAGCCACAAAATCAAATGGCGCTAAATTCGTTTTATGGTTATCTATACTGTTACTATAAGTAGCGAATCCCGGGAAATAGAGAGTGGCACACGTCATACCAGCTTCATTTACTCCGTCCGCCATAATGACCCTTCCTTCATGATTAATTCCCATTCCGACAACAGCCTTTTTCGCTCGGATAGTTTCACCAGTTATATTGTTCCACTGATAACGCCGAGGAATGATTATTACTTCCTGATTCATATCTAATGTGAAATCCATTGTTCTCGCAAAAAGATGTTGGAAATTTTTAGTTTGTAACGTCAAACTAGTACACATGAAGAAATCCCCCCATTTTATAGTTATATACACATTTTATAAAATTCTGATAAATACGTAAATTAAAAACCCTATTTATCACTAACAAAGTAACCACCCAAACTAAAAATGCTATAATAAACCCAATCAAACTAAGGGGGCAAATTACTTTGCTTGGAACATGCATTCAATTTCATAAGTTTGGCAATCCAAAAGACGTATTACAAGTTGAATATAAAAATATAGAACCACTGAAAGATAATGAAGTTTTCGTCCGTATGCTAGTTAGACCGATTAATCCATCTGACTTAATTCCCATCACAGGAGCGTACGCTCATAGAATTCCTTTACCTAACATACCTGGCTATGAAGGTGTTGGTATTGTAGAAAATGTTGGCGCTTTTGTTTCTCGAGAGCTTATCGGTAAACGAGTGTTACCTTTACGCGGGGAAGGTACTTGGCAAGAATATGTGAAGACATCGGCTGATTTTGTAGTCCCTATTCCTGATTCCATTGATGATTTCGCAGCTGCACAAATGTATATTAATCCCCTTACGGCGTGGGTTACTTGTACAGAAACGTTAAACTTACAGAGTAATGACGTTTTATTAGTGAATGCTTGTGGGTCCGCTATTGGGCATCTATTTGCGCAGTTATCCCAAATTTTAAATTTCCGATTAATTGCCATTACAAGAAATAATAAGCATACAGAAGAATTACTGCGCCTTGGTGCTGCATATGTAATTGATACTTCCACTGCCCCGCTTTATGAAACTGTTATGGAATTAACAAATGGGATTGGTGCGGATGCTGCGATTGATTCTATCGGAGGACCGGATGGAAATGAATTAGCTTTTTCCTTACGTCCAAACGGGCATTTTTTAACGATCGGTCTTCTATCAGGAATACAAGTGAACTGGGCCGAGATTGTCACAAAAGCAAAAGTACACGCAAACATATTTCATTTACGACATTGGAATAAAAATGTGTCAGCATATAAATGGCAGGAGACGTTTCGTCACTTAATTCGCTTAGTAGAAAATGAGCAATTACGTTTTATGAAAGTCCATTCTACGTATGAATTAGCGGATGTGAAAGCGGCCGTTGATGTTGTACAGTCTGCTGAGAAAACGAAAGGGTAACTAACTGTTACGATTTATTTAACCAATTATAACGAAAGTTAATTAAATATATCAGTAAGCCCTGCTAGTCAAGTGATTGGCTAGTAGTGAGGGTTAACTGCGGGCAATCCCTAAAGCTGATTGAACTACAACGTGGCTAGAAATAGTGAGCGTGAATGTCGCGAAAGCAGAAAAAATCAATCAGATGGTGCAAGGTTAAATCCTAAACACTAGAACAATGGGTCTTCCGCCTCGAATCATCTAAGTCAAAAGTGATAAGATGAACGTTCAACGACTATCTCGTATAACTGACGAGAGTACATCACAAGCCTATGGTGGTGGAAAAATCCTCTATCTTTAATTAGATAAACATATAGTCTGCGCTCATGTGAAAACATGAGAAGTTCATAAGAGAACTGGCTAAGGAATTGCGCCCTTAGTTGAACGAGATAAATTTAATTAAATCTATCAAACCTCATTGAATATATCGAACGTATGTGCTATGGTGGATTCAATGAGGTAAGAATAATAATGAAATTTTTACGAGTTAGTCAAGTATCAGAATTAACAGGTTTGCATCCGAGTAGTCTCAGGAGAATGCTGGTGGAACACGCTACGATTCAGAAGAACAAATCTTTCATTAAAGGAGTTACATTCTGATGATATTGGCGAAGAAAGTTAGACTGATTCCAACGCCTGAACAAGAACAAGTGCTTAAAAAACATGCCGGTGCTGCAAGATTCGCTTATAACTATTGTAAAAGAATGAGTGATAGATACTATAAGCTAGTTGGAAAATCTGTTTCACAGTTAGCTTTACAGAAACGATTTACAAAGATCAAGAAGCGAAAGAGATATGAGTGGTTAAAAGACATTAATGCACAAGTTCCTAAACAGGCTTCAAAAGATTTTGATACGGCGAGGAAAAATTCTTTCAAAAAGTACAAAAATGGTTCTCACACTTCTTATAAATCAAAAAAAGATTTGATCCAAGGATTTTATGCCAATTATGAAAGACTGATTATAGGAAAAAAAGTCGTTCATATTCAGTCTATTGGAGAAGTGAAAACAAGCCAACAACTACCAAGAAATAAAAAACCATCCAATCCAAGAGTTACCTTTGATGGTCGTCACTGGTGGATTAGTGTGGGGTTCCAAGAAGACTTTGAATCACAAGAACTAACCAATGAGTCAATCGGTGTGGATGTTGGTTTAAAAGAGCTGTTTGTAGCTTCTAATGGTACGAAAGAACGAAATATAAACAAAGACGCCAAGGTTAAAAAACTTTTGAAAAGGAAAAAGTCAGCGCAAAGAGATATGTCTAGGAGATTTAAAAAAGGTGTGAAAATTCAATCTGCTGGATATGAAAAAGCGAAAGCTGAGCACCTGCGGTTATCTAGGAAAATTATGAATATCCGAAATAACCATATCCATCAAGCAACAGCTAAATTGGTGAAAACCAAACCAATGAGGATTGTTGTGGAAGACTTATCTATTTCAAACCTGTTAAAAAACAAAAAACTATCGAAAGCATTTTCATTTCAAAAATTACACTTCTTCTTTCAATGTTTGTCATACAAGTGCGAGAAGTACGGCATTGCGTATGTAAAAGCTGATAAATGGTTCGCTTCAAGCAAGATTTGCTCATATTGTGGCGTAAAATACGACCATTCAGTTCAACCAGAAGGACAGTGGAGCTTAAAAATACGTGAGTGGTGTTGTGCTTCATGCAATAGCTATCACGATAGGGATGTAAATGCTGCGATAAATTTATCAAGATGGGTAAAATAAATGCTTGATAATAGGAGGTAACGATACTGCCTCGTGTGGAGTGTTATACCCCTCGTCCCTTCGGGGTTGCGAGAACACGATGAAGCACTAACTTGTGTAAATTTGATTGAATTGTATAGATTTAGTTAAGTTTATCGTATCGGAAAGTGTTTTTGACGAGTTATTAAATGCAAAAGAAGAAGTCTTTTGCATTTACCTTTTAAATAGACTAGATAGTACGTTTAGCAGTCTATAATTGTAATTTTTTGGTACAATTATATTGAAAGGTGAAAGGAGCTTCTAACATGTGGTTCATTTCGGCAATTTGGCCTATTATACTAGTCGGCGGAATTGTAGTATTTGTAATAAAAAGATTGGAACATAAATATAAGCACGGCAAATTGGGTAAGAAAAAATCAAATGAGGCTCAAATTTTATTAGACAGTTTCATACCGATAGGAATGCTTGTCGGCTGTATAATTGGTTTGATTTTCGGCATGTTTTCCCCAGATTTCTCACTACTTTCAATTAGTTTAGGATCCGGAATAGGCTATTTATTTGGTTTTTTCGCCTATGAAATTTATAGCAAGACAGGAAACAATTTTTCCTAATCCAAAAGGAATAAGCGGGACAGTACATAGTAATCATATAAAATATGTAACTGTCCTTTATTTTTGCATCAATGTTATCACCTTACCTTTCGCCTACTATACACCTCTTTTATTGATTTTTCTCTCCTTCCCTTTTTGCATATCCGCTTTTTTATTTTCATTGGATCTATATCCAAAGTAAAGTAGCGCACATGTAATAACAGAACCTACAATGTATCCTAAAAAACATCCTAACCAAAACATAAAAATTGCCCCCAATCCATTATAAATTTTATGTAGTAGACATCTGTAAAACGTTCTCGGTACCTCCGTTTTTTATTACAGATTGGAAAATCCCCTTAACCATTCCATCCATGAACATTCTGTCTTCTCTATTGTGATTATTATCTATAAAGTTATTTATACCACTAATTCTTCCATTATCTCAAATAACAACTTTATTATTTATTATAAAGTTTGCACTCATACTACATATATGTAGCATCACTGTCTCTTTTTCATTTTACCCTTGCAACTGGAGTTTACTTCTACAACTTAAAAACAAAAAACCCCCTCAAAGCATAAACTTCAAGGGGTGAGCCTGTTTTTTATTTACTTATATACGTACAGCTGTACCACTTACAGCAACCATTAACATTCCATCACGAACAACTTCGTAATCTACGTCAACACCAACGATAGCGTTCGCACCTTTTTGTTTTGCAAGTTCTTTCATTTCGTCCATCGCAATATCACGAGCTTCTTTTAGCTTACTTTCATAAGAACCAGCACGACCACCGACAACATCACGAACAGAAGCGAATAAATCGCGGACAATATTTGCACCCATAATAGCTTCACCATTTACAATATCGATATACTCAATAATTTCTTTACCTTGAATTCCAGACGTTGTTGTTACAATCATGACTGACACTCTCCTATAAATTATAATTTTTGATTAGCTTTCTTATGTCTTTATTATGACATGGAAAAAGTAACTAATCTATTGAATTACCTTACAGGAGTGTGACAATTTTGTAATAATAAAACGCGCTTTATGTTTCATTTTAATAAAGCGCTTTAATATTGGGATACATAAACGAGTCTCTATTTTCTTTCCAATCCTTTTCTACTTCTTTAAAAGTTGGTCGCCCTAATTCTTTATTATTTTCATGTTTACTAAACCATTTTTTCACATACTGATCTCCATTTTTACTTTGAACTGTGCAAAGGAAACTATTACTACTATCCTTTAATATTTTTACAATCACGAATAGACACCTCTTCCCTTCTCAATATCATAATAGGACTTGATCTTTTACTATAAGCCCTTCCTCTCTTATAGTCATACGACTCCTCGGCCGCGCCAAAGTTGTAAGATCAAAAACGATATTCACTTTGTTTACATTTTATTTAAAGAAATCAGAGTTATAGGCATTATGCTTATCAAATATTTTATAGATTTCTAACTTATCATCTAATTTTGCATCTACTAAAATTAATATATTTCCATCGTAAATATATTCTTCATACTTTTTAGCATGGTCTTCAGGGATTCCTAAGCCGATAAATGCTCCTATTAAACTTCCAGCTCCTCCGCCAATACCAGCTCCTCCAATAGCTGCTGCGATTGGTCCTGCTGCTACAATTGGACCCATTCCAGAAACGGCAAGTATACCAAGTCCTGTTAATAAACCACCGAGTCCGCCTGCTACTCCTCCAGCTACAAGCCCTGTCGCTGAAAAGATATCTGCTTTATGTGCAGTTTCGCTATTCACTTTTTCACCCGATTTTTCTTCCAGATGTTCAATTTCCTTTTGATCTTTCGCAATAGCTGAAATGTTATCTGCTGAGTATCCTTTTTCATTTAATTCATTAATAACGAGTGCCGCATCATCAATTGTTCTAAAAACACCTACTATTTTTCTATCTACATTCATAACTATTAACCTCCTAAAGTTTTATATAATGTATCTTTATTTTTCTTCATTTCTGTATACACTAATCTTCTTATTAACATAACCATTTACGAAAAAAGCGAATAGTAAAAGCACTACAAGTGAACTACTTAACAAGTAAATTAAATCAAATGTAATATTAATCATCATTTCATTCATGTATACCAGGCTCCTTTTTATTTAAAGTAAAAGTATATTTTGATAGACTAATCTACTAAACATAGACATCTTACAATTCATCTTCAGTTAATCTCTTTGTAGTATATGTATACCCTTCCTAACCTTTTCTAAACGTAAAAAACTATAATTATATTTTTTCTTATTTATATGTTTAACATTTTTTTAAACGGGTATGTTTATATTGTTATGCTTACTATATGGAAAGGAATATTACGATGAACGCCATTCACTCTACTACTATTTCTTATAATGAAACACCTACAATAACGCAGATTCATCATTTTTATGCTTTAATGACAACATTTCAAACGAATGTATTTATAAGTAAACACGGAACACTTACTTCTATTAAAAACTTAAGCACTCTAGTATCCTTTTTCCTTACTGTAAAAAAGAGAGATCTTGTATTATTTATTTTTGAAGGAATAGATGCAAAAAGAGCTTTAAGAACACTCTTCCCTTCTTAGAATATTTGTTATCCTCTATTCCCTCGTTTACTACCTTTCATATATAGTTTTATATTTCAAAATGATTTCCTCTATTAAAAAAGAACCCCCTAATACAATAGGGGGATTTCTAGTTTAGCCTTATGAAAACTGATATAATATATATTACGTTTTTCATTCTTTAAAATAGAAAAGTTTTAATAACCTTGAAGGTAGGAATTTTTAATGAACTCGAAAGCAAAATTTAGTATTCGCTACAAAATTATGGCTGGTTATTTAGTTATCATTTTGTTCTTACTTGTTTCTTTCATTATGTTGAACAATGAGATTTCTAATTTACAAAAATCTCGTAATTTTATTATTGATCACGATTTTAAAGTTCTCAATTTAACAAATCAAGTTGAGAAAGATTTACTAACAATTGAAAATAAAGCGAAAGGGTTTATCATTTCTAATAATCCAAATTACGTACAATCTCTTAATTCTGCGGAAAAGGATTACGAAAAGCATTATCAAGATCTTTTCTCATTATTAGAGGATAACCCATCTCAGCAAGAAAAATTAAAACAGATTAACGAAAATATTATTAGTTGGATAAATAA
The DNA here is from genome assembly GCF_057624735.1 of Bacillus sp. LQ01. Classification (NCBI taxonomy): domain Bacteria; kingdom Bacillati; phylum Bacillota; class Bacilli; order Caryophanales; family Bacillaceae; genus Bacillus; species Bacillus sp. LQ01. The sequence continues at coordinate 263,527 of NZ_JBYEZL010000001.1, read as the reverse complement.
AGAGATTCACCCGTTAATTGCAAATCATAATAGTAATAATGTACAAACAATCGACACGACTCAAATTCAGTCATTACAGTCACAGGTAACTAACTTCCGTAGCACTGAGGAGCAATTAACAAAAAAAAGAGCAGCACAATTAGATACTGAAAATAATAAATTAGAGATTTGGTTATACAGTTTATTGTTCTTACTTTCTTGTATTTCTATTATCATTTCACTCTATATTTCGAATTCCATTACAAAAACGATTAAAAATGTAATTCAAGCTATTAAATCCATTTCTTCTAAAGAAAAAATCACGGAAAGAATTCATGTAAACACACGTGATGAAATAAAAGATCTTGCTCATACAACGAATCACCTACTAGACGAAATATCGAAAAGAGAGTGGTTACAAACGGAGCTTGCAGAATTAATTTTAATGTATCAAGGTGTATCTTCTATTGAGATGTTAGGTAAAAAAATTCTTAGTGGAATTATACAAAAAACGCAAACTTCTTGCGGTGCATTTTATGTACGTGAAGAATATGAAGAAACTGTCTACTATGTGAAAAAAGCTTCTTTCGCCGATCAAGGTGCTGATATTGGGAAACAATCCATTCAAATGGGTGAAGGTTTCATTGGACAGTCTGCCTTAGAAAAGAAAAGTTTTATTCTCAGGGATATACCCGAAGAGTTTCGTTATGTCACTAGCGGAGTATTAGAAATACGTCCTAAAAATCTATTAATCATCCCTATCTTATTTGAGGATGAAGTAATCGCAGTAATGGAGTTAGTAAGTGTAACTGAGATTTCAGATTTACATCAAGATTTAATTCAACAAACCGTTGATAATCTAGGTTTAACAATCCATAGCATTATGGGACGTATGCGAATTCAAACTCTTTTACATGAATCACAAGCAATGACAGAAGAGTTACAAGTTCAATCAGAAGAATTGCAAACGCAAGCGGAAGAACTACAAATGCAAGCAGAAGAATTACGAACAACGAATGAACAATTAGAGTCTAGAACTGAAGAGGCTGAGCAGAAGACAGCTGACTTACAAATTACTAAATCAGAATTAGAAGAAAAAGCAAGCGAGTTGTTACGCAGCTCAAAATACAAATCTGAGTTCCTAGCAAATATGTCACATGAATTACGCACACCGTTAAATAGTATTTTACTATTATCTGAAATGTTAAGAGAAAATCATGATAACAATTTATCCGACGATGAGATTGAATTAGCAACTGTCATTCATTCATCAGGGAAAGACTTACTTACTTTAATTAATGACATACTCGATTTATCTAAAGTAGAAGCAGGCAAACTAGACATCATTTTTGAAGCAACGAACATAAGTGACATGGCAGCCAATATGCATCAAAACTTTTTACATATAGCTGCACAAAAAAATGTCGAATTTACTATTGAAGACAGTGATACGATTCCTGATCTGTTTTATACAGATGCAAAACGGATTGAGCAAATTATTAAAAACTTATTATCCAATGCATTTAAATTTACAGAAAAAGGATCCGTTTCTTTACATTTCGATTCGATAGAAACAAGTAATTTAAGTCATGATATGCAGTCTATAAGTAAAGATTGGATTACAATTTCAGTAAAAGATACTGGTATTGGTATCGCTAAAGAACAGCATCAACTTATTTTCGAAGCCTTTCAACAGGCAGATGGCGCAACGATTCGGAAGTATGGTGGTACAGGATTAGGTTTATCTATTTGTAAAGAGTTTGCTAGATTGTTAGGTGGTTGGATTACGTTAGAGAGTAATGTAGGAGAAGGTAGTACTTTCACGGTATATATTCCTAACCTTCCAAATGGATTACCAGATATACAGTTATCCAATTTAGAAGTCGCAGCAACGATAGAAGATGTTATTCCTGCTGAAGTTGTTGAAGAAACTATCGTTACTCCCGAAACAAATAACGTCTTCCAAGAGAAAACCATTTTAATTGTCGATGATGATCATCGAAATATATTTGCGTTACAAAACGCATTAAAAAAACAAAATGCCAACATTATTACTGCCCAAAACGGCATAGAGTGTTTAGAAATACTAAAAAGCAATACAAATATTGACCTTATTTTAATGGATATTATGATGCCTAATATGGACGGTTATGAAACGATGGAAAATATCCGAATGAACTTAGGGTTAAATGAAATACCTATTATCGCATTAACTGCTAAAGCAATGCCAAATGATAAGGAAAAATGTTTATCTGCTGGCGCTTCGGATTATATAAGTAAACCATTAAATCTACATCAACTCTATTCGGTAATGAGTGTATGGTTAATAAAATAAGTGAGGTTTAGTTGGAGTGGAAAATAAGTATTATAATTTTGATCCATCAGTAGATACGGATGAGCGCACGAATTTAGAAATTGAATTACTATTAGAAGCAGTATTTAAACTATCAGGATTTGATTTTCGCCAATATGCTCGCACATCTATTTATAGAAGAATTTGTAATAGAATGCAGCTCTCTAATATCCCTACCATTTCAAAATTAATTGAAAAAGTAATTCACGAGGAAGGGGTTTTAGAACAGTTATTAAATGATTTCTCGATTAATGTAACTGAGATGTTCCGTAACCCTGCCTTTTTTAAAGCGCTTAGAGAGCATGTTATTCCTGAATTAAAAAAGCAACCTGAAATTAGAATTTGGCATGCTGGATGCGCAACTGGTGAAGAAGTATTATCAATGTCCATCTTACTTCACGAAGAAGGATTAAGTGAAAAGTCGGTTATTTACGCAACAGATATGAATACAAATGTGTTAGAAAAAGCAAAACAAGCTATCCTCCCGTTAAATAAAATGCAAACTTATACGAAAAATTATTTACAAGCTGGCGGTACACAAGCATTTTCTAACTATTATTCAACAGATAATCGTTTTGCTTATTTTAATCCATCACTTTTACAAAACATTATTTTTGCACAGCATAATTTAGTAACCGATCAATCTTTTAACGAGTTTCATATTATACTTTGTCGTAACGTTTTAATTTACTTTACAAGTAAACTTCAAAATCAAGTGCAGCAACTATTTTATGAAAGCTTAGGTCACAATGGTTTTCTATGTTTAGGAAATAAAGAAACTCTTCGTTTTTCAAATATAATGCCGCATTATACCCAATTTAATCCTAGCGAACAAATTTATCAAAAAATACAATAAAAAGCGTATGAAATCCTCTGTTTGGATTTCATACGCTTTTTATTTCGCATTCGTTTGTATCATAATTAGACACATATCATCTGATTGCGCTTTCTTTTGTTCTTCCTTGTAAAACCCTTCTATCTCGCCTTCTAAATCTCCCCATTTTCTTTCTGTAAAAGTACGTAATTTCTCTTCAGCCTCAAATTCATCATTTGCAATTGCTTCAAGAACACCATCTGTAAACAATACGATTTGAGCGTTCTTCTCAAAAGGTATAACTGTCTTTTTAACTTTTATTTCATCAAAAAATCCTACCGCACAACTCCCGCGATTTAGTTCAACCATATTTGTTTCATCAACTAAAACGTATCCAGAAGGATGCCCTGCATTTACATATTCAATCGTTCTCTTTTCTGTATCTACTACTAAATATATCGCTGTAAAATAATATGGAATATCGTCATTCTCATTATGTAAAAGAGTCATATATTTATTTAAGTCTTTAATGACAAGTTCTGGATCGATTAAAGATTTAATCGTTTCACGTAATACAGACGAAATAAACATACAAACTAATGAAGCAGATATACCATGTCCCATCACGTCTAATAATATAATACCGTAGCGGTTTTCATCGATTTTATACCAATAATACATATCTCCAGCTAATTTAAATGAAGGTAAGTAACTTGCTTCAATTTTTATATAATCTTCTCTTAATGGGCTACTTAATAAGTTTCTTTGTACTTGCGTAGCTAAATCTAGTTCATTCCGAAGATTTTCTTCTTGTTCTTTATGCCAATTTAATTCCGATTTCAAGCGTAACGCTACACGCATACGTGCTAATAGTTCAACTTTATTTATAGGTTTCGTAATATAATCCATTGCCCCCATATCAAGAGCTTCGGCCAATTTATTGGCATCCTCTAAAGCTGTAACAAAAATAATAGGAATATCTTTAAACTTCTCCTCTTTTTGTAATCGCCTACAAACTTCAAGTCCATCAATTTCAGGCATCATAATATCTAATAAGATTAAATCAATTTCATTATACCTGGAAGAATCTTCTCCAAATTGAATGTATTCGAAAAGCTCTTGTGCAGAATTCAGCGATACAAGATCCTGATATCCGGCTTGTTTTAAAATTTTTTCAATTACAAAGATGTTAACCGGATTATCATCGACAATTAAAATGGACACAAGTTATTTCCCCTTTTCTTATTTAAAATGTAAATCTATTATCATTTTCTATTTTTCTAGTATTGCATACTCAGTTACAAAATGAAAATTTCCTACTCTAACATAATTTTTATACAGCAAAAGAACAAACCCCCAGAAATGAGAGTTTGTTCTTTCATTCTATAAATTTCCACTATTAATTTAACACCATTGCTTTGTCATTTAAAAGACGATCTAATTCTTCCATATGATTTGTTTCATCTGCAATCATATCTTCTAACTTTACAACTAACTCTGTCATATTTAATTTCGCTGCCTGTTCTTTTCTCGTTTCATAACGCTTAATTGTCTCATATTCTGATTGTCTAGCCGACTCTAACATTTCTCTAACATCTTCTACTTGTTTCACTGGTAAAGGGATTGTAGTAGGTGTACCACCTAACGTCTTAATTTTCTCCGCTAAATATAGGGCATGTCCTTGTTCATCACTAATTTCAGATTCAAAGAAAGGTTTTAACACTTGTCTATATATACCAGAAACTGTAGCTGCATTATGGTTATACATAATAATTGCTGAGTATTCTCCTGCTAAATCTTCATTCAATCCTTCGATTAGTTCTTTCACATCGTGTGACATTTTTATATCTCCTCCTATATTTAATAACTACCCCTTTTCTCATGTTTTAAACATAATGATTTTAAATTTTTATGTATCTAAAAATGCTGCTTGCTTCAATTTACTTATCGCTTGTCTTTTAATACGAGAAACGTGCATTTGTGAAATACCTAACCGTTCCCCTGTATCTTTTTGATTTAAATTTTCTCCAAATATATAATGAATAACACTCTTTTCTGTGTCATTTAATACGTTGAAAATATCCTTTAAAACGAGACGCCTTTCTGTCTCTTCATATCCTTGCTCTACTTCACCTACAGATTCAATCCTCGCTACCGAACTGCCATCAGATGAATTTTCAACTACATCATCTAAGGAAGATACGCGATAATTATTTTTCGCATCCATAATTTCTAGCACTTCCTCTTCGGATAGTCCTAAATAATCTGCAATCTCTATAATCTTCGGTGAACGCTGGAAACGATCTGTTAGCTCCTCTATCGCAAGTTTAATCTTCCCGCCTAAATCTTTAATTCGCCTTGGAACGTGAATACCCCAAGTTTTATCACGTAAATATTTCTTTATTTCGCCTACTATTGTAGGTATTGCAAACGGCTCAAAAGCATTCCCTATCGAATAATCATACCTTCTTATTGCACCTAAGAGCCCTAACATTCCTACTTGTATAATATCTTCATGCATCGGCCCACCTTTTGAATAGCGATATGCAATGGAGTATACAAGATTTTTATAGTGATTAACCAATCTTTCCTGTGCTTCATCACATTGGTTTTGTTGGAAGTCTGCAATTAGTTTAATAACGTCTTCTTTAGTAAGATTTGTAGGTTGAGATTGGATTTCCATCATTCTCCACCTGCTCTCTTTGTATATATTTTGTCATTAAAACTGTCATGCCCTCATCATGCATAATTTGTATATCATCCATTAACGTATTGATTAAATATAAACCTAAACCATTTTCTGGCAAATGTTCTACTGGTTTATTAATATCATACGGACCAACTTTACTTTTTAAGCTATTAAAATCAAAGCTAACTCCATTATCCGCAGCCATAATTTCTAATCGATCTTCATATAAGCCAAAGACAATTGTAATTTCTCCAACGTCTTCTTTATATGCATGTTGTACAATGTTTGTACAAGCTTCACTAATAGCAATTTTCATATCTTCTATATCGTCATAAGCAAAGCCCATTCGATTCGCAACACCAGCCATTGTTAAACGAATAATAGCCACATATTCTGCTTTTGCAGGAATTTTCATTTCTATCTTTTCAAATCTCTCCATCATCCCTAGTCACCTTCTTTCTACTTTTTCAAAATCGGAATTCAAATTTAATATTTCTGTTAGCCCTGTAATATCAAATAATCTTTTTAGCCTTTTAGACACACCAGTAAACTCTAGCTTCCCATCATTTTTCTTAACTGCTTTTAATAAAGCTATAAAAACTCCTAAGCCTGTACTATCCATATAATCTACGTTATGAAAATCTACTACAATATGAACCTCTTTTTCGCTTGTAATAGGCATTACCTTATTTTTTAAATCTGATGCCGTATACGCATCAATCTCACCATTAAGTTGTACCGTATAACCTACATCATTTTGCAAAATATTTATTGCCAAATTCATCATTTCCGCCCCCTTATCTCGAACTTTTACTATTTAATTACCCATAAAAATTAGTTTTAAACATATTTTTTTATTTTCATTATAAATAAATTTTCTACACCTTTCTCGGCTTAACACTTAAATCGTACTAATAAATGTTTAAAACTTATAATTTTGTGTATGTATAATGTATAAACATTATTTTTAGGGGGATCTATCTATGGAAGAGCACAACTTTAAAAAGGGAGATTTCGTTCAATTTTCTTATCGACACGATCATGCTACAAAATTAGTTGGTTCCATTATTAACATACTAACGAATACAATTGTAGTTGATATAAGTAATAGCGAGGACTTATCTCATATAGAACCAAGGCAAGTCGTAAGAATAAATAATTGTAAAAAGGTAACGATGGCTTAATACATAATAGAAAGTGTAATGTTAATGAGTGGGGGGTTCTTCATCCTCCACTCATTCCTATGTAAAATACATAAAAAAGCATCCAAATTAGTTTAATTGGATGCTTTTTTATGTATTTTTATCAGTTCATTAACTTTATAACTATATATAATAAACTTAAGATTACTATTTATTATCATACTTACGCTTTCCGCAGCATTCTAGAGAAGAATGTAACGATTAAAATAAAGACGATTGCACCTAATAACGCTGGAAGAACAAAAATGCCTCCCCATTCAGGACCCCAATGACCAAATAACGCACTACCTACCCAAGATCCGATTAATCCGGCAATCACGTTACCAACTATACCTAACGGAAAGTCTTTTCCTGTAATCATTCCAGCTAACGCACCAATAAGTCCACCTACAATACACGTAATAATAAGTCCCACAATTAAACCTCCTATATTCGTTTTATATTGAATTCATCAAGCTTTAGTATGTAACTAAAGCTTGATGAACATATATTATTCTTTATTATCCAATTCATCACTTATCTTTTGTTTCACTTTTCCGACTTTTTCTTTTATCGTTCCCTTCGTTTTTTCCCACTTACCTTCATTTTTCAACTCTCTATCTTCTGTAACTTCACCAATTCCTTCTTTTACTTGTCCTTTTTTCTTTTCAACTTTACCTTTAACTTGTTCTTTTAGTCCGTTCTCACTCATATTTACAATCTCCTTTTCGTAATAGATTTATAGATTTAAAGGATACAAATTTAAATAGAATACATGCATCTTCTTTCTTGTAACCATTCACCGACTCTTTCTAAATCCTTAACGAATAACAAGATTTTCCCTTCATCCAGTTTTTCTTCATAAAAGTTCGCTTCTTCCTCATTAAGCCCTAACTCTTGCATTTTATTTCTTAACTGATCTCCTGTTTTTTGAAAGACGTTAATAATGCTTGTCCCAAGTCCCTCCTCTTTTATCCCAATTGTATTCACGTCTGCATTGTCCGCAATTCTATCTGTCCTATCTTTCTCATGCGTTAATACGTAAATATCTTTTTGGTCTATTCCTTTTTTCACGAGATCATTCGCCGCATTCATGACCTCTTTCTCCGTAATAAATTCATATACAAAAGGTTTACTATACTTCGTTTCCATCTTTAACTTCCTCCTTTAAAATGAATTATTTGTTATATTATATGTAGTACACCCATTTTCGAAATGTTAAACATAAAATATGAAAAAAGTTATGTGAATTTTGATTTTAATAGAGAATGAATATCATCATTTACCACTTTAAAACATCTTCTCCTTACAATAACTACCTAAATTAACAGAAAATTGTTATAATTAAACTTGAGAAGGGATACTATGAAAAAAATCATATCTATATGCGCTCTAACCGCTTTATCTTTCACTTTAATAGGTTGTACAAGTACCTCGGCTACAGATAAAGCTTCACAAGTTAAGCAAGAACATAAACAAAATACCTTTCAATTAAATTCTGCTAATATTACAGACATTGAAATACTGAAAACAACAAATCATACTACTTCCAAATCTCAAACAGACAACGAAAAAATGATACAATCTATCGTTTCAGCAGTCCAAAGAGGCACTACTAAACAAATCACACTAGATCAAAAAAAGAGAGAATCTGCACATTCTACTATTACTGTTACATATAAAGATGACTCAAAAGAAGAATTTCTTGTGTGGGCTGATAATAAGGAGAAAATTTCGATTGCTAAAGATGAGAAGAAAGATAAGGTAGAAGGTGTGATAGTGAATATTAAAGATGCTAAAATAATGAAGGATTTCTTTTAAAATTCTAATTAACGTTAAAAAAAAGTAGGATTACATCCTACTCTTTTTTTAATCATGCTCAATAAATAAACCTTTATAAAATCTATTTAAGGTCTAATTTTGCTAAATCATGTTGTAAAACATTGTTTCCTTCTTGTGGGTTAAATACGATTGCACTAAGACCAAAAACATTCGTAACAACATCTCTATCTTTCGGACGAATGATTCTTACTTCATAAGCAAAAAGTGCTGGAGGAAGAGCTGCTGAACGAAAAGTAACATATCGATTAGGTGGCAATGTTTGTGTTGAAGGGTCTATTAATGGTAACAATACCGGAGAACCAGATGACCAATCAAACATTTCAACTGTTACTCTACGAGTATCATCTGGATCAACATTCATAGCTTCAACAGTAAGAAATAACGTAGCGGAATGTCTACGTAATACACCCGTTGACAAAGTTTCATTGTGATGTTTATGACATCTTCCAGGAGGATGACCATAGCCATAGCTCATATCAATTCCCCCCTTTCATTTACAATTAAGGACAAGTATTCCTTATAATATATAATGCTAGTATTATTTTAATGAAAGGTATAAAAGCGGATTTCTATCTATATTATTAGATATTTTATTTTTCATTTATTCGCTCTTAAAGAATAAAATGAAACTTTAATCAGCCCCCACCAATCCGGGTCTTACTATCCGAAAAATAGCGGCATAAATCTATTTTAAAAAGGACCTGCTCCATTTATTCGTAAAAAGCATAAAGTAAATGGAATCCGTTAAAACACATGAGTGAACCTTTGTTTTTCTCCTCCTATTTAAAGGAGGAACTGTTATGGGCTTTGGTGGTAGTTGTGGCGGCTGTGGCTTCGCTGGAGGATTTGCTTTATTAGTTGTATTGTTTATTTTATTAATCATCGTTGGAGCTGCTTGCTTCTGCTAAAAACTATCGAAAGGACACTCACGTGAGTGTCCTTTCTTCATGAAAAAAGCTCTACGCAATGTGCAGAGGTTCAAGTGTAACGAATACTTTAAAAATGTAGTATTACATTCCCCCTCCAAAATGAACTTCGATGCTATAAATTTCGTTTAAGTGCAATCTTAATATTTTAGTTTAATAGCAATATGGTGAAACTTTATTCCAAACAATATTGCTATTGCACCAAAGTAAAACAAACTGGACAACCTAGATTTCAAAAGGAAGACACCTTAAAGGTTGTCTTTTCTTTATAAGTAAAAAAAGCCCGCCTATTTCCGTAGGCGGGCTTTATCTTTATTACACAATATGAAAGTATACTCTCTTTTTCTTTGAAATTTTATGTAATTATACATATTCATGAAAATAGAAGAAGTGAAATTGTACGTTTAGATACAGTTTGGCAACAAACTAACTGTTTTCTTGTGCATTAATAGACAACTACTGCAAGAGTTATAGTTTTTATGTTTTCATTTCCTTTTTGCATTTCTCTTTTAATTAGACGAATGCTTTTTTTAGTACATAATAAAAAATATCCAGAAAAACTGTCACAAAATCCGTTTTTCTGGTTTCTCTATAATACAGGTATCAAATTGAAAGTGAGGTTTAAACGAACATGTTAACCATAGAAAATGAAGAAAGTCATGCTTCTGATATGACCTTTGAAGATTTATTTAAGCAGTACTATGCTTACGCTGTGAAACAAATCATCTGGATCGTTAAAGATCAATCTATCGCTGAAGAGTTATCACAAGAAGTATTTTTACAATTATATCGTAGTGATTGGAAAGGGATTGAAAACATACCTGGATGGTTGATTAAATCTTCTACTTATGTAGCCTATAACCATTTTCGATCTGAAAAAAGGCAGCAAGCGAAGATTGATAAAGAAATACAATACCATGAAGTACAAAATGTTTCATCATTAGACGATGATTGGATAAGAAAAGAAGAAATTACAAAGGTCCAAACGATACTAAATAAAATGAATGATCGAGAACGAACCCTTTTACTAATGAAATTCTCTGGTTTTCAATATAAAGAAATTGCAGAAGTACTTCAAATTGAAATATCTTCTATTGGAACATTATTGGTCCGAGCCAAAATGAAATTTCGCAAGATTTATAAACAAATGGAGGAGGCATAACAAATGAAATGTTATGATATCGGATTTATTCAAACATATATTGATGGAGAACTTTCTCATGATATAAGAAAGGAATTTACAAAGCACCTAGATACATGTAAAGCATGCCAAGATTTATTAGTAGAAATCAATAGATTAAATCAATGGGAAAACGTAATGCTAGATGAAGAGTCTGCAAATTCACCACAAGAAATCAAAATTGATATAGAACAAGCATGGAAAACATTTGAAAGTCGTTCCAAGTTAGACAATGTTTCTAATATAAATCACAAAAAACAACAAAAGAAGGGAATCTTTACAAACATGAGTAAAAAATCAAAGCGTTTCATTTATACAGCAGTAGCTGCAGCAGCACTTTTCACAACAGCAATGATTCCACAAGTACAAGTGGCGGCTACAAATGTTGCCTCGTATTTTTCTAATGCAGTTACAAACGATAAGGTTGTAAATGAAGGAATAAAAGATGAAAATGGTATCACACAAGATATGATGAAGAATGGTAAGTATATTCCTATTGATGAAAAAATTACAGATCAAGGTATTACTGTACATCTCAAAGAAGTATTTATCGCAGATTCACGTATATCAGTTCATTATAGAATGGAAAAAGCGGACGGAAGTTTAGTACCATTTGAATTTGATACATCAGGATTAAATCTTGAGAGTGATGGTAAAATTGATGGGCAACAAGAGGAAAACCCTGAGATTAAAAATGACGGGAGACTATCATTTATCCATGATTCAGATGATTATCTTCCTTTTGAACTTATGGCAGCAGGTAAAAAGTTAGATAAAATAGGCATTCGTGATAATGATAGACCTGAAGGTGTTGCTACATTTGTTATAACTACTGAAGAAAAAGACGTTTTTAAACAGCCTCTTACTTTAGACGTAAATATAACTAGAATTGGAAAAGTAATTGGTTCTTGGAAAGCTCAAATTCCAATTGATACTTCACATTTGAAAAATAATACGAATTAACATGAAAAAAAGAATAGAACAATATGTATCTAATTCTCAGTTTATATGTTTCCTTGTTTTCGTTACATTTATTTCGTATATAGTTTTTACTCTATATTTTATTTATGATTTAAGTTTATAACCTTAAATCAATCATTTAAGACCATTATAAGAAAAAGCCCTCTAAAAAAGTGGGGGAATAAATAACCGGTTTCTTAACGTATAAGGAATCGGTTATTTTGTATTTAAAATGCGTCTAAACGTACAATTTTCTTTTTTTATAAAAAAGCAAAGATACCCTAAGGTGACTTCCTCCGACTTGAGCTATGTTTAGTTGTTTTGTTTATTGAGAAATACAATAATTTATTTATGCTGGCCGTCTGTATGAGGTCCTTTTGTAGTCCATGCAGCGGTTAACAAGAAGATAATAGCATTGATGACACCTAAAAGTCCCTGCTTAATCCACATAGATAATGCAGCATTTGTGCCAATGGCTAGAAAGATAAGCATTACTGTGTATCTATTGAATCTCAGTATAGACAACCTCCCAATGAGAGTATATTTAAGGGGATTTCATCATTTTTTTGTTCCGTAAAACATTGTACTTCCTAGTGAAGAGAAATTCAGTTTTACTTCTATAACTCGCCCTGTTTCCACTCTTTATTATGGATATCCAATCCTTCTTGACCAAAGAAATGGAGAATAAATTCTTTTTCATCACTATCAGTTTTTTTAGCTAGTTTAGATCCCTCCATACTTTGCTTTTTTCCTGAACGTAAATAATGAATTTCTTCAAAGTCTTTAACTACAGATTCGAACTCTCCATCATACCATTTGTTCAGAATAGATTCATATTTTGGTCTTTCATCATTATTAATAACATTTAAGTTGTTTTTTAAGTATTGAATGTTTTCTTTCGTCATTTGCAATCGCCCTACATCACGGGTACCGGAAACATGAAGATTATTCCTACTGAATGTGAGTTTTTGTAAAGACATATGTATCATCATATCATTTATAGTTTGCTCGTTTTGGATTTCACCAATCGACTGTGCCGCTTTAGAGAGTTCATCTTCACTTACTACATAACTATCTTTTTGCTGCTTTTGAATGGTTTGAACTTTCGGTTTTTCCTGAACCTTTTCTTCTTGTTTAGGTTTTGATTCAGTTGTAGCCTTCTCATTTGAGCTACAAGCAGCCATTCCCATAAGCAATGTACCGCATGTTAATACCGTTAGTAACTTTCGGTTCATTTTTTTCCGCCTATCTGTATTAGTTATTTTAAACAGTTTTTTTAATGTAAGATTTCTCATCTCATAGTAGCAAAGAATTTATCTTTATATTGTCATGTCTTGTCGAAGAATAATAAAAAACAACCTAGATCCTATAGGATCTAGGTTGTTTTTAATACGTAAACGTAATCGTCACTAAAGAATACCCTTCTTTCGCATTATACGACTCCGCTTTATAAGAAACACGGTTGGACCCTTGCGGATAACCGATTTCCCCAATTGCATTTTTCACATCTTGCAGCGCACCGTTCATTGATTGCTTATAAAGTACTTCTATCTTTTCTGGCTTTGCACTATAACGCTGCTGCATTTTATTTTTTAATTCAGTATAGTTATTTGCAATATATTCATTTCCTAAATAGTTTAACTTTGTATCTTTTAATATTTGCTGATATGCAGACGTTTTCGTACTACCTGCCGCAATTTTATTTGTCAGTGTACTATAATAATTTGTTGTAGCTTGCGGATAGTCTCCACGGTTCCACTCATGATTTCTTGCGATTTGTTCATCTGATAAATTGAAATACGAATACGTTACGCGGCCCTGCTCATCTGGAACCGGATCATCGAATGTTGTATCAAGGTGATACCATTTGTTTTCGATTTTCACTAAATTCCAAGCATGAGGTTGTCCGTCCCCAGTTCCTGTCACGAAATGATTTTCAATTCCTGCTTCTTTTAATAATTGATAAGTTAATAGTGCGTAACCTTGGCAAACCGCAGAACGATTTACAAGTGCTTCATATGCTGTGTAAGCTTTATAAGACGTATCATAAGAAACATGCTTTACTACGTAATCATGAATCGCCTTCACTTTTTCGTGATCATCCATTCCAACTTGAGTGATAGAAGAAACGATTGCTTTCGCTTGTTTCATGACATATTCCGTCTGTTCTTTCGTTTCACGATATGTAATCTTAAGCGTAAACGTATAATTTCCAGGTGATCCAGAAAGTCCATATGAAACATTCGATCTATTATTATTTGTATACTCATTTTTACTTGCCACTTCTTTATATGCGTTAAAAAGTGTATTCATCACTTCGTCTGTATTATTATTTTTCGTTTTATATGGCAGTGTAATATTTGTCTCGTATGTATTAATACGCTTTTGTACTTCCTCTTTAAACGCTGTTAATAATGCCGCATCTCCTGTATCTTTCACATCAGCATTTTTATACTTCAAAGTTTTATATAAAAACTGCGCATACTGTTCACGTGTTACTGTGCCATACGGTTCAAAATTCCCGTTCCCTGTGCCATCTGCGATTCCATTTGACTGCACCGCACTAATTGCATTTTCTGCCCAAAATGGATTTGGAACATCCTTAAAGGTATGTTTTTGTTTTGCCGCAAGATGGAAAGCATTCGTAAGAATTTGTGCCATTTCTGCACGATTCACAGAAGCTTTCGGTCTAAATTGGCCATTTTCATCACCTTTAAAAACTCCTAAATTTGTTAAAGTTAATACCTCTTCTGGGAACATTGTAGAACTTTGATTAATATCACCGTAAGGATTTTTAAACGTAGACCCATCCTTTAATACGTAACGAGTTCCATCATTACTAAACGAGCCGCCTTGTTTATTTGGTACTAACACTCGATAAATTAAAGCCGCAACTTGCTCCCTTGTCGCAACATCTCCAAAACCAAATATCCCATTTCCATAACCGGAAATAATATTTTTACTCGCTAAATCTTTAATCGCAGGATATGACCAATGTGATGTCGGCACATCAGAAAAAACACCCACTTCAGCAGCTTTTACATCGCTGCCATTTGTATATAACAACGCACCACCAATAAGTGATAATGATGTAATTGATTTTAATAGTTTTGTATACATAATGTCTTCTCCCAATACGCTCTCTATTTTTGTTGGTTTATGTCGAAAAATCTAAAAATATGACAAAATATATTATACAATTAAAACTTTTTAAGGGATATATTAAATTTTAAAATATGCAAAAATTCATATTGTTATAAGGATTCATAGTGATATTATGTTATTTTACTTGCGAATATATAAATAAAAAAACGCTCATCTGAGCGTTTCATCTATATACCTAATAATTACTTTTTTCTACACTTCGAACTCTTCTTCGGTAATAATCCTTTGATCTAACAACTCTTTATACTCCAATATTTCTTTAGCCCCACGACTCTCCATGCGTATATCGTATAACACTTTTTGTATTGACCTTTGATTGGTCCGTTGAAAGATTTACTCCATTTAGAAATAATTCTATTGAATTTTTCACCACTAGCCACAAAAACATCTTATAATCTTTATATAATAAACTACAGTATTAGGAGTAGATAAAATGCCAGTTACACTCGAACTTATTCTTTTCATTCTTATAGCAATTAGTGCTGTTGGCTATTTAATAAAAGAATTTCAAAAAACTAGGAAACGAACACTTGGAATTTCACTAGAATTTTTAGTTCTTTTCTGGTCAATATGGAGAATATCAACTCTCATAATCTAATTTATAAAACATGAATTCCTTCGAATGAAGTGAAACTCTAATCAGTGGGGGTTTTACGGGATAAATTTACCAGTATTTTCACCACAACATTCATGTTAAAATCCCTTGTGAGTACGACATAACTCGACCTTATGAAGCTCCGCAGCTTTTATCGCGGAGCTTTTTTTATTTAAATTAACGCTTTTGTTCACTTTTTTGATACATTTACGAAACATTCATATGTTACGTTATATAAGTCCTTTTTTAAATCATATTCATTCTAGTAAAAAGTCCTAGTCCCCCTAGGACTTTTTGCATTCAAATAATGAGTTGTCTTTTTTCTCAATAACCGAAACTATTTAACATGGTAAAATAATAATTGGACTGGCATCCAATACCATATTACAATGGAGCAAATCGCAAGAAGGCACCTTAGGGTGTCTTTTTTATACATAAAAAAATCTCACCATCTTATAGAAACGATAAACTCTTTAAAACAATAATTGCAACTATATTAACTTTACATTACATTAAGGTTAGAGAATGTCCTTATATTAATAAAGTGCTAAATAGTAGGTGGAAAAATGGAATTTAACGATTTGGGTATTACCATTAAAGAACTTAGAATTAAAAAAAATATATCTCAATCCGAATTATGTCATGGAATTTGTTCACAAAGTCAAATTAGCAAGATCGAAAAAGGTGTGATTTATCCATCTAGCATATTGTTATATCAATTATCAGAAAGACTTGGCATTGATCCGAATCATATATTTGCACTAACTCAAAACAAAAGATTAAAATATACAGAAAATGTAAAATACGTAATAAAAGATTGCTTAAAGCAAAAACAATATAAAGAACTTTATGAAATAGTAAAAAAAGAGAAAAACTTAAATAATTTTCAAACAAAAGAAGAGAAACAATTTCTAATATGGCATGAAGCAATCGCTATATTTGAGGTAAATAGATCAACAAAAACTGCTTTAACTCTTTTAAATCATGCATTAAAACTAACTTTAACCAATTCTGATTTTTTATCAGAAAGAGAAATACATATTATGCAGACAATGGCTATATTTCATGGAGAAAACAAAGAATATGAAAAAAGTATTACGATATTAAAAAGATGTTTAACTAATTTTAATAAGTTAGATCTTCCTAGAGATAAAGAAATTAAATTAAAAATCATTTTCAATTTAGCAAAATGTTTAGACTTCACATATCAACATGAAGAGGCAATAAAATACATTGATAGGGGCATCAAATTAGCAATTAATCTAAATACTTTATACCTATTAGGTGAACTATTCTATTTAAAAGGTCAGTGTTTATTAAAAATGAAACAACATAATGTAGAAGATGTTGTTTATAACTGGAAAAAAGCATTATTTATATTTGAACTAACAGAAAAAGAATATTATATAAAAATGGTACAAGATGAACTTATTGAAATACAAAATAAAAAACACTCATAATTTCATAAAAACTACTTACAAATCCTACAGAAAAAATCCTTATAGCTTTTAAACTTAGATCGATAATATTAAAATAATTTAAGCCGGCGGAAGGCACCTTTAGGTGTCTTTTCTTTATTTTTACAAGGACCTGCTCAATTAATTTTTAAAAACATAATAGGGAATATTGTTTTATTTATCTCATTTTCATTCATGCTATATATAAAATTCGTTAATAAACCCACCTCAAATACTAGTTCCTTTTATAAGCCGTTTTTTTGATGTAGATGACATTATTCTCAATACAATAGAATGAATTATTGGAACATACTTAGCAATATATATCAAAAAATAATATTAAGAAAACCCCTCCACCTTAAGGTAGAAGGGATCTTCTAATTTCTATTTCAAACTACCCAAAATTTCCGTAAAGGTACCCTAAGCGCATGTGTATCTGGATATCCTAAACTTCTTTCACCAACTACCACTCCTCTGCCGAACGATCTTTCACCGATAGATTGTATGCCGTGAAGTGCTACTTGTAACATTTCAATTCAGATATACGACAGTAAAGAATACATTATCACAGTGTCAGCAAGCAAAAGTGTATTCTGCATTTCTGAAAACAGTAGATGGCAGATTGTGACCTACTGAATCTGCTAAGAAAGAATATACAAGAACATCCTTAACATCCTCTTTATTTCCACTAATGATGACATCAAGGAAATCTTCTACTTGAAATTCTGGAGTAAACAACACAATCTTAGTTGTTCTGTTTGGTTCTAAAGAAACAAAAGTACGAGAGATTTCAACTAATTCATTTTGAGTTGGGAAAAAGGTGTTTCGACTTCTCTTAACAGTTACCGTTACATTACTAGTATGGCAGCGTGAATCATTGTT
The DNA here is from genome assembly GCF_057624735.1 of Bacillus sp. LQ01. Lineage (NCBI taxonomy): Bacteria > Bacillati > Bacillota > Bacilli > Caryophanales > Bacillaceae > Bacillus > Bacillus sp. LQ01. The sequence goes on along the minus strand of NZ_JBYEZL010000001.1, from coordinate 245,504 downwards.
TAACATAATGTTGAGAGCAGTTGGAATAATCCCATTTTCAGAAACTGGAACTCGAAACACTCCAGTAGATTTATGAGCCATATAATCAGATCCTTCCAAAATAAAATATATTTACAATATATTAGATGCAAAAAACGTTCATTTTGATATGGACAAATTATATGATTAATATATCTATAATAACCCTCGGTATTACTAAGCCAATGTTTTAAAAGATTAACAAATAATTACCTCTGCAAATTTAGAAAATATCTACACTTTTTACAAACATTATTACAATTAGATAAACTAAAGCAATATCTCATTAACAAAGGGACTCCATAATTGGAGTCCCTTTGTTAATGAGATATTAAAAATGATCAGCATGTGAATATTGTATAATTTCTTCCTTTTTTAGAGCATGTTGTGTATCACCTGTATTGTTACTAAATGATAATACTATCACTAATCCTAACGTCGCTAATATAAGCTTCTTCATTATTTTAACGCCCCTTTGCTTAGTAGTTTTTGTTTCGCTTCGTAACATACATCGAAATAATCACTAACTTTTTCATGCTTATTCAATTTGCTGCGACAACATCATTTGATAAAAATCATTAAGTTGTTGCATAACTGCTTCATGCATTAAAATATTTGTGCTCATATCACTACGTCCTCCTCAACTACTTCTATTTACCTAAAAATTACCATAATTCTGTAAATTATATAATAGTTCAACCTCTAATTGTAAATCGATAAAAAACAACAGAACATTCTGAATAAAGAGAAGGGATTGGCTAACAAATGGTTACTGTATAAAAAATAAAAAACTTGTGATATTGCTTTTATCATATTTGCTCTTATATATGGTTCTGTTACAAAGTTTGCTAAGTTAATATAAACTCTAGAAAAAATGAATAAAGATCACCACAGCTGAGCTATCTTTAATCCGTATAATAATATAAACATTCTATTAATTCATATTATTAATAAGGAAATACTTAAATATTCGATTTTTTTCTAAAAGTGTATTATACTGTAAATTGCTGAGGGATACATTTTAGTATTTTCTGGTAAATATTCAGTTTGTTAGGTTGTTATTAGTATTATGGTAACGAAAACCTTATATTTTCCCTTGAAGATAAAGCATTAGCAGCAATTACATCGAGATATCATAATAATAATTATTTTCTTAACAATATCACGGAATTTTAATTCAGAAAATTCTAATCATTAACTAATATAAAGTGCTAAATAAAATATTTAGACAATTGAAGTCCAACAACGATTAGAAGATATATATATTAGAAAAGGAATTTTGGGAGATCTTATCCTATATAACTAATACATATAGCGTTGTATCTTTAAATCAATAAATTTTTCGATAAGCTAGTTAATAGATTATTGAATTTAATCTTTTGATAGAGTTAAAAAAATCAACTTTATATTCTAATTTAGAAATTATTAGGTGGTGTCAGTAGTGTTTGAGTATCTTTTAGTTAAAGCTTTATTTACTATTTTCTTAATTAGCCTAATCGTGTTAATCAGTGTAATATGGACTAAAATAGAAAAAATTATGGACGAGACTGTATTTAAAAACGTTTCTGAAAAAACCAGATATGTAGGAACTATGATAATTGTTATGGTAGGAGAATTTGTTCTCATAGTCATTACTTCATTAAATTGGAAAGCTTCAATTATTGACACACTCTTTTTTGGTAGTATTATTTTGTTCTGCTGTATATGGCTAATACCTTATTTTGTTAATCAACAACAAAACGTCGCTAAAGTTATGGATAAGCATTTTAGTGGAGGGGTAGATTTAGGTGAAATTCAAGTTCATCGTGCGAAACTTTCTGCATTTAATTTAGGAAGTATTGTATTTTCTATAGTGGGAATTATTATACCTATTTGTTATTATTTTAAATATTTTTTTTAACGGTTTATTGGTTCTGTTGGAAATTTTTTAAAGATATAGTAATAGGTGAGATTACAGATATTTATGTAGAAACAACTTAGATGTATAAGACAATCCATGTGAGCGAAAACAGTAAAATACCCTATAAGGTCTCTTTTACTTGTATTAATTAAAAAAATGGTACTAATTTCCAAAACTTCCACTAGGACTTCTTTTTAGCTGCCCTCCCACCACTATGAGAGGTAAATGAAGGAAACCGATACAGCTTGTGCGTATGCAGTGCATTTTGGTCTGGGTCACAGTCTTTTAACGTGGTCGAACTACAGGGGGAGTAAGCATATTCCCGATGGATCCATTTCTATACCTCCATTATCTAGGGAAATCCCCCAGTATCCAAGACTAAATTTTACCCATACATCATTTTTTGATGTAGCTCTTGAAGATAAAAACTATTTAATTTTCAAGGAACAGTTATTAACTTAAAACTTATTATACGAGGAGGGTGTATCATGAAAAAAATATGCTTTGTATTAATTGTCGACGCTGGTATAAATTATGGTTCAATATTTTCTCTACCATTTTTAAGGAATCAGGATGATTTGAAGGAATATTTCTCTAAGTATTATAATGTTTCAATTAATTATATTAGGGATAAAAACTCAGTTGACTATTTGGTAGTTCCCAAACCGTGTCCAGCTTTTGATAATGAAAATAATCTTCCAATAATTGAAGTACCAGCAATCTTATTTATGGAAAAGAATTTTGAAAAAATAAAGACTTATATAGACAATTATTTTTCTAATAACTCATAAAGAAAATAAAAGTACAATAAAAAGAAGTCCGATAAAAAACGAGTGGTATAGAATATTTCTATTAATCATTCGTTTTTTATTATATTTACATATATTTTTTAAAAGAGGATTATAGACGCTCTGAAAAAAATTAATTATAACAAGAACAGTGTTCGTGCTACTATCTACGGTTATTTTTTGTACTAAGTACCCCTTTAACTAACAAGACAACAAAAAATAATTAATATATTAAAGTGAATAATGTTACTATTTTTCAAACCTAATCTAGAAGACACCGGAATTCTTTCGGCTTCATATTCCTTCATCAGCTCAAAATCAGCCTGATTATTAACATCTAACTTTCGTAAATCTTACTTTTTATCTATTTGACGTATCATATTTGAAACCTTCAAGCTGAAGCTACTTTCTTGCACCTTTTCAAAACCAAATTTAGGATAAAATTCTAACACCGTATCATTCGCGAATAAGTATATAAAATCATAATTCTTCTCGTATTTTTTAATGATATGATTCATTAATTTAGTCGCTAAACCTTGATGTCTATAATCCGGATGTGTCATCACTGTACCCAATTGAATTGCTTTATATTCCTTACCGTTAGAGATTACATTCATTTTATTAATAGATGTATTTGCGATGACTTTATCTCCATCCACATAAGAATAGCAAATATAGTTATCATTCCAACAGCCCCTGTCATACCATCCTTTAAAATCCAATTCAAATACATGTTTTGCAAGGTCATTAAAGCTTTCCTTATATTTTTCATTTTGCTTGTAGTCACTAATTAATTGATATTCATTCATGATAAATCCTCCATTTTTTATTATATTTTCCTAAAAAGAGTGTATATTTCTTACAACAATCTACTACTAAGTTTTCGTTAATCACCGCCTTATAATAGGTGTAACGGCATAGAAACATGCTTCCGGAATCAAAAAACGACAAAAAAAAGACCACAAGAAGAAACATCTTCTCATGGTCAAATTTCTGTCTATTATAAATACACCTATCCCGAAAGAATAGATATCGTGAAATAACATGAAATTTTTTGATAAGATATAATGCCTTCTAACCGCTACTAGTAAAAGGGTATAACAAATAAAATCAAGGAATTATCCTTAATTTGACCTTTTACAGTATAAAATTCGTTTGAATTTTAATTAGCGATTAATAAGCTTCATCATATACAATCAAAACCTCTTTTCAATATAATTTCTTACTAAGAATATCTCCTTTGAAAACCGTTGTAAATGAAGACATAACAAAAAACAAGATTTATGTCCTTCTGTATCACCAAAATCGGTCGTTTTTGGTGATATAAAAAGACACATACTATTATTCTGGAAAACTACAGAATAATCCCTCCGCCTTAAGACAGAGGGACTTTCTCATTCCTATTTCAAACTACCTGCAATCTCCGTAAAGATAACCCCAAGTGCATGTGCACCTGCATCAGGGTATCCTAAACTTCTTTCGCCAACTGTACCAGCGCGGCCCATGCGAGCTACGATTTCTTTCGTGTACTCTGCTCCTTTAACCGCTGCTTCTGCACCTTTTTCAAAGGCAGTTTTTACGTCTACTTCGTTTGAGGCGCTATCTAACCAAGAGTCTACACATGGAGCAAGTGCGTCAACAAGCGTTTTGTCACCAACTACTGCTCCTCTGCCGAATGATCTTTCACCGATCGATTGGATGCCTTGCAGTGCTGCTTGCAGTATTTCAGCGAATTCTTTCACTGTTAACTCACGCTTCTCGCCTGCTGCTTTACTAGCTGCGCGGAATGCACCGCCCCAAATTGGACCAGAAGCGCCGCCGCAATGTTCCATAATAATCATGGAGCAACCGTCAAGGAATGATCCGATTGTTACGTTCTCTTGATCTACAATAGAATGCCACTCACGTTTTAATTGCTTAAATCCTTTTGCTACACTCATTCCGAAATCGCCGTCACCAGCGTGCGTGTCTAACTCACAGAATGGCACTTCATTTTTAATGATAATATCGCTCATTTTATCAACGAGATAAATCATGTTGTTTAATGTAATGACATTATCTTTAATAACAGCGTGTTCTTCTGCTGTTTCTAGTTCAAATGAAACTTCCTTCTCTTCTGTTTCTTCAAGTACATTTACATACTCTAAACTTTCAACTGGTCCATCTACTTTAAACGCTGGTGTATTACATTCTTTTGATAGTAATGTTTTTAACTCATCATCTAATTTCATTACAGTTAAAGACATACCAGCCATATCGATACTCGTCATATAGTTGCCGACGAATACTCTATTAATTTTAATGTTTCTAGCAGCTAATTCTCGCGTCACTGCATTGTTAAATAAGTAAAGTTCCTGCAGTGGTGTTCCGCCAAAACCGTTAACTAGAAGTGCGATTTCCTCGCCATCTTTTACTCCTAAATCTTTTACAAGGTCATTTGTCATACGGTTCGCTAGTTCATCTGCTGACAACATTTTTTCACGCTTAATTCCTGGCTCGCCGTGAATACCTACGCCGTATTCCATTTCATCTTCCGCAAGTGTGAAAGTAGGTGATCCGCTCGCTGGAACTGTACAAGACGTTAACGCTAAACCGATTGTGCGCACGTTAACCGCTGCTTTTTCTGCGACAGTTTTCACCGCTCCTAAATCCATACCTGCTTCCGCTGCTGCGCCGGCAATTTTATGAACTAAAATAACTCCTGCAACGCCGCGGCGTCCTACTGTATACAGACTATCTTCTACCGCAATATCATCGTCCACTTTTACGTAGTCGACTTCAATTCCATCTTCCGTCGCTAAATGCGCACCGTTTTTGAAATTCATAATATCGCCGCTATAATTTTTAATAATTAATAACGTACCTTTTTTACTAGCTGTTTCTTTAATTGCTTGATATACCTGAATTTGTGAAGGAGAAGCAAAAACATCTCCGCACACCGCCGCATCTAACATTCCTTTTCCGACTAATCCTGCATGTGCCGGCTCATGGCCACTACCGCCGCCACTAATTAACGTTACTTTGTTTTCGTTCATTTCTTTCTTCTTAATAACTTTATATTTTTTCAAAAGTTCAAGCTCTGGGTGAGCCATAACCATTCCGTTACACATTTCCATTACTAATGTTTCTGGTTTGTTTATAATCTTTTTCATTGTGATTATCCCTCAATTCCTTTAATATATTGTGATATATTTGAAATCTTCTTCTTACTACTCATGTTAAAATGAAAGCGTTTTATAGTAAACGGACAAAATGGACAATCTGTCTAAAGACACCGCTCTCATTTATAGATAGGATTTTTATATTACTAACATTCTAGGGATGATTCAGATGACCTCTTCTATAATTTCTAAAAAGATAATCGCGAACTCATTGAAATATTTAATGGAAACAGAGTCGTTTCATAAAATATCAGTGAGCGATATTATGTTACACTGTCAAATGCGTAGGCAAACTTTTTATTATCATTTTAAAGATAAATTTGAACTATTAAGCTGGATTTATAGAGAAGAAACGAAAGAAAATATTATAGACTTTCTCGATTATGAAAAATGGGAAAATATTTTTGATTTATTATTTGATTACTTTTATGAAAATCAAAAATTTTACCGAAATGCTTTTAAAGTTATTGAGCAAAACTCGTTTAATCACTATTTATTTGAGCATACGAAAAACTTATATATGAAGATTATTGATGAATTATCTGTGAGCTGTGGATTCAGCCTTTCTGATGAGACAAAAAATACGATTGCCTCCTTTTATAGTCACGGCTTCGTTGGCACGATAAAAGATTGGATTGAAAGCAAGTGCGAAGTAGATCCATCCATTATGTCTTCTCTCATGAAAAATATGATAAACAATCAATTACTACTATTACTGGAGCAATCAGCAAAGTAATTAAAGGGTGGCAAAGGCAATGAAAAAGATTATGAATGATGTACAACATATCGTTCAAGATATGATGCATGGCTTTTATTTTGAACATAACGACAAAGTGAATTACGACGAAACAAATAACATCATTTATGTAAAAGATATCGAGAAACTGAAGCAAAACGTTGTTATCATAAGTGGCGGTGGTAGCGGACATGAGCCTGCTGACATTGGGTATGTAGGAAAAGGTATGCTTACGGCGGCAGTAAACGGAAGTATTTTCACTCCGCCTACAGTGGAACAAATTGTCGCGGCAACTCGCCTCATGCCAAAAGATAAGAGTATTTTATTCATCATTAAAAACTTTAAAGATGACGTAGCAAACTTTCTAGCTGCAGAACTAATCGCCAAAGAAGAAGGAAGACAAATTGACCACATCATCGTAAATGATGACGTTTCAATTGAAGATGATGCTTCGTTTAATAAAAGAAGACGCGGCGTCGCTGGTACTGTTTTCGTTCAAAAAATACTTGGTGCGGCCGCTCTTGCAGGTCACTCTTTAGAAGAACTAACAACACTTGGGCAAGCTGTCATCAAAAACTTACACACATTAGGGGTCGCACTTTCACCTGCAAACGATCCAGTGAAAGGAAAAGCTTCATTCACATTAAACGAAGATGAAGTTTTTTATGGCGTCGGCATTCACGGAGAAAAAGGTTACCGTAAAGAAGCACTATCCTCTTCTGAAATATTAGCGATCGAACTAATGAACAAATTAAAAAGCATTTATCGCTGGAGAAAAGGCGACAACTTTGCCATCCTTATTAACGGACTCGGCGCAACGCCATTAATGGAGCAATACATTTTCGCAAACGACATTCGCCGTTTGTGTGAACTTGAAGGATTGCAAGTCACATTCGTAAAAGTTGGTACACTGTTAACTTCTTTAGATATGAAAGGTGTTTCGCTCAGTTTGCTTAAGGTAGAAGATTTGGATTGGGTGAAGTGGTTGAAGGAAAGTACGGAAACTGCTAGTTGGTAATACAAATAAAGTGAAACTTTAATCAGCCCTCACCAATCGGGCTTTTACGGGCAGACCGATCCTCACCTTGAAATAAACTTTTAGATAACTCAAAATAACAAGCAAAAAGTCCCTTCAAAGTTAAAGGGACTTTTTAGTATGTAGAAATTAGCCTAAACCTAAGATTACATCTCTTGAAAGGGGGCATTTTTATGTTATTCAGGTTTATTGAGGAGCTTTTGTTTGAAGCAACTTTAACCCCATACCAATAAAAATCAGTCCTGTTATCTTATTTAGAATCATTCCTACCTTTTGGTTTCCTCTTAATTTTTTTGTAACATATGAAGAAAAATAAGCAACAAATAAACACCATAATAGTCCAGTTACTGTAAAAGTAAGTCCTAAAATGATAAAAGGCATAGGACCTGAAGCCTTTGTATCTATAAATTGCGGAAGAAACGCAATAAAGAATAAAGAGACTTTTGGATTCGTAAGACTTGTTAAAAGCCCTTGTATATATATTTTTCTAATGTTCAATTTATTGGACGAGGCCTGGAAAGCTACATTCGTCTTATCAAGTATCATTTTAATCCCTAAATATACAAGATAGATAACACCTATAACCTTAATAGTGTTAAATAGCACAATGGATTTTGTAAGTATAATAGATAAACCAAAAGCAACCAACAACGTATGAACTAAAGAACCAGTAATAATACCAAACACAGAATACACACCTGCTTTTCTACCTTGTGAAATACTTCTCCCCACAATGTACATGGTGTCTGCACCAGGAATTAAATTCAATAAAATTCCTGTTAGTAAAAACACTTCATAATTAATAATACCGTACATTTTAGCACCTCTATCTATTTTTTTGGTGCCCTTATTGATATTAAATTAAATAAACGAAAAAAGAAAGTATTTTCTATTTATTCAATAAAATTAGCGGATTTTTGAATCTACAAACGAAATCCAGCTATTTAAAAATTCAATTACTGAAGAATTCTGCCCTCAATATTACAGCAAATTTACATTAAAAATGTAAATCCTCATTTCCTTTGTATTTTCCTTTATTAAGTCTTTTTCTTATGAATAATTCTGCAACAATTAAATTGGGTACCCACGCTAACCAAGCAATAATAGCGTAACTAAGTTCAAAACGCTCTATTCCAAATAGAACGATAAACAACGGTAGCCAAATTCTTAATGTAACTGCTCCAAAGGTTAAAGAATAATTTCTAATCATCCAATTCCGATGGTCTTTAATTTTTTTATTCTTAACTCTATTTAATGCTTGATATGCTGATGTTAGCCAAAATACAGATAACAAACCGAAACCTAGCTTCGCTACCAATCCTCCCGTAGCATAAAAGGATAAATATAGTCCAGAAAAGCCTCCTAATAATATACCAACCATATAGATTCTCCCAATTATTCGATGACGGTTGATATTCCTTTCTCTAAATTTAGTGGATAATGTAAACGGGCCAATTACTAATGCTACTATACTAGTTGTAATATGCATAAATAGCATCATATACCAGAACGCACTTAATTTAGATCCAAACATAAGCTTCGCTTTTACAAGTCCTGTTTGAAATCCATCCATAATAAAATACTGGACAACAATATAACTAGCTACTAAAAGAGCAAAAAAAGTAAATACAAACCAAATTTTTCTGTTCAAATTTTACTGCCTCCTCATTACATTCACGAAAATTAGATTATATATTTCTTTTCATTCTCGGGAAAAATAGAAAAGCCTTCTTTACTGATCTCTTTAGCACATTGTTTTTATAAACCGAATGACTTACATGCAACGACGAATAAAATATATGATACAAGGCCCTTCTTCATACATAAAAACCCTCAAGTATGTCGTTCTATACTTGAGGGTTTTTTCATTTATTCTCTCTCGTCTCTCATTTTCTTAAATCAATAATTAGCTCATCTGTAATCTGCTCAAGATGGAAAAATCTTTTTATATAATGGATATCAGACCATTTTTCTTCTCCACCAATAATAAATAATTCTTGCGCATCATACATAAATGAAAAGCTTGGATAGAAACTGTCCGCTTTTATTTCAATCCCACCAGTACGATTACTGATAATCTTACAGTCTGCTGAATAGCTTAATAGCGTATAGAGAGAATCTTGTGCTGATTGGAAGAAATACTTCATAAGTGTGGTTATATCATCACTATTGGTAATGCACACTTTAAAAAAGTTCGTATCCTTTTTCTTATTAGTAAAAACTAGCTCAAAATGAAGTTTATTCTCTTCTAAAAACCCTTCAATAAAGTCTCTACATAAATAAGTTTCAAATAACATATACATAGGAAATTTGTTATGTGCGCCTATAAATCCTTTAATGATTTCTTCAAATCCTGTATGCTGATTCAAATTCGTTCCCACTCCTATCATAATAGGGTGATTTAAATAAATAGGATACGGTGATTGCCCTCCATCTTTTAACATATACACTCGTTTTTCATCTGTATGAAGAGCTGGTTTAGACTCTTTTAGTAAGTATTGAGATAATTGAACATTTAACACATTTACACCTGCCTATCATGTCATACATAAACTGTATCTATTAAGTTAGAAAAAAGGATGAACAATTCATATTTTACCGTGTATAAGCGAGAAGAACTAGAATAGATCGCCGGCTTACATGTCTCCAGGATAATAAATGAACATCGCACCTACAAATGAAAAAACTAAACAAAAAACAGCCTCGTATTTTATAACTAAAGAAGAGTTCGTATCAAGCCTTTTTTCCTCTCTTTTACATATCATTTTAAACATTTTAAATAAAACTCTATATATTACATACCCCACAATTGCCCCAAGGGTATTCGTAAATACATCATCAATATCTGTAATTCTATTATTTAATAATTGGTTTAACTCAATTGCCAATGAAAAAAAGAATCCCGCACATACGGTGTTTTTCATTTTTCTAAACTGCGACCAAATAGTCGGTAATAAAAAACCTAATGGCATAAACAGTACAATGTTCAAAAGATACGTCGTACTACCTGCCGTATCAAATAGAGTCAAGTTGATTTGACTTACACGAATCCACGTTTCATATCTACTTATATCCCATACAGTCGCGATCTGCGTCACCCTATACACTAGCGAAAGGTAGAATAGAAAAACATATACCCACAAAAAATGCAGAATAGATATAGTTCTTTTCGCTTTAAAATAAAATCCAATTTGAAACACAATACAAAACATAATAGTAAAAAAATAAGTATACAAATAACTCATCAAAACTCCTGTATCCATGTAGAATCCCCTAACTTTACAATTTCATCTATGACTTTGTTGTTTATAGGATAGGAGAAACTTTTAAAATAAAAAGTGGGGTAAACATAAAATTTTTCTTAAATCTTCAGTTGGGTTTTATTATTACTCTTCTTAGGAATCCACCATTGATAGCTAGGCAACAGTATGCTTACACTTAACAATATTATCATTTTTGCACGTAATCCTCGTAATACTTTAACCGATGAAGCATATATAAAATCATGTGAATCGTTTGTTCAGTTAAAACATGAAATTAAGAAATATATGACGTACTATAATCACTCTTGCTATCAATAGAATGTACAGAAGATGACTCCTGTTTGCATACAGAAATCATCTTTTTTAGGTTACCGATTTTTTTTATAATGTCCTTTACAAAGGGTACAAATCAAGAGCATCTTATTCCTATTCAAGGGGATCAACTATACCTTCCTCCCTTAAAATCACTAAAACCCATTTACAAATCTATAAAAGTAGATATAATATCCTTATGGAACCTTTATTAATTTATAAAGCATTGTCAAATGAAACAAGATGTCAAATTTTATCATGGTTAAAAAATCCAGAAAACCATTTCGACGAAAAACCTTACCTAGAACAAGACCTTAACTTTCAAGTTGGAGTATGTGTAGGAGATATCCAGCTTAAAACTGGCTTAGCTCAATCGGTTATTTCTAGTTATTTATTAACTATGAAAAAAGCAGGCTTACTAGAGTCTGACCGAATTGGAAAATGGACCTACTATCGTCGAAATGAAAAAACAATACGAGAGTTTTCTGAATACGTCCAAAACGAATTATAAAATGAAAGCTAATAATCAATCAGCATACTAATTGATTATTAGCTTTCACACATTCTGCTTTTTTACAGGTATCCAATGACTTCTTATAAATTGCACTGCCTGTAAAAGCAAGAAACATCGAAAGGAGAAATTTTTTTAATATATCATATCTAGTTATTTAGATATCTGTTATTGTATTTCAGATTACATACTCCTGATAATATTGGCATCCAATCATGCTTATAATAATGCTTCTTTGTTAATGAATTTACTTTCAAAATACTGATACGAATGGAGAGTTTTATAAATGAAAAAAGTAAATCCTTTACTTATTCTGACACTCGCAATAGGTGTGTTCGGAATTATTACTACCGAGATGGGTATTGTCGGCGTATTACCACAAATCACTGAAAAGTTCGGAATTTCAACTACACAAGCTGGATTTTTAGTAAGTATATTTGCACTAGTTGTTGCTATTTCTGGTCCGTTTTTAATTCTGCTCGTCTCTAGTATTAATCGCAAAATAATTTTATTAACAGCAATTTTCACATTTGTTATTTCAAATTTAATCTACGCTTATACAACACAATTTGAAGTCATGCTTGTTTTTCGTATTTTACCGGCAGCGCTTCATCCACTCTTCTTTTCAATCGCTCTTGTAACAGCTGCTAAACTTGTCCCTCCAGAAAAGAGCGGTCAAGCAGTTACAAAAGTTTTCATGGGAATTACTGTTGGTTTCGCTTTAGGTATACCACTAACCTCTTACCTTGCAGACCAATTTTCACTCGAAATGGCTTTCTTATTCGGAGCATTCGTTAACAATCTTGCATTCATTGGAATACTACTCCTACTTCCTTCTATGCCTGTTAAAGAAAAAATGTCTTTCGGCAAACAAATTCGTATACTCGGCAAACCAGGATTATGGTTAAATATTTTAACCGTCACATTCCTTTTTGCAGCCATGTTTTCCGTATACAGCTACTTCGCCGAGTACCTTGCAAAAGTAACTTCCATGAATGGATCTCTCATCAGTATCATGCTATTCATATTTGGTATAGTTATGATTTTAGGTAATCATTTATTTGGTGGTCTCCTGCAAAAAAGCATAATAAACACTGTAATATCATTCCCTATTCTATATTCTATTGTTTACATATTGGTTTATTATTTAGGTTCCTACCTTGTTCCAATGATTTTTATAGTATTCATTTGGGGAATCGTACATGCTGGTGGATTAATTGTTGGTCAAACATGGTTAATAAGTGAAGCTAAAGAAGCACCTGAATTTGGTAACAGTCTATTCGTTTCGTTCTCAAATCTCGGAATTACTTTAGGAACCACTATTGGAGGCTGGTTCATTTCAAACTTAGGTATTCACCAGCTTATTTGGAGCGGCTTTATATTCACACTACTCTCATTTCTATTAATTATAATAAAACTAAAATTTTTCAATTCTAATAGCCAGGCTTCATTATCAAGCTAGTACATTTTCAGTTCCAAATTCGATAAAGTGAAACTTTAATCAGCCCTCACCAATCGGACTTTTATTAATTTCAACGTTTAGACAGATACATAACTCCAAAACTAAAACGTTTATTGCAATTATCGATATGGAACATTTTACAAAACAACTTAACATGGTAAAATAATATTCGGACAGGAGTCCAATATTATTAAAATTAAGATGGTTCAAGTCGGAGGAAGGCACCTTAGGGTGTCTTTTCTTTATTTGCAAATGGACCTGCTCAATTATTGTGTAAAAAACATAAAGTAAGTTGAATCCATTAAAATACATGAGTGACCCCTTGTTTTCCCCTCTTATTAAAGGAGGAACTATTATGGGATTTGGTGGTAGTTGTAGTAGTGGTTGTGGCGGCGGCTTTGCTTTACTAGTTGTATTGTTTATTTTATTAATCATTGTTGGAGCTTCTTGCTTCTGCTAAAAAACTATTGGAAAAGACACTCTTATATGGGTGTCTTTTCTTTGTAATAAAAAGCTCTCTAGAAAAGAAAGTTTTGAGGCTTTTACATTCAAATCATCCAAATTAGTTATTTACACAGCACTTTATTTCTTCTCATCCCTCATACTGTAATAGCCCAAATTAATAATAATCAGGAAATACCCACCCATAATTCCAGCTGCAAATGTCCACATGTACTCACTGTGTTCAATTTCATACATAATAATCGCACCGAGTATGGCGGCTGCAAACCGATTCATCATGCCGAGCATTGGTGCTTTTTCTTTTTTTACGATGCTATTTCCGAACTTTTCGATACGCCTTCCTAAAATCCAGGCGCAGTACATACTCACTAAAAGGCCGATGCTTATCCCTACAAACTGAGCTGGAAAAGGTGTCAGCAACCATCCCAATAACATCACGCCTAATAAACAATATATTTGTATGTTGAATGATCTTAATGCCATACGAATCATATTATGCTCCTTATCTTTCCTATTAATCCCATCTTTCGGACTTCAAGCTTTCCGATATATCTTTTTTAAAATGAGGGAATTTGATTTTGCTCACCATTAAATAAGCGAGTACGCATGTGCCAAATGCCACGGAAACTGGGTTATTTAGGAGGCATAAAATGAGGAGACACATTGCCGCAAATGGAATGGGCATTCCGATGAATGTTGGGAGTTTGCTTTGTTGCGTGTTAAATCTAGCAAGCCGCAGCATTCCGCAAATACTATAAGCGAGCGCACATATCATCCCGATAAACTGCAAATCTTTTAAAGCGACACTATAGGCAAGAATAGATGGTGCCACACCGAAGGTCACTAAATCCGCAAATGAGTCTAACTCTCCGCCTATTTCCGAAGCAGCATCTAGTTTCCGAGCGACCATACCATCAAACAGATCAAATACCATACCTGTAATAATGAACATAACTGCACCATGCATATCGTGAACGAAAACAGCGTGAATAGCCAAAAGCCCACACACAAAATTTGCTATCGTAATCATATTTGGTATGTAACTCATCACACGCTTCTCCTCCTTTCTACTAATTGCTTCATCTTCATTCTTACTCATTAGACTCAAGATCCTTCTGCTTTTCTTCCAATATCACTTTATTTATTTTCGTTAACGTATCAGTCATTTGCTGCAACGCTCCAATATCAATTTTCGAGAAATATTTCTCGATCAATACATCATCTAACTCAGACAATCTTTCGATATATTTACTACCGTTTGGACCGATCGTAAGGAAATACTCCCTTTTATTGTTAGGATTCACTTGTTTCGAAATCATCTGTTGCTTTTCCAATTTCGATAAAACTTGGCTCACAGCACTTTTCGTTATATTAAACGTACTCGCAATGTTATTTGCTGTCGTGTTTTCATTTAAATGAATATGAAATAACATGCTCTCTTGCTGCCCAGTAAGACCGAACTCATCCTTTAAATCTTGAAATAGTAAAATATAGAGTTCCGTATAGGCTCGATTCATTTCATTAATTACTTCTTTATACGTTCTAGTCATAGCATCCTCCATGCTTTTATTTCGTTTTGCTTAATAGTTAAGTTTACTTAACTTAACTATATTATACCGTTATGTTTGTGTAAAGGGAAATATAACTCTACACTTTACTCACAATGATACAAAAAAGAAGACACTCTTCTAAAACATGTTTAGTCGCTTCTGTCTCACTGCTTTCCTCATCCAAATACTTGGCAAGTCATTCTGAATAATCAAAAAGAAAATCAACAAAATTCCATATAGACCCATTACTGGTTAAAATGTTATAATGGAATTACCCTACATAGTTACTCATAGCCAGACTGAGGAACTAGCGTCTTATTAAGTAATGCGCATAACTAAAATAAAAAAGACACTTTACGGTGTCTTTTTTATTTATATTCCTAGGAATTATCTCTTTTATAAACAGACTCTATCAAACAGTAAAGGAGACTAACAGATGGAACATCCTGTTGCAAGAGAATTACGTTTTATACGGGTATGTCTTATCATTTTGATTATTGTCATTGCGTTTTGGGACCGGGAGAAAACTGTAGAAATTACTGATCACGGTAGCGATCCTATCTTAAACACCAGCAATATGACCCAAGTTGGTGAGAATACATTTGCATACAAAGACGAATCAAATCAAATTAAAATATTTAAGTTTAATCCAGATACAAATGAAATATCACTTATTAAAGAGTTTCGTGCTGAGGAATATTACTCAGATACAGCTAAATAAAGTAATATTGACCACAAAAGTATAATGACCACAGCCTTTAGCCATAATTACGACTAAAGGCTTTTTGTATGTAAGTAAATGAAAAAGGAGCTAATTTTATGGAACATAATAAAAATGGAATACTTGCTTTAATTGTTTTATTTTTAGGATTAGTGTTTTTTGTTAGTGGAATGGTTTATCATTTATGGGGCTCATTTTAATTTCAACTTTTAGACGGATAAATAACTCGAATCAGAGAAATGCACAACATTTTCCCTTTTCCTTCCAAAATTAATATAATAAGATATAAAATGTAATACATATAAAGACAAATATATAGCACTCATTAAAGTGCTTCTATTTTGGAAGGAAGAAACGATGAACAAAAAGTTATTAGCCTCATTATTATGTAGCACATTCTTGTTTGGAGTATCAGCTTGCGGTTCACATGATGCGCCTGCGAAAAATGAGCAGGCGACTTCTAAAAAAACAGAGAATGACAAACTTAGCAGCAAGGATTCGCAAAAAGAACTTCCTACCAATGTAGATTCCTCTGATGTATACATGTCAATGGGATCTGCCGAGTCATTAGATGTTATAGGGACTGGAGAAGTTAAAGCACAAGGTGTCTTTAAAGTATTAGACATCGCAGTTTATAATCGTAAAGAAGAACCCATTACACTAGATATTAACGACTTTAAATTAATTGATGAATTTGGAAGAGAATATCACATTTCTAATGAATATCAATCCGTACTTAAAGATGCAAATACGTCTACATTTAAATTTGGTATTGTTAACCCTGATGAACATTCGGACGGAAACATTGTATTCGATGTACCGAAAAACACGCGAGGATTAACTTTAAAATTTAATAATGATAAGTTAGATAAAGAGCTCCAATTAAAAGTGGAATTGGAATAGGCAAAATAAATACGTCTCCCTTAACATTCTCTACTAACATAAAAAAGTACAGTCTTTTCTACAGCAGACTGTACTTTTTTATTTATCATTTCACATAACATTCCCTAATTTTTTTGACTAGATGCTCTCCAATCACGAAAAGATGTTGGGCGTCCAGAAAAAGCTCTTTGCTTTGTAACAGATGGTTTTTCTTCAGGAGTCATTGTTTTTTCTTTAAGCGTCGCTGGTTTTTCTTTAAGCGTCACTGATTTTTCTTCAAGAATAGTCACAGCTGTTTGCATTTTCTCTAACTGTTCTTTCAGCAATTGTTGTTCAATCTTTAAATCCGTAAGTAAACGTAAAATCATCTCAGAATTAGCCATAAGATCCTCCTTCCCCCAATACACAGAATAAAATACAATATGTAGAAGGCGGGATACCGGTGACAAAAATAAGGTCGTCAACTCTTTTTAACTTCTAAAATCCTTTTATTTTTTTAAGGACCTGCTCCATTCATCCTTAAAAACATAAATTAAATTAAATCCATTAATAAATGGTCTTTATGGAAGGAGGAGTTAATATGGGCTATGGCGGTAGTTGTGGTGGAGGCTGTGGTTTCGGCGGCGGATTTGCCTTACTTGTTGTGCTCTTCATCTTATTAATCATCGTTGGCGCTAGCTGTTGGGGCGGCGGATTCGGCTGCTAAGGAGAGGCACTCTTGAGAGTGTCTTTTTTTTTGGTATGTGGCTCGTATACATATTAAAAAAAATTTCCGTTCTAGAAGTACTATAATATTAGCTTAACATGTCAGTTCCCCCTAATTAATAGGTGGTTCTAGCCTATAGAATTCTTTTAAATATAAAATGAAACTATATTTCTCAATGAATAAAACAATTTAACATGGTAAAATAATATTTGGATGGGAGTCCAATATATTATTAAAATTAAGATGGTTCAAGTCGAAAGAAGGCACCTTAGGGTGTCTTTTCTTTTTTATAAATAATTATAAATTAAAATTGTAAAGGATGCTTACTACTTACAAGGAACATTTTCTTCCCTACAACTATTTATTTGAAACTAATTACTATTATAAATATAAAGAAGTTATGGATAAAGTAGTGAGGTAAATAAAACAAAATATAGATTTAATTCATGTTTCTCAACGAGGTACCACCAGCATTTTCAAAAAAATACGCTAAGCAAAAAAATAATCAGCTGTCCATATGGACAGCTGATTTACATCATTACATTTCTATTATTTATCTTACCACTTGTACAGATACTGGTTTCCACCCCTGATTTTCTACCCAATCAATATTAACCTTATATTTTTTATTATTTTGCTTATCTCGTATATTACCGTAGGCTTTATTATTACCATTATTCCCAATAAAATCGAAAATCAATTGGCTCTCTGGAACATCAACAGCATAAGAAATTGCTTTTTTCATCTCACTCCAATCTACTGTTCCTTCTTTAAATTTCATTTCAGGTTTTGCTCCTTGCTCGGTACCAATTGGCTTCCAAGAAGGATTAGTTTGAGAACCCTTTTCTTGAGATGCCGTTTTTTCTTCCTCATTATTTTCAGTTCCGTTCGTTTTTACCGATTTTTCTGTTTTTGATTTCTCTTCTAGCTGTGCTGCCTCTTTATCTTCAGTTTTCTTCTCTTCTATCTTTGCTGTTTCTTTATCTTCAGTTTTCTTCTCTTCTATCTTTGCTGTTTCTTTATCTTCAGTTTTCTTCTCTTCTATCTTTGCTGTTTCTTTATCTTCAGTTTTCTTCTCTTCTATCTTTGTTACTTTCTTTTCTTGAGCAATTGCTTTCGTTGATGTATTAGAAGGGGTAAACAATTGGTATGTCACTATACCAACTGTCACTAATACCAAAGTAAATGCAATATTAAAAATTGCCTTTTGACGACGATTCTGTTGTTTTTCTTGAAATCTGCTTACTTGTCCCATTCTTCAAACCTCCGTGTTTACTTTCTCCTCTACTCTTTATGTATTATCCCTAAAATTCTTAATATTTTTATTAAACAATAGAAATAAACTACACTTTCCATACAGGATTTCATATCATAATAAAATTTGTGTTTTTTCAAGTATCTGACATATGTTATTCAAAATAGTTTAATACATTAAAAATAGATAAGCTTCTGCACTTAAGAAACTTTCAATTTTATTCAAAGGTGATTCCAATTATGTCCATATTAGATCTCCTGTAGAAAGCTTTTTAACAATTAAACCTCTTCTTCCCTTATTTATAATTTTTAAATTAAATTTCCCTCTATAGTATAATAAAGATGTTTCGTTTTCTAATGGGGTATGTCGTAAAATCAAAAGGGATTTTATCTCTTTTACCTTCTTTTCAGAGTAAATTTCACCACTAGGAAATTCTATTATTCCTAATGTAATCTTTAATTCGCTCTCATCGAAAGGCCACTCCTTATTAAGTTCCCTTATCTTTTGTATAAAGCTTCTTTTGGTTTGTCCTATATATAGCAATGTTACACTCTTAGCACATACTCTAGAGATTGCAAATATCCCCTTCTTAGAAGCTTCTTCCCTATTATAAAAATCATTTATACTATACATTCCATACCATTTAATATGTACTGTTTCTATGAATCTCACCTCATTTTTAGACAATATTATAATTTCTGAATGTTCAAATTATAATGGGCGCATAGTCCTGATTACTTGAATTATAAATTGTGCTTTTCAATAATACATTTTATTATTACTAATTTCAATAATACAAAAAAAATACAATATTATAGTTTAATTACAAAACTTTATAAAAAAACAAAGTGATGTCGTACCAAATATTATATTTTTTCAATATCAGACTACCATGAACAAAAGTTAGAGAGTTATGGAATAAAATATAATTTGTATGTACATTTCTTTCAAAAAAAGTTTTGTAGTTTGCAACTGAATTAAAAAACATAGATTTTTATGACTCTTTCGGAGATATACCAAAGTGGGATCTTTGATATGCACATTACTATACCGAACTTTCGGTATAGTATTTTTTTGCAGCTCCTTGATTTTTCACCAAATACGTATAAAAATCAATAGTAGGAAAATAAACTGCTGGCTAAAAGTTTACTTTCGATAAAATAAAAAAGGACCTGCTCCATTCATTCTTAAAAACATAAAGTAAAGTGAACCCGTTAAAATACATGAATGAACCTTAGTTTTAATCCTCTTACCTAAAGGAGGAACTATTATGGGCTATGGTGGTAGTTGCGGAGAAGGCTGTGGTTTTGCTGGAGGATTTGCTTTGCTTGTTGTACTCTTTATACTATTAATCATTATCGGATGCAGTTGCTTCTGCTAAAAAACTATTAGAAAGGACACTCTTATATGGGTGTCTTTTCTTTATGAAAAATATCTAACTATCAACCTTTTCCTTATGACTTCTAACATCAACAAAGGGTGATACAAACTATTACATATGTTTGTACCACCCTTTATTGATGCGTTTAGACTTCACAGTTGTTAAAGTTTTAGACTTCTCCCTTAGTGTACCCATATTATTAGAACATCCTGTAATCTGTAGACAAAATGTAGCTAATAAAAACAATATTAATAATTTCTTCAATAAATCCTCCTACATGCATAAAACACCATATGTTACAAAACAAACATAACATCAACTCTTTATAAAAACAATATAATCCTCGGTCCTTAAGCTATCTCTTAACATAGGAGTACCGCTACATATTCATACAGCCAAAATTTTAAAATATCCTCTACTTAAGGAATTTGTAAGTATCAAGTAAGAAAAACGAGAGCTTTGCTTCGTATAATCAAAATATAAAGTGAAGGAAAAAAGATTATTTCTGGGATTAATATGCATGTAACAAGAGAAGAAATCTACATTTTTTTAGAATAATAATATTAGTATGTCCAAGCTTTGGAGATTGCTTGCAAATATTTTGAAGTTTTCGTACCAGAATTCTAATTACCATACCTGTTTTTTACCATCACATATTGGAGGTTAAAACATGAATAAAAAAAAGAAAATACAAAAATCAGTCCTTACATTTACCCTACTCTTTTCTTTAGGTGTTTCATCTTTCCCGCTTACAACAACTATTCACGCAGATACACATGAGGAACAATCTGCTGAAAAGAAACTAGTCTCTTTAACGGAGCGTACATCATTATTTTTTGAATATCTCCAGCAAGGTAAGTATGCAGAGGCAATACAGTTGACGTCTACTGCTTTTCAATCCAAGTTTACAGCAACCACATTACAAAACTGGTGGACACAAAGTGGCTGGAGCAGGATAAAAAGCATGGGAACCCCCGTGATAAAAGAACGAAACTTGGTCCATCAGACGGTAGAAATTCCAGCAGCTACCGAAGGAACTACCATACCGCTACTCCTTAAATTCACACCTGGCGGGAAAGTAGATGAAGTTGGAGAAAGGTCACCTGAGGAATATTTTACCATCCCCCATCCTAGCTATGATCAACCTGATTCCTATCAAGAACGTGAAATCGTCATTGGAAATTCTACCTATCCGTTACCAGCCACATTAACAATTCCGAAACATAAGCGTGGTGAAAAGCTGCCCGTAGTTGTTCTTGTTCATGGTGCTGGCATCCATGATCGCGATAGCACATATATGGGAACAAAAATCTTACGAGACATTGCAGTGGGCCTTTCATCCAAAGGAATTGCAGTGTTGCGCTATGAAAAACGCACCTTAGAACATACATTAAAGATGAGTACAGAACCTGTTACGTTAGACCGTGATACTACAGATGATGCTATATTTGCAGCAAAATCAGCAGCGCAGCAGGAAGGCATTGATCCAAATAATATTTTCATTCTTGGACATAGCCTAGGAGCTGGCACAATGCCACGTATACTAAGCAAAGCACCTTCCTCACTTGTCCGAGGAAGCATCTTACTCGCACCACCTGCACGCCCTTTGACTGAAATTTCCATTGATCAGTATCAATACCTTGGGAAACCAAAGGAAGAAATCGATGAACTAAAAAGACAGGCTGCTTTTATTCAGGATCCTACTTTCAATCCTGACCATCCTCCAGCTGGCTACAATTTTGGGTCACCTCATTTTATGTATGATGTTTCTAGGTGGCGTCCAGTTGAAGAGGCAAAATTAAGAAAAGAGCCTTTACTCATTCTGCAAGGAGCACGTGATTATCAAGTAACAGTAAAAGATGAATATACAAAATGGCAGAAAGGACTTTCAAACCGCGGGAATGTTCAGTTCAAAAAATATCCGAAATTGAATCATTTCTTCACGGAGGGTGACGGGGAATTAAGCCTCCCTAGTGAATATGAAATCCCTGCTAACGTTCCCGAATACGTCATCCAGGACATTATTACATGGGTCAACGAGACAAAAAAATAAGAAAACATCAAAAGCCTTCATGCAATCATCATTGCATGAAGGCTTTTTGAAACTAGTGATTCAGAGATAGCTATTATTTTATATAATATTTGCCCCAAAACGAAAAATTAGAGTCTTTTATAGCAATGAAGTTCATTTTAAGAGCAACCTGTTCTGTGAGCTTAACGGTGATGGGCGGTACCCCTAGAATAAAGAAACAAGAGTAGTTAAAGAGACTACTCTTGTTTCTTTTCCTTCTCTTCATTTTCAATTTCAGATACTGATTTTGCTGGTTTTTTAATCATTTTATCTAATTCCCCAGAACAACCAAACTTATCCTCAAATTTATCTGTAGTACTTATACTTGCATCAAACCATAATTCCTTATCATTATTTATATATCCTTCTACAGAAGGAACTCCCATTGGACTTACATCTTTTTTTGTAAACGTAATAGATTTTACACCTTCGATATTATAATGAATATACTTTTCTACTCGTGCCTCTTGTACTTTCCAAAACTTTTCTTCTTTTTCTTTTTGTTTTAAGTATTCCATAGTAAAATATCCTCCTGCTATGATCACCACAGCAGATACAATCAAAATCATTATTTTCTTCATAGAAAATCACCTTTTAAATAATTATCAATGCACTCTTCTTAAAATAGGATACAGAGGACAATAATAGTCTAAAAACTACTCTTGTTTCTTTTCTTTCTCTTCTTTTTCAATTTCAGATACTGATTTTTCAGGATCTTTTATAAGTTTTCCTAATTTCCCAGAACGCGTAAATTTGTCTTCAAAGTTTTCAGTTGTACTTATACTAGCTATAAAATCTAATTCTTTATTATTATTTATATAACCTTTTATATGAGGAACTCCCATTGGACTTATCTTATTTTCTGTAAATGTAATAGATTTTACATCTTTAATATTATAGTGAATATACTTTTCTACTCGTGCCTCTTGTACTTTCCAAAACTTTTCTTCTTTTTCTTTTTGTTTTAAGTATTCCATAGTAAAATATCCTCCTGCTATAATACAAATAATGGATAAAACAATCACCAATTTCTTTTTCATTTAAAATCCCCTTGTGTTTGAATATATTTAAAATATACCATGAAATGAGTTGAAACATATGAGTGAATTGAAAAAAAATCCAATTGCCACAGATGAAGATTATTTCGAACTATCCGATCAAGTTTATGAACCCGGAGTTTTAGAAATTGAAAAAGAAATAAAAGGGTCAAATAATAAAAAATGGGTAGTTATAGAAACATTTGATGCAGATAAAACAAAAGTAAAAAATGGATTACAAGCAATCGCTGTAGTACCTGCAAATAAGTATAAGCCTGGTAAAAAACAGTATGACGATGTAATCATTGCATTCCGTGGTACTGAATTTGATAGATTCGATGGAGATAAAACCACAGATATAGTTCAAATTACACTTGGACAGAAAAAGAACATTGGTGTAGCAGGCGGAAAAGCTCCGACATCATTTGATAGTGCATTAGAATTTACAGAAAAAATTAAGAAAAAATATAATCCTACATCTATTCACACTACCGGACATAGTAAAGGTGCTGCGGAGGCTCAATATGTAGCAGCAGAAATGAATTGTTATGCAACAACATATGCGGCACCAAATATTTATAGATTACTAAGTGATAAAGCAAAAAAACGAGTAGATGAAGGCGTAATGGAAAATAAAGTAGTAGATTATACTCATAAAGAAGATGCTGTAGGAAATTTCAATCAATTTGGAGCACCTATGATTGGTAAACAATTTACAACGAAAAGTAATGGAACAGATAGTATTCTCGCGGCTGTATTTATGGGACAACATCCAATGTCAACATTTCTAGAAATGTTCCACAATAATGGTAGTGTTCGACTAAAATTAGAACCAGATGATATCATTCGTCATGCAAAAGAGATACAAAAAATAAGCGATATATTATCTGATATTATTAGAAATATAGAAAGATTTCAACAACAAGAAGAAGAGGAAGTTGCGAAATTAAAGAGTCAATTGAAGCATGAGACAGGCCCTGGAGGAAAATATCATCTGTTAGAAGAACATGAAGTAGATGAAGCAATTAGAGAGGTTGCAAAAATATCCCAAAACGGAAAAGACTATTTTCATGATGTACAACTAGCAGAAGAACTAATTCATCTTTTACGGAAAAAACAAAAAGAATTGATTCATTTTGGAGATGATATTGCTTATGCAGCTAATTCATTACGAGATAAAGATAATCAATTAGGAACAAATTTTGAAGGACTGGCGGCGAGATAATATGATGGATTTTATAGGGGAAATTCAAAAAATAGAGAAAGAAATAGAGAAAGCTACAGTTGGTGCAGTTGGAACTATTATAGATGAGTTGCAAGCTGTTAAAAAGCAATTAGAAAAAGAACTGCAACAATCACTTTTAAAAACTGATGTAGCATTCAAAACAAATAGCATAGTAGCAAGCCAAAAACATGCCATTCAAAAAAACAAAGAAGCATTTCATGATGTATGCAAAAGTTTATCTGAACAAGGAATTGAATTAAACAAAAGTTTTGAAAGCAAAACAGGTAGTGCAATAAAAGAAACATTACATAAACATCTCGATCAAATTCGAAATGAAATGATTTCTAAACAATATGATTTAATTAATAGTTGTGGAAAAAAATAAAAAATTTCTATTATTATTTTAATCTATATGTATTAGAAAAAGTCCCCTTATGTAGGACTTTTTCTAATACACGAATAGATGCTATATTATCAAGCATTGCTCCTGCTTCAATTCTATGTAGCTTTAATTCCCTAAAAGCAAAATATACAACAAGTTGAAGAGCCTCTGTTGTATAGCCCTTTGCATTATGCTCCTTATCTAAAGTAAATCCTGTATAACAGCTTTGGAGGTCTCCCCTAACAATTTGAGTTAATGAAATGTCTCCGATCAGTTTATCATTTTCTCTTAAAAAGATTCCAAAAGGATTACTTGCCCTTCAGCTTTCTTTTTTCATACTTGTTCAAGACGTATTTTTTGATGTTATTTTGTATAAAAAACTTTTGCTATCAACCTGTTCGAAAAATTGATAAAGAATAAGAGATTGAAGGATGAAAATAGAAGACTACAAGGAAAACTGTATGAACAAATATAATGAAACAAGGCTCTTACTTTGTAGTGGTATCCACGAAGTAAGAGCCTTGTTTTTTCTACTCATTTTTTATATCAGTCTTGATTTTCCGATGGAAAGGCACAGAAAATCTACTACAGAAGGTGTGATACCTCTAGGATTAACAAATTCTTTAAATTTCTGTGTACTACGTACAAGCCCTCTACTTTTGGCATGTGCCTCTAATTCAGCTCGAACTTGTATTGTATCCGGAGCCATTCTTTCTAAAGCATGTTCAGAATATTTACGAACATTGATTTCAAGTTTTTAAAACTCATTTATTGTAACTGTAAAATGTGGCTTGAATTTTACTTCGATTGTTTTGTTTTCTACGCCACCTTGGACATATAATGAGTCATTACGGGTATAGATTCGTTTCGCCGAATGCATCTTGGTTTCAAAGATGCATTTATTTTTATAATACAAATTTAATTCAACAGTTTCCTCGTAATAACACATAATCATTACTAATTCAAAACCTAATTTATCTATTTTATTATACCTATATGCACCTGCACCTGGAATAAAATAATCTTCTGGTTCACTCTCGAATATTTCTAATAATTCATATTCATCATATTGTATATTCAATTTAACAACTCCTTACGTGAATGGGCTCAATCCACTTTATTTATAATATTCACGATTTATTAGGTACAACGGAAACAACATCGCCATTATCATTCAATACGACTCTAACATCTTTCCCATCGTATTGCCATAGACCAGGTTTATTTCCAGGTTTTTTAGTAGCATGCTTAATTGTTTCTTCTACTACACTTGGTGTTACACCACGTAGATCAACTTTTTTTAATTCCTCCATGTATTCTTTTGATCCGAATGTGTAACCATTCCTTTCAGCTCTTTCGCGTGCACGCTTTGTAAGTTCTGCTCGAACCTGAATTGTATCAGGTGCCATTCTTTCAAGCGCATGTTCAGTATACTTACGCCCATCAATGACGCCGCCACCTCTTGGCATACTCCATCCAATCTCTTCAGTTACCTTTGATACTTTCCCTAAATCCTTCGCTTTTTGCTCTAACTCTCCATATTTACCAAATACTCGACCAATAACTTTAGGAGTGCCACCTACAACTGTAGAAACAGTTCCCCATACATAATCATTCGGCTCATATTTTCTGTCTGTGAAAAATTCTCTTCCATTATAAATTTGTAAACCTTGTTTAATTTGTCCAACAACTGGAATAAAATCAAGCGCCATAGATCATCTTTCCCTTATTTTCAAAAGGACCTGCTCAATTAATTCTTAAAAACATAAGGTAAAGTGAACCCATTAAAATCCATGGAATGAACCCTAGTTTTACCCTCTAATTTAAAGGAGGCACTATTGTTATGGGATATGGTGGTAGTTGTGGCGAAGGCTGCGGTTTCGCTGGAGGATTCGCTTTATTAGTTGTATTGTTTATTTTATTAATCATTATCGGATGCAGTTGCTTCTGCTAAAAAACTATTGGAAAAGGCACCCTTATATGGGCGCCTTTTTGTATATTAAAAACCTCCCTATTTCCGTAGGCAGGCTAAATGTGATTTTGCACAATTGAGTTATAGCAAAATCATTTATATTGAAAGTAATGAAAATTAACTTAGTAATCCTAATACCTTAATAATCTCAATTGTTTTATTATCTTTTATTTTGAAATAAAGCCTTTTCCCTATACGTTCACTAATTACAATATTTCCAAAGGCTAATTTACGCAAATGTTGTACAATCAAATCCTCTGTAATTCTTGTTTGCTTACTTAAATCAGAAACTGACAACGATCCATATGTAATCAATTTACAAACAATTGATAAGCGAGTAGAATTCCCTAATAACCCTAAAACTTTTATACTTTCGGTATAGAAACTAAAATCCATATGAAAAGCATGTAACAGATTTTCCAACCTCCTAAAATAAGATGAATATCAACCAAAATATCTTAACATAAAAATAGTGAAAAACACCCTAAAATATACCAAATATTCATTGAGAAAAATGTTACTTGAATGGGAGTCCAATACATATTATTAAAATTAATGTGTATTGGACTTTCCATCCTCAATGAATGGAAAGTAGAGATGCTTCAATTATGTACCGATCTGGAGCGTCTCCTATATAGTCAAAAGGATAACAAGTTGTTAATGTTAATGTTGGCTCACTTTTTTCTACAATAACTGTTCGATCTTCTGAATCTGTTATCCAATGCTTGTTAATTTCATATGTATATGTTTTATTTTCATATTCCACGATAAGTTGGTCATTTTCCTTTAATTGACCAAGCTCGGTAAAAACAGTATCTCTATGTCCACTTAAAACTGTATGACCATTTCCAGATGGTGTAGTAGTTAAGTCACTAACAAACATACCTACACCCTTTTTTAGTACTTTATCATCAGCTCCCCAATATATAGAGTATTTCTTTTGTATTTTAGGGATAATTAAATATGCTACTTTATCTCCTAACTGATGGTTTACCTTTGAAGCGGGAATTTGTACAGGTTCTTCTTGTAATGAAGTGTCAATCTTTGTCTCTGTCTCTGTTTGATTGATGTTTTGCGTTTCATTTTCTTTAGAAGGTGTGGAGGTCTCATATTGTTTAGCCTCGTTAGTTGTTAACGACTCTGCTGATTGTCTAGCACTATACCATTCTAGAAAATAATAGGAAAAGATAGTAAGTCCAATAACAGTTAAACATAAGCCTATCCATTGTTTTTTATTCACTTTTATCACTCCATTTGAAAACGACAGGATTTCTCCTGCCGTTTTAAGGAACTATTTTATGCGTTTGTCTTTTTACGACGGAACATTAATACAGAACCAGCTAATGCTAATCCTAAGCTTGCTAACATCATTGTAACACCGTTTGATGCTGTATTAGGTAATTTTTCACCTTGTTTTTTCGTTTCTTTTTTCACAACTGTATTAGTATTTTTCTTTGTTTCTTTTGCAGTTGTTTGAGGCTTAGTTTGTTCTTGTTTATTATTTGTTGTTTGGTTGTTTTGTTTTGAATTCTCTTGCTTAGTGTTTTCTTGTTTAACAGGTTCTTGTTTAGTGTTTTCCTGTTTAGTATTTTCTTGTTTAGGTTGTTCTTGAGGTTTAGTAGTTTCTTTATTTTCTGTTGTAGTATTTGTGCTCTTTGGATATTTATAATCTTCACATGGAATGCCGTCTTTATCATTATCTAAACGATGTGGATCATTCCCAACACCATATCCATTTTGATCCCAGAATACTTGAGCATCCTGTTGACTTTTAAAATGTCCACAGTTTTTTGTATCATTAGGACTCTTAGCTGCAAATGCAGAAGAACTGTACCCCACTGTTAATAGTGTTACCGCTGTTGCTGAAGCTAATAATTTTTTCATAAATTTCTTTATCCCCCTAAATGGTATGTATTTACATTGAAATATTTTACATTTAAAAATCTAAAAATACAATAATAATTTGTAGATAAATGTAAGATTTCTAGATAATAATACCAAACTGTTAATTCATATATTGTAATATTATGTCGAAAGAAAATAAAAAAAGAGCAAAGGCCCTCTTTAATAACTACTAATAACCATAATCACTATTCTCACAGTAATATGAATTTGATTTATCATAACAAATATATGTTGTTTGTTGGATAAATAATGGCATTGATGAAGCGTTAACTGAAGTGACATTTAACATCCTCAAATAAGAAAGTCCTTGTATCTCCCTGGTGTTAATCTAATTGTTTGTGGAGTTGTGAAATTAAATGTTCTACTAGTCAATGTGACGAACGCAGCAAATATAGGGCTAAAACTAGAGCGAATAAGAGTTTTGTTGTGGTTAGTTGTAAAATTTTCAAATAGAGTTAGATGGAATTTCAAGACTTGTAGGGTTAGTTTCTGATCCAAACATTGTAAAGGTCTCTATAAAACAGTTGGTAAAATTTGAAGAGTTACATGATTATCTTTATTGAGATCAAAATAAGCTTACACATCCAAATTGTTGATAATAGCTAATATTTGATGATCTGTCCATTTGCCATTAATCCTTATATTTTCTTTCGCTATACCTTCTTTTTTAAATCCCACTTTTTCTAATACACGAATAGATGCTATATTATCAAGCATCGCTCCTGCTTCAATTCTATGTAGCTTTAATTCCCTAAAAGCAAAATCTACAACAAGTTGAAGAGCCTCTGTTGTATAGCCCTTTGCATTATGCTCCTTATCTAAAGTGAATCCCGTATAACAGCTTTGGAGGTCTCCCCTAACAATTTGAGTTAATGAAATGTCTCCAATCAGTTTATCATTTTCTCTTAAAAAGATTCCAAAAGGGTATACTTGCCCTTCAGCTGTCTTTTTTAGAGCTTGTTCAAGACGTATTTTTTGATGTTCTTCTGTATAAAAAACTTCTGGGAGCAACGGACAAACTCGTTGAAAAAATCCGCGATTTCTAATATGTAAGTTAGCTAACTCGTTGGCATCATCAGTTTTATAAAGCCGAATATAAATGTGCTTCCCTACTAGTTTCATAACATCCCTCCAACATTTTTATATGTCTAATGAGGCAAAAGTATACCGTATACTTTATACAGTTGGCTATTGTCAGGAATCATTTTGCACGAAAGAAAAGACACTCTATATGAGTGTCTTTTCCAATAGTTTTTAGCAGAAGCAAGAAGCTCCAACGATGATTAATAAAATGAATAACACAACTAATAAAGCAAAGCCTCCAGAAAAGCCACAACCGCCACAACTACCACCATAACCCATAATAGTTCCTCCTTTAGATAAGAGGGGAAAACTAAGGTTCACTCATGTATTTTAATGGATTCGTTTCATCTTATGTTTTTCCGCATTGATTGAGCAGGTCCTTTCGAAGACTATTCACATATTAACTATATTTTTAAAAATAATAATTTAACTATATCAATAGATAGATAAATTAATATAATGTATTAATCCTAAAAGAAGGGAGGAATAGCCATGCAATTAGTTTGTTTTAAAATAGTAAGTGGTCAATATTTCTTATTTGTAGAAGGTATTCAAATTCCTGTACCAATTCCAGCAGTTACTGCAGCTTTATTAATTGGTTTAGGAGTAATTCCACTTTGTTCTTAATGTAAAGAATTCGGACCATTCCTATCTTTCCATTGGAAAAGCCTCAAGTATATGAATACTTGAGGCTTTCTTTATATCAGAGAAAAAACACCTTACAGCGCTTGAAGATCTCCTGATTTAATTAATGCGGCCGTTACATCATCACCGAAAGTATTGAGACAGAATACTTTCTCGTCTACCTTATCCATCACTGTAGCTTCACCTATCTTGCCACCTTGAAGTTTAATAAAATAGTTATGTTCTTCTACAATTTTACTAAAATCTCTATTTGCCCATCTTTCAGTAATTGCTAATAGCTCTTCTTTGTTCTTGAAATTGTTTCCGTTTAGAATATTTCTTACTTTCTCTGCATTCTTTTTGGACATAGGGGTTGCTCCCTTTCCTTCACACGCTTTTACTTTTTGATGAGTCATGCTATGCATAGCTGAAATAACTTCTTCTTCAGTAGAAGTTACTGTAATGTGAAGTTGTGCATTTGAACCTTTCACTTCTGCTTCATTCGATAGTATGTCTTCTTTATTAACCTCTGCAAAAACATGGTCCTCACCCTTAAGCGGGACTTCAGCAAACTGTAATATTCCATAAGTCATACCAGTTGCAAGTACTACTCCCCCTATAATAGATGCTAGCCAATACTTTAGCTTCTTATCCATCTTCATTTCCCCCGTCTTCGTTTACATATCTTAACTAAAGAATACCATATTTAATTCCTTTTTATTGAAGAGTCTCTAATTTCTACTATTTAAAAATATTCTCATCGTCTAATGTAATACGATATAATCATTTTATAATACAAAAAAATCATATTTTCATTCCCTATTTTTTTGGAGGTGATTGTCTTGAATAAAAACATCAATCTACTTCTTCAAATAATAATTGGAATTATAATTATGATTGCACCTATTCTCATAACAGGATCTATATACGATGTCACTAAATCATTTGGTGAACTATTAGTGGCAGAACTTATTATAAGAACACTTTCTCTCATTATTGGACTTTTAGTTATTAGCACAGCTTTGCATCGTTATTCTCAATAATTATTCATGTTCAAAAAATACAAATATTTTACATACCAATTCTTATGTATTAAGACATCAAAAACAAGTGTTACGAAAAAAATATAAAAAAGACATCTTTTTTAGGGAAAGATGTCTTTTTTATATAAACCTTAATGTTCGTTCTGTAAAACCCTCGCTGCCTTTACTCCCTTTTTCTCTTCTTTTAAAAACAACGATATGATAAACGCAACAATTATAAAGACTAGCCCAAGTGTAAATGCACCTTGGAATCCGGATGTTAAACCGTTTAACTTCTCTACTGGATCCAGTGGATTTGCGGAGCTTTCCATATAGCTAGTTGTTCCTGAAGACATTTTCGATATGAATATAGCTGTACCAATTGCGCCAGCTACTTGTTGCAGTGTACTAAACAGTGCTGTTCCGTGCGGATATAAATCTGGTGTTAATTGATTTAAACCGTATGTTTGTGCTGTCATAACAAACATGAGTCCAACCATTAATACACTATGCATGAAAATAATTTGTACCATTGATGTATCAGGAGTAATGCCTTTAAATAAGAACATTGCTATCCCTACTAACACAATACCGGGAACGATAATAACTTTGGGACTAAATTTATCAAATAGTTTACCTGCGATTGGTCCCATTATGGCGCTAATAACACTTCCCGGAAGCATGATAATTCCTGATTTAAAAGCTGTAACGAGTAAAACGGTTTGCAGGAACATCGGTAATAAAGTCATCGTTGAAAATAACGACATCATCACAATGACAATTAATCCAACTGATAATGTAAACATCGGAACTTTAAATGCTCGTAATTCTAAAATTGGATTCTCAATTTTCAATTGTCGAACGACAAAAATACATAATGAGATAAGCCCAACAATTAAAGTGCCATACACTTTTGCATCGGACCATCCTAAATCACCCGATGCACTAAAGCTATACACAAGCCCGCCAAATCCTAATGTCGATAAAAGGATAGATGGGTAATCTACTTTTGGCCTTGTTAACTCTGAAACATTTTGAATGTACTTCATCCCAATCATAATGGAAATGATCACGATAGGAATAACAATATAGAATAACCAGCGCCAATTTAATGAATCCACAATTACTCCAGATAATGTAGGGCCAATTGCCGGAGCTGCCATCATCACGAGTGCAATTAATCCCATTGTCGCACCACGTTTTTCAGGTGGACAAATGATTAAAATCGTATTCATTAATAACGGTGTAATTAACCCCGTCGCTACAGCTTGGACGATACGGCCAATTAATAAAACAGAAAATGTCGGTGCAAATCCCGCAATTAATGTACCGACTAAAAACGTTACCATAGCGATCAAAAACATTTGTCTCGTTGTGAGCCATTGCTGAAGTAACGCTGTAATTGGAACTAAAACCCCAACTACTAACATGTATGCTGTAGAAAGCCATTGAATCGTTGAAGCCGTTACGTCAAATTCTTTCATTAATACCGTTAACGCATTTCCAAGTAATGTTTCATTTAATAATGCAACCATTGCACCTAAAAGTAATGCAATTAAAATGGGGGTATGTTTCAAATTAGAAGTATCAACTTTGCCACTTGCTGGGCTCTTAGTTGTCATATTCATTTACAGATTCTCCTCCTGTTTCTTACTTAAAAAACTTTAAATACACCGGAACACATGTAATATAATATACATATGTAGATTAAAAAGGGAGAATCAATTTTCAGCCACTGTATATTTAATCTACAAAAAAGGAGAATTGTAGATGAACGATAATGAAAAACAACTTGATTTACGCATTAGACGTACACATAAATTACTGTGGGATTCCTTATTTGAATTAATGACGCAATCAAAACAGAAATATAGTACGATCACGATTAACCAAATATGTGACCGTGCGATGGTACACCGAACAACCTTTTATAAACACTTCGAAGATAAAGATGCTTTATTAGCATTTGGATTTAAACGATACAGCAAGATGATTGCTGAAATACCCGTTTCAGATCGATTAAGTAAACCATTTCAAGTAATGGAACAATTTCTACACCATGAAGAAATCGGTAAAATATTAGAAACGCAAATGTCTGATGAACAATTTATTAACCGGACACAGTATTTAAGTCACGAAACGAGAAAACAAGAAATAGAAGCGTTACATCAACTGCGCAAAAATCATACGATGCCAAATGATCTAATCATTGAATTTTATTCAGGGGCAATCACCTCATTAAGCGCATGGTGGTTTAAAAATGAAAGAAAAGTTTCTGCTGCTGAAATGGATAGGTATCTCCACCAACTTATTAACAGGGATATTTTTCAGTTTGAAAAAGAATAAGACTACACCTGTTCAATCATGCAATAAAGTGAAACTTTAATCAGTGGGGGGTTTTGTTCATCCCCCACTGATTATTAGTTGAACCAATCAGACTTTTACGGACAGTTGATCCCCCACCTAACTTCTTTGCTTCCACTGAATTTTGAGGTGGGGGTCTTACTGCCCGTTAAAGCGGGATCAAATTGACCACAAAATAGGAATATGATATATTTTCCGTAGAATACTATATAAGTATGACATCAAATAAAATGGCATATAATAAAAAGAAGAGATGCGCTAACATCTCTTCCTTAACTGCTACCGTATAGGGTGGTGGTTATTACACGTTACTATTTTTTACGAAACCCACCCTTTTGCTTCCTACGGCGCGGAGTGGGTTTTTTGTTGTCCTTATCCAGAAGTTGCTTCCGCAAAAAATACGCTGAAACTTCACGTACAGTCGCTTTTACAAATTCTTTTACAAGGTCAAACAAAAACTCCATATTATCACCCCCTTTCCTTCCAAATGGAAAGAAGGGATAACCACCCACCCTCACAATATGCAGTTACATATATTTTATCAAATGATTGTAAAGATATTATGTAAACCAAACAAATGAAATTTTGCATAGAAAAAAAGCCCTTCTAAACCGGGCTTTTCTATCACCATTATTTAGCGATCTTCTTCAAATCCGAACTTTCTATAACTGAAAGCATATTCACCTTTTATTAAGACGGACCATAACCAATAAGATGAGCAATTATAACTGCTAGTAAACCGATTGAGTATTCAATTAGAATTAAAGGAAGAATCCACCTTGCCCACCTTGTCCATGAAATTCCTGCAATTGCTAATCCAGCCATTAGCGTACCACCTGTCGGAAAAATAATATTTCCAATACCATCCGCGAATGAAAAGGATAATACGGCTGTTTGGCGTGTAATGTCCAATAAATCTGCAAGTGGCGCCATGATAGGCATTGTCAACATCGCATGGCCACTACCTGATGCTAAAATAAAATGAATCGCTACTTGGAAGTTGTACATTCCAACAACACTTAAAAAAGGAGAAATATGTTCCATTCCTTCCGATACTTGATACAGTAGCGGATCTATAATATGCCCTTGATTCAATACAACTAAAATAGCGCGGGATACACCAATGATTAAAGCTCCCCCGATTAACGATGCCGATCCTTGTGTGAAAGATTCTACAGTATCATCAAGAGATATCTTGCCAAGGATTGCAATGATTATAGTTAAAATAATAAATAAGGCTGCAATTTCTTTTATATACCACTCGTACTTAATAACACCAAATACAAGAATAATATAATTGATTAAAAAGGCCGTTAATATCCATTTATGTCTTTTTGTTAATCCTACTTTAGATGTTAGCAGGCTGTCTTGCTTCTTTGTATCGAGTTTTCCGTAAATTCCACTTGCAGGATCCTTCTTTACTTTCATCGCATGACGATAGACGAATGTAACCGTAATTACATATATGACTACGAATAAAATGAGGCGGAACCCCATCCCCGAATACATAGGAAGACCTGCTATCCCTTGCGCCAGACCAACTGTAAACGGATTCATAATTGCCGTTGTAAATCCGACGGACGCTCCTACAAGTACCATCGCAGTTCCTGTTATCGTATCAAATCCAACCGCAAGAGCTAGCGGGATGAATAGAGGTACATACACTAAAGCTTCCTCAGCCATTCCCATTAATGACCCGCCAAGTGCAAAGAACAGCATGATAATAGGAATCATTAACTTTTCACGGTTAGCAAGTTTTTTTGCCATCGTTGAAACAAGAGCCTCAACTGTACCGGATGCCTTTAATACACCAAAAAAACCTCCGATAATAAGAATAAAAAAGATAATATTAGCGGCTTCTACCATCCCTGTAGGAATAGATTTTACCGTATCAAAAAATCCAAGTGGCGTTGATTCAATCCACTTAAATGAATTTGGATCTACTGTTGTATACCCATTTTTTTCAATCTGTTCATATTTTCCGGCCGGCAATATATGTGTAATCACAGCCGCAATAACTAACAAGACAAGTAACATTGCAAATACGTTTATTTTCCATTCTTTTCTTTCCTTTTTTCCTTCTGGCTCGAATGAAACTGCCTTCTCTGATACTTGACTCATATACCAATCCCCTTTGCAATAAAGTGAAACTTTGATCAATGGGGGGTTCGTTCATCCCCCACTGATTATTACTTTTCCGGGCAGCCGGCAGTCTGGTTGCCCCCACAACCATGACATACCAAGCTATCCACCAATTCTTTTATTTATAACACGCTATGATTTAACTACCTTTTTACTAATTTCATTTACAAATTGGTTAAATAAACGCTGCTGCAAGACATCCCTTTCCGACATCATTTCTGGATGCCATTGAACGGCTGCTACATAACGATGAGCTTTCGATTCAATAGCCTCTATTACACCATCAAAGGACCATGCGCTCGCCTCGAAATCTTTTCCTAATGTTTTCACTGCTTGATGGTGAAAACTGCGAAGTAATAGTAGCAAAACGAACATTAAATTATGAAAACGTGGACCAGCTTTTATTTTTACCAGAAGGAACACAAGCCCTATATGTGAATGATAATCATGAAACAGTATACGAATCCATTGAAACGATGCGTCAATTGGGGCTGAACCACATTGAATATGTCCCATACTATCCTGGAAAAACGAATATACAAATGATTAAGCTCGCAATCACACCTGGCGAACTTGAAATTATCCCTGACTTTGTAGAAAAAGTAATTAATATCGGTCATAGATTAATAGATATTACGACAATCATGTCCATTCTAGATCGATTTCATTTAATGGAAGAATCAGGTAATCACGTTTCTGAGAGATACTATCGAAAAATAGTAGATTTAACAAAGAATTTAGCTAAAGCTCATCGACAACTTCATCAAGTTATTGATGGTGTTGGTGATGGCATACTAGCTATTGATTATGAAGGAAGAATTATTGTCTTTAATGAATTTCTGGAAAGCATGCTGAAAATAAAAAGTAAAAACGCTATTGGTCATCCGATTGATGCCATTATTGATAATATCGATTTAGTGAACTTCATCCTTTCAGATAAGCAACAAGAAAGCGGAATATTTGTTGTAAACGGCTTGGATGTAATAGTGGAACGCCTACATATAAATGATCAATCGATTATTGTTACTTTCAGAAATGCCCTTAAGACCATCGGGTTTGAACGGAAATTGAGAAAAGAATTTGTCAAAAAAGGTTATGTAGCAAAATACAATTTTCATAACATCGTTGGGATTAGCTCTACGATCCAAGACACGAAACAAATTGCCAAAAGGTTAGCTAAGACTGATTTAACTGTATTAATTGAGGGTGAGAGTGGTACCGGAAAAGAGTTATTTGCAAGTGCTATTCATAATGCTTCCCAGCGAAATAGCGGCCCTTTTCTTGCTGTTAACTTCAGTGCTTTATCGGATGATTTAGTCGAGAGTGAATTATTTGGTTATGAAGACGGAGCGTTTACCGGAGCAAAAAAGGGCGGGAAAATGGGACTATTTGAACAAGCAAATGGTGGCACTATTTTTTTAGATGAGATTGGAGATATTAGCCTGAAACTTCAAGCACGACTACTTCGAGTATTGCAGGAAAAAGAGATTATGCGCGTTGGCGGAAGCCAAATTATCCCGATAGACGTCCGGATTATTGCAGCAACCAATAAGGATCTACTGAAAATGATTCAAGAAAATATGTTTAGAGAAGATTTATACCATAGGCTTAAAGTACTCTTTATACACCTCCCCGAATTAAGGGCACGCCGAAATGACATTGAATTATTAGCTAAACATTTTGTCGCACTATCGGACCCTAAAGTCAAAATTGAACAAGAACTAATTGAAGAACTTCAAGGATATCCATGGTACGGAAATGTACGAGAACTTAAAAATACGATAGATTATATGCTTGCTGTCCGTACCGGAAACCAAATAACAAAAAATGATTTGCCTAATCAACATTATTTTCAAAAGCCTCCACATAAGAAAACAAATAGCGATCAGGCAGAAAATATTAAACCCTTTTCTTCAAATTCAAACGCTCTTGATCAAGAATCACTTTTCATCCTTACCCTTATCATGAATTATGAAGAAAAAGGAAAAGCAATCGGAAGAAGGATTATTTCTGAAAAGAGCCAAGAAGTCGAAATAAATTTATCTGAAGCACAAGTGAGACACCGGTTGAACTTCCTGAAAATGAAAGGTTATGTGGAAATAAAAAGAGGTAGAGCAGGGATTCATTTAACAAGAAAAGGGTTGGAGATTCTACGTAGTCTTTAGTTAAGGTTCGGATTTTCAGATACATAGAGGCTGTTTTATAAACAGCCTCTTTTTTTATGGAATAAAACGTCGATAAATTTAAGTTACAAATATTCAGAATTAATATTAAAATGAATAATGGGGATAGGGGTATGGGCTTATAAAATTTATACATAACGAGGGAATAGAAATGAAACTACAATTAAAAGCGGATTTAATGTTACTACTAGTTACATTTTTTTGGGGTGCATCCATCCTACTTACAAAACTTGGACTTGATGGCATAGAAGAATATAATTTAATCGCATTACGATTTATTATCGCTTTTCTTTTATCAGGTTTAATATTTTACAAACATTTATTTAAGATCGATTTTAAAACTGTAAAATATGCATTTATACTCGCTTCTGTCTTATTTATCGTTTACATTTTCGCGACTTTCGGTACAAAGTATACGAGTGTTTCTAATGCTGGTTTCCTACTATGTCTCACAGTCATTTTCATTCCAATATTATCAGCTATATTTTTAAAACACATTCCGGAAAAGAAAGTTATAGTAGGGATCATTTTAACGATAATAGGAATCGGCTTATTAACATTAACGAGCGAATTCAAAATCGGTAACGGCGATATATTTTGCATACTGTCTGCCCTGTTTTATGCGATCCACGTCATCATTACTGGAAGTGTAACGAAACATGTGAATTCCATTGCACTTGGAGTAGTGCAACTAGGTTTCGTCGGCCTATTTAGTCTTATTTTTTCATTCATTATCGAAACGCCAAAACTGCCTAGCACAACCAACTCATGGCTAATCATCCTAGCCTTAAGTATATTTTGCACCGCAGTCGCATTCATCGTGCAAGTTATCGCCCAGCAATACACGACGCCTACACATACAGGACTTATCTTCTCATTAGAACCTGTCTTTTCCGCAGGCTTCGCTTTCGTTTTCACAGGTGAAACGCTGACAGGAAAAGGATACTTAGGGGCTACGCTTATATTGTTGAGTGTGCTAATTGCTGAGTTGGATTTTAAGAGTTTGTTGAGGCCTAATTATAAGAAGAATATAGAGTAAACATTTCAATAGAATCAATAAACATACCCCAGAAAAATATGAGTTTATATTATTTTCATTCTCTTCACTTAGATTTTCTTTTTAGATGCTATCTTCAAACAAGGTAGCATCTAAAAAATGTTAAAAGGAATCTCTCCTTAGTATCTTCTTATACTCGATGTAGTTTGCATACTTGACCTTTTCTACGTTCTTTAATTACTTACTGAATATAGTCATACAGATTTTTCGCTAACAATAAACAAGTTACTGTAATGAAAAGAGCACGAACATACCCGCTCCCTTTTTTTATAGCAAATTTGGAGCCAACAATCCCTCCAGCAATTTGAGCAATTCCCATTATAAAACCATACGCATAGTTGACTTGCCCTACATACATAAACATCAACAATGCACCAACATTACTTCCTAAATTAAGAAGCTTCGCATTACCTGCTGCTTTTAAAAAATCATACCCAATAAATAAAAGAGCGAACATTAAAAACGAACCTGTGCCAGGACCTAGAAATCCATCATAAAAACCAATAGCAAAAATAAAAAAGGCAAAAATAATGACGTGTCGACCAGATAATTTCTTATGAGTAGAAATACTACCCCAATCCTTTTTAAATATCGTATAAATAGCGACCGCACCAAGCATTACCAACATCAATGGCTTCAGTACTTCTGGGTTCATTAAATGAACAGTCCATGCCCCTATTATGGAACCTATGAAAGTGAGCGGAACTAATTTAAACGCCGATTTCAAATCAAGATTACCAGAACGATAAAACACAATATTACTAGTTGCACTTCCCATTGTCGATGCTAGTTTATTCGTAGCTACTGCACTTGCTGGATTCAGTCCTGTAAATAATAAAGCTGGTAAGGCGATCAATCCACCACCACCTACAACTGAATCAATAAATGCAGCCACAAACCCAAAAACAATCAAAATAATTAATATAGATGGGTCTAAATACAAATCCATACTAGTAGCCTCCCCTTTAGTCACTATTGTAATAGTAACTATCAATTTGCTAAATGTAAATAGTTATTGTAACGTTAAAATATAAAAGCAAACATCGGAGGACGAAAAAAGTGGACTACATAGTGCAACAGCTTAAAAAAATTGGTTTCAATGAATATGAAGCTAAATCTTATGTATCTCTTGTTAAACAGGGGCCTGTCACAGCCTATCAAGTGAGTAAAGATTCGGGTGTCCCAAGAGCGCGAATTTATGAGATTTTAGGTAACCTTGTAGAAAAAGGAATTGTCATGAAAGAAGAAATAAATGACACCACCCGCTATTCACCTCTACCTGTTGAAATCTTTTTACAGAAGGCGCAAACAGAATGGCAATCTACTTACGAAGGAATATGTGATTCATTAAAAAAACTAGAAACTTCCGAGGAAAAAACGGATAATCGAGTAATTACTTTAAAAGACAATCAAACAATCATTAGCTACTGTCAGACATTAATAAAAAAAGCAGAACGACGTATTGTCATTTCAATGTGGGATGAGATGTATGAAGCGTTAAAAGAAGATCTATCTGAAGTAGCTGATAAAGTTACAATACAAGGTATTACCCTACATGTTGAAAATCCCATTAAAAATCTAGAAGCCCATCGCATAACACCTTATACAGAAACCTTGTCTACAGAACATTGGTTTATTGTATCGATAGATTCTAAAGAAATGATTTATGGACCATCACTTGAAGAGCGTAATATTGCTTTTTATACAGATGACCCCGTTCATATATACTTATTAGAGGATTATGTATGGCATGATGTTTTAGTAAATCGACTTGTCCGACGTAGCCAAGATGATTTGCAGCAATGGATTACTGCAGAGAGAAAGTCTTTCTTTATGGGGAAATGAGAAGCATATTGAAAGAATCAAAAAATAAAGCATAAGTGAATGAAATAGAACACTTATGCTTTATTTTATTTGCAAAGTGATACTCCAGTCTTTTCACTATTTTCCCTCCACAAACCGACCAAACTCCTTCATAAACCTCAGCTTAAAACTCCCCACAGGCCCATTCCGATGCTTTGCCACATGAATCTCCGTCATCTCTTTCTGCTTCGTTTCCTTATCGTAATAATCTTCGCGGTACATAAGCATAATGACATCCGCATCTTGCTCAATTTGTCCGGTCTCTCTTAAATCAGATAATAGCGGACGCTTATCTTGTCGTGACTCTACAGAACGAGATAACTGTGATAACGCTACTACACAAACATTTAACTCACGTGCTAATAACTTAAGCTTACGAGAAATCTCACTAATTTCTTGAAATCGATTGCCCTTATGCTTCGGATCACCCGTAATAAGCTGCAAGTAATCTACAATAATTAAAATCTTTTTATCACCGTGCTTCCTCTTTAACTTACGAGTTTGCATCCAAATATCTTGCACCGTAACGCCTGCATTGTCGTAAATCTCAAATGGCAACTCACCAATCTCCGCAAACGCCTTACTTACCTTCTCCCAATCTTCCATCGCAAAACGATGCTTCGGATTTTTCAGCCTACCTCCTGACACTTCGCCTACGCAAGAAGCCATCCTTTTCAATAATTGCTTACTACTCATCTCTAACGAAAACAATCCAACCGCCGCTCCAGACTTCGCCGCATGCAATCCAACATTTAGCGCAAACGCAGTCTTCCCCATAGAAGGACGCGCACCAAGGACGACAAAATCACCTTCCTGCAATCCGCACGTCATTTTATTTAACGATGTATAACCAGTCTCAATACCAGTAATCTCCTTCACATCTTGATGAAGCTCCTCATACAAATCAACTAACGCATCCTTCAAATCAAATTCACATACAGAGTCTTTCTCCTCTAACTCACAAAGCGCCGTAATCGTCTCACCGATAACTTTCTCACTCTTCTCCGCAATAAGACGCTCTCCCATCTTGTGCCCGAGAACACCAGCCTGATACATTTTCCACGCACCTCGAACAAGCCCCTCATAATATGAGAAGTTGCTAGTAGTAGGCACACCATCCATTAACCCTATAAAATACTCCATTCCCCCGATGCCCTTCAAAAAATTCGGGTCCAACCTAGAAGTGAAAGTCACAAGATCAATCGGTTGCCCCTCTCCTTCCATCTTTCGCATTAACTGAAATATAGACTTATGCACCGGCATCGAAAAATACTGCTCCGTCAAACGGCACTCCTTAATAAGCTCTCCATCAAGCAATAGAGAACCTAACACCGTCTTTTCCGCCTCCACATTTTGAATACTCATGGCCGCCACCCGCGCTCCGCTAAAAAGCGCTGCAACTCTTCCTCAG
Organism: Bacillus sp. LQ01; assembly: GCF_057624735.1. Classification (NCBI taxonomy): domain Bacteria; kingdom Bacillati; phylum Bacillota; class Bacilli; order Caryophanales; family Bacillaceae; genus Bacillus; species Bacillus sp. LQ01. Next base: position 203,019 of record NZ_JBYEZL010000001.1, on the reverse strand, counting down.
ACGGCGCATTCTTCTCCCACTCCTCACACCTCGCCAAAAACTCCTCCGTCTCCCCCGTACTAACAGACGACTCCTTCTTCCGAAACTTAGCCGTATCCGCCTCAACCTCACATACTTTCGTAAACCCTTTCCCGTGCCACCCACGCAGAATCCCCTTTACATAAGCAATCGTCCGCTTATTATTCTCAAACGCAATTTGAAGAGCCTTCAGCACAAGCTCCTCTGACAAATCTTCCATCCACGCACTCAGTTCCTCCACCGCAAAAGGAGACAAACTACCGAAATGTTGCTCATAAAAAGAAAACACACGACTTCCCGTTTCTTCCTCTATAACCTCTTCTTCCGCCTCTGTCTCCTCACAAACTGGCTCAACATCATCCACAGCCAAATCACTCGGCATACCGAAATGCGCTAAAAGCATCGGAACATTCAGCTCCTCCTCTACGCACTTCTGAAGAAACATATGTACAAACTCCTTATTCTTCACACCCTTAAGCTCACGAAGCACACACTTCTCCACATTCGTATTCGTCACCGGATTATAACGAAGCCAATTTAAAACGAATAACTCCCGAGTATCCGCATCATAAAGAATCTTCCCATAATCAATGAACCGCTGCACAAGCTTATCAACAGTCTCCCGATTATAACCCGTCTCCATCTCAGCTAACCGCTTCGGAAAAGGAAAAATCCCGCACTGCGTCGTCTTCGAACAAGTTAATAAATAAACATAAAAATAACGCTCCTCCGGCGTCAAATCCAAAACAAAATCATCCTGCCAAAAATTCACCTGCACAGTACGATACACCGCCATCAAAGTTCCTCCCGTCTCCGTTCAAAAGTAAAAGCCCCTTCATAATATATATGGGAGGATGGCAGGGTTTTTGGCGTGTTATTTCAAATTTTTTTGACTACTACTACGGTGTTTGTTGTTGTTGTTTTTGTTTTTGTTGTGTTTTTTCTTAGTGATTTATTACTTGGTAGGGGCTTGTAAGGGGCTTAGGAGGGGCTATACAAATGATATTTCTACTATAAAAATATCATTTGCATATAATAAAAATTCTCTCTGAAGAAAATCAAACCAACAATATAATTGCTAAATTTATTCTATGTAGTGATTTAACAGAATAAAACATGTACATACTTCTATTTTTTTCTGGACACATTATAATTATCCAGTTTTTTACTTTTTTCATAAGCATTATTAATATATTTATTAGGATTTTCAAGAAAATCTTCTTCTTTTATTAAAGCAATAAATGATCCTGTGAAACTATCAACATCCTTACATATTTCACAAGTATATTCCTTTGGTTCTTGATTGAATCTGTTATTGATAATAATATCATATAGGTAATTATTATTTATTCGTATTGCAGTATGTCCATCTGAATTAGTAATCATAGTTCTTAACCAAGAATAGTCACCATTATATTTCATCACCACCCCGACAATACCATTAGTATTAGATTTTTTATCCCCACGTTTTATTTGTTTAAGAGAATATTCAATCTCCCAATCAATCCATTTACTCTTTTTCATGTTAGGAGATATTATTACAATAGTAACTGAAGTAGAGTAAATCATATCTTTAAGTTTTTCCTTAATATACTCCGTTGTTCTATCTGACATATCAGGAGATTCACTAGTCTCTCCTTGATAATATTTAGCATCCGCTCCTAAAGCATCTAAAATACGTTCCCTTAGCTCTTTAGCTTCTGAATATTTATAAGAAATAAATGTTTTATAAGCCATAATGCCCCTCTTTTCATCATTGATGTTCTCTATGCCCAACTATATTTTTTTCACATTTCCATATGATATTTTCTTAACAACTTAAGAAAATCAATTATATTTCCAATCATTTTTTTCTCTGATACATTTTTATTTCCTAACTTTTGAAACGCTTTATTTAAATTTTTATCACTGTTTGGATAATATTGTTCAAAATTATTACACATATCTTTGAAACATTCTTTGCTAACATATCCTGTAGCACCTATAGGAATTAAATTCATACCTTGTGTTTTAGCAATTGCAAATTCTTTCCTTACACCATCAGCCAGCTGTACCTCCCCTTCTTTCTTTTTATTCCCCAATAAGAAAATTACAGTCCCGCAATTTTTTAACATATCTTTCCTGTACTTATGCCAAATTTTTTCCCGTTCTATTCTATCTTCAATATGAAAAGGGAAAGGCTTTAAACTTAAAATTCTATCTAAATTCTCTTTCCCGGTAGTCTTACTTCCCCTTAAAACACCTGTAATAACAGAGCTACCAATTCCCATACCATAACCACTAGTTATTTTATAATCTTCTTCATGCAATTTTTTTGATAAGTTCTCTACAAAACTCTCTACCTTACCTCTAACACAATATTTTTCAAAGTCATCAAAACTCCCTGATATAAATATATTTTTACTTAAATAGATAGATTCTATTTTCTTTAATATATTCGTTATATCTGAATATTCCTTAACCAAAATTGCCTTTATACCATATCTCTCGAGGTCTTTAATTTTTAGATATTGTTTATTTTTAGCATACTTCCATGCGGCCTCTTTCATTTTTTTATTTTTTATTTTCCTAAACTCATAGTCATTTTTATTAACTTCCTTAAAAAAACAATAATGTGTCCTAGTATTCCCTTCTAACATAATTCTTACTCTTGATAAAATATTCTCTAGGTTAGGATCGTCAAAACTAAATCCAATAAATAAGAAAGTTTTAGAAATTAAATCTCCCTTTAAGGCCTGTGTAAATAACTCATTTTTTTACCATATATTTCATAATCATCTTTAATTAAAACTGCATCATGAGCACGATTAATATCACCATGCATTTTATAAACCGTTACTTCTGAATTTTTCACTTCTGACGATAAATCCTGGACACTTTTTTTCACATCATATAGTTTACTGTTTTGTTCAAAACTTTTCTCTATATACTCATCATAATTAGTTGTCCAAAATGTTTTAATTGGAAGATTAGCCAATATTCTATGATTTTCTGTGACCTCTCCCTTTTTTTGAATATGGTTTTTAATTAACTTAGTAATTTTATTCCTAGAATTAGACTCATTATATATATACTGTGCTACCGAAACTAAGTCATATTCTTTATCTACATCTACCCCAATATCATCCGCCGCTTCTCTTAATAACTCCTTCCAACTAACAGCCCCAGCTCCTACTGATAGCCCCGCACCTCCAAAAACCGCAACCTTACTATCTAATAGATCCTCAGTATAGTTCTTAATAAAAGTATGTATCATTTTTTCTCGTTTATAACCCATTTATATCCTCCTTAAAAACCCACATGCCTTATTTTTAAATAGCATGTGTTAATCTATTAGCTAAAAACCTCTATATGAATTTTTAATAACTAAAATTCACACTTTAAAAACAAATCCCCTAAAATCTTATATACAAAATAACAGATATATAAATCGCTCTTCATAACTATCAAAATTCCCCTCACTTACAAATTATAATAAAATTCACACTTTTATCTGCATAAGTGAATACGAAAAAAATAATCCATATAATTCAAACCGTATAAATTTGACCATAATAGAAAAATATCCATACTCAAAATATCCTACTATGAAAAGTCCCGTCATCAAATCATATTATTGATATATAATTTTATATATCAATAACCACTAAAGTATCTAGTAAAATAAACACAAGAATACTTTATGAATCATCTTGTGTTTATCTATTAGATTAATTACAAACTATAATTAACCTACTAATTCTTTTTCTCTAAGCCCCTCTTGAATATGAGGATTTATAAGATTAATTAATGCGGTCTTATTTATCCAAAATGTCCTTTTCACTTGTTGGCTACCATCTGTAAAAGCAAAGGTATCATTTCCATCTTTCGCCTTAGTCCTAATATGCAAATTCATATTATCAGACTGGGCAGTGAACAATTCTACATCTCCCTTTTCAAAAGCAATTATAGTATTTTGATATACTTTTTTTGCACTTACAGAGAGATCCGAAAAACTAAAATTAGAAATAATATCAATGTCTATGATTTTCCCAAGAGAGTCTTCAATAAAAACAAATAGGAAGAAATCCTTTTCAATCTCTTTTTTCAAATAAGATTCTTCAAAAATAATCGGGGTATTTTTGCTTTCAGAATCATATATTTCAGGATACCCTTTCACTTCATAAAATTGACTAAATGTTTTACTTGGTAAAGGAAATGCTTCTTTTAAAACGTTCCCCTCTTCTGTCTTAGTAACTGTAATAGTCCTAAAATCTATTGTTATCTCTTTCTCTTCCAATTCTTTTTTTATAAACATACTACGATTAGATTTAGACTGATTATTTTCTTTATATTTTTCATATTTATAAGGTAGTTCTGATATCCTTTTTAAAAATTCATCTATCTTACCTTGACTACTTTGTAACCTTTTGCGATTATCTAGATACAATTTATATAAGTCATCCCTTTTTAATAAATTCGAAGTTATTTCTTCAGATGTTAATTGAATGAAGTTTTTTACAAATTGATCATATATTTCCTGTAAATACTCATCCTTATCATTTTCATCTTCCGCATCATTATAAATATCTTTACTATAGGACTTAAAATAAAATTTCCCATTACTAGCAAGACCTTTATAACTATTTTCGCTCACATCTTCAGGCTTCTGTCTCTTCCGCCACCATTTATCTATGTGCTCAAACACTTCTATACTCTTTAAGAACTCATCAACTTCATCAGACTTGCTAGCTAAAAATATCTCTATTTGATTTAGATATTTTTCCAAATCTTTTTTATTAAGATTTCTTGCCGTTCCTGGTTTATCCTGAAACATTAAATACGATTTAATAAAATCTAATAAATAAAATCCTCCATACAATCCTTCTTCTCCCTTTCTACAAATTCGTTTATTTTTTTCCCCTAGTGCTTCATTAATACGTTCTACTTGTTTAGTATTTGTCTCTATATCTTCAATATTTACAGGGATTTGTGAATTTAATCCTAATGTTATAGAGCGCTTTAATTGGGAATCAACAGAAATAAATATAGTTTTTATTCTAATTTTACACATCAATTTATCTAGTAATTCATCAATACATGTATTCATTTCTTCTCTATCATGTCCAACTAATTTCTTTAAATTTTTTCTAATCTCTCGGATAATGTCAGCACAGTGTGTTAATGTTTGTGCACCATTAATTACACTTACATTTAATGGATCAAAAATAATTTTATCCTCTTTTATTTGAAATTTTCTTGATGAATATATTGTAATTCCATTATGGTGAAACCAAAAGCCTTCCAGTGCAACCTCATGCCCCTCAAAATCTTCTGAGCCAGTACTCTCCTTAATATAATTATTTAATAGGTCCTTAAACTCCTGAGTTGTATTATATGAGGTATTCAAATTGTATAATCCCAATAAAAAACTTGTCTTAAAATTATTTCTTAGTCGTTCTGATTGAGCGTTTATAATTTTGACCCTAACATTATCTTTAAATAGCTCGACACCAGTTCTATTATACAAAGAATATAATTCTTTTAGCGACATATTATAAACTAATCCCTTATCCTCATTAAAATTTTTATTTGAGATTTTATACTCTAAATAATTTAGCCCCTCTTCTTCTAGGGTCATCTCAATTTCATCATCTTGACTCCAATAACACAGTTTTGAGTTTTTAAAAAAGTCCTTCACTTCTCGTTTCTGCCTACTCAATCCTAAATTCGCTTCTATTCCTTCACGATAGTCTTGCGCAGCTTCCCAAGATTCAAATACCATTAATGACTGCATTTCTATGTTAGTAACTTTATATCGCTCGTAATTATCCCTAAACTCGTTAAATTCAATATTATGTTTGCTGTTTTCACAAAAATCTCCAACATAATATTCTACAGTGTCTCCGTTATCATTAGTTATTTCTAAAATATTCAAATTCTCCTTAAAATCCATCTCTTCTTCCTTAACACCTAATAATCGAGATAATTTTTTCAAATTTCTACTTGGTATGAACATTTCTCCAACTCCCTTTTAACATATGCACGTAAATTCTCAAAGTCGTGACGTGCCTTTCTTTTAACATCTAACAATCTAGACGTTCCTTCTTTTTCTATCTTCTCTTCTAATTGATCTAAAGCAAAAAATAAATCTTGTTCATATTTCCTTAATCTTCTCATAACATATTTTTTTAACTCTTGTGTTAATTCCTGCTTATATACGTAAGAATTAATTTCATATACTAGGTTTTCAAAGTATGAATTCAATTCAGATTCTATACTATTTTCAGTATTTTCTAACCCAAAATCTTTTTTTATACCTTCAAATATTACATCACTTAATTTGTCTTTTTCGGGAAATAAAGTTGACTCATAAACCGCAAAATACTCTGCTAACTGCTTTCTTATAAACTCTTTATTTCTTCCCTTTATTTTGATTTTCCTATAAAAACATGAAGGTATTCTAGTAATATTACTTGCAGGGAAGAAGATAAATCCCCCTTTCTGCAATTTTATCCTCTCATTGAAACATCCGTGAGTAACTACTTTAAAATTTTTCTTTAAAATCAATTCATTCCTATTCTCCTTCAACATATCGTCATAATATTTTTCGATATATTCGGAGCTAGGTGAGAAATGCTGTGGTAAACAAAATATATACAAATAACCGTCTTTATCTTGCTTTTCTTTTTCATAGGAGGTGGCAAAATATATAGCAACTAAAGCGTTAAATGTAATATCAAGCAATCTACTAGTTGCTAAATAATGTTGTGCTGCTATTGCTTTTTGTAAATTTGTTTTTTCCTCTCTATCTATTACATTATAATCATTCAGCAAATCAAATAATTTAATCTCTTGCTGTACAGTTAACTTTTGTCGATATAAAGATGGTAATAACTTTGTTCCTTCATAATCCCGTGGCTCTCCTCGAAATGCAATAATACTTTTCGAATTAGAAATTCGTAAGGATTTTTTTAATTCCTTAGTCTCTTTTTCAATTTCTAGCAATAAATTAAATAAAGAATCCTCTTTTTGCTCCATTTCATTTCTCCTCATAGAAATTTTATATAAATTTATTATTTACACCTTATTACATTGAGTAATAAATAATAATCAATATATAAATATAATAATATGCATCTATCAAATCTACTAATATGAAATAAATTCCAAAACTATTATACCATATCCAAATTAAATTAATTATCTTACATAATACTAAAATCATTTCTCCAAAATATAAATTGATTCTAATAGCAAAGTAGCCCTTAAAATCCAATAGATTATTGAATTTTAAGAGCTACTTAATAATTTTGGATTCATTACAATAACAAATTTTCTTTGTTTATAAAATATCTTCTCACTTGAACAACCTATGATTTAAAGGACTAATATTAATAATGACAGGGCTACCCGACTTCAACGTACCATCTTTCTGTAACATTGGTCCAGAAGTGATACATTGACCTTTCTTCAATGTTGCAAGTCGTTTTTCCCACTCTTTTCGCACAGTTGAATCTTGAGCAAGATTTGATGCAATGGCACTAATTTCATTTTCTGGTGGCATGAAATATACTTTTTGACTTGAATTCTGTAGTCGCGAAATTTCATCCGTTGTAAATTGGCCTTTTAATGATTGTGTTGCATACCAACCTGACCAACCAAATTTTCTTCCTTCAGTTAAAATTTTGGCACTTGGTGATTTTTCTCTATGATCAAGATTTTGCGCTTCATCTAATATAACTGGGAATGGTTTATTTTTGTCGCCATGGTGTAATTGATAGTTCCAAATATCCCATAAGATAAACTCTGTAATCATGAGCTGTACATCTCTATTAAAGCCCGTTAATTGTACAATAAACACTTTACCTTTTTGGTTCAGTATGTCTCCCCAATCATATACAGCATTATGATTAAATGGATTCTTATCAATAAACGGCTTAATTTGTGATCTTGCTGTTTTAGCCGGCCCAGAAGTATCCTCTTCTAATTCTGCTAATAAATAATTTAAATTCATACCTTCGCCATATTTATCTAAACCGCGCATTACCGCCTCATATATAGCGTTTTGTTGCTGAATGCCTAAATCTTTATATACAGCTGAAAATACACTTTTAATTCTTTCAGCAACATCTGTATTATCTTCATCGATATAAATTCCTTCATCCAATTCTTTTTGATTTCGCTTAAATGGATTTACTGGGAATTTATCTTTTGCTACTAGGAATTGTTCAATATTATCTTGGAGTTTCTCTTTGAATTCCGGTTCTAACTTAGAATTCTTAAATCCATCTGTATAGTCAAATATCATACTAGAAATTCCATTTTGCGCCAGCTCAAGTAGTAAACATTGAATGAAGTAACTCTTACCTTGTCCTGATTTACCCGAAATTAAAATATGTCTATTTGCTAGCTCTGAATTTCCGAATTCCCAATATATTTCTTGAGTCGATCCCTCTACTGTTCCTAACAAAACGCGGATGTCTTTTAATTCTTTTGTTCCTCCCGTTCCTTTTTCTTCCTTTTCTTCTTCAGAATGAGGTACAGTTGGAACGACTTTATTGCTAGTTTTTTTTAACACTTGATTAGAATCATGATTCTGATTCAATAATCTATCTGGATTAATATCAGTTCCGCCAGAATGGATTTTCATTTTGAGTGCCTCAATTTCTTCGACTACTCCTTCATATCCATCCTCTTCGGTTAATTCCACTAATAAAATATCTTCTTCTATTTTAATGGATCTCCATGATTGTTCCTTTTTGAATGATAAAATTGCTCCTTTTCCGATTTTATCATTCAAATGTCCACTCATTTCATAATCATCATTTAATAATCTTTTCTTTAGTTCTTCAATTTTCTCATAAGATTTTTCTGGCCAAATGTTGTTTGTAATGAATTTCTCGGCATTCGCTAGCAATAACTGCACAAAGAAGTTTCGGAAAAACTTATGTTTAAACACATGTAAACCGTCTTCACTTGTTTTAGAAAGTTGTGTATCAAATAGTTGCTTAGTAGCATTAATTTGCTCTTTTGCTTTCGCAATAGCACTGTCTTGATTTAAGCCGATTTTCACTTCCACTGGATAATAATGCACTGATAATTTATCATCTTGCATTTCTACTCCGATTAACAGTAAATCGTCACTATGTGCACCTTTTCCGCCTAGATTTTTTGCAGAAAATACACCTTCACTTTTCGTTAATTTCACCGCTCCAGCAACACGCAATATTTCTTCTAATGAGATAGGAACCCATAAAATATTCTCATGATCTAAAGCACTTAATATATACTTCACAGCTGAAATAATGCTTAACTTTTCTCTTGAGAATTGTCCCTTACTTCCTATAATTCGTAGTAACCACTCACCATTTAAACTATTGAAAGCTCTAATAGCTGTATTAATTTTTTCAGGTGTCGATACAATTTCTTTTTCTGCCAGATACTGTTCAATAACCGCTCGGTATTGTCTTGCTTTATCCGTTACTGTAATTGCATCATACTGGCTTGATGAAGAATATTGATCACTATAATGAATGACCAATAAATTACGTGATGAATCTTGGAAGAAATCTAAACCTACATTAGGTTCAATAAATGTTACCCAATAAGAAGATTCATATAAATGTTCTAGAACTTGTTCATCATAGGTAGATGTTCTCGTAACAATTGTTTCATTCTTACGATAAGGGTTTGTACCATCGTTATTTAAATTACTTCCTAATTCATTCATTCCTCTAGCAGTTTGAATTAACAAATGTTCATTATTCAATACATTTTTTAATCCAAATCCTGTACGATAATCTACTTCTGTACTAATAGATGATAGGGATGATAACATTCCATTTAAAGATAATCCTGTTTCAATATCTTCCATTGTACTTTTCGCATGCTTCTCATTTGAAATCATTTTATAGAATGAAATATGAGCGTAACCATATTCTTTCGTACCAATAAGTTTATAATAGAACACATTTTCTCGAATCAGCCTTAATACGTCTACAGCATCAAGATTCTTTGATGTTAACGATAATTCAAAGAACTCCTCGAATTTTTGAACATCATCATATATAGAAAATTTTTCAAAAGCACTTAGTATATTACCCTCATGATATAAAGCAACCTCTACTGGTATAATTTTGGACGGCCCTTTTTTATCTATCTGCTTCTTAATAAACTGTACTAAACCTCTTACAACTTCTTTATCATTATTTATATTAATCACATTAATTCGTATCGGAGATTTAGATTCTTGTAAAAATAAGTATTGGAAATGTTCCACAAATTGTTGAAGCTTTTCTTCAACTACATTAGCTAAAAATGCATTAGATTCTCCAATCGCAACCTTATGAAGTGGTTCATAAACAGTCCATTCAGGCGCTTCATTTTGAGAAACTGGTCTATATAATTCATCATTCTGTCCATATATATATGGCAATAGATTGTTAGGATGCAAACGATTTAAAATATGCATCTCAACTACTTCGTTTTTAATTTCATCATTAACACTTAACTGATAGGCAACATTAAGCGGATGCAACGGTGTTAGTATGACCCTTTGTTCCTCTTCAATAACTCCCAATTTAAACAGATTCTTTTCTTCTTCTTTTAACATTACATTTTCTTGTATATGAGCAATGCTTTTGTTAAAAGTCTTCAAATATCTTATAGATAGGTCTCTTAATTGATCATCCACAAAACAAAGACTAGGAATCGTATTATTAAATTTATAGTAATTTAATAATTGTTGATACGCCTCTCTCAATGATGGGTTCATTGAGAATTCAACCTTATTTAGGCCTGATACTCCTCTAACTGCAAAAGCGATTTCATTTTCAATCCATACTCTCTCATCTTGTAAATAATTTCGGAATCCTTCTCGTGCTGAAAATTCCCTTGCACCTTGTTTTAATTTATTTGTATCAAGGTTATATTCAAAGCTTTCTTGATGTTCTCTTTTTAATTTCCATATCCTTTCTCCTGATACTGGAACAGTCTTTGCAACTTGCTCTCTAATAAGAAAAGGAATTAAAGATGTTTCAATTTGAACAGAAAACGATAAACTATCATCATTCCATGCAGGGGAAGATTCAGAGACTTCAAAACTTCCACCTTGCCAATTTATAATCTGCGCATCTTCCTCAATAAATACTTCTTCTGGGTCATTAGAAATATCTCCAAAAACAATACATTCTTCAGCTTTATTCATAACTACATTTTTCTTATTCACATTCACTTCATAAATTGTTTGAAGTGATTGTAAAAACGCGGCTTCACATTCTACAACAGCAATATGAAACTCATATTTCGACTTAGATTGCATTTTATGCGTATATACAGCTTTATGGAATGAAGTCACATTTTGCTTATGCGCTAAACTAACAGTTAGCTTTTTCCCAGATACTCCACAAAAACCCTGTGAATTTTTATGAATATATTCCTTCTTCAACTTTTCTTCAAATTCAAAGTTCAGGTTGATATCTTCTATCTGTGTAGGATTAAAAACGATAATATGGCGTTTACGCCTCCCAGCCTTTGTCTCAGCTTGTGCTTTTTCCCAATATAGCAGACCTTCTTTTGAATATTTCTTTGGTGATTCGATATATTCTAATGGGCGATCTATCTCAGTCATTTTGTCGTAAGAATCTTTAACAAGAACATAATCCGCTTGCTGCCAATCATCTTTCTTCAGGCGAGAAACACCTTTCTCATCAAATAATTTTTCTAATTGACTCTCTAAATGTTCATACTCATGCATCTGTTGAACTTTCTCAAAGAATGAAGCATTTTCTTCTAGCCTTTTTTTCATTTGAGCTGAAGTAAATTGATTTAAATTTTCATCATAGAAAATACCTAGATTAGAATAATCTTCTCTCGCAATCTCTTGTTTTGATAAAAATCCAAGAATTTCTTCATAATCCCAAAGAGATGGTCGCACAATTGTATCATCTAATTTTTTACGTAAATAAAATGAAAGTACTTCCTTCTCTTCTTTATTTAAAGAAGAAGTTTCAATTTCTTCTTTTAATGTTTTCAAAATTGATTTTACATTAAATGGCATACCTTCTTTTTGCAAATCACTGCTACCACCCTTAATACTGTCCAGCGTCTCATGACATATACTAAGTAAAGCTGTTTTCTCCCAAACATCCTTTTGTTCACCGACTTCATTACGAAGTGTTACTAAAAAGTCCGGAGTAACATTTGCCGATGTAGTCGCAACAACTACTTTCATCTCCTCTGAAACCTTAATGGCAATCGTTTCGTATGGAGTTCCCTGCTTATGCTGATAATAAAACGCGTACGATAAATCCTGTTCTTTTAATGTGTCATAAAATGCTTGTACTTGCTCATGATTATCAAATTGAAGGTAAAATCGCTCTCCACCTCTAAGATTTTCCGCTTGTAAATAATTTATTAGTTTATCTGAAAGATAATTATAAAATTGGTTTAACATACTGTGCATCACCGCTATCACTTTTTTTGTCTATTAAATTCAGCTTATCAAATAACTGTACAATTTCTTCTTTTGAGTAACGATCGAAAAATAGACCTCTAGCCTCTAAATCTATAAATACTTGCTTCAAAGGTTTTCTTTCCTTTTTTAAACTCAATGCTGTTAGTAGCAATAACATATCTTGACTAATATTAAGCATATAACCAAGTGAACCTCGAGTTTTTAAGAAATATTTTTTCCCAACCTCTTCTATTGATAAAGAGTATCTATGTCGAGGGCCTTGCATCGTATCTTTTTCATAGGCTTCTTCTATACTACGGAATAAGGATTGTACCAGCGTATCATATTCTAATTCTAAATTTCCTTCATAAGCCCCAAGACCTAAATGTCTTCTATATTCCATAACCCAATCACAAAGCATCTCTAAAAATACTTTTTTATCCTCATCGGATAATTGCTGATATGTTTCCTTTAATTCAGGATAGCCACCTGCTTTTTCTACTCCCATTAGGAAATTTAAATGTTCTAAGCAATTAATATGTAGTAGTAAATGTCTACCTGTATCTTTAATCATTTGATAACCATGAGTATAGCCTTTTCTATTCTTACTCGTAGACTCCCAGTCAAGTGTAAAATAAACTTCGTTGTTCTCACTAAAGTTCGCTTTCCCAACTTGTGAAAGCTTTAAAGTCAATTGAGTAATATATAAAAAGTAATAATAACTAAGAAACAAATGATAATGAGTTCTAAAATAATCTTTATGTTCCGCTAAAAATTGAAAATCTTCTTTGAATAGCTTTGAGATAAATGGAATTTGATTAATATACGGACGGCGTTCTTTTTCGTCGCTCTCCAAATGATTTAATTGTTTTAATACAAGACGTGACATTAAATCTGTTGAATCGCTTTTTCCAAAAATCTCTTCTACTGTTTCTTTTTCACCTAATAAGACATCTAAAAGGAATCTAGCAATATCTTGTTCTCCTTTTTTATCAGCCTTATCACTTAATGGTAAATATTGAAACAAATGTAAATGAAAAATTTTAATTGTATTGTCACTATCCTGCAGAAAGGTACGTAGTATTTGTTCAAATTGCGACTTATCTTGCTTTGATACATCAACAGATTTACTAATCTCTCCAATAAGTTCTTCTAGATTAACTTCCATTTTTAACTTATTTCCGCTGACTAGACGCGTAAACTCTCCTAATACTCCCTGAAACCCTTTTGCGAATTTTGCCCGCTCTGTTCCTCGGGTAGAGAAAGGTAACAGAGGAGCTTTTTTATTTATTGTATGTTTTAATCCTAACTTTTCTGGTTTAATACTCAGCGAGTTTTTCAAATCCTCTAAATTCTCTCTTACAATCATTTTCTAATCCCTTCTAAACGTAAATTCTTCAAAATCTTCGTCGTATGTTAGTCTAAACATTCCATTTTCATTAGATTGAACAAACAATAATTCTTTTTCTCTATTTCCTAATTTCATTATCTTATCCACAAATTCAACGAACTGAATACAATCTTCTTTATCCTTTTTATTCGGACGATAACCTTTTGAAAGTTTAACCATCATTTCATATAACGGATAATCAATTTCTAAATATACAGGTGCTACTTTATCTTCATTAGAAAAAGCAAGTAATATATTTAATTTAAATCGATTTAAAACCTCTGGTTCTACCCCTTTCAAATGTCCTACAAATGGCTTGATTTTAAGAGACTGTGCCACCTGAGTAGTATCATTTGAATAATCCATAAATACATAATCTGATTTCGGACGTCCGTTCCACAAGAATATCGATTCTCTCGCTAAATTATACATCTCTCTTAAGTCAGATCGATTTCCCTTATTAAAGGCATATAAATATTCCATATATTTTTTATAATTTTCATCCGCGAACATTTCATTCAAAACAGGAGATAAAAACAATGACATACGTATTAATGTTTTATTGAATACCTGTCTAGATGAATCACTTAACTCGAAGAAAGGTCCCATCTCTTCTAGCCCTTCTATCCATCCATCAAGTCCATTTAAAACTAAATGCTTTTGGAAAGTATTCTTCATATTTACTGAATTGTTTAGCTCAATTAGCATTTGATCTACACTATTTGATCGAAGATGAATAGGATCCATTTTAGAAATAACTGCTAGTAAATTTGATTTCTCTTGACCATCAAATAATAAATTCGGCAATAAAGCTTCGGTTTTTTCCATCATACCTGCCCCAAGAAAATCTTCATTCCCATGAGAGGGCACTAAAATATCATAAATAAAATTAAGCATGGAGCGTGTTGAAATAATCATCTTATGCTTAACTATTGCTTCAACTAAAATGCTTAAAACACCATCTCGTATTTGTTGCTGTTGCAATAACTCATAATTCACCATAAAGAATCCATTTATACCACGTTGCTTATCCTTTAAATAGGCTTGATAGAATGGATTTTTTTCTGACTCAACCACAATTCGCTTTAAAATAGATGAAAAGTAATCTGATTTTGGCCCTTCACTAGTTAATTCAAAAGGTTGATAATCACTAAAGCTAATCAAGTGGAAATTACCACTTTGTTGATTAGTAGCAATTTCATTTGCCTCGAATATTCCTGATTCCTCAATAAATTTTGTTAAAATTTGATAGTGCTCTTTTGCATAATCTGATTCAATAAAGTTATGCAGAACTCCTAGGTTAATAGCTAAAATCATCTTGAATCTAGAACCATCAATCTCACTATCACTATATGGCTTTAATACTTCCGCTAATGTATCAAGGGAGCTCTTTTGTGGATCAAAACTTTCCGTAGCATCATTATGCACCGAAAACTCTTCCATCAATTCAGGATATTTATTTTTTACATACGATAATAAATGTGATTTCCCATCTCCAACGCTACCACACAAGAAAATTAATTGACTTGTATTTTGCCCAGCTGCTGCTG
Organism: Bacillus sp. LQ01; assembly: GCF_057624735.1. Lineage (NCBI taxonomy): Bacteria > Bacillati > Bacillota > Bacilli > Caryophanales > Bacillaceae > Bacillus > Bacillus sp. LQ01. The sequence continues at coordinate 187,625 of NZ_JBYEZL010000001.1, read as the reverse complement.
TTAGAGCAGACATCATATCGTTCTGTATCGTTCTTTCTACATGCAAATAATCCTTAAACGAACTAAATTCATTAGGATTTTCGATAGCCTCTTGAGATGATTCTTTCAGCTTCGAGAGTTCTGCTAGTAAATAACTCTCTCCTTCTCCTAAAATAAAATCATCATACACAAAATTGTTATCTGCTTCTTCTTCATTATCCACAGACTGTTTATCTTCAATTTCTAACCCTACTGCAATCTCAGCATTATTTATTTCTGTTAATTTCTCAGTTTGATTTGATGTATTTTGTTTACTTGCAATCTCAATTAGCATTTTTAACTTTTCTTCTAAACTAGCAGATATCTTTTCTTCTAATTTCTCCACAATATGTACACTACTCTTCGGCTGTGGATGTTTGTATTTCGGGGCAACAAACTCATAACTCCCATATACCTCCATAAACCATACTGCAATTTGGAATAGATTTTTATGCATTTTAAAAGCACTCTCTACCCCACTTTCAATATGTTCATGTGCCGCTTTATTTCCTAAATAGCGAACAGTATCAAATGAACGTGAAATTTCCTTTGATAAAATATCTTCTCTTTCTAATTTTTGAATACGCTCTACTTGCTTTAAATATTGTACGTCGTACAGTTCATGCTCTTCCGCAATACGTTTTGATAATAGCTCCGCAAATATTCTTCCCTTAATTAAAACCGATTGGGGATCTTGATAAAAAATATTTTCAATATCCCTACCCATCTCCGCTAACTCTGGGAATATCTCTTGTAGAAAATCAAATGTATATTTCTCCAATGATGTAACACCTCTTAATCTAAAAATACGTTTCGAATATATTCCATATTATACAATATCTATAGAAGAATTGTTGGTATTAAGAAAAAAGGAAATTAGTGGATTTTCCATTCATAATAAAATTAAACAGTTCCCACTACTCCATTCTTACTTTTAAAAGATTACATAAAAAATAACCTGAGTCTTTAACTATAGAACCCAGGTTATCCAACACTATATACTTTTAAATTTTTCACAAAAACATACTACATTTACTTTCTAAAATAAACTTAACTGTACAACACTATCCATCTTCTCTTCTTCTTTGTTAATCTCTAAAATCCTTTGACCCATTCGCTCCACCAAATCAACCACTAAAGCATTTCCCATACAAAAGTACCTGTTTCTTTGTGGCATACCTGTATTCGTCCAATCCATCGGAAATCCATTTAATAACTCACATTCAACTGGTGTTAAGTATCTTAGTTTTTTTGTGTAAGGATCTTCAATTACATGAGAACTTCTATTACAAGTCCCTTCACTTGTTAACATTGTACGTCCAGGCTTATTTAAATCATCAGGGAAAGCCATTCCTCCCTCAGAGTAGAAATATTTATGACCTGTCGCCTTTGATATTCTTTCTTCTTTTTTAGGCCCTTTAAGGTACTTAAGTTCCTCAAATTCCGTTCTTCCCTTTTTGTTAACCTTATCCATTTTCAAGTAATATGATTCATCTGCAGGACCAAATTTATTATATGCTTTCTGAACAATCTCACCTAAAGTCTTTGGATTTTCAGTTACTGGAACTACTTCTTCAGTATATACTTGTCCATCTATCATCACGCCAGAATTATAGTATTCAGCTTTAAATGTATCAGAAACCTCAATAATATCGACCGGCAACTCAAATTGCCCTCTTTTTTTGTTTTCTTTAGGCGCTTCATGCACATTAAAAATCGGAGCGAAAAATCCATTTTCACATAATATCTCTAACGACTTCATTTTACTTTGAACTGATGCAAAATGAGATTCTTTTAAATACGCGAAAATAAATACTCTTCGCCTTCTTTGTGAATTCCCATAATCTGCAGCGTTAATAACTCGCCATTCCACCGCGTACCCCGCGTCTCTAAAGCTCGCCAGCATAATAGAAAAATCACGACCTCTTTGTTTTGCTGGTGATTTCAATAATCTATCTACATTCTCTAACAAAACAAATCTTGGCTTGCGAGAGTTAACTATGTTCATTATCTCCCAAAAAAGAACACCTTTTTTCCCTTGTATCCCTTTTTCATTTGATATTGTGCGTGCTACTGAATAATCTTGACACGGAAAGCCACCTACCAATAAATCATGCTCAGGTATTTCTGGCCAAACCTCTGCTATATCTTTATTTTCATGTATTCCTTTATTTTCGAATTGAGTGGCATAACAATTAAATGCATGCTGTGCTTTAGTTAAGGGCTCCCATTGATTCCCCCAAATAATCTCAAAATTCTCGTTCGCTTCAAGTCCTAACCTAAAACCCCCCACTCCCGCAAAAAGTTCTACTACTTTCACCATAAATACACGAACATCCCTTCGGTGTTTTATTTCTTTATGCTTCATTATAATAAAAAGTAAGGAAAAGATCAATCCCTCCATTATGAGAGTAAACACTTCTATTCCATAATATGGATTTTGGATTTCCATATCTTATTTAGTAAGAAATCCTCTGATCTTCCTTTACATAATTTTTATCTCTATAAAATTAAAACAGCTTTTTATTATATCACAACTTTTCATTTAACGGTTTCTCAGCAAACTAATTAATATAGAATACGAAAGGGGATTAATATGGTTACATACGCTACACTAGATGAACTAATGTTAAAAGCAAAAAAAGCTGAAGGACAAAAATTTAGTGAAATTGATTCAACCAATAAACTTACAACAGCAAATTCTAAAGGTGAACTTGGTCAGTTAGTAAAAGAAGAATTTTTTGGGTATGAAAGCGCCTCAGATGCGGATATTAACTTTACAAACCTTGGAGTTAAACTAAAAGTAACACCTTTTAAGCAAAATAAAAATGGTTCTTTATCTGCTAAAGAACGCTTAGTTTTAAATATCATTAACTACATGGAAGAAGTTAATACATCTTTTGAAGAGTCTAGCTTCTGGGAAAAGAACAAAAAATTATTACTTATGTTTTATGAATGGAAAGCAGATTTAAATCGTCAAGACTTCCATATCGCAAAAAGTGTTCTATTTTCATATCCTGAAGCTGACTTAGAAATAATAAAGCAAGATTGGGAAACAATTGTATCTAAGATTCGTTCTGGAAAAGCACATGAGTTATCTGAAGGTGATACAAATTATTTGGGAGCCTGTACAAAAGGAGCAAATAAAAATTCAATCCGTCCACAACCATTTTCCGAAATACAAGCGATGCAACGAGCTTTTTCATTAAAGCCATCTTATATGACTACATTAGTTCGTAGATATATCAAAAATGAAGAGTTAATAAGCTTCACAACAGCAAACGACTTAAAAGGAAAATCATTAGAGGAATTCCTTCATTCAAAATTCGAACCTTATATAGGTTTGACAGATAAAGAGATTGCTCATTCACTAGAAATAGATTCTAAACCTACTGCAAAAAATTTCATTCCATCACTGGTAAGCTCTTTACTAGGTATTAAAAACACACGTCTTACTAATATTGAAGAATTCGCTAAAGCAAATATAGAATTTAAAACAGTTCGTCTAGAGCCGAACGGAAAGCCAGAACAAAGCATGTCATTTGAAACTATTGATTTCCACCAATGGACAAATGAATCATGGGAAGAGAGCGAAATTCGAGAACGCTTCTACCAAACCAAATTCTTATTTGTAATTTTTGAATTTAAACAAACAAAAAAAGAAAACCCAAACCGCGAGCTCTACTTTAAAGGTATAAAACTTTGGAACATGCCTGTCCCTACAATAGAAAAAGAGATACGTGGACTTTGGGAAGAAGTAAACACGGTGGTAAATGAAGGTATTCAACTTGAATATAAAACACGTGGTGATAAAACCGTTGAAGTAAATAACCTACCAAAAATGAATTTCAACGGCGTTGCACATATTCGACCAAAAGCTCGTAATGGGGCTGACAAGGTCACTTTACCTGATGGACAGCAGATTACAAAGCAGTGTTATTGGTTGAATAATTCTTATATTGCTTCTGTTGTTGCCAATAACATTAACGAATAATTTACCTTAATCTATAATCTCTATACCATAAAAACACCTTCTTATTACATGCTTAGTACATGTAATAAGAAGGTGTTTTGTTATTTATATAACACTCTTATTGTAGGCATGCTATCTCCCATCATCTCAAACCAATTCCTCCTATCAACTCACCATACCCTAAATCACTCTCCTCCAAAAACCCCCTAGTCTCCCCACTCCCCTTATAAAAACCCTCCCAACCCCGCTCCCTCAAAACCCCCTTCCAACTATCACTCTCCACCATCCTCTTAATAACACCATCCCAATAAGCAACCTCTTCCTCCGTCATATCTTTCGGGCCCATAATTCCTTTCCAGTGTTGGAAGATGACGTTGATTCCTTGTTCTTTCCATGTTGGGATTTCTGGTAGGCGGTCTAGCCGTTTTGGTGCGGATACGGCTAGTATTTTTATTTTGCCGGCTTTGTATTGTTTTTCGGCTTCGGATAGGGTCATGGTTGCGGCGCCTATTTGTTTGTTCGTTAGAGCATTTATGATTTTTTCTTTGTTTTCGTAGACGAAGAATTGTAGTTCGGCTGGGTTTATGCCGACTGCTTTGCTTACTTGTACGAAGGATAGGTGATCGTCGTTTCCTAGGCCGGGGGCAACGCCGATTTTGAAGTTATTCTTGTCTTGTTTTAGTTGTTCCATTAGTTGGTTTGCGTTTTCTATGTTTGATTCTTTTGATACGACAACGACTTCCCAGTCCGATGCTAGTGTTGCGAGCGGCGTGAAGTCTTTATATGTTAGTTTACTGTGACCTAGTAGGTTGTTCGTTATGAGTAAACTTGAGTTAATCGCCAGTACGTGACCGCCTTTTTGTTTCGTATATTTCCATCCAACATCACCACTTCCACCTGCTTTGTTTGTGACAGTGATTGGTTTTGTGAAGATTTTTTCTTCTGTCAGCGTTTTTTGCATCGCTCGTGCCGTTAAGTCCCATCCTGCTCCTTGAACGTTTGGTGCAACGATTTCTACTTTGTCTATGTTTACTGTATTCGTTTGAGATTTTTCCGAAGAACAACCAGCTATTACTCCTGTCATAATCCATATACATAGTAATAATCGTTTTTTCATAGTCCTCGTCCTATGCGATATTTTCGTTCTGGTCTTCCGATAATGCCGTATGTGTACTCTACTGTGCATTCGTTTATCGCTACTAAATATTCTAAGTATCTTCTTGCGGTTGTTCGGGAGGCCCCCATTTGTTCTCCCATTTCTTCTATTGTAATGCCCTCTTCGAATCCTTTTATAATCCCCTTCACTTTTTGCAGCGTTAACGGATCCACACCTGTCGGTAAGTTTTTTATGTCTTGTGTTTGCGAAGTCCCGAAGAAATTATCGATGAGTGCTTGATTTACTTCATTGTTACTATGTAATAGTTGCTTTTTTCTTTTATAGTCTTCAATTGTGCGAACGAATTTTTCTAACGTGACCGGTTTTATAAGGTAGTTACTTACGCCGTTTCGAATTGCTTTTTCTAACATATGATTTTCATTTGCGGCAGTAACCATAATAACGTCAACGCTTGGAAAGTCGGCATGGATTTGTGGTAATAAGTCGGTTCCGATTCCATCTGGTAAGTAATTATCTAATAGAAGCAAATCGATTTCTTCCTTTTGTAATAGTTCCATCGTTTCTTTCGCGTTCAATGCTTTTCCAATCACTTTTACATCCTTTATTTTTAATAAAAATTCCTCTTGAATTTGTGCGACGCGGAAATCATCTTCTGCAATTGCAACCTTCAACATATGTCCATCCCCCTGTTTGTTATGTACTCTCTTTCAATGTTTTCGGAAGGTAAATTGTAAAAATAGCTCCCCCATTTTTCTCGTTTTGAATTTCAATTGTTCCTTCTAGTAGATCTACCATTTCTTTCACGTTTGCTAGCCCGTAACCACGATCAGTTCCTTTCGTTGAAAATCCTTTTTGAAAAATGGTCGTTATTTTTTCTGCCGGTATCCCTATCCCGCTATCTATCACTTCAAATACAATATCGTGTCCAATATCCGTAACAAAGAAGGAAACACTCTTTTCCTCTCGTTCATTCACCGCATCAAATGCATTGTCGATTATGTTTCCAAGAATCGTAATAAGATGCGAAACCTTTATATGGTCTGGTAACGGATGAAGCGTGCTATCTCCTTCAATATGAAAATCAATTTTCTTTTCAGACGCTGTTGCGAGTTTTCCTAATAAAATAGCTTGTACTTTCGCATCGTGAATTTGATGGAATAAAATATGATTTTGGCTTTGATAAATATTAGATTCTTGCTGGATAAATTCAATTGCTTCTTTGTAATGTCCTAACTGAAGTAATCCTGATAAAACGAAAAGTTTATTTGTAAATTCATGTGTTTGAGCGCGTAAGTCCTCAGAATACTTTCTTACCTCAGATATTGTATTAACAAGGTTTTGCAATTCTGTTTTATCTCTAAAACTACATACAACTCCTACCGTACTGTTATTTTCAAGTATCGGTGTCCTGTTTAAAATAAACACTTTATCTTGAAATGCGATTTCTTGATCGTTTTCTAGCACTCTTTCCATATTAAATTCTGGTAAAACTTTTGAAATGTGCCGCTGCATATAATCATCATTTACATGTAGCATTTCTTCTGCCGAGGTGTTCATCATCGTAATAAAACCGTTTTGATCAATAGCTATAATTCCTTCTTTTATAGATAGTAATATCGCACTTCTTTCACGGTATAACGCTGCAATTTCATTCGGCTCTAAACCGAGTGTGTCTTTACGAATGCTACGCGCTAAAAGAATACCACCAATGATTCCAGCTAGTAATACACCTAAGGAAAAGAGGATAATTTCTTTCGTTCTGCTTAATATGTTAGATTCGATACCTTTTATTGAAAACTCTACTGTTACAACGCCTACTACTTGATCGTAGTCTTCGTTATGAACAATAATAGGTGCCTTTGCCATTAAGGCTGGACCACTTACACCATTTCCTTCAAGCGTATAGTACCCTCCAAAAGTGAGTGCCTCATAGTTATATGGATTGTTACTCTTTGTGCCAATTAACTCCGAATTAGAATGGGAATACGTCACCCCAAAGCGATCTTCTATAATGACAGTATCTGCACCAGCTTGCTCACGAACTTGTTCCGCAATGGATTGAATCGTATTTTTATGCTCGTTATTTTGAAAAGCATCTTTTATAGCTGGCATAAAAGAAAGCGACTTGGCTGTTTGTAGTGCTAGCTGCTCCACTTGGCGCTTCGTATCAACGGACTGAATGTAAACAAATATTCCTGCTAATAGGAGAACAACAAATAAAATTAACGTAATAATTAAGCTTACTATTTTCGTTTGCAATGACACTTTGCGTGATTTCTTCATACTTCATATCCTTTGATAAAATATTCTAAACTATCAATCTCCTTTTTCTATTATTATGACAAAACGAATAAGGAAGCAACTATTAAAACTCTCCATGTACATAAAGTACAAAAAGAATAAAATTGTCATAATATTGAGATTTCATTCTACAGACAGTACAATTCAACTATAATGAACACGCTTTCATAATTATCGTTTTATTTATAAGCAAGAGGAGGAATTATTATGGCTCAAGCAAAATCTAATCGAGTCGCCGGCAATATTTTCAAAGGTTCTGTCGGCAATTTAATTGAATGGTACGATTGGTACGTTTACTCTGCTTTCGCTGTTTACTTCTCAGCAGAGTTCTTTCCTAAAGGAGATCCAACGAGTCAGTTACTCAACACAGCAGCTATTTTCGCAGTTGGATTTTTAATGCGCCCTATCGGAAGTTTATTAATGGGACGCTATGCAGATCGGCACGGACGCCGGGCAGCATTAACACTTTCGATTACGGTTATGGCCGGTGGTTCTTTAATTATCGCCTGTACACCTAGTTACGAAAGTATCGGTATTATGGCACCAATTATTTTAGTTCTTGCCCGTTTACTACAAGGATTATCACTTGGCGGAGAGTACGGAACTTCTGCCACATATTTATCTGAAATGGCTAGTAGTGGTCGCCGCGGCTTTTATTCAAGCTTCCAGTATGTCACGCTCGTTGCTGGGCAAATGGTTGCGTTAGGCGTTCAAATTGTTCTTCAGCAATTGCTAAGCGAACCCGATATGAAAGCTTGGGGCTGGCGCATTCCGTTCATTATTGGAGCGATGGGCGCAGTAGCTGTATTATGGCTTCGCCGTACAATGGATGAATCGGAGCAGTTCGCAAACATAAAATCACAAAAACGCGAAAGTGCAGGAACTGTTCGCGCTCTTATGAAACACCCGAAAGCAGTATTAACAGTAGTCGGCCTAACATTAGGAGGCACTGTCGCATTCTATACGTACACAACATATTTACAAAAGTTCATGGTAAACACAGTCGGTCTTCCGAAAGAAGTTGTAAGCTGGATTAACTTTGTCGCACTACTTATTTTCGTCGTACTTCAGCCAATTGCGGGGCTACTATCCGATAAAATCGGACGCCGCCCACTATTAATGGCATTCGGTATTCTTGGAACATTACTAACAGCACCAATCTTCTTCTTCATGGAAAAAACGACAGAACCAATCGTAGCATTTTTACTCATGATGGTCGGTCTCATTATCGTTACTGGTTACACTTCGATTAACGCAATTGTAAAAGCAGAACTCTTCCCAACTGAAATTCGCGCACTTGGCGTAGGTTTACCATATGCACTAACAGTCGCGATATTCGGCGGAACAGCTGAGTTCATCGCATTATGGCTAAAGAGTATCGGAATGGAGTCACTATTCTACTTCTACGTAGCTGGATGTATCGCGATCAGCTTTATTACGTATTGGCGTATGGATGAGTCATCGAAGACTTCGCAGATTGAGGCGGAGCTTGGTGGTGGGGATACACTAGCTAATAATAAGTCTAGTTAAAATTATGTATTCTATAATCTTCGTTTATCTGAACTCGATTTACTTTATCTAAGAAGGCATAATTCATTAAGATATAATTTAAAAACCTCTACTTATATGTAGGGGTTTTTGTATGACGAAAAAACACGTATTATCGACAATTGCAAAAAGCCGGAGATTTTGCCAATGTAGAATCCATTGGTACTCACACCATGCGAAAAACCTTCGGCTATTGGTTCTATAAACAAACAAAAGATGTTGCTATGTTACAAGAAATTCTTAACCATAGCACACCACACATCCCCCTGAAATATATTGGAATTAATAAAGAAGAAAAAGATAATATTCTTGATACATTTCAAATTTAATTCACTTAAAATTACTATTTCAATCATCATAAAAAAGACCTTTTATTTTAAAATAAAAGGTCTTTCTTATAAACATATATGTATTAAGATTTATATTTTTTTACTGTACAAGGAATAGTTACAATGTACAAATCTATAGCATAGATTGTAACCCAGATACCTTTACCTTCAGCTTCTAACTTTTTATCTAGTTGAGACAAATGCTCTGAAACTTTTCTTTTTCCCCATCTTCTAGGAAACCATTGAAAAACCTTAGGAACATTATATTTTTTATTATACCAAGTATTCAATCTCCAAAAAATGAAAAAAACCAAAACAATAATTATGATACGAAAAATATCAGAATATGAAATTCCTAAAACCATATTATATTTTCTCCATTTCCACTAAAACTCAGATAATTTACTTCTTAATTCTAATTCATCCTCTGTTTCGAAACCCTTAAATAATAAATGAATTATTTGATTATGATTAAAAAACACATTATATTCTTTTGATAAATTACCATGAGGATATGGACAAGAAACATAATCGCATAATTTATTATCAGCTCGTTGTTGCTTTCTTCCATAAATCATAAGAGGTTGATTAATTTCTTCTATAAGAGCTACAGAACCAATTGGTAATAATTAGCCTCCAATTGGAAAATAAGAGACGAACAAAGACAATCTACTCAGCTCTCCTAAGGTTTTAATAGTTTAATATTTGATTTTCAAGTTTGCCTTCACAAATTCCTGTTAACACTAATAATAAGAAGAACAGGCCGTAAAACGGGCGATCAATTTGATCATATAGGTCATACGCTCCGCCAAGTAGAACATCCGAATCATGTGGTTGTTCACCCTGTAACAATTACTAACAGCGCGTAGAAAACATTTGGATAAATAAGAGGCAAATAAATGATTAAAAAGTTGTAACCCCTACTATAAGAAATACTATTATTACCAAAGGAAGAATGATAATCATAAAGGATATTATTATTGTTAATAATGCTTTCCATGCTGAAAATTGGTGTGCTTCTCCTAAACATTTTAAGGAAATAATGATTGTCCAAATTCCAATAACTATATCAATTATGGCAAAAATAAGAAACAAAATCGTTAAAGTTATGCTACTCTCCATTTTCGGTGTCTCACTCGTAAAGTTTTCTATCCCAAACAAGAAAAATGAAGGCACCCAAACTAATATAAGAGAGTAAACGTAAGGGATATAAGAATAGGCAACTGAGTAACGTGTTTTTTCAAAGGTACCTTGTCCACCAAGTTTTTTTGCCACCCAATTAAATAACGCTGGTAGCAAAAAATAATAAATTAAGAAGGCAACGAAGGTACCGAATATAACCATTGAGATTAATGAAACTGGACTATTTATTGAATCCGCCATATTTTTAGAAGATGCTCGATCTAAAGTCTGTACGAATGAGCCTAATAAAATGAGTAAAAACACATTCTTAGGTTTGGATATAAAAATTTCTTTCATTGTATCACGTGGTTTTGTCCAAATGGAGAACCAAGGATTAAGTGCACGCTTAAATTGATTTTCTGGAGTTTCCATATAAAAAACATTCCCCTTTCTTAAAACATATTAAATACAATTTCCTAATCATTCCAGTTATGTACATAGAAATATTAAAGCATAAATAGACGGTTATTTAAATATAAATATTCAATCATTTAATTTCATCTGAAACTTAGGAGGAGTGCTTCTTAGCAATTACCTCTATATTGTCTTGCATTTTTAACTATGAGCTGAGTAGTTACTTTCATTTTTGAGTACCTCACATTCTTTAATACACGGGATAAACAGTTATAATCTTACCATTAATAAGAACAAACCTAATTTCCATTCCTTCAGATGTTTTACCACAATATAATCTTCCACCTATACATCTTTTATTGCTATAAGCCTCGTGAATGGCTTCCATAAGAAGAATGCGATTATATACTTGAAATGCAACAAATTCGCTTTAAAAGCCTATACGTATTTTCCCTCCATCTTCTATATGCTTCCGTAAATAATAATACTTATGGAGTTCTATAATCATATAAAACAAACCAAACGAAAACACTGTGCATGCACACATAAATACAATTGCACCCATCTGTTGTGTTGCAATGCTAAGAATTATATTAGCGATTAACTGCCCCGATCCCGCTGCAATAGCTGCTACTTTTACACCACCAGTTCCTTTCGATGATTTTGATTTTTTTCTTGGTTCCTGAAGCTTTTCAATATGATTTTTATAAAAATAATACAAAGCGAAACTATACAAACCAAATGAAAGAATAAAATAGATGGGAGTTTGTAATTGTAACACTTCATAAGCATATTTTTGAGTTATAACCAATAATCCGACTGAACATATGGCGCCATATACTCCTCGAAATAGAGTGTATTGTAACTGTCGTTTCCGAGGATTGATAGCAATCCATATCGCCCACAAATTTTAAAAAATAACTGGAGGAGTTACTATATATACATAGAGTAATCGAAAAGGATTCGCAAAAGCAGGCAAAAGAACAAACAAATCTGCCCCCAAAAGGACAAGACCAATTACGTGGACTCTTATTTCATTTACAGGATAAAGAGCCATATAATGTGCAAAAGCTTTCTTATTAAAATCTAGACTTTTTTTCATGTTAATTAAACCACCCCGCTACTGTTGACCAAGTTTTTTTCGCGCTCGTTTTCACCATATCCTTAATACTATCATCTTCACCATCACCATCTAAATCAACATCCCATTTTACACCTTCTGTGAAATATTATTCCCTTCTCGAAAAGAAGATCACCCCATTAATAAGGTCTAGGCTTATCAAAAATTTCAAAAAGCCGGAGATTTTGCCGGTATCGAATCTATTAGGACTCACACCATGCGCAAAACCTTCGGCTATTGATTCTATAAATAAACAAAAGATGTCGCTATGTTATAAGAAATACTTAATCATAGCACCTCACAAATTACACTTAAATATATTGGCATCAGTAAGGAAGAAAAAGATAGTGTACTAGATACGTTTTGTATTTAATTCAATTGTAATAAAAAACTATATTTTCAACAATTTCTCACGTAATATCAATTCATTTTCAGTCATGTAACCTCTGTGTAATTCTTCTACAATCTTATCGCAATTAAAGCATAATACTTTTTCATCACCTAAATAACCAACTGGATAAGGAACACCTACATAGTCAAAATCACGTTTATCTGCTGAAATAACCATTCTTCCGATAATCATAATGATTGGTTCTACACCTTTTAGTTTAACAACTGAGCCAATAGGTAATAGTTTCATTTATTTGCTCTCCTTTTTCTTTTTATATCTGAATATAAATTCTAAAATAATTATAAAAGCAATTCCAATAGATAATTGAATGACTGTAAAAAGGATTTTTTCTTTTGAAGAAGCTTCAGGTAAATTCCATATTACTACAAGGGGAATAAGTACCCCAACAATGGTAAGAATCCTTAACAATTTATTCATATTTTGAATTCCCCTATCACATAGGTAATATCATTTCTTGTTAAATTTACTATGTACCAGTTCAAAAAATTTATTTGCACCAAGTGAAATTGCACCAATAATAAGAACCCCAATAATAAAATAAATCTTTTTAAATAAACTGTAAGGAGATAAAATAGCAACTACAAGAAGTATTATAATTGCAACGAATGTGACTAATTTTCCAACTTTAAATGCTTGCATATCAGCTTTCCTCTTTCTTTGGTTTTTCAAATTTGATAAATCCTCCAAGGCCAAACTCTTCCCCGAAGTATCCCCCGGTTTCAGCTCCAAGCTTTACTTTATAACCGAATGTACCTAATCCTAATTCCCCTTTTGCTATTACATCATGGTCTCCTATAAATGGAACGAAATCTGGGATATGAAAAAGATTTAACTCTGCTTCATATTTGTTAGCAGTAAGTTCCGATGCAATTTTTAATGTATATTGATCCACACCTGTTGTAAAGTTTGCTTCGCCAAACTTTTGAGTAATGGTTAACTCTTGCGGAGTAAACCTAATAGGTCCAATGGGCCCAATAAAAGTAGTAATTGGAACCTTTATTTTTGTTATTTTAAAGGAGTTTTCTAAAGCAGATCCCTCTATTTTTGCTCCAATAATATTTCCAGCCATTAAATCATCTTTAGCAGCATCAAAAGAAAAAGGCACATTTACATCTATTTTTCCAGATAAAGCTTTCATGTTCCACTCGCTGTTATTACCAAGAGGCTCCTTACCATCAATCACAGAACCTTCTAAAACTCCTCCAACACGATCTCCATCTTTCCATTCTGCTTTACCTGTAAAATATTTAATGTTATCCTTATCATCTTTTTTAGTTCCTGCCTGTGCTATTTTATCAGCTTCATGAGTTTTCTTTTCTGTAATTTTTTGAATAGATGTTGTCCATCCCATGTTCAATACTTGCGTACTAAATGTACCGCTGACAACACTAAACCCTTTCCCACTTTGGACTTCCGCAAGACCTGCAGCAATACTCGCTGCTAATTGAATTGCTGTACTATAATTATTACTAGAGGTCTGATTGAATTGATACAAATGATCCAGCTTTTCTTGCAGTTTTTGCCTCATAACAATAAAAAGATTTACCATGGCATCCATACCCGGAATTGGCATAGCTTGATTGACAGCTTCCATACTTGTTTTCATTCGGTCAATTTCTCGAATTTGTTCTAACACTTCTTGTTCAATAACATCAGTTGAAGCTACCTGTGATTGAAATTGACTTGGAAAGGCATTATTCTGACGGATTAGTTCTTCACATAAGTAAATAATTCCTTGTGCTAGAGGACGAAAAGTTTGTACAAAAAATGATTTTGCACTGCTATACGTTTGCCCTTGTAACACAGTATCAATTGCAAAGGCATCAATTGACTGAATGACTTGTTCCATACCTTGAATAGTAGCGTTACATACAGCATTCATACTTTGAGTTTGGCCTTGTACTTCTCCTAAATACATATTTAAGCTCATGCATTGACCTCCCTCGCTAATTGTTGTTGTTGATAGGAAAGGTCGTTTTCTAAATCACTAAGGTTTCGTCTTTCTTTAAGCAACGTTTCTTTTTGGTTTTCTAATTCAAATGTGACTTTTCGTTCAATATGTTGTGCCTCTTGATATGTATTCATAAAAAACTGAGACATTTCTCTATCACCATGCCAAGTTCCTAAAATTCGATCAAACAAACGATGGTTTCGACCTCTCCATTCATAAAAATCTGCTTCCGCTTGCTCCTGAATGTGAATCGCGAATTGATTTCGGTCCTGTTCTTCAAATACATTTCGTAACTTTTGATTTACTTGATTAATTTGTTTTTCAATATCTTGGCTCATCTTTTTCCTCCTACTATTTTACTTTACGTAGGTTGTCACATTAGCGAAAAGTGTTGTGAAGTTCGTTATCCATCCTCTCAAATTCATTAGATACCGAATGAATATTATCAACCGCTTGTTGAAAGGCAGCGGAAAATTGTTTCGTCAAGTCTAAAACTTGCTGATTCGCTTCTTGTGCTTTGAAGTTAACAGATAATGTTGTACGCGTCGCTTTTGTTATAGAACGACTTGTTGCACTTTGAATCCTATCAGAGGCTGATCCCATTTTCGTAGCAATTTGCGTTGCTGTTTGTAAATTACTTTGAAATTGTCCCATTCTTTCAAACCCTTTCTATAAGTTTTCCAGACGCACCAAAGAAATCTCATTAAATATATATCCCTATCAATATCACTCGCTAGGCATGCAATCAAATGAGCCATACAATATAAGCTGTATGGCTCATTTGAAATACTTGTTATATAGAGTAAAACAATTTTTATTTCAAACCGAAATTACGTGATAATTCTTCATCATGAGAAGCAACAGCCTCTGCAGTTTTATTAAGCTGCATATTAATTTCTTGTAATAGCTGTGCAAAGTTTTGTACCTTTGGCTTTAATTGATTGAACTGTTGGTCAAAACCTTCAAAAGCACGTCCTTCCCATTCTCCTCTTAATTCATTTTGCAAGTTTTGTAGTTGACTTAAAATGTCCTCAATTTGATTTGCACCTTGTCCATATCGAGCCGCTTTCGATTTAAGCTCCTCTGGTGACATACGAATTTGTCCAGCCATTTTCATTTCCCCTTTAATACATAATGAGCAAAATATTTATTGGTTAATTTTACTAAACACATTATAATCTATTATTCTGAACTTTTAAACGTTTTATCTTTCTATTGAATATTAGAATATGAATATTCAATTCTAATCGTTAAATATCCTACTTTTTCTAGCTTTACAAGATTTCATGCAAAAAAGACCACCAAAAGGCAGTCCCTCAAAACTCAATCCCATCCCGCGCTCCACTACTTTCTCATACAAATAATTCGCAACGATAATATCTACTACAGCCAAACCAACTGATTTGAAAATAGTAATCTCTTCGTCGTTTTCGCGGCCGTTTTTCCCCCGCTTAGGATTTGTCCAAGTTCGGCGTGGAGATTGCTAGTTTTATCGGAATTTGAAGATCATCTGTTTCTAGATCATATTCAATTAAGCAATCCTACAAATGCCTCTTCTTCCTCATCTATAAAACCTACAAATATAATTTCTTCGATATCCTCATGATCAAATACAAATGTATACTCAGGATTAATATATCCTTCTGAATAAAAACAGCCAATATAGTCATACATCACAAGTTCTTTAATCCTAAGTTTTTGTTTTCTTCCATAGTTATTTATGTGAATTCAGCTCGTTTTTTTGTTTTGGGTGAAAAAATTTTTAGCTTGATAGCGATGTGGTGCTGCCCCTATTAGGCAAATTCGAAAAAGAAAAGACATCCAAAGGTGCCTTCTTCCGACTTGAACCATCTTAATTTTATTGTGTAGTTATTATATAAGAAAAGAAGACATCGCTTAAGATGTCTTCTTTTCCTTGTACACTTGGTGTTAAGAAGGTATTTATTGCTTAAAAACCATAAAAAAATATAACAATCATCGAGTAAACCTATTATAGCATCAATAAATAGAGTTTTTATATGCATTTTTACATATATATAGATTTATTTATGTATTATCTATATAGTTAAATTGTCTGTTTCTTGTTTTAATTCGTTTGTTTATTTTGAGTGCTCCAGCAATGGAGCCTTTTTTATGCAATAAAACATTTTCTTAGCATTACTTAGTTGATCTATATTAACTTTACCCCCTTAAATTATATCTATATTTCACCAAACAATTATGTAGATAACCAGTTTTTTCTAATAATCTAGTGGATTGATAATTTTAATGGTAATTATTAATACTTACAGGAAAATTCAGTATGCAATGGAAATTGAGAAATCAAGAATTATAAAAAACTTATAGTATCTTTTGTAAAAGTATATTTATAATTTGTATATTAATATGTTATAATTTAATTTCTAAAACTACCAAAAAAGGACTGCCAGTAATGGTGGTCTTTTTTAAATTGGTAAGATTGTACTAGGTTGAGCAAAAAAATGGAACCGAAAAAGTTATTTCTAATGAGGATAGCCTTCTTATGATGAAGTTTCATTCAGTGAATCTGCAAGCAAACATAAAAGAAGGAAAAAATTACGATTTTACTTTACGTGGATATAGAGTACCTATACTTTCATGGTTTCCAAATTTAGATGGTGCCGAACCACAAAATTAGCACTATTCTTTAATAAAAAATCCTACTCATTTTTTAATGAGTAGGATTTTTTATTAAAGAGCTATTTCGTATTAATTTGTGCCATCATTTAATATGCTATTTTTAAATGATTTCCAGATTTGATGACTAATTATCTAAATTTCTAAACTCTATACAGCACTATCAATTAAACAATTATTAAATATATCTTCTATCTAAAACATCGTATTATCATTAGCTGCTTCACTTGGAATCTCTTGAATTACATCCCAGTGTTCGACAATCTTTCCATCCTTGATACGAAATATATCCACTATAGCAACTCCCTTATCTTGAGAATTAGTACGAGAATGTACATGAAGAGCAACTGTATCCCCTTCAGCTACTACACGTTTAATCTCTGCAGAGGAATTAGGATTTTTAACAAAATCCTCCTTAAAGAAATCCATGAAGGCTTTTCGTCCATCAGCAACAAAAGGATTATGTTGCTTATAATCTTCGCTAACATATTTAGGGATAATATCGATATTATGTTTGTTAAAAACTTCATTATAGAAATCAACTACCATCTTTTTATTCTTTTCATTTTCTTTTACTTCTTTTGATACAGAAGCGACATTTTCGCTCTTTATTGAGTTCCCTTTGTTATTACCGGTGGAAGCTTGATATACCAAAGTCGAAACTACTCCTAAAATAAATACAGAAATAATTGTTATGATTAAATTTTTCTCTAATTTCATATATACCTACCTCTTCTACTTAAATAAGTTTTCTTCTATAAAAAGCTTGAAGAAGGAGAAACCTTCCCCAAAATGTAATGTCAGGGATAATGTTAGGAATTTTATTTATCCTAACCTCCCCCTATACAAGGCATATTAGAAACGATTAACTCTAACTTAATACCTCATTAACAGTTGCACTGTCCACAATTTGAATAAACTTATTAACCTTATCGTTCTCATCAAACTTATAAAGATGACAAAAATCTGCTACAAATGACTTCCCTGTAGCTTTATATGTTCCACTATATTTTCCATAAACGATAACAGTATTGTTATTAAAAGCATAAATTTCATCTTTAGCGCTATAGTCATCCCATTCTGTGCCAAGACGTTCATGTACGTTTTTCACTACTTCATCTGGACCTATATAAGTACCTGCATATGGAAACCCAGCAGCTTCTGTCCAAGATACATTTTCACTTAAATACGTTTTGAACGCATCCAATTTCCCTTCGCCAGTTAACACATACGTTTCATGTAATAGTTTTTGATATTTATTCATATCATTAACCCCAAGGCATTTCTTTTGTTACAACTTTTGCACTTAATTCTAATACACCTTTATTTGCATAGCCTGGATATGCTGCTTCAAGTTTTGCCACAAAATCTTTTGAAGTTCCACTTTCCTCAGAAGCTTGAACCGCCGTTCTTAGATAATCCATTGTCGCAGTAAGTGCTTGATTATTTAGGGATTTTTCGATTGATCCATGGCTAGGCACAATTATGTCAGCATGTAATGCTTGTAATACTTTCAAGTTCTCAATCCATGCCTCCATATCCGCTTTTGAGCTAGTATCCGCTAAGAATACATGTATTTCGTTAAATACATCGATACCACCAATTAATACTTTTAGTTCTTTATTAAATAGGCTAGTTCTGTAATGATCTAAGCCTACTAGTTCAAATGTTAACCCCTGAAAATCAATCGCTTTTTCTTTAAATACTTGAGGTAATACCACGTTACTTGGTGCATTTTCTCCAAGGACGTCTTTCCAAACTTTTAATTTCCCTAAGACAGAATGAACGATATGTTCAACAGTAGACTCTGTTGCATACGCTATAGCTTCTGGGTAAACGGCTTTAATGCTCTCTAATCCAAAGTAGTAGTCTGGATCCCCATGAATAATAAAGATTTTATCTAGAGATAAGTTGTTTTTTTTCAAATACTCTACAATTTCTTTCGAATCAGACTGCGTAAATTTTGAGTTTATTAAAAATGCATGTCCTGCTTTCTCAACTAATGTTGCTGTGACCATAAAGCTTTTTTCGTCCGAACTAAACACCGTTAATTTCACATCTTTTTGATTTGTATCGATTGTTTTAAACATAGTATGTTATTCTCCTTTTGTTAAAGTTATTAACTAATCATCATATTTTTATCTTGTTCCGATAAAATCTCCCACTCCCATTTATCTGAAAGTGTAATAGTACTAGCGAATATTCCGGAGATGAATGTCAGGTGGCCTAAGATAACATGTTTGCTACTATATCCTAAATTTTCTTAATATAAATTTTTAAAACGCGCTTCAATTTTATCCGGTGTCATTACGCCACCACCAATAGGAATAATTTGATTATCCTTTTGTAAAAGTAATGAAGGATAGCTATTAACACCAAGCTGTCGAACTTTATTGAAATCATTTTGGACATCTATTATTGTTTCTTGAGCGTTTAAACGTTCTAATACTTGTTCAGGGTCCAAACCATGCTCGATTGCAATCTTGCGATATGTTTCAGGATCACTCAGACTTTGTCCCTCATAATAAAACGCTTTTTGCATAGCCGAAGTGAATTCTAATAAACGGTCTGGCGCTAATGAGCGTAAAGCTGAAAAGCCAATTGCAGCATCTTTCGAATTCATTTTAAAAGTCCCTTCCTCCACCAATTTTTGATAGGAAGGACCAAATTCAGCACCTGTAAGTTGATTAATTCTTTTATTTCCTTCTTCTATATATGAGAAGTTTTTCATTGGTAAATTATCTAAAAATAACCCTCCACATAAAACCGTTAATGGCACTTCAGTGTGGTTTTTGTAAAATCCTTTAATACTTTCTGAAAAACCATAGCACCATCCACAATATGCATCCCATACGTAAATAAGGTTATCTTGTTTCGTCTCCATTTAAATCTCCTACCTTTTTTTTATTATCCAGCTCAACTAAATTTTTGGTTTATATAAGTACATATTTTTATACCTTGTTCTTTTTTAGATACCTTACTATATTTCCCCAAAACTAATATTTCCAAAGAAAGATCCACCAAGGTTTTTAACAAAAGATAACATTGCACCTTATTGCCCCGTAACAGAAAATACTAAAGCTTGGAATATGCATTGATTTGAATGTGTTAGTAACTTTCTACACCGGGTGGCAACGTATGGACCACCATCCTTAATTAAATATATAAATCATATTTTTAGCAGACATTAGTTGTAACTAAATCGATTACATGTTTATGTAACCATTTTAGTTACAACTAATGTAGAAGTCAATTCTTTTTTTCGAAAACATTAAATTTCTACATTATAACGAAATTCTGTGTTAACTTGTAAAAAAAAAGAGGAGCCATCTCCTCTTCATAAATAAATACTATTTAATTTGTTCCTTATACTCATGGTTAACAACTACATACCATTTTCCTGTATCAAATTTTTCTTTATTAATCACGTAAACTTTACTTTCTCTCATTACCTCCCCTGGTTTTAATCCCTTAGTAATAGTAGAGGTCTCGCCTTTTTCAACCGCATAACTACTAGCTGCCAACACATCACTTTGGTAAGCATTATCATTTTCATCCACTAAATCCACTGATGGTAAAACGGCTAATTTCATCGGTTCGTTTGTGATATTTTTCCCTTCTGCTTCTACAACAATAAAGACATGTCCATCTTCAGGTTTTTGGAATCCTATACTCTCTTTACCAACCTTATCTCTTTCTACAACTCTTTTTACAGTTACATCAAATTTAGGTGTATGAAAATCCTTGTTTACAGCATACTCTTTTTCTTTTATTTTTGATTTCTCTTTTGTTTGTTCTGTATTTTTCTGCTTTGTATTCTCTTTCGTTTTCGTCTCATCAGTTGTTTGCACTTTCTTTTCTTCTTGTTTAGAATTGGTTTCTTTAGATTCTGAAGAAGTTTTGTCGGATGTATTGCCGCAACCAGATAAATTGAATACCAAAGCGCCACCCAAAATACATGTAGTAAATTTTTTCAACATCTCTTTTTATCCCCCAATAACACGATATGTAAATTTCTTACTTATCATAGCAAAAAATATGATCTTAAATTGTTGTATCTTGTCGAATGATTAAGAATAATCAAGTTACTCCACATCTTCTTTTATTATAAAGGTAAATATAACGTCTATAAAACCTGCTATAATAGGTTTTTACACCCTTAGCATACAATTTTTTACTTTCGGTAATGTGCCCCCCATTTGAAGGATAATTGAAATATTAAGACCAACTGATAGAGGTGTTTGCGTGGAATTATTTGAGTATTATAAAAAAAGGGGGAAGTTGAAGTGTTTAATTGGAACTGGGCTTTTTCTTTATGGATTAATTGGTATGTATAATACTTGGGGTAATATTAATTGGGGACCAGTAATCTTAATTATTATAGCTTCTCTTGTATTTTTTAGTATTGGATTTTGGCAATTAAGAAAAGGAAATTTACTAGAAAAAAATATAGTTAAAAATGATTTAACATTTTGGGATATTGGTACTTATGTTTTGTTAGAATTACCCAGCAATAATAAACATTTAGGTTTATATACTCCTGATGGAAGATATGTAGCAGGAACAAAGATGATTTCTTCAACATTACCTATTGTAAAAAACAAAAAAGTTTTTGGATTAGAAGCAAGTGATGGAGAAATTCTTGCATATTTTCATAGTGAAGTTGAAAATTATGATTGGGCTATTTATGATTCGAATTATAATTGTGTAGGTATGTTTAAAGAAAATATGATACAAGGATTTGGAATGGTACGTGGTTCTTTGATGAATGAAAAAGAGATAAAAATTTCTGAGATAGAAGTGGAATTTGATTTTTTCGAAACGTCTTTTCGTACAATGGATGATCGTATATTAATAAACTGCAAGAGGGGATATATGCCTTTAGAATGGAGTGAAAGATTTGGCTTAAATGTACCGATTATTAAATTAGGTAATAATATTTCTAATGCTGAAAAAATATTTGGTTTAGGTATTCTTCTTTATATTTTAGAAACAATTAAAGTAAGAAAAAGTAGGATTTTTAATGATTAGAATTAATTATTTATATTATGAAATTTATTGAATCTTTTATTAGAGATTACATCGCCGAAAGTGAAATATTGTATATTTTAGAATTACTTTACGTTTACTTTTTAAAATTGATGAGCATTTGTTATGCCAGAACCAACTGGAAATGGAAACGGCAAGCGGGTATACTCCGCTTGCCGTTTTTTCATAGCTTCGTATGTATTTGAATCCCTTTCGCTTTCTCTTCTTCACCCTTCACGCGTACAATTAAATCATATGACCTGGGTTTTGGCGCTTCAAAAGAAATCAAACCTTCTTTTTGAGAAGTGACTTCTTCTTCATAAATGACCTTATCATCTTTTGTGACTTGCAATAAAATCGTACCTTCTTCAACTGCTGCCTCATAAGGAATTTCCACATTTCCTTTTTCAGCTTTAAGCGTTTGTAAATCGTAATACCCCTGCAAAGAAAAAAGCACCAGGTCCCCCCGATGCTTTCCCCCACTCTAAAACAAATGACAAGCCACCTCATGCCCCTTCGCAATCTCAACCATCTTCGGTACTTCCTGTGCGCATTTTTCAGTGGCGAATTTGCAGCGCGTTCTGAATTTGCAGCCGGACGGTGAGTTGAGCGGGCTTGGAACTTCCCCCTCTAGGATGATCCGTTCTTTGCCTGTGTTTGTTGGATCTAGTTCTGGCATGGATGAGAGTAGTGCTTGTGTGTATGGATGTGCCGGTTTTGTGTATAAGTCTTCGCTGTCGGCAATTTCTACTATGTTTCCTAAGTACATGACTCCGATGCGGTCTGATATGTGTCTTACCATAGATAGGTCATGTGCGATGAATAAATATGTGACTTCTGTTTCTTCTTGGATGTCTTGCAGCATATTTACGACTTGTGCTTGGACTGAGACATCGAGTGCTGAGATTGGTTCGTCACATAGGATGAAATCTGGTTTTACAGATAGTGCGCGCGCAATGCTGATGCGCTGTCTTTGGCCTCCGCTAAATTCGTGCGGGTAGCGATATAAGTGTTCTTCTTTTAAACCTACCTTTTTTAGCAGGTCTAATATGATTTCTTTTTGTTCTTCTTTTTCGTAAGAGCCGTGAATGTTCATTGGCTCGCTAATAATTTGGAATACATTCATTGCCGGGTTTAATGATGCGTATGGATCTTGGAAAATGATTTGCATTCGTTTTCGATATTCTTTTAGTTCACTTTCCTTTAAACTTGCGATATCTTTTCCATCAAATAAAACGTTACCTGAAGTGACATCGTGTAAGCGAATGATACTTCTTCCTGTCGTTGATTTTCCGCATCCAGATTCTCCTACTAACCCGAATGTTTCACCCTTTTTAATAGTGAAGCTTAAATCATCGACTGCTTTTAATTGCTCTGTTTTTCTGCCGAATAGTCCTTTTTTAATAGGAAAATACTTTTTTAAGTTCCGAACTTCAATTAAGTTTTCTTCATGCATGAAAATCACCTACCGCCCTATCGTTTAGCCAGCACATGGAACGTCTTTCGTTTCCGATTTCAAAATATGGTGGACGTTCTTTTTCACAAATGTCCATCGCATGCGGGCAACGCTCTGCGAACGGGCAACCTTGTGGTGGGTTTAATAAGTTTGGCGTTACACCTTGAATGGGAGAAAGTCTTTCTTTTACGCCGTTTGCGATTTTTGGCAGAGAGTTTAATAACCCTTTCGTATATGGATGATTCGGCGATTGGAAAATATCAAGTACAGGTCCTTCTTCCATAATAAGTCCGCCATACATAACGATAACGCGTGTACAGTTTTGTGCGACTATTCCTAAGTCATGCGTAATAAGAAGTAACGCCATGTTCGTTTCGTTTTTTAAGTTTTTCATTAAATCTAGTATTTGTGCTTGTATCGTTACATCAAGTGCTGTCGTCGGTTCGTCCGCAATGAGAAGGTCAGGGTTACAAGACATCGCCATTGCGATCATAACTCGCTGCTTCATACCTCCGCTTAGTTCATGCGGATATTGTTTCACCCTTTCTTCTGGTGAAGAAAGACCGACTTGTTTTAACAAGTTGACCGCGATTTGCTCTGCTTCTTTCTTTTTCACTTTTTGATGACGTATAATTACTTCCATCATTTGTTTCCCAATTTTCACGACCGGATTTAGCGCTGACATTGGGTCTTGAGAGATAAGTGAAATTTGATTTCCTCTAATAGAACGCAATTCTTTTTCAGATTTAGAAAGTATGTTTTCATTATGAAAAAGGATTTCCCCTTCTTTCACTTTTCCTGGTGACGTAACGAGAGACATAACGGACTTCGCCATTACACTCTTTCCGCTTCCAGATTCCCCAACGATACCAACTACTTCTCCTTTATTTAAGCGAAATGTAACGCCGCGAACCGCTTCAACTTCGCCACTTTCTATGAAAAAAGAAGTCTTTAAATTTTTCACTTCTAGTAGTTTTTCAGACACGCTTCTCACTCCCTTCACTTAACACTTTAGTTTTCATGTCCGGCTCCTTTTGGTGCGAAAGCTTTCTTCAATGCTTCACCAATTACGTTAAAACTAAGTACCGTTAAAAGGATAAGGAATCCTGGGAAGAGTGTTAAATACCAAGCTTCACCAATATATCCTTGCGCATTGTTTAGCATGCTGCCCCAAGAAGAATCTGGTTCTCTAATACCTAAACCTAAAAAACTAAGTGATGATTCCATTAAAATCGATGTCGCAATTGTTAATGTCGCAGCGATAATAATGGTTGATAAAATGTTAGGAATGATATGTCTTACAATAATCATAAGTGATTTTTGTCCTGATACTTTTGCGTATAAAACGTACTCACGCTCTTTTACAGATAACGTTTCTGCCCTTACAATACGAGCGGTGTCCATCCATGTTAGTAATCCAATAATAAGAACTAACGTCGTAATCCCTGGTTTTAAATAAGCATTTAATAACAGCATTAAGAAGAATGATGGGATTGACATAAGTACTTCCACAATTCGCATTAAGAAGTTGTCTAACTTTCCGCCAAAATATCCGCTAATTGTTCCGACTGCGGTTCCGATTGTAATGGAAACAACCATCGCAAGGAAACCGACCGCAAGTGAAACTCTTCCGCCATATAATGCCCTCGTTAAGTAATCCCTTCCGTAATCATCCGTGCCGAAAGGATGACTCATACTTGGTTCTTGTAAGCGATCTGGAATCGACATTTTGCTAGGATCGTACGTCGATACGAATGCGAATATCGATGCAATTGTTAAAACCGCAAGTATAATAACTCCTATTAGTACAAACTTATTTTTCGTAAAGCTATGTTTTATCGTTTGAAATCTCCTATTATTCATTCCAAATCACCCCCTCATTCGAATGCGCGGATCTACTACGCCATATAAAATATCAGCAATTAAGTTACCGAGAATTAACATGAATGATGATAGTAATGTAATTGCCATGATAATCGGATAATCAAATCTAAAAATAGCATTTACCCCAAGTGAACCAAGACCCGGCCATGAAAATACTGTTTCCGTAATAAATGCTCCGCCTACTAAACTTGGAATCGATAATCCGAAAATTGTAATGATTGGTATTAATACATTTCGAAGTACGTGATTAAATAAAACCGTTTTCTTTGAAGCACCGTACGCATATTGAATTTGTACATATTCTTCTTCTAATTGCTGAATCGTACTTGAACGAATATATCTCATATAAACAGATACGTTTTGGAACGCTAGCACCATACAAGGTAAAATGCCGTGTTGCACAATATCCCAAACAGAATCTTTACCTACGGTGCGCATACCCATACTCGGAAGTAGGTTCAATTTTAAGGAGAATAAGTAAATTAATAGTAAAGCGAACCAAAAGACTGGCATTGAAATTCCCACATAAGAGATAAAGTTCACAATGCGATCAAAGATAGAATTCTTTTTCACACCTGTAAATAGTCCAAGCGGGATTGCGATTACGAATGAGACGAGTAAAGATGATCCCATTAACCCAATTGTTGCGGGTAATCTTTCTGCGATAAGATCTAAAACAGGACGATGATTTTGAAGTGAGTAACCAAAGTTTCCTGTTAAAATATTTTTTAACCATAAAATATACTGCACGTAAATTGGTTGATCTAGTCCTAAACTTTTGCGAATACGCTCCACATCAATTGGACTCATATTTGGCGTTACAAAGTTTCGAACAGGATCCCCCGGCGCTAGCTTTATTAATAGAAAAGAAATAATAGAAATAACAAATAAAAGCGGAATTGCATTTAAAAGCCTCTTCGCAATTACTTTATACACAAACTTCCCCCCTCAAGCTAAAGAAGCTGATTTCCACCAGCTTCTTTACTGTTTCTTATTTCACTTCATAAATCTTAGATAGATCTTCAAACATTGTGACAGGAATTGCTTTTGCTTCTTTTAATCCATCAAACTTTTTATCTACTGCAATAACTGCTTTCGGATATGCGATTGGTAGATAAGGTACGTCTTCTCTAGCTGTTTCTTGAATTTTATGGTATAGCTCTGCACGTTTTGTTTTATCCGTTTCAACTGCAGCTTCTTCCCATAACTTATCGAAATCAGCGTTTTTATATCGTGCATAATTGTATTCAGCATTACTTAAGAATAAGCTCTTATATGAATCTGGCTCAGGTCCCATTATGTAACCACCAAATGTAATGTCATATTCTTTATTCTCTTTATCTAAGCCTTTTTCACTTGCCGCACTAGCATCTAATGCATTTAGTTCAACTTCTAAGCCAACTTCTTTTAATTTTTGTTGTGTATAAAGCGCTAAGCTTTCCATGATTTTATTATTCGTTACATACATCACACGTACTTTTTCTTTATCTTTCACGCCAGCTTTTGCTAATAAATCTTTCGCTTCTTTTTTATCATACTTATAGTCTTTAATATCTTTCGCATAATACATAGCGTCTGGCGTTAAGATTGAATTTGCTGGTTCTGCAAATTCACCCGAAACGAATGCTGAGTTAATCATTTCTTTTTTATCTAACGCATGCGCAATTGCTTGGCGCACTTCTTTTTTCTTCATCAAATCTGTATTCATGTTATAAGATAAGTAGAATAATCTACCTTCAGGGAATGTTACCATTGAGAAGTTCCCAGTGCTATCTAATTTCTTAAAATCTTGTGGCTCAATCATCTTCATGTTGATTTGACCATTTTGCAGTGAAACATTTGCTGTATTACGGTCTTTTACAACGCGATATACGATAGAGTCTAATTTAGCTTTTCCACCTACATAATCATCGAATCGATCTAATGCAACGTACTCATCTGATTTATATTCTTTAAACTTAAACGGACCTGACCCTACAGGTTGTAAGTTTTTCTTACTCTTCGCTAAATCTGCTTCCCCTTCAAATACATGTTTCGGAATTGGGAAGAAATCATTCATCACACCTTCGAAAGATGCGCTTACTTGTGGTAAGACGAATTGAGTTGTTAACTCATCCACTTTTTTCACCTCAAGCGGCTTTCCTTTAAAAATAAAGTTTTCACGGCTTGAACTATTTTGCTTCTCATCTAAAATAGATTGGAATGTAAATGCAATATCGTCTGATGTAATTTTCTTACCGTCATGCCATTTCAAATTATCCTTTAGTTTTAAAGTCCATGTTAATTGATCCTCTGAAGGCGTAAAGCTCTCAGCAAGAACAAACTTTTTCTTACCGTCTTCCATATGATACAGCGGTGCATATAAAGCTTGCTGCACAGTTAATGACACACGATCATTCGCATAAAGCGGATTCATCGTATCTGGATTATCGCTAACGCCAATCGTTAACGTTCCTCCATCTTTCGGAGTCCCTGATTTACTAGTGCCCGCTTGCTTCGAATCTTTTTCCCCTGAACAAGCAGCTAATGCAATAAGTAGTATTAGAACAAATGGTAATGCAAATAATTTCCGTTTCATCTTTCGGCCCCCTCAAACTAGTTATACCCATAAGAAAACTCGGAATTAATCCCGAGTTTTCTTATAAGTTTTAAATTACCACTACCTGTATGTAAAGTCAAACTTTTTTGTAAATGTGGAAAGTTTGAAATCTACTAATACATTCTTGCCATAAAATATATTTATAAGGAGGATTAAAAAAGAAGACCACGAATAGGTTACCTCGTAAAATGAGTTAAAAAACTAGTAGCTTACAAAAAAACTCTAAAATGATTGTTATATATGACCGAAAATGTAGAATGGGATTAAAGACAAAAAACACATTTAGGAGGTTATCATGACATTTGATGAACTGAAAAAAAACAAACCAACAACCCAATGGATTGAGAATGATGAAGATGGGGAATTTTTTACTGAAGAAAATATAAGTGCAACAAATAAAGTTCTTGATACTTACATAAATAATTTAGAGAAATTGGGAAAAAATCCAACTGAAATTGAAATAATGCATGTTGTTAAAGAGGTTGTTCTTAACATAAATGAATTAAATGACGAACATGACTATTTTATTGAAACAATGGAAAGAGAAGATCTCTATGAATTTATCGATACAGCAGCACGAATAGCTGGCTTAGAATCCGAGGAAGATATAACAGAAGAATGGCGAGAATGGTAAAAAGTTGCCCCTCTAATAATTAGAGGGGCAACTTTTTTCATATACCAATTGAATGAATGATTTGATGTCCGCACAGAATTCATACATTGCAACATAATATTAAAAGGATTCAATTATAAATACTAGCACGCCCACATCAACAAAAAAGACCACCAAAAGGCAGTCCCTCAAAACTCAATCCTATTCCCAATCCCGCACTCCACCGCTTTCTCATACAAATACTTTGCAACAATAATATCTACTACTGCCAAACCAACTGATTTGAAAATAGTAATCTCTTCATTATTTTCGCGTCCAGCTTTTTCTCCACTTATAATTTGACCAAGTTCAGCGTGAATGGCGTTTGCTTTGAATAGACCTTCTTTTATCGGAACTTGAAGGTCTCCTGTTTCGTCTAGTGCTGCTTCTTTTGATTCGACTACTACTTTGTTTGCTCCCGCGATGGCATGGGATGGTAGTTCTTGCATGTTCGGTTTGAATGAGCCGACGGCGTTTATGTGGACGCCTTTTTGTAGTTTTTCTGAGAAGACTGGTGTGGATGCGTTCGTAGTTGTGACGATGATGTCTGCTTCGCTTATTGCTTCATTTGCATTTGTGTGAACATATGCAGGTTTGTTGAATCTCTCTTGTATATATTCCGCAAATGCATACGCCTTTTCTTCTGTGCGATTGTATAAGATGACTTTTTCGATATCTCTAACCGCAAATATTGCTTCAGCAATTCCTTTCGCTTGTTCACCCGTGCCGATAATGCATAAAGTTTTTGCGTTATGACGAGCTAAATATTTTGTCGCTACTCCTGATAAGGCACCTGTTCGAATCATCGTTAAGTACGATCCTTCTAAAAGTGCGAGCGGTTCTCCCGTTTGAAAGTCTGATAGCATCACAATCCCGTTGATCGTTTTCTTTCCTATCTGTTTATTTTGCGGGACTACCGTTACTACTTTTAAGCCAAGTGCCTCAAGCCCTTCCGCTACTGAAGGCATAATTAATGCCGTATTTCGCTCGTTCGCAAATGGTAATGAGCCCCTTATTGGTGTAATCGTTCTTTCTGCGGAAAATTCTTTTAAAGCAAGCGCCGCGTATTCAATAACTTCATTCATATTTACTAAGTTTCTTTGTTCGTTCGCGCTTATGACTAACATATCTTTCCACCCCCTCCTTCTATCCTAACAAAAATCCACGGTTCAAATCATCTCTCGGGTCTACAACGAACTGATGAAATCCTGTAATAAAGGCATGCCCCGTTACTTTTGGAACGACAGCTTTATATGTATCTACTGCGGTTACCGACAATACTTCCCCCTCGAATTTCCCGTCAGTAATGCATTCATGGACGAAAATTTCTCCCTTTTGTAAAGCATCTTTTCCAAAAAGAGTTGCGATTCTTGCGGAAGTTCCTGTACCGCAAGGAGAACGATCTACTTGCCCATCAGCAAAGATTGTTACATTTCGTAAAGTTGCGTCTTCTCCTTTCGGTTCATCTGAGAAAATAACGCCGTATATCCCTTTTAATCCTTCTTCAAGTGGATGCTTCACTTCCATTTTGCTCTCGATGTAGTGCTTAATTTTACCGCCCCACGCTTGAATAGCAGATAAATCCTTGAAATCAACTTTCAAACCAAATTCTTTACAGTCTACTACCGCATAAAAAGCTCCGCCAAACGCGATATCTACTTGAAATTCATAGTCATCTATTTTAATAGGAACGTCTTTTTTGTATACAAATGAAGGAACATTTTCAAATGATACAGATTCTACTTCACTCCCGTTATATGTTGCATACGCAATGACTTCCCCAGCTGGGCTATCAATAATGAACTTTTGTTTTTCCCCCTTTACTTCAAACATGCCTGTTTCAATTCCAACTGTAATAACAGCGATAATACCGTGACCACACATCGTACTCCAGCCTTCATTGTGCATAAATAATACGCCAAAATCAGCGTGAGCACTTGCTGGCGGTGTAATGATACAACCGTACATGCCGTGATGCCCTCTCGGTTCATACATCAGAACTTCACGAAGATGGTCCAAATGTTCCATGCAGTACGCGCGTCTTTCCAGCTGTGTTTCCCCTTTTATTTCTGACACTCCGCCCGTAATAATTCGAAGTGGTTCCCCAGCTACGTGTGCATCAATCGTTGTATATATTTTACTAACCTTCATTTCGATCTCTCCCCTATATGTTGATACTATTTCCAACGCAAGTATCATGCCAAAGCGTATAGCATTACTTTTTTCAAATCCCCTCAGTAATGTGTATTCTTTTTTCAACAAATTCATATACAACTGTCTACTTTTTTATACACGGCTTGGACATTACGTTATAAAACACCTCGATAACTTTGCAATTTCACTGGTATACACATGCAAAATTCCTTTTATCATTATTATTTTCAATGTAAAGTTACTTCGCTCCCAAACATATACTGTTCAAAAGCAAAAAGGAAGTGATCCCATGTATTACGGAACAAAGGGCTGGTACGTAGCTGAACTAAAAAAATTAGGCGTACGCTATCATGAAGGACGAAAACTAGAAAGTTACCGCGGACACATATTACGCAATTTATTAATCGCACAACAAGAGAAATTAAAAGAACAGTAACATTCTAATGTAACGATATCGGCGATTCTCGGAATATATCAGCAATTCAACACAATATATCGGCGATTCGACATGCAATATCGACTTACCGACAAATTTCGCTAATTCATCTACCTAAACCACCAACCAATTACACATCAATACAAACAAAAAAGGTCACCCAAACGGGTGACCTTTCTTTCTTATTCACAAACAAGAATCTGTCTAGTAAATGATCCTTTTCTTGTAATACAGCGATCTGTAATTTCGAATCCTGCTTCATGGATCATGTCGTCCATTGTTTCCATCGTGACAACGACTACTTTTTTCGCGATG
This sequence comes from Bacillus sp. LQ01, assembly GCF_057624735.1. Lineage (NCBI taxonomy): Bacteria > Bacillati > Bacillota > Bacilli > Caryophanales > Bacillaceae > Bacillus > Bacillus sp. LQ01. The sequence goes on along the minus strand of NZ_JBYEZL010000001.1, from coordinate 156,141 downwards.
CGGCGTGCACTTGAGAGAATTGATAGTTGATCTTCTGGTGTGGCATGCGTAAATAAGTCGTACGGCATATCGATAATGGCAACGTCGTAGTTCTCAGTAATTTCCTCGATCGGCCCTTTTGTTACTGTTCCTTCAAATCCGAAATGTGCGATGTTTTTTCTCGTTCCAAGAACTACAAGTGGATTTATATCTCTACCAACGATGTTAATCCCCATAGAAAGTGCTTCTACTACTACTGTTCCAATACCGCAGCACGGGTCAATTGCTCGTACTCCCTCTGGATTTGGTACAGCGATATTTGCAACTGATCTCGCAACACGTGTGCTAAGAGATGTCGAATAACTATGCGGTTTTTTTATGTGATGATACCAAACTGGTTCGCTTTCTACATAGTGCCCGAAGTACCAGCGTCCTCCAAGAGGAACAATCCCGAATACACGCTCTGGATTACGAACATCCGCTTCTCCTTCAATATGCATGCCGAGGTCTCTTTCAATAAGACGTCTTTCTCCATATTCAATTTTATTCTCTCCAACAAGGTCATTAATTTTAACGAAGATGACTTTGAACGTCGCTCCCGCCAAATCAATTTGTTCCACTTGTTTTAAAATGCTTTCTAAGTCGTCCCCTTCATACATAACTTCAATTCGCTCTTTAATAAACGCACTTCTACTCGGGTCAATTTTGACATCACTTTTTAAAATATTAACGTGGGACTCCATTCCAAAGAACGAGCGCATTTCCAAGTAACATAAAGCACGCTCCTCCTCACGAAATGCATACGTATATATACAGGCAGGTGTTTTACTATGATTATTCAATCTATTATCATCCTCTATCGTTTAAAATTGTTATGATTACAATTACTCAAATACTTTTCTTTTGTATATAAAATTAAATGATATCATATGCCGGAAATAAAGAGAAACGTTAATAAATAAAAGAGACTGCCAATGGCAATCTCTTATTATTTATTAACGGAAAGAAGACACGTTGTTACCCATTTCTTCATAGTAATCTAAAATACCTTGATAAATAGCTTCCGCTGCACTTTGTCTCTGCGCTGGTGTAGCTATTTTATCTGCATCACTTTTATTATCTACAAATGCTAATTCTGCTAATACAGCTGGCATTGTATTTTCTCTAATTACGTATAAATCGCCTTTTTTCACACCACGATCTTTTGTTCCCAGTGCATCTACAAGACGTTCTTGAATTTTTTCTGCTAGTAAACGACTTTCTGATACGTTAGGATTTGTTCCTCTTGCTGTCGCTGATTCATAGTAAAACGTTTCTGTACCTTGCCCATTTTTACTTTCCGTACCATTACCATGGATACTTACAAAAATATCCCCATTATTTTTTTGAGCAAATTCTACACGTTTCTTTAAAGAATCAGAAGCACTTGTTCCTGGACGTGTATCATCTGTACGAGTGAATAACACAGTAAATGGTGTCTTTTTCTCAAATATCTTCTGTAATCGCAATGATACATCTAATACAGTTTCACTTTCTTTCTCATAATAACCTGGATTACCTGAATCAACTCCACCATGACCTGGATCAATGATAATCGCTTTGCCCTCTAAGAAGTTACCTTGCTTCACTGGATTTAATTGATTTTTATTAACCCATTGGAAACCAGCGCCCATGCGGATACGAATCCAGCTGCCGTTCTCTTCAATAACAGTTACTTGCTGTGCGTTATGTGTTCCCATTACTTTTGAAGAAGAAGAAGCTTCTGCATAAGTAGTGAATCCTTCATTAATAAATTCTGTTTTCTCTACTAAAGGTGTCCATTTATCACCTTTACTTGTTGCAATTTTAATCCATCCATCTCGCTCTTCTTTAATTTCAACCATTTGTGGATTATGCTGATTTGCACTAATCCCAGAACTTAATGATGGTGCGTGATATGTAATGAATTTTCTATCTATGTACATTTTCTTTGTTTCTACTGGACGATCACTATTCTTGCTAAATTTATCTGTTTGCGCAGTAAGTTGAGCTGCTTGTTCACGCGTAATAGAATCATTCGGTTTCCAGCCATCCTCTGTACCTAACGAAAGTTTTAATTCTACTAAAATATTAACTTCTTCTTTACCCCAATGATTCTCTAAATCAGCAAATTTTGTAGGAACTGGTCCTGTTACTTTGCTTTTCAGATTATATGCTCTTACAAGCATAGCTGCCATTTCAGCACGAGTTACTTTTCCTTCAGGATCAAATACTCCTGGTTCTCGCCCTTTAATAATATTCTCTTTTTCCATGGCTGCAATAAATGAAGCTGCCCAACTATTTTTTGCATCATTATAAGACGGCTTTGCATTTGGATCTACTTTAGCACCAATTGCTGTTGCGATAATCTTTGCTGCCTGAGCGCGTGTTAAATTTCCGTATGGCATAAAGTTACCATCTGGCATACCGTTAATTACATTTCTCTCTACTAAATAATAAATTGCGTCTTTTGACCACGCACTATCTGAAACATCAGGAAATTTCTTCGTTTCTGCTAAACTACTAATTGGATGTGCTAGTAAATTTGCTGCTAATAAACCTGCGGCTATTGCTTTGTACTTCATGAAAAATAAATCTCCTCTCAAAACTTCATATTCATTCATTTTTTTAATCAAGCTAACTAAAAAATATTAACTATTAATTAATTCCTTTCATAGTGTATAACATTATATATCTATAGTAAATACGTTTCCGGCCGTATAACAAAAATCGTATATATATAACTTATAATGAATGTATATAAAAAACTTTAATCAGCCCTCACCAATCGGGCTTTTACGGGCAGCCCGGTCCCCATCTAACTTCTTTGCTTTCGCTGAATTTTGAGGTAGTGGTCTTACTGCTCGGCAAATAGCGGGATAAAAAAGCGATTAGGACATGTCTCCTAATCGCTTCACCAAATAAAAAGCTGATTAAAAATACTATCTTTAATCAGCTCTCTATTATCTATGAAATTATTCTTCAATTAAATTAGACATTACATATGCATACACTAATGCTTCTGTATGCGCAATAGAACTTTCATGTGTACGTTCAAATGCGTGAGAAGAATCAATACCCGCTCCAATTAACGCATGTTTCACATCAAATCCCGCGCGAATCGCAGCTGATGCATCAGATGCGTAGTACGGATAAATATCTACTTTATATTCAATATGATTCGTTTTCGCAAGCTCTACTAAATGTTTGCGCAGTGCATAATGATACGGGCCGCTAGAGTCTTTTGCACAAATAGATACTGTATATTCATCAGATGTTTGTCCATCACCTAACGCTCCCATATCAACTGCTAAGTATTCAACAGTTTCTTCTGGAATGTTAGAGTTACCACCGTATCCAATCTCTTCATTATTAGAAATTAAGAAATGCGTCGTATATGGTAATGTTACGTTTTCATCTTGTAATCTTTTAATTAATTTTAATAAAATTGCAACACTTACTTTGTCATCTAAATGACGTGATTTTATGTATCCACTCTCTGTAATTTGAACGCGCGGATCAAATGAAACGAAGTCTCCTACTTCAATTCCTAATTCGCGTACTTCATCAGCTGAAAATACGCGCTCATCAATACGAACTTCAATATTTTTCTCATTGCGTTTTGCTTCACCTGCATCTTTATATACATGTACAGATGTTTGATGCATTAAAATTGTTCCTGTATACGTCTTGCCACTTGATGTTTCAATTTCGCAATATTCCCCTTCTACGGAGTTCCAGCGAAATCCACCAATCATAGAAAGACTCAGGCGACCGTCAGGCTTAATTTCTTTTACCATCGCACCTAACGTATCAACGTGTGCCGTTAATAAGCGGTGCTGTGCATCATTTTTCCCTTTTACCGTTAAAATAAGAGCTCCCTTATTATTACGTTTCGTTTCTACGTTCCACTCACTGACATAGTTTTCAATGAAATTAATAATTTTTGCTGTATTTCCAGATGGACTTGGAATAGAGACAAGCTCCTTAATCAGTTCCATCGTTTCTTTCGCATGATGTGCCATTGTCGCTTCCTCCTCTTTTTCTCTACTATTCAGTATACAAAATTCACCAGAAAACCTCTACTTATATAGCTTAATTTTCTAAATTGTAGTAAAATTCTTTTTAGTATATAAAAGGAGTTATAAAATATGAATATATCAAAAAAATATATACACATTGCACTCATTTGGTTTTTAGCATCATTATTTTGTTTACAAATCTCTTATGCCATTCACACTACTACTTCTATTACAATCGGCTGGATATTAACAGCTATCTTCTTCATTATTAGCTTCATTGCAACAAAAAAGCATAGCGTTACTCATTAACGCTATGCTTTTCCTATAAAACTATTCTTCTGAAACGTCTAATAAATAAATCCCTCTTTCAAATCCACCGCGCTCTATCTCTTTTTGCTTACGAAGGCGTTCTACATCTTCAATCGATGCACCTTCTGCACGTGCTAATGAGATGATAACTTCTAGCGCATCCGCAAGAGAATCTAGCGCATGTTCTCGTTCTTTCATAGAAGCAAATTCACGAATTTCTTCCGTTCCAATTTTCGCTAAAGCTTGTATGTATGCTTGACCTGTTAATTTTTGTGCTGTATATGTTTTTCCAGACATTAAAATCTTCTCTGGAACACGATCTCTTACTAACTTGTTATATGCTGACATCATTCATCCTCCTATATTTAATAACATCCGAGCTCTGCTTTATAGAAAAACCATTTTTTCTTCACGCACGCACTTAACATATCAATTCCTGATCCATGTGCTCTTACATGCGGAAAGAAATAGTGCTCTAAGTCTTCTTCCTTACCATATAGAGTTTGGTACTCATCTGGAATCGCTTCTTTTTTCACATCTTTTTCTTTCGTCACCCCGTCAGAAAATGCAACACTTGGATGTCCCTCAAAAAATAACGCAGTCCGAACTGCCAAAGATGGTGTACTATGCAAAACAGAATATGTAAGCAAAATAATAGTAATAACACCGATCATTTTCTTCATGTATTACTCCTTAAAAAAAGTGCTAACACAATTATACTAAAATGTGTTAGCACTTTCTCCCCTTTATCCCGAATTAACGAGCTAATAATCAGTGAGGAATGGACAAACTTTATTCCCCTTTAAATGCTGGTAAACGTTTCTCTAAAAACGCAGCAATTCCTTCTTTATGATCCGCTGTTTGTCTCATTGCATATTGACCACGCTTTTCTAATTGCAATGTTTGCTCTAAATTAGAGCGATTTACTTCACATAAAATTTGCTTCGTTTGAATCATTGCTTTAATCGGTTTTTGTGACCATTCATTAATTTTTTGTTTCACAGCCGTTTGGAAATCTTCGCCGATTACTTCATCAATTAAGCCGATATCAAGCGCTTCTGTCGCTGATAACTTCTTACCTTCCCAAATAATTTGCTTCGTCATATTTTCACCGACGCGCTTTTGAAGGAAGAAATGACCGCCTCCATCTGGAATTAAAGCGATTCCAATAAAGTTCATTGCAATAACAGATGATATATCCGCCATTACATAATCAGCTGTTAACGCAATACTTAACCCAAGACCTGCAGTCGGTCCATGAATTGCACTAATAACAAGCTTTGGCATCGTATATAATGTCACGACAACTTCAGAAATGGTATTCATAATGCCATCAAACTTACTTTCATCATTACTTGAAAGCATCGATTTAATATCCCCACCCGCAGAAAAACCACGGCCGTTCCCGCATAACACAACGATATGCGCAGAACTTTCCGCTACTTCTTTCAACTTTTGTAATAACTCTTTTAAGGTCGGCTCATCCAACGCATTTAACACCTCTGGGCGATTGACCATAACCGTTGCAACGTGGCCTTCATATTTCACAATAACAGATTCTGTTTTACTCGTTACTTCCATTACATACCCCTCTTTTCTCCATAAAGATTATACTTATATAATTATAGAAAACCACTGAAAAATCCTTCTTTTTTCTTAATTTTCTGTCTAATAATCTCGCAATTTGTACATTTACCGTATAAAACATACAATTCCGTTGAAAAATATAGAAATTAAAGTCGGTTTATCCATGCTTTTCATCTATTTACCATTACAATGAAATGGTGTATTCTTAAGTTTGATAAAAAAACAAATATTGAAATTCATTCGCCTTACTATGTAAAAAAGGCTTTATACCCATCTTTTGGGTGTTGTAATAAAGGAATGAAGAACTGGAGGAACATATGGTTAATAAGTTGAAACAAACGGATAACTACTTCCCACATTTCCTATTGCTATTCATTGTGTTTCAACCAATTTTAGATTTATTAACATCTTTTTCAATCTATATACTACACATGAGCGCAACAGTTGGAGTTGTAGTCCGTTTCGCCTTTATGCTTCTTGCATTAGGGTACCTACTTCTTCATCACAAACAACAAGATGCGAAAAAGTACATCCTCTATTTGTGCTTACTCGGGATCGCACTCGCAATCGGTCTTGTAAATAATATGATGGTTAAATCTCCAGTTTCATTTGGAGAAGAAGTTAAATTCATCTTAAAGAGCGTATATCCAATTGTGCTACTGTTTGGATATATTATCGCCTTTAAAGAGCTAAAAAATAAAGAGTATGTATTCCATAAAATCATTACATATTTCTTATATGCAACTTTAATTTTAAGCATTACAATGATTGTCGCAATGCAAACTGGAACGGATTTCCCAAGCTATCCTCACTCAAAAATCGGTTCAAGAGGTTGGTTCTTCGCTGGAAATGATTTAAGTTCTCTTTTCGCCATTATGTTCCCAATCATTGTCTTATATTCGATTCATAAAACAACTTCTTTCTCGAAAATATATTACTGGATTCCAACAATACTTGCGATGTATGCAAGTATTATGGTCGGAACGAAAGTCGGATATGGCGCAATTGTTATTACATTAGGCGTAGCACTTTTCTTCTCATTCATTGAATATATGATAAATCGTAAAAAAGAAGGAAAAGGATTCACACATATTGTAAATACCGTTGTTGTCGCAGTTATACTAGGAGGTTTAATTGCTCTTACACCGCATACTCCTATCGCAAAAAATATGGGCATTCACATGCAAATATACGAATACAAAAAATCAGTACAAGAAGAGAAAGATCGAAAAGAAGGAAAAGTAATTAAAGCAGATCCAGAAGATGCAAAAAAACATGCAAAAGGTGAACTTACAGATTCTGAAGTAAAAAGTTTAATTTACAGTGATCGCGACAAATTCTTAAAAACATACAAACAATACTATAAAGACGCACCGCTTTCACAAAAACTATTCGGAATGGGTTACGCTGGTAACTACACAGATAAAATTAAATTAATTGAAATGGACTTCCATGACCTATTTTTCGCCTTTGGAATTGTCGGTTTCCTTATTTACTTAATACCTCTTCTATACTTTGGTATTAAATTATTTATCCGCATGATCACAAACTTTAAGAAAATCATGAAAGTAAAGTATATGCTATTAGCGAGCACACTCGTTCTATCACTTGGCATTGGCTTTATGTCTGGCCACGTATTAACAGCACCAGCCGTTAGTATTTTCTTCGTTGTTATACTCGCTTATATCATTGTTGATTTTGAAATTGAATAAAAAGAAGGTCATTGTTGATTTTGAAATTGAATAAAAAGAAGGTCATTGTTGATTTTGAAATTGAATAAAAAGAAGGTCATTGTTGATTTTGAAATTGAATAAAAAGAAGGTGCTACGAAATATTAGTAGCACCTTCTTTTTTATTTAATTAATGTTTTACGTATTCTAAGCTTTCTTTTGCAATATACGCTTCTGTTACAGTAGGATTATCTGAAATAACTTTAACCCACGCTTTTCCATTTATTATCTCTTCACCAGTAACTGTGACAACTACATTTGTATTTAAACGATACAGTCGCTCATTTGATATACTAGGATTCTTTTTCACTTCCACGTTATTCATCACACGTGCAAGTTTGTACTTGTTGTATTCTTTTTTACCTAAATAAGAATCAAAACGGTTCATATGCCCCGCTACTTTTTTACCCCAGTTCGCATCAGATGCATATTTCGCATTTAAACCAGCAGCTTTATCACCTGTATATGTTGCTGTATAACGCCAATGTCCTGGATTTAAATATCCTTCATTCATGTATAATTTTGCTGCATGTTCAATACAATCTTCTTTTGAATTGAATGCTTCTCCGTTACCATACGGACTATCGTCTGTTGCTTTTAAACCAAATAAATTATTTTTGTCTTTTGCAAGAGCGCTTGTTCCATAATAACTTTCATGAATTGCTAATGAATATAAGAATAATGCATTTACATTATACTTGCTTTCTACTTCTTTAAATTTCTTTCCTAAACCAATTAATGGAGAGTCTGGTTTAATCGATTTCACATAACTATCTAGTTGTTCAGCTGTATAATCTGTTTTCGAACGTAATGATAAATAATTGAAATATTGATAGAAAGTTTCGTCTCCAAATGTCTTTCCATCTACACTATACATTTGCTGTCCTTGCTTCATGAAAGAAGGTGCCACACCATATCTAAATTCTGTATATCCAGGTGAACTTGTATTATATGTATAATATTTATGGTATAAATATCCATCTGATTTCACATAATAAGACGACTGTTTCATTTCATTTGTAGGAATTAAAGTGATTTCATTCTTCTTCACATGACCTGTCAAACCAGAAAGTTGAACTTTCACACGATCTTCGCCAACTTCTAATACTTTCAATTCTGTTCCATACTGAATATACGTATATACTGTTGATAAATTCTCATCATAAATATTAATGATGTTTTGCCCAGTTATTCTTTTCGCACTTGCAAAACCATCTTTAATCCATAAAAATTCGTTCTCGTATTTTACCGCATTCATACCTTTATTTTGAGCAGCCGTAACCGCTTCTTTATACGTATTATAGCGCTCTATTTCTTGCTCTGTTCCATTTTCTCTTACATTTGTCACAACATATTTCTTAGTTTCTACAGGATTGCTATTTCCGTTTTTTTCAATCGTCTGAAGCATGCGATCCAACATAGCTGAAGCCATCCCTCTTGTAGCTGATAAATGTGGTCTAAATGTATTATCTTCTGGATACCCTTTAATAATTTGAGTAGCCACCATAACTTGCACATGCTCTTTATAGTTAATACTATCTTTATCAGTAAAGGTAAGCGGACTTACAGCTACTTTAATATTTTTATAGTCTAACGCTCGCTTTACCATTATCGACATTTCTTCACGTGTAATCACATCATTTGGTGAGAATGTCTCGTTCGTACGACCATTAATAATTTTCGCTCCATATGCTCTACTTACACCATCATATAAACCGTAAGTCTTCGGCACATCCTCGAAATTCGAATCAGCTTTTGGTAAATTTAAAGCCCTTGCTATGAATGTAGCAAACTCTGCTCTTGTTACTAATTTATCAGGCGCATATACATTGTCTCCATACCCCATTAAAACTCCTTTAGTAATAAGTGAGCGCATATTCGTCTCAAACATATGTCCTGTAATATCATCATTTGCCGCATAACTTGAAATAGGAGTTAAAAGTAATGATCCCGTTAATGCCACTGCTGTTATACCTTTTGAAAAAGTCTTCAAGGTTATCCTCCTCGTAATCTACGAATTTATTATCACAAATTTGATTATATAATAATCACAATCATTTTAGCATAATAAATAGGAATTAAAATAAAACGTTTTTGTAATTAGAATTTTCATTGAATTCAAAATAAAATAAAAGACACTTTACTTTTTTAATAAAGTGCCTTTTTCCATATGATCAATGAGTTTCTTTGTTGCCTGTTTGCCTTGCAACCGAAGCTCATCTATTGTCAATTGTAACTCTTGCTGCACAGTTCCTTGTTGCATTAATTGCTTTTTCGCAATTTCATATAAATACTCAGCACTCCATTCGCCATCCACACTTCCTATAACTGGCTGATTCACTTGACTTAAAAACGAATCAATTTTCGGATCGTATGAAATCCCGACCATTGGAGTTTTGGCTACGGCAGAAAAAACAAGTGCATGAAGACGCATACCAATTAGTAATGAACATTGTGATAAAATGAATATTTTCTCGTCGATATCCATTTTATATGGAAGCATATACGTCTCTTCTCCCATTAAGTCTACTACTTCACACGAAGCTTTTTGATCAAATGGCTCATGCATTGGAACAAATAAAATTTGGTATCCTTCTTGCTTTAATTTTTTTAATGCCGCAGCTAATTTTTTTATATAATCTTCTTTTGCATTCCAATAACGCACACTAACCGCAATTACTTTTCCATGTATCGAATGCTTTTGCAACCAATCCGATTGTTTTGTCCGTTTCCATGTTAAAACAGGGTCTGGAACAATTTCAATATCGTTTTTTATGCCAAGTTCTTTTAAATATAAAAACGAATCCTCATCTCGAACTGATACATAGGAAGCTTTTGACAAGTTCCATTTTACTAATAAACGATTATATCCTTTTGTAATTGGACCTATTCCTTGTGAATAAATGTAATACGGCTTTTTTAATAATCGAGCGAGTCCCATAATACCCGTATAATATAGAATACTCTTCGTACTTGTCTGATCTTGAAGAAGGCTCCCGCCACCACTAATAACTCCATCACTGTTTTTTATCGCATGATAAACAGCTTTTATATCCCAGCGATCTACCGATTCTACACCATACATTTCCTTTGTATATTTAGAATCATTTGATAGTACTACTAGTTCTATATCCGGGTTCTCTTTACTTAACGATTCAATAATTGATTGTAGAATCGCCTCGTCTCCAACATTATAAAAACCATAATATCCTGATAAGACTAAACGCACCCTAAATCTCCTCCAAAACTAGGTAACCGTTTATTTCATCTAACATAAACTGGTACCCATTCCTTACCTAAACACTTGATACCCTACATAGTTTCCTCTTTATCAGCTCATATGAATTATAATAAAAAATTAAATTTCTATATTTATCTTTTCAAAAATGGCATTTTGTTTATTGATATCCATTTTAATTTCAAAGCACATACACCATACAAAATGGTTGTAATACTTAATGCTATACCACTGAATAATAACGTCATAATTCTTGAAGATGTAACATCTATCACATTACATAGTTCATACAATCCTATTCCCAAAATACATGCTATTGCTAGTACACCAAAAAAGCTTTTTAAATGAATAGAATAGGCAATATAGCTTCGAATATACAAATGATTTACAATACAAATCAATATGTAAGTAATTAATGTACTATACGCCGCTCCATCTATGCCAAACTTCTGCACGAACATCATGTTTAACACGACTTTCACACAACTCGCACCAATAACAATCCATGCAGCTTGTGCAGAACGGTTAATGCCCTGTAAAACACCTATTGATAATACCATAACCGCAGTAAAATACGAACTGCCAATCATAACTGTTAACATACTACTGCCTTTTACATCTGTGAACAATCCGACATTTAACGGTACTGTTAATGCCATCAACCATATTGTTAACGGTGCTGTCAAAACATGCGCTAGTCGATTTGTATTTTGAATTGTTATTTTCGCCAAATTTATATCTCTTTTGGTCAATGCGGAAGTTAAGAGTGGTATTAACGGAAATACAATTGCACTTGCAAAAATAACAATTATTTGCGTGAATGCAAAACCGCGACTGTATATTCCAAATTGTTCTTGAATTTCTGTTGATGATCCTTGTAATACATGCGGTATTGTAAGCGAGTCTACTAAATTTAAAAGTGGCATTGATAAAGCTCCGATAGCGATTGGGATCGATACCCGCAATATCTTTTTGCCGTTTTCTCTTAAATCTCGGAGCGAATAGGAATTGCTTTTATTGTAGTATGGACTTCTATTATATTTTATACGCAAATATATAAGCGAACTAATGACTCCAAGAAAAGAGCCAACCATCGCACCACTAGTAATAACAGTATTACTCTTATCCCATAATACTAGTATGTAAGCAATTATTAACATAAAAAACACACGTACAAATTGCTCAATGACCTGTGATACCCCTGTTGGTTTCATATCACCGAAACCTTGAAAATACCCTCTATACACCGCCATGTATGGCGCAATGAGTAATGCTAATGAAGTAATAAGCAACGGCATTCTAGTTTCTTGTCCACCAAGCATATTTGCAATTTCAATAGAAAATAATACAATGACTAAACAGCCGAAAACGCCAAATGCTATCCCAATAATTGACGCTGATTTAAATAATTTTGCAATTTCCTTTTGCTTATTTTTTTCGTTCAACTCTGCAATTAGTTTCGAAATTGCAAGTGGAACTCCGGCTACCGATAATGTAAGAGCAATCATATATACAGGAAAAACAAGGCGGAAAATACCGAGCACTTCATCTCCTGCAATATTTTGTAATGGAATTTGAAAAAAACTACCAAGCAATTTCGACAAAAAAGTTGTAATGGTTAAAATTGCTGCTCCTTTTACAAATGTTTTATTCATATTTTTTCTCTTTTCTTTTATACATATACTCTCAAACATATTGTTTCAAACGATAGGAATTCACTTTATCCCATTGGTTATCATAACAAATTTATTATAGGTTGAATACTTGGTTTTTTTTTCAAAATAGAAAAGCGAACCCATTTAAGCCTGTCTCTTCACAATATTTTTCTAATTCCTTCCATTATATATGTACACACTATAACCATTTCTGTTACGCCAAAAGAGCCCTTCCTCTCTGTCACTGCGATACATATTACTAAAAACATTATAAAAACATCCCACAACTCTACATTATAATTTATGTAAAATTGTGAGATATTCTAATTACTATCTAAACACTTAAGATTTTCAATTGCTCTTTCTGTTCATCGCTTGCCATTACTGCGATTGTTTTTTCAATACTCGGATGTACTTGCTCAAGCTTTACACTTGCTCCTACTTTATTTGATTGCTCAACAAAATTTAATAATGCCATAGCTCCTGATACATCCATATAACGCACATCTTTCATACGTAAAACAACCGGTGACTTCACATCTTGTAAAGTAGAGAAAATACGATCTACTGATAGGAAAGAGAGCGGTCCTTGAATTGTGTACGTTTCTTCTTTTTCTTTTACGATAGAAGTTTTACGTTCTTTACATTTCACCATATATATGATGAACGAAAGAATAATACCGAATGCAACAGCAATCATTAAATCAAACTTCACCGTTACAATCATCGTTACGAGCATAACAACGACATCACCTTTAGGAGCGACATGCATCTTTTTCATGCTTCCCCAATCGAACATTCCAATACCAGTTAAAATTAAAATACCTGATAATACAGCAAGTGGAATATATTGTACGACCGAACCAAGACCCATAATAAAAATAAATAAGATAACACTATGCATACATGCCGAAAGTGCCGTTTTACCGCCACTTCTTATATTCACGATAGACCTTACAGTCGCACCTGCACCTGCTAATCCGCCAAACAATCCGCTCATCATATTACCGATACCTTGTCCAACGAGCTCTTTATTACTTTTATGACGTGTACCTGTCACATTATCCATTACGACCGATGTTAACAACGAGTCAATCGATCCTAATAAAGCAATACTAAGCGCTGGTAAAATAAGTGCTGCTATTCCTGTTCCACTTAAAGATGGAATATGAAGCGTAGGTATCGCTTCTGGAATGGTTCCAATCTTTTCAATTACTTTATTTAGTGAAAGATTTCCGATAATCGGTAACTTTACTGTAAGTCCTTCGAGTAAGGAAGAAAATAAAGGAAGCAAAGCTGTCACACCGACTAGTGCTACTAAACTAGACGGAATCGCCTTAATCCATTTTCCAGAAACAATCATTACAATAATCGTTAACACAACAAGTAAAAAACTATTTTGTACGTGCTTTATTTCGCCTAAAATAATGATTAATGCAATACCATTCATAAATCCTGAAACGACAGGATACGGAATATATCGAACGTAAGAACCGAGCTTACATACACCGAATAAAATTTGAAATAACCCTGCCATCATAAAGGCAATAAAACTTGCCTCTAACCCGTGCGTCGCAATAACTCCTGTTGCAATAACGGTAATTGGTCCAGTTGGCCCTGTTACTTGCCCAGGTGTCCCGCCAAATAACGCTGCGAATAAACCTGCAAAAATCGCACCATACAATCCAACAAGCGCTCCCTCAGACGTTCCTGTCGCGGCAATACCAAATGCAATCGCAAGTGGTAACGCAACAATCGCAACAGTAAATCCTGCTAAACATTCCTTTGCTATTTTTTGAAACATAAAAAAACCACCTTTGTATAAAGTCCATGTTCCATTGTACACCTAAAAAGATACATTCGTTAGCTCACTTTTTACATTCTCGTGACGTAAACGTATTCAACGAAAAGTTTTCCCCTTATCTTTGGAAACAATTGCAACTATGCTATAATGAACAAATTAAATCTTTTACTATATACTTGGAGGCACTATGCTAACTTTTGAAGAAAAATTATCGATTATTGAATCTTTCCCAGAACTAGAAAGAAAGAACGTATCATTAAAACGTGTAAACTTCCACTTTGAAGAAAGTCGTTTAGATAAAAAGAACGTTGTATTTCATTTACACCCAAATGGAAATGGATTTGTATATGCAAGCGGTATTAAAGGTTATAAAACAGATGATAAAGGCATGGTTAACATCCGTGAGTTTTCAGCAGAGGAGTTACGTTCAGTAATTGAGAAATCAATTGACCTTCTATCACAAGAAGAGGTAGTAGCACCTGTAGAACCTGCGAAAGAAGAAGAATGGCAGAACGAAGATGGTCATATTCTTACTCTTATTTCAGAGGATGACATGTGGAACGTGTACGCTGGTGTAAACTTAGACGGTACATTCAACTCTTATCCAGAAGCTGCGGAATACCTTGATGAAGAAGGCTTTTCACGCAAATAAAAATAGAAACCTATTTCATTCAACGACTTTTATAGTAATCAAAGAAGACACTTAAGGTGTCTTTTTTTGTTATATAAACTCCTTTCTCACACTATCTCTACTAATTTTCATAAAATGATTCAGAGGAGGTTTATATGAATACAACTGCTAAATTAATAAATTGGAAAGAACATGGCGATATGATTATTCTAGAATGTGAATTAAATGGAAAACGCTTCGAGATATCAACATATAAACAAAGAATATATAATGCACACCTTTTATCAGCTGACGTTTATATTCGTTTAGACTCATCTGATAATATAATTGGAATAAATATTTATAAAAAGTAAGAAAAGCCCCCTATTCCGTAGGCGGGCTTTATCTTTATTACACAACATCAGAGTATACTCTCTTTTTTTCATACAGTTTATGTAATTATACATATTCATCAAAAAATACACTAAATGAATATTACATGTAGTAAAATATAACTTGTGGGCACGTTCTATAAAGCAGATTCTTTTAAAAGGCGTAACATATCAATTATTATAGGGGATGTGGCGTCACTTCAATATTGATCTCAAATCTCTTGTCTTTTGTGAACTAACAATCTAGTGTATATAGACGATTCTGCTTTATAGTATGTGTTTACACTCATAACAAAGGGGTAATGGTAATACGGATAGATTCCGATTCGTATGAAATGAAATGGTTCAAGTCGGAGAGAGGCACCTTAAGGTGCCTTTTCTTTTTGTATTACATCCATTTTGTGTTTCCACCTTATTTCAAATGCGCTAATTAACCTTCACCAAGAAGAAATGAGAATTAACAAAGATATTGTTTCTTCTGTTTAATACCGAAAAATGAAGGATACCCCATAGATATGGGGCATCCTTCATTTTTTATTTTTTCGCACCTTTCAATGACTCCCTCAGCACAAATTTCTGCAACTTCCCGCTCGCATTACGCGGAAGTTCATCTACAAATAAATAATGACGCGGACGTTTATAATCTGCTAGTTCATCACTTTCTTTGCAATACGTTTCTAAATCAGCTTCTGTTATTGTTTCATCTTTCTTCACAATAACTGCCACAACACGCTCTCCCCATAATTCGTCTGGCTCACCAAGTACCGCCACATCTAATATACCAGGATGACTATGAAGGAAATCTTCAATTTCACGAGGATAAATATTTACGCCACCGCTAATTACCATATCATCAACGCGATCAGCAACGAATAAATAACCGTCTTTATCAAAATAGCCTAGATCACCAGAATGATACCATCCTTTATACATCGATTTTTTATTCGCTTCTTCACGATTATGATAGCCAGCCATCATAGTTGGGCCGCGCAAAATAATTTCTCCCACTTCATAAGGAGGTAATACATCCTCTGGTTCTGCCGGTGCATCCTCGTTCGGTTTCACAATACGAACTTCATGGCTAAAGCATGGCGTGCCTGCTGAACCAGCTTTCGTAATTTGATCCTCCTCTACGAGAAACGCAACAACTGGCCCCATTTCTGTCATTCCGTATATTTGAACAAGATCAATATAAAGACGTTCTTTACATTCTTTTACTAACGCCGGTGCCATTGCTGCTCCGCCGTATATACCAATCTTCATCGAAGTTAAATCATACTGAGCTAAATCTTTTTGCAACAACATATTCCACATCGTCGGCGCTGCAAAGAACGTCGTAATCTTTTCTTCTTGAATCGTATGTAATACTGTTTCTGTATCAAAATGATGCAAAATAACATTCTTTCCACCAACTTGAATGCGTGGTATGATTCCGGCATTTAATTCACCACAGTGATATAAAGGCGCCACAACAAGCCCTACACTATCTCTATTATATTTAAGGAAATACGTACAAATCATACTATGCTCAGTCATTTCGCGATGACGATGTAATACGCCTTTCGGATGACCTGTCGTACCGCTCGTATAAAGCATTGAACAATAATCCATTTCATCAATTTCGATATTTACTTTCTCAGAAGATGCTGCATTCACTTTTTCATGGTAGGAGCTTGCATAGGAAGGTTTATCGTTTTCTATAGACCAAAAAGATGTATTTGGAAAATCTCTTTCAATTATAGCAACAGTTGACTCAACTGCTTTTTCAAAGACAACGACTTTCGAGGATGCGTCCTGAAGAATATAAGATACTTCTTTTGCTTTTAAGCGGAAATTAATCGGGTTAAAGATCGCTCCGATTTTCGCACAGGCTAAGTAAACGTTTACAAATTCACGGCAATTATATAAGTAAACAGATACCGTATCTCCCTTTCTTACTCCGTCTTCTAATAGAGCGTGCGCTGTTTTATTTATTTGTTCATCCCACTGTTTATACGTCCAGCGAATATTCTTTTCAGGTTCCACTAACGCCTCTTTATTCGGATACTTACCAACTGATAAATCAAAAATTCTCCCTATCGTCATGTACATGCCAACAATTTCCCCCTTTTCTCTTTCATAAATCTATCATTTCGTCCATAAGTAGACATTGTCCTTTAATGATTTGACTAATTTTTCTGATTATTATCGACATAGTTTTACATACGGTACCACTAGACGGTAAATGAAATTATATCAGCGATTTTCCAGATATATCGACCGTAACTTGAAATATATCAGCGATTTTCAAAATATATCAGCGCAACTCGAATTATATCAGCGATTTTTCGAATATATCGACTTACCGACAAAAACTGACAAGATATAATCGGACCGCCCGTTACTGCAGGATAAAAAGAGGTTGTTCCAACTCGGAACAACCTCTTTCTTCTTATGCAAATAGCTCTTCTAAAATTTTCAGTTTATCTTCTGTATATTTTACGAAGCCATCGTTATATGATTTTGGATCTTTCGGATTTGCGAAGTGAGTAATTGCTCCCGTCTTCGGATGAACAAATTTACTTGATGCACCACAGCCAAGTCCGATAATTGATTGTACTTCTTCCATAATGACAATGTTGTAAATACTTTCTTGCGTCGGCATTGCATAACCAACGTTCTCTAAGTTACCTAAAATATTCTTTTGACGATATAGGTAATATGGTACGTAATTATGCTTTTGCGTCCACTCTTCTGCTTCGTGCATCATCGCTGTAATTTCTTCGCGACCTGCTACTTTATATTTACGTTTGTTTTGCGTCATTTCAGAAGCACGTTTGAATGATAACGTATGAACTGTTAATGATTCTGGCATTAACTTTTCTGTTTCATCTAACGTATGTTTGAAGATATCTAACCCTTCACCAGGAAGACCAATAATTAAGTCCATATTAATATTGTTCATTCCCATTTCACGAGCTAAATGGTATTTCTCAATTGTTTCTTCTACAGTATGATGACGTCCAATTGCTTTTAGTGTCTCTTGATGGTATGACTGCGGATTAATACTAATACGGTCAATATTCCATTTATTTAAAACTTCTAGCTTTGCTGGCGTGATCGTATCTGGGCGACCTGCCTCAACTGTTACTTCACGCACATTTTTCACATCTGGGAACGCTTCATACATTTCTTCATACAGCATATCCATCTCTTCTGCTGTAATACTTGTAGGTGTACCGCCGCCGTAATAAATCGTCGTAACTTTTACACCTTTTTCTTTTAAAAACTTACCAATTTCACGAACTTCATAATGTAAACCACCCAAGAACGAATCAACAGAGCCTTGGCGTCCATTAATCGCATAAGCCGGGAATGTACAATATGCACATTTCGTTGGGCAGAACGGAATACCGATATAAATACTTACTTCTTCTTTCAAACGGTATAAATCCGGAACAACTGCTAATTGGCAATCAACAATACGCTGAAGAAGTTCAATTTTCTCTTCATGAATTAAATAACTTTCACGAAGCTCTTGATGCGCTTCTTCTTTTGACATACCATTTTGAAGCATTTTATGAAGAAGTTTCGTCGGACGTACTCCCGTTAAAATACCCCAGCTTTGTTCAATACCAGTTAACTGCTGAAGAACAGAAAGATATACATAAGAAACAACGTGCTTCACTTGCTTCATACGCTCTTTTTCATCTGTGAAAGCAGATAAATCTTTCGAGAATGTTTCTTCATACACATTTCCTGTGCTAACATCCGTTAATCGAGCGGATGCTTTCACATTATCCTCAATGTGTATATCAACGATAAGATTTGCTTCCTCTTGTTCAAATCCAATCGTACTATCTTCAAAAAATAAGCCGCCAATATTTTGTAGCGGACGTAAAAAACGATCATCTTGTAACGTTTTAATTGAAATTAACAACATTATCACCTTTTCATTTGCAAACTCTCTTTAGTTTACTTGAAGGGCGTTTACAGGTCAATACAGAAGGTTTTACCTGTTTCTCTTACATTTTTTCAAATAATTCTTTTTATGAATATCGCTCCTGTATATAGACATCATCATTTTCTCTTGTTAAAATTTATTAGTACTAAAATCGATACATAGTGAAAATACAATATAAAAAGGAGGAATGTTAACACTAGATTCCATAATCTAATGTGTTAAAAAAAATATGAAAAAGAAATTTTATAGTGTTTTAACTCTCTCTCTTGCATTACAAACTGTTCTTGCACCTACTTATTCATTTGCAGAGAGTGCTGAAAAATCCGCTGAAGTATATACGGAAGATCAAGTTTTTAAAAGTATTAAAGAGCATGTTAATGAGCATAGTACTCATGAAGAAGATATCGAGGTTACTGGTCAATTCCTACTATACACTTCAAAAAAACATTCATTATATACCGCGAATGATTTAAAAAACAAATCGAATATCGAGATTACAGAACAAGTCGTAACGGCGACAAAGAAAAAAGGAAATGCTTATTACATAACGACGCCAACTGGCGCTGGATGGATAGATAACAATGATAATAGCTTAGAAGTTCAAGAGATTCATAAACTATCTAATCAAAAATTAATCGTAAAAGAAGAAGCTTCCATACATGCCCTTCCGTTCCAATCATTTAAAGAAGAAGGGAAACTACAGCCACAAGTCATAACTCCTACTGAACAAGCTGGAAATTGGTTTAAAGTCCAAATAAATGAAACAACAAAATGGATTTATGCACCTTCTGCTACATTTGAAGGTACAAAAGCTTCATTATTAAAAAACAGTCGTACTGCTAAAAATAGTTTATTGAGATCGCCAGAAGCTCTACAAACAAACAATATTTATGGCGTTACATTTAAAGAAATGATTGTCCCAAAAGGAAATGACGATATTCGCCCTGGCTACCCGATGGTGCCTAAATATATTACGATTCACGAAACGGCTAATACAGCGAAGGGTGCTAATGCTCTAAATCATGCAAAATTCTTAGATAATCAAGCACGCGGAACAGCTGATCGCGCCGCATCTTGGCATTTCACAGTAGATGATAAAGAAATTTATCAACATCTTCCAGTAAATGAAGTTGGATGGCATGCTGGAAATAAAACTGGAAACTATGAATCTATCGGAATTGAAATTGCCGTTAATCAAGATGGAAACTATGAAAAAGCGGTAGAAAATGCCCGTAAATTGGCAGCTTATTTAATGAACGACTTAAATATTTCTCTAGATAAGGTCCAAAAACACCAATTTTGGTCAGGAAAAAACTGCCCTGCGTTTATGATTCAACGCGGACAATGGGATGCTTTCTTAAAAGGAACTGAAACATACTATAAGGAAAATCAAAAAAATCCCGTAACTGATGACATTACAGGTGGATGGTATGAACAAGACATTCGTCAATTAGCAGCTAGAGGCATTATGCAAGGAGAAGGGAACGGCAAGTACTTCCCAGAACGTCTTGTAACGCGTGCTGAATTTGCTACGTTAATTACTCGTGCTTTACAATTGCCAAGTGGAAATGCTAATTTCACAGACTTAGAACAAGTACACCCATCGTTAAGAGACGGTATTAATCGTGCAGCAAGCGCAGGCATAATCCGCGGACGTGGTGATAATACATTTGATCCAAATACTACAATTACACGCGAAGAAGCTGTTATTATGATCGATCGTTCTCTAAAACACGCTGGTATTTTTGCAAAACAAGTTGAACTACCATTCGTAGACCAAAACTTAATTTACGCTAAAGAAGAAGTACAAAGAGTGTATGGATATGGAATTGTAAAAGGTAATGAATTTAATCAATTCGTACCAAAAGGACCATCACAACGTGCACACGCAGCTGCATTTATAAACAGAATGCTTAGCGTAATTGAAGCTTAACATATTTATCATTCCATATAGATATTTTCATTTTATCTGTATTCACTTAAAAGGCATCAGAGATTATATATCTCTGATGCCTTTTATACATCTTTTAGCTATTTTTAGCCATGAACCTTAAACGTATTCCTAATAGCAGAAGTATAAAACCGATGAATGGAACGTAATTCGTATTGTGTCCTGTAGCTGGAAGTTGTTGATTATTAGAAGAACCTTGTCCTTTTTCTGGTAAATTAGGTTTTTCTACTCCCTCACCTGGTTTTTCTGTTCCTTCACCCGGCTTTTCTGTTCCTTCACCCGGTTTCTCTGTTCCTTCACCTGGCTTTTCTGTTCCTTCACCTGGCTTCTCTGTTCCTTCACCTGGCTTCTCTGTTCCTTCACCTGGCTTTTCTGTTCCTTCACCTGGCTTCTCTGTTCCTTCACCTGGCTTTTCTGTTCCTTCACCTGG
This sequence comes from Bacillus sp. LQ01, assembly GCF_057624735.1. Classification (NCBI taxonomy): domain Bacteria; kingdom Bacillati; phylum Bacillota; class Bacilli; order Caryophanales; family Bacillaceae; genus Bacillus; species Bacillus sp. LQ01. The sequence goes on along the minus strand of NZ_JBYEZL010000001.1, from coordinate 134,473 downwards.
TTTTTCTGTTCCTTCACCTGGTTTTTCCGGACCTTTTTCTGTATCTTTTTTATTTGTAATTTGAAGCTTTACAACTTCAATTTTTTCATTAGAAATCGTAAATTTCATTTCCTTATCGGATAAAGTATATCCTTCTGGCGCTTTGATTTCTTTTAAAGTGTAATCTCCTGGTTCTAACTCCTTAGAAGTCGCTTTACCGCTCTTGTTTGTTGTTAATGTGTCGATTTTTGTTCCGTCTTTCCAAATTTCAAACACTGCGCCTGCTAATATTTTATTTGTATTATTAGCGTCTACCTTTGTAATTTCTAATTGACCTGTAATTTCTTCTTTCGCTTTTTCATTCATAACTTCTTGTTTTACTACTTCGTTCGCTACAACGTTCACTTCTACTGTCACTTCTAGCGCTTTATAACCTTCCGGCGCTTTCGTTTCCTCTAACGTGTACTTTCCTGGCACTAAGCTTTCGAATTTCACAACGCCGTCTTTATTCGTTGTTTTCGCTTCTCCAACTACTTGACCAGCTTCGTTCTTTAATTTAAATTCTGCACCTGCTAGAACTTTTCCACTCTCCGAATCCTTTTTGATTACTTGTAAGCTTCCTAGTTCTTTTGCGTTTTCTACTTGTACTTCTACTACTTTGTTTGCTTCCACAACGACTTCAATTTCTTCTTTTAACAACTTATATCCTTGTGGTGCTTTCGTTTCTTTTAATGTGTATGTTCCTGGCTCTAATTTCTGAGAAATTACTTTACCTGTTTTATCTGTTCGTAACGTATCTACTTTCTTACCATCTTTATACACTTCAAATTCTGCGTCTGATAATACTTTCGTTTTATCTTCCGCATCTACTTTTACAATTTCGAATTGACCAAGGCTCTTACTGTTCGTTACTTTTACATCAACAACTTTTTCACCGTCAACTGTTACATGAATTATTTGTTTTGTTAACTCATAACCTTCTGGTGCTTTTGTTTCTTCTAACGTATATTCACCTGGCACAAGTCCGTCTACTTTAACCGTTCCAGACTTATCTGTTGTAAGTCCTTCTTTTACAACATTTCCTTTCGCATCTTTCAATGTAAATTGTGCGCCTGCTAAGCGTTTCGTTTGATCTTTATCATCCATTTTAATAATTTGTAGAGAACCTAAGATTTTTTCGTTTTCTGCCTCTACTTTTACTACTTCTTTCTCGTTTTGAATTGTTACTTTCCATTCTTTATTTGAAAGCTTGTAGCCCGCTGGTGCTTTCGTTTCTTTCACTGTGTATTCACCTAGCGGTAATTTCGGTGACATCACTTTTCCACTCTCATCTGTTTTTAGTTCTGCTACCTTTTTACCATCTTTATACACTTCGAATTCTGCACCTGATAACAATTTCGTTTTATCATTCGCATCTACTTTCACGATTTCAAATTGACCTGTTACTTTTTCATTCGTAACTTCTTGTTTTACTACTTCGTTCGCTACAACGTTTACTTCTACTGTTACTTCTAACGCCTTATAACCTTCTGGCGCTTTTGTTTCCTCTAACGTGTACTTTCCTGGCACTAAGTTTTCGAATTTCACAACACCTTCTTTATTCGTTGTTTTCGCTTCTCCAACTACTTGACCAGCTTCGTTCTTTAATTTAAATTCTGCACCTGCTAGAACTGTTCCACTCTCTGCATCCCTTTTGATTACTTGTAAGCTTCCTAGTTCTTTCGCATTTTCTATTTGTACTTCTACTAACTTGTTTGCTTCCACAACGACTTCAATTTCTTCTTTTAACAATTTATATCCTTGTGGTGCTTTCGTTTCTTTTAATGTATACTTTCCTGGTTCTAATTTCTGTGAAACTACTTTACCAGTTTTATCTGTTCGTAACGTATCTACTTTTTTACCATCTTTATACACTTCGAATTCTGCATCTGATAATACTTTCGTTTTATCTTCCGCATCTACTTTCACGATTTCAAATTGACCCGTTACTTTTTCGGAGATCTTTTTATTCACCACATCTACAGTCACTACTTTATTAGCCTCTACATCAACAGAAACTGAACTAGATGATAATTCATATCCTTTCGGTGCTTCTACTTCTTTTAATGTATAGCTTCCAACTGGAAGTTGTTTCGATAAGGCTTCACCTTTATCATCTGTAACAATTGTTTCCACAACTTTCCCATCTTTATCGATAACATCAAATTTTGCACCTGGTAGAAGTTGACCAGATTCACTATCTTTTTTCAATAATTTAAATTGGCCATTCTCTACTTTTCTCGTATTCTTCATAACAAGTTCAATTACGTTTGTATTATCAATTGTTACTTTGACTGGTGTATCAACTTTTATATATCCTTCTGGTGCATTTATTTCTTTTACAAAATAGTCACCAAGTGGTAAATCTTTAACTTCCGCAATACCCTTTTCGTTTGTTGTAACAGTAGCCACAACGTTATTATCTTTGTCTATAACATCAAATTTTGCGTCTTTTAAAACAATGTTTTCATCGTTTTCATCAACTTTTTTAATTTGTAAATGTCCTTTTTCAGTTGCTGGCTTATTCCACTTTGGCCAGTTAAATTTAAAGTTATGAACCTCAAAACCATCTCTTTGGTGTAATCCTCCAACATAGGCTTGTCCATTAATAGAACCACCTTTTGTTTCTACAACTGCATTAGGTGCAAACACACTACCTACTACACCATAACCTTTAGTTGTTATCTTTGTAGCATTAGGAAATACCCAAATTACCTTACTAGCTAACTCAGTAAAAGATGAATTAGGATCGTATGCTTGAGATGTATTAATTAAATCCGTCGCCATCCCAGTATTTCTTGTATCATACAAAATTGCACCGCCACCAAAACTCACTTCTTCTGCATCTGAATAAATAACAATAAAGTCTTTATTCTCTACATTCGGAAGAAAAACGTCTTTTACATCAAATGTTTTCTTTCCAGTTTGGCCTGAAGAGACATAAATATTAGGGTTATTTACATCTTCACCGATGCCAAAGCTCATATTAGGTTTTGGCTTATCAGTCTGTAGTTTACTTGCATCCCCGATTACACCATCAACGTCTTTTCTAAATTCTTTAAACTTAGCATCAATCTCCGCTTGCTCTTTATAAGAGATACGGTCATATGATGTTTTCATTGCGCCATCTGGGTCACCGTCTTTTGTCATCGCCACTGTTCCATCTTGAATAATTACTTGTCCTGCTCCCGCTTTCGTAAATTGACCGCCTAGTAATAATGATGGATATCCTTCATCTACCCAAGTTGCTCCAGCTAAGTTATTTGCTCCAGTTGCAGCCGCTACGACTGTATAACTTGATGCGTTCATATTTTTCTGAACAGCCATCGCACCTTCAATATCCGCACTCGTTGCACTATGATCTCCAAAAATGATGGCGTTGTAATAAGATACATCACCTAAACCTTTTAATTCTGTTGTAGCTGCCTCTGCTTTAAATGGTAAATGGATTAAAAAATTCATACATATTAGTAATACAACTATTAAACTACTACTTAACTTTTTAATTTTTTGATTAAATGATTTCCTCAAGAAATTCATTCCCCCTTTTAAACTTCCTAAAACCACAAAAAGAAGTACATATCATATGTACCAAACCTTACTCACATTAACTTAAAATAATCCATTTAAATAAAACAAAGAAACACTACAACTACTTAATAAGATTGCTACAATTCATTTTTGAAATAATACGTGAACTAAACTGTCATGCGGAAATACTTTTACGTATGGGAGCCCAATAAAATTAATCTGAAGAATATTTCATGTGGTGTAACTGTTTTGGCAACATCATCCACTTTACATTAGTTTTCTAAAGGATTCAAGTGAATTGTATAGATTTCATACACAATTCATATTTTAAAACGCTTTCACTGTTTTTAATAAGATAAACAAAAAAACGTAGCCAAAAAGCTACGTTTTTCTTTCATCGTTTCGGTGTATTTTTATGATTCTTCAAAAACGGAAGCGGGAATTGCTTACGGAAATGCTCTTTAATCATATACTCTACACCGTTTTCGCTATTTGAACGTGTAATCCAATCTGCTGCTTGCTTTAATTCTACAGGCGAGTTCCCCATCGCTACCCCAAGTCCCACGTTTTCAATAACCTCTAAATCTTCCATACTATCTCCAATCGCAACCATTTCATTTAGCGAAATATTTAAATGCTCTCCAAGCAATTGTAATCCACGTAATTTTGATACATTTTGCGGTAAAATTTCTATTCGTTTTGAATCACATTCAACATACTCTACATCTTGGAACGCTTTTCTTAATGTATTTAGCCCGCGTTCTTTTTCACCTTTAGTTTGGAAAAGAACATCAATTTTTGGCGCCGCTACCGGATGGTCACGAAGCGCGTCACCTAACGAATCTACAAATTGAACTGGATAAAATAACGGGTCTGCACTTGATAATACAGTGCGCGCAATTAAGTTTGGTGTATTTCTCTCACGATTTCCGATTGAAAACCGTTCATGAGAAATACGTACGTTACAATCAAAGTGCTCTAACACTTGCACAATGTTAAAAGTCTTCTCTTCAGATAATCTTCTTTGAACGTACGGCTTATCTAACGTTGCTGAAACGAAAGCACCACCATGTGTCACTAATATAGAATCTAATTTTAACGCCTTTGCTACTTTATGAGCGGATTGAAAATTACGACTCGTAAATAACGTAACGTATACATCTTTTCTTTTCACAAATTCAATTGTTTCTCTTAATCCTTTTGCAATTTTTCCATTGTTGTATAGTAGTGTCCCATCTATATTAAGAGCTAGTAAGCGATAAATCATGTCGCACTCCCCCTCTTCGCTGTTGTACTCTATCCATAATTTATGAAATAAACCCGATAAATAGAACGAGTTAGAATTACTACTGAAAATTTGGTTTACTATATACATATACACTTAGTAAAGGAGATAGTACAATGCAGGCACCTCCTTCCTTTTATGAAGGCGATACGTTAGAAGTCGCAAAAAAATTACTCGGGCAAAAACTTGTTCATATTGTAGACGGAATAAAGCGAAGCGGAATCATTGTAGAAGTAGAAGCATATAAAGGCCCAGATGATAAGGCCGCACATAGTTACGGAGGCAGACGAACAGATCGCACAGAAGTTATGTTTGGTGCACCAGGGCATGCTTACGTATATTTAATTTACGGTATGTATCATTGCTTTAACGTTATTACAGCGCCAGTGGGCACCCCGCAAGGTGTTCTCATTCGAGCCCTTGAGCCGGTAGATGGAATAGAAGAAATAAAACTAGCGCGCTACAATAAGACCGAAATTACAAAAGCGCAGTACAAAAATTTAACGAACGGTCCTGGCAAACTATGCCGTGCCCTCGGAATTACTTTAGAAGAACGCGGTGTATCGTTACAAAGTGATACGTTACATATTGAATTAGTTCCAAAAGAAGAACACATATCATCACAATATAAAATAACAGCAGGACCTCGTATTAATATCGACTATGCAGAAGAAGCTGTACATTATCCGTGGCGTTTTTATTATGAGGGACATCCGTTTGTTTCAAAGAAGTAAGCATATGTTAAAGGGAGAGATTATGAGAGGCAAACCTGAACTAAAAATAGAATCAGAAAAAGTATATAAAACGAAGAAAAACCCAAATGGAATGTTTGTAGCAAGAATACTACAAATTCCGAAAGAAGAAGATAAACTAGACTTTGTCCTTATTTTACAAAATAAAAAAACGAAAAATATTATTTATAACAAAGTTTTAGTAACAACAGATAACGACTATTATTCTTTCCGACTCGCTCGTGGGAATATTAAATGGTCATCCTTATATACTGTTACAGTATGGGATGGGCTTGGACATCAATTAGTAGAAGTATCAGCCTTAACTGGTAAAGAGAACTATTCTATTTCTGATGAGCATTGTTCCGCATATCGGGAGTAACTCAAAATAAAAGAGAAGCCGAATCGGCTTCCCTTTTACTCTGCACCTTCCGCAGTTGCAATATTATCCTCTAAATTTTCTCTTGATAATTCAGCCGCCATAAAATCTGCTGTTTCTGGAAGTGCTAAATGCATATGAGCTTTTTGACAAATTTGGATCGTACAGTTTTCTACAACATAGTCGAAAACATGTCCGCCCCCGCTTCTTTCATCATCAATGTAATGTAAGTGGAATCCAGCTACCCCAATACCTTGTGCGTAATCTGGTGTCCAAAATCCAGCAAGCGTACCTTCTGTATTTTCAAATGAAAAGATTGGCTGTGATTTCGTCACTTCAACGAGCGGTGTATACGGTTTTTCTTGTCTTGGAACAGTTCTCGTCCTTACTTCACGGAACGTACCGTCCATTCGAATAGCGTAAAATAAGTTTTTACTTGGCATTAATTCATGTAATAACGCTTCAACTTCTTCACGATTCATCGGACGCTCTACCGTATAACTCATTTCTTTTTCAAAAAACGTTACAGTTGCAAATGGCGTTGTTTCTTCTGGCTCTACTTTTTCCGCTGAACCGTCTGAACGTAAATGATAAAATTCATTATCAAATGCAATCATTTCACCGTCTAATTGATCAAATGTGCCGATGCCAAAATCACCATGTTTTTTCAAATCTTCAAAGCTAATTACACCATCATATATACCATCTAATAGCGCAAGCATTGTAGATGTTTGATATACTTCATTACTCATTTTCGTTTTTTTTGCATCAATATCAATTAATTGCGCAACAGTCATCTCAAATCTGCCTCCATTAGTTTAATTGGTTTGGTAATAATTTTTCGCTTAATTTAATGTTGTCACGATAGTCAATTGGAATATCAATAATGACAGGGCCGTCTGCTGCTAATGCTTCTTTTAATACCCCTTCTAATTCATCAGGCGTGTTAACACGAAGACCTAACGCCCCGAAACTTTCCGCATATTTCACAAGATCAACATCGCCAAACTCTGTAGCGGATGTTCTGCCGTATTTCATCATTTGTTGGAATGCAACCATATCATATGTGCCGTCTCTCCAAACAAGATGGACGATTGGAGAATTTAAACGTACTGCCGTTTCTAACTCCATCGCTGAGAATAAGAAACCACCGTCACCTGATACGGAAACTACTTTTTTACCTGGTTCTACTAAAGTCGCTGCGATTGCCCAAGGAAGTGCAACACCTAACGTTTGCATACCGTTACTAAATAATAATCTACGTGGTTCATAAGAACGGAAACATCTCGCCATCCAAATAGAATGGGAACCGATGTCACATGTAACAGTTGTATCGTCACTAATTAAAGAACGAAGTGTACGAATCACTTGAAGTGGATGCGTAACACCTTCTGCAGGACGATTTGGAACTTCTGCTTGTTCTGATAATTTTGCGCGTAATCGTTCTAATACCGCTTCTGATTTCGTACTTAATACAAGTTTCGGTAATTTCTCCGCGATGCTATTTACCGTTAAGGCAATATCACCAATTAATTCACGCTCTGGTTGGTAATCATGGTCGATATCTGCTTGATGGTCGTCAAGATGAATAATCGTTCTGTCGCCAAGTTTATTCCAGAACTTTGGATCATACTCGATTGGATCATAACCGATAGAAATAACAAGGTCTGCTTCTTCTAGTAAAATATCACCTGGTTGGTTACGGAATAATCCAACGCGGCCGAAGAAATGATCTTCTAACTCACGTGAAATCGCACCAGCTGCTTGATATGTTTCAACGACAGGAAGTTCTGTATCCGCAATTAATTTACGAACAGCTTTCGTCACTTCATTTGTGCTCGCTCTCATACCGAGTAAAATAACTGGTAATTTCGCTGATTTTATTTTTTCTACTACATATGTAATATCATTTGTGGGAGCGATTCCAAGCTGTGGCTTAGAAAGCGCACCGATAGACTCTACAGTTGTTTCCGCAGTCATAACGTCTTGCGGAAGACTTACTAAAGTAGCTCCCGGATTTGTGGAAGTCGCACTTCGAAATGCATTACTAAGTGCTTCTGGCACATTATCAGGATGCTCTACTTCTACGCTATATTTTGTGATTGGTTCGAATAGTGCAGCATTATCCATAGATTGATGCGTACGTTTTAATCGATCCGTACGCGGTACTGCACCAGCTAAAGCAACAACGGGATCACTCTCCGCATTCGCAGTAACAAGACCTGTCGCTAAATTTGATGTCCCTGGCCCTGAAGTTACAAGACATACGCCCGGTTTCCCTGTTAATCTACCAATAGCAGCTGCCATAAATGCTGCATTTTGTTCATGACGACAAACGATTAACTCTGGTCCTCTTTCTTGCAATACATCAAATACAGAGTCAATCTTTGCTCCTGGAATACCGAAAACATGTGTAACACCTTGTTTAATTAAACAATCAACAACAAGATCTGCTCCTTTTGTTTTTGTCTTCACGTCGTTTACTTTTACACCTGTACTCAAACTAATCATTCCTTTGTTTCATAATTTGTGTAATAAAGATTTTTAATTTCACCTAGTTAATTAATGTGGTGAAGTATCATTTATCATTATATTACAAATGCATTATTTTTCCAACAATATGAATTCGATATTATTTTGACAAGATTTAAAGAATGCGCTTACAACCTTTTGTTTATCTTAAAATGACATTTTTATATCTCTTCTAAAAATGTACAAAAATACTTCCACCTATTCACATTATTAACAAATTTATAGTACCTTGCAAAGAACAATAGCAAATGATATATTTGTAAATAATGGAATAACCATTATTTGTAATTCTATTTACAATTAATATACACCCTTCAAAAGGTAGATACAGATTGTGCTGTTTAGAAAGAAGATAGGACTCTCAGCTGTAATTTATCATTTTATAAAGGAAAGTGATTGTTATGAACAAAAGTGGATTTTTGGAACAACTTAGTTCCTCTCTGCAGAATATGCCTAATTCAGAAAAGAAGGATATTATCTCGGAGTACGAAACTCATTTTATTAGTGGTAAACAAGATGGAATATCTGAAGAGGAAATTTCTAAAAAACTAGGAAACCCTAAAACTATCGCTAAAGAACTTAACGTTTCATATGCAATAAGCAACGCTGACAATAGGCGCAGCCTAAAAAACATTATGACAGCACTGTTTTCTGTTATGAGCTTAAGTGTTTTAAACTTTATCTGTATCATTATCGCCTTTTTCGTATTACTCTTTCTATTACCACTTCTTCTAGCACTTATAATTGCTACACCGTTATTAATTATTTCACCTATATTATTAATAGGGTTAGGATTCTTTAAAGGGTTTCATCAAATCAGTTATTCTGATGTTTACAATGTATTCATAGCTTTTTGCATCGGCTTACTAATATCCGTCATATCTTATCAAATGATAAAACATATATACTCACTTTTAGTTAAGTATTTAAAATGGAATTTAGCTATTTTACAAAGATACTAATGAATGTAAAAGGAGATTACTATGAAAAAATATATTTTATATCCACTCATGTTACTTACAATGTTATTTCTATCAGCTTGTTCAAACAGTGTACAGCCTAAGGAAAAAAATGATGTACAATCTATCAAAGATGTTGCTATTAAAGTTCCAGAAAATATATTTAGTTCCTCAAAGAAAAATGAAACTATTAATGAAGACGAAATGAAACAAAATATAAAAAATTATATAGATTATAGTTGGGAGTTATCTGAAAATATTATCCCTCTCGCTTCAACAAATTCTGATAAGAGTTTCACAGAATCTGACCGAGAAAAATTACAAAAACTAATTGATTTAGCGAAGCAAAACGATATGAATTTCCATGAGTTTATTAGTAATAATAATTTACCTAATGATTATAAAAAACCTTCAAAAGAAATCTATGAATTTATGTCATCATCTACGGATATTTTCGTAGAGCTAGATCAAGAATTAGACAAACTCGCCCAAGATGGTAACTTATTCAAGGCCAATTTTTCTTTTACAAAGCGCTTTGAGAAAATAAATGGGAGGAAACAAAAAGAGATTGAAAAGTTTTTGAACGAAAAAAATATTAAAACTTCAATTAACAGCAATAAAAAAAATTAACCGATGTGTTACATATCCCTTTCAAAATAATCAATAAGAAATGGCTATTTTGAAAGGGAGTTTTTGTGATATAACTATTAAATTCCCTAAACAAAAAAGACGCTCCTAAACTAGGAGCGTCTTCCACTATTACGCTTGTTGTTGCGCGCTATATAATTCTTCAAGTGGCTTCATGATAATTTTGTTAACGTCACCGATTACAACGTTTAGGCGTTGCTCAGTTTCCATTAATTTTGTAATTTTAGCATCTTGTTGAATGCGAGCTACAACTTCTTGTGCTTGTTGATTGTCTTCTTCAGTGATTTCTTGGCCTTGCATCATTTTTTGTTGTAGGCTAAGTTGCATTGTACGGAACTCATCGAATAAGTTCTTTGAAGCTGTGTCAGCTTGAACTGCTGCGTAGCTCTCTTTTAAAGTTTTGAAGTCATCGTTTTCAGCGATTGCTTTTTGTAATTCATATGCAACATCATGAATGTTCTTTGTCATTTTATTTTTCCTCCTTTAGAAGGCTAGCGCTTTTCATACGCACTGCCTTTTCAGTGCATTTACATACGCACCTCTTCTTACCATATCAAACTATGCAAGAGATGTGAAGAAATTTCACTTTTATTTCTATGTACTCACCTTATTATCTAAGAAACAATAGTAACAATCCTTGTACGAGCCCGATCATTCCGCCTAATAACGCTCCTAAATACGTAATCATTTTTAATTCGTTTTTCGTAATAGACAGAACTAAGTCTTCTAATCTTTCTGTTGAGAATGTAGACACTTCTTGCTGGACAATTTCCGCAAGGTGTAGATTGTTTAGTATACTCTCTACGTTTTCTGTTCCCCACTTTAAGCCTTTCGTTACTACACTTGGAACCACTTTTTCAATAATTGTTTCTCGAACTGGTTCACATACTTGCTGAACAGATTGATTTAAAAACTTACTCACTGTTTCCTCTACTTTAACTGCTGACAGCACGGAGCTTACAATCATTTCTTTCTCTACAAATGCTTCTAATTCTTTTACATCTCTTCCTTTTAACTTTTCCCACTCTTTTTGCAGTACGTCAGTTAAAAGCTGCTTTGTAGCATCTTGCCCTAAAAACTTAATAACTTCTGGCTGCACACGATCCACAACACTTACATTTCCTAAAAACATCCCAACTAAGTTAAGTAGCGTTCCACGAGAAGCAAAGAAATCATCAATCATTTTTGAAAGACGCGCTTTCCCTTCTTCACTTTCAAAAAAGCTAATTCCTCGCTCTAAAATAAACGCCGAGGCATTCGGAATCGCATTCTCTATCTTTTCATGTACAGAATGAGGTAAAGCCTGTTCCCATGTATATGTATAATACTCTGCTAAAAATGCATGAATTTTTTCTGTAATCACATGTTCGATTTTTTGAGTCGCTTCTTCTTCTACATGTGCTACATTCCATTTTTCTAACATATATCGCAGTGATTGTTCATTCGTAATTACTTTATCCACTTCCACTTGCGCCCAGTGAATTAAACCTTTTTGAAACTCTTCATTTGTTAGCTTTTTTCCGATTCCTTCTGGTGTTAACAAATGTTCTACAACCATTTTTCCTAATTGAACAGCAAGTTCATCACGACGCTTCGGAATTAACCCTGGTGTAAATGGAACTTGAAACTTTCCGATATAAATAGGACGATGAGGACGAAATAACATTTTTATCGCTAAATGATTCGTATATCCCCCAATAATTGCTCCGAGTCCTGTCGTCGTTAGCATATTTAACCATATATTCATTACAATCAACCTTTCACTTCTCCAAAACTATAGCATATCATCATACGGACAAAAGTATAATGGTATAAAAACGTATTTGCAATATATAGCTTCGCCTATTATGCAAATAGTAGTAAAGGAGTGATTTCGTTGGTTCTCGGCCTTTTAACTTCTAAACTTCATTATGAGCAAACGTATTACACCGAAATCGCTAAACGCGCTCGGCTTTATCATAATGTCGTTGCCCAGTTTACGCCATTTTGTATTGATCCTAAAACAGACCTTGTTTCTGGTCTTATTTACGATACAGATACAGGAAAATGGAAAAAGCAAACATTCCCTATTCCTTCTTATATATATGATCGTTATTCTTTTCGCGAGGAAACAGACTTTGAAAAAGCAAAATCAATTATTCACTCTTTGCACAATCGTCCTTCCACTACCTTTTTAAATAACACACTTATTAATTCAAGTGAACTACATGATTTATTTCTCACTAATAAAAAACTGTCTCCTTATATACCAAAATTTGAAATTGCGACGATACAAAACATTTTCAAACTGTTGTTAAAAACTAAAGATATTATTATACGCCCCACTAATATACATTCTAAAGATAACTTATATCGAGTCGCTTACAAAAATAAAACGTTTCATATCGATACAGTAAATGAAAAATACCATACTTCTATTCCAATCAAACGGACAGACGAATTTATATCTTGGTGTAAATCTAACATACGTTCATCACGTTACATAGCGCACACTATGCTACAACCACCAAATCAATTAACATATCCACTGCACATTCGAACTATTTTGCAAAAAAACAAAGAACAAACTTGGAATGTTATCGGTCAATTTATACAAAAAAGCTCATTTCCTAATCAGCTTTTACCCTCAGCAACGGACGATGATTCATTGCATTCATTTTCAAAAATTAAATACGTACTATCTAGTACAGGTGTGCAACTATTGCACGACGCTTTACACGACATTATAAATGAAGTATTTCAAACACTAGATCAGTCTTATTCTTCGTTATTTGAACTAGAACTTTCCACAATTATGGATCAAAAAGGTGCAATCTGGCTTATGTATGTCAACATGATCCCTCCTTACGAACAATACATTCGTCATAGTGATTCATTAGCTGAAAAGATATTTCATGGACCACTTAAATTCAGTCGTTTTACACCATAATGAAAGGAGGTAAACCTATTTTGAAAGAACATATATATACATTAAATATTTCAGATGAACATCCAAATAGCATTACTTTACCTTACGTTTTTTCTATTACACCACCTATTACATCCCTCTCCTTCGGCATACGTCATATAGCAAGTGAAGAAGTAAAAATTCATTATTCCTTTACTCGCGAAATTATTATTGGAAAACATATTGCCGATAAACTTTTACTACCTCAATCAACTACTATTCATGCATTCACACAAAACCAAACGATTATTTTCGGACCATTGATCGGCATTTTCACAACTGGCTTTAACGATGATTCTTCTAATCCTTTAGGAAATCGTTCAATCGCTCTCAGTGAGTTGTTAACACCACCATTCTCATTACGACCGTTCGTATTCGTCTTTGGCGTTCAACATATAAACTGGGAAGAAGAAACAATTGAAGGATATTTCTTTCAAGAGAAACAATGGATAAAGAAAAAGGTCCCTTTACCAAATGTCATTTACGATCGATTACCGAATCGACAAGCGGAAAATTATAAACCAATCGTCAGAGCAAAAAGAAAGTTAGAACAAGACTACTCCATTCCATGGTTTAACCCAGGTTTTTTCAACAAATGGGAAGTTCATCAACTTCTTATGAAAGACGAATCAATTAGACCCTTATTACCAAACACAGAAGCATTTCAGCATTTTGAACAAGTAGAACGGTTTCTTGGCACGTATAAATCTGTGTACATGAAACCAATACACGGGAGCTTTGGTAGAAATATTCATCAAATATTTTATTCTCAAACAGAGAATTGCTACTACTGTCGTTATCGCGAAAATGAAGAAAACAAACTGAGAAAGTATCAATCATTAGAAACTCTTCTAAACCATGTACTAAAAGGGCATGATTTAAAAAAGTTTATCGTACAGCAAGGTATTTCGTTACTTCGCTTCGATGGGCAACCTGTTGATTTCCGCATTCATACAAATAAAAATCATTTCGGTAATTGGATAGTTAGTGCAATCGTCGCCAAAATCGCCGGCAAAGGCAGTTTAACAACGCACGTAAATAGCGGCGGTAATACAAAATTGCTACAAGAGCTTTTTCCAGATTCAACGAAACAAGTTCAAATTGAAAATAAATTAAAACATACTGCCTTACAAATAAGTTACGCGCTCGATGAACAAGTAACCGGAAATATTGGAGAAATCGGTTTTGATATCGGTTTAGACACAAAGGAAAATCCGTGGTTATTTGAAGCCAACTCTAAACCTGGGCGAACTGTATTCCAAGATGCCAAATTAAAAGAACAAAGTGAACTGACACGCCAATTATTTTACGAATATGCCGTCTACTTAACTGAACATTCTTTACGTGATACAAAGGAAAAAATGTCTCAAATAAAATCAGGGGCTTCATCAAACACCGAACATATCCCTTCTCCTATGATTCACTCACAAATACAAAAACAAAAACTTCCACCTAGATAATAAGGTGGAAGTTTTCTATTTACACAAGTTTTACTACAACCTCAGTTTCCACATTACATACTCCGCAAAAAAAAATATGATTGCAATATTCATTTGAATTATTATGCGTTAAACCATCTACTGCACTTAATAATTCTTGATCCATATAGGCACTATAATCGTCTATATAATCTACAGACTTCCCATAATCTTGGAGTATACTTTGGCAATTTTGACAAGAATATGTTTGTGATTCTAATGCGTTGCAAAGCGGGCAAATCCCCATCATGATTCCTCCATACTTTATCGTTTAAAGCCTCTCTTTTTTAGAGTGAAGAGAGCAACCTATCCAGACATAGGAGTGCCCACTCCATCCCTACTTAAAAATAGAACTATAAAGTTGCTACCGATTTCATTTTTATTTCAATAAATCATAAATAAGAAGCTAATAATTAGCCTACAAGTAGCAGGCTACAATGAGAAAATTATATTTAATATCCTCCTTAGTTTGGCCTGTTTTCTTAAAAATACAACGATTACTCTTATTTCATAATTTACGAAATCAATAAGTTTTTTTGACAAAATTTACAAATTATTATTTTGTATATCTTTCTAGGTAACATCCATACTATGAGTACAAACTTAATTACCGATGGATTAGCGCCAATCGGGGCGATAATCTGGTTCAACTCCAGCTAGTCCAACCAAAAAAACTTTTATAACTCTAAGGAGGATATATTCCTATGGCAAACCAAAATTCTTCAAATCAATTAGTAGTACCAGGTGCAACAGCTGCAATCGATCAAATGAAGTACGAAATCGCTCAAGAATTTGGTGTACAATTAGGAGCAGATTCTACGGCTCGCGCTAACGGTTCAGTTGGTGGAGAAATCACAAAACGTCTAGTTGCAATGGCTGAGCAAAGCCTTGGCGGATTCCACAAATAAATATATATGGCAAAAAGGTCTCAAGGCATATGCCTTGAGACCTTCCTTAATTTATTGCAACATTTGTAAAAACTTCTTCGTACGTTCTTCTTTTGGATTTGTAAATACTTCTTCTGGTGTACCTTGTTCGACAACGACACCGCCATCCATGAAAATAACGCGGTTTGCAATTTGATGTGCAAAGCGCATTTCGTGCGTTACAATTACCATCGTCATGCCTTCTTTAGCAAGTTCTTTCATTACTTTCAGAACTTCTTGAACGAGTTCAGGATCAAGCGCTGATGTCGGCTCATCAAATAGTAACACTTCCGGCTCCATCGCAAGCGCACGCGCAATTCCAACGCGCTGTTGTTGTCCGCCTGATAATTGGAACGGATATAAATCCACTTTATCTGCTAAACCAACTTTTTCAAGGAAATAGTGTGCTTTTTTCTTTGCTTCTTCTTTCCCCATCTTTTTCACTGTAACGAGCCCTTCCATTACATTTTGAAGTGCTGTTAAATGCGGGAATAAATTATGGTGCTGGAATACCATACCTGTTTGCGTACGAAGATTAACAATATCTTTCTTCGTTACTTTTTGAGAGAAGTTAAGCTCTTTATTACCGATACGAATATTACCAGCGTTTGGTGTTTCTAATACATTGAGACAACGTAAGAATGTCGTTTTACCAGATCCAGACGGCCCAATAATAACAATAACCTCGCCCTTCTCAACTGTTAAATCTATATGCTTTAGTACGGTATTATCTCCGAAACTTTTTTGTAAGTGCTGAATTGAAATCATAAAAACAAAAACTCCTTTTGTAAAAGGATTATTTTAATGTGTAGCGTTCTGAACGCTTTTCTAACATCTGTTGTACGATTGATAATAAGAAACAAATAACCCAATAAATAAGACCTGCTTCAAAATAAACAATTAAAAACTCGTAGTTCATCGCCGCAATTTCCTGCGCTTTTCGGAACATTTCTGTTACTAAAATTAACGATGCTAACGAAGTATCCTTCACTAAGCTAATAAATGTATTCGAAAGCGGCGGGATTGATACGCGCGTTGCTTGTGGTAAAATAACACGTTTTAATGCTTGTGGATATGTCATCCCAATTGTATAAGCTGCTTCCCACTGCCCTTTCGGAATGGAAAGGATAGAAGCACGAATAATTTCAGATGCATATGCACCGACATTTAATGAAAATCCAACAACTGCTGCTGTATATGGCTCAACTTCAATATTAAGAGTTGGAAGTCCATAGAAAATAATAAATAATTGTACAAGAAGTGGCGTTCCGCGAATGATAGATACATAGATACGAGCAATCCATTGTAAAATACGACTACCAGAAATACGTGCGAGCGCTGTTAACGTTGCCAGTATAATCCCGATAATAAATGTAATAAGCGTTAATGGAATTGTTGTAAAAACAGCTTCCTTCAGCATAGGCATGAAGGAAGTCTGCATAATATCTATCCAAGTAGACAATCGATCTGAAACTAATGCACTACTTAGATACATTTTCACCGAACCATTTTTTCGTTATTTTGTCATACGTACCGTCTTTTTTCATATCTTCTAACGCTTTATCTACTTCTTGTACAAGCTTAGTGCTACCTTTACGGAATAAGAATCCACTTTCTGAAGCTTCTTTTTCAGTATCTACAATTTTAATTTTTGCATCTTTTTTCGTTTCTAAATAATTTAATACTGATAACTTATCATTAATTGTAAAATCAACGCGTCCTGAAGCTAATAATTCTGCCGCTTGGCTAAATCCTTCTACACCAATAATTTCCGCACCGTTTTTCTTAGCAATATCTGCATAGTTACTCGTTAAAGATTGTGCTCCTTTTAAACCTTTTACATCAGCAAATGTAGCAGGCTTATCTTTATCTTTTGCAATAACTAATGCCGCTGAAGATGAAACGTACGGTTTAGAGAAATCATATTTCTTTTGACGGTCTTCACGAATACCAACTTCGTTTGCAACCATATCGAAACGTTTTGCATCTAAACCAGCAAGTAAGCTATCCCATTGTGTTTCTTTAAATACAGGTTTTACACCTAAACGTTTTGCAACTTCTTCTGATAGTTCAACGTCAAATCCAGTTAATTTATTGCTTGAATCATGGAATGTGAACGGTGCGTATGTACCTTCTGTTCCAATTACAAGTTCACCGCTTTGTTTTATCTTTTGTAACGCGTCTTGACTAGCTGTATCTTTTTTCTCTTCTTTACCGCAGCCGGCTACAATCCCGATCGCTAATGTAGTTACTGCAAGCACTGAAAATAATTTCTTCATGATAGTAATCCTCCAAGTATTCTGATAGGAATTTAAAAACTATATTGATTGTATGCAATCTTGAACAATTTTTCAATGAAAATGTTCTTATTTAGTTTATCCTTTTTCTTCATAATCAAACAAAAGGGAAAAATAACGCTACATACAAAAAATAAGTAACATTTTTTAATATAGCATTTATTGTACGAAAGGTAAAATAATACTTCTTATTTAACTGCCCTGATTCACTAAAAAAAGAACTTGTGAAAATCACAAGTTCTCTCCCATACCTATTAAGCGCTCTGGTTCCCTTCCATTTGCGTTTTGTACATATCATAATAACGCCCGCGCTTTTTCATTAGCTCATCATGAGACCCTTTTTCTAAAATGGTTCCTCTATCAAGCACAATAATTTGATCTGCGCTTTTAATTGTTGAAAGTCGGTGAGCGATAATAAATGTCGTTCTTCCTTTTTTCACAACTTCTAGCGCTTGTTGAATCATCGCCTCTGTTTCTGTATCGATACTAGATGTCGCTTCATCTAAAATTAAAATGGCTGGGTCAAAAGCGAGCGCCCTAGCAAATGATATAAGCTGACGTTCTCCAGTGGAAAGCGTACTTCCCTTTTCTGTAATTTCTTCATTTATATTGTTCGCAAATCTTTCAGCACCAACATCATGCAATGCTTTTATAATACGCTCTTTTGAAATTTTTTCGTTTTCTAAGCTTACATTGGAAGCGACCGTCCCGCTAAATAAAAACGGATCTTGCAGTACGATTCCCATATGTTCACGAGTTGCTTGTTTCGGCATCTCTTTTACATCATGACCATCAATCGTAAGCTTTCCTTTTTCAAACTCGTAAAACTGAAAGAGTACGTTCATAATAGAACTTTTTCCTGATCCAGTATGACCGACAAGCGCCACGGTCTCCCCTTGTTTCGCTTCAAAAGAAATATTTTTTAACACTTCATCTTTCCCATTATAAGAAAACGATACATTATCAAACTTCACATTTCCTTGTAAGCGAGGCATACGCTCTTCTTCTACTGCTTCTCCTTTTTCCTCTAACAATTCAAAAACACGCTCTGATGCAACACGCGATTGTTCTAAGTTAGCAAGCTGATTCACCATATTTGTAATCGGTGAGAACAATCGTGTTAAATAATCAACGAACGCATACAGTATCCCTAGAGAAATGACGCCTGTAGCACTTAATGAAGCGCCACCGAAATACCAAATCACACCTGTGAAAGCGATATTTCTTAATACGGATACTAAATTATGAGAAGTTGCTGCATTTAAATTCAAAATTTTATTTTGATACTTAAAATAATCGCCATTTAATTCTTCAAACTCTTTTTTCGTTTCACGCTCTTGACGGAACGCTTGAATAATTGGCATCCCTTGAATGGATTCATTTACTGTTCCGTTAATATCAGATAAACGAGAGCGCATTTTATGATTGTATACAGACGCGTATTTTCTATAAAGAATCGCCCAAACAATTAAAATTGGGATAATTAATAAACATAATGAAGCGAGCTTCACATCTAATAAAAATAGCGCAGCAAATATCCCAATAATATAGATGATACTAGAAACGAATGTTGCCAACACCGTTACATATAAATCACGAATGGCCTCTGTATCATTCGTCACACGCGAAACAATTTTCCCCGCCGGTAAATGATCAAAGTACCGAATTGGCAACGTTTGAATATGAGAAAAAACATCTTCCCTCATAATTTGAATAATTTTGTTCGCTGCCTTTTGCAAGAAGAACTGCTTTCCGTATGCAAATAATGATACGACTACTAATAAAGCAAAATAGCCACCACCAAGTAATAATAGACGGTTTATTTCTGGCTTATAAAATGCAAATACTTCTTCCTTTGTTAATGCTTTCGCTTTATAAACTTGCACCGCCTTACCATTTTGAACGGTAATCATATCCCCTTTTACAGTACGTGATCCTTCTACATTTACTTTATTCGGTACAAAATAATATTGAAAACCGACTTGCATCACGCGTACTTCTTTTCCTTTTTTCTCGCCTTGTTCAAAGCGATCACTTCGCTTATAAAAAGCCCCATTATACGAAACAGCATCTTCACTCTGTTCTGTTTCATACCAAGGTTTCTCTATCCCGACGATATGATCGTCAATCATCGTTTTAGCGACGAAAGGACCAGCAAGCTCTGCGATGACGAAAATAAATAACATTAACATCGCAGCAAAAATCGTCCCTTTCACTTTCATCGCGTATTGAAACAATCGTTTTGAAACGCTCATATTTTCACCCCACTATCCGCACTTTCACTTTCACCTTGTTGTCTTTCAAACTGTTCGGCATACCAGCCTCCCTTTTGGATAAGCTGAGCATGCGTACCTTCTTCTATAACTGCGCCTTCATCCATAACGAGAATCCAATCCGCATGTTGCACTGCTGATAAACGATGCGTCGTAATAATCGTCGTCTTTCCGCTTCTTTCCGTTCTTATATTTTCAATGATCGCTGCTTCCGTACGAGCATCTACAGCTGATAAAGAATCGTCCAAAATTAAAATTTCTGGATTTTGAATAACAGCTCTTGCAATCGAGATCCTTTGTTTTTGCCCTCCTGATAAAGAAACACCTTTCTCTCCAACGAGCGTTTCTAACCCTTCTGGTAAAAACTCTAAATCCTTTTTAAACGCAGCAATTTCAATTGCTTTCTCTAGTTCTTCTTCAGTCGCTTCCCTATTTCCGAATAAAATATTTTCTCGCGCTGTTTTTGAGAACAAAATATGCTCCTGCGGTACATAACCAATCCAGCCGAGTACATTTTCATTCGTCATTTTATCTAATGTCACATCAGAAACTGCAATATCTCCATCTCCAAGTGGATATTGACGAAGAAGCTGACGTACAAGCGTCGTTTTCCCGCTTCCTGTTTTTCCGACAACCCCAAGCGTCTCCCCTTGTTTTAAGGTAAACGAAACCTTTTTTAAATTTGTTTCAGTTGATGAAGGATATGAAAAGGTAACGTCATCAAACTGAATATAATCCGGCTCTTGCACAAGCTTTGGATGTTTCGGATCCTTTACATCTGGTTCATACGCTAACGTTTCATTCACACGGTCAAGCGAAGCATTTCCTCTTTGCATAACATTAATTAATTCACCAATTGCAAACATCGGCCAAATCATCATCCCTAAATACACGTTAAATGAAACAAGTTCACCAAGTGTTACCTTTGATTGAAATACAAGATATGCCCCGTACACTAAACCGATTAAATAACTAAGGCCAACAAGCATTTTCACAGTTGGTTGGAATAATGCGTCAATTCTCGCTACTTTCATATTTTTTTCGTAGACGTCATCTCCTAAGTGATGAAATCTTTCCTCGTCTGCATTCTCTTGTACGTATGCACGAATAACACGCACACCAGCGATTGATTCAAGCACTTTATCGTTCATATCACCAAACGCATCTTGCGCAACGGTAAATCTTTCATGCAATTTCTTTCCATATATATTCATCGCATACGCCATAATTGGAAGCGGAATAAGCGCTGCAAATGTAAGCTCCCAACTAATTGTAAATCCCATCATAAAAACGATTGTAAGCATGTATAAACTAGAATCCACAAGCGTTAATATACCAAAACCAGCTGTCATAGCGATTGCTTTTAAATCATTCGTTGCCCTCGCCATTAAGTCGCCAGTACGATTTTTTTGATAAAAAGTCGGCGTCATCTTAAGTAAATGCCCCATAAATTTAGAGCGCATCGTTTTCTCAAGTACAAATGCACCTCCAAACAATTGATGTTGCCATACGAAAGTAAGACCATACCCAACGATTGTAACCCCTATTAAAATAAGAATAGATTGCATAATTGCTTCGTTCGATAACGTTCCTGTTTTTATATTATCTATCGTAACCCCTAACACTTTCGGGGGAATAACTTCAACTATATTCACAATTAAAAGAGCTCCAATGGCAATACTATATCTCTTCCAGTGCTCCCTAAAAAACCATTTTAACTTTAGTAATACTGATAACAATGTAACCTCTCCCTTCTCGTTCTCGTTTACCTCTCATTTCTTTATCCACTATCCAGACCCATCACATTTACATTTCGTAACCCATACAATCTCATCACATTTTTCCACCTTCCAAAGTTTTTTATCGGAACCAAACAAGGGAAAATAAACAAAAAAAAGCATACCGCCGCTTGACGATATGCACAGGAATGCATAAAAAGCGTACGTTACGATATACGCAACGTACGCTTTTTATAAGACAAAGATGCCCTATATATCCGTACGGGTTGCGTAATGATATGAATGTTTTCTGCCATTTAACAGAGCTAAGCCCATTACATTTACGATTACAATCATTACGCACACCCCCTTCATTTATTTTCCATTTATAATCTTACAACTTTATTGAGTATTCTGTCAATTATTTTTTCACACTTCAAATAAAAATATATGATACACCATTTTGAAATAAGGGAATGTTCTGTAAGAAAGGGCATACAAAATAAAAAAAGAATAAGAAATCGTTTTCACAAACATTTCATTTGAAAAATGTTATCAAACCCCCTACAATCACCTTATACTCACTCTTACAAGTTGCTATTTTAGGAGGACTAATCATGACAACTAGCAATACGTACAAATTTTATTTAAACGGAGAATGGAGAGAAAGCTCTTCAGGAGAAACAATCGAAATTCCATCTCCATACTTACACGAAGTAATTGGACAAGTACAAGCAATTACTCGCGGAGAAGTGGATGAAGCAATTGCATCTGCAAAAGAAGCTCAAAAATCATGGGCTGAAGCTTCCCTACAAGATCGCGCAAAATACTTATATAAATGGGCTGATGAGCTCGTAAATATGCAGGATGAAATTGCCGATATCATTATGAAAGAAGTCGGTAAAGGATATAAAGATGCGAAGAAAGAAGTTGTTCGTACAGCTGACTTCATTCGTTACACGATCGAAGAAGCTTTACATATGCACGGAGAAAGCATGATGGGCGATAACTTCCCGGGCGGCACAAAATCTAAACTTGCGATTATCCAACGCGCACCACTTGGTGTTGTATTAGCAATCGCACCATTTAACTACCCAGTAAACTTATCTGCTGCAAAACTTGCACCAGCATTAATTATGGGTAACGCTGTTATTTTCAAACCAGCAACTCAAGGTGCAATTAGTGGTATTAAAATGGTTGAAGCACTTCACAAAGCTGGCCTTCCAAAAGGTCTTGTAAACGTAGCTACAGGACGCGGTTCTGTAATTGGTGACTACTTAGTAGAGCACGAAGGCATCAATATGGTATCGTTCACAGGTGGTACAAACACAGGTAAACATTTAGCGAAAAAAGCTTCAATGATTCCACTTGTATTAGAACTTGGTGGTAAAGATCCTGGTATCGTTCGTGAAGATGCTGACTTACAAGATGCTGCAAACCATATCGTAAGCGGTGCATTCTCTTACTCTGGTCAACGTTGTACAGCTATTAAACGTGTACTTGTACACGAAAACGTAGCGGACGAGCTTGTTAGCTTATTAAAAGCGCAAGTAGCTGAACTATCAGTTGGATCTCCAGAACAAGACAGCACAATCGTTCCATTAATTGACGACAAGTCTGCTGACTTCGTTCAAGGTTTAGTTGACGACGCTGTAGAAAAAGGTGCTACAATCGTTATCGGTAACAAACGTGAGCGTAACTTAATTTACCCAACATTAATCGATCACGTAACAGAAGAGATGAAAGTTGCTTGGGAAGAGCCATTTGGCCCAATCCTTCCAATCATCCGCGTTTCTTCAGATGAGCAAGCAATTGAAATTGCTAACAAATCAGAGTTCGGCTTACAAGCAAGTGTCTTCACTAAAGACATTAACAAAGCATTTGCAATTGCTAACAAAATCGAAACTGGTTCTGTTCAAATTAACGGACGCACAGAACGTGGCCCTGACCACTTCCCATTCATCGGTGTAAAAGGTTCAGGTATGGGCGCACAAGGTATTCGTAAGAGCCTTGAGTCTATGACACGTGAGAAAGTAACAGTATTAAACTTAGTTTAATCTTATAAAAAGAAGCTGATCTATAAATAGATCAGCTTCTTTTCTATATAAATACTTCCGAAAAACGGAGTATTTCGTTCTACTTCCGATTTGGTTTTCCAAATCGAACTAAAACATGCCATAATAATTTTAATTCCTGAAGCACTTCTTCATAAGTTCCACGATCACTCCAAGATAATGGATTGCGCTTCAAATCCACTACAGCAGAGCCAATTATATTTGCATCGATGCAATGATTCCGTGCAATGCGTCTTGCTAAAGATGGCATTTTTGAACCTCTAAAATCCATTGGAACTTCGTCTACCATAAGTACAAAACCGATGTGCCAATACAAATCAATCGCATACTTCAGGCAAATTTCTTCTAAAACTTTTCCTACATCCGTACCCTTAAATGAAAGATCTGCAACAAGCGCCTCCACGTCTTCTTTAAGAGAAATCTCTCCATGAATCTGCGCTTCAATATAATGATTAAGATTACGGGCTGGCTCTTTGCTTACTAAATCTATAAACGGCCTTTTCAGGTTAGCTAGTAAATGATTAATTAATATTGTTGGCGTCAAATTTCCTTCACCAATTGCAAATTCTCTTACAAATGTCTCTTCCAAAAGAGCAGCTAAAATCATATCAAACTCCTCATAAGTCCCCTTTTCTTTCGGATCTTGATGCGAATCTAAATACGTATATGTAGAGCGCGAAGAAACTTTTGGAGATAAGAGAAAATAACAGGATCCAAAACGCGGAGCCGGCCCATCTGGATGTAACATTAAATTTAGCGCTCCATATTTTGGCCGTTGATCATTCGTTACGCCTTCTAATTGATATGCCCCTCCAAATATTCTCTTTTCCCAAAGGTCACGTTCACCACCAGGATAAGCAGATACGCTTCCATTAGATAGCAATGTTTCAAACTGACTTTTATATACTCCTTGCTCAAACAGTGCTTCAGCAACTCTTTTCATATTCGAATCTAGTCTGTCTGGATGAAAGTGTAAAGCAATCCTTGCATGAGATTTTAAATTAGCGACAGCTTCTTCAAATATTTCATCTGTAATATTAGACATTTTAAGTATATGATTAATCGTTGCTTTAGCCCCACGTTTTTCGTTCTCTGCATATTTTGAAATATACTCTAAAGCAAATAATTGAGATCTTAATAATTCCATAATCCAATCTCCCCTTTAATTGAACTGCCCTTAAACACTTCAATTAAAAGCTTATTCTTTCCTTCTTATGAAACGAACCTCATTTATTTAAAAAAGTAATTTACTAAATCTTAATTATGTATACACGCATTTTTCATAGGCAAATGTACACATTCTACAGAAATTTGATACCCTAGCCATCGCTCAGCAATATGTTCAAATGATAAAACAGATCCCGTTGTAAAAAAGCGATGCTTCAAATTCAGATTGTCAGACAAAATTCCTTTGTGCTGTAAAATGGTACTTAACTCTATCGCTGTTTCTTCTGCAGAACTAATAATCGTTACAGCCTCTCCTAACTCACTTTTAATCACAAACTCTTCTCTATAATCTGATTATTACTATATCCATTGACGTATAAAAATTCATTTGTTACTCTTAAATACGTTAATTTAATATTTAAATCCTCATTCGTATCTCGGTGAGGTAGAGGTTGCAGTCATTAAGAGTATCATTTCAGGAGATGTAGTGGCATTGATGAAGGAATGAGAAAGGAATGGTTGCCGAAGTAAGTCGTGTCCACCATGCACGCTTGCTGGGTCTGCATTTAATAAGTGCAGAACTGTCACAAACGTTTCGTTTGTGGAGAGCTATCGAGAGGTATGTCGTGGGTTTCTTATAAGATAGAAAGCATGTAGCGGCAGATTACGTGCTTTTTTTGTTTTGTTTGGGACTTCTCTTCCTGACTCAGGAAGACATACATATCTCCTCGCTTGACTTGGTTATACTAACTTTGGAGGTATTTTTCTATGCAACAAAAAAAATGGGGCTTTTGGGTACTAACAGCTTTCGTTGTCGGTAACATGGTTGGCGCTGGTATTTTCATGGTACCAAGTACGTTGGCACAAACAGCAAGCCCACTCGGTGTCACTTTAGCTTGGTTAACTACAGGGTTTGGTGTTTTAATGCTAGCTCTTGTTTTCGGTAATTTAGCAATTCGTCGTCCTGATTTAACGACAGGGCCACAAAGTCATGCATATGCTTTATTCTCAACACCAAAAAAGAAAAAAATGGCTGGCTTCAGTATGGTATGGGGATATTGGGTTGCAAACTGGGCAAGTAACGTTGCCATCATTACATCATTTGCGGGATATTTATCACTCTTCTTCCCAATTATGAAAGATACGCGACTACTATTTTCAATCGGCTCGTTTAACGTAGAAGTCGGAAAACTAATTACATTTACGATTTGTTCCATCTTACTTTGGGGAACTCATATTATATTAACAAACGGTGTAAGCGGAGCTGGAAAACTAAACTTCTTAGCAACAACAACGAAAGTAACTGGATTCCTTTTATTCATCGTCGTTACGTTATTTGCATTCGAAGCTTCTAAGTTTGGACAATGGTACACACCGATGATTGATAAATCAGGTGCATCACATGGTCTTCTTTCACAAGTAAATTTAGCTGCTCTTACAACGCTTTGGGCGTTTATCGGAATTGAATCAGCCGTTCTTTTATCAAACCGTGCTGTTTCTCCAAAAACGGTAAAACGTGCAACAGTTGCGGGATTACTTATTACAGTTGCGATTTACTTAGGAATTACAATTTTAACAATGGGTGTACTTCACGTTGATAAATTACAAGCTTCTGAACGTCCATTAGCAGATGCACTAAATGCTGCAATGGGTCACGGCGGCGGGAAACTGATGGCATTACTTGCTCTTACTTCCCTGTTCGGTTCTATCTTAGGCTGGATTTTATTAAGCTCAGAAGTACCTTATCAAGCAGCAAAAGAAGGTTTCTTCCCTTCCTTCTTCACGAAAACAAATAAAAAAGGAAGTCCAATTTACTCATTACGATTAACAAACATTATGTCGCAAGTATTCCTATTCTCAACATTATCAGGAACCATTGCGGAAGCTTATACATTCGTTATTACCGTATCAACACTGGCCTACCTCATTCCATATCTCGTTTCACCAATCTTCCAGTTAAAACTAGTCGCAACTGGTGAAACATATAAAAATGAAATGCGGGCAAGAATTACAGATGGCATAGTCGCAGTTATCGCACTTTGCTACGCACTATGGGTTATTAAAACTGGCGCATCCGATATAAAAACGTTCCTTCTCGGAATTGGTTTATTCGTAATTGGATTTGCTTTCTATCCATTAATGAATCGTGATCAGAAAAAAAATAACGAAAAGAAAAACGGGCAAGTTGCATAACGCAATTTGCTCGTTTTTTCTTTTGTAAAACATATATAATAGAACAAAGAGGTGAAAAACATGTCAATCGAATCGCTATGGAGCAGTCGCTTCCAACAACATATTCAAAATATCATTACATACTTTGCACGTATGATTAACGGTTTACTATATAGCTTTATCTTTATTTCATGCGTTGGCGCATATTATTATGCTCAGTTTCTAAAAGCATCTCCTTCTAAAGGAATATCTTTAATAATTATAACGATTG
The DNA here is from genome assembly GCF_057624735.1 of Bacillus sp. LQ01. Taxonomy (NCBI): domain Bacteria; kingdom Bacillati; phylum Bacillota; class Bacilli; order Caryophanales; family Bacillaceae; genus Bacillus; species Bacillus sp. LQ01. Next base: position 107,066 of record NZ_JBYEZL010000001.1, on the reverse strand, counting down.
TACTTACATTCCTTATAACGAGATGCCCTATCCGTACATTTATTCAAAAACCTGATGCTGTCTATTTACTAGCACTAGAAGAGAAATTAACATCTTATTTCAAAAAATCTCTTCTATACAATTACATCATTCAGCTTTTCCCATTGTTATTTACGTTCCTTATTCTCGTTCCACTTGCTATGCAATCATTACAATTAACTGTACCTTTTTTATGTACAATCTTTATCGTGTTAATGATTACGAAAGCCTGGAACATGTACATACATTGGATGTGGCGTGATAGTCACGAAAAAAATATATGGCTGATCATTCGTATTACTTGTAACGCCCTAATCATTTACATGCTGTTTTATTCCGCAAATGTTCTCATATTGGGCGGACTACTCTTACTACTTGCTTTCCTACTTCTATATACGAAAAAACAGCCTACAAAACGAATACCGTGGGATTACATAATTGAGCAAGAAGAAAAAATGAACGTTCGTTTTTATCAATTTGCTAGCATTTTCACAGATGTTCCGCAACTGAATAAACAAGTAAATAAAAGAAAATGGCTTACAAATTGGATTGAACCTTTATTACATAAAAAACGAGCAACTTTCTTCTACTTACATACACTAGCATTTTTACGTGGAAATGATTATTTCGGTATATATATTCGCTTAGGATTGATCGGTGCTTTCGCCTTATATTTCATACCAAATATATACGTAAAAGGCGCTATCGCTTACATCGTTTTATATATGATCTCTATGCAGCTTCGTTCACTATGGAAATATTTTTCGGGAAATATTATTGTAGCATTATATCCAACCCATACTGAAGAAAGGATGAAGCAATTTCTTAGCTTAATCTTTATATTGCTAAGTATTCAACTCATTGTATTTTCGAGTGTTATACTCATTGCTACAGGTCAATTTTTACATAGCCTTATCATTATGATTGTCGGGTTACTCTGGATCAAATTTATTATTGTACCAAAAACGAAGCAAAGAATTTCCGCATTTTAACGAAAAGAATTATCTTAAAAGCCAAGGAGAAAATAAATTTTCTCCTTGGCTTTTTTATTTTGCTTCCTCAAACAAGAATCACTGAAACAACCGATATTTTATGATTTTACATACAAAAACGATAATACATGTTTACGACCTAATAAAAAGGGTATCTATTAATTAACAGAGTAAAGGAGGGGCCTATATTGTGAATAAAAAAACGGAACAATTGAAGCATCACGTTACTGACAATCAATGCAAACATGCTTTAACAACAAATCAAGGGGTAAAAATAGCTGAAGATGAATTTTCTTTAAAGATGGGCTTAAGAGGCCCAACCTTAATGGAGGATTTTCACTTTCGTGAGAAAATGACCCATTTTGATCACGAACGAATTCCCGAAAGGATTGTTCATGCACGCGGGGTTGGCGCTCATGGTTATTTTCAGCTTTATGAATCTTTAGAAACATATACGAAAGCAGATTTTCTTACTAATCCTTCAAAGAAAACACCTGTATTTGTACGGTTCTCAACCGTTCAAGGTTCTAAAGGATCCAACGACACAGTAAGAGATGTACGCGGATTCGCCACAAAATTTTATACAGATGAAGGAAACTATGATTTAGTGGGTAATAATATGCCAGTATTCTTTATCCAAGATGCTATTAAATTTCCTGATTTTGTCCATGCAGTTAAACCAGAACCACATAATGATATTCCTCAAGGAGCTAGCGCTCATGATACCTTTTGGGACTTTGTTGCGCATAATCCTGAGTCCACTCATATGGTCATGTGGCAAATGAGCGACCGAGCTATTCCGCGTAGTTTACGAATGATGGAAGGTTTTGGAGTTCACACATTTCGACTCATTAACGCAGAAGGAAAAGCCCATTTCGTAAAGTTTCACTGGAAACCTACCCTCGGGGTTCATTCATTAGTATGGGATGAAGCTCAAAAGATTGCCGGGAAAAATCCTGATTTTCATCGTCAAGATTTATACGAAGCAATTGAAAAAGGGGATTATCCTGAATGGGAGCTTGGATTACAGCTAATTCCAGAAGAAGATGAACATAAATTTGATTTTGATATTTTAGATCCAACGAAATTATGGCCAGAAGAAGCAGTTCCCGTAAAATTAGTTGGTAAAATGACACTGAACAAAAATGTTGATAACTTCTTTGCTGAAACAGAGCAGGTAGCTTTTCACCCTGGTCATGTCGTACCAGGTATTGATTTTTCAAATGACCCTCTTCTGCAAGGAAGATTATTCTCCTATACAGATACACAATTATCTCGTTTAGGGGGCCCTAATTTCCATCAAATTCCTATTAATCAGCCTGTATGTCCTTTTCATAATAATCAACGTGATGGTATGCATCAAATGCAGATTCATCGCGGTCAAACAAGCTATCATCCTAATGGATTAAATAACAATCAACCTGCAACCGTCCAAGCCGAACAAGGAGGATATGAACATTATCAAGAAAAGATTGATGGGCATAAAATTAGAGGTCGCAGTAAAAGCTTTCTTAACTTTTATTCTCAGGCTAAACTTTTCTACAATAGTATGAGCCCTATTGAAAAGCAGCACATAAAAGAAGCTTTTTGCTTTGAAGTTGGGAAGTGTAAATCAGACATGGTGAAGGCAAATGTAATTGCTCTCTTAAACCACGTCGATCGTCAATTAGCACAAGAAGTCGCTAACATTATTGGAGCTCCTTTACCTAAGGAAAATCACGAAGTAAATTCAGATGCAAAATCACCTGCACTAAGTATGTCCAATACTATTTTTAAATCTGATTCCAAAAATGTTGCAATTCTATTAAATGGTGACCCAAGCGTCTCACTTCTGTCCGAATGGATTCAAGCTTTTGTACAACACCGAATTAACTATAGTATCATAGATAATAAAATTTATCAGTTCAATGATTCCATTAAAGTAACTGACACTTATACAACAACAGACTCCTCCCTTTTTGATGCAGTATTAGTGTTTAGTAGTGAGTCTGTCATTCAACCCCCTGTTTTAGAATTTGCAGAAACTACTTTTAAACATTTTAAACCGATAGCTCATGTCCTTAGTAATCCTCATGCTTTGGACCATAGTAAGATTAAACTGGATGGAGCAGGAGTTTACAACTTAACAAATACTTCAATTGAATCATTTATAGAAGGCATTGCCCAAGGAAGATTCTGGAGCCGATAATATAATATAAGGAGCGGATTAGAATGAGTAAAAAAATTGCTATTTTAATAACGGATTATTTCGAGGATACAGAATACACAGAGCCAGTAGAAGCTTTTAAACAAAAGGGATATGAATTCACAACTATTGAAATGGAAAAAGGGAAAACGGTACACGGTAAGCAAGGAAAAAGTGAAGTCGTGATTGATAAAAGTATTGATGATGTTTCTCCAGAGAACTTTGATGCCCTCTTCATACCGGGTGGATTTTCTCCAGATATACTTCGTGCCGATGAACGTTTTGTTCGCTTTAGTAAAGCATTTATGGATGCGGAAAAACCTGTTTTCGCTATTTGTCACGGACCTCAGCTACTCATCACTGCACAAACACTTGAAGGACGCGATGTAACTGGATATAAATCTATTGAAGTCGATTTAAAAAATGCCGGCGGGAACTTTCATGACAAAGAGGTTGTCGTATGTCAAAATCAGCTAGTAACAAGTAGACAGCCAGAGGACATCCCAGCGTTTATTGAAGAATCGTTGCGTATATTAGGATAACTACTTTGGTTAACTAACCTCCTTTTATTTACATGAAAATAATGAATCAGCGGGGTTTTATTCATCCCCCCACTGATTCATTAGCCCTCACCAACTGGTCGTTTACAGGAAATCCGACCACCACAAATAGCAAGATAAATAAAAAGAGGGGAATCCAAAAGTTCAGTTTTAATAATCTTTTGGATTCCCCCCTTTTCTCGCCCAAAAATTCCTTATCACTTTTCATAGGCATTTCTCATATAGTGAAAATGACTATATAATTCCTATCCATAAGTTAAATAATGATTTCGCACATATATAAATACAAAAGATGGGAGCCCTATTTATGAATAACAATCCACCTTCAACGCCCCAAGACAACTCCGAAAACAATAGCCGTGATATTACGCTGCAAACATTAAGGGTCATCGGACTCGTCGTCCTTATTAGTGGTTATATCCTCGTTGCGCTCTCTGAAGTAGGTGAGCTGAAAGTCTTATTAACAAACCCAAATAGCAATCCTGATTTAGCTGAAGTTGATCCGTTTTAAAAGCCATATGAAAAGCGATTTCTAGCATCGCTTTTCATATCGTTTTATCCAATCTGAGAAACCTCCCCCTCATACTTCTCTCTCCCTATCGCCTTCATAAATAGTAAAATACTGCTCATACCAACGATAAAGTACAGAGCACTCATGCCCCAAGATGCAATAAATGAACCTAGCATAACACCTAATGCCCCGTTCATTTTTGCAACTTGAAAGACCATTCCGTTAATCGCCATATATGAACCTCTCGCCTCATTTGGCACCATATCTGCCATAATAGATTGACGCACTGGCACATACATCATCTCGCCTACCGTTTGGAAAAGCCCTGCAATTAATAAAATCCATAAGCTATTGCTCGTTCCGAGTATTGTAAATCCAATCGTGTAAATAAATAAGCCTACATATAAGATTTTCAAATCGTTGAAGCTTTTCAGCATTTTAATAAGAAGTGCTGAACATAACACAACTAAAATTGTATTCTCTGCAGAAATCCAGCTCAGCATGCGAATACCTGTTAAATCAAACGTAAAACCATTCCCGAATAAAAAGTGCACCGTTTCAAATTCCTTCTGCAAACGTACCCCTAAATAATTATTAATTTGAAACTCTAACGATAATGTACATATACTCGCTGCACAAAAAATTAAAAATGCTTTATCTTTCATCACGACTTTATAACTATCTGCCATATCTTTTAATACATTTTTCTTCTCCATCGTTTTTCGTGCTACATACACTTCTTCCATATACACAGCCATCACATATAAAGTCATAATGGCAACAAGCGTTAATACGATAAACAATTGTAGTCTATAGTTTTCAAATAGTAATCCACCAAATATCGCTCCAATTGCAATGGATAAGTTAATAGCCCAGTAATTAATGCTGTACATCACTTTTCGATTTTCAGGTGTACTCACATCAATTAACATCGCCTCTGTCGCAGGATTCATAAGTCCAGACCCTAAACTATTCACTAACATAAACACAAATGTTAGCCATGGTGAGTCAACGTAATCCGAATTCGCAACTCCCATACAAGCAATGGAAATGACTTGTATACTTTGACCGATAATCATAACCTTTTTACGCCCAAGCCGGTCTCCAACATATCCACCGTATAAACCAATTACTAATGAAGCTATGACATTAATAAGTAGTAACGCACCAGCAATCGCACTACCTAACTTTATGGAAAAATAAATCGCCATAAATGGAAAAATCATCGTAGACACAGTACGTGTTAAAAACGATGTTATAATTCTAATTTTTATATTTCGATGCATACTCCAAAATCCCATTGTTTCCCCTCCTTATGCTTACTTATTTTACTTTGAAAAAAAGGAAGAAAAAGGTTAGAATATTCTAAAGAGTTTCCCCTTTTATGATAGAAGGAAGTGTATATATGAAAATTATGGACTATTACATTAGACTAAGACTACATGCACAAGATCAACAACATATGCGAAATAGCTTACAAGAATTAGCGGATGTTTTATATTGCAGTACGAAAAACGTAAAGATTTTATTAAAGAAAATGAGCGAGGAGCAATTAATTAGCTGGACTCCAGGGCGAGGCCGCGGAAATAAAACGGAAATTCTATTTATACATAATCTCGTAGAAGCGATTGAGTCCTATACAGATGAACTGTTAGCACAAGAAAAATTAAAAGATATCTTTCTTCTTTTAAAAGAACCCCTACCCCTTGCACTTCAAAAAAAGATAGAAAATAAACTACATCATCATTTTGGATACGAACCTTCAAATGATATGTACGACGTATTAAAGATTCCTATATCGAGAAAGATATTCCCATTAGATCCGGCTTTTGTGGCTGTAACTACAGAGAGTCATCTTACGAGTCAAATTTTTGATACGTTAGTTGTCTATAACGATGTTACTGAAAAAATGGAGCCTCACATTGCGCATACATGGGAATTAAGTGAAGATGGACTTACGTGGACCTTTTATTTACGAAAAGATATATATTTTCACAATGAATCAATTTTAACTTCTAAAGATGTACAGTTTTCATTTGAAAGACTAAAGCAAGTTCAATCCCCTTTCGAATGGTTAACAGAAGAAATTGTTCAAATTGAAACACCATCACCACTGCAAATTCGATTCCATTTAGCAAAACCAAATTTATTTTTCTTACACTATGTAAGTTCAATGCAGCTCGCAATTTTACCGCGTGATACGAGTATTCAAAATCATCATTATATAGGTACTGGACCTTTCAAACTTGCTCATTACTCTGAAGATAATATCGTACTCGAAGCGTTCACCCATTATTTTAAAGAGCGCGCATTATTAGACCGTATTGAATTTTGGGGTATTCCTGACCATGTGCAAATAGATGCTGATTATGAACTACCAAACGAAGAGGAAAATGAAAGGCATGATATACAAATAGAAGAAATAGGTTGTATTTATGCTAGCTTCAACTTAAAAAAAACTGGTCCTCATCACGACATTTACTTTCGAAAAGCTTGGAGAGAACTATATGATGTTGAAATGATACTTCGTAACATAGAGGGTAGACGGACAATTGCTGCATCAAGCTTTTTCCCTGATAGAAGCCGCCTTGCAACAAGAAGATCCTACTCTTTAGAAAAGGCAAAAGAGTATTTGAAAAAGAGTACATATAATGGAGAAACGATACATATTTACTTCTTCGCATTTAAAGATAGTGCAAATGATGCATATTTCTTAAAAGAACGATGTGAAAGTTTAGGTATACAAGTAGAGCTTCACCCATTTCCCGTTTCAGATTATATGAATCGCTCTATTGATAAACATGCTGATATTATTTTCATGGGAGAAGTCTTTGCTGCCAATCATGAAATTGCATTCTTAAATGTATTTAAAAATAAAAGTTGCTTCGTAAATCGGTTCATGGACCCGCACTACGAAAAACAAATTAACTGTTTACTAGATACATTTTTACTAGAAGAAAATAAAGAAAAGCGTTATGAACTCATGTATGAGATTGAAGAGTTTTTACAAGCAGAACACATCATTTTATTTAACTATCACGTTCTAAAAAGAAAAACATACCCTTCTTCTTTAAAAAATGTAACAATTGATTCATTTGGTTGGGCAAATTTTGCAAAGTTATGGATACAGCCATCCATGTCTTAAAATATGAGTCATTATAAAAGGAGAAGGTACTACATCCTTAGTAGTACCTTCTTCACATACTATTATTTAATTACTCCATCTAAGTGATCTTTCAATTTCCCTAAATACTTCTCTATATCCGGATTCTTCACCACATCATAACAAGCAAAACTCTTTAACGGACTCATACCGAGAAACTTCTGCACGCGGTGTAAATGACTAAGCGCTGATTCTAAACTTTCTCCTTCAAAGAACTTCGTCTTATCTCCAAATGCTTTTTTAGGTGCATTCCAAGTTGTAGAGAACATATACTCTTTCTCTTTTAATAAACCACCTGTTCCATATTCATCTGCACCTTTAAAGAACAAACCGTATTCATATACTTCATCCATATACGTTTTAAATAAGCCTGGTACACTAAACCAGTAAATTGGCGTTTGATAAATCACAACATCGGCCCATAAAAACTTATCTTGTTCTTCTTTAATATTGTAACCATCTTGAATCGTTGTTGTTTTCACATGATGATTCTCGCCTAATACAGTAACCATATAATCTACTAACGTTTTATTTAATCGTCCTTCCTTTGTACCGTATTTTTCATGTCCATTTATAATAAATATATTTTTCATCGCTTTCCTCTCCCCTATATGATCTACTCTTCAGCTATTAAGCCGAGTTGCTGCTGTAGTGTAAGATTATCTTCTAAATGCCAATCTTCTGTTATCTTTCCGTCTTTCACATGTAAAATATCAATTGCAAAAAAATTAATTTTCTTACCATTATGCGTTCCTGTAAAAGAAAGACGGGCCGTTACTTTATCACCAACAACTAATAAGTCTTCAATCTCGCAATGTATATCAGGCACAACTTTACGAAAATTTTGCGCTGCAAACTTTAATCCTTCAATGCCTTGTGGTCGCCCTTTCGGCAATGTATTATCGAAGAAATCTTTAGTAACAGTCTGCGGAATAAGTTCCTCCTTACCTGTATCCCAAAATGCATAAAAACGCTGCGCCGCATGAACCATTTCTGTCGCTTCTTTTTTACTTAGTGAGGGATCAATTGTCATTGCTTTTGGCTTTGGCATTTCTTTTAATAACTGAACTTCAGTTTTTTGTTCCACACCACATGCTACAAGCACAATACAAATAACAAACAAACTAAGAAATCCAAATAACTTTTTTATCCCCATGGAAATCACCACCTCCTTATATAAATCCTTTTTGTTTCGTATTGCTATTGTATATGCACTAACTTTCTTTATGAAAGTAGTGATATTTTTTTCATATAGTTACCAAAAGTATAGTTTTGTGATACTATAAAGCAAATTCATCCAAAAAAATTTTATGGAGGCTAGTTCCATGAACGATATAAATCCAGTTGAATTAACGAAAGGTTTACCTGGCATACCTTGTCCCATCGCTAAAACGCTTGATGTAATTAGTACAAAATGGACGTTTTTAATCATTCGTGATCTTCTTATCGAAGGAACATTACGCTTTAGTGATTTACAAAAATCAATGGATGGTATTAGTCCAAAAACATTATCACTTCGACTAAAAGAATTAGAGTCTCAAGGCATTATAACGAGAAAAGTATATCCAGAAGTTCCGCCTCGTGTAGAGTACACATTAACGGATAAAGGAAAGCAATTAGAGGGGATTTTTATTGAATTAAAACGGTTTGGGTTAAGTTTATAAAATGAAACTTTAATCAGGATAAAACAAAAACCCCTTACCGTCGTAAGGGGTTTTATTACTTCGCAAAACTTTCAGCCAACTGTTTCTCTCTCCACATAAATGTAATAGCGAGACCAACTATTAAAACAACGCCTGAAAATGCATATGGATAATGAATATTCATATCAAATAATATTCCGCCCATCGCTGGTCCTACGATATTTCCTAAACTCGTATAAGTCGAGTTCATTCCAGCAACGAATCCTTGCTCTTTTCCGGCTGCTTTTGATAAAAATGTCGTTAAAGCTGGACGAAGTAAATCAAATGCTAAGAAAATGAAGCAAGTAACGAGAAGTACAATCCAATAATTAAAGACTACAGTTGAGACGAATGCTAATACTGCACCTACAATTAAACATATTTGAATTAACACTTTCTCACCGAACATTTCTACCAATTTGCCAAACATAAATACTTGCACAACTACCCCAAAGATTGAACTAATTGTAATAATTGCTGCGATATCTTTCGGCGAGAAGCCAAATTTATGATCAGAGAACAAGCTAAACACTGTTTCATACGCTGATAATCCGAATGCGAGTACAAATACGATAATAAATGCAATTGCATACATTGGATGTAATGATTTCTTTAAATCACCAATAAAACTTGATTCCTTCGTATTAGAAGAAATCTCTGCAAGTTCTTCTTTCGTTAACGGTTCTTTTAAAATAAAGATCGAAATCACACATGCTATAAAAGCAATTACTGCTGCAACGAAAAACGGCACACGTATACCGTATTCTGCAATAAATCCGCCGATTCCAGGACCTATAATGAATCCAGTACTAATAGCCGCAGATAAGTATCCCATCGCCTTTGGACGTTCCTGAATAGATGTAATATCCGCAACATACGCCGTAACACCAGGCATAATAAAAGCAGCACTAATTCCGCCTAATACCCTTGCTACATAAAGCATCCATACATCTTTTCCTAATCCAAAAAGAAGCTCTGAAACACCAAAAATAAATAATCCAATGATTATCATTTTCTTTCTACCGTAAAGATCAACCCACCGGCCTGTAATAGGTGAAGTAATGAGCTGTGCCATTGCAAACACTGCAACGAGATATCCCATCGTCTTCCCTGTTAAATGCATATCATTCATAAAGGACGGCATAACCGGAATGATTAATCCAATCCCTAAAAAAGCGATAAATATATTACTCAAAAGAATGACCAATACCATCTTTTGTTCTTTTATCGGTTTCTTCACTTTTTAACACCTCTTCCCGTAAGTTCCTCTCAAAAAATAATGCCCAAGAAGCTTTTTCTTTATCCTTCTATTTGTGGGCTAGTCATGAGTAGAGATGCCCCCCTACTCGTTAGAATTTCACACTATCCTTCCACACATACATACGCATTAGATGAATGACTATCATTCAGTTTTCCTCAAAAATGAACCTACCTTTTCAGACAGGTTCATCTCACTATTTCTTTATATGTAGTGCATGTGTTAAAAAATCTAGTACTTCTGCCTTTTGCAAATCGACTTGCTCATCATCTTTATGATCATATAAATACACTTGTTCCGCTGCTGATTCAACTAGAGCGATAAATAACTTCGCTGTTCGCTCTGCGTGAACCGAATCACGAATTTCACCAGCTTCTTTTGCCTCATTTAAAAATTCACTTAGCCACATATAAAGGGGCTCATACACAGCTTCCCATTCTTTTATATGTTCTGTAGATGCAAGACCAGCATACATTAAAGCCTGTATTTCACGATATTCAGCTATAAAGTGAAACACCGCATCTATTACTTGCGTCACTTTACTTGAGAAAGGCGCATCGTTTTGCACTTTTTCTTTCACTGCAAGTATCATCTTTTCAACCATCACTTCTGCTATTGCAGGCATAACAGATAACTTAGAAGGAAAATATAAATAGAAAGTTCCTTGCGCAATGCCAGCTAATTTCACGATATCAGAAATCTTCGTTTTTTCGACGCCCTTTTCCTGAAACACTTCAATAGCTGCATAGACAATTTTCTCTTTTTTATTCATCATCTAAACCCTTTCACACGCATATTGAATGACTGTCACTCATTTTATAAGATAATCGATTGTACTGTCAATGATAGTGAACTCTAAGAGGAAATCATTTTTTTATAATAAAATCTCCTAATAAACAATTAGGAGATAAAAATACAATATATCTTTAAGAAAGTGCCTTTAATCCTGTCACTCCACATACAATAAGAAACACACTAATGATACGCGCTTTACTTTTCGACTCACCAAACAAGAACATGTTTAACAAAACTGCACCTGCTGTTCCGATACCAATCCAAACCGCATACGCGACACTTACTTGTAAAAATAAGAAGGAAGTATACAAAAATGCGAAGGATGTAGCAAACCCACCTATATAAATCGCACCATTGGCTAATGTCTTATCTTTACTATACATTTTAAGTCCTATCACACCGACTATTTCACTAATTGCAGCACAAAATACGAAAAACCAACCCATTTTTAAGCAACTCCTTCCACAGTTTCTTCTTTATTGTCAGCTAACTTTAAACCGATAACGCCGGCTACTACCATAAGAATGAAGAATAGTTTGCCTGCGCTGAAACTTCCACCGAAAAGAAATACATCCATTAAGAAAGTACCTACCGTACCAGCTCCAGCGAAAATAGCATATACAGTTCCTGTTGCAAGATGTTCACACGCTTTAGAAAGGAAGTGAAAATCAACAGCAATAACTCCTAAAATAATAATCCAATGCCACCAAGTATCGGCCGTATTAAAACCAAACACCCAAAAAATTTCAAAGATACATGTTAATATGACATATAACCAAGCTCTATTTTTCATACCTCTCACCCTTCATGACTGACTATCAGTCATTTTTATTTTAAAAAAATATACTCTTTCATCAATACTATATAAAAACAACTATCATCCTCATTTACCATTGTATTTGTTCCATTTCTAAGCTAACTGCATCCTGTCACACGAAAATGACTGAATGTCATTCATATATATTGTACATGAACATTTTAAAAATTGTCAATGCCGAAAGTTTATTTAAAATTTCTTTCATCCTATTTGTATATTTCCTAATAATCTGTCAATAATGCTAGTAACATAATATTTTCTCCACTCCCCCTTGGAGAGATCCCTTGAATGGAGCAGTTAGCTTTTGCTAGCTGCTCTTTTTTATTTATCCATACACTATGATGAAATACTCATAGATCAAATCCATTTTTCATCACATAACAACCATCTATTTATTTTCCAATGAGCCTTTGTATGCACGAATTTTATTCTCAAGCATCTTCTCTGTAACCTCTAAGTTTTCTCTTTGAATCTGAATAGATTTCCTATGATCTTCTAGGAGCTGTAAACGAGCTTCTGTTGTATGCGCCCCTTCTGTATATAATCTAGCGTATTCTCTTATTTTCGCTATTGGCATTTGCGTTTGTTTTAATTTCATTACAAACTGCAACCACTTTATATGTGACTCTTCGTAAAGTCGATTTCCATTTGTATCACGATTTGCAATCAATATATTTTCCTTTTCATAATAACGTAGTGTATGTGTGCTCAATCCTAATAATTTTGCTACCTCACTAATTGTATACATACTAAACTCCCTCCACATGCTTATCCTTATATATTTTATGAACGTATCAAATTTATAAAAAACATTTGACTTAGAGTATACTCTAACAAATACAATCTAACCATAAATAAATTTGAATTTAGGGGGATTTTATATGAAATACACTGTTATTACTGGTGCAAGTTCCGGAATTGGTTATGAAGCAGCTTTAGCATTTGCATCTCGCGGGAAAAATTTAGTACTTGTAGCTCGAAGACAAGAAGAATTAGATGGATTAAAATTGAAAATTAACGAAATGCATCCAGAGTTAGATGTTGTCATTCGACGAACTGATTTATCTGTTACTGAAGATGTTTATAAACTTTATGAAAGCCTACAAGCTTTTCAAATTGAAACGTGGATTAATAACGCAGGTTTTGGTAATTTCGCCTCAATTGCCGAACAAAATTTAAATAAAATCGAGACGATGTTGCATGTCAATATAGAAGCACTAACAATACTCTCTTCTCTTTTCGTTCGAGATTATTCAATGGTTGACGGAACACAGCTTATTAACGTTTCATCGGGCGGCGGATACACGATTGTTGCTGATGCTGTTACGTATTGCGCTACAAAATTTTATGTAAGTGCCTTTACAGAAGGGCTGTCTCACGAACTGAAAGAACAAGGCGCAAAACTGCAAGCAAAGGTTTTAGCACCTGGGGCAACTGAAACAGAATTTGCAAAACGTTCATTTGGTATTGATGAGTTCGAATACGATAATGTTGTACCGAAATTCCACACTGCAAAACAAATGGCACAATTTATGCTCGACCTTTATGATAATGATAAAGTTGTAGGAATTGTCGACGGTTTAACGTATAACTATGAACTTAAAGATCCACTTTATAATTTTGCCGTAAGACAAACGAATTCAAATTCTTAATAACCTGTCCATTTCTTATGTAAATATATGTTCCCACTATATCTGTAAATAATAGTGGGAACTTTTTCTCTATAAATTTTTTATCCAACATACCGAACCATCGCCACTTCATCACAATAATCCATCTTTGGACAATGTCTACAATCAATCCATACTTTCTCTGGCAACGCTTCTTTATTTATAAAATCAAATCCACACTTTTGAAAAAATACTGTTTCATATGTTAAGGAAATTACTCTTCTTACATTTATTTTCGTAGCTTCCTCCATTACATGATTTACGAGCATACGTCCTATCCCTTTCCCTGCATATGTATGCGAAACTACTAACGATCGTATTTCTGCAAGATCTTCTCCTAACACATGCAATCCAGCAACTCCAACAATTCTCTCGTCTTCTTTCATAACATATAAACATTGCAAATATTGATAAAGAGACAAAAGAGAACGTGGTAAAACAACTCCCTCTTTTGCATAAACCTCAATAAGACTATAAATTTCTTTCACATCACTGGTCACCGCATTACAGATTTTCATATTACATCCCCTTGCCCCTCAATATTAATATTTATAACTTTAAATGAATTTTAATTCATAATTTCATATAATAATACAGCTCTCTTTTCTCCTCGTCAATCACTTTATACAAACAAAAAACCAAGCAATCTAATCGATGCTCGGTTCCTCATCTCGTATCGGTAATACTGTTGAATATTTAATTTCACGAAGTGCCAAACTCGTCTGTATACGTGTAATACCAAGCTTATTCAGCTTTCTAATAAACTGCTCTAGTTCTTTACGATCACGATTTGCAACCTTTAATAAATAATCGTACTCTCCTGTTAAACAGTGACATTCTAACACTTCCGGCATCGATTCTAATTCTTTCTCCAACACTTCTAACTTGTCAAATTGATGAATATTCGTACTCATAAAAATAAAGCATAATAAATCAAACCCAAGCTTTTCTTGATTTAAAATCGCAACTTGCTTATCGATGAAACCTTCCCCATCTAACCTTTTTATTCTTGCATGCATCGCAGCCGGTGATAAATTAACGCGACGTGCCAGCTCTGCATTACTTACTTGTGAATCCTTCTGCAATATATCTAAAATTTGTACATCCAAATCATCCAACACTTTAATAACAGACGACTCCATTACAATTCCTCCTTTTTTCTTACCGATGATTATTCGAAAAAACAACTTATAATTTATATAAAACTGAATATCTTTCTGTAAATATCATTTTAAACTAAAGATTTTATCGAGTTTTCACCATTATACAAAATAATGTATTACACAATAAAGAAAAATGCTAAAATTATTTACAATTCGTATTGATTACAAAAAAGGGGATTTTATCATGCCTTATTTTTACGTCTTTTTACTATTACTAACGAGCTTATTATGGGGAGGAAATTTCGTCGTTGGAAAATCACTCGTCGATCATGCATCACCGATGACATTGACAAATTTAAGATGGATGATTGCGATTGTTTGTTTATTACCAATGGTATGGCTTAAAGAAAAGAAAATCCTTCCACCACGTACCGCAATAATTCCGTTAATATTAATGGGAATTTCAGGAGTCGCTCTTTTTAACATCTTTCAATTTTTAGCATTAGAAAAAACATCCGCTACGAATGTAGGGCTTATTTCTACATTGAATGCAATTTCAATCGCATTATTTTCAGTATTATTTCTAAAAGAAAAAGTAAATACACTTCAAATCCTATCCATGATTCTTTCATTCTTCGGGGTCATCCTCGTCCTATTAAAAGGTGATTTCTCGCTTTTATTTTCACTACATTTTAATAGCGGTGATTTATGGATGATTGCAGCGGTTTGTATTTGGGGAATCTATTCTGTTTGTAGTAAATGGGCAACAAAAACAACTACACCACTTATGGCAACGTTGTACTCTGGTATTTTCGGCGTTATTTTATTACTACCGTTTAACATAGGTAGCTTCACTGTTTCAAATATAAATACTTCTTTCATCACATCACTTTTATATACTGGGCTTATTTCGACAGTTCTTTGTATGGTATTTTGGAATATTGGCGTACAAAAATTAGGCGCAACTACATCAGGTATTTTTCTAAACTTCAATCCAATTTTCACAGCCATTTTAGCATTCATATTTCTCGGAGAAGAATTAACGTGGATACAAATTTTAGGGACAATTGTCGTTGTAACAGGATGTTATTTATTTTCTCATTTCAAAACTGTTGCCGTTCAGCCAACTAGACCTTTAATACGAAAACATTCTTAATGAAAAAACATCGTCATCTAGGTTGGCGATGTTTTTATTTACTCTTCATTTCTCTTATATACTGCTTTTCCTCTTCTGGCGATAAACGTTCCGTCGCCTTGCCAGTATCTCCACCTTGAAGGCTCCATAAAAAGTTATGCTCCTCAACAGTTTGAGAAAAATCTCCTTTTTCCCACCTATTTATAATAGAAAATAACTTCATTTTATATTGAAAACCTGTACTATTTTCAATATCTCTTTTTACATTAGAAATTTCCTTTTTTGTCATCTCTACAAATCCCCATTTTTCAGAGGATTTTACCTTTTGGTGCACCATTTTATGCATAGTAGAAATAATTTCACCTTCACTAATTTGCGGAGCTTCTTCTGCAGCTTTTTTCTCTTTTTCGTTTGCCGCTCGCTCGGTTTGAATATTTTTATTTTCTTTTTCCACATATGCAAGCAATTTCTTTCCGCCAACTATAGACGAGAAAATTACTATAATTGTAATGCATATACCTACGATCCATTTAAAAAGCATTAGCTCTTCATTGCTTCCTTAACAATATAACTATCTACATACTGCTTAAACTTCACGATTTTTCCGTTCTCCAGTTGCCATACATGAACAAATTCTGCTTCAAATGATTTTCCTGTTTCTTTATAAACTCCAGAATACATACCTTCAGCAATAATTACATCTTTTCCGCTTACTTCATGATACATATTTACACTTGCTTTATAATCATCCCATTCTGATCCTAAACGGCTAAATACATTTTTCATTATAGCTTCTACGCCTTTATATGTTCCGCCGTACGGGAAACCTTCTGCCTCTGTCCATTCCACTTTTTCAGAGAGGGCTTCTGCTAAATGCTTTGCATTTGAAGAAGCTGATCCTTCATACGTGCTTTTAATAATTTCTAAATTTGATTTAGGCATATTACTTCCTCCCGTTTATTTTTACACAAGATGTAACTCACGTAGTTACATCTTGTGTAAAAAAATATTTAAATTGTTTTACTCTTAATCTATTAGTTGTAATCATTATAGTTACAATATTTCTTCAAGTCAACATTTATAAATAAAATTTACTTCGTTTTCATTACTTTCTCTTTTAAGAAACGATCTACATATCCTTCTGCTTTTACTACGAATAAATACGCACCCATTGATAATAATGCAAGATCTAATTCATATCCTGGATTCTTTCCATCTCCTAATAAACCTGCTGCTCCATTTACCTTTACGATAGCTCCAGCTAAAATAAGAGCGAATAACAATCCTACATATCGTACACCTAAACCGATAATTAATAATATACCACCAACTAATTCTACAGTTGCTACGCCATATGCAAGGCCACCTGGTAAACCGATGCTTGTAAACCATCCTGCTACGTTATCGATACCTGATTGAAACTTTGCTAAACCGTGTGCAAAGAACGTAACTCCTAACACGATACGAATAATTAAATTCCCAATATATTGATTCATTTTGAACTCTCCTTTTTGTTTTGTTATGGTGAACTTTTATTTACAAGTCAAAACAATACGGTATTTTATTTCATTCGTCAAATACTTTTTTAAAGAAAACAAAAAACATTATCCGTTTTACGGATAATGTTTTCTTACAAAATAGCGCTAATTCAAGCTTTTATTCTATCGCATAAAAAAAGTTGAAACATTTTTCCAGCGCCAATATAAGGCAGTAAAGACACGTCCTCTTCTACAACCATTCCAACAACATTCACTTTCTCATCTACAGATAAATCATTTATGGCAACTTGCATCTCCCCTGCATATCTACCATACAATTCATTATCAATTGTAATACTCCCTTTCTTTCTTACAATTGTATGCATCGGCTTTATCACCACTCTATTTCCTTCCCTTGATTCTACAGATCGAATAACATCACGAGCCGGATCTAGTCTATTTGTATGCACTTGCTCTACCAATTTTAATACTTCTTTATCAGTTATAAATGATTTGTAACGCAATGGAATAATCCCTCTACTTGCACTAGCTACTTCTTGCATACTTTTTAAACTTGCGCTTATATCTCCAATCAATACTTTATCAACACCACAATCTTGAACAAGTTCTAAGTACGCTTCAAGTGGGCGCATATTGCGATGTTTTTCTAACGTTGGTAACCCTTCATATAACGGCCCTCGTTTTTCACCATCTCCTGGAATAAATGCCATTGTCTTTATTCCGCACTTCTGTAAATATTGATTTTGTTTTTGTAAGAAAGACTTTGCTAGTCCTGTCTCTGGGCGCGGGTAAAAATTATGCCATGCTTCTACATTCTCTACTCTTATATGTTCTGCAAGTAATTCTTTCCAAAATGATTTTGTAATCGTACTCGCATTTAAAGCTACTTTCATCTTATGAGATACGCTTGCAATTTCTTTTGGCGCAATGCCGTAATCCATTCTTAAACCGGTAATGCCCCAGTTCAATAACTCTTCCACATTTTCATATGTTAGCCCTAAATGGTGTAACGATTTTGGAGAAACATCAACCATTAGCTCCATTTCATGTGCAAGAGCTTGTCTCCCTAATATTTGAATTAACTCTTTATACGTATTTGGATCATCTTCTGGAATGTGCAGTGATGTAAAAATAGATGTAAACCCATTTTCCTTCGCTCCTTTTAACCACTCTTCTTGTTTCTCTACTCGTTCTTTTGAAAGATAAATGGAAACTCCGATCATATAAATCTCCCCTTCTATTAATAGAAAAAGAGAAAGGAATCCCTTTCTCTATATGTTTTCTGCCATTTCTTCTTTAAATCCGAAGAAGTACGTAAAGATAAATCCGAAAGCATATGCAATTACTAAACCTAAGAAATATAGTAAATATTTATTGTCAGCAATTAACGGAATTAAAGATAGCCCTGATACGCCAATTCCAAGAGAAGCTGTTTGCATAACTGCTTGGAATGCACCACCGACAGCCGCTCCTAAACAAGCAGTAATAAACGGTTTCCCAAGTGGTAATGTAACCCCGTATAATAGCGGCTCACCAATTCCTAAAAAGCCAACTGGCAATCCACCTTTAATTACATTTCGAAGTCGTTTGTTTTTTGTTTTCACATAAATCGCAATTGCTGCGCCCACTTGGCCAGCACCAGCCATTGCTAGTACTGGTAATAAAGGTGTTACGTGTGTTTGATTAATAAATTCCATATGAATTGGTGTTAAACCGTGATGCAATCCGACCATAACGAGAGGTAAAAATGTTCCCGCAAGTACTGCGCCAGCAAATGCTCCGCCAATATTTAAAATCGCATTAATTCCGCTCGTAATACCATCTGATAAGAAACCTGCTAATGGCTGAATTGCTAACATCGTTACGATACTTACAACTAATACAGTAATGAGTGGTGTCACGATTATATCAACTGCATTCGGCACTGCTTTTCGAACTTGTCTTTCCACTACAACCATAAGCCATGCTGCAAAAATAACTGCGAATAATCCGCCCCGTCCGGGCACTAATGCTTCACCAAACAATTTTACGTTTGCCATCGCCGGGTTGAAAATTAAAATGCCAGCAATTGCCCCAAGAACCGGTGTCCCGCCGAACTCTTTCGCTGTATTCCAACCAACTAAAATTCCTAAGAATGTAAAGATACCGCCGCCAATGAGTAGTAACATTTGTAACCACGTTGCATTTGGATCAGCACCAGCGTTTTTCGCAAAGTTAGCAACCCCGTTTATAATTCCTGACGCAACAAGTCCTGGAATTAACGGAATGAAAATACTTCCTATTTTTCGTAAAAAGTTTTTCACTGGTGTATTATTTTTCTTCTTAATCTCTGATTTCATCTCTTGCCCAATATCTTCAAGGTGATGATCTGCTATCTCACCAATTCGTAGTCCTGTTAAGCCTTCCATTTCAGCTGCTACTTTATTTACTGTTCCTGGACCAACGACAACTTGAAGCGTCTCATCTTCTATAACACCCATAACGCCTTCAACTTTTTTTAAAAGGTCCATATTTACTTTACTTTCATCATGAAGCGTTAATCGTAGTCTCGTCATACAATGAGCAATACTACGAATATTTTTTATTCCTCCAAGTTGCTCCGAAATTTCCTTGGCCATTCTCTCTTCTTTCTTCATAATAGAATCCCCCTCCCTATTATTTTATAGTGCTTTCTTCACAAACCCTTTTGCGCATTTTAGTTTCTCCAGTGCTTCCCCATATTCGCACTGCAACAACACCATAACAATGGCAGCTTTTACGTTACGTTCTGCCTTTTCATAATACTCTGCCGCTACTTCATAACTAGCGCCTGTTGCTTCCACAATAATTCGTTTTGATCGTTCTACTAACTTTTCATTTGTGGATTGAACATCTACCATTAAGTTTTTATATACTTTTCCTACACCAATCATCGAAGCTGTTGAAATCATATTCAACACTAATTTTTGTGCTGTACCAGCTTTTAAACGCGTTGATCCTGTTAATATTTCTGCACCTGTCTCTACTTCCACATTTAACTTTGCATATTTACTTATTTCAGCATTTTTATTACAAGAAATACTCGCTGTACTCGCTCCTACACTCTGTGCGTATTTCAAGCCGCCAATTACGTAAGGAGTTCTGCCACTTGCAGCAATTCCAATCACTGTATCTTTCTCATTTAATCCAATACTTTTTAAATCTTCTTCTGCTAACTCTTCGCGATCTTCGGCACCTTCCACCGCTTTAGTAAACGCTTTCAATCCACCTGCTATAAATCCTTGCACCATTTTATCATCCGTGCCAAATGTCGGCGGACATTCCACTGCATCTAGAATACCTAAACGACCACTCGTACCAGCACCAATGTAAATTAAACGTCCCTCTTCTTCAAAAGATTTAATAACAGTCTGTACAACCTTTTCAATTTGTTCTATCTCTTTTTCAACTGCTAACGCAACAGTTCGATCTTCTTCATTCATACTTTGTAACACTTCTTTTATGCTCATCTCATCCAAATTCATTGTTTTCTCATTACGATGTTCTGTCGATAAATTTTCTAACATATTGCCACCCTCTTTGAAATTATATTTCACACTTTTATTATAACTTTAAGAAACTAAAAATCAATTACTCTTTCTTATTTTATGAAATAAAATTTCACGACATGACATATTTTTGTCAAAGATCATAAAGTGAAACTTTAATCAGTGTGGGTTTTGTTCATCCCCACTGATTATTAGCCCGCACCAATCGGGCATTTACGGGCAGTTGATCCCCACCTAACTTTCTTTGCTTCCGCTGAATTTTGAAGTGAGGGTCTTACTGCACGGCAAATAGGGGGATAAAAAAAGATGAGTCTCCTCATCTTTTCTTCTACTTTAACTTCCGTAACCGCAACGCTTCTTCTCGTGTCTCCATAAATTGATTCAATACTTTATTACCAATTCGATTGAAAGTAATCACATATAAAGCATCGATCATATTCAATTGCGTCATTCTCGAAGCAATACTCGCAATACGATGATCTTGTTCTACATCTGGCATACAAAGGCGAATATCCGCTTCTTTATATAACGGTGATGATTGATCTAGTTTCGTAATTCCAATAACAGTTGCACCTTGTCTCTTTGCATACTGCGCCATTTCAAGCACATCTTTCGTTCGACCAGATGTTGAAATCGCAACAAATATATCGCCTTCTTTTAAATTCGTCACAAGCGGCAACATCATATGAAAATCAGATAGCATCATCGCTGTAAATCCGAGCCTTGTAAATTTATAAGCTCCGTCCATCGCCGGAGTAGCTGATCCGCCTACTCCATAAAAGATAATTTTATCGGCATTTACAATACGATCTGCAGCTTTTTCAAGTTCTTTTTTATCTATCGCCGTCACGCTCGCCTCAATTGCAGCTTTATTCACATAAGTAACTTTATTAAATAAATCATACGGTCCATCTTCTGTATTCATCACTGAAAAATCGTTAATATTATAATCAGCAATCGTTAATTCACGAACGAGTGCTATCTTAAATGCTTTAAAACTTCCGATTCCAATCGATTTACAAAAGCGAACGACACTCGCTTCACTTGCGCCTGCATTCGTTGACACTTCTTTCGTCGTTAAATTCGGTACAATCTCTGCATTCTCCATTATGTACATGGCAACCTTCTTCTCAGCTGGTGAAAATTGATCCATATTACTTTCAATTTTAAATAGTAATGTTGAAGCTTTCACTATTTAACCTCCACTTCTTACGGTTGCGTTCACTTATTTTCTCTTGCTTCAATAAGGTAAAAACCATCATCGCCAGGAGGATGAAACACATTTACAATGCGATTCCCTTTTTGATAAACAGTTCTTTCCCCTTCTGTCCACTTCTTTTCCCAACCGTTCATCCAAATCGCAACATCAGGTAAAAAAGCAGTATATTTCAGCTTCTGACCGTACTCACCATCTGCTTCTTCCGAAAAAATAGAAACCGGAAAATCTTTCACTTTTGATTCTTTCCATGCAGTAAATGGTATACATACTGCAATAAGTACGATTACACCAATAACCTTCTCCTTCGTAATCTTCACACTTCCCTCTCCTTGTCATATCACATACATAGATTTTACCATAATTACAAACCCTTCATGCTATATGATCATTGCTTTTGGGAATAAAAAAAGAGCTTACCTACATCAGATAAGCCCTTCCTCTCTATACAAAATATTTCTTCAAAAGTGGCGGTGTAATAATCGTCGTCAATATAACAACAATAACAATCGCTGTGAAATTTTCTTTCGCTAATAAATTCGCCGTAAGTCCATTTGCAGCGATGATAAGCGCTACTTCACCACGTGATACCATCCCCGCGCCAATACTAATAGAAGATTGGAGATTAAATCCTGTCAGTCTCGCTCCTAAACCTGATCCGATTAACTTTGTGAAAATTGCAATGAGAGTCATAATAATAATGAACCAAAGCTGGCTTCCAATGCCTTGAAATGTAATTTCCATTCCGATACTTACGAAGAATACTGGAACAAATATTGCATAAGCAATCGGTTCAATTTTATGTTCCACCTCATGCTTATACTCTGTTTGAGAAATAGCAATTCCTGCTGCAAATGCTCCAATAATGCCTGCAATTCCCATCATTTCACTGTAATAAGAAAAAGAGAAGCAAATAATAAGAGCCGCGCTAATTAACGCTTCTGTTACACGAAGCGGTACAAGCATTTTCATAATCCAAGGAACGACTTTCCAAGCAATAAAAACAATACTTACAAAGAAAATAATTTTCTTTACAATGACAAGTGTTATATTCACATCTTGTGTTCCTAAAAAACTCATTACAAATGCCAATAAAATAACGACAATGACATCATCAAATACGGCAGCACCTAAAATTGTTGTACTTTCTCTCGTATTCATTTTTCCTAGATCACGTAGCGTCTGGACCGTAATACTAACCGATGTTGCGCAAAGTAATAACCCTAAAAAAATGGCATGGGACTGTATTAATCCAAACAGCAATCCTGTTACATAACCACCGATGAAAGGAAAAATAATTCCACCAGCCGCTACTGCAAATGACGATTTCAAATTCCGATTTAACTCTTCTAAATCCGTTTCAAGTCCCGCCATAAACATAAGCAACAAAACACCAATCTCACTCAGTTCATCAATCAGTTCAGAACTATTAATAATACCGAGTACAGCCGGACCGATAATAATACCGACAATTAACTTACCAAGTACAGAAGGCTGACCAAGTCTTACACTAATGTCACCAGCTAATTTCGTACAAAGTAAAATGACGACAAGTTCAAAATAAAATAACATAGCATCTGCTCCTACTTTAACTTTAATCAGTGGGTCGTTAACCCCCGTACATTTCTGCAAGTAGTTTCCCCTATTGATCCGCATTTTATTTGTCATATTTTTATTTGACAAAATATTCTGAATTATATTAAGATTAATCCAGCAATTTTAAAAACTATATACCATAACTGCACCTCCACTTCCTTACTTACTCTTTTTTAATGGGCTCATACTATAGTCGCAGTTATGGAAATGAAAAAACGGGGGGAGAGTCCAAAGTGAAGTCATTATTACGAAAAAAAGCGCTTAGTACTGAATCACCAAAGCAGCTAGCTAGAACATTAACTGCACTCGATTTAACGTTTTTAGGAATCGGCGCCGTAATTGGGACAGGGATCTTTGTATTAACAGGTATTGTTGCAGCAAAACATTCTGGTCCTGGTATTATGCTATCATTCCTTATTGCTGCATTTACTTGTGCTTGTGTAGCCTTTTGTTACGCTGAATTTGCTTCTTCTATTCCTGTCTCAGGAAGTGTGTATACTTACGCATATATGACAGTCGGAGAAGTCGTCGCCTTCATCGTCGGATGGTGTTTAATGCTCGAATATTTACTTGCCGTTGCAGCAGTAGCTGTCGGTTGGTCTGGTTATTTACAATCATTACTACAAGGTTTCAATATACACCTGCCCGCCATAATCGCCTCGGCCCCTGGCGTAGGAAAAGGTGGCCTCATCGATTTACCCGCTGTTTGTATTTTACTAATCATTACCGGTCTTTTAAGCTTCGGTATACGCGAAAGCGCTCGCATTAATAATATTATGGTTCTTATCAAGCTAGCAGTTATTATCGCTTTTATCGTAGCAGGCGCAAAATATGTAAAACCTGAAAACTGGACACCGTTCATTCCATTCGGATACGACGGTATTATTACTGGGGCTGCCACTGTGTTCTTCGCCTTCTTAGGATTTGATGCAATCGCAACCGCTGCAGAAGAAACGAAAAAGCCGCAGCGTGATTTACCAATTGGTATTATCGGTTCTCTTCTTATTTGTACTGTTTTATATATGATTGTATCTTTCGTTTTAACAGGTATGGTTCCTTATACACAATTAGACGTTTCTGATCCAGTTGCATTTGCATTGCACTTCGTTGGTGAAGATGCAATTGCAGGACTACTCGCTGTTGGAGCGATGACTGGAATGACAACCGTCCTCTTAGTCGTTATGTATGGACAAGTTCGCGTTTCATATGCAATGAGCCGTGACGGTCTACTTCCAAAAGCGTTAGCACGTGTAAATAAAAAAGTAAAAATCCCTTTATTAAATACGTGGATTACTGGCGTTGTTGCCGCTTTATTAGCAGGCCTTTTAGATTTACATTTGCTAGCGAATTTAGTAAACATCGGCACATTAACAGCCTTTACATTCGTTTGCTGCGCAGTACTTATTTTACGAAAAACACATCCTGACTTAAAACGCGGATTCCGCACACCTTTCGTACCTGTACTACCAGTTGTCGCGATTCTTTGCTGCTTATATTTAATGATCAATTTGTCTAAAACAACATGGATTAGCTTTGCAGTTTGGCTTATAGTCGGCTTATGCTTCTATTTCTTCTACTCTAGAAAGCATAGTCATTTAGCTATTGAAAAAACAAATGATGAACAGAAAAAAGCATAACAAAATAGCTCGCCGATAAAATGGCGAGCTATCTTTCTGTACTATTATATTTTTTCGTTAACGATTGTAAAATGAAAAATATGCCGATGCAAGCTGTAAACCATGCCCAATTTCCTATTGGTGTCGAGTATTTGATCATTCCAATACCCACAAGCACTAAGAAAATAATCACCTGATATATGAGCTTCCACTTTTGCATATATTCCCTCCTTTACTTCGTCCCCTTCTTTTTCTTCTTCCAGGCATTCAAACTATCAAAGAAGAAGTTAATAAATAACGTTCCTAATCCTGCTAATAAAAACGTCATTAAGAATAAAACCCAAATACTTTTATCTTTTAATAAATAATATCCTACAAGGAGCACAACCGCGATCCATACATATTCAAGAATTCTTTTTAGCTTTTTCTGTTCCAAATTATTCGCTCCTTCTTTCTATGCTACTTTTAGTATAACAAAAAAGAAGCCTATCATGATAAGCTTCTTTTCTTCTCTCTTATTTGTTCATACTTTTTTCAACAAGTGAAATCGCATACTCTAATGTACGATTCATCGTTTCTACCTGTTCATCTTTTACTTGCACATCTTGTAATACAGCTTCTGCAACTGTAATTTTTTGTTGTAATGATTTCACTGAACCATCTGTTACATTTACAGCTTGCGCTTTCTTCACTACTGCTTTTGCAGATTCAATATTGATTTGTAATTTTTCTTTCGTTGTTTTTGGTTGTTCTTCTGCCACTTTTGATTGTACGAATGTTACATTAGCTGATTTTAATTCGTTATATGTTTGAATAATTTGTTCCCCAGTACTTCCTACATTTTCAAATGCTTGCTTTGCAATGTTATAGCTTTTCTCTAGTTCTTGAAATGCTTCCTTTGAATATTGACCTGGCTTATTACCAAATTCATACGTACCCGCTAACACTTCTTTTACTTTTCCAAGCTCTTCAAATAACGCAGTTACTTGCTCTAACTTCGTACGGTTAAAAAACTCATTGTACGCTGCTAATACTTCTGAAGAACTTAACGCTTTACTATATAATTTCGCAAGCACGATTTGTCCATTTAACGGAATACCACCATTTCCGTTACTATCAGGATCCGCTCCAAATGCAAATGGTACATTCGGATGATACACTTTCCCAGTAGCTGGCTGACTATTTACTTTTTTACCATCTACGTAAATTGCCACTTCGCTTCCGTTATACGTTCCTGTTAAATGATACGTTTTATTCGCTTCTAATTGAACTCCAACACGTTTATAGCTACCTTCAATGTGAGCCCATAATTCAACATATCCACTTCCTGTAGACTCAAATCCAATTCCGCCGCTCTCTGTATTTTGCAAGATGCCTTGTCCACGAATTTCATTCATTGAAAATACAGTTTCTAACGTAAACGTATTTGCTACTTTTTCTTTTTGTGCTGCTGAAAATGGAAGATATCCAAATGTATTTGCTTTTCCGTTTAACTTCATAACATTCTTCTTCAATGCTTTATCATATTCAATAGTCACATTGCCCTTCACATCACCTTTTGTACCAAATGGTGAATTGTCTTTAAATGTACCATCTGCAAAGTTTACATCGAAAACATCAGCTTTTGGTACTTTCACATTCGGGTCAATATTATCTTTTTTCGTAGTAATTTCCGCAGTTAACGGCTGCGCGGTTTCATTGCCGAATGAATCAATCGCAACTACTTCAAGTGTATATGCTTTCCCGCCATCTAATCCCGCAAGTGTAAATGTAAGATCTTTCGGCACTGGATCACGATAAAACTCTGAGAATGCTAACAAATTATTTTTTATTTCACCCGTTTGCTTATCTCTAGCCTGCACACGGTAAGAGTGAACAAGGAGGTTGTCCAATGCTTGCGGGAATGTTACTGTTGCCGCATTTTCTGTTACATTTGATACAGCAAGCTTTGCATCTTTAGCAAAGTAAGGCTTTTCTTTATCACGATCTTCTACATGTGTAAATGTTTCTTTCTTTGCTGGTAATTTAATTTTCCAAGGCTCGCCTGTCCAAGAATTCGTATGGAAATCACGGCGATTAATCGTCACTTCTTCTTCATCTACTTCTACTAATAAACCTTGGCTTAACGTACTAGCTCCTGGCGGGATATTCCCTTGTACTTTACCACCTTCAACTTCCATATAACTTACTGAAGATGTACCAACTGATGTAAAGTCTTTTTGATGTATCGATCTCGGATCATCTAACGGATAATGTGAATGACCTGAAAACGTAATAACTTGTGGATATTCTTTTAACACTGCATTAATTTTTGCGCTATCTTGTGTTCCCCATTCCTGACTACCGTACACTGTATCTTTAATATGTTGATGTAAAAATACAAAAATCGGTTTTTCTGGATCATCTTTTTGTGCTTTTGCCATTTCTTCTTTTAACCAATTAATTTGCTTGTCCGAATAATAACCATGTGTTGTTCCATTCTCTGGAGACATAACAAGGAAGTGATAACCTTTTACCACTTTATGATAATAAATTGATTCCATACCTGTTTTTTCTAAGAAACGCTTCTGTGCACCCTCTACGGATAAACCGTTCCAATAATCATGGTTACCGAGAGAATTCATTCGCACTGCATCTTTATTTGCATTTTCATTATACACTTGCATGAAACGATCATATTGCTGCACTGATCCTGTATCTGTGAAATCACCTACAATAACAAACGCATCTTGTTTCGGTGCTAATGTATTAAACTGTTCAATCGCTCTTTTCCAGCGAAACGTATCATCCGTTCCACTATTTTTAATATGCACATCACTTACAACTGGAAAAACTATCTTCTTCTCACTTGATGCCTTTTCTTGCTTTTTCTCTTCCGCCTTGACTGATGTACTCCACGGAAATGATACGAATGCTAATACAAAAACCATTAATAATCCAATAAGGCCTTTTACTTTTCGTAAATCAGTTCTGTCCACGTAAATCCTCCTCATATAATGAATTAATTACAATGGTTATTGTATCGAACACATATTAACTTCGTTTAAAGTGAAAATGAAATTTATTTAACTTTTGTAAATATACAGTCATTTTTCTGTAACATCCAACATTACTTGTATTATCTTATACAAGTACCTTGTGTCTAACAGACTCTTATTCATTATTATGATTTGGAAGCCTATTAAACAAACTTTCCTGAAATTTTTCGCCCCTTTATTAACACAACTATCGTTTTCCAACATTTAATAGTAATAAAAAGAAAGTATGAAGGGAGGAGCTACTAATGGCTTGTAAAAAAAATATCGGCTGTTATGCCCCTCTATCTATCATCTGCCCTCCCTATGATCCACCTAATCCACCAGAACCACCAGGCTGTGAATTAATTACAAATGAATTTGCCGGTAATTTTCTTATAACAAAAGAAATTCCACCACCTTCTGAAAATCCTACATTAATCTTATGGGAAGGAGATGGTGTAGTTAAAATATCTGGTACCATTTCTGTGTATAATAGTACTAGTAGTACTGCAGGAATTACCGTTCAAATTATCGGAAAGGTGACAAATACTTTTACAGTCTATCCTGGCAACACAATGTCATATACAGGTCAATCCTTACAATCTGTGGCTATCATTGATATTCCAAATAACCCAACCCGATATATGGAAGGAAAATATTGTTGTCAATTCTCATTTTGCTTATAAATTTCTTCACCACCTTAACTTACAAACTATATAAAAAAGCATACCACTTGGTATGCTTTTGCTTATGAAATTGGATAACGTACTGTCAGACATAATTGTCCTTGGCTTACTCCCGTTCCTGTTGTTACAATTTGAATTGTAGTAAAGTATCTTACTGTAAATGATCCACTGCTTTGTGGTTGTACAGTAATTGTATTCACCACTGTCGCTCCTACTAAAAAATTCACCGTAATTGGAGCTGTACCTACATCATATTTCACATAACCTGATGCATATAAATCTTGCGTAATATTATTCGTATACACTGTTTCAGTTACCGCACCAGTAGCAGCCCAATCTATACATACCTGATCTTGAACAAGTGTTTTACTGGAACAGCATGATAAGTTAGAATTGTACATCTTAGCCCTCTCCTTTTCTATTATGAAAGTGGATAACGTGTAGTTATACAAAACTCCCCTTGATATGTTCCAGCTGTTGCAGCAGGTAAAGTTACTTCAATTGTTACGAAACGACGGTACGTAAAAGCTATACTTGTTCCTGGGTTTAATGTTTGTGTATCAATTGTAGCGCCTGCTGCATCTAAAACTGTCAGTGTGATCGGAGCCGGTCCGACGTCATATCGAACAAACCCTGTTCCAATCATATTTTGATTAATATTATTGTTGTACAGTACATTCGTAATAGCAGTCGCCACTACAGTTCCTGACCACGGACTACACACTTTATCTTGCACATAATTTTTATCTGGACAACAAGTTAATGCTGACCCTGAGCACTCACAAGACATAGTTGTTTCCCCTCTCTCTTTTATATTCCCTATATGTGTATGTCCCCCAGAGTCTTTTGCCTGTACTATTCATCTATTTTCAAAAAATATTCAAATGACTAGATAGATTCCGTTTTGTTTCTTTTTTTCATATATTTATAGACAAAGATACTAGCAACAATAAGAATAACGCCTCCTAATATCGGTAGCATATATTGTCCAACAACATCCGCTGCTTTTTCCCAATGTGGACCTAATTTCATTCCAAAATAAACATACAAAGTCGTTAACGGGAACATTGCTACAAATGTATAAATACTAAATTTCCATATGTTCATTTTTGCCATACCACATGGAACAGAAATAAGCGTTCGCACTCCAGGTACAAAGCGTCCAACAAATGCTACAACTGGTCCATATTTCTCAAAGAAATCATCTGCTTTTTGAATTTGTTCTTCTTTAATAAAGAAGTATTTTCCGTATTTTATTAATAGCGGACGACCACCGTAATAACCGAGTGCATATAACGTTAAAGGTCCTGTCGTTCCACCAAGTGTCCCTGCTAATACAGCCAACCAAAAATTCATATCTCCCTCGTATACCCAATACCCAACCATAGGCAACACTACTTCTGCCGGAATAAATTCAAACGTTAATGCTAACACAACTCCAAAATAAGAAAACTGCTTTAAAAACTCGATTATATCTAAAATAATTTGCTCCATATTTTTAACTCCTATCCTACGTTTACGTTATGCTTTTCTTGTAATTGAACTGGCGCCATTTTTACAATTCGGTTCAAAATAAATAACACAACTCCAATATCATCTAAAATACCGATAAACGGTAGGAAGTCTGGAATTAAATCGAGCGGCATCGCTACATACCCAACTAAAAAAGCAACAGATAAAATTTTCTTCTTTATTGAAACCTCTTTTGAAGTAAAAAAGTCAAATAGGAATGGAACAAATCGGCGAACATGAAATACAACTCTTAATCTACTAATAAGTTTTTTCATTTTTATATCTCCTCTCTTTGTATACGAAAAGGACCCTACCAAATATGGTAAGGGTCCTCAAAAAGACAGAAAGGGGCCTTTACCATTGCTGGTAAAGGTCTCACTAACAACGAAACGTTGCCAATAAAGCCGAGGGTTTCTCCCTGTAATGACGACTTTATTGTAATAAGTTACTCCCCTTTATACACAATTTTATACACTCACATTAAAATATTTCAGAGGGCTTGTCAATATATTTTATATTCCAATCCCTTCCGTAAAAAACAAAAAACGTATAGGAAATTTCTTACTACCTCATAATATACATAACCATTTTTGAACGAAGGGAGATGTTTCATTTGCATACCGTCTGGAAAGGCGCACTTTCACTTGGACTATTAAATATAGGAATTAAACTATACAGTGCCGTAGAAGAAAACGACATAAAATTTTTAAGTCTCCATAAAGAATGCTTAACACCTATTAAATATAAAAAGTTCGCTCCCGATTGTACGGATGAAGAAATTGATGATAACGATATTGTAAAAGCCTATGAATACGCACCTCATAAATATATTATTATGGATGAAAAAGAATTAGCTGAATTACAACAAGCTCATGAACCACGATCCATTCGTATTATATCTTTTGTCCAAAATAACGAAATTGATTCTGTTCTTTATGATCGCTCTTATTTTATAGGACCTACCCCAGGACATGAAAAATCCTATTTATTATTAAAAGAAGCTCTTGAACGTACAAATAAACTTGGGCTTATTCATATTTCTATTAGAAAAAAACAACATTTAGCTATTATCCGTAACTTTGAAGATGGACTAATGTTACAAACCATCCACTACCCTAATGAAATTCGCGCTATAACAAATACACCTAACTTACCAAGTAACGAAAATTATCCTATACAAAAACAAGAACTCACCGCAGCAATTAATTTAATCCACCACCTTACAAATCCTTTTGAACAAGAAATGTATACAGATGAATATAAAGAAGCCCTTACCGAATTAATCGAGAATAAAATTGAACAACAGGAAAAAACTGAAACAATCTCTCCAACTCCGAACATCATTAATATTATGGAGACATTACAGGCAAGCATTGAACAAGCAAAAATAAAAAGAGACAATAAAACAGAAAAAGAGGCCAAATAAAATTGACCTCTTTTTCTTTAAAGCGGATTACATTTCGGCATTTCAAGTCCAGACGATTGAGCTAGTTTTAATAAGTAGTAACATTCCTCTCTTGCCATATGATCTGCCATTCTAGCCGATAATACACTTAATACTTCATTCGATAACTCGAGCTCTTCCACTTCATGTAAAAAATGCGAAAATAATTTCAATTCAAGTGAAACATCTTTCGTAAACTTCTTTAATGCTGGAAAATGATGAAGCTCCGTTCGTAAATACCCTGTCATTTCAACTGCCTTTAAGTAAAATTGTTCAAAATGCTTCGTAAATTCTTCGCTTTTCTCTTTTAATCTTTTTTCAACAAGATCTAATCCACCAGAAATAGAGCCTGCGTGACCAGCCGCATCCGTTAACCAAACGAGATGATAATGTAATTCATGAAAAACAGGCGGAACTTCCCCTTTCTTCAAAAACTCTAAAACTGCTATATACTCTTCCACTTCGTTTACCATATGATTAATAAAAGTTGGCGTAAAATGAATCGTAATTTTCCCTTCCAACTGCTTCTGTATAATATTTAATTTAAACGCCCGAATCTCCTTAGCGGCTTGTTCTGCCTCTTTTGAAAATGCCATCAGATTCACATTCCGAACTTTATTTAACAAATTCGTAAATGTTTCAACAAAGTAAGTAGCTTTTTTTATATCCTCTTTTTCCTTCGGAGCTAATGCATCCAGTAAAAATTGTGCATGATCAGTAAGTACTTTTAACCAAAATTGATGCTCAAACAACGCACTTTCTTCATAATTTCTCTCCACTAAATCCCCTCCGTCTATTCATCCTTCTCTATCACTTGAAGTTTATATCCATCCGGGTCTTGTACCACAATACTCTTCTCACTTTTGTTTTCTGTGTATGCGATTTTATAAAATACTAACCTCTTCTTTACATTCTCTATGTTAGAAATTGAAAACGTTAGAACATCAACTGAGTCCGTAACACTCTTCTCACGCCCGCCCAAACTGCGCTTCATAATAAAACTAATTCTCGTTGAGTCAGCATCATACCAAACCCCTGTTACATCTAATTGAGGTCTTTCTAAACTAGGTTTAATTCCTAAAATCCCTTCGTAAAAATACAAAGTTTCCTTTAAGTTTTTCACTTCCAATACAATGAATTGTTTCACATTCTCCACATTCATTCCCCCCGTACCTATTACTTTTTTATATGTGTCATAAATGCCTATTATGTCTGAATACAATACGTAGTAATGAACACTTAAGGAGGTTTATTCGTGAATAAATATATGAGATCATTCGTGCCCTATCATAGTTCTCTCGATCCCTGTCCTCCTATTGGAAAAAAATATTATTCTACTCCTCCTAATTTATTTTTAGGCTTTCAACCGCCAAACTTACCACAATTCACACCAAAAGAAGCACTACAAAAAGGGACTTTATGGCCTGTTTTTTATGACTATTATGAAAATCCTTATAAAAAAGGGCGGTGACTACTGTCGTGAATCAATCGCTACCAGAAGAATACTATAAACTTTTACTGGAGCTTCAAGAACTGGACTTTGTACTAGTTGAACTCACTCTTTATTTAGATACACATCCAGATGACACCGCTGCGATTAATCAATTTAATGACTTTTCCTATAAACGGAGAGTATTAAAACAAAAGATGGAAGAAAAATACGGACCACTCCAACAGTTTGGAAACAGCTATTCTAATGCCCCTTGGGAATGGAGCAAAGGTCCTTGGCCATGGCAAATATAAAGGAGAGAAACTATGTGGATTTATGAAAAGAAATTACAATACCCAGTTAAAGTGGGAACTTGCAATCCCGCACTTGCAAAATTATTAATCGAGCAATACGGTGGTGCAGATGGAGAATTAGCTGCTGCACTACGTTACTTAAATCAACGTTATACAATTCCTGATAAAGTCATTGGCCTACTTACTGATATTGGTACAGAAGAATTTGCTCACCTTGAAATGATTGCTACGATGGTTTATAAGCTGACGAAAGATGCGACCCCTGAACAAATGAAAGCTGCTGGTCTTGACCCTCATTACGCTGATCATGACAGTGCTCTTCATTACCATAACGCTGCTGGTGTTCCATTTACTGCAACCTATATACAGGCTAAAGGTGATCCAATTGCCGATCTATACGAGGATATTGCAGCTGAAGAAAAAGCACGAGCAACATATCAATGGCTCATTAACTTATCCGATGATCCAGATATAAATGATAGTCTACGCTTCTTACGTGAACGTGAAATCGTTCATTCACAACGTTTCCGAGAAGCGGTTGAAATTTTAAAAGAAGAACGCGATAGAAAAATATATTTTTAATACACGTATCCTAGCGATATGTGTTTTTTTACGTTAAAAGTTAAATCCTTCCTATTAAACATATAAATAGTATATTTATTCGATTTAATGCATTATTTTTTAATATTTTCAAAATTCCCTATTGCTTTCTAGTCATCAGACCTTTAAAATAATAACAGTTACTCGACAAATTGTTTGAATTTTCGACAAAAACACTCATTAGGAGGATTTTCTTTATATGCATACAACTTTAAAACCAGCGCAAATACTTTCGATTAGTTTATTACTATTCGCAGTTTTCTTCGGTGCTGGTAATATGATTTTCCCGCCCCTTCTCGGTCTTTCTTCCGGAGAAAATATGTGGGTTTCCATTACAGGTTTTATTATTACAGACGTCGGTTTATCTTTACTTGCTATCGTTGCTGTTGCCCTTGCTGGTGGTAGTTTTAACACTTTAGCGAGCCGTGTTCATCCAAAATTCGCAGCAGTATTCGCTATCATTATTTATCTTTCAATCGGCCCACTATTTGTTATTCCACGAACTGGATCTGTATCTTATGAAATCGGGATTGCACCACTTTTCCCAGATCAATGGTATTCTATGTTAGTTTTTAGTGCGATTTTCTTTACATTCGTTTACTTCTTATCATTAAATCCATCCAAGCTAGTAGATCATATCGGTAAAATATTAACGCCAATTTTACTTGTAATTATTGCAATTATGGCAACAAAAGCGATTCTTTCACCAGGGACGTTTGCAGAATCTATCGGTGACTATAAAGACATCCCGTTTTTCAAAGGATTTCTTGAAGGATTTTTAACGTTAGATGCAATTGGGGCTCTCGTACTATCAACAATTGTTGTAAATGCAATTCGTCAAAATGGTATACAAGAGAAGAAATCTATCGCAAAATATACAATCATTTGCGGAAGTATCGCTGCTCTATTCTTAACAATTGTTTACTTCTTACTCGGTTATATTGGAGCTTCAAACGGAAACTTAGGACAATTCGAAAACGGTGGGCAGCTATTAGCTACTGTTATGTATCAATTTTTTGGGACAAGCGGTAATATTTTATTAAGTATCGCCATTATCTTCGCTTGTTTAACAACGGCAATTGGTGTTGTAAGTGCATTTGCAAATTACTTCACAACAGTGCTAACAAATGTTTCATACAAAAAGCTTGTACTATACGTTTGTATCTTTAGTTTCGTTATTTCAAACTTAGGATTAAGCTTATTAATTAAAATTACTTTACCTGTATTAATTATTTTGTACCCAATTACGATCATTTTAGTTTTCGTATCATTTATCGATAAATATACGAAACGTAAACCTTCTGTCTACATTGGAGCGATGATCGCAGCGTTTATTATTAGCTGTATTCATGCACTTGATAATGTGGAAATGATACCAGATTTTATCGCTAATATCGTACACACCATTCCTTTTTATAACTTAGGAATTGGCTGGATCATTCCAGCAATAATCGGTGGTATAATTGGATACTTTATTCCGCAAACAGAAGCTGCAGGTGAAGTTTCTACAAAATAAAGAGAAGAAGCAAGCATGAAATCCATGCTTGCTTCTTCTTTCTCTTCACATCGTATGTTTAAAAGTAAATAACTCTTCTTTTGACTGCAAAGCAGATTGTTCCTCTTCTACATCTTTCCTCTTTCTCTCCCCTCCTAACCTTACTTTCAACATTGCCTCTTCTATACTTTTCACAATCATATTTCCTGAAAAAATAGTTAGCCCGAAAAATGTAATCGGGACGAGAGGAATCCATGGATGCACTGTTAATGATCTAAAGTATACTCCAATTAAACCTGACCATTCATGCGTATAAGATTCCACCTCTTTTATAGGTCCACCAAACGTAACAGTCCCACCAAAGAACACTTCAAGTAATCCTAAGTGCAGTAAAATAGTAAGACTCTGCGTAAACTGTTGAAGAAATACGAGTATAAAAGTCATATAGAGATGCGGAAAAAGATGTTTTATAACAATACGTCTTCTCGATCCGCCTAATATGCGCGCGGCATCAACAAATTCTTCCGTTCGCAATTTACGAACTTCCTTCGCAACATACAGTGCAATAACTGGCATTACAAGCAGTACAAGTAATACCACTTGAAACGAAGCCCT
Source organism: Bacillus sp. LQ01 (assembly GCF_057624735.1). Taxonomy (NCBI): domain Bacteria; kingdom Bacillati; phylum Bacillota; class Bacilli; order Caryophanales; family Bacillaceae; genus Bacillus; species Bacillus sp. LQ01. The sequence continues at coordinate 70,611 of NZ_JBYEZL010000001.1, read as the reverse complement.
TTCAAAAAAGGTTGTTGTCTCCTCTCCGCTTCCAAATGCATTTGCAGATTGAAGAAAAAAATACGCAATCATAACTGTCGGAATAACTGTAAAACTATCAAAGAAAGCCTCAATTTTTGAAAATCCTCTTTTTATATACGTTCCGAGTACGACACCGAAAAACACACCTATCACCATTCTAAGTGCCGCAATTAAAATAGATATACCAATCGTCCACTTCGCGCCTTCAATGACTAAATGTAACAGGTCATACCCTTTCCGGTCTGTCCCGAGTAAAAATTGTAATGAAGGTGGAAACGGTGGCACTTGTGGATTTTCATCCACATCATATTGCAATGTAACTTGTCTAATATGTCCATCATTCCATAACGTATTTCCGATGCTCAAAAGAACTAATAGGAGAAGAAACCCAATGCTTATCCAAAATCTTTTATCACGTTTTATATACGTCCACATATTATAATCTCTCCTTCATCGCAGCCGGAATGAGATAATGAAACAATTTAAATAAAATAAAAATCGGAATATATATAAGAAGCACACTAACGATGAAAACCTCAACTCTAATACCGAAATACGATTTCAAAAACATAAAAATACCACCCGTATTAAAAATCCATTCTATAATATATAAATTAGATAACATAAAAAAGATATTCGTTTTCGCAAAGAATAATGTACTAAGCAACACATTTCGTAAAATATGACGATTTAAAATATGAAAGCGCCCCAGCCCTTTCGCCTTAGCAAATAGTACATAATCTTTTTCTAGTTCATTTTCAAAACGAAGCACGACCATTTTTACAAACATAATCGTAGTCGGGATGCTCAAGCACAATATTGGCAACCCTCTAATCGACTCGCCTCCAATTGAAGCAATTTGAAAAGGTAAAAAACCTGTTTGTTTAAAAAACCATACAACTAAAATTTGTGATACTAAAATAAGAAGGATATCTGGAATGGATTCTAGGAAGATGAGAAATGATTTAATTCGATGTTGTATACGCGGTGAACTACTCATAATTACATAAACAATACAAAATGCTACAAATAATGAAATAAAAAAAGCAGCTAAAAAAATAATAATCGTTTCTTTATAATGGACGAACAGCTGCGGAAATAAAAATTCACCTCTCACATATTGCAAATTGGAAATATCCATTAAGTTCACAAACACTTCTTTTAAACTCTGTATGTACTTTGATACATCCAGCTTAAATCCATAAAACAATTTCGGCAGAGCCCCTAACATAATAATCCCCAAAATCGAAATAATAAATTGAATTGTCACTTCCATCCCATTCAGAAAAACTTTTTTGACCACGTTTTCCCTTCTCTCTCTTTATATTTTACTCTCTAATTTTATTCTTAATTTTCTGAATTGTAAATATTTTAAACGTAAAAAATCACTAGGTTATGATCCTAGTGATTCTTTATGCGCATGCCTTTCTCTTTTCGCAAACGGCATATATAAAATAAAACATCCAATAAGTGCTGCGAGTTCTAATGAAATAATATAGTAAGGATGCGGTCCTAACATATCGAGTAATGAAGCTGTTTCTGGCTTATGAGCTAAAAACATATAATTACCACCTGTTTTATAATTCACAAACGAAACAAGCGGAATCAATATGTTTAAAAATATCATCGTACGCTTAATAGATTGCAAGGTCGGTCTATAGCCTTCCACCCAAGTCATAAAGAGTGGTGCCCAAATAAGCAATACATGCGCGATAAAATATTCAATGAAACGAAAATGCGGAAAAGCATATTGCAAATTTGGTGTTAAAATGGCTTGTGATGCACCAATAATTCCCGTAAAAAATACAATCTCATATATTCGATAACTTTTCGTTACAATCATAATCGACGCTAACAACAAACTAATTGTACATAACTCAAACGGTAATGAAGTAGCTAGCTCAAAAATCCCCGCTTTCCACTCCCACATATGAAGCCCAATTTCACTACCTATAAATAAAAATGCAATCGCATATCGAACCTTTATATTCCACTCATTTTGACGTAATAAATCTTGGTATTGATACAGAAAAAATATCCCCACCAACATAATAAATAATATAATGGCATGTTGCCTTGAGTATGGAATAAACGGTTTTAATGGATGCGCACTAAAATAAGCTTCCATCTTCCTTCCTCCTCTCCTTCATACAATATTATTGTAAGAAAGAAACAACGAGTCAATTCATTTGCTTACAATAGGACAACCTCTACCTTACATTTACATATTCATACCTTACAAAACTGTAAGGTTATTGTAAGCTAAAACGATTTGTCAGATTCTTCACCTCTTCTATACTTAATGTAGATACTAAAACGAACGAAAAGGTGATAAATAGATGAAAAAGAAAAATAAGGTGTTAATTACTAGTGTAGTAGCAATCGGAATTGCAGCTGGATCATACTTTGCATTTGCTGGGGGCGGTTCAGAAGTAGCAATGGCATATAGCGGATATAAAGTAACTGAAAAACAAATCCAAAACGCGCAAAAATTTGGTGGCGAAGTTATTCCAAATGGAATTGAAACTATTTCATTCGATCCAACAAAAGGAACATATGAATTAGCTGTAAAAAAAGGCGATGAAGTGAAAAAAGGTCAGCTTCTATTTAAATACAATGACCCGACTGCTAAACAAGGTGTAACAGAAGCAGAAATGCAAAAGAAAATCGCACAAAAAGAAGTAACGTTGTTCCAAAAACAAATTGATGCGGCGAAACAAAAATTACAAAAAGATAAAAATGCAGGCCTTCCCGCTGAAGCATTAAAAGCATCAGAAGCTGAAGTTGGGCAATTAGAATCACAACTTGAAATGAAAAAGTTTGAAGTTGAAAAAGCTGATGAAATGATTAAAGCAGCAAAAGAGAAAGTAAACACTCTTTCTGTAACAAGTCCTGCTGATGGCGTAATTGATGATATCGTAAAAACTGCTGACGAAAAAACAGGTATGAGCGGAATTACTCTTCGTCACGCTGGTCAATTTAAAGTAAAAGGTCAACTTTCTGAATATGAGCTTGCTAGTATGAAAGTTGGGCAAGAAGTAACTGTTTCATCAAAAACTGTCGCTGGTAAGACTTGGACAGGAAAAGTAACAGAAATCGGTTCTACACCATTAAAGAGCATGGATGAAAATAAAACTGTTTCTAACTATCAATTCATTGTCACATTAGATAATAGTGACGAATTACAAAACGGCTTCCATGTTTACGTAACAAGTAAATCTGGCGAAGCAACTGGTACAATTGTTCCGAAAAGCAGTATCGTGAAAAAAGGTGATAAAAATGTTGTCTTCGTTGTAAAAGACGGTAAGGCGAAAGAACAAGCAGTTACTGTTGAATTCGAGACTGATAGCGAAGCAAAAGTTTCTGGAGTGAAAAAAGGAGAGGAAATTATCTCTAAACCTGAAAAAGACTTAAAAGATGGTATGGAGGTTGTCGCCCAGTGATTAACTTAAAAGGCATCACGAAATCCTTCCAAAATGGTGCAGAATCCGTTCAAATATTACACGGAATTGACGTAACACTGAACCAAGGAGAATTCACTTCTATTATGGGACCTTCTGGTTCTGGTAAATCAACATTAATGAACATTATCGGTTGCTTAGATAAACCGACGACAGGTACGTACGAACTAGCCGGTCAAAATATTTCAAACATGACTGAAACAGAACTTGCACACGTACGTAATAAAGAGATCGGATTCGTATTCCAAAACTTCATGTTATTACCGAGACTTACAGCGCTTCAAAATGTAGAACTACCTCTTATTTACGCTGGAGTCGATAAAAAAGAAAGACGCGAGCGCTCATTAGCTGCTTTAACAAAAGTCGGTTTAGCTGATCGCGCTACTCACTTACCGAACGAATTATCAGGTGGACAAAAGCAGCGTGTCGCTGTTGCACGTGCAATCGTAAATAACCCAAAATTCATTTTAGCCGATGAACCGACGGGAGCACTTGATACAAAAACAAGCACACAAATTATGGACCTCTTTTACGAATTAAATAAACAAGGCTCAACAATTATTATGATTACCCATGACCGTGAAATCGGGGAAGCTGCAGCACGTCAAATTGTAATTCGTGACGGAAATATCGTCCAAGATTGGAGAGGTTAATTTTGAATACGAGTGAAAATATACGCATGGCCCTTTCCTCTATCTTTGCTCATAAAATGCGTTCTATTTTAACGATGTTAGGTATTATTATCGGTATTAGTGCCATTATTACTATCATTTCAATGGGTGATGGTACAAATGCAAAGTTTAAAAAAGAATTAGGCCAAGGAAAAGATAACGAAGTAACGATTTACTACAACAATCCTGATTACGGAACAGATAGTGCCAAAATCACACCTGATATGCTAAACCGTCTGCAAACTGTACCAGGCGTTAAAGATGTGTATCCAGACGTAAGTATGAAAGTAAAAGCATCTGCTGGTTCAAAAGATGTAAATCTTGATTTAAAAGGTGGAACAGGCGCCTTTATGACAGATTCGAAAATAAAATTAGTTCACGGTCGTGAATTAAATGACAGTGAACTAAACCAAGCAATCCCTGCTGTTATATTAAATGAAGAAGCTTTCAACAAATTATTTAGTAGTGGTTGGGAATCAAATCAATACACAGATATAAAAGGAAAGCCGTATAAAATAGTTGGTGTATACGAAACGAAAAACGACTTTGGAATGCCTATGCCTGAAGGTTATACATCACTTGAAAATGCGCCTGTCATTTCAGGAGTAAATGAGTATGACTCTGTAAGATTAACAATGACCTCTCCGACAGAACGTAAAAGTGTAGAAAAACAAGCCGTTTCTGTCTTAAACGAAATGAAAGCTCCTAAATTTGAGCACAAATTCGAAGCACAAGACTTAGGTGAATTTACGAAACAACTAGACGAATCAATTGGTATGATGAAAATGGTATTTGGTGGTATTGCTGCTATCTCCTTACTTGTTGGTGGTATCGGTGTAATGAACATCATGCTCGTATCTGTAACAGAACGTACACGGGAGATTGGTATTCGTAAAGCACTTGGTGCAACACGTGGTAAAGTATTAACACAATTCTTAATCGAATCTTGTATTTTAACAGGACTTGGTGGTTTCATCGGATTCATGCTGGGTATTTTCTTCGCTTGGATTGTCTCAATCTTTGCTGGATGGCCACTCGTTGTCTCAAAAGAACTTGGACTTCTTGCAGTAGGTATCTCAATGTTAATCGGTATTATATTCGGTTTACTACCAGCTAACAAAGCTGCCAAACTGGATCCAATTGAATGTTTACGATATGAATAAACAAAAACGTAGGAGTTTACACTCCTACGTTTTTTATTTATCTACTAAATTGAGTTTCTTCTATTATATATGTTTCACGTTACAACTATCATTCTAATACTCTTCATTATTTATAGGTACTAAGGCTATTATCTAATTCTATTATTGCAAAAATACTATGTAATAGACGAAAATCAAGGCGTAATTTTTTCCATACTTCGACTGATTTTGTAACAATTATATCGATATTTTATTAAATTTCACCTCATTTATATATTTTCACGCCTAAAAATATTATCGTTTTATAACTAAATTTCCATTCAAACAGTAAAATACGCTACTTTCGTAACGCTATAGATATCACTCAGAAATATTACTGTAACATTATTAACGTTAAAGTAATTGAAATACTACTCATTTTGTGTTTCATATGCCCTGATACGCCAAAAAACAACAAGGAAGCGCTATCAGGATATTTATGGAATTGTTACAGAATATTAATGCCCCGTTACGAAAGCTTTGTAATTTTATGTTTTTCGCAAATAAGAAAATAATGGTTGCTATAATGAGGTCAACGAAAACAAATGCAATGGAGGCTATTATGAAAAAATTTATGGGTATAGCAACAGCAGCGGTTTTTGGTCTTGGGATTTTCACAACATCTGCTAAAGCAGAAACAATCGTAACGACTGACGTACTAAACGTACGAGAAAACCCAACTACTGAATCAAAAGTTGTAGGAAAATTATTAGATGGATATAAAGTAAATGTTTTACATACAGAAAATGGTTGGTCAAAAGTTCAATTGAATAGCGGTAAAGAAGCTTTCATAAGCGCTGACTATACAAAAGACACTTACTACGTAACAGCAAACGTATTAAACGTACGTGCTGGAGCAAACACAGACTCAGAGATTCTTGGTAAGTTGAAAAAAGATGATGTAATTGAAACAACACACCAAGTACAAAATGATTGGATTCAATTTGAATATAACGGAAAAACAGCTTATGTTCATGTTCCTTACTTAACAGGTAAAGCACCAGTTAAAGTTCAACCAGTAGCTAAAGTTGAAAAAACGACTACAGTTCAAGATACAGCTAAAGTTCGTGAAGCGGCTAAAGCTCAGGAAGTAGCTGAAACTCAAGCAAAAGCTAAAGCTCAAGAAGCAACTAAAGCTCGTGAAGCGGCAGAAGCTCAAGCAGAAGTTAAAGCTCAGGAAGCAGCTAAAGCTCGTGAAGCAGCTAAGGCTCAAGCAGAAGCTAAAGCTCAGGCAGACGCTGAAGCTCAAGCAGAAACTAAAGCTCAAGAAGCGGCTAAAGCTCGTGAAGCAGCTAAAGCTCAGGAAGCAGCTGAAGCTCAAGCAGCGGCTAAAGCTCAAGAAGCAGCTAAGGCTCAAGCAGAAGCTAAAGCTCAGGCAGATGCTGAAGCTCGTGAAGCAGCTAAAGCTCAAGAGGCAGCAGCTGAAGCTCGTAAAGCAGCTAAGGCTCAAGAGGCAGCTGATCGTGAAGCAGCTAATAAAGTTCAAAAACCAGCTACACAACAACCTGTTGCAAAAGAAACTGAGAAAAACACACAATCTTCTTCTCGTGAATTCCAAGTTGTAGCAACAGCTTACACAGCAGATCCACTTGAAAATGGTTATAAAGCAGGCGACCAAGTAAAATCAGCTTTAGGTCATAACTTAACAGCTAATCCAAACATGAAACTTATTGCAGTTGATCCAAGTGTAATTCCATTAGGTTCAAAAGTATGGGTTGAAGGTTACGGAGTAGCAATCGCTGGTGATACTGGTGGAGCTATTAAAGGTAATAAAATCGACGTTTTAATGCCAGATAAAGGTACATCAAGTAGCTGGGGACGTAAAACAGTTACAGTTAAAGTATTAAACTAGTTAGTAAAAAAGAGTCAGTCTCATCCTTGAGGCTGGCTCTTTTTTATGATTCTTACATTCTTTCTTTCTCTTGAAAGTAAGTAATGTTATCTCGAAGCCACTTCCTCTCCGACATAAACAAGTTTCCACGTTTTTTGTACACTTTATCAAATATCTTTAAAACTTCTTCATGATTAGCAAACTTATGTAAGAAACGAAGAGCAATGATAATCTCTGCTTCATCCGTAGGCTCTACTTCATTTTTACGTCTTCTAGCAACAATTTTATTCACACGTTCGCAAATTGGTCTCATTGCCATTTCGTCGCCATACGTATAAATAGCTCGAACAGCTTCATATTTCACCATCACATTTCTATCCTGTAAAGCTTCAATATAAACTATTTGCAAGTCCGATCCCCCTATTTTTGCTAACACCTCAATAACAGTTGAACGAACATAGGCACTATTACTATATAAAAGCTTTGTTAACGGCAGAATCGATTGATTTGTTCCAATCTCAAGCAAGGTATAACAAATATTTGTAATCTCATCTTTATTTTCTTCAGTATCTAGCAACTTTAGTAAAGCACTCTCCGCTTCTAATGATTTACATAACTTTAAGGAAGAAACTGCCCAAAAACGAACACTATCGTTTTTATGGTAAATATACGGAATAATTTTATTTGTATCACTTACTTCTGGCAATGTATAAATATTACTAAGCAGTTCACTTAACAAAGTCGGGCTTTGTTCACATTCCAAACAATCTATAAGATAATCAGCAATATAGATTTCCTTCGTATTGATAGCGAGTTTCGTCATTACATAATACATATCTTTCTTCATAGCTATTTTTTTTGCTTTGGTTACCTTCTGCTGTAAATAAGGAAACGTTAATAGGTCATCTAGCTCTTTTGCTTCATCATAAGCACGATGCCTAACCTCTGTATCTTCATCAGCCATCCGCCTTAATAAACTATCTATATACCCTTCCATCTCATTCTCTCCCGTCCAAATTAAGTCTATCTCTTTGCATTCTATATACGATAGACTACTATATCAACAGAAAAAAGAGGATGCCACAGCATCCTCTCCTTCTCTTCTCTATTCCACACAAGTAAACTGCGTCCAAGCTCCTACATAATCTAGTAAGAATAACTCCTCTTCCGCAATTGTACCGACGATATTTTTCCGTTCATCTATCGGCATTTCTTTCAAGATGATTTGCAGTTCACCTTTATACTTTCCGAATGAGTTATTACCAATTACAACTTGCCCTCTTTCCTGTAGCACACTTTCGCGCACTGGGAAGTCATAGTCTTTGTACTTTTTACGCACTTCTGTAGAACGTACCATATATTCTGTTATGTCACCGCGCCTTACATGTAATTCTTGCAGCGTGGCTCTCTTTTCTACTTCAGTCGCTTCGTCTACAAAGTGTACCTTTAGCTGTAACATGTAGCGATTTAAGTTTCCTAGTTTCTCTAACTCTTCCTCACTCGCATAAGCATTTCCGATAATGACATCATCGATTAGCCCTGTTGCCCATAAATGCTTCGCTTGTACTTCAATTGGTAAATTACGATGCTCTTCTAACGTACATAATCCGTCGTTAATATCCCATGGACCGATGTTTGCGGCATGTGATGTAATAAAAGCTGCACTGCGAATACCATGCTTTTTAAAGCGTTCACTACAGCGAATGAAATAATCGTACGGAAGACCAGTGAATTTTTGCGGATAAAAATTATGGCAACCAATTAAAGCTGATTTATTCGCTTGATGCGAAAGAATATTTTCTAAGTACGCAATATCGTTACTTACATTTAACTCAATTTTTAAACCGTACGGATTATTCGTCATTTTCGCTTCCGTTAATCCGTCAAAACCTACATCTAAACGAATACCGTCTGCGCCTAACTCTGCGAAAAATGATAGATCGCTATAACTAATACCAAGCTGATCAAACACAGCCGGAGCTACATCTAAAATAACTTCCATATCGTTATCTTTCGCATGATTAATAATTTCTTTAAATTCAGCTACAATTTCTTCTTTCGGACGATTCACAGATAACAAACAAGTAAATATTCTTGAAAAACCGTGTCGTGCCGCTGCGGAAATATAAGCCATATCTTTTTCTTTCGTTGAATGTTCTGGATAAAGTGAAATTCCTAATTTACGCTCCATGCTTTTGCATCTCCTTCACACGTTGTATTAATGCCATGCTCGTAAATCTATATTTTGCAGATAAACACGTTGCACATAAAATTGTCGGTACAATAATTACGTACGGTGATTGCAATCCTAACATTACATATGCACCCATTGAACAACCGATAAATAAAACTGATACTAATAGTAACACTAATAAAGATTTACTTTGTACCCATTTCGAATAATGAGCAATACACTGTCCGACCACGAATGTAATTAAGATGATAATTGCTCCGAGCATTCTGTTTTCTCCTCTCCTGCTAATTGTTGTTTCTCATACATTTTGAAGAATGGATAGTAAATAACGAACGAGATAACAAAGTTAACAAGTACAAGTACACCAGCCATAATTGTCCAGTCCGTACTAATCACCGCTGCAATTGGTGCTAACATCGTAAATGGCAGTTTCGCCATCATAAGTGGAATCATACCTGAAACAACTGCGAAATATGATACCGTCGTTGTCACTAACGGTGTAATAACGAACGGAATAATTAAGATTGGGTTCATTACAATTGGTGCACCGAAAATAATTGGTTCGTTAATATTGAATAAGCCTGGCACGAATGATAATCTACCTAACTCTTTTAAGAACTTAGATTTAGAGAACATAAACATAATAACTAAAGCTAACGTTGATCCTGATCCACCAATCCATACGAACCATTGAATGAACTGCTCTGTAAATAAGTTTGGTAACTGATGTGCATTTCCTGTAGCCGTGAATACTTCCATATTTTCAAGAATTGCTGAATCCCACATCGGACGAATAATTGGTCCTAAAATCGCTGGTCCATGTATACCGAATGACCAGAAAAACACGATTAAGAATACTGTTAATAAACCACCGAATAAATTATTTCCTACTAATACTGATTTTAATGGTGCGATTAAATATGTGATTGTTGTATTCACATCAAATTTCAAACCGTAGCGAATGCCCCAGAATAAAAGAATAACTGCTAATGTTGGAATTAATGCTGCAAACGAATTTGAAACTGCTGGTGGTACACTATCTGGTAATTTAATCGAGATATTATGCTTAATCATAAAATGATAAATTTCTACTGCAATTAATGCTGTAACAATTGCGCCAAATAAAGACGTTGCACTTAATGTTCCTACTGAAATATATCTACCTGCATCAATAACACCTGGTACAGCTTTCGTAATTTGAATTGGCTCAACTGATGCTAGTAAAAAGGCGAGTACAGATAATAACCCTGCACTTAACTGATTGAGCTGATAAAAGTTCGCGAGCGAAGCCCCTACTCCAAATGCTGCGTATAATGCCATTAGTCCTACTGTAAATCGAAATGGAATATCTAGAATATGGCGAAACGGTGCAATCCATTCCATATATGCATCAATTGGTAAATTTAAAAAGATAACGAAAAATGATCCGACGATCGTTAACGGTAATGTAGAAATAACCCCGTTTCGAATTGCTAATAAATGTCGTTGTCCTGCAATTTTTTGCGTTGTTGGCATAATCTTTTGTTCCATAAAACTCATAAACCCATTCATCAATAGCCCTCCTCTTTCTCTCTACTATAAAAGAATGAAATAAACTTTATAACATTATAATGTTTATATTTAAAAAGATATAATTATGCTAAAACTAATTGTTCTGCTTGCTTAAGCACTTTCAAACCATCACACATACCATAATCTCGTTGGTCTATAATCGCAACTGGTATGTTGTATGAATTTGCAAGAAACTCTACAGCTGGAAATAAATATTTCACCTGTGGGCCAATTAAAACGACATCGGCTTCCTTAATTTCAAGCTTCACTAGTTCTGAATCAACCGCCTTAATTTTATAATTCTTCCCCTGTTTCTTTGCCTCTTCTTGCATTTTTCTTACGACCATACTCGTTGACATACCTGCTGCACAACATAATAAAATGTACATCTTATACGGTCACTTTCTCTTCTACTCGTTTATGAAGAGCAATAAATTCTTCAGCCAGTTCTTTCACTGTAATTGCATTCATTAAATGATCTTGTGCGTGCACTAACAGTAAACTAATTTCTGCATGATTTCCTCTTGCCTCTTCTTGAATTAAATCCGTTTGAATACGGTGCGCTGCTGAAATTTCCTCACTAGCAAGTTTCATCTTTTCACCGGCATTCCCGAAATCTCCTTGTCTTGCAAAAGCAATTGCTTCAAGCGCCGCGCTTCTCGCATTGCCACCATGTAAAATTAACGCAAATGGAGTTTGCATATCAGCCATTTTAAATTCCCCCAAGCTATATGTTTTCTATATTTTTATCTTATTATGAAAACGCATACAATTAAACATAAAAAACTTCCGTTATGTAACGGAAGTTTTTATATACTTTTTCAAAATGATAATAAAATCTCTTGAAAATCTTCAATTACCTCGGTCTGAGTAAGTTTCTCTATCGTAGTTTGACTAGACATAATATCATATAAAAAATCATAAAGCCTTTGCAAATCTTCATTATTATTGCGCTTTACACTAAATAAAATAATTACTTGTACTTTTTTATCTCCCCAATCAACAGCCTTTTCAAGTGTGCAAAACATCAAAAAAGTTTCCTCACTTAATAACTGCATCGGATGCGGGATTGCAACTGAATTCCCAACCGCTGTCGGAGACGTATTTTCTCTCTCCATAACAGAAGCATAAAAGTTTTTTGGTACATAGCGTTTCTCAGCAGCTTTTTCACATAAAAACTGAATAACATCCTCTTTCGTAGAAGCATTATGATTTAAAAAGATTAAATCTTCCTTAATATAAGGCTGCACACTAGTATTCACATGCGTAAACAACCGCTGACCAATCGATTTAATCTCTTTATCATCAAATATTGAATTCACTTTTATAACTGGAACAGGCAAGCCACTCGGTATATGAATCGTACTAATAATACAATCTATTTTTTCTTTATAAAGATCTTCTACTTTCAATTGATAATAGCCTGTAATACCTACAATCTCTAATTTATCTCGGAACTGTGATAAAATTTTATATTTTAATAGTTGTGCACTTCCTTGACCAGTCGCACAAACTAATAAGCATCTTTTCTTTTGATTTTGCTCCTGCAAACGGCTCATCGCTCCGCCGAAGTGAATTGCAATATAACCAATTTCACTTTCAGGGATCGATTCACCCGTATATTCACCAATGATATCTCCAACGAGAACAGCAATTTCAAAAGCATACGGATAATTCTTTTTCACTTCTGCCAAAAGAGGATTTCTCGTATTTAGCTTATACTTCAAACGATTTAATAACGTTTTTAAATGAATACCAAATCCAAATAATAATTCTTCATCATAATAAAAAATAAGATTCCGTTCTTCCGCTACTTTAAAAAGAATATGTTGCATAAATGCATATATATCTTTCCCTAATAGCTCTTCTACATTTTCATAGCGATCTCTCGTTGTAACAGCAGTACTTAATAAATGCATCGTCACATATAATACTTCTTCTTCTGGAAATGAAAATTTCAACTCTTTCTCTAAATCTCCTAAAATCTGCTTCGCAATTGTATATTCTTTCTTTAGTATAAGTTCTGATTGCTCCGCATGCAGTCCTTTTATATAATGTTGACTTTGACAACGCTTTAATGCGATTGCAATATGAATGACTAAATTATCAATTTCTATATCAGATAAATATATTGTTCCGCCTTCAATATACTTTAATATAATTGAACGAATGAGTGATATATGAGGTAGCGATAAATATGTCTCCGTCTGCTCAAATTGCTCATGAAACGGAGTATGATCATAACGCGGTAAACCATATTGTGATAAACAAGAACGAATATTAAATTCCTCTCCAACAATACGTATACCATAATACGGTCTCTTCTCAATTTGTAATTCATAGCAACCACATATATCTGTAACATCTTTCATAATTAAATTGACCGTTGATTTGCTCACATACATCTCTTCCGCTAATTCTGAAAGCTTCACATATCCCTCTGTCATTAAAACACGCTGCAGAATGTACGCTATTCTTTCTTCATAAGAAGTTGGGATCTTTTCCGTCTGTTTTTGAAATAGACTCACACAAAAGTCTTCAAATTTCTTCTTTTGTATAATTTCTAATTCGTACCCATTCCCTCTTTGCGATTCGATTTTCGCTCCGTTTTCTTCCAATATATCATTTAATAATTTTATATCCTTTTGAATCGTCTTCATTGATACATGTAAACGGCCTGCTAAAAAAGCTCGATTTAACATCGATTTCTCTTCTAAAAATTCCTCTAAAATAGAAATTAATCGCTGATGCACCTTTGTCATAGCTCTTCCTCTCGCTCTTTATATATAAAGGGGGAAAAGCTGCTGAAATCAGTAGTTTTTCCCCTTTATATTCTCTCTATTTCTTTAATGTAAATCCGAATTTATCCCATGCTTGTAAATAGTCTAGTAAGAAAATCTCTTCTTCTACAATTCGACCAACTACATTTGTTTTTCCTGTATTCACCATATCTTTTAATGCAATTTGTAATTCGCCTTTATACTGGCCATATTGTTCATTATCAATTAATAAATCTCCACGCTTAATTTCGCGCGTATTATGAGGTTTAAATTCTTCTTTTTTATATTTCACACGACTTTGTGTAGAACGAATCATATATTCAGATACATCTCCGCGATAAAAATGTGGTTCGTCTAATACGATAATTCTTTCTAGTTCTGTCGTTGTATCATATATTTCTATATCAAATGTTTGTTTCTCTTTATTTAATGCACCTAGTGCTTGTAATTCTTCTTCTGACGCATATGCGTTTGCAATAATAACATCATCAATTAATTCAGTCGCGAATAAATGCTTCGCCTGTGTTGTCATCGGTAATTCACGATGCTGCTCTAATGTACATAACCCTTCTGTTACTGGCCAAGGTCCGTATGTTGCATCAAATGATGAAATAAAAGCTGCCGTTCTCATACCGTAATCTTTAAATTGTTTCGAGCATTTAATGAAATGATCGTATGATAATCCTGAATAACGATGCGGATAAAAATTATGACAACCAATTAAATTTTCACGATTTGGTCTATGACTCATAATGTTATCTACATACTTCGTACCATTACTCATATTAATCTCAATTTTCAAACCATACGGATTATAAGTCATAATTGATTCTTCTAATCCTGAGAAACCGACATCTAAACGAATACCGTACGCACCTAATTCATGGAAGAATGATAAATCATTATACGAAATACCTAATTGTTCAAAAACAGATGGACTAATATCAACTAATACTTGGAACCCTAATGCATTCGCATGAGAGAGCGTTTCTTTAAATTCTTCTATAATTTTCTCTTTTTCTCCATCCACAGATAATAAACATGTGAACACACGTGTAAATCCATATTTACTTGCTAATGTTAAATACTCCTTATCTTTCTCTACTGTTGAATGTTCTGGATAAATAGAAATACCTAATCGTCTCATATGTACACGCCTCTTTCTTCATCATATTGTAAACCTTTTCAAATATATGTAGTGAAAAAGTATATATCCCCTTCTTGTTCACTACTCTTTTGAATCCGCTTTCTTTAAAGAAAAAACAATTTCTATCATTCTTAACACCTACAAGTCTATACATCTATACTTTACATCTTTTTTTCATAGTTGTGTAGCTTTTACACAAATTTGTCAGTTTTTCATCTTAAAAATTGTTATCCGTTTTCAAGACACCTTCCTTGACTGTTGCATTGGCCAATACATATACTCGAAAGAAAAGAGAAAATTTTATATAGGGGATGAATATATGGGAGAAGCAATACTCGTAAAACGAGAACCGTTATGGACGAAAGAGTTTGTTGCTTTAATTTTTGCAAACTTATGTATGTTTTTAGGGTTTCAAATGTTAATTCCAACCTTACCTGTTTATGTGAAAGAAATTGGTGGCACAAGTTCCAATATCGGATTTGTTGTCGGCATGTTTACCGTTGCGGCACTTTTTGTTAGACCGCTAACTGGGAACGCCTTGCAAAAATTCAATAAAAAAATCATTTTAATGATCGGCACTGCTATCTGTTTACTCGCTATGGGCAGTTACCTTTTCGCCTCAACTATCTTTCTCTTGCTTGCTGTTCGTATTTTACACGGAGCTGGTTTCGGTATTACAACGACTACATATGGAACTGTCGTTTCTGATTTAATTCCCTCAGCTCGCCGCGGAGAAGGCATGGGATATTTTGGCCTTTCTGGAACAATTGCAATGGCCCTCGGTCCACTTATCGGACTATGGCTTATGCAAACATATAACTTCACAATTCTTTTTTTATGTGCATTATCGTGCACAGTTGTTTCATTAATATTAACGAAACTACTTCAAATCCAAAAATCGAAACAGCCTCCACAACAATCATCTAGTACTTTTCTCGATGGATTTATTGAGCGTAAAGCTTTACTTCCTTCATTATTAATATTATGTATTACATTAATGTACGGAGGAATCGGAAGTTTTATCACTCTATTTGCTACAGAAGTCGGCATAGCTGATATTAGTCTCTTCTTTTTATGTAACGCACTAGCAATCGCTGTAACTCGTCCATTCTCTGGAAAGCTATATGATGCGAAAGGCCATACATTCGTCATCATTCCGGGAGTTATTATAACTTTTACAGGCATTATTTTATTGTCGTATACGACGACAATTCCGAGCTTAATTATTGCTGCAGCATGTTACGGAAGTGGTTTTGGAGCGATCCAACCTGCACTACAAGCATGGATGATTGACCGCGTAGCACCGCATCGACGCGGCGTAGCAACGGCTACATTCTTCTCCGCATTTGACCTTGGAATCGGCGCTGGAGCGATTATATTTGGATTTATTGCTCATTTTACAAACTATGCAACTGTATATCGTTACTCCTCTCTATTACTTATTGCTTTTCTCTTCATTTACATTACAAGCATAAGAAAACAAAAGCATGGCGATAAAAACACGGAAAAAGCTGCTGGATAATTCAGTGGCTTTTTTATCGTGTTAAAAGAATTATTTCCCCTCGTTTTGCTGTTATAAAACTACATGCATTTTCCTACATATTTTTTTAACTTTCATCAAAAAATATACGATGAACTCGCAGACGCTTTCCTTAATATTCGACTGAACAATATTATTCTAAAAAGTGTGATTTCTTTACAAAATTAAGATTTATACAAGATGAAAACCAATAGAACACAGCTGTTTCTTTAAGGGATTGTAAACTTTTCTTCTCTTTGTAAATTTAGTGTAAATTTTACTAGCAAACCGTTTACAGTGCCTCAAGGTTCAGTTAATAATTACATCGTACATGAAATTTAAGGAGTGGAATGCGTGGAATATAATGTTCAAGATATGATCTTCCAGTTCATTGGTGGATTAGGTATTTTCTTATTCGGGATTAAATACATGGGCGATGGACTGCAACAAGCAGCTGGAGATCGTCTTCGCGATATTCTAGATCGTTTTACAACAAACCCACTTATGGGTGTACTAGCAGGTATGTTAGTTACGGTATTAATCCAATCCAGTTCAGGAACAACTGCTTTAACAGTCGGACTTGTAAGTGCCGGATTTATGACATTAAGACAAGCAATCGGTGTTATTATGGGTGCAAACATCGGTACGACAGTTACTGCATTTATTATCGGAATTAAAATCGGAGAATATGCTCTCCCAGTTATGGCAATTGGAGCAATCTTACTATTCTTCTTTAAAAATAAAAAAGTACATTCTGTAGGTCAAGTTGTATTCGGTTTTGGTATGTTATTCTTCGGTTTAGAATTAATGAGTGCAGGTATGAAACCTCTTCGTTCTTTAGAATCATTCCAAGAATTAACAGTTAGCATGAGTGATAATCCAATTTTAGGAATTGTTGTCGGTACAGTCTTTACTTTAATTGTACAAAGCTCAAGTGCAACTATCGGTATTTTACAAGAACTATTTGGTCAAGGTGCAATCGATTTACAAGCAGCTCTTCCTGTATTATTCGGTGATAACATCGGTACAACAATTACAGCTGTATTAGCAGCAATCGGTACTTCTATTGCCGCAAGACGTGCAGCATTAGTTCATGTTATCTTTAATATTATCGGTACAATTATCTTTACAATTTTATTAGTACCATTTACAAGTTTAATTCAATATTTCCAAACATCATTAAACTTGAATCCAGAAATGACTATTGCATTTGCACACGGAACATTTAACGTAACAAATACAATCATTCAATTCCCGTTCATTGCAGTGTTAGCATGGATCGTAACAAAAATTATTCGTGGTGAAGATGCAGCGATTGACTTCAAACCACAACATTTAAATCCAATCTTTATTGAACAATCTCCAGCCATCGCTTTAACTGAAGCTCAAAAAGAGATTATCCGTATGGCTGAGTTCTCATTACATGGATTAAAAGAAGCAAATCAATTTTTAAATACACAAGACAAAAAACACGCAAACATGGCTACTCAATTAGAAGGAGCTATTAACAATTTAGATAAAAAAATTACCGAGTATTTAGTTTTACTATCAGAAAAGCCACTTTCACCTACGGATTCTGAAAAACATTCTGTTTTAGCAGGTGTTGTTGGAGATATTGAACGTGTCGGTGATCATGTAGAAAACCTTGTAGAACTTGTAGATTTCCAAATTTCAAACCGTGTTTCACTATCAGACGAAGCATTAGCTGAATTAAACGAAATGCTTGAGTTAACAATTTCAACACTGCAAGACTCAGTTGAAGCTTTAACAAACTTCGATACTGAACTAGCTCAAACTGTTATTGCCAAAGAACGCAAAATCGACCAAATGGAACGTGTTCTTCGTAAACGTCACGTATTACGTCTAAACGAACGCAGCTGTTCAGGTGATGCAAGTATCATCTTCGTCGATATGGTAAGTAACTTAGAGCGCATTGGCGATCACGCTGTAAATATCGCTGACGGTGTTTTAGGTGAACAAGGAAAAATCAATTTAAAACAATCATTATAATAAGAAAGAGACGCTAACGTAAGCGTCTCTTTCTTATTATATTTTAACAACTGTTCTTCCTTTTAACTTTCCTTGCAATATAAGTGTAAACTTCTCCTCTAATTCTTCTAATGTACATTCTCCTGTATAAGATCTTAACTCTTTATTACTCCATTCATTTGCTAAGAGCGTCCACACATCACTTCTCACATCTGCTGGACATTGCACAGAATCTATCCCTAAAAGGCTTATGCCTCGTAAAATAAACGGATATACCGTTGTTTGTAATTCCTGGCCTGCCACATTACCGCATGTCGTTACACAACCACCATACTTTACTGTTTTTAAAGCTGTTTCTAACATACGTCCACCTACAGTATCAATAACTCCGGCGTATATCCCTTTTAACATCGGTCTTCCTGATTCATCATTCAATTCCGCGCGATGAATCACTTTTTTCGCTCCTAGACGTAGTAGCATATCTTTCTCTTCCATTTTTCCTGTCGCTCCTACTACGTTAAACCCTAACTTACTTAATATACTAACAGCTACACTGCCTACGCCGCCTGTAGCACCCGTTACTAAAACATCTCCCATATTAGGCTTGATTCCTGCCCCAATAAGCTTATATACCGACAACGCCGCAGTAAAACCTGCTGTCCCGTACATCATACTTTCCTTTAATGACATTCCTTCTGGTAAAGGCACGACCCAAGATGATGGCACGCGAATATATTCTCCGAAACCACCAGAGGTATTCATACCTAAGTCATATCCCGTTACAATAACTTGATCTCCTGCTTTAATGGTAGCATCTTCACTACTCACAACTACTCCTGCAGCATCAATTCCTGGCGTATGAGGATATGTTCTCGTAACACCTTTATTACCAGTAGCTGAAAGAGCATCTTTATAATTTAATGAAGAATAATGAACTTGTATGAATACGTCTCCCTCAGGTAAACTACTTACTTCTCTCTCAACAACTTTTCTTACAAACTGATGATTTTCCTTTTCGTTCACAACGATTGCTCGGAATGATGTATGATGCATTATGCTCTCTCCTTTATCCGTCAAATTCTTCTTTATTATATAGAAGAAATAAGTAAGCTTACTCATTTCTTCTTGGCTATATTTCAACAAATCTTACTTCCCTATCACTTTCTCATAATATATATTTTCATTTCTACTAAAAGCCCTTATACTTATTCTACATCTGACAAATAATATATAGAAAATCTGACTTTTTATAAATATATTGAATTTTTACGAAATGTAAATGTTTTGTAATGTTTTTTTTCGCTAAATTTCATTATAATAAGTGGATATGAGTGTCGTATTTCAATCCAAATGAAGGAGTACAGGAAATGGAGCAAAACCCATCTTTGCAAGAAAATACACGCAATAAACCGAAAAAAAATAAGAAAAAAATAAAAATTATTATAAGCGCTATACTATTCGTTTTATTAATAGGCGGCGGTTATACTTGGTTTTTAGTAAATAAAGCATCTTCTGCTGTTCGAAATGCCGCACACGATTTAGCACGCGGTGATAAATCTGATTTACGTGATAAGGCTGTAAAACCTATTACAAACAATGTCTCTGTTTTAATAATGGGTGTCGATGAAAGCGATGTCCGTGGAAAAGAATATGGTGAAGCTATAAGAACAGACGCGCTTTTACTTGCAACATTTAATAAAGATAGCAAAACTGTTAAACTATTAAGTATCCCACGTGACACATATACTTATATTCCAATAGAAAAGAAAAAAGATAAAATTACACACGCTCATGCATTCGGTTCTGCTAAAAACGGAAAAAATGGTGGACCACAAGCAAGCATTGATGCAGTTGAAAAATTAATGAATGTTCCTGTCGATTATTTTGTAAAATTCAACTTTAAATCATTTATAAAAATCGTCGATGACTTGGGCGGTGTTGAAGTTGATGTACCAGTTGAATTTACTGAGCAAGATAGCAATGATAATGCTGAGGCTATTCATCTAGAAAAAGGTGTTCAAAAGCTAAATGGCGAAGAAGCTCTTGCTCTTGCTAGAACAAGGCACATCGATAGTGATGCAATGCGTGGACAACGTCAACAACTCGTTATCGAGGCTATTTTAAAGAAACTAACAAGTGTTGGTTCTGTAACAAAAGTTGGCAACATCATTGATGATATTAACGGACAATTCGTTACAAACTTAACATTTGATGATATGCTTTCATTCTATAAATATGGATCGGATTCGGAAATTGAGAAATTACAAATCCAAGGTGATGATTGCTACATGGCAAAAGGTGACGATACTTGTAGCAAATCTGCTGGTGGTGGTCGAACTTACTACTACAATCCAGATAAAAAAGAATTAGCTAATGTTACAAATGAACTTCGTACTCATCTTGGGCTACCTGCATATACAAAGTCTGACTCAAACTCTGATTCAAAAAAGACAAAAGAATCTAAGTCTGAAAATTCAAGTGAACGCGAATCAAATAACAATGAAGTGAAAAATAAGAACAAAAATAGCAGTGAAGATACAGAAACATCGTCTAATGACAATGAATAATATAGAAGCGGTTCTCTATGGAGGTAGAGAACCGCTTCTTTTTATTCTTCCAAATATAAAAATCAGAACTTTCTAACTATCTTTTTTAATATTTTTAAATTATAATAAATAGTAGCAATCTATTCCAATTATCAGGGGGCTCATACATATGAAAGCTGCAGTAAAACATAACATCTCAGATTTTAAAGACTACTTAAAATCTAACGATATATACATGGAAGAAAATATAGATGAAAATGATGGCTCTGTTCATTTTTCAGTAGGATTAGAGACTGAAGCTGGCGCAAAGATTCAACTTATCGCTGCTTTCCAAAACGAACATCCTACGGTGGATATATACTGCTTCAATGTTGCTCACGTGCCTGATGCAACATCAACAAATGATATTTTACATGTCATCAATGAATTAAATACATCTTATCGCTTTGCAAAATTCACATTAAATAAGCAAAATGCAATTGATATTTCAACATCTCTTGCATTCTCAGAACCAAACTTTAATCCAGCACTTGTCTTTGAACATACGAGAATGCTATATAAATTAGCAAATGACGAATATAAAAACTTAATGAAAGTTATTTGGGCATAAAGTAAAACTATAATCCGTTAGGTTTACGGGCAATAAATAAAAGGATGGGCTGTAAGCAGCACCATCCTTTTATTTTGATATCATATCGATCCACATTTTAACAGCAGTGCCTACAATTAAAGTGGACAATACATATTGCAGTACTTTTTGATTTAGCCTCTTCCCGACTCGTGCTCCAAGTGGCGCAGCAAATATACTGGCAACCGCAATAATTAGAGCTGGAATGATAACTACTTGCCCAGTAACCATTTTTCCTGTAGTAATCCCTATTGAGGAAATAAACGTAATAGCGATAGATGTTGCGATCGTCATGCGCAGTGGTAATTTTAAAATAACTAGCATAATGGGAACTAAAAGGAACGAACCTCCAGCTCCTATAATGCCTGAAGCTCCCCCTACAACGAACGCTAACAAGCTTGCTAACCATTTATTATACTTCACATCTCCACTATTATTTTGTTTCGGTACAAACATCATAATAGCTGCAATTGTAGCTAATGCTGCATAAACAACATTGACTGTATGTTCCTCTAATATGTTAGCACCGAAACTCCCTATGAAGCTTCCTATTAATATACTAGCTCCCATATACATAACTAACGTTTTATTCATGTCATTACTTTTCCGGTATGCCCAAGCGCCTGCAAAAGTTGCAAAGAATACTTGTACCGCTGTAATACCGCTCACTTCATGTGATGTATAGCCAGAAAATCCCAGCAATACCGGAATGTATAAGATCATCGGATAATTAATAATCGCACCGCCAATTCCAACCATTCCTGATATAAACGATCCTATAAATCCAATTATAAAAAGTAATACGACTAAGCTCATCTTACATCCCCTCCCTTCTAGAAAGAAGATGAATTAAATGAATAAGTTTACATTCCCATCCGAAGCATCTGCTAAATAAGCTCCTACTCCTGCAAACTCTACCCCTTCCATAATCTCTTCCTCTTTTAACCCTAATAAATCTACTGTCATTTGACAAGCGACAAGTTTAATCCCCTGTTCTTTCGCCAAATCGATTAAATCTGGTAAAGGCATCGCATTATGTTTTTTCATAATACCTTTAATCATCTTTGGTCCCATACCTGCAAAATTCATTTTTGATAATCCCATCTTATCCGCACCGCGTGGCATCATTTTTCCAAACACTTTTTCTATAAAAGTTTTCTTTACCTTCACATGCTCATCTTTCCTTAAAGCATTTAATCCCCAAAAAGTATGAAAAATAGTTACCTCTTGATCATACGCCGCTGCACCATTTGCAATAATATAAGCAGCCATTGCTTTATCATAATCTCCGCTAAATAAAACGATTGTTGTTTTCTTCTGTTGTTCCATGTTGTTCTCCCTCCGATTACCTATAGGGGTATTTTATCATTTATAAAAAGGCTCAAATCATGTATCTCTGTACTATACGACTTTACCTTCCCATGCTAACATACCACCTACCATATTAATTGCTTGAAAACCGTAGCTCTCTAAAAACTGAACTGCTCGTGCACTTCTTCCGCCAGAACGACAAACGATAATATACTCTTTCTTTTTATCCAACTCATGCATACGAAACTCTAATAGTCCTAGTGGAATATTACACGCTTCTGGAATTTTCCCTTCGGCTACTTCTTCTACTTCACGTACGTCCACGATATTTACTGCTTCTTTACGTAACAATTTTTCTTCCAATTCTTTTACTGTCATTTCTTTCATTTTAAATTCCCTCCTCACAAACCATTCATACCGCCTGAAACATTGATAACGTGCTGAAATCCTAATTTCTTTAATACCTTTGCTGCTTGCTTACTTCTCATTCCACTTTGGCAAATAACGATTACTTCCTTATTCTTATCTAATTGATTCGCCTTACTTGCTAGATCATTTAGGGGGATATTTTGAAAGCCTTTCATATGATTCCCTCTATATTCACCTACTGTACGGACATCAATAAAATACTTCCCCTTTTTCCCCACTATACTTTTCAATTCTTTGCCATTTATATTTTGAACACCTTTCACTGGTAAAAATCGTGAAATAACAAACCATGCAGCAAGTACAATGAAAAGCGTACTTAATATTGTGTTCATATAACCAACCTCTCTATATTTACAAAACTATTGCTTCACTACGCCTTCCTAATCCAAAACTTCAGCACATCGCCTTCTTCTTCAAGCTTTACGATGTCATGGCCACATTTATTTGCCCACGCTGGAATATCCTTAACTGACCCTTTATCCGTTACATGTATTTCTAACACTTCTCCAGTTTGTAGAGCATCCATTGCTCTCTTTGTTCTTACAATCGGCATTGGACATGCTAAACCTTTCGCATCTAACACTTGTTTTATATTCATCATCAATTCCTCCATTTTTTATTTATTTCATTATTCGTGCACTGCACAACGATTTGGACCAATCTCCATTTCACGCTCTTTATCCACACTTGGGTGAATTTTACCCATATTGGTTTGACGAATTTCTTCATATGCATTTGGCTGAGGTGGTAAGTTTTCTGTTACAACTTTACGGAACTCTCCCTCATCCTCAATATTTAATCCTGCATTATGCTCAAATAAATCTTTTAATTTTGCACTAACGATACCACTTTCGTTCATTTCACTTATTTTTGAATAATGAGCCGGTAACACAACTAAATTTTGAGATAGCTCTTTATATCGGCTATACAAAGTATTACGTAAATCACTCACCCAATCTTCAGCCTTACCAGCAAGATCAGGACGCCCAATTGAATCTACAAATAAAATATCGCCTGATAATAAATAAGAATCATCTACAATGAATGACGTACTTCCAATCGTATGCCCTGGTGAGTATAATGCGTCAATTACAATTTTAGTACCCCCCACCGTAATAACAGATCCTTCAACAAGCGGTTCGTATGAGAAAACAACTTCCTCTGCATCTTTTGGTGGTAACCAATACGTACCACCTACCTTTTCCGCTAACTTACGTCCTCCGGAAATATGGTCTGCATGTAAATGTGTATCCATTACATTCGTAATCGTAACGCCATGCTCTTTCGCAAATTCTTCATATGCTTCAACTGTTCTTACTGCATCAATAACTGCTGCTTCACCATTTGAAACGACCATATAAGATAAACAGCCTTTTCCAAGGCGGTTAAACTGATACATACTTCCACCATTTTTTAAATCTCCAACTTTTATAGGCTTTACATATTCACTCCAAGCCTTCATGCCACCAGCTAAATAATAAATATTTTCTAATCCAGCCTCTGTTAATTGCTCTGCCACAAATATAGAAGACCCTTCTTTTGCACATACTACTAAAACATCTTTATCTTTAGGTAATTCACTTACAATATGATCTACACCATCTAACAAGTCAAAGTAAGGTCTATTAATAGAAGAAACTTGTTTCCCTTCAATTTTCCAATCTTCATAATCCGCCTCATTACGAACATCTAAAATGAATAACTCTCCGAATAACACTTTCTCTGCCACATCTTTTGCTTGTAACGGTTTAACACTCACTCTATTACCCCCATAGGTATATTTTTATTCAAAAAAATTTATTTCTCTATATTCC
Organism: Bacillus sp. LQ01; assembly: GCF_057624735.1. Classification (NCBI taxonomy): domain Bacteria; kingdom Bacillati; phylum Bacillota; class Bacilli; order Caryophanales; family Bacillaceae; genus Bacillus; species Bacillus sp. LQ01. Next base: position 45,538 of record NZ_JBYEZL010000001.1, on the reverse strand, counting down.
CTTGCCACTCTAACATACCTGGAATGACATTTTTCACATTTGAATAACCTTTCTCTTTCAACATTTGGCAAGCTATATCACTGCGATTACCAGTTCGGCAAATAACATAAATTTGCTTCATCTTATCTAATACTGCGCTGTCTAATTCACCTAATGGTACCGAAATGGCGGATGGAATATGACCAAAAGCAAATTCCGCTGCTTCGCGAACATCTAATACAATGCTCTCTTCTCCATGAGACAATATAGACTGTAATTCTGCATTCGTAATTGTATGTGGATATTTCACAATTTCATTCACTTCATGCTCGTTTGCTTTCCTAACATAATGCACCAATACATTATCCTCGTGTTTCGTCCCGATATATTGATGTCCTACTTTACCCGCCCAACTTTTTATATCTACCGTAGATCCTTTATCTGTTGCCTGAACTTCAATTACTTGCCCTGGTGCTAATCCTTCTATCGCCTTCTTCGTTTTCACAATCGGCATCGGACAAGCCAACCCTTTACAATCTAAACTCATATCCACTTTTATACTCATAATTGATTCCTCCACAACTTATATACATATACCTGTATGGGTATATTAAAATGTTTTTGAAAATCTGTCAACAATTATGTCTGACAGATTATCGGCTTTTTACAAGTAATTGAACAGCTTCTTTAATTAACTCTTCATTTGAAGCATTACCGCTTTCAAACTGCTCACGCAAACATTGCTCTAAATTTGTCCCAACAACAAGTCCAATTGTACGATCAAGTGCAGAACGAGATGCCGTTAACTGTGTAATAACCTCTCGGCAATCTTTTCCTTCTTCCATCATACGAAGTACACCACGAACTTGACCTTCAATACGTTTCAATCTATTTTTCATATCTTGATTATATTCCATTCTATAATCACCTCATTACCATTATGTCACTATTTATAACCTATGACAATATATTATACCCTATAGGGTATTTTGTAAACCCCTATTTTTAATATTTATCTTATATGTTCACAAAACAAGAAGTGAAACCTTAATATATAGGCTTTCATCTTCCACCAAATTTTGAAGTGGAAGATGAAAAAATATTAATATACAACACGTTCTGGTACTACTGTTCCGTATAATTTAAAGCCACCATCTAAGTTCTTTACCTTATATCCTTTTTCCATTAACATGCGCGCTGCAACATACCCTCTCATACCAAGTTGGCAAGTGATATATATTTCTTTGTCCATTGGCACTTCATCCAATCGATCACGTAATTCATCTAACGGAATATTAATAGAGTCTTTAATCATTCCCTGTTTTAGTTCATTAGGCTCTCGAACATCAATAAGATATCCACCATTTTTAACAATGTGATCTATTTCATGCCATTGCACTGTGTCCACAAAACCATCTACTATATTACTTGCCGCATACCCCACCATGTTTACTGGGTCTTTTGCAGAAGAATAGGGCGGGGCATATGATAATTCTAAATCCGGCAAATCGATTACAGTTAAGTTTGCCTTCATTGCCGTTGCAATAACATCAATACGCTTATCTACACCATCACGCCCTAACGCCTGCGCTCCATAAATTTTTCCGCTTTCTTTATTAAAAATTAATTTTATTAGCACAGGCGTAGCATTCGGATAATATCCCGCATGAGAATTTGCCTGTACATGTACTACCTCATAGGGTATATTTAGTCGTTTTAATATTTTCTCATTCACTCCAGTCGAAGCAACTGTTAAATCAAAAACTTTAGCCACAGAAGTTCCCATCGTACCTTTATATAAAGAATCCGTATGACCATGAATAATATCTGCTAACATGCGACCTTGACGATTAGCTGGCCACGCTAAAGGAATCATCGTTTCTATTTCTGTAACAAAATCTTTCACTTCAATCGCATCACCAATTGCATATACATGTGGATCTGATGTTTGAAATTTCTCATTTACCTTTATCGTTCCTCTAACTCCTAATGCTAATCCTGCATCTTTCGCTAAACTATTCTCTGGTTGTACACCAATTGCTAAAATAATCATATCTGTTTTTATAACTGAGCCACTTTTTAAACGTACAATAGCCCCGTCTTCTTCTAACGCATCTACACCATCTTCTAAAACAAGCACAACATTGTGATTTCTCATATGTTCATGTACGTATGCTGCCATTTCATAATCGATTGGTGGCATTACTTGATTCGCCATCTCTACAAGAGTAACATCAATTCCTCGCTCTCTTAAATTCTCAACCATTTCCACTCCAATAAATCCACCACCAATAATCATCGCATGACGTGGTTTCTTCTCATCAATATACGCTTTTATACGATCTGTATCAGGTACATTTCGTAACGTAAACAACGCCTTCGCTTCTTCAATGCCCGGAATAGGTGGAACAATTGGTTTCGCCCCTGGTGAAAGAATCAAAACATCATATTCCTCGTTATATATTTCATTTGTAGTTACATTCTTTATCGTAATTGTTTTCTCTTCTTTATTAATCTTTACCACTTCACTCAATACACGTATCTCTAAATTAAAACGCTTTGACATCCTTTCAACAGTTTGTACTAATAACTTTTGTCTTTCTGTAATAACACCGCCAATGTAGTATGGTAATCCACAATTTGCAAATGAAATGTATTCACCACGTTCAACCATAATAATTTCATCTTCCTCACTTAAACGACGAAGCCTTGCAGCTACTGATGCCCCGCCAGCAACTCCGCCTACTACAACTATTTTTCTGGACATATTTCAAACCTCCATGTTATTTATTATTTAATTTTTTCATGAATCACACAAAAACCTATACCTGTATGGGTATATAATAGGGTATAAAAAATTTAATTTCAATCAATATGTCTTTCTTTCACAAATTTGAAACAAAAAAGAACTTAGATATTTCCAAGTTCTTTTTCATATAGTTCTGTTCTATAACTTTCTTTACTATTACATCAATACCTAAAGATGGTGTAGTATGAGGGAATACTTGTTTTAGATAACTGAACTACACCTACATTTAAATTTCCAAACTCAATAGTTTCACTTGAAGTTGAATATATTTCGCTTAAAATTCTTAAATACCACAATCTAAGAAAATGACTCCAAATGGATTTACTATATTTATTCAGACCATCTTTTAATATTATTAAACACATTGTCTGTTATCCGATTTCCAAAATTCATATTTTTATTTCCTCTTGTATGAATGGCTATTATTTTGATACCTGTATCAAAATAATGATATACAGGTGATCCACTTTGCCCTTCATAAGTATCAATCTTGTATGTTAGTCTGCTAGGATTAACACCTTCAATTGGACCATAATCTCTCCACATTGTGTAACGTTCATTTCCTATTTTATCAGCTGGATATCCAGGAATCACCGCAAGTAAACCTTTTGGTGATTCTACATAGGTAGTTCTATATCCAAACCAACCCGTATAATCTCCTGGAGACCCATTTAATTTAATCGTTCCATAATCATAATTTGAATTTTCGTTATCAGTCCATCCACTTACCGAGTAAAGTTTTGTTCCTTTATAAGGTAAATACGGTGCTTGTCCTCCATTACGTCCTGGAGTTACAATAACATTTGTCGCCCATCCACCAATTTCTTTATTGTAAATACAATGTCCAGCTGTCAGCACTGTATCTTTACTAATTAGTGCTCCTGTACATCCATAAATTTCTCCACTATTATACTGAGTTGCTATATGGACTACAGCACTATACGGATATGAAGTTGTATCATTAACCCGTATTCGATCATCTATTCCTATAACAGAATAGGTAAGAATGTTAGGTGAATAATTTAACTTCGTATTTTCTAAGAAGGCTCCCCAATCTTCCCCACCATGTTTACGCCCTTCAAATGAAGGTGAAACAAGATCTTCTCCCCTTCGATCATTACTATACAAAGATTGTTCTTGAAAAAGTACACGTTCTCCCTCATTTGAAACTGATGTCCACGGTACATCTTCTGCATACACCTTCTGATTCACCAAAAATACTGTACAAAAAAAGATAAAAAGAACACCAAAACTATAAAGAGCCAACCTACATCTTATAGAAATAAAGCTATCCAACATAACTTACCTCCTATACAAATGATAGCGAACAATTGAAGATCCCTTTATAAATTCTAGTTTTTCTTTTTTTAGAAGTCAATGTAATTAATAATGATTATCATTATTAATTACATTGACTTAACAAAATCAAACAATGAGTCATATTCTTTACTCTGCGTTCAAAAACCTGTCTCATTAAAGTTTCACCATATTACATAAATCCATAACCTTTTTCACAATCAACTCCGCAGTATTCTCTCCCGGTGGCATTAACAAATTTGTAACTGTTCCATACACAATAGGACTTAATTCTACTTCATATCCGCCATATGCATATTCGTCTTTTGTCGGTAAATAACCAAGATATCCGTTCATATATCCACCAAAGAAAGCCAATTCATTTTGAAGGCTCTCTTTCATTGCTAAGGCAGTTTCTGAAAAAGGTTCCATCGGTATACCTGAAAACATACCATCATTAACTTGAAACAGTTGAACTTCTAAATCTATACGTAACTTCCGAATACCTTGCCTATATTTCTCTAATACGATAGCAACCCATTCATCCGTATTCACGCCCCACTGCTTCTCGGCTAATCGAGCCATGCTTCGTATCTCATCAATTTCAGGAATATCATTCAACTTCATTTGCATCATACTTGAAACTGTCCTTAAATTTAAAATTGGGCTATATGTAACTGCTGGCAACATCGTTAATATATGTCCACTAAGTATGTAAGCCATTTGTTTTAAGGCTTCACTTGAACCGCGATACTTCGCATTCACATTTCCAGCGGCACCTTGAACGATAATAACAGGGCAGTTCACTATCTGCTCTAGAATCTCTCTCGTTATTCCAGGATAATCTGCTGATAATTCATCGCTATCACCTTTTAAAACATTCGGATGCGCCGTACAAAATACTATAATCCCAGATAGCTCCTTCGTTTCAGCATCTCTTATTGCCAACATGCCAATTCGCTTATCTACAACACCTTCTATATTTGTTCCCATCTTTGCTTTTCCATCAGATGTTCTCTCTCGTCGGTTTACACCAATATCACCTGTCGTAACACCCCATCCAACTTCGCATCGCTTTAAATTGTTATTTGCAGTAACAGCACCATGTACTACATTATTTACTAAAATCATTTTATACGACTGCACTAGCGGATCATCACCGACTGTCTCTGGACCGGAATGCGTATGAGTATAAACAACAGTTATTCGCTCAACTGGCACATGAACCTCACTCGCTACTCGTTCACGAATCATATTCGTATCTTCTACTAACATACCGATATTATCAATGCTTATAAACACAGTCTTCATTTCATCTTTTTCAAATACAAAAACTGTCCCGTAAATACGTTCTTCAACATTATTTATGCCTGCCTCTCTATGATATCCGACAAAATCAATACCTACAGGCGGCGTAATATCAACCTTACATACCCCTATTTTGCTCATTTGAATCGCTCCATTTCTCTATGTAACTCCCTTTTTTAAAGAATAGCATATTTGACCTTGTTCCAAATAAAAAAGAACGGACACAGTATCCTATGTCCGTTCTTCCCCTCACACATACTTCCGATGCACCATCTTTCCATCATAAGAAAACACAACACCCTTACTCTCCACAATGGACTCCATATGCACCGTTCTTCCCCATAGTTGATGAAGATATGGTAATACTTTTTCTAAGTATTTTAAATCGAGCTCGATTCCTTCGTAACTATGTTTAATGTACAATTCTCCGTTCTTTAAGTAGTCTCCGTCTTCTACTACTAAGTACGGGAAGCCGCCATTTGTACGCATATTTACGAGTTGATCACGCACATGTTCCCACTCTTTATCTATTACTTTATACTCTTTTCCTTGGCGCTGGAATAAGTACATATCTTCTCGCATAACGAGATCTTTATTTAAGTAGTTTCTTAAGAACGATACATCCCATTCAATTTCGCGTACTTCAAAGATTTTGTCACGACCAGACCCAGGTTTTACACCACGGCGTTTCATTTCTTCTGTTGGGTTGTTGTAACGTTCTTCAATATCTTCAAACATTTTAATCCCAAGGTAGTATGGGTTAATGCTTGTTTTTGATGGCTGTACAACACCCGCATTTAATTTCGCAAATTCAATTGCTTCATCAGATGTTAAGTCCATTTCACGAAGTATGCGTTGATGCCAATAGGACGCCCAGCCTTCGTTCATAATCTTCGTTTCAAGCTGCGGCCAGAAATATAACATTTCTTCACGCATCATCGTTAATATATCACGCTGCCAATCTTCTAGCTCACGGCTATATTCTTCAATAAAGAGGAGCAAGTCTTTCTCTGGTTGCGGTGGGATCTTCTTCTTTTTGCGTATATTGGATCGTTCTCTCTTTTTGTTTCGATCATCTAAATTCCATAGATCATCGTATTGTGATACCTTTTTCTTTTCTACTTCTTCTTCTAAATCATCAATACTCCACGCAAGTTTGGGACGCATGAGCGACGGGTCAATGTGCTCTTGAATGGCAAGTACGGCATCTAAAAATGTTTCTACTTCTTCTTTTCCGTACTTATGCTCATATGCTTTCACCCGTTCAGCTGTCGCTGACATACTCTCTACCATATCTCGCTTCGTATTTGAAAAACGAATATTATTTTTGAAGAAGTCACAGTGTGCTAAAACGTGCGCTACAATTAATTTGTTTTGAATTAAAGAGTTCGTATCTAATAAAAAGGCGTAACATGGATCAGAGTTAATAACGAGTTCGTATATTTTACTAAGTCCTAAATCGTATTGTAATTTCATTCTGAAAAATTGTTTTCCAAAACTCCAATGTGAAAACCTTGTCGGCATCCCATATGCACCAAATGTATAAATAATTTCCGCTGGACATATTTCATAACGCATCGGATAAAAATCAAGCCCAAATCCAGTCGCAATTTCCGTAATTTCCGCAATCGCATATTGCAGTGCTTTATCGTCACTTGCTCTCATTATTTTCCCTCCTTACACTTTCCCTTAAGAAAGTGTATGATGAAGAACAAGCTTTCATGAGGATTGATTGCATAATAAAAAGACACCCCCGCAAAAACGAGAATGTCTCATCTATTAACCTTCAATAATCTCCATCTTCTCCGTAATCGGAGTACGTGCTTTTCCTTCTGGCGCTTTATCGAAATAGCCGATATGAAGAATTCCAACGATACGTTGGCCTCTTGTTAAACCGATTCCTTCTATAAATAATGGATTGTAGTTTAATCCGCCTGATTTCCAAACGCAACCTAATCCGCGTTCCCAAGCAAGAAGTTGGAAGTTTTGCATGAATGCACATGTTGCAGCATAATCTTCATCACGTTGAATTTGACGCGGATCTTCATTTATATATACAACGATTTGTGCAGGCGTGCTTAAAAAACGATCTGATAAAATTTTACCGCGTTTCGCTCTTTCTTCTTCCGTGAAAGAGTTTAATACTGCATCTACTAATTTCTTGCGGCCTTCTCCGATGTATAGTTTACAATTCCATGGTTCACGGTGCTTATGATTTGGTGCCCATGTTGCATCGTTTAATAGTTCAATTAATAAATCTTTTTCTACTGCTTTGTCTGTAAATGTACGAACAGAGCGTCTTTCTTTAATCACATTAGCGATGGAAGTATATGTAGTCATATTTATCTCTCCCTTATTTTTATCTATATGTATAAGTTTATCGTCATCATTGATATTGATTTTCAATTTCGATTATACCTTAGTTTTTTACTATTAATCAATGTTTTATGTTGGAAAACTTCTAAAAACGTCATTTCATACTGTGAATAAAAAAACTTGATTTGTTCACAAGTATTTCACATTTTATGGAAATGATATGTGTATAGTTTTCTACATTATCCATCTAGGAGGAGTTTACATGTACAAAAAAATCGCTGTTTGTATGACTATGGCAGCATTATTATGCGGGATATCCACCTTCCCCGCTTCCGCTGCCACACCAAAAGAAGTAACAATGCATCACCATAAACCAATTCCAGAAGAAGAAGTGCAATCGCTAGAAAAACTCGGCTATAACAAACATGAAATTTGGAAAGCTGCTCATATTGCAAGAATTAGTAATAAAGAAATAAAAGATGTTTTAGCTTACTATAAGCAAAATAAATCTTGGGAGAAAACAGCCGAGCATTTCGGTGTAGATCCAAGTAAGCTGAAAAAGCATCATATGAATAAAGAAACAAAGCAAGCACTGCTACAACAGTTAGCAACTATGCAAAAATCCACACCTGATCAGCTAAAGCAAAAAATGAAAGAATATAACATCAAATTGCGTCATCTTACTGTGTTAACAATCATCTCTCAAAAAAGCAATACCCCTCTTGATGATGTATTAAAAATGAAAAAAGATGGAATGGACATTAAACAAATTGCCGAAAAATTAAATGTAAAAAGAGAAGATATACGAGCGGAAATGATGAAATTAGTGAAGTCTATTAAAGAACAAAAAACAAATTAAAATGCTAAAAAGGAAGAGGCTTTCACTACTCTTCCTTTTCTTTATGAACTTTCAATTTTTAAGTATAAATTCCCGTCTTTCCCAAAAACTAACACAAGTAAATGATGTAAGTTAGGGGTGAGAAAATGTTCGGTTTATCATCTAAGAAATCAAAAAAGACTAATACAAAAACACTTTGTTCTATCCCAGAATTTATACAAACCATGAAAGAATCAAGCGATTTTGTCTCTTATAACATACTTAAAGATGAAACGTTGTGCTTGTTTTATTATAAATCTGTCGTGGAAGCACTTATTATTAAACAATTCATTTTAACTCCTATAAAAAAGGAATCGGAACAAATCCAAAACATCTCTGATTTATGTAATATTATCTCTATTGAAGACATTATTACCTCCCCTTCTATTGATGATATTCGTGAAAAATTATTAGGTGGATATATTTTAATACGCTTAAAAAACAATTCGAATCCTGATCAATATGCTTTAATTCGTGCCGAAAGTACTGTTTTAGGAAAACGATTATATAACGATACAGAAAATGAGTATAGCGTAATCGGGCCTAAAATCGGTTTCGTTGAAAACCTTGATACAAATATCCACTTATTACGCCGAAATATCGTAACGGAGCAACTCATTTTTAAAGAAGTTACCGTCGGATCTATATCAAAAACAAAAGTAGCAGTTGCTTATATAGAAGGAATTACAAATGAACAATTTGTCAACACCGCAATTCAACGGCTAGAAGACATTGACTTTGATGTCCCATTTGATTCAACTATGATTGAGCAATTTATTAGTGATAATAGCAATTCACCTTTTCCTGTTCTATTACCTACAGAACGATTAGATCGAGCTGTATTTGCATTAATTAACGGGGAAGTTTTAATTTTAACAGATGGCTCTCCATATGCTTTATCAGGACCAACAACGTTACTGGATTTTTTCATTTCACCAGAAGATTATTATTTACCGTGGATGATTGGATCGTTCTTTCGTATTATTCGTTTTTTCGGAGCTATATTTTCTCTTTTTTCCTCCGCTATTTATACAGCGGCTTTAACATATCATTATCAAATGATTCCTGCCGATTTACTAGGTCCTATTATTTTCTCGAGAGCTAACGTACCTTTCCCTCCTATTCTAGAAGCACTCTTTTTAGAAATTACAATTGAATTGCTTCGTGAAGCTGGAGCGCGTTTACCGACAAAAGTCGGACAAACGATTGGGATTGTTGGGGGGATTGTAATTGGCCAAGCATCCGTGGAGGCAGCTTTGACAAGTACAATTTTATTAATTGCAGTTGCTTTATCCGCTCTTGCATCTTTCACAACACCAACCGTAAAGATGTCTTCTACTATCCGGTTGTTACGCTTTCCGCTTATCCTTTTAGCCGGTGCATTCGGAGGATTAGGCCTTATTGTCGGATTTGTATTTATTTTAGCTCATTTAATTAAATTAAAATCACTTGGATCACCTTATTTATTACCTTTATATCCATTTCGTGGTTTAGGTACAGCAGAAGGTTTTCTTCGATTACCATTTAGTCAAACGGCACAAAGACCTTCTTTTCTTAGACCAAAATCAAAATGGCGCTACAATCCAAACAAATCGAAGCAAAAACGTGATGGTGAGAATGAATGAAAAAAATTTTATTGCACCTTATCATTATCTTCTTCGTTTTACAAACTGGCTGTACACAAACGTATATAGTGGATGCACAGCGTATTATTCATATTGCTGGATTTGACATCACAAAAAACAAAAAATTCCAAGGAACTATTCTATTCCCAGAGTACACACATGGTGTAAAGTCTAAACCAGAGACGCAAACAACATCTGCCCGTTCACTTGAAACAATTGCTTCACGATTAAATGCGAAATCTCCTCACAATGTTGTTGTAGGTCAAATGCGTGTCGTCCTATTTGGAAAGGCTCTAGGGGAACGCGGAATGGGAGAGATTATTACTAACTTACAACGTGACCCAAATATCGGGCGTGATGTACAACTAGCAATTGTAGATGGATCGGCTGAAGAGCTTTTAAATTACGGAAAAAAAAATGGGTCTTTATATATTGCTGATTTACTCGAGCAAAATATAAGAAATGAGAACATTCCACAAACTGAATTAAACATTTTTTTATATAATTATTACTCTTCTGTATGTGATGCCTATGTTCCTTATATTAAAATGGACGATAATCATTCTGTCGCTGTCAAAGGACTTGCCTTTTTAAAAGGCGATAAAGTCGTCATGTATACGGATAAAAGACATTCTGTTTTAGCAAAATTACTTATTAATCCTACGAAAAATGGACGTTACGAAGCAGCAATAAAAAAGGATAAACATAAAGGTATGGTTGTTATACAAAACTTAGCTGGGGAAAATAAGTATGATATAGATCAAACTGGCGACATACCAAAAGTAAAAATCCATTTAAAACTAAATGGATTAATTAAAAACTCTCCTAATTGGATTGATCTAAGAAAAAGAACAAATATCAACTATATAAAAAAACAAATTGAACGAAATGTCGAAAAAGACTGTGAAGATTTAATAAAACAATTTCAAGAAAAAGAAATTGATCCTTTAGGAATACGAGATGAAATTAGAAGCCATACGAGAAAATGGAATATAAAACAACTTCGAAATATGTATAAAAATATAGCGGTAGATATAAATTTAGATCTTAATATTGTACAATCTGGAATCGGAGAATAGTGAGGTGAAATAAGCAATGAATACAATGAATAAAACAAAGACCGTATCTCCATATTTTGCATTTATTTTATTGCATTCTCTCCAGGTTGGTATAGGAATTCTCGGATATCAACGTGTAATTTTGAAAAATGCAGGTTATGATGCTTGGATTTCTCTTATTATTGCAGGTATTGCAACTCATATTGTACTGTTTTGTATGTTAAAAATGCTTGAAAAAGACGGAGATTTAATTAGTATTCATACAACAACCTTTGGAAAATGGGTTGGCTCTATATTTTCTGTAATTTTCACTCTTTATTGCTTATTATTTTGCCTTACTGTTCTTCGTACATATATAGAAGTGATACAAGTTTGGATTTTCCCTACCATTAAGTTATGGAAACTTACGCTTATGTTTTTATTAGTCACTTACTACATTATAAAAGGTGGCTTCCGTTCTGTGACAGGGATATGTTTTTGGGGTATTGTTCTTCCTATGTTCGTTGTATTCTTTTTAGTCTATCCGATGAAGTATGCACATTTTCGTAATATTTTACCTATTTTTACACATTCACCCTTTGACATGCTTATATCTGCAAAACACTCTGCATTGGAATTTCTAGGGTTTGAAACAATTCTTATCTTTTATCCCTTTATTGAAAAAGGAAAATCTTTAAAAAGATGGGCCCATGCTGGAATTGCTTTTAGCACCTTAATTTATGTAGTTTTAGCTATCGTATCTTTTATGTATTACAGCGAGGGACAATTAAACCGTACTATTTGGCCTACTTTAACGATGTTAAAAATAATTAAAGTTCCTTTTATTCAGCGCTTTGAATATATTATTATTTTCGTTTGGTTTTTAATTATTTTACCAAACCTTTGCTTAACCATTTGGTCATCATGTCAAACGATGAAGCGTTCCTTTCATATTTCATTTAAATTTACATTACCGTTTTTTATTTTCATCATATTTTCAGCTTCTCTGTTCTTCACAAACCGTGAAAGTATCAACACATTAAATACCGTACTATCTCAAGCGGGTTTATATATTGTATACACTTATATCCCGATTTTATTTTTGTTTCATTCACTAAGATGGCACTTCAAAAATCGTTCAAAAAAAACTTCTCCCTAGGTGTCCCTTAGTCTGATACAATTTTATTAATACATTTGTAAAGGGGACAAGCGAATGAAAAAGTATGTATTTTCTTTACTTGCAGTACTAAGCTTAATTCTTGCTGGATGCGGAAGTACTGGTACAAATGACCAAAAATCTTCTGAATCAAAACAAGAAGAACATGACCACGCATCGCACACTCAGCAAGCTGACATTCAAGAGAAAACAAAAGGAGTCGACACACTTCCAACCTTCCTAGATAAGCTTGATCCACAAATGAAAGATATCTACACCGTCGCTGGACAAAATGCAGAGCTATTAGATTGGATTCCATGCTATTGTGGTTGCGGTGAAAGTGTAGGACATAAAAATAATAAAAACTGCTTTATTCGTGAAATTAAAAAGAATGGTGAAGTTGTTTGGGACTCCCATGCAACGACTTGCGTCAATTGCCTAGAAATTGCAGTTGAATCTGCTTCCATGAAACAAAAAGGAAAATCAACGCTTGAAATTCGTAACTATATCGATAATAAATACAAAGAAGGCTATGGCAAACCAACACCTACGCCAATGCCAAAAGCTTAAAAAACGAGGGAATTCCTCGTTTTTTCTTTTCATTCTCATTTTTTCTTAACAAATTCTTTCAAGTGTATTTCTCCTTACTTATCACACACTATATATAACTCTCGGTAAGGAGGGTACACAGTGCAAACATATAACGACTATGATAAAGCTCTCTATTACACGTATTGCTGTAATTGGGATAAATTACTCGTTCTCATGGTTCAAACGAACGATCAATTATTTTCTAAGCGTATTGAGCATTTTTTACACGCTTATCAATACAGCAAGGAACTGCCAGAAGTTGATAAACAATTGCAGCTCCTATTTCAATATATTGACCACGCATCCCAAAAGTCGCATGTAGAAGAAGTAGAACAAATTCAAATGTAAACTATAGCGCTATTCTCTTCCGGAGAATGGCGCTTTTTTTAAATTTTTATATCAATAAAAGTTTCTCCTCATAAAACTTTTATTGATAAACATATTTTTTCTTTCTTTTCCATACCACTTCATACTATAATTTAGTATGTAACTATTATAAGAGAGGTATAAAATATGAGACGAGAAAAAAAGCAAGAATATGCTTTACTTACCGCATGGGGAGCTTCTTTTATCGCTACACTGGGAAGTCTTTATTTTTCCGAAATCATGAAATTTGAGCCTTGTGTACTTTGTTGGTATCAACGTATTTTTATGTATCCATTCGTTTTATGGCTCGGTATCGCTGTAGCAAAAAAAGATTATCGCATCGCAAGTTATTCTTTACCAATTACAAGTATTGGTGCTTGTATTTCTTTATATCACTATGCAATTCAAAAAGTCCCAGCGTTTTCAGCTGCTGGAGCAGCTTGCGGTCGTGTACCCTGCACCGGAGAATTTATAAACTGGTTTGGTTTTATTACAATCCCGTTTTTAGCACTTATCGGCTTTATTACAATCGCTGTTTGTAGCTTTATTGTCATCAAAAACAAATAAGGAGATGAAAGAATGAAAAAAATGCTTATATTTGGTGGTATTATTATCGCCTTGTTCGTAGCAATTTTCGCTGTCACACAAATGGAAGAAAAAAATGCTACTAGCCAAAAGATTGATAATCCTACTGAAAGTAAGACAAACGGTCCTGACTACTACACAAATAAAATCTCTCTTTCAGATCTTCAAAAGAACTTAAAAGAGAAAAAAGAAGAAACAGTATACTTTTATCAAACATCTTGCGTTCATTGCCAAAAATTATCTCCTGTCCTAGTGCCAATGGCTAAAGACTTAAACGTTGATATGAAAGTTATGGATATTGAAAAATTAGATGCTCCTTGGGATGAATATAAAATTCAAGGAACACCAACAATCATTCATTTTAAAGATGGCAAAGAAGTGAGCCGTATTAGCGGTGAACAGCCGAAAGATAAATTAAAAGAATGGCTTGAGCAAACGAAAAAGTAACTAGAAAAGGAAACTCCTTCTACACATGAAATGGGTGTAAAATCCCACACTAATGTATAAGGAGGGGGTTTTATGCCAGAAGTAAGATGTTCTGTTTCCAACTGTTCTTTTTGGGGACAAGGTAACTTTTGTCAAGCAAGTGCGATCATCGTTCAGCCTGATGCAGATGAAACTGGTCAAACTGAAAATGATTCATATACAGCTGCTGTTTTAACAAACGAGACGCTAGAAAGTCCTGTAGCAACGAGTGTAGAAACTTGTTGTCATACATTTAAGCCTAAATATTAAACAAAAAAAGCATGCGATTAATCGTATGCTTTTTACATTCCCCTCCAAAAATCATGCATAATAAAAAAGTACAAAATAACGAGAACGGCCGTCCCGCATAAGGTAATGCGCCGATATATACTCTTCTCTCCTTCCCTCGCTTTCACAAACGCCCAAATAAATCCGAAGAACAATATTAAATCAACATATGGAACATAAAAAGAAAAGACGAGAAACGCATATAAATACACGATAAATAAACAGGTCGTTACTAAAAAAACTTTAAACGCAAATTCACTTTTCATAATATAACCGCCCCCTATCTGTACTGTATTATATTCAGCAAAATATAATAGTTGCAGTTAAACTCCAAGTATAAATAAGCTACCGTCTATAAAACGGTAGCCATTACGGAACATTGTATTTCCGTTTATATATATTACTTAAAATTGAAGAAGGAATTTGCTCGTAACGAATTTTCTCTCCTGTTTCATCTATAATATACAAATTGTTTCCTATATAATATATTCCATCTTTTCGTTTTGAGTACACTGGATATCTTTCATTTGGCAATACCGTTTTCACTTTTGTTAACTGTCCATTTGGTTCTTGCCAATATATATCCGCGCGGTCTACTAGCGTAAGTACTCCAATTTGTTCTTCTTCTATTTTCCGACTATTCCAGCTCACAACGCGATAACCAAGCTTATTCGCTTCATATTCGGGGCTCGTATGAAAACGAGAAATGATTACTTTTGTTTGTAATTGTACTCTGTCATATAACCATTGTATATCCCTGTCATGCATGCGAATACAACCATTTGATTCCCTACTTCCAATCGTCCATTCCCGATTTGTCCCGTGAATCGCATATTCATTCTTATCTAGTCCAAGCCACCTCGTACCGAGAGGATTATTCGGTGCACCCCCAGGTATTTTTTTTCGATGGTATTCTTTATTTTTAAATTTAGTTATAATACAAAAGTTACCTTCAGGCGTAGGTGTACGATCTCTTCCAGTCGTTACTGGAAATGTTTTTGTATAATTTCCATTCTCAAAAAAAGACAACTGATTTGTCGTAAGATTCACTAATATTAAATGATCTGTATTAGCAAAAGCACTAACCGGTAGGATGAAAAATAATAGTATGACGAAACATAACTTTTTCAGCTATATCCCCCCTAGCGCTCACTATAATAAGTGGAATTAACATTACTTTGCTCTTATAAATGAAAACTATCCATTTACAATAACGCCCCCATTTACATGTATCATTTGTCCAGTAACATAAGAAGAATCACCAGACGCTAAATATACGTATGCCGGCGCTAACTCATATGGTTGACCAGGCCTTTGCATTGGGACATTGCTCCCAAACTGAGAGACTTTCTTCTCATCAAAGCTCGATGGAATAAGCGGTGTCCAAATCGGTCCTGGTGCAACACCATTTACCCGAATCCCTTTTTGCACTAACGATTGAGAAAGTGATCTTGTAAAAGCTACGATTGCTCCTTTCGTCGCGGAATAATCAATTAACGTTTCATTTCCTTCATATGCAACGATAGATGCCGTATTTATAATGACATCCCCTTTCTTCAAATGAGAAAGGGCTGCTTTCGCAACGTGAAAATAAGAAAAAATATTAATACGAAAAGTCTTTTCTAGCTGTTCTGCTGTAATATACTCTAGTCCTTGCTGCGGATATTGCTGCGCGACATTATTTACTAAAACCTGTAAACTACCTAGCTGCTGGACGGTCTCTTGAACAACATCTTTACAATGCTGTTCATCACTTAAATCACCCGGCAACAATACACACTTTACACCTTCTTTCTCAACATATTGCTTCGTCTCATTAGCATCTTCTTCCTCATCTAAATAAGCAATCGCAACATTTGCTCCTTCTTTTGCAAAAGCGATGGAAACTGCTCGTCCAATTCCGCTATCTCCCCCTGTAATTAATACATTCTTTCCTTTTAACTTTTCGCTACCTTTATAATTGGGATCTTCAAACTGTGGTAGAGGATTCATTAATGATTCAATACCAGGCTGCTTATTTTGATGTTGCGCAGGCATTGTTATAAAGTTTTTTTGCTGTGGCATAGCTGCTTTCAACTCCTTTTCCTTAGCATGTGCACAATAAAAAGCTGAAATTCACACATCGGTTTACGATTAATATTCGAATTTAAGACACAAAATATGAATTGTTATAAACTTTTTATGCAAAACTATTGCAAAATAGATAAAAAACGAATATTATATATAACTGTTGTGAAAATTATTCGTAAACAGAAAGGATGTTTATATGTTTAACCTTTCAAAACATAAAACTTCTATTAAAACTGAAATTATGGCAGGTATTATTACCTTCTTAACAATGGCATATATCATTGTCGTAAACCCTGTTATCCTTGGAGATGCAGGTGTTCCATTTGAACAAGCATTTACAGCAACAATTATTGCTGCTGTTGTCGGAACATTATTTATGGCAATCTTTACAAACTTACCAATCGCAATCGCGCCAGGTATGGGATTAAATGCTTACTTCTCTTACTCTGTTGTAAAAGCGCATGAAGGCATGACTTTCGCAATTGCATTCTCTGCTGTATTCGTAGCAGGTATGATTTTAATTTTGCTATCATTTACATCTTTCCGTACAAAATTAATGGAAGCAATTCCTGAAAACTTAAAACATGCAATTACTGCTGGTATCGGGTTATTTATCGCCTTTATCGGTTTACGATTAACTGGTATCGTTACAAAAAATGATGCAAACTTAGTTGGACTTGGTGATCTTCACTCTGCTCCAGTTCTACTAGCATTAGCTGGACTTGGAATTACTATTATCCTTATGTCTTTAAATGTAAATGGCGCACTATTTATCGGTATGCTATTAACTGGTATTATCGCTTTCTTCACAGGACAATTAACATTCTCAAACGGTGTTACATCAATGCCTGGATTACCAGAAGGAATTATCGTTTCAAATCCAATTACTGCTGTATCTGACGTAATTAACTACGGATTATACGGCGTTGTATTTTCATTCTTCCTTGTTACATTATTTGATACAACAGGTACATTACTTGGGGTAGCTCAACAAGGTGGATTTATGAAAGACGGAAAACTCCCAAAAGCTGGACGAGCTCTTCTATCTGACTCATTCTCAGCAACTATTGGTTCTATGTTCGGAACGACACCATCAACAGCTTACATTGAATCATCTGCTGGTGTTGCAGCTGGTGGTCGTACTGGTTTAACAACTGTTACAGTAGCTGTTCTATTCGCACTAGCAGCATTCTTCGGACCATTAGTAAGTGCTGTCTCTGGTGTATCAGCTATTACTGCTCCATCATTAATTATCGTTGGTAGTCTTATGATGGGTTCAGTTCGCCACATCGATTGGGACGCATTTGATGAAGCATTCCCAGCATTTTTAGTAATCTTAAGCATGCCTCTTACATCAAGTATCGCAACAGGTATCGCACTTGGATTTATTTCATATCCACTTATGAAAGTGGCAAAAGGTAAATTCCGTGCTGTTCACCCACTTGTATATGTATTTGGAATTTTGTTTGCTTATCAATTGATATTCTTACCACATTAAAAAAGTAGAGCATCGAAATCCGATGCTCTACTTTTCTTTTACAACAATCATTCAAACTATAAAGGCACCTCCAAAATATGAAGAAGGTTATAACCTTTTAATACTTCTCTTCTACCTTTAATTCTTTACTATACTTTTGAATGAAAACTGATGAAATAACCATTACTATGCCCACACTAAAACCAATAAGTTGATCTATTAACATTTCATCATGAATAAACCAGCGAAGTAAAAATACGCTACCAAAAATAAACATCATAATAAACCCAGTATGCCTAAGTCCTTTATAGACATTTTCCATATGTATCACCTCTTCACATAATATTATCCATATTACACCATACAACCATCGAGTAACCGTATCGTCCTCTGACAATATGCAGCTACCTTTTGATCATGTGTAACAACTAGCACTGTTTTTCCTTCTTTATTAATCTCTTGTAAAATACTCATAATTTTCTCCCCATTTTCTTGATCAAGAGCACCAGTCGGTTCATCAGCAAGTATAATTTTTGTATCTTGTGCTAAAGCCCTTGCTATTGCTGTTCTTTGCTGTTCTCCTCCTGATAACTCGTAAGGATATTTGTTAATATGCCTCTCAAGCCCTACCATTTTCAGCATTTCTTTTGATATTTGCATACGTTTCTTATGAGAAATTCTTCTATATATAAGCGGAAGCATTACATTTTCAACAACTGTATAATCATCTAATAGCGAAAAGTTCTGAAACACAAATCCAACTTCCGTGTTTCTATACTTATGATAATTTGACTTGAATGTACTCGTATCCATTCCATCTAAAAAATACTTTCCAGTAGAGGGGCTATCAATTAAGCCAATAATGTTAAGCAAGGTTGATTTCCCAGAACCAGATGGTCCCATAATGGCTATCATTTCGCCTTTTTCTATTGTAAGATTAATATCTTGTAAAGCACTAAAATTACTCTTTCCGTATCCCTTAGCCACATTTGCGAGCTGAATCATCTATAACACCTCTTTCATATATGTATTTTTTATTTTTAGTACATTGAAATAAATGATTGCATATATAACGAGGATCATTACAATTGATAAAGCACCTATAACAACCAATGATTCTATAGAGACTTTTAACGTTCCAAAGAAAGATACTATACTATTTTCTAGCCCTTTCTGAATTTCAATTACTCCGCTATTCTCCCATTGAAAATACATTATGCCTATACATATCGCTAAAACGAATAGCAACATATACTCAATAATAAATGGAAGACATATTTGAAAAGTGCTTGCACCTAACGCTGACCTAATAGAAATATTTTTACGCTCCATATAAAGTGCTGCCATTGATGTTAATACAATAGATAGAAATGAAAAAAAAAAGACTGTACCGCTTAATAATAAGGGGTATGACATATTATCAATACCTTGTTTTTCGTTTTCTAACAATTTATTCGGATTTGTAACATAATACGAATAACCCTTACCTTCTGTTACCTTTAATACTTTCTTTTGAAGTTCATTTATATTTATCTTCTCATTTGTTTCTATAATTAACCCATTGTATAAAAGTTCTACACTATAGAACTCTATTTCTTCTGTTCCAATTGGTAAAATCGCCATGTCATCTAATAATGTAATACGATTATCCGATATTTCACCACTTCGAGGATATGTAAATGGTGAATTTTTTTCTAAAAAACCAATTACTTTTAGCTTCATTTTTCCAGATGGTATAACATCACCAATAGATACCTTTTCTATATAATTAGCCCCTAATATAACAGGTCTAATATCAAATACTGATTTATGAAATTCCGATTCCTCAAAATATCTTCCTTGTGAAATTCGTATACGAAAGTACTTATTAATATCTTTATCAACAATAAGAGTCTTTATCGTTCCATTTTCTTTTTTTAAACTAAGTGAATAGTTACGGAACAGATAATTAGTTTTATTTGTTATTGGTATCATATTAGATAACCCTTGCATGAAATGTTGATAATCATTTTTCGCTTTTTCTTCGCTAAACAAGGTTATATCTTGCGTCGCATAAAGTTCATAGAAATTTTTATGAGTCGATAAATTATTTGCTACCGTCATCATTTTTCGATATCCCGAAAGATTACTAACAAATTCTATTGCTGAAGAAAATGCAATAATTAAAGAAATTACTATAATCAAACTTGGTAACAACCGTTTTTTCACAGACCGTATAGAATCAAATATAAAAAACATGACGACCTCCTACGTTCTTAAATGTTTTCCGGGATATATATTTATAATGTGCTTGATTGGAATTACAGTAACAAAAATTGTAAGAAAAATTATAAAAATAACATTGCATATCAATACATATAGTGTTAACGGTTTTACTAAGTATGTCTGAAAATAAGTATGAATTGTTCCCGAAAATATTTCTAACGTAATAAAAACTAAGAACATCGCTGCTAGAGAAATAAACAAAATTTGAATATATAGTTCGCAGTAGATAGATATATTAGAAGCACCTACTGCTTTTTTTAATGAAATCTCTCTTTCTTTTTTATAAATCCAAAATAAAACCGCAGAAATGCCAGAAACAATTGCAACAAGAATAAATTTATAATAATACTTATTTGCTGGATCTATATGTGTCACATGTAGTTCCTGAAGATCTCGTTCATTCAGTATTTGAACATCTCCCGAAAGCACTTCTTTACTCCTACCCATAAACTTTTTTATTTCGTTATGAATAGATGATGTAGGATTAACAACTGTTAATTGTAATTGTTTACTCGCGATAATACCTTTTTTAGATATAGTAGGTAAGTTTTGAAGTGGAACGTATATGCCTGCTACACCGACGTCACTGTCTTTTCTTGATATAGTTCCTATTTTTTTATATGTATCATCAAATTCATATAACTCCTCTACATTCGTTTGATCGCCAACAACCATATCGTTTACATTTTCACGATGAAAATATTGTCCTTCAGAAATATATGGCTTCCAATAATAATCATCTTTTAAATTCACAGCTATGATCTTTGTTGCCCCTGAACTATTTAATGCTTTTAAATGCTCTACATAAATATCACTTTTAACAAAAGTATCTTGTATGAAAGGAATTATCTCTTCCAATTCAGTTGCATTCGCTATCGGAACAGTTAAAACTTGGTTCTTCTCTGGAAAACCGATTTGAAAAGCAGATATAAAGTTTCGTTTAGACTCTGTTAAAAGTGCGGCTATTGATATAGAAAGAAAAGAAATAAAAAATGACATAAGGAGAATTAAGAAAAACAGTTTATTGCTTTTTATATTTTTAAAAGCTAGGTACATGTCTGTGCTCCTTTTAAATAAGAAGGAGATGATGAACATCCCCTTCTCCTTATCTAAATATTTATAAAGACAACTGTTTAATGCTTTTTACCACTGCAATCGTAAGTTACCATTACTATCAAAAGTACCTTTGTGTGTATCTTCTTGATAGTCATTATTCTCATTTGCATAATGCTCCGAGTATAGTCCTTTTGCACCAAAGGCGTTATATGCACCATTACTCACAGTTGCGTTTAATGCTCTTCCAGATTCATGGGATCCTAATTTGTCTGAAGCGCTTTCAATATATGAATTATTTCCATTTGATTTAATAAAAGAAATTGCTACTGAACAACGAGATGCATTTTGATTCGTAGTAGTTTGAGCTCTGTAAGATAGTAGGTTACCGCTTTTGTGACCGCTTAGAGTTGGATAGAATGCACTTGTTGAGATTGATGTTGCTAATAATACTAAAGTCGTAATTGAAAAAACTTTTCCTTTCATTAACAATCACCTCATAAATTTAATAGTTTAGTAGCGCTACATCATCATAATATCCTTCAAATAAATTCTCCTCAACAAGAAACCCCGATGTTTTACAAACTCTTTAAACACTTAAACATTCATACATTTTTAAAAAGTAACGGATAAGCAAGCAATACAAAAAAAGGCTGCAGAGAACTCCATCTCCGCAGCCTAATACTTATTTTTGCAAGAACGCCTTTAAATCTGCAAATTGTCTCTTTGCGTCTTCATAGCCTTGCTCGTATAAATTTTGTAGTTTTGCTGTATCTTTTTCCATACGATCTACTTGAAGCGGCACTTCTGGACGAATAACAAATAAATTCCCAGCTTGTTCTTCTTTTTCAATGTAGTGAAGTGTTTCATTATACACTTCATAACGATTCAGCATCGTGTTAACAAGGTTCGGATATTTTTTATAAGCTTTCGCTGCAACCCATCCAAACCTTGATTTTTTCTTCGCGTAGCCATGATTTCTCGTTAAAATAACGACTGATTTTTTAAATCCATCCTCTTGCGCTTTACGAACTGGAATTGGATCAGAAATCCCGCCATCTAACAGTTGTTTACCGCGGTAATTTACTACCGGTGCAATGAAAGGCAATGAACTAGACGCTTGTAATAAATTTAGCGCATCATCATTCGTTCCTTCTTTTTCAAAATAAACAGATTGCCCTGTTTCACAATCCGTCGTTCCTACAAGGAAACGTTCCGGGCTATTAAAGTATGTTTCAAAATCAAACGGCACATACTTTTCTGGAATTTCATGAAAAATGAAATCCATATCAAATAGCTGACGTTTTCTCCATAAGTTTTTATACGATAAATATTTCGGATGTGATGCATAATCAATATTGACCGTTTTATTTCTATTTCTTTGTCTGGAAAGATACGACGCTGCATGACAAGCACCAGCTGATACACCGATTACATATGGAAAATATAAATCTTGTTCCATAAAGTATTCTAATATCCCGCCCGTGTACACACCACGCATACCGCCGCCTTCTAATACTAACCCCGTATTTTCAAGCATGTTACTCTCTCCTCTATATATATTGACTCTTTAATTATTCACCATGTTAAGTATCTTTTTCTATTATATATGAGTTCTTTCAGAAATTATATTTAAAAGACTTGAGAAAAAGGAGTTTTTTCTTCCAATTATATTTCCAAATGATCGGAGACATCCTTTATAAACCTTTGAATAAAGTCTTGCTCTTCTTTCGTATATCCATCTAAAAGTAACAACCACTTTTCTTCAGCTTGCTTATGCAATTTTTCATGAGCTTTATATATTTCATTCCCACTCTCCGTTAAGCTGAAGAAGATTTCTTTTTGATTATCTAACATTTGCATCTTCTCAACGAATTGCTTTTGAAACAACTTTGTACAAATTTTAGAGATTGCTCCCTTCGTCATGCCCATTTCTGTCGTAATTGCCGTTACATTCATCAAACCATTTTTTCCGATACATTCGATTACATGTAACTCAGATAAAGACATACTACTTACGCCTGTCTCACGAAGAAACTTCTCATTTTGTCGTTTTAAATATTCTTCTTTTTTATGCAAAAGTGTACGAATGTCCGAAAGTATTTCCATTTGCTTCGTTGCATGCTTCAATCCGTTCGCCTCCTAAGTTTCCAAAGAAACAATTTAACTATATACCATTTTAAAACCATTTTTTCATCTTTACAAGTAAGAAAATCATGTTAAAATAAATTTAGTTTCCAAGGAAACTAAATCACAAGGAGGTTAACATGATGAAAAAATCTAAACTAACTCTTATTTTATATGTTGTCTGTATTAGTGCCTTATTCGGTTCCTTCGCGCAAAATATTTACACACCTATCTTACCGATGATTCAAAATTCTTTTCACACTTCTCTTTATCTTGTAAATGTAACAGTTTCACTTTTCACATTCGTTCTTGCAATTATGCAGCTCGTATATGGACCTTTAATTGATACAAAAGGAAGAAAATCTGTCCTTATTCCTAGTTTAGTCATTAGTACAATTGGTTCAATCGGATGTGCTTTTTCGGCAAACATTTATTTATTTCTCTTTTTTAGAGCTGTTCAAGCTATAGGAATAGCGGCTATACCTGTAGTTTCAGCAACGATTATCGGCGATTTATTTGAAGGAAAAGAACGCGGAGAAGCGATGAGCCTATACCAAATGTTACTTGCCCTCGCACCTGCAATGGCTCCACTCATAGGTGGTTATCTTGGCAGTATACATGGTCACTTATCTGTATTTCTCTTTTTATTTACACTTGGCATTATCTTATTAATTATAAACATTTCACTACTTCCAGAAACAAAGCCAAATGTAATTAAGCGTTCTAAAGCACAAAAGAATTACTCTCTTATCTTAAAAAATAAAACTGGATTTTCTATTACTCTTATTGGCTTCATTCAATTTTGTATTTACTTTTGCTTTCTCGTTTTTTTACCGAGCATTTTAGCAAATTCATTTCATTTAGCTGCAAATGAAATTGGTCTTATGTTTGTGCCAATGTCTCTTTCTATCATGCTAGGAAGTTTTTGCTACAAGTTTTTGCAAAAACGCCTCACAACAAAGCCAACTTTATTTATTACGAGTTTCTTCAATATTATATGTGTCTTTTTATTCTCTTTCACATATAGCATCAATATCTCATTCATCATTATCGTTACATCTTTGTACGGTTTTAGTATGGGACTTTCTATGCCAACTCACACTACTTTATTAACAGAAGAATTCGTACAAGAACGTGCAACAGCTATCGGTATATACAACTTCATCCGCTATCTTGGTATGGGTACAGGGCCACTTATAGGTGGATTTCTTTTATTTAACCAAAATTACTTTTGGATTTTCTTCCTAGGCGCAATTATGTTTTTACTTGTAATCTTATATGCAATGAAAATGCTAAGTTTTCATGCTGTACAAAAATTAAAATAGAGCCCCCAAAATGTCGGCTCTATTTTACCCTCTTTGATCCGCAACAATATGAATATCAATATACTTTGTTTGTCTCATAATTTCATTTACAATAGAGCCTTTTCGTATTTCTTCCCACCTTGTTCTTGCAGATTGTCCAAGTAAAATTTGCGTCACTTGTAATCTTCTTGCGACTTCAATAATAACATCCGCTGGTTTTCTCCCTTTCGCCTCTTCTAATACAAAACTCGCATCAAATTGATTGGTTAACGATTTCCACTCTTCAATCGTCTGCTTTTTTCCAGCTGAAATAGAATCTATATTTTCCCTCTCAACGTTTAATACGTACAATTCAGCATTTAATCGATCAGCCATGCGCCATCCCCGTCTTATTAATTTCTCCGCTGTTGAACTGTATTGTACACAAACGAGAATTTTTTCTTTTACGCCAATTGGTTCTATTACTGTTTGGCTAATTTTCTCGTCCATATCATCGGCAACTTCTCGAAGTGATAATTCCCTAAGTGCTCCTAAATTATTAAGTGTAAAGAAGTTTTGTAAGCTTTGCTGAATTTTTTCTTCTTTATATATCTTTCCGTCTATTAGTCTCTTCCTTAATACCTCAGGCGTTGCATCAACGAGCTGAATTTCATTTGCTTTTTGTAAAATAAAATCTGGAATTCGTTCTCTTACTTTTACATTCGTAATTTGAGCTACAATATCATGAACACTTTCTAAATGTTGAATATTAAAAGCTGATAATACCGATATACCAGCCTCTAACAATTCCTGCACATCCATATAACGTTTCTTATGTTTAGAACCAGGAACATTACTATGCGCAAGTTCATCCACTACGACTACTTGCGGCGCGCGTTTTTTTATTCCTTCCACATCAAGCTCATAAAATACCTTTCCTTTATACTGGATTTCTTTCAAAGGAACTTTTTCTAAATCAGCAATTGCTTCTTCCGTCTCTTTTCTTCCATGCGTTTCAATTAAACCAATTACAATATCAATTCCATCTTTTTTCATTTCCCTTGCATCAAAGAGCATTTTATAACTTTTTCCTACGCCTGGAGCTGCTCCGACATATAACTTTAACTTTCCCCGATTTTGCTGACGAATATATTCTAAATATTCCTCTGGTGTTCGCCTTTGAAAAGTCGGTTTATAGTCATCTGCATACAAAACATTCACAACCTTTCTTTCGAAACAACGCTACCTCAATCCATTAGATTGAGGTAGCACTGTTACTATTTCAGTAGTTTCTGTAATTCTAAATTTAACTTTAAAACGTTCACGCGATCTTCTCCAAACAAGTCGAGTGCAGCGCCTTCCGTTTGATCCTTAATCAATTGATTAAGTTTTTCTTTCGGAATATTCGTTAATTTCGAGATGCGATCCACCTGCACCGAGGCCGCCTTTGGACTAATATCAGGATCAAGCCCTGAACCTGAATTTGTCACTAAATCTATCGGTACTTCTGTAACTGGAACAGCTGGATTTTTTTCCTTCCAGTCCGCAATACTTTTCTCTACTCGCTTTGCTAAATCTGGATTAGATGGTGCATAGTTATTTGAACCAGATGCTTCAGCCTTATATTCAATACTAGAAACACGCCCTTGAAAATAACGTGGATCCGTGAAGTTTTGACCAATTAATTTAGAACCAATCACTTCATTTTTATCATTATATATTAGACTTCCATCCGCATTATCCTTCATCACTGCTTGTGCAATACCAGTAACAATAAGTGGGTATACAAGTCCACACAACACTAGAAATGTAAAAGTAATACGGATAATTGGTGATAGCATACTTTGTTTCTTCTCCATCTTTTTCCCCTCTTCCTTATATGAACAAGCCGACAATCATATCAATTACCTTAATTCCAATGAACGGAACGATAACTCCGCCAAGCCCATAAATAAGTAAGTTTCGGCTAAGCAATGCATTAGAACTCATCGGTTTATATGCAATACCTTTCATCGCTAACGGAATGAGTAATGGAATAATAACAGCGTTAAATATTAATGCTGATAAAATCGCTGACAGTGGTGATGTTAATTTCATAATGTTCAATGCCTCCATTTGCGGAATCGCAAGTGTAAACATTGCTGGAATGATTGCAAAATATTTCGCTATATCATTCGCAATACTAAACGTCGTTAAAGCACCTCGTGTCATTAACAATTGCTTACCGATTCCTACAACCTCAATAATTTTCGTTGGATTCGAGTCTAGATCAATCATGTTAGCCGCTTCTTTCGCTGCTGTCGTACCACTGTTCATCGCTAATCCAACGTCCGCCTGTGCTAATGCTGGAGCATCATTTGTACCATCACCTGTCATCGCTACAAGTTTCCCTTTATCTTGCTCTGCTTTAATAACAGCAATTTTATCTTCCGGTTTACACTCGGCAACGAATTCATCTACTCCAGCTTCTTTTGCAATCGTTGCTGCCGTTAACGGATTATCACCTGTACACATAACCGTTTTAATCCCCATTTGGCGTAACTGTTCAAAACGCTCACGCATACCCGGTTTTACTGTATCCTTTAAATAAATTAAACCGTAAATACGATTATCTACTGCAACTACAAGTGGTGTTCCACCCTCTTTTGAAATTAAGTCTGCTTTTTGATTTACATCTTTCGGAATTATTCCGCCTTGTGACTCAACCCATTCAATAACGGCACCTACAGCACCTTTTCTCACTTTCGTTCCGTCTTGTAAATCAACACCACTCATTCTCGTTTCTGCTTTAAACGGAACAAACTCACCTTGTTCTGCAAGTTCTCTATTGTATGATATAGATTTTCCCTGCACATACTCGATAACAGATCGACCTTCTGGTGTTTCATCTAAAACAGAACTAATAGCGGCCCACTTTCCAACTTGCTCAATCGTTTCATTTCCTACAGGCAATAATGTATGAGCCATCCGGTTCCCAAAAGTAATTGTACCTGTTTTATCTAAAATAATTGTATTAATATCGCCAGCAGCTTCTACTGCTTTCCCCGACATCGCTAACACGTTAAACTTTGTCACACGGTCCATCCCAGCAATACCAATTGCCGATAATAGCCCACCAATTGTCGTTGGAATTAAACAAACTAATAATGCAACTAGCACAGCAGTATCAATTTGAAACCCTAAATAATTTGTAAAAATCGGCAACGTCACAACGACGATCAAGAAAATAAGAGTTAAGCTCGTTAATACTGTATTTAAAGCAATCTCATTCGGCGTTTTTTGACGAGCAGCTCCTTCTACTAAAGAAATCATTTTGTCTATAAATGATTCACCAGGATTACTCGTAATGACAATTGTAATTTCATCACTTACGACCATCGTTCCACCTGTTACGGAACAAAAATCACCGCCTGCTTCTTTTATAACAGGAGCTGATTCCCCTGTAATTGCAGATTCATCTACAGATGCTAATCCTTTGATTACTTCGCCATCATTCGGAATCATTTCCCCTTGTTTTACGATAACAACGTCACCTTTTGTAAGATCAGTTGCTGAAACTTGGACAATGTCTCCATTTTCTTTTACAACATTTGCAAACACATCTTTCTTTGACTGCTTTAAAGAATCGGCTTGCGCTTTACCACGACCTTCTGCTAATGCTTCTGCAAAATTCGCAAATAAAACTGTAAATAATAGAATGAGAGAAACTGTTATATTAAACCAACCTGGTATACTACTAGAACTACTTGGAAGAAAAGATAAAATGAACGTAATGATAAATCCAATTTCCACAACGAACATAATCGGATTCTTTATCATGACTTTCGGATTCAATTTCGCAATGGATTGCTTCATCGCATGTGTTACGATATCACGATCCATCGTTTTCGCTTGTCTAACTTCATCTTCTACAGCATGTATTTGTGACTCATTTAATTGTTTTTCTTTTACTACTACCGGTCTCATCATTTACCCTCCATTACTTCAATGTAAGAAATTCTGCAATTGGTCCGAGTACTAACATCGGAAAGAATGTTAATGCACCAACAATTACAATTGTTCCGATGAAGATGCCACCAAATAAACTATTATCTGTACGGAACGTTCCGACTGTTTCTGGCACTACCGTTTTTTCTTTCAACGAAGCTGCCACAGCTAGCATCGTAATTAAACTGAAGTAACGTCCTAAAAACATAACTAAACCAGTCGTAATATTCCAAAACGGTGTATTATCTCCTAATCCTTCAAATCCAGATCCGTTATTCGCAGCTGACGATGTATACTCATATACAACTTGCGTTAAACCGTGGAAACCGGAATGAGAAATAGCATCCGTCCCTAAATTTGTTGAAAGAGCTAATGCCGAAAAGCCTAAAATGAGCAATGGATGAAATAAAATCGTGACCGCGATTAATTTCATTTCCTTACCTTCAATCTTTTTACCTAAAAACTCTGGTGTCCGTCCAACCATTAACCCAGATATAAACACCGCGATAATTGCATACATAATAATGTTCACAAAGCCTGCTCCAACGCCGCCATATACTGTATTTAACATCATATTTACGAGTGGTACTAAACCACCAATTGGTGTTAACGTATCATGCATCGTATTAACAGCACCTGTTTCCGCAGCAGTCGTTACTGTCGCATAAAGGGAAGAAAATACTGTTCCGAACCTCACTTCTTTTCCTTCTGCACTTCCTTGTACATGCTGGATACCCATTTCATTTAATACTGGATTTCCATGTAATTCAGATGTCGTAATTGTGATAAATCCTAGTAAAAACATCATGAATAGTGATACGAAAAGGATACGACCTTGCTTTTTATTTCCTACCATTCGTCCGTACGTAAACGGAAGTGCAGTTGGTAATAACATCATAAGCATCATTTGCAAAATATTACTCATTTGTCCTGGATTTTCAAAAGGATGCGTAGAGTTTGCTCCGAAAAATCCACCACCGTTATTTCCAAGTTCCTTAATGGACACGAATGATGCAACTGGTCCGCGTAATATACTTTGCTTTGCACCTTCAATCGTATGTGCTGTAACAGCCCCATCTAACGTTTGCGGTACACCAAGAGCGACAAAGATTAACGCCGTAATAAAAGCGATAGGAAGAAATACTCTCGTTAACGCTCTCGTAAAATCAACGAAAAAGTTACCGAGTTCTTTTCCAGCGAGCCCTCTTATAAATGCCATAACGAGCGCTAATGTTGTTGCTGGTGCTGCGAACATTAAAAATGTAATCCCGATTAATTGTGATAAATAAGATAAGCCATTTTCACCGCTATAATGCTGTAAGTTTGTATCAGCCATAAAACTAATTGCTGTATTAAAAGCGAGCGTAGGCTCCATTCCTTCAATATGCGCTGGATTTAGCGGCAATACACCTTGTAATCTGAAAATGAAATATACAATAACAATCATAAATCCGTTGAGTAAAACTAATGATAATGCGTACTGTTTCCACGTTTGATTGTATTCTTTTACACCCGTAATTTTAAAAATAATTTTTTCAAAAGGCCCGAATACTTTATCTAGCTTTTTGCTACCTTGAAAAGCTTTTTCTAAATAAATCCCCGTTGGCTTTGCTACTAAAATAAACAAGAGCATTGTAATAATGACTGCAACCCAAATCATAATGAATGATTCCCCCTAATTAAAACTTCTCTGGATTTAATAATGCATACACTAAATACACTGTAATTGCTGCGACAATAACCGATAAGACAATCATCATGATTGCTTTCCTTCTTTCACAACTTTATCTGACCAACTTGCAAGACTTGCCATTGATGCAACTAATAAAATAAAAATCCCGACCATTACAACATCTAACATAGCTATCCCTCGCTTTGTTTTTGTTAAAATTTACCATTTAAATGTTAAAAAAGAACACTGAGCTCTACTCAGTGTTCAAAAAATGAACAACAAAAAGTAAACCTCCTCTCTAAACGCTTACGAGGTTAGCTGTCGGATTCGGGCCTAAAGAGTAGCCCTACTTTCAAAACTGAAAGATTCACCCCAAGTGACGATGCACAAAATTGGTTCCCCCGCTCCATTTCTGGAACTCAGCGATTTTAGGTTTTTTTGGAAATTTTATGAATGATTTATGAGAGTAAATATACTCCTCTATATTTCACTTGTAAAGGGGTAAATTACTGAAAATAATAATATTTACATTCATTTAAACGCTTACATTGAAGATTATTACTATTATTTCATCTATTTTCTTTATTTCTCTTCTCTTTTCTTAAAAATGACCTTTTAAATATGAAATAAAAAGAGCGAATGAGATGAAGTGCATAGCTTGTTGCACTCAGCATTCGCTCTTTTTATTCAACCTTTATTCTCCTCGTAAAAATGCACGTAAATTTCTCCCGCGAATATAAACTTGTGTCAATTCTGCATGTAGCTGCTCATACTCGGTAATATCCACCTCTAAATACAAAGCATCTTTTGATGGTAATATAATATACGGCCCTGGAAAAAGGGGATCGATCTGAACCAATTCTTGAACTCGCTCTACCGATACTGCCCAACGATTTGCTATATCTCCAAGTAATAGTACCTTCATCATTTCTTCCCCCGCCCTATTCAAAAAATAAAAAAGAAATATTATCACAATTTGTAAACACGACAAACTTAGCTCCAATTGTTTCATAGAGCCTCGCTGGATATCGTTTATTCCTTGTAACAACAGTAATAGGTGCTTGAAAAGAAAAGCGAATGTGTTCTGTGAAAAAACTAACGATTGGAAGCTCATCCCCTAGTAAAATCACCTTCTTAATACACTCACAAATACTAGTAAAGTCCTGCTCCTTACTGCAGCTATAAGTCCAATCAAACCCACAATTCCTAACTTCAGCCGCTATCTCTTCATTTGCTGTAAAAATAATTAACTCATGTTGAAATGATACTAGATCTCTTAAACTATCTACCTTACTTTCTTCTCCAACACAAATAAGTGTTAGTTCCATGTACCTCATCCTCCTTAGTATAAAAGAAATCAAACATAGATTGATATTCCCCTATACTAATCAGATCGATGAAGTGATGTATCCATCATGGCACCGTCCTCTCTCAAGACGCTTACGAAGTTAGCTGTCGGATTCGGACTTTGAGAGTAGCCCTACTTTCAAACTTGAAAGATTCACCCCTAGTGCCTACGCACTAATTGGTTCCTCCGCTCCATATAATTGGACTCAGCGTTTACAAAAAAATGTATTCTGGCTGATATATTACTCCTGTATTTTGAAAAAGTAAACAGAAAAAAAGCCAGTTATAAAACTGGCTTTTCACTTACCTATGCACGCATTCTATTCACTTTATATGCAAAATGATTCGTCGGCCCATGGCCACTACCAATATTCAATGGCTCTTCAATTGCTATACTAATAAATCGTTTTGCTTCTTGAACAGCATCTTCAATTGAGTATCCTTTCGCAAGTCCTGCTGTAACCGCTGAAGCAAATGTACACCCACTTCCATGCGTTTGCTTTGAAGGAATTCGCTCGCTTCTAAACTCAATAAATTTTTCTCCATCAAAGAGGAAATCAATTACTTCATTCCCTTGATATTCTGCATGTCCGCCCTTCATAAGCACATATTTAGCACCTAATTCATGCAATACTTTTGCAGCTTCCTTACTATCTTCAACATTATGAATCTCCATCCCAGTTAACACTTCTGCTTCTGGGACATTCGGTGTTATAACAGTTGCTACTGGTAATAAATATTCTTTTAATGCTTGAACTGCTTCTTGCTGTAATAATGATGCACCGCCTTTTGCAATCATAACGGGATCTAGCACAATATTATTCCAGCCAAACTTTTTAATTTGTTCTGCAACAATTTGAATTATTTCACTACTAAATAACATTCCTAGTTTCACTGCATCTGGTGTTAAATCCGTACCAATTGAATTCAGCTGTTCTGTAATACCTTCTAACGGAACAGGATATACCCCTTGAACGCCAAGCGTGTTTTGAGCAGTAATCGCCGTAATAGCCGTCATTCCGTATACACCAAGCTCTTGGAATGTTTTTAAATCTGCCTGAATTCCAGCACCGCCGCCGCTATCAGACCCTGCAATTGTTAAAGCTTTATTCACTTTCATCCCACTCATCCTTTTCTATCCAAAATAGCGATGATAAATCGTTTTTGCTTCGCTTATATCTTTCGTTCCATGTACGAGCACACGGCCATCTTTAAAGGCGACTAACCTCTTGTCTTCAATAGAAAATGATAGTAAATATGGATTTATATTTAAATCATTCACACGACCTTCCAACAACTCT
Source organism: Bacillus sp. LQ01 (assembly GCF_057624735.1). Lineage (NCBI taxonomy): Bacteria > Bacillati > Bacillota > Bacilli > Caryophanales > Bacillaceae > Bacillus > Bacillus sp. LQ01. The sequence goes on along the minus strand of NZ_JBYEZL010000001.1, from coordinate 12,258 downwards.
TTATATTGTTCAAAATTTATTTTATCTTTATGAGGTGGTCTAATTTGAACTGTATTTCGCCCGCATAAAACTGCTGTTTTTGATGTGTTCTCTTTATTTAAATACGGATATAATGCATTCTCTCCGCATGAAGGACAATTATGCTGGCGAAGCTTTTGCACATTCATACATGAATACTCATTCTTCCACATATCAAACGATACAAGCCCATCTCGAAGTGATTCGTAATCTTCTACTAACAGTTTAAGAGCTTCTGTTACTTGATGAGAAACGACAAGAGATACAGCAGGTGATATAATACCCGCTGTATCACATGTTGCCCCGCCAAGCGGAATCGACTGTAATAAACATGATAAACATGGTGTTTTACTAGGAAGGATTGTGTAAGAAAGACCGTAACTACCTACACATGCACCGTAAATCCATGGAATAGAATATTTTTGTGCTATATCATTTACAATAAAGCGCGTTTCGAAATTATCAGTCGCATCAATAATTACATCAACATTTATAACAAGTTCTTCTAGCTCTTCAGCTGTTACATCTTGAACGAGAGCTTCTATTGTTACATCGCTATTAATCTCTTCTAAACGTTTTTTAGCCGCTATAGCTTTTGGAAGATTATTCTTTACGTCGCTCTCTGCATACAATTGTTGTCTTTGTAAATTACTCCAATCTACATAATCACGGTCAACAATTGTTATCTTGCCAACACCTGCTCTTACAAACATCTCTGCATTTGCACTACCTAATGCACCTGCACCGATAATAAGCACATGCTTTTCTCTTATCTTTTGCTGTCCTTCTTCTCCAATTGGAGAAAATAGTTCTTGGCGAGAATATCGATTATTCAACTACGCTCATTCCTTCTAAAGGACTACTTGCAGTTGCACAACGCTTACGTGCAATACGACCTGCTTCAAATCCTAAACGGCCTGCTTCAATACTTAATTTCATTGCTTTTGCCATTTTAATAGGATCTTTTGCTCCTGATACAGCTGTATTTAATAACACGCCATCTGCTCCTAATTCCATTGCAAATGCTGCATCAGCTGGACTACCAATACCGGCATCAACGATAACTGGTACTGTCGCTTGTTCAATAATGAAGCTCAAATTTAATGGATTTACAATACCAAGTCCTGATCCGATTGGAGATGCTCCTGGCATAATCGCATGCACGCCAAGCTCTTGTAATTTACGTGCTAATACAACATCATCAGATGTATACGGAAGTACGATAAATCCTTCTTCTAGTAACATTTCAGATGCCTTTAACGTTTCTACCGGATCAGGTAATAACGTTCTATCATCACCAATAACTTCTACCTTTATCATGTCACAAAGCCCAGAGGCTTTTGCTAATTTTGCAATACGAACAGCCTCTTCAGCGTTTTTTGCCCCTGCTGTATTTGGTAATAACGTATATTTTTTCACATCAAGTTTCTCTAATAAATTAGGTTGCTTTGCATCAAAGATATCCATACGACGTACTGCAAACGTTAAAATTTCAGCTTCAGAAACGTCAATTGCCTTTTGCTGCACGTCAAAATCAGGGAATTTACCTGTTCCTAATAAAAGTCTAGAATGAAATGAAAATGGTCCAATGTTTAACATAATCAACCGCCTCCTACGAAAGTTACAATCTCAATTTGGTCTCCATCAAAAACAGATGTATCTGTATGATCATCTTTTTGTAAAATATCTTTATTACGCTCTACTACAACAATTCTGTTATCTAGCTCTAAATGTGTAAGTAGCTCAGCTACTGTTTTTACACTCGATGGCACTTCAATTTGGTTACCATTAATTTTTAAGTTCAAACTTCCATCCCCTTTCTAAACTCTTCTAGAAAGCAATGAATCTAGCAAATGATTCTCTTGCTTTCCTTCTATTAAATCAGCCATATATTGGCCAGAAACAGGACTTAATAAAATACCATTTCGATAATGGCCCGTGCAAGCATATAAACCTTTTATTTCTTCATGCTCTCCCATATAAGGAGCTTCATGATTCGATTGTGGTCTTAATCCTGCCCATGTGCTTTCCCATTCTGCTTCTTTTAAAGCTGGCAATATTGTATAAGCACGCTCTAATATAGAAGTTATACTTTCTGGCTGCACAGTTTTATTGAACGTATGTGGCTTCATTGTTGCCCCAATTACGTAACGTCCACCGCGCTTTGGAGTAATGTAAAATCTTTCTTGAAAAATAGGTGCTTTTAAAAGTTGTTTTCTACTTCTTACCGCAACCACTTCTCCTTTAACTGGATATGTACCCCAATCGCGGTGAAAATAACTGAGTAACTTCGTGCTCCATGAACCTCCTGCAATAACGACTTTCTCACATGTGACAATACCTTCACTTGTAATAACTCCAGTCACTTTATTATTTTCAATACGGATATCAAATACTTCTGTCTGTTCATATATATCAGCACCGGAAATTGCCGCAGAATGTGCGAATGCTTTCGTAAGCTCTGGTGCAATAACATGACCGTCTTTCGGATAATATACTGCTCCTATAATAGATTCAGATAGATATGGCTCTTTTTCCCGCACATGGTCTCCCGTTAGAAAATAAGAATCTTCACCTGTTTTCTGCTGCCAATCCATAATGTGAAGAATTCTTTCCTTCTCATCTTCATTTTGAGCAATACGATAAATTCCTTTTTCTTCATATCCAATATCAACACCCGTCTTTTCACGTAAAACTGCTGCAAGTTGTGGAAATATAGCTCGGCTTTCTCTAGCAAGTTCAAATAGCGGATCATACGCATCCCATTCTGCCTGAACACCAAGTAAACCAGCAGCTGCTTTGGAAGCTTCCGATGCAATACTTCGCTTCTCCACAATCGCTACTTTATGTCCTCTTTCTGCTAGAAAATGTGCAACTGAACTGCCAATTACACCACCACCAATAATCGCTACATCATACTTCTCACACATGTTTTTCCGCCCACTTTCTTATTGATTCCTTATAAGATTTCGCTTTGCTATACGGGTTACTACTACTTACAATTCCAGACATAACTGCTATACCACTTACACCGTTAGTAAGAACATCCACTGTGTTTTCTGGGGTAATTCCTCCAATTGCTGTAATCGGTATAGATAAACACCTTGCAATGTCTGAAATTTCTTCAAGCCCTCTCGCTGGCACACCTTTTTTACAATCTGTCGGAAATACATGGCCATAAACGAGTGAATCCGCTCCATTTTTAAAAGCTACTATTGCTTCATCTAGCGAATGCACAGAATAACCGACATGCAAATACGAAAACTTTTCTTTCACTGACTTTACATCTGTACTTCGATATCCTAGTTGAACACGAGGTATATTTAATAAAATTGCAATATCAATTCGATCGTTTATGACAATTTTAGAAGCCGGAAAGCCCTCCATTAATAGACTTTCCACACCTTCATATAATTCCTTCGTACTCTTCTCACGCTCACGAATATGCAAATAATCAATCTCACTCTCAATTTGCATCGCTACATTCACTAACTCTTCGAATGGCATATGGCCATTTGAGATTACGTGGAGCTCATTTTTCATATTCATTCGTCTACTTTAAAATATTTTCGAATAGTTCATCGGCTGGGACGGTTTCTTTCGTCATTCCTTTGTTCTTCAGCCACTTATTTTGTTTCTCCCAAGATTCTTTTGAATCTGATAAGAATGGCTCATCTTTCGTTTCCATCTTCTCTAATAAAATTTTCATACTTTCCTTTTCAACTTCTGGCACAAGTGGGAAGTTTTCTTTTTCTTGATGATTTAATAAAATATTCAATGCTTCATCTGGGTTTTTCTTCATGAAATCATAGCCCTTTTTCGTACCACGTAAGAAAGCTTGCAACGCTTCTTTATCTTTTTTCAACGTTTTATCACCTGTTACAAACACAAGCTCATGGTAGTTTGGTACTCCGTAATCAGCTGGATTAAAGTACGCTGGTTCATGGCCTTCATGACGCATAACAGGTACTTCATGGTTAATGTATGCCCCTGTTACCGCATCTACTTTCTTCGTAATTAATGCTGGTACTAAATCAAATCCAACATCAACTACTTTCACTGTATCAGGATTACCACCAGCTTCTTTTACCATCGTTTTTAAATACATCTCACTTAAAGGTGTTCCAGAGTATCCTACTGTTTTTCCTTCTAAATCTTTCGGTGATTGAATGCCCGCTGATTTCAGTGATACAACATGATTTAATGGTGAACGTACGACAGCTCCAATTGATTTCACTGGAATTTGCTCATTCGCTCTCGCCATAACAACATCTGGCTGATAATACAAGCCAACTGTTACCTTCCCTGCTGCTGCCAGCGTTAATGGATCAGTCGGATTAGAAGGGAATTTAATATTTACCTTTACACCTTCTTCTTTAAAGTATCCTTTTTCAATTGCTGCATAGATAAAGCTATGTACCGCATTTGGATACCAATCTAACATGACTGTTATTTCTTTCTCTTTTTTACTTTTGTCTGATGCTGAATTACTCGAACATCCTGCAATTATTGCAATTAATAATGTAAACACAAAGATGCGCTTTAAAAATTTCATGAATACTTCCTCCAACTAATGAATTTCTTTTCTAATATGGAAATAATTACGACGAAGAAAATAGCTAATAATGATAACAATACAATAGGTGCAAATACGCCAGCTCCATCTAACTGCGTCATCATTCTCTTACTGAAATATCCAAGCCCAGCTTGTGCACCGAGCCATTCTCCAATTGCTGCTCCGATAACACTAAGCGGAACTGCAATTTGTAAAGCTGAGAAAAAATAAGGAAGAGCAGACGGCAACTTTAATTTAAGAAAAATATCTCTTTTTGTTGCTCCATATGTAACTAAGAGCTCCTCCCATTCTTTTTTCGTACTACGCAGTCCATCATACGTATTGACCGCAATTGGGAAAAACGTAATTAAAACTGTGACAACAACCTTACTCCAAATTGTGTATCCAAACCATAAAACAAATAGCGGAGCAAGCGCAGTAATCGGAATCGTTTGTGAAGCAACTAATAATGGATAAAATGCTCTCTCCATCCATGTACTCGCATTCATTAACATCGCTAGCCCTACACCTAATACGATAGAGATAACAACACCTATTAAAACGACGTATAACGTTGCAGGTAAATGAACTGTAAATAATATGTCTTTTAGTTTCCATATCTTCATTACAATCGCAGAAGGTGACGGTAAAATGTACATCTCATCTACAATTCTTGCTCCTATTTCCCACACAGCTAGTAAAATACTAGAAAGTGTAATAGCAGGAACTAATTCTTTCAATCGGTTCATCACACAAGTACCTGCCTTTGTAACATACTAAGAAGCTCATCTTTCAGCGCTAATACTTCCGGTTTATATAAATCTTTTCGTGTTCTGTTATGATCAAGCGGTACAGTCCGCTCAGTCAAAGTCGTTATCGGCTGCTGTTCCACTACTAAAACTCGGTTTGAAAGAAATAACGCTTCTTCAACATCATGAGTAATGAATAAAATTGTTTTTTCCCACTCTTGCCATTGTTCAAACAACCATTCTTGCAAAGAGGTCTTCGTTAAAGCATCCAACGCACTAAATGGTTCATCTAACAGCAATATTTCCCCGCCTGTTAATAAAGTTCGAATAAAAGATACACGTTGTCTCATACCACCAGATAAATCTTTCGGATATTTTTTCTCATACCCTTGCAAACCAAATTTATGTAACAGTTCCTTTGCCTTTACTTGTGCTTCTTTCTTCTGTACACCTTGGCACTCTAGCGGCAGGGCAGCATTCTCAATAATTGTTCTCCACGGCAAAAGCATATCTTTTTGCGGCATATATCCTACAGGATGGTGCTTTGTTTCTGTCAGTTCTATCTGTCCAGTACTTACCTTTTCTAGACCTGTAATAAGGCGAAATAAAGTACTTTTCCCACATCCACTCGGTCCGATAATACTGACAAACTCTTTCTCATGTATAGAAGCATTTAATTCATGGATGATTGGTTTCTCATCGTAATGAAAAGAAACATTATGAAACTGTAGTATGTTCTTGCTCCTCAAATCCCCACATCTCCTTACGATAGGACATATCCCAGAATAAATATTCAAATCGACTGGAATATAAGAAAATCTCCTCTAATCTTTCTAGTTCTGTCTCAGACTTTCCCACTGCCATTTCATTTAATAAATCTATTAACCAAATACACAGATTACCGTATTCTCCCGAACTATATCCTTGAATCCACTCACCAAAAAACTCATGATCTCTTGCTCCAGGAATATCATTTAAACGCTTTCCAATTTCCCAATAGCTCCACATACATGGAAGAAGCGCTGCTATTAATTCCGCAAGTGTGCCATTTTGAGATACAGACATCATGTAATTTGTATAAGCTAAATTTTTAGCAGATGGTTTCGCAGACTCTATCTCCTCTATAGAAATTCCAAGTCTTTTTGCATATTGTTTATGGATTGTCATTTCGCCATTTAATATTCCATCAATTTGTTCAGCGAACTTTCCCATTACTTGTGGATTCGTTGCTTTTACAACACCAATCGCATATAACTTTGCATAATCTAGCAGATATAAATAATCTTGAATAATATAATACTGGAATTTATCTTTTTCTAACGTGCCATCTCCCATACCTACTACAAACGGATGATTATGACTCATCTCCCAAACCGGTTGCACAGTTTCTAATAATCTATCGCAAAATTTCATTTCTCTATCCCCTTTCAATATATGTATCTAAATAAAAAACCACTTCTATATATAAGAAGTGGTTACAGCAAATAAAGTTATACATTTATTCGATGTTCCACTTCCCTTCGCTAGTATTACCTAGATCAGGTGTTGTAAGGGTTAAGGATTATTCCTCTCTCAGCAAATCAAGCACCCCTAGTGGTTTCAATATGAAATTTTCAAATAAAAAAGCCCCGTTTCTATACGCAAAGAAACGGGGACTCATTGTTAGTGTCCGAATTGCTTCCCTACGCTAGCATAATCTAGATCAGGTAATAAAAAGGATCAAAGGCTTACGGCCTACTCTCAGCTGGCAACACCAGCTCTCCTAGCAAACTATATAATTATCACTGTCAGTATAACACCCTAATAAGACATCATCAACTTTTTTAATTTTCTTAATTATTAACAGAATATCAAATTTATACAATACATACATTCTATTTTAGAAAATAAAACCCCAATTAATTGCATAAGAAGGAATCATTATCCTCAAAAAATTTATTTTTATATTGATTTCATATTACATTTATGTGAATACACCCACTATATTATATCTTTATACTATAATAAAATTACAACTATACAACTAGAGGAGGTCTCTATTCCATGAATATGAAAGCTACTGCTTTAACAGCAACTACTGTAGCGATTGCTTCTTTACTTCCTTCTATGGGTGAAACAAATGTACAAAAAGCAAACGCTGAACAATTATCTAATATTAAAACTGGGTATGTCAAAGTCGATCAAGTAGCATTACATACAGAAGATAACGTAAAAAGCACATCAATTGATACAATTCGCTTTAATACAAAAGTGAACATCCTTGAAACAACTAATGAGTGGTATAAAGTATCTGTTCATAATAAAGTAGGTTATGTACAAAAAGATGCTATTTTACTAAAAAACAAACTTCATTCTAATGATCAATACATCGTTAATGCTAATGCATTAAACGTTCGCTCTGAACCTAATTTAGAATCTTCCATTTTAGATGTATTACCAAATGGCAAGTTTATTACCATTCAAGAAGATCAAGGCGAATGGTATAAAATATCGCATAATGGCCAAACAGGTTACGTACAAAAAGCATTCATCTCTAATGGTTCACAACCCTTAGTAAAAGGAATCACCGTTCAAAATAATACAAAATATACTGTTGCAACACCTAATCTAAATGTACGTAGCAACGCTAGTACAAGTAGCCCTCTACTCGGTTCATTACAAAACGGTACACAAGTACAAGTAGTAGAAACTGTAGGAACTTGGTATAAAATTCGTTTTGGCACAGGATACGGATATGTAGCAAAACACTATGTAGTACAAAATCAACCACAAGCTAAAACAGATCAACCTTCATCAATTCCAGCTGCTTTCAAATTCCCTGCTCAAGGAAGAATTAGCTCAACCTTTGATATACGCTGGGAACAAATGCATTATGGTATAGATATTGCCGCTCCAGGAAACGTCTCTATCCAAGCTGCTGCTGCAGGTAAAGTTGTGAAATCTTATTATTCAGCTAGCTATGGCAATGTTGTTTTCATTGCGCATCAAATCAATGGGAAATTATATACAACTGTTTATGCTCATATGAAGGATCGCACTGTACAAGCTGGTGATCAAGTACAAACTGGACAATTAATAGGTCATATGGGAAACACAGGTCATTCATACGGGCAGCATCTTCATTTTGAATTACATAATGGAGAATGGAATTTTGAAAAAACAAATGCAGTAAATCCACTGCCATATTTAGTTAGGTAAATTGTATGCCACGCAATATACCTCTTATAATTGAATACGTAGCCTTTTTAGGTTTAATCTGTTGTTTAATCATTTACAATACAAACATTGTATTTTTATCTATTATTATTGCTTTTGTTGCATTAGAAATTATGATGGAATCATTTCAAGTGCAACTAAAACAAAAAATTGCCCATATTTATAATGCTATTTTTCTTTTGAGTGCTCTCATAACAAATATAATTAGTAATGGCTTTTATTTATCTACTGTATTTCCAGTATTCTTTATGGCTGTTTTATTATTTGTAGCTAGATATATTAATGTCCCTTATAACCAAAAACAAAAACAAGAACAAGAAGCTTAGAAAGAGGAGACACTGTGTACCAATCTTTCAAAGATACTCCAATAAAATACATATTGAATTTGTATAAGAAAGCCAATACTTTTTTTGGTATACAAGGAAGTTATACTGAACAACTTCTCCTATATGGAATGTTTTTTCTTGTCTTAATCACTTTCTCCTTGTTTTACTAACAAAAAAGGATCTCACATAAACTGGAGATCCTTTTTAATTTATATTAATTTTTCATATCGAAAATATTGTTTATCCACAAGCATATTTTTCATAAATAAAGCTCAGATTATATTTTTTCTCTAAGCTCATTCGTTGTTCGTCATCGCACCAATAGAAAAGAATATCATGAATCGTTGCGTAACGCTTATTTTTAAGAAATAGCCTAAAGAATGATGGTAAACAATCATGTAATTGTATAAATATATAATTGCGTAGTGTTTCTTCTTTATATTCAATGCCCTTACAAATATACAGTAATTCTTCACAATAATATGCATGCTGTGGAACTTGTATCATTTCGAAAAATGGCACATAAGATAGTAGCTTTCCAATAAAATGACCATATCGATCCATTACTCCTATCGTCATATGCTCCATCATTTCTTTCATCACATATAAATAATCATCTACATGTGTTGTCTTTAATGGGTCTAAGCGATCGGAAATTTGAGATAATACAGCTCTTTGACATGCTAAAACTGCCTGACTAGGTCCATAATATGATAGGAAATCTGTACACTTACGATATTTCCGTAATAAATCATGTGTATACAAATCATATACAAAAGTATTACAATACATTGCTAAACTCATCATATCACTATTTAATTGCTCTTTTGATAATGATTTCGCTCTCTTGCACATATAAAAGAATGTAAATTCCAATACTTCTTTATGAGATAATAAATGTTTACAATCGGTTATACACTTCTCATTAAATTTAACTCTATCCCAAATTTCAATATCCCTATCTGTCAATTCACCTATACGATATTTAATAATTAAATAATTTAAAGCAACTGATTGCGTCAAAAGATCCCATGTTTCATATTCCAATGAAGTATGAACAAACTCAGCTAATCCTTGCGCTATCATAAAATCATTTGCCTCTTCATACCAACCAATCTCTTGGCATAAGCGAAGAATACGCACTAAAGTTGGAATTTCATCTTTATGAAACTGCGGTAATTTCTTTGCTTTATTCATGCCATATACGATAAATGCCGCTAAATTTTCTTCTTTATAAAATTCTTTTTCTTTCCATACTAATATAGTTCGTTCTTTCCCCTCACCTTTTGGGTGACAAGGTACAAGCAAAGAAAATAATTCAGCGAAATTATTTGGTTCTATATATGTATCTGTAACCAAATTCCAATTTGGATCGCCCTGTACAGCCTTCATATAATTCCCCTTCCCTTTTCATCTATGTAGGAAATATTAATTTATTATCGCACCACTAAAAATTAATATTGTTATATTCAAAATCTATCATAATACTTATATCTATCAGTATATCATCTTTTCTCTTATTAAAAATTAAGAATAACAAATTTTAAAAAAATGTCGAAATTATTAACCGTATCCTTATTATATAATGTCTCAGATACATCACGCTAACATATTAGTTTAATCCATATATGCTAGAATAATGTATCTGAAATTTATATATAATTTAGCTCTTTATGAGTGACCATTAAACTCTCGGTTAATTAAAGTTTCAATTTACTCTGTACGCTCTGAGATTTCACTCAAGGCAAATCCAGCTTGATCATCTGCTGATTCCCTTATAGCTAAATCTCCTAGTGCTAACATGCCAATAAGTTGACCACTATCAACTACTGGTAATCGTCTAATTTGATGCTGTGCCATTAGCTCTGTAGCTTTTTCAATAGAATCATTTGGAGAAACTGAGATAATATTTGTTGTCATTACATTTGTAATTTTATTAGATCCAGGATGTTTTTCAGCAATCCCTCGAACGACTAAATCACGATCAGTAACAAGCCCAACAACTTGCTCATTTTCAACAACAGGAATTAATCCAACTGATTCTTCCTTCATTTTAACAGCTGCCTCATATACATTGTCTAGCGGTGTACAATGTACAATATGGGTACTCATTAAGTCTCTAACTCGTGTCATTATTTATTTCCTCCTTTTTATACATACCATAGCTTTTCCAAAATTCCTTTATTTATTTCTGGAAAGTAACGTAATAAAAAGGATTAACAAAATAAAAAAGAGCCAGCATAATGCTGACTCTTTTTTGTATGACCCGTACGGGATTCGAACCCGTGTTACCGCCGTGAAAGGGCGGTGTCTTAACCACTTGACCAACGGGCCATGGCTCCGCAGGTAGGACTCGAACCTACGACCGATCGGTTAACAGCCGATAGCTCTACCACTGAGCTACTGCGGAATAATATATGGTGGGCCTAAATGGACTCGAACCATCGACCTCACGCTTATCAGGCGTGCGCTCTAACCAGCTGAGCTATAGGCCCATATACTTTACAGGGGCAGTAGGAATCGAACCCACACTGGAGGTTTTGGAGACCTCAGTTCTACCTTTAAACTATGCCCCTAAATGATGCCGGCTAGAGGACTTGAACCCCCAACCTACTGATTACAAGTCAGTTGCTCTACCAATTGAGCTAAGCCGGCATAAAAAAATGGTGGCTCGGGACGGAATCGAACCGCCGACACGAGGATTTTCAGTCCTCTGCTCTACCGACTGAGCTACCGAGCCAACATAAATGGCGGTCCCGACCGGGGTCGAACCGGCGATCTCCTGCGTGACAGGCAGGCATGTTAACCACTACACCACGGGACCATTTGGTTGCGGGGACAGGATTTGAACCTGCGACCTTCGGGTTATGAGCCCGACGAGCTACCGTGCTGCTCCACCCCGCGACAATATAAAGTTTTAAAAAATGGAGGAGGTAGAGGGATTCGAACCCCCGCGCGACTCTCGCCGCCTGTCGGTTTTCAAGACCGATCCCTTCAGCCGAACTTGGGTATACCTCCATGAAGGAAAAAATAAATATTTTATTATTATATGTCTAAACCATTAAAGAAAAAATGGAGGAGGTAGAGGGATTCGAACCCCCGCGCGATTCTCACCGCCTGTCGGTTTTCAAGACCGATCCCTTCAGCCGAACTTGGGTATACCTCCGAGACATATATTAAATAAAGTGGAGCCTAGCGGGATCGAACCGCTGACCTCCTGCGTGCAAGGCAGGCGCTCTCCCAGCTGAGCTAAGGCCCCATGTTTTTTGGGAATATCGGGAAGACAGGATTTGAACCTGCGACCCCCTGGTCCCAAACCAGGTGCTCTACCAAGCTGAGCCACTTCCCGTTAATAAAAGCGCGCCCGAGAGGAGTCGAACCCCTAACCTCTTGA